>NZ_JBWCDU010000002.1:0-1942895 GCF_056280385.1 Neorhizobium sp. USDA 3394
CGCACCTTCTGGCGCGTTTCCTTGCCGCTGATGAAGCCCGGCCTCGCCAACGCCTTCCTGATCGGCTTTATCGAAAGCATGGCGGATTTCGGCAACCCGCTGGTGCTCGGCGGCAGCCATGGCGTGCTTTCGACGGAAATCTTCTTCGCCGTCGTCGGTTCGCAGAACGATCCGGCCCGCGCCGCGGTGCTGGCGATGATCCTGCTCTGCTTCACTTTGTCTGCCTTCCTCGCCCAGCGGCTCTGGCTTTCGGGCAAGAATTTCGCGACCGTCACCGGCAAGGGCGACAGCGGCGCCCACATCGCGCTGCCCCGCCCGCTTTCGATTGCCGTCCATATGCTCGTCATCCCCTGGATGATCTTCACCCTCGTCGTCTACGGCATGATCATCTTCGGCGGCTTCGTAAAGACCTGGGGCCTCGACAACACGCTGACGCTTGCCCACTACGCCAAGGCTTTCTCCGTCACCATCCGCGACGGTTCGCTTGCCTGGACGGGAGTTGCCTGGAATTCCTTCTGGACGACGATGGAGATCGCGCTGATCTCGGCGCCGCTGACGGCCGCCGTCGGATTGGCCACGGCCTATGTGATCGTGCGGCAGAAATTTGCCGGCCGCGAGCTCTTCGAATTTGCGCTGATGATGAGCTTTGCCATTCCCGGCACGGTCATCGGCATCAGCTACATCATGGCCTTCAACCTGCCGCCGCTCGAAATGACCGGCACGGCCCTGGTCCTTGTCGCCTGCTTCGTCTTCCGCAACATGCCGGTCGGAGTGCGCGGTGGCATCGCGGCGATGAGCCAGCTCGACAAGAGCCTCGATGAGGCTTCGATGACGCTTGGGGCGACCAGCTTCCGCACCATCCGCAAGGTCATCCTGCCGCTCTTGAGGCCGGCGATCACGGCTGCGCTGGTCTATTCCTTCGTACGCGCCATCACCTCGATCAGCGCCGTCGTCTTCCTGGTCAGCGCGCAATACAACATGGCGACCTCCTATATCGTTGGCCTGGTCGAAAACGGCGAATACGGCGTGGCGATCGCCTATTCCTCGATGCTGATCGTGGTGATGATTGCCGTCATCGCCGGCTTCCAACTGATCGTCGGTGAACGGCGACTGCGGCGTGAAAACCGCATCTCGGATTTGCACGCCCGCGTTCCGACCTCCCTGCAGCAGGAGAAAATCGCATGAGCCTCACCCAGGCCGGATCCGTCGTCTTCCAGAACGTCCGCAAGACTTTTGGCGCCTTCACGGCCATTCACGACCTGTCGCTGACTGTCGAGCCCGGCACGCTGGTGACCTTGCTCGGCCCCTCCGGCTGCGGCAAGACCACGACGTTGCGCATGCTCGCCGGCCTCGAACATCCGACCTCCGGCCGCATCCTGATCGGCGGCAAGGACGTCACCATGCTGCCGGCCAACGAGCGGGATGTCTCGATGGTCTTCCAGTCCTACGCGCTTTTCCCGCACATGAATTCGCTCGACAACGTCGCCTACGGGTTGGAGTCCTCCGGCCTGAGCAGGAGGGATGCGCGTGAAAAGGCCGAACACGGGCTCGAACTCGTCGGTCTTGCGGGCATGGGGCGTCGCCTTCCCGCCGAACTTTCCGGCGGCCAGCAGCAGCGCGTCGCCGTCGCCCGCGCCCTGGTCCTCGAACCCCAGGTCCTTTTGCTCGACGAGCCGCTGTCCAATCTCGATGCGCGGCTGCGCCGTCGCGTCCGCACCGAAATCCGCGAGCTTCAGCAACGCCTGCAGTTCACCGCCGTCTACGTCACCCACGACCAGGACGAGGCGCTTGCGGTCTCCGACAAGATCATCGTGATGAAGGACGGCGAGATCGCCCAGGAGGGCAGCCCGCGCGACCTCTACGAGGCACCGGCCTCGTCCTTCATCGCCGACTTCATCGGCGAGGCAAATGTCGTGCCCTGCGAGATCATCGATATTTCGGGCACACAGGCGACCGTCGGCATCGAAGGCCTGAGGCATGTCGTGCCGGCGCGCGGTGCGAGGCCCGGCCGCGGCAAGCTTGCGGTAAGGCCGAATGCCATCACGGTCGAACCGGCCGAAAGCGCCGCCTTTTTCGGGCGGATCAGGCACACGGCCTATCTCGGCGACCATATCGAATACGAGGCGGAAACGAGCGGCGGGACCTTGTTCATCGTTGACCCGTCGGTCGACCGTCCTCTTCCTCCCGGCACGCAGGTCGCCATCGGCCTCAAGAGCCGCGGCATCGCCATCATAGCGGAATGAAAGACCCGCAGACAGGGACACGTTTCTTCATGAACAACAACGAGCAGCATATCAGGGATCGTCACGCACTTGCCGAAAAGGTTGCGCGGGAAGCGGGAAAGGTCGCGTTCGACTATTTCAAGCGCCGGGAAACACTGATCATCGAAACCAAGGGCGATCCGCAGGATGTCGTTTCGATCGCCGACCGGGAGGTGGAAAACCTCATCCGCGACCGCGTGTCCGAAACATTCGCGGACGACGGCTTCCTGGGAGAGGAATACGGGCTTGCCGAGGGCAGTTCCGGTTATACCTGGGTTGTCGATCCGATCGACGGCACCAGCCCGTTTGTCAGCGGCATGCCGAACTGGTGCGTCTCGATCGCCGTTCTCCATGACAGGAAACCGGTCGTCGGCGTCATCCATGTGCCGTGCCATGACGAAATTTATTCGGCAGCGGCCGGACAGGGCGCAACGCTGAACGGCAAGCGACTTTCGCTTGATGCGAAGAAAACGATCCGCAACGGGCTGACCGGCATCGGCGCCAATCACCATGTCACGCCGGCAGCCGTCGCCAAGATTGTCAGCGATCTGCTCGAAGGCGGCGGCAATTTCGTTCGGCTTGGGTCGGGCGCGCTGATGCTGGCCTATGTCGCTGCCGGCCGCCTGGTCGGCTATTACGAACCCTACATGCACGCCTGGGACTGCCTCGGCGGCTATTGCATCGTCGAGGAAGCGGGCGGCTGGTTCCTGCCCTTCCCCACGGAAGGCGGGCGGCTCACCAAGGGCGCCCCGGTGCTCGCGGCCGGTCCGGGTGCCGTCAGCGACCTCAAACGCATCGCCGGTGTCAGCGGAGGAGATTCGGCGGCGGCATAGCCGCTGCATTCGCGCGCTGCCCCGAACCTCTGGATCGGGCGACGCGCACCAAAAGGGTCCTGCAGGATCCAATCTTCGGTTCATGGTAAAGGGAGGAAAACATCCATGAAAATCGTTCTTGCTTCGGCAATTGCCGCAACCACATCACTGCTGATGGCGTCGAGCGCCATGGCCGTCACCGAAATCCAATGGTGGCACGCCATGACCGGCGCCAATAACGAGGTCGTCGAGCAGCTTTCCAAGGAGTTCAACGAAGGCCAGAAGGACTACAAGATCGTTCCGGTCTTCAAGGGCAGCTATGCGGAAACGCTGAATGCAGGCATTGCTGCCTTCCGCGCCAAGCAGCCGCCGGCCATCATGCAGGTCTTCGATGCAGGCAGCGGCGTGATGATGGGTGCGCAGGGCGCCATCGTTCCGGTCGCCGACGTGCTGACGAAGGGCGGCTACAAGTTCGACAAGTCGCAGTACCTGCCCGGCATCGTCGCATATTATTCGAAGCCGGACGGCACCATGCTGTCCTTCCCCTATAACTCCTCGTCACCGATCCTCTATTACAACAAGGATATCTTCCAGAAGGCCGGCCTCGATGCCGCCAATCCGCCGAAAACCTGGCCACAGGTGTTCGAGGCAGCCAAGAAGATCAAGACCAGCGGCGCTGCCCCCTGCGGCCTGACCTCGACCTGGCTCACCTGGATCCAGACTGAAAATCTCGCCGCCTGGAACAACGTCTCTTATGGCAGCAATGAAAACGGCCTCGCCGGCGTGGATGTGAAACTTGCCTTCAACTCCGACTTCTTCGTCAAGCACTTCCAGACGATCGCCGACCTCGCCAAGGAAGGCACCTTCCGCTATGGCGGCCGCACGTCGGAAGCCAAGCAGCTCTTCACCTCGGGTGAATGCGGTATCATGACGGAATCCTCCGGCGGTCTCGGCGACATCATCAAGACCGGCATGAATTACGGTATCGGCCAGCTTCCCTATTACGAGGGTGCCGGCCGGCCGCAGAACACCATTCCGGGCGGCGCCAGCCTCTGGGTCTTCGGCGGCAAGAGCGATGCGGAATACAAGGGAACCGCGGAGTTCTTCAACTTCCTGTCGCAGACCAAGATCCAGGCCCGCCTGCACCAGGTTTCCGGCTATATGCCGGTGACGATGGTCGCCTATGAGGAAACCAAGAAATCCGGTTTCTATGACAAGAACCCCGGCCGCGAGACGCCGCTCCTTCAGATGATGGGCAAGACGCCGACCGAAAACTCCAAGGGTGTTCGTCTCGTCAACCTGCCGCAGGTCCGGGACATCATGAACGAGGAGTTCGAGTCGATGCTCGCCGGCAAGCAGGATGCCAAGACGGCCCTCAACAAGGCCGTCGAACGCGGTAACGCAGCAATCCAGCAGGCAATCGAAAAGTAAGCATCGCGGGCCGCCCGTGCCATCCCGGCACGGGCGGCCTCGTTCGCATTCCAACGGAGCCTGCCCGTGCAAACCGTCGTCTTTCCCAACAAGATCCTGCCCTACGTCCTGGTCGCGCCGCAGATCATCCTGACGCTCATCTTCTTTTTCTGGCCTGCAAGCCAGGCGCTCTATCAATCGGCCATGCGGGAAGACCCGTTCGGCCTGCGAAGCAATTTCGTCGGGCTCGCCAATTTCAGGTTGATCCTGTCGGACGAGAATTATCTTCACGCGCTGCAGGTGACGATCGTCTTCAGCGTCGCGACCGCCCTGCTCTCGATGGGCCTGGCGCTGCTGCTGGCAACGGCGGCGGATCTCGTGGTGCGCGGCAAGGGCTTCTACCGCACCATGATGATCATTCCCTATGCGGTCGCGCCGGCCGTCGCCGGCATGCTGTGGCTTTTCATGTTCAATCCGGCCATGGGGACCCTGGCCTATATTCTCAGACGCAACGGCATTGCCTGGGACCCTTTACTCGACGGCAACCAGGCCATGACGCTGGTGGTGGTCGCCGCCGCCTGGAAGCAGATCAGCTACAATTTCCTGTTCTTCGTCGCAGGCCTGCAGGCGATCCCCAAATCCCTGCTGGAGGCGGCCGCAATCGACGGCGCCCGCGGCAGTCGCCGCTTCTGGACGATCGTCTTCCCGCTTCTGGCGCCGACGACCTTCTTCCTGCTCGTCGTCAACACCGTCTACGCCTTTTTCGACACGTTCGGCATCATTCATTCCGTGACCGGCGGCGGCCCCGCCAAGGCGACCGAAACGCTGGTCTACAAGGTCTACAATGACGGCTTCGTCAACCTGAACCTCGGCTCGTCGGCGGCACAATCCGTCGTGCTGATGGTCATCGTCATCGCGCTCACCGCGTTCCAGTTCCGCTTCGTCGAGCGGCGCGTGCATTATGGCTGAGGACATTTGATGATCGAAAACCGCCCGCTCGCTACCCTCATGGGGCATCTGATGCTGATCCTCGGCATCGTCATCGTTGCCTTCCCGATCTATTATACCTTCATCGCCTCGACGGCGACGTCGACTGCCATCATCCGCCCGCCGCTGTCGCTGCTGCCCGGCGGGCACATGATAGAAAACTACGGCGAATCCATTTCAGGCGGCGTCGAGCGCGTGGTCGGCGTGAGTCTTGAGAGGCTGTTGTTCAACAGCTTCGTGGTGGCGATCGCGATTGCCATCGGCAAGATCGTCATCTCGTTTCTGTCGGCCTTCGCGATCGTCTTCTTCCGTTTTCCCTTCCGCATGGGCTTCTTCTGGATGATCTTCATCACCCTGATGCTGCCGGTGGAGGTGCGCATCCTGCCGACCTACAAGGTCATCGTCGATCTCGGGCTGATCGACACCTATGCGGGACTGACCCTGCCGCTGATGGCGTCGGCAACCGCCACCTTTCTCTTCCGGCAGTTCTTCCTGACGATCCCGGGCGAGATGGTCGAGGCAGCCCGCATCGACAATGCCGGGCCATTCCGCTTCATGCGCGACATCCTGCTGCCGCTGTCGACGACCAACATCGCCGCCCTCTTCGTCATCCTGTTCATCTACGGCTGGACCCAATATCTGTGGCCGCTGCTGGTCACCAATGACGCCAAGATGAATACGATCATCATCGGCCTGCGCCGCATGGTCGATTTCGCGGATGCCTCAACCCCCTGGAACTACGTCATGGTCACCGCGATCCTGGCGATCATTCCTCCCGTCATCGTCGTGGTGCTGATGCAGCGCTGGTTCGTCAAAGGTTTGGTGGAGACCGAGAAGTAATGGCAACAATCGAACTCAAGGACGTCCGCAAGGTCTATGGCGGCAATATCGAGGCGATCAAGGGCGTGTCGCTCGATATCGAGGACGGCGAGATGATCGTGCTGGTCGGCCCGTCGGGCTGCGGCAAGTCCACCCTGCTGCGCATGGTGGCAGGCCTTGAAAGCATTTCGGCGGGCGAGGTGACGATCGCCGGCAAGCGTGTCAACGAGCTGGAACCGGCCGAGCGCGACATCGCCATGGTTTTCCAGAACTATGCGCTCTACCCGCACATGACCGTGCGCCAGAACCTCGCCTACGGCCTCAAGAACCGCAACACGCCAAAGGACGAGATCGACCGCCGCATCACCGAAGCCGCTCGCGCGCTGGAAATCGAGGCCTTCCTCGAACGCAAACCGCGCCAGCTTTCCGGCGGCCAGCGTCAGCGTGTCGCCATGGGCCGCGCCATCGTGCGCAAGCCGGCCGCCTTCCTGTTCGACGAGCCGCTGTCCAACCTCGATGCCAAGCTGCGCGTCCAGATGCGGGTCGAGATCCGCCGCCTGCAGCGTTCGCTCGCCACGACCTCGATCTACGTCACCCATGACCAGATGGAGGCGATGACGCTGGCCGACCGGCTGGTCGTCTTGAATGCCGGCCGGATCGAGCAGGTCGGCACGCCGATCGAGCTCTATGAAAAGCCTGCGACCACGTTCGTCGCGACCTTCATCGGCTCGCCGTCCATGAACCTCATGAAACTCGGCAACGGCGCCGGCTGGAAGATGTCGCCCGAGGCGCGACTACCGAACAATGCCGCCACGATCGGCATTCGGCCGGAGGACATCGTGATTGCCAACGGTCATGCTCTCGGGCCTGTCAGGGCCGAAGTCCAGGTGGCGGCGGTCGAACTGGTCGGCGCGGAGAGCTACGTCCATGCCATGACGGCTGACGAAAATCCTGTCGTCTTCCGCGTCCCAGGCCGCTCCGGGATCCGGATCGGCGAGACCATGGCCCTGACAGCGGACCCCAGCCGCTTCCATCTGTTCGATGCTGCCGGAAAGAGGGTTTGAGGGACGAGTAGTCAAGCTTCCTTCCGCCGCAGGATCGCCGGCTGGCACAGAAAGTCACCAAAGGCGTCTCATTGCCACACGGGCGCAACGGAGGAGATGGAAGCTGCTGGCGGCTCGCGCATCGTGCACCGACGAACCTCAGTTCGCAGTGCGTGCCAAAAATTCGCGGATCGCAGCGATCACGACCTCATGCGCTTCGACATGGACCGCGTGGTTCGCGTTCGGCACTTCGAGAAGCTCGCCCCCGGGGATGCTTTCGGCGATCAGGCGCGAATGGTTCGGCGGGCAGATCCAGTCTTCGGCACCGCAGACAACCAGCGTCGGAACCGGAATATCCTTCAGCTTCTCGCGCAGGTCGTAGAGGCGTTCCTTGAACAAGGCGTTGTGGGTCTCGGCATGCAGATGCATGGTGCGGGTGCGCTCCAGCGCGGCATCCGGATCGAATTTTTCGTAATAGAGCGGCTGCAACGCCAGCCAGATCAGGCGCAGTTCGGTATCGTCCTTGACCCTGTCGGAGAACATCTTGTCGAGCATGTCGAGCGACGCGCTCGTCGCCTTGTGGATCCGCTGCTTGAACACCACCATGGCATCGTCTTCGTGGTGATAGCTCGCGGCAGTCCCGCGCAGGATCAGTCGCGACAGGTTCTGGCCATATTTCACGGCGTAGGTGAGCGCGATCATGCCGCCGAACGAGCCGCCCTCGAGAATGATCTTGCGGCCGCCGCACAGGTTCATACGAAAGGCTTCGACGTCATCGGCCAGCTGCTCGAACGTATAGGGCGGCGTCAGGCTCGTCTCCCCGCAGCCGCGCTGATCATAGGCGATGACCCGATATTGGTCCGACAGGACCTTGTAGGCGTTGAACTCTCCGTGGCGGTCGCCGATGCCGCGCCCGCCATGCAGCGCAATGATCGGCTCGGCATCGGGATTGCCGATGTCGTCATAGACGAAGGTGGCGTTGTTGAGTGTCACTGTCGGCATGGGACTATCCTATTCTGATATGGGCGTCTGGGTACGTGCATGTGCCGGATCGCCAATCGTCCGGCGGATGCTGGATCCAACAACTGTCATCAGCCAATGGAAGACCATCCCGCCTCTTGTGAAACGGGATGGCAAATTTTGGCGTCCTGGGCTCAGTTGGCCGCAGGCTTCATGTCGAAAGCGCGGACCCAGTCGTCGCCCCGGGCGGTCCAGGTGATACGCTTGGACAGGCCGTAGGTGGCGGGCTGGGTATAGAGGAAGAGCGCCGGCGCCTCGTCGCACATCACCTCGGTCGCCTTCTTGTAGGCGGCCTGGCGCTTGGCCACATCCATGGTCGAGCGGCCGTCCGCCAGGGCCTTGCCGAAATCGGCATTCTCCCAATAGGCGTACATGTTGCCTGGCGCGAACAGGGTCAGAAGACCGTCGGCATCGATCGTCGGCCAGGCCTGGCTGAGCAGGCTCATGCGGCCGAGATCCTTGGTCTTCAGATACTTGTCCATATAGGCGCTGAACTGCATCTCGACGATCTTGGTCTTGACGCCGATCTCTTCCAGCTGGCTGGCGACAGCCTGGACGACTTCCTCGCCATTGAGGTAGATGCCGGTCGGCACTTCGATTTCGATCGGCTCGGCCGGCGCACCGCCTGCCTTCTTCAAAAGGTCGGCCGCCTTTTCCGGGTCATAGGCGTAAGGCTTCAGATCGGCGTTGAAGCCGAAATAGCTCTTCGACGTCACCTGGCACTTGGCGATCTCGGCCTGGTCGTTGAAGATCGCCTTGACGATGCCTTCCTTGTCGACGGCGTAGTTCAGCGCCTGGCGAAGCAGCTTGTTGTCGAGCGGCGGCTTCAGTGTGTTGAACTTGATGAAGGCCGTGCGGGTGCTCGGCACCGCGCCGGCCTGGGCGCTGCCGCTCGTCTTGATCCGGGTAATTTCCGTGGTCGGGATCGAGTTGATGAAATCGACCTCGCCCGCAAGCAGCGCGGCGACACGGCTGGCGGCATCCGGAATGATGCGGACGACGACCTTGCTGAAGTCCGGCTTCGCACCCCAATATTGCGGATTGGCGTCGAGCGTGATGCTCTCGCCCGGCTTGACGGAGGAGATGACATAGGCGCCGCCCGAGGCGGTCTCGGTCGCCGGCTTATGCTCGGCGGCCCATTTCGGCGGCAGCAGGAAAAACATGGACAGCTGGCCGATCATCGCCGGATAGGGCGAGCTCGTCTTGATCTCGATCTCGGTCGGGCTGATGACCTTGACGTCGGAGATCAGCGTGAACCACGCCTTGATGCGGGCATTGACGGCCGGGTCGCGCACACGATCGAAGTTCCATTTGACCACTTCGGCATCGATCTTCTCGCCATCGTTGAACGTGGCGTCCGAACGCAGCTTGATGCGCCAGGTCAGGTCATCGACGCTCGTCCATTCGGTTGCAAGAGCCGGAGCAATCTTCATGTCGGGCCCGCGCAGGACCAGCGACGGATAGATGTGGCTGAGCAGGCTGAGGTCGGTGCCGACGGATGCCGTCATATGCGGATCGAACGTGTTGATCGTGTTCGTGATCGCGATGGTCAGCGTCTTGTCCTGCGCCAGCGCTGATGTCGAGATCGTGGCGCCGAGTGAAAGTGCGGCGATTGCCGCGGAGATCGTTTTTCTGGTCACGTCCATTCCCTTCTGATTAAATCCCGTTGGTTTTCATGGGCTTACACTGCGTTCTCAAGAGACGCTTTTCCTCTATTCGACGTCCTTGAGCATAAGCGGATCGAATTTGCGAAGATCGCAGAACGTTTCGGTCATCCCTCTGCCGGGGACGACGATCGGCGAGCTGGCGGTCATGCTGTTTCCTCCCTTCCGTTCATTTGGCTTCGACAGGTACGGAATGACCAAGCGTGTGCATCAGTCGGTTCGCCCAGCCGAAAATGGCGGCGGAGTGGATGAGATCGACGATCTCGGCCTTCGACATGCCATGATCGCGAAGGGCCTGTACCTGCTCCCTGGTGGCCTGCGACGGCGTCTCGGACAGCGCCTTGCAGAAATCGACGATCGCCTGGGTCCTGGCATCGAACGGACCTTCGAGGCCCCGCACATAGATCTCCTCGACGACATCCTCGCGGCCCGACAGTTCGACAAAACGGCGGGCATGGACCGAGGCGCAATAGACGCAACGATTGACGGCGGAGGCGACGAGCGCGCCGAGTTCCCGCTCGGCCCGGTCGAGGCCGCCCTTGGCATACATGATGGCGTTGAACAGTTTCGTGCGGGCCACGTAGGATTCCGGATCATGCGCAAGCGTGCGCACATAGGCGGAAACCTTGGTATTGGACGGGGTCACCTGCATCGCAGCCAGCTGTTCTTCGCTCGCCGCGGCAACGTCGACCGGCTCGATATAGGGCGACCAGGAGAGCGCCTTGACCTTGAAACGCGACATGCTCATTCGACCTCCTCCAGAAGGCTCAGGCCGACAAGGACGCGGGCCTCGTAGTTGACGAAGGCAATCAGCTCGGACAGCGCGATGATCTGCGGATTGGTGAGCCCCGCCTTTTCGAGGCGCTCGATATCTGCCCTGCTGTTGTCGCGCGGCGTTTTGGTGACGAGATCGGCATGGCGAATGACGGCACTGGTAAAGGCATCGGCCGCCGCGGTCTCGGCGCCGGAAGCGATGGCGGCGAGATCCGGATCGCTGCCGGCGTCGTCCAGCATCAAATCGTAGACCGCAGCCAAGTCCTCGCGGCCGATGAAGCGGGCCATGCGGGAAGCAAGCGCGGCGCGCAGAGCATGGCTAAGGCCAAAGCCGTGGTTTGGGCTGAGCACCGTTTCGCGGCACAATTCCGTGCCCTCCACGAATTCCGGCCGCTCGCGGCGGATCGCATAAAGCTCGGAGCCCTCTTTCAGGCCGGACAGGATGTCGATCTGGTCCAAGTCACTCATTCCCATCATAGGTTCCACCTGCGGATCCGGTCCATGGACGGATCGAGATCAGGCATGAATTGGGGGCGGTCGCCTGCGACAGATGCGAGGCGGGTGTGATTGCTGTCAGCGTATTCGGGTTGCCGCCGTGGTCGACGCCCTGCGCATCGGGGCGGAACCAGCCGCCGGTCGGAAGCACGGCGACGCCGGGCATCAGGCCATCATCGATCGTCAGCGCCGCGATCGTGCGGCCGCGGTCGTTGTAAAGCTCGCAAAGGTCGTCCGGTTTCAGGGTAAGACGCCTGGCGTCGATCTCGCTCAGCGTAAAACGCTCATAGCCGTCAAGCTTGGCCGCCTGGCTCGCGGGGCCATATTCGAGCTGGCCATGCAGGCGGTGGGCGGGCTGCGGAGACAGGAGATGGAACGGGTGTTTCGCCGAAAGCGGCGCGCCAAGCCACTCCTCCGGCGCCAGCCAGACGGGATGGCCGGCAATGTCGGAATAACCGAAGCCGCGGACGGCGTTCGACCCGATTTCGATCCTGCCGCTCGCTGTTTTCAGCGGGGCCGCATCCGGGTCTCTGACGAAATCTTGAAAATGGTTCGCCGGCGCCGGCGCAAGCTCGCCTTCGTCAAGCGCGGCATAACCCCGAAGGCGAAACGCCTGGAAATCCGGCAATTCCGGATAACGCTCCCGATAACCTTCGTAGATCCGGGCAAGCCAGTCGTCAGTCGTCAACCCCTCGTCGAACTGCTGGCGGCAACCGAGTTTCTCGGCGATCAGGCAATAGGCTTCGTGATCGGTCAAGACACCGGCCGGCGGATCCATCACACGGCGGCTGTAGACCAGCCAGTTCTCGCGCGACGCCGCCGCGACATCGTCGCGCTCGAAGGGAAACGCCGATGGAAGCACGATGTCCGCCATCTTGGCGGTGGCAGTCCACATGTTCTCGGTGACGATCACGGTCTCGGGGCGCCGGAAAGCCTCGGCCAGCCGGTTGAGATCCTGATGATGGTGGAAGGGATTGCCGCCTGCCCACCAGACGAGCCGGATATCGGGCAGTTGAAGAACCTGTCCGTCGTAGTCGATCCGCCCGCCCGGATTTTCGAGCAGATCGGTGATCCGCGCCACCGGAATGAAGCTGCGAACCGGGTTGGGGCCTTGTTCGAATGCCGGCCCTTTCAGGCGCCGCACCGGCTGGCCGACGGAATTGACGGCTGTCAGCCCGAAGGCGAAACCGCAGCCGCGCTTGCCGACATGCCCCGCCATCGACGCAAGCGCGATCGCCGCCCAGAACGGCTGTTCGCCACGCCGCGCCCGTTGCAGCGACCAGGCGACGTTGACCAGGCTCGGCACGTCATGCAGGTCTTCGGCGATCTCGACGATGGTTTGCGCCGGCACACCGGAAATCGCCGAGGCCCATTCGGCATCCTTGGCGATGCCGTCCGCCTCGCCGACCAGATAGCTCTCGAAATCGCAATAGCCGGTCGTGCAGCGTTTCAGGAAGTCGCAGTCGAACAGGCCTTGGGCGAGCAGCGTATGGCACATGCCGAGCATCACCGCGGCATCCGTATTCGGGCGAAGCGGAACATGCCGGACGTTCGCACCGGAGGGCGCATCGCTCGAAGCGGGGCTGAAGACGATGATGCGCACACCTTTGTCCTGGCAGCGCCGCAGCCATTCGACGGCGCGGTGGCTGCCGGTCCCTCCCGACTCCACCTGCGCATTGCTCAGCCGGAAGCCGCCGAACCCGACCACGAGCTGACAGCCTTCGGCAATGTCGTTCCAGGACGGCGAGGTATCGCAGGCATCCTTGTAATCCGGACCGAGGATATGCGGCAGAAGGACGGCCGCAGCGCCATAGGAATAGCTGTTGACGGAAGAGGTGAAGCCGCCGGCGAGATTGAGCAGGCGCTTGAGCTGGCTTTGCGCATGATGGAAACGGCCGGCACTGGCCCAGCCGTAGGAGCCGCCGAAGATCGCCTGGTTGCCGTGGCTCTCCCGCACGCGCCGCAACTCGCCGGCGATCAGGCCTGCAGCCTTGTCCCAGCTTATCGCGACGAAATCCTCGCGGCCGCGCGAAACGCCTGTTCCGGCAAGAGGCCCCTTCTCCAGCCAGGACTTGCGGACCATCGGGGCGCGGATCCGCTCCGGATGGTCGGCCAGATCCAGGTAGCCGAGACCCGTTTCCGAAGGGTCAGGATCATGACGGAACGGCAGGAGCTTGCGCTTCCCGTTCGCATCCGTGCCGACTTCGTAAGTGCCGAAATGGGTTGCGAACAGGTGCGTCATTTTCTCAAGCCTCCAGCACGAAATGACGATCGCCGACGGGCCGCAGAACGGCTTCCTCCGGCGGCAGGTTGGCGCCGACGTCGAAGACAAGCGGTCGGCGGTTGCGTTCGATGTCCGGGTCGGGAACCGGGATCGCGGAAAGCAGCGCTTTCGTATAGGCATGCTGCGGGTTTTCGAAAATCGCGTCGCAGGGACCGATTTCGACGATGCGCCCGCGCAGCATGACCGCCACCCGGTGGCAGAGATATCGGATCATTGACAGGTCGTGGGCGATGAACAGGTAGGTCAATCCCAGCTCGTCCTGCAGATCCTGGAAGAGGTTGACGATCTGCGCCTGGATCGACACGTCGAGGGCGGTGATCGGCTCGTCGGCCACGATGAAGGCAGGATTGAGCGCGATCGCCCGCGCGATATTGACGCGCTGGCGCTGGCCGCCGGAAAATTCGTGCGGATAACGCTTCATGAAGGACGGATCGAGGCCGACTTTGGTAAACAGCGAGGCGACCCGATCCTCGAGCTCGCGGCGCGAACCCGCCAGTTTATGAACCTCCAGCGGCTCACCGACAAATTCGCCCACCGTCATACGCGGATTGAGCGAGGCATAGGGATCCTGGAAGATGACCTGCATGTCGCGCCGGTAAGGCTTCAGCATCGCCTTGCTCAGGCCGGTGATATTCTCGCCCTTGTAGAGGATGTCGCCGCTGGTCGGCGCCTCGAGCTGCAGCAGCACACGGCCGGTCGTGCTCTTGCCCGAACCGGATTCGCCGACAAGGCCGAGCGTCTCGCCGGGGGCGATGTCGAAGCTGACATTGTTGACGGCCTTCAGGGCCTGCGTCGAACCGCCGAACAAACGCTTCTCGCCGCCATAGGTCTTGCAAAGGTTCTGGGCCGAAACCAGCGGCTTCATGGTGCTCTCGCTCATGGCTGCACCTGCGTGGCGGCAAGCGCGGCACGAAGATCGTACCAGGCGGCCGCCTTGTGGCCGGCAACGCTGCCCTCGACTTCGGCAAGCGGCGGCGTCTCGGTGCGGCAACGCTCGGTCGCGAACGGATTGCGCGGCGCGAAGGGATCGCCGATCGGCTCCTTGGTCAGGTCCGGCGGATTGCCGGGGATCTGGTAAAGCCGGGTCACGCCTCGACGGCCGCCATGCGGCAGCGACTTCAGAAGGCCCCAGGTATAGGCGTTGCGGGGATCGTGGAACACGGCGCGGACCGGGCCGCGCTCCATGATCCGGCCGCCATACATGACCTGAACCGTATCGGCGAGGCCGGCGACGACCCCCATGTCATGGGTGATCCAGATGACGGTGGTGCCGATCTTCTTCTTGAGATCACGGACCAGATCGAGGATCTGCGCCTGGACGGTGACGTCGAGCGCGGTGGTCGCCTCGTCGGCAATCAGCAGCTTCGGATTGCACGAAATGCCGATCGCGATCATCACGCGCTGCCGCATGCCGCCGGAAAACTCGTGCGGATATTGTCTGGCGCGGCGGGCGGCATCGGGGATGCCGACAAGTTCGAGAAGTTCGACGACGCGCGTCCGTGCCTGGCTTGCCGACATGCCGAAATGCCGCCGCAGCGGCTCGGCAATCTGCCGCTCGATGGTCAGGACCGGATTGAGCGAGGTCATCGGATCCTGGAAGACGAAGCCGATCTCCTTGCCGCGCACTTCGAACAGTTCGCGTTGCGACAGCGCCAGCAGGTCGCGGCCGTTGAACAGGACTTCGCCGCGGACGATGCGGCCAGGCGGTGTCGCGATCAACCCGACCATCGACAGGGCATGGACGCTCTTGCCCGACCCGGATTCGCCGACGATGCCGAGCGTCTCGCCCTCTTCCAGGCTGTAGGACACGTCGTTGACGGCATGCACGGTGCCATCAGGCGTGTCGAACGCGACGGTAAGATTGCGGACCTCGAGCAGGGGTGCCATCGGACGCTCAGACCTCCAGATAGCCGCCGGCCGAGCGGGTCAGATACTCGCGGCCGGTCTCGGTGACGAGAACGGTATCGGAGATCTGCGTCGCGCAGACGCCGGGAACGCGGATATTGGGCTCGAAGGTGAAGATCATGCCCGGTTCGAGCACCAGCGAAGACGACGCGTCGAGCGAGGAATGCTCGTGCGCGCCAAGCCCGATCCCGTGGCCGATGCGGCCCGGAATATTGGCACCATAACCACGCGCCTTCAGTCCCTCGCGGGTCTTCTCGAACAGATCCTTGTAGGGCGTGCCGGGCCTGATCAGGGCATCGACTTCTTCGCGGATCTCGAGAATGGCGTCGAGCGCCCGCTTGTTGACTTCCGGCAGCGGGCCCATCGCGATGGTGCGCTCGTTTTCGGCGTGGATGCCGTTGGCGATCGTCCAGATCAGCACCGAGACGGCCTCGCCGCGCTGAGGCTTGCGCTGGGTGGGGTTGTCGCAATTGTAGAACATGCGCGGCCCCGAAAGCACCCAGGTCGCCATGCCGTTCTGGACCCCGCCTTCCAGCGAGCCGAAGTCGCAGACCTCGACATCGGGATATTCGGCGGCCCACAGTTTGTTCATCGCATGCATGGAGGCGATGGCGACTTCCCGCTCGTTGCCGCCGGCGGCAAGGGTTGCGACCGCCGTATCCATGCCAAGATCGGCCGCCCGCGCCGCGATGCGGGCATTGGCGATCTCGTCCGGGTCCTTGATCAGGCGGCAATGGTCGATCAGATGGCTGACATCGGCGAATGCCGCGTCCGGCAGCGCCTTGCGCAACTGACCGGCCCGCTGGATCGAGATGAATTCCTCCTCGATGCCGACGGTCTTGCCGGCCACGCCGAGATCGCCGAGGATCGAGGCCAGCGCATCCTGCCAGTTCGGCCCCATGGTGACCTTGGTCGACCAGGAACCATAAAGGCGGATATCCGGCACCCAGGCGCTGGCGCGACCGTGATCGTCGCGCAGCGCATGCACGAGCATGATCGGGTCATGGTCCGGGGTCAGGATGGCGATCACCGGGTGGGAATAGATGATCGGATTGAAGCCGGTGAAATAGAAACTGTTTTCCGGTTTGAAGGAGACGATGACATCGACGCCCTGCCTGGCCATGCCGGCCTTCAGGCGTCCGACGCGGGGCGGTAACGTGGAACGGGAAGGCTCAATCATCGCATGGTCCTCAATTTCGGATCGAAATGATCGCGCAGCCAGTCACCCAGAAGGTTGACGCTGAGCACAGTCAGGAGAATGGCAATGCCGGGGAAGGTGACGATCCACCAGGCGGTCGAGATGTAGACGCGGCCGTCGGCCAGCATGCGGCCCCAGCTCGGATTGGGCGGCTGGACGCCGAGCCCGAGAAACGAAAGCGCCGCGTCCATGATGATGATGCGGGCAAGTTCCAGCGTCGCGATCACCAGCGCCGGGGTCATGACGTTCGGCAGCAAGTGCTTGAGCATGATGCGCCAGGTCCCCGCACCGATCGCATGGGCCGACAGGATGAACTCGCGTTCGCGAAGGGCAAGCACCTGGCCGCGGATGATGCGGGCGTAGCGGAGCCAGCTCGTCAGGGCGAGCACGATGACGAGGTTGCGGGTCGAGGGTCCGAGCGCCGCAACCACCAGAAGGGCCAGAAGCATCAGCGGCAGGGCGAGCTGGATATCGACAATACGCATCAGGACGCGATCGACCATGCCGCGGTAATAACCGGCGACAATGCCAAGCAGCGTGCCGACGATGCCGCCAAGAATGACGGCCGCGGCCGCGATGGCCAGCGTGATCCGGCTGCCATGGACGATGCGGGACAGGATATCGCGGCCGAGTTCATCGGTGCCGAGCGGATGGGCGCCGGGCGAAAACAATCCCGTCCAGGTGGGCGCCACCATGCGGGCAAGCAGGTTGGACCGCGTCGGCACCGGCAGGCCGAGATAGGGCGCGAGAATTGCGGCCAGTACGAAGAGCGAGACCAGCAGGAAACCGAACAGTCCGGCGCGGCTTTTCAGGAGGGCGAGGAAGAACGCTTTCATGGCCACACCTATCGCCGACGGATGCGCGGATCGAGCACGCCATAGAGCAGATCGACCAACAGGTTGACGACAATGAAGATGGCAGCGACCAGTGCGACCCCCGCCTGGATGACCGGGAAATCCTGGGCCTGGATCGCCTGCATGATGATGCGCCCGACGCCGGGCCAGGCGAACACGGTTTCGATGACCACCGATCCACCGAGAAGCTCGCCGGCGATGATACCGATCATCGTAATCACCGGGATCAGCGCGTTTCGCGCGATATGCCAGAAGAACACGGTGCGCGGCAGCAGGCCCTTGGCGCGCGCGGTTCGAACGTAATCCTCACGCATGATGTCGAGCAGCGACGAGCGGAGCAGACGGGCGATCGAGGCCGACACGAAGACCGACAGCGTCAGTCCCGGCAGCACGAGATGCGCGATCGTTCCCGAGCCGCCTGTCGGGAACCAGCCGAGGTCGACCGAAAATACCAGGATCAGCATGATGCCGAGCCAGAAAACCGGTGTCGCCTGGCCCAGAAGAGCCGCCACCATGACGATGAATTCCGAGATGGTGCCGCGTTTCAGCGCCGCGATGGCGCCGGCCACCGCTCCAATCAGCGTTCCGAACACAAGCGCGGTACCGGCGAGCGTGGCGGTTACCGGCATGCGTTCGAGAACGACGTCCATGGCAGGGCGCTGGTGCTGGAACGAAATGCCGAAATCGCCCCGCACCATGGCCAGAACGGAGATCAGATATTGTTCGAGGATGGGGCGATCGAGGCCAAGTGAAGCTCGAAGCGCGTCGAGGTCCTGCTGGCCGGCACCGACCGGCAGCAGAAGCACGGCCGGGTCGCCGAGAACGCGGCTTACGAAAAAAACGATCGTGATCACGCCCCATAGGGCGAGCAGCGATTCTGCCAGCTTGCCGACAAGATAGCGGGTCACGGCCAGCACCTCGTTCGATGGAGGATGACGGTCGTCATTCGGCCGCTCCCTTGAGGATGGCCGGGATCAACGCGGCGGAATCCGTCCACTCGTCGCCGAGCAGCTCCGGTGTTTCGAAGGCGACGAGATTGGCGAAATGGGTTTCGCGGTCGGCGACGAAGAGATTGCGGGCAATGCCGCGTGCAAGCCGGCGTCCGCCGTCGCTGACCGCCGGTATGTCGCCCGACAACTTGCCGTGGCTGAGCGAGGCCGGATAGTTGAAGCAATGGACGAGACGCAGCGCCGGGCAGCTGCCGGGGACCTTTTCGAGAAACTCGAAATCGGGACCGAGATAAGGAGACGTGGCGAGCTCGCCATTTTCCATGCCCTTTTCGGGCGTAAAGACGTCGCTCCAGAACTGGATATGAGGCGCGAAATGCTTAAGTTCCGGACGGCGGTCGAGATCGACCCGAAAGCCGGTGGCGAAGATCGCGAAATCATAGTCGACATCGCCGCGGCTGGTTTCGACGACGATATGGTCGCCGCTTTCCCGCAGGCCGGTCACCGCCGTGCCGAGGAAAAACCGGCTGTTTTGATGTTGCGACACCCGCAGAGTGGAATCGCGCGGTGGTGGCGTCTGGGCGTCGAGCACATAGTCGAGAAATTTCCATTTCCACGCATCGCTGAGGCCGGCAAAACCCTGGACGACACCCTGGCTGGCGATGCCGGTGAACTTGTTGATGCGCGGAAGTTCCTTGCGCCTTATGATCATGTCGACCTGGCCGGCACCGGCTTCGAGCGCGGTGGCCGCATTGTCCATGGCGGAGGCCCCGGCCCCGACGACCGCGACGCGCTTGCCCTTCAGGGCCGAAAAATCGATCTCGTCGGCGGAATGGGCCCAGAATTTTGGCCGTACGCGCTCGACGAATTCCGGCACGTAACCGCCGCCGAGGCCGTCGCGGCCCGTCGCCAGAACCACGTGCCGGGCATAAAGCCGTTCCTGCCTGCCGCTTTGGACATCCGAAACGTCGAGGGCGATCAGGTCCTGGCTGACCGGGATCATGCCGGTGACGGTGACAAGATTGCGGACCGGCAGCTGAAGCACGCGGCGGTACCAGATCAGGTAGTCCATCCACTGCGATTTGGGGATCTTGCCGAGCGCGTCCCATGCCTGCGCGCCGAACTGCGAAACATACCATGCCCTGAATGTCAGCGCCGGCAGGCCGAGCGCCGGCCCCGGCAGCTGTTTGGGAGAGCGCAGCGTTTCCATGCGCGCGAACGTCACCCACGGTCCCTCCTGCCCGGCGGGAGAACGGTCGAGGCAGACGACGTTATGGATGCCGAGCATTTTCAGCGAGGCGGTCGCCACCAGGCCGCACATGCCGGCGCCGATTACGACGGTATCGAAAACGTCGACACCCTCATATTCGGTCGCCGGCACCCACTCCTTGGGAGGGAGCTCGAGAAACGACAGGTCCTCGGCAAGCCGCTGTTCAAGCGCTTCCAGGCCTTTCATCCGCTGTGCGTCCTGCGCCTTCAAAATCACTGCTCCTGTGCGTTCGCGCCGGCGCCGAAAGTCGCATCCGCCACACGTTCGATATGGCCGGGATCATGCGCCACGAAGCCCGGTATGCGGGCGGCCGAAATCCTGATGATCAACTGGATGAGCTCCAGAACTCCTTCCGAAAGCGGCTTGGAAGCGGCCGAGAAAATGCCCCAGAGAAACGGGATGTCGACATCGAGCGGGCGGATCTCGACATTCTTGAGCTGGAGACCGTAGGCGGTCGCGGGCTCAACGATGGAGACCCCGAAACCGGTGGAGGCAAGCTGCAGCGCATTCAGCGCCGCATTGGTATCGACGACGCGCGAGGGCCGAACATCGGCTGCCTCAAGCGCCTGATTGACGCGGCGACGCAGCCGGAAGGGATTGGCCATGGTGATGAGGCAGCGGTCGGCCAGGTCGCGAACCGAGATGATGTCCTTGTCCGCCAGAGGATCGTCCGCCGCCACGGCCGCCACGCAAGGCGCTTGGAACAGGCCGTGCACGTCCAGGCCCGGATGCTCGACCGGCAGCGACGCGACGCAGAAATCCGCGGTGCGGGCAAGCACCGACTGGACGGCCGCCTCGGCCGAAATGCTGCGCAGATGCACATTCCGCGGAATGAGGCTGGTCGGCATCTCCGCAAGCGCGAGCGGCACCAATCCACTGGCAAATGCCGGGATCGCAGCAATCTCGATCGGCGCCGGCTCTTCCGAAAGGATATTTCTGGCGCGCTCCTTGAGCTGGCCGATGCCGGTGAGGAACCGCTCGGCATCCGAATGAAAGGCGATCGCCCTCGATGTCGGCGTGATGCGGGGACCGTTGCGGTCAAAAAGCGCAAAGCCGACGGAGGATTCGAGTTCCTGAATGAGCCGCGTCACCTGCGACTGCGAGCGGTCGAGCAGCCGCGCGGCGGCGGTGATGCTGCCTGCCGACATGACTGCGAGGAACACTTCGAGCTGCTTGATTTCCATCGCCGACCTATAATGCGCAAAATGCAGCATTGACCCTTATCAATTCAAATATTGCATGGTTATCTTTTTAAGCAAACAAAATTTGTGCCTATTTCGTAGTCTTTTGGAAAGTTTGATCCGCTGGAGGTGGGACGCCGAGAATAATCCCCCAGGCCTTGCGCCATCCGGCCGCAGGGCTAATGTCCGATGTGAACGACAGCGGAAGTCCATGGCAGCCAAGACAACGACCCTCAACGCCAAAAATCTGGAGGCCCTCGGCGCGCCGCGTCTCGCCGAACTGCTCATCGAGATCAGCACCGGCAGCGCCGCAAACAAACGGCGGCTTCGCATGGAGCTTGCCGGCAATCACAGCGGCGCCGAGATCGCACGTGAAGTGCGCAAGCGGTTCGCGAGCATTGCCCGTTCGCGAACCGTCATAAACTGGCGCAAGGTGAAGGCGGTTGCGGCGGACCTGGAGACGCAGCGCAAGACGATCGTCGATGTCCTCGCCCCCGACGATCCGAAGGAAGCCCTGGAGCTTGCCTGGCACTTTCTGGCGCTGGCCGAGCCCATCTTTCAAAGGTCGGCCAACGAAAGCAGCTCGATCATCGAAAGCTTCCACCAGGCATGCGCGGACGCCGGCGTGATCGCCAAGTCGGCCGGTGTTGAGAAGGATGCCCTAGCCGACAAGATCTTCGCCGCGGTGCAGAACAATGATCATGGCCAGTATGATCCGCTGATCGCGGCCATGGCGCCGGCACTCGGCAAGGAAGGCCTTGATCGGCTCAAGGGTCTATTCGTGCAGTGGTCGAAGGAACCCCAGGATACGGTCGACCAAGGCGACCGTCGGGTCATCGGCTGGGGCAGCCAGGGGCCGATCTACGAAGACCAGGCCTACGGAAATCGCCGGGAACTGACGGTGCGCATCGCCCTGCAGGAGATCGCCGATGCCCAGGACGACGTGGATGCCTATATCGCCCAGCAGCCGGAAAAGAGCCGCAAGATGCCCCTGGTGGCGACGGACATCGCGCGCCGACTCCTTTCCGCAGGGCGAGCCGCCGAGGCACTCCAAACGCTGGACGCGGTCGATGCCCGAGGACGTCCCGACGTCGCGATCGAATGGCAGCTCGCCCGCGTCGAGGTGCTCGAATCGCTGGGGCGCGCGGACGAAGCCCAGGCGGATCGATGGAAATGGTTCGAGCAGTCGCTGAACGACGTGCACCTGCGCGCCTTTCTCCGCCGGCTGCCGGACTTCGATGACATGGAGGCCGAGGAAAAGGCATTCGCTTATGCCCAGGCGTTTCAGGAGGTCCATCGAGCGCTTGCCTTTTTCCTGCGCTGGCCAGCGATCACCCAAGCGGCCAAGCTCGTGTTGACGCGCCAGGCGGAACTCGATGGCGATCTCTATGAATTGATGACGCCAGCCGCCGAAGCCCTGGCCGAGAAACACCCGCTCGCGGCAACAATCGTGCTGCGCTCCATGATCGACTTCACGCTCGAGAACGCCCGATCCAGCCGCTATCGCTATGCGGCGCAGCATCTTGACACCTGCGCGAGGTTGGCGCCACATATCAATGACTTCGGCAGTGCCGGATCCGATGAAGCGTATGTCTCAGAACTAAAAGACCGACATGGCAAAAAGCCCGCTTTCTGGAATTCGGTGCAGCGGATTTAGCCTTTCCTTTCCCGATGGCGATCGCCTTGCGAAGTCGTCCACATAGCGCGCATATAACCGCGACTAACCACGGATGAACCTTCAGTAGGTGGCCCCCGGCAACTGCCGCAAAACGTCGCTGGAAGTCGTCTTCGGACGGGACTTGCCAGACAGTCGGCGGGTCAAGAGCATGCTTCTACATCCTGCGATTCCTCGAAAATCATTGCCGGCGAGCGAACGGAGGCGCGCACCGTTATCGCCAGTCTCGTTGGGAGCCGATCACCTTTCGAGGGGATTCCGGATGTAGAGGACGCTCCGGCGAAGCCGGAGCGGGTATGGCTGACCAGCCACACCCCGCGGATCTCAAGATGAGGCGGCGGTTTATCGCGGGATCGTCGGCGAAAACCGCACCGCCTGTCGTCTATCACACGCTCAGATTTCGATATTTATGCTCCGCTTAGCAAGGATTTGCGGATCGTCACGCAATGTAGCTGCAATTGGATGTGCCCTGGGTTCGAGGGAACTCCCACCGCCGATGATCTGGACCACCTGGCGCCCAGGCCGGGTGACGCGATGATTCAGCCGGCTGCGTCGGATGGAACGGGGAGGCTTGGTTGCCACGGCCTCATAGATGTCGACGAGATCAAGCGTGCTGGACAAACACAGATTTCGTTGAAGGGTTGGCGGGAGACGGCCAGGAAGCGAAAGTCGGGCACGGCGATCTTTCCCGATCGCCGCTTCCCCGCGCATCCCCCTGTGTGTAGAATCGAATGGCGCAACCACTCGTACGCACGAGTCTCTCCTGTCCTTCCTGAGGATCATCGCCGTTCATGATGAAGTCATCCCTCGACCATATGCCGTTGCGGAAGCAACGGGAACTCGGCAGGGTCCTGGAAATCCTGCATGAGGAGTTCGAGGATGCCCTGAAACAGGGCACGGCCGAGTTCAAGAAGCGCGGCCGGATCCTGAAGATCATCCTGTTCGGCTCCTATGCCAAGGGCGGCTGGGTCGACGAGCCGTTCACCATGAAGGGCTATCGCTCCGATTTCGATCTGCTGATCATCGTCAACGACCGCAGGCTCTGCGAGTTCGCCGACTATTGGTACAAGGCCGCCGACCGGCTGATTCGCGACAAGTCGATCGAGACACCGGTGAGTTTCATCGTCCATTCCAGGCGAGAGGTGAACACCTATCTGAAGGAGGGACAGTACTTCTTCTCCGATATCCGCAAGGAAGGCATCGTCCTTTATGAACTGGACGATGAGCCGCTTGCGGAGCCGCAGGCTCTTTCGCAGGTGGATCGGCTGCGGGTCGCGAGGGAGCATTTTGAACAGCGATTTACGACAGCGCGGAATCTGAAGACCCTTGCGATGTCAGCGATTCAAGCCGGTATGAGCAACGAGGCCGCGTTTCTTCTCCATCAATCGCTCGAGCAGGCCTATTCCTGCGTGCTTCTTACGCTGACGAACTACGGCCTGCCCTCGCACAACATCAAGTTCCTGCGCTCGCTTGCCGAGGAACAGGACCGGCGTCTGGCCGAGGCATTCCCGCGCGATCAGCATCGCGAACGGGCTTGGTTCAACACGCTCAACGAAGCCTATGTGAAGGCACGGTATTCCAAACATTACGAGATCAGCGAGGAGGCTCTCTCGTGGCTGGGGGAACGGACAGCCGTATTGCTCGAACGGGTGAACTCCGTCTGCCGGGACCACATCGGAAGACTGCAGGGGCTGTAAGCCGGGGCAAAGCGATGGGTCGAATTGGATCGAGCCGTACGCATTCGAGATGCGCGCGTCTTTGTCCGGTTCAGCAGCGTCCAGTGATTAGCCTTGATATTCGAGCACGAGGGAGAATTTTCACGCCCTTCTGCCCTTGAACCATGGCTGTCGGCCCAGCCCCTCAGGTCACCAGAACCCAGCGGTGAGTGCAGTTCTCGTCGTTGCGCGTTGATGTGCGTCAACGCTGCTGCGTCTATTGTAGTCGGGCCCTGCCCGTCAATTCCTTCAGCCTTCCGGATAAGACATTCGGTCGCGCTCGCAAAACTGTAGGAAGCGCTTGAAGGTGGTGATCGACGGTCGGATAGTGAGGTTGGCGGATGGCTCTGCAGCCTGGCGCGTCAGTTTCTAGACCGCCTCACGGGCGCCGAACCCGTGGCGCTGGCCGATTTCATCGATCCTGCGGCCTGAGATCCGAGGGTCCAATTCCGTGTCCGTCTTGATATCGGCAAGCTTGCCAAAGCCAGGGTTCTTATGGGTCATGCTGCTGCCTTCAGACTGGCGACTAGATCGACGGGTTCCTCGGCAAGCCGCAGGGCATTGTCCGTTGCCGCTGGCAGCCGGTTCATCTCGGATGGATCAAGCCCGTAAGCTCAGGCTGACAACAAAGGTGCCTTGTAAGACGAGTGTTCAGACAGCTGATTGCGGAAGGTGACGGTGCTTTCGTTGATTCGCGCCATCGACGATCACCGGGTCCTTTGAGACTCCCCGCCTCCAGCCCTCGATGGGCCGGTTCGGGTAAGAGTCCGGAGGACGACACTGGCGCCCTGTTGGGCCAGGGTGGTTGGGAGAACCAGTGTCGTCGGCGACTTCCCGGCCCCGCCCAATCATGACCGATTGGGAGCGGCTTGATTCAGTTCGTGCAAGGAAGTGCTACGGTTACGGAGAAGCGCCCTTTGGATTGAGTTGTCGAGCATCGGGCCTACTCGGTGCCGGACGCATTCGCGTCAATTCACGTCAACGCAGATTGACCCGAATGCGCATATCTTGCAATCGCACTGGCCCCTGCAGGGCGAAAGCGACAATTCAGCGGCCTCAGGATCCGGGTGTCTACGCAATTAGCCTAATCTTCGCCGCAGCCGCAGCTCGGACGATAGATCGACCGATTGTTACCTTACGCAAGCATCCGGCCAGTCGGTTACTGCAGCCAGCACAATCGAAAGGCGGGCCGGCCGCTCGATCTAACGGAACCCTATTCATCGCCAGGAGTTACTTGCCGATAGAAAAGGAATATCCTAATGAAAAACATTCCAAAATTGCTTTCCGCAGCTTCCATTGCTGTGGCAGTGACCATCACATCGATGACCAGTGCATTTGCTGTTCCGTTCCCCACTGCAAAGCCCAAGCAAGTTTCAACGGTCGAGGAAGTACAGTTCCGCCGTGACCGGGACTGGCGCGATCAAGACCGTCGTGAGTACCGGCGCGACGGCTACTACAATGGTCAAAGGGGATATCGTGACCGGCGCGCGGGCTACCGTCGCCATTCTGACGGCTTCTGGTATCCCCTTGCAGCATTCGGTGCCGCTGCGATTATCGGTGGCGCAATCGCAAGCCAACCGCGTGCCAGCAGTGGCGGCAGCCACGTGCAGTGGTGCGCGAACCGCTATCGGTCCTATCGGACCTACGACAACACCTATTCTCCGCGGGCTGGCGTTCGTGCGACGTGCAATTCGCCGTATAGCTGATTGGAGCGTTTCCTTTCATGTCGGATCCTACCCGCATGAATTCCGGGAGGCTGAAGACGCAAGGCCTGCCGTGGAGCGGCCAAATTGCCGGGATTTTAGAATCCTGCACCGGGGTTAGATGCCCCGGCGCAGGCACCGCATGCCATGATTTAAAGGCGGGGTCAGCCGATCACACCGCCATGTTGCCGAAACAGCATTGCTGATCAGGCGCACCTGCTTTTTGAAAAGGGCCATTTCCGGCCATCCGTTCCAGAGTTCCAATCTAAGCGCTGCTCGAAAAAAGCGGCGTGGTGCGCCTCTTCGTAGAGCGGCCCGAGATCATGGTTCGTTGTTGTGCGTTAACGCTGCTGCGTCAATCAGACCCCTGCCCTGTCCATCAGTTCCTTCAGCCCCTCGGGATACGACATCCGGTTCTGCTCGCAGAACTGCAGGAAACGATTGAAAGTAGTGATCGACGGGCGGATATTGAGGTTGGCAGACGGCTCTGCCGGCTTTCGGCGAGTCAGCTTCTGGACCGGTTCGCGGGCGATGAAGCCGTGACGCTGCCCGATTTCGTCGATCTTGTCGTCTGAGATCCCAGGTCCAGACTCAGTGTCCGGTTTGATATCGGCAAGCTTGCCAAAGCCAAAATTCTTACCGGTCATGCTGCTGCCCTCACGCTGGCGACGAGATCAACGAGTTCCTCAGCGAGTCGGAGAGCATTGTCCCTGGCCGCCGGCAGCCCGTTCACCTCGGATGGATCGAGCTCGACCAGGTCGAGCTGGTGGAAGAAGAGCGCCTTGTAGGCCGACCGTTCATAGAGATGATTGCGGAACGTCGGCACATCTCCCGCCGCGAGTTGGCTGGTAATCTGCTTTTCGAGTTTGGTGGCGATTGCCGGGGACGTCCTCGTGAACAGGATCCGGTAGGGGATCGTCTTCTCGAAGGCCTGCTCCTCCTCTTGAATGAGGTGAATGGCTCGCGCTGCGAGCTCAGCGTCGGTCGGGCTGGCCTGAATGGGGATGACGACGAGCTGCGCCCTGGCGAGCGCTCGGGACATCAGACGGCTGGCCGTGCCCTCGAGGTCCACGAACACGAACTGGTATTTCTTGCGATACTCGTCGAGCTTGGCGGTGATCGTGCTCTCGGTGACCCCACCATCGACGATGACAGGGTTCTTTGAGGTTCCGCGCCTCCACCCTTCGATCGGCCTGTTCGGGTCGCAGTCCAAAATGACGACGCTGGCGCCCTGCTGGGCCAATGTGGTTGCGAGCACTAGTGTCGTCGTCGACTTGCCGGCTCCACCCTTGGGGTTGGCAACGGTAATGACAGGCATTGGAGTCTCCTTTGACGCTGGATGCGTTAGGATGCTTGCCGAAGCATCACAATGATACCGCGTTAACGTTGACGCATCAAGTGCGTTCTTTTGCATTAACGTTGATGCGTCAACGATGAAACCTTCTCGAAAATGTTTCGGATAGGCAGCAAACTTTGATGAGCCTCGCTAGTTCAGTTCCTCGGAGCCGCCCCAACGTAGCCAGTAGTTCGCCCAAATAGCATCGGCTATCAAATCTGCCTGACCTGCCCCAGTCGTTCACGTTGATAGCTGCCATCCTGTACGCGACGGCACCAGTCCAAATTGTCCAAATACCACCGTACAGTCTTCTGAATCCCCGTCTCGAATGTCTCGGTAGGCTGCCAACCCAACTCTTGTTTGATCTTGCCCGCATCGATGGCATATCGGCGATCGTGTCCAGGCCGGTCCTGCACGTGGGTAATGAGCGACCTGTATTCTTTGACAGGATGGCCGACGCCGGGAGGAGCCAGCTGCTGGAGCACATCGCAGATGATCCTGACAACCTCCAGATTCTGTTTTTCATTATGGCCGCCAATATTGTAGGTCGATCCAACCTGCCCTTCGCTGACGACCTTGTGAAGCGCCCGCGCGTGGTCCTCGACGTACAGCCAGTCACGTATCTGATCGCCAGATCCATAGACCGGAAGCGGCTTCCCCTCTAAGGCGTTAAGGATCACCAGGGGAATCAACTTCTCCGGGAAGTGGTAGGGACCATAATTGTTGGAGCAGTTGGTCACCAGCACCGGCAGGCCATATGTTCGCATCCAGGCGCGAACCAGATGATCGGAACTGGCCTTGCTCGCCGAGTATGGGCTGCTGGGTGCATAGCCGGTTTTTTCGGTAAAGAGGTGGTGGTGGGCATCAACGGCATCGGCCGGATGAGGCAGGTCGCCGTAAACTTCGTCGGTAGATATGTGATGGATTCGGAAGGCCTGGCGGCGCACTGCGTCCAGTCCCTGCCAATAAGCTCGACTTACCTCGAGCAGGGTGTAGGTGCCGATGATGTTGGTCTCGATAAAGGCCGCGGGACCGTCGATGGATCGATCAACATGGCTCTCTGCCGCAAGATGCATGATAGCGTCGGGACGGTGCTGAGCAAATACCCGTTCCAGCTCGCCGCGATTGCAGATATCGACCTGCGAGAATGTGTAGCGGTCAGAGTTATCAACCTCGCGCAGATTTTCGAGGTTTCCGGCATAGGTCAGCTTGTCGACGTTGACCACCGAGTCGCCGGTATTCTGGATGATATGGCGGATAACTGCCGACCCGATAAAACCGGCCCCGCCCGTCACCAGAATTTTCATTTCCCTCGACGCTCTTGATGGGTCAACCGATGGCATCTTTCAAAACCCTGACAACGTGTTCCTGCTGCTCGCCAGTCAGATCAACCCACAAGGGCAGACGCACCAGCCTTTCCGACTGGACGTTGGTCACCCGCAAGTCACCCTGCGCCCGGCCGTACCGTTTTCCGGCGGGCGAAGAGTGCAGAGGCACATAGTGGAAGACCGAGAAGATGTCGCTCCTCTTAAGCTCACTGAGTACCTTCTGACGATCGATCTCCGGCGCCAGCAGAACGTAATACATGTGGGCATTGTGCTGGCATTCTTCCGGGACGATGGGCCGGCGAAGCAATCCCTTGGCCTCGAGCGGCTCCAGAAGCGTGTGATAATGTTGCCAGATGCCCAGGCGATGATTGGTGATACGGTCGGCTTCTTCAAGCTGGGCACATAGGAAAGCCGCGATCAACTCGCCTGGCAAGAACGAAGAACCGACCTCCTGCCAGGTGTATTTATCGACCTCGCCCCGGAAAAAACGTCCGCGGTCCGTGCCTTTTTCGCGGATGATTTCCGCGCGCACCGCCAGATCGGGGTCGTTCACCAACAGGGCTCCCCCTTCCCCGGAGATTACATTCTTGGTTTCGTGAAAGCTGTAGGCTCCGAGATCGCCAATGCTGCCCAGTGCTCGGCCCTTATAAGCTGCCATCACGCCCTGTGCCGCATCTTCCACGACCCTGAGGCCGTGGCGTTTGGCAATGCTCATGATGGTGTCCATCTCGCAGGCGACACCCGCATAATGGACCGGGGCGATGGCGCGAGTGCGCGAGGTGATAGCCGACTCGATCAGGCGTTCGTCCAGGTTCAAGGTGTCTTCCCGGATATCGACGAACACCGGAACGCCGCCGCGCAGCACGAATGCATTGGCGGTCGAGACGAACGTGTACGAGGGCATGATGATCTCGTCACCAGGCTCGATGTCGAGAAGCAATGCCGCCATCTCCAGGGCCGCTGTGCATGAGTGCGTCAGCAGCGGTTTGACGCATCCACTCTTGTCTTTCAGCCACTCATGGCAACGCTTCGTAAAAGGCCCGTCACCAGCGAGCATGTTGCCGAACTTCGCTTCCGCGATGTAGTATAGCTCTTTGCCGGTCATGAACGGCCGATTGAACGGGATTTTCTCGCTCACTGCTTATCCTCTTGAAGCCTGTGCCACTCGTCGGCGACGCCGCGCAGATAGTCGCTGTACTCGCATGCCGGCATGCGCTCGATCAAGGTTTCAAATTGGGCAATGCTGAGGAACCCTCTCACCAGCGCCGCCTCTTCCGGACAGCCGATTTTCACGCCTTGCCGTCGCTCGATCGCCTCGATGTAGGAAGAGGCTTCGTGCAGCGCGGTACTGGTGCCGGCGTCAAGCCAGGCAAAACCGCGGCTCAAGCGCCGAACCTGCAGCTTGCCGAGTCTCAGGTATTCCAGATTGATGTCCGTTATTTCCAGCTCTCCGCGGATGGAAGGTTTTACCGCCTTCGCAATGTCCAGCACGCTGTTATCGTAGACATACACACCAGGGACGGCGTAGCTGCTTTTGGGATGCTGGGGCTTCTCCTCAATGGAGATCGCCTTCCCGGTCCGGTCGAACTCCACCACGCCGTAGCGCTCGGGATCCTTGACGTGGTACGCGAAAATTGTTGCGCCAGCCGTAAAGCTGGAGACCGCGCGGGGAAAATCGTCGCCGCCCGAAAAGATATTGTCGCCCAGCATCAGGATCACATCATCGGAGCCCACGAAGTCCGCCGCAATCAGAAACGCCTGTGCAATCCCTTCTGGTCTCGGCTGCTCGCGATACTGGATTGCTACTCCCCACTGGCTGCCATCCCCAAGCAAACTCTGATACCGAGGCAGGTCATGTGGCGTAGCAATGAGGCAGAATTCCCTGACCCCCGACGCAAGCAGAACGGTCAGAGGATAATAGATCATAGGCTTGTCGAAAACAGCCTGGAGCTGCTTACTAGAGACTTGGGTCAGAGGATACAGGCGCGACCCAGCCCCGCCGGCAAGAACAATCGCTTTCATTCATGTCTCCCACACCGATAGCGTCGCCGCCACCGGTGTCCGTTAGATGGATGCCCTTCCACTCGACAAAATGGAAGGGATAACATCAGCCTCGCATCTTTCTGGCGACGAGCAGTCGCGAACCACCCAAAGGGAAATCCAAACCAGTACGGATCAGAGCGCTTTCCGCCCGCAATATCCATCTGAAAGCGTTATTGAGCAGGCTTGGAAGTTGCATCTCGGTTCGAACGTCGATTTCGTCAACCGATTTATTTCGGCTTAGCAAACGCGAAGCAAGCATCGCAGGCAGCAGGAGCGAAACGAAGGACGTGTCGCGAAGGATGGTGAAGCCCGCGGCAGTAACTTTCCTGCTCAATTCGCTGGACGTGTACCGACGGCAATGGTGAGCGTAGTCGTCAAGGGGACTCCACAGCCATGGATGTTGCGGAACAGTCACCAGCAGCGTCCCCTCGGGCTTCAAGGCGGCGTGCATTTCCTGCAGGACGGTCTCATCTTCCTCGATGTGCTCAAGAACATCAAATGCGCCGATAGCATCAAATTCCTCCGCGAATGGGATCGCCCGCGCATCCATTTGCATCAGCCGTGCATTAGGCAATCTCTGAGAAGCAAATCGCAGACCCTCGATAAATATCTCGCTTCCGAAAATCTCAGCTTCAGGATATTTCTCGGTGACGCCAGCAAGAACAAAGCCCGTTCCACAGCCAATTTCCAGAAAAGAGCGGAATTTGGGGTGGTACTTGCGTAAAGCCCACAGGATAAGATCGTTTCGGGATCGGAACCAGAAATTCGCCGCCTCTAATTCCGACAAAACCTTGAAATAAGAAGCCTCAAATCCCCCTCCTTGGTTAGCAAACTGTGGAGCGTAGGCTGCTATACCGCCTATTTCTTCAGGCTCCCAACCGCAAGCGGGGCAACGAGGCGTGCCGGCTTCGCTGTCGAATTTCGTTCCACAAACCAGACAACGGGAGCTCACGGATTTTGTTTTCTCTTGCTAGTGGACGGGAAGGCATAAATGTTGGACGCCAGATATACGAATGCGGCCACAGCAATTATACCAAATGCTTGCACATAGAAGTGCGCGTAATCGAGTCTATCCACAAACACGTAGAGGATGCTGTAGTTTAGTACGTAACCGATGCCATAGATAATTCCATATCGGACTAGGGCCCCCTGCTGCTCGGCAGCCTGAATAAAAACCCAGCGCCGATTGGCAGCAAAACTCATCAAAACTCCGACAAAATAAAGTATAGTCATTGCCAACTTCGGCGGAACCCCAGAAAAGGTGACCGTGAGGTAAAGGATATATCCGAAGCCGTTCGTCAGTAAGCCAATGAATCCAAAGCGGGCCAGCTGCAATATACTATTTCTAGATAGAATCAGCTCTCTCCACCTTATTGTCGTCCAGAACAGCCAAACCAAAACCCGTTTTACCGTAGCCATCGCCATTGTATAGCATATAGGTATTATCCCCGTGCCGAAACACGTAAGGGTACTCGATCATCGCGCTATCCCAGCCGTTTTCAGAAACGTCTATGCCCACCTGGTCCAATTTCAAGGTCCAGACTATTCCGTCGCGGCTTTCAGAATACCCGATTCGATAGGCTTCGCCTTGACCGCTGCGGTAAGAGAACCACATCCGGTAACCCCGCGCCGCATCAATCAGAACCGTGGGCCTCGAAAAAGCTTGCGCTCTGCCTATTTCATAGGGAATTGCTGCACCTTCCTTGTGCCATATATGGCCATCCTTTGAACTTGCGGACTTGATGACATGGAGCATTTCGCCGTTGCCCGCGTCCCAGGTTACGGTAGATCCGTACCACATCCTGAACGTTCCATCATCTGCTTTTTCAACCCATGGATAGGAAAGGCTGACCGAATCCTCCCCATCTGAGGCCAGAAACGCTACGTCGCCGTCCATTTCAAGCGTTAGATCAGGCCGAACCTTTATGCGGCCGATATCGCCTCGCCAGTGCCCTCCCAAAGGCCTCTGCCATCCCATGAACAGCATATAGCGCTGCGCACCAGCATAATAGCAGTTGCCGATACTGATACCCGCTTCAAAGAAACTGCCGCCAGCGCCGTGAACTAGAAAGGGCTGCTTGTGTTCGTGAATGACTTCTCGCGTTAAGAGATTAATATCAACGGCGCCCACAGAGGAACGATTCTCACTGTCACGCCCGCTAAAAAACACCCTGTATATGTCACGTTCGAGGTGAAGTGCGAGCGGGTTGGCAGCGTGGCTCCTCAGCTTGGGATGAACACCCGACGGCTTAAAGAGCAGGCCGGTTTTAACCCATCTACTGGTCATATCTTACGCAGTTTCGAACTTGGAACACGCGAGCGCTCAGTCGCGCTGGACACGTAAACTCCATCAGCCTCTGCATCGGACAGAATGAGCGCTGCAGCCCCGATAACGCATCTTGCCCCAATACTAACGTGATCGCGAAGCGTGGCATTGACCCCTATGAAACACTGCTCGCCAATCCTGACACCACCGGACACCACAACATGGGAGGATATGAATGTGTGACTTCCGATATCCGAATGATGACCTATGTGATTACCGCTCCACAACGTGACATTATCGCCAAAATGCGAAAATGGTTGGATGGTATTGTCTTCAAGAATAAAGCAATTACGTCCGAAGGAATGCCCGTTGAGGACCGTTGCGTTAGAGCTGATATAGCTTGCAAGATCGTAACCGAGAGCCAGCCCGGCCTCGAATTTCTCTTTTCGGATTTGATTGAGCTTGGAGTAGCTGAGTGCGACAAAAAGGGCATGATCAGCCGGGGGATAGCGATCAGCGACGTTTTCGAAGGCAACCACCGGCAGGCCACAAAACTCGCGGTCAGTTAAATAGGCTTCGTCCACGGTGAACGCGACCACATCATAATCGCTGTCATTTTCAAAATAGTAATGCGCGAGTTGAGCAATATCACCTGCCCCAAAAATGATGAGCTTCTGCGTCATAGCTACCTCCTCACGATCATCGTAAACTCGTATAGCTCATAGTCATGCAACAGAGCTACCTGCCGGGAATAGCGCCGTTTGCAAAGATCGAACAAGTCTAGGGGATTGGCGTAAAAAAGATCAGCCCTCATCCGGTCTGCGTCAGAATAGGATGTTAGGCAATTGAAAGAAAAACCTGCTCGGCTTGCTGCGTTCATCATGTCCAGTGTTTCCATCAAATACGTAAGCCATTCCTCGTCCGTCCGACCAAGCCGCACATTGAAAATCCCGGACGCTATGGAATAATCGACGATCTCACCTGGCGAGTTGCCCAACCTAAACGTGACATTCGGCAACGTGGCGGCGCGCGAGCGGGCGGCCTCAATCATAGGCAGAGCAATGTCGACACCGATATACCGCGTGGTGTGTCCCAAGTGCGAGAGGTGGTCAAGCAACGCTCCGTATCCGCATCCTATATCGGCGATAGAATATGGTTGCGAAGAATCGACCACCTTGAGAAGTTGATTAAAGCGCATGACCTGGCCCGCTTGGCTATTCCAGTCTACACCCGCTGCCGTTTGGCCATGTTCGGCGATACGCCCCGCGTAATAGTTAGCCACATCCTTCAGGATGTCATCACTCGATTCAACCATGAATGTCTACCACCTGTAAGAGCGCTAATGTTTAACGGCGCTGATTGGTCCCGAAAATTCCTATGAATGCATTTCTAGCCCCGCCACTCAAAGAACTATCGGGCCCGCCTCCGGTCGCCGCTCTGGGCGCTTGCATTTGTGGGGGACCAGCAACATCTCGTGTCCCAATTTGGTCATTTGCGCTGAGCAGGTTGCCGCGGGTCCGAATACTCACCTGACGAGGTATCTGCAATTGACTTGGACGATCGTCAAAAATGAACTCCATTGTGGGTCATGCCACCTGGTAGTCACCCCGGCAATATCTCGCCCACCGCAGCGCAACAGCATACCGCCCGGCGGGCGGCGTTGGAAAGCCCCCCCCAACTTTTGTAAAGCGCGAGAATATTTTCGGAATAGATCGGCTAGTTCTCCGAAGAGTGTCGTTGAGAATAGATATCTTGAACAATTGAGCGGGGCCTATCTTTCACCTCCTCCAAGATCTGTTTAACATAGAGGCCCATCAGCCCCGTAAAAACAGCATTCAAGCTGAAGAAAAAGACGACCACGGCCATGAGTGACGCCCATCCGTCCTGGACCGGTCCGGTCAGCGCGCGCAACACAACAAACCCGCCGTAAACGATACCCAAGAAAGCCATCATTAAGCTGAAACATAGCATTAATATCAGTGGTTTGGCCGAAAACGTCGTGATAGCAAGGGCAGTCAGAGCAACCCGCCTTCCTAGCGAGTAGGTCGTATCAGAGGTGCTGGCTTTGACAAAAGGGAACGATGCCTGGGGATAACCAGCAAGAATGCTTAATGGAACGAAGACTGGGTTTTTGTCGCGAAATTTAAGTAGAGCGGATACATACCGACGGGTCATCAATCGCATCGTTGATACGTTCTCGGGTATGCGTACTTCGCTCAACACTGAGAAAAGCCAGTAAAAAAGGTGCCCGGATATCCGCTCCATCCAGCCGCCTTTCCGACGTTCCTGCAGCCCGTATAGGCAATCAACGGCTTTTCCCTGCAGAACCTGCGCCATCTCCAAAAGCAACTCGGGTGGCTCCTCGAGATCGCTGTCAATTAGGAATATCAAGTCGCCCTGAGCATGTTCCAAACCGGCGAGCATTGCTCTGTGATGCCCGAAATTTCTGCTCAAGCATAACAGCGAAATCCGAGCGTCGCGCTCAACCCAATTTCGTACGATGTTCGCCGAACCGTCCGGACTGCCATCGTCGACAATCACGATTTCAATATCATCCGACACCGCCTCCCCCGCGGCCAAGGCACGTTGGATAAACTCGTCGATTGTGTCCATTGACCTAAATAGGGTGGTAACAATGGATAACTTGCGTGTCATGAAACTCATTTGACTTTCGGCAACCGAGACTTGAACCAGTCGCCAACTGAACGGAATTCTTCCAGGCCATAACCCAGTATTTTCTTTTGCTCGTCTGTAAAATCTGGAGCTTCCCCCAACACAGAAGGAATATGGAATTGCTGGCGCAGCATAGGAATCGTGAAGACGTGATTGATGGCGCGACGATTTTTGTCGGTGTTATTGGTGCTGCCCGCGTGGTAAACCATGCAGTCCAAGACAATGAACGTACCCCGTTTGACGGTGACGTGGGTCTCCAAACGCCGAACCACTTCGTCAGGTGGAAACGCTTCACGATGATGGGTTCCAGGGATCACGCGTGTGGCGCCATTGTCGATGGTAAAGTCGTCTAATGCAAAGAGTGCATTGATAGCGAGCGGCCGAGAGCTAGTGAAATGTTGATACGGCAAATCTCTGTGATACTGGGCCTGGTGATATTTGCTTTGGTGGCCACGGTTTATCAGGCCGTTCACTTGGTTCAGGATAAAGTAACCGCCAAGGAGCCGCGACAATAAGTCATGAAGTGGCCGATTGAAAACGACCTCCCAGAACTTGGGGCATACCATCGGAAGGAGGCGAATCGTATCACGCTCGCTAATCTTGCTAAGATCATAACCTTGGTCTGATGACTCGGTATCGTATTCTAACTCCGCTGTATTGAACAACCGCGAGAGTTCATCGAGCTTTGACGCGGTCAATCCGGAATCTAGCGTAGTGTATCCCAGTAGCCTGACCTCCTCGGCCAGGATATCGTAAATGTCGTTTGCTTCGGTGGCCGCAATAACGCCGTAGCGAGAAATTTCCGTCATGGGATGAGATCCTGCCTTGCGATTTCGAGAGAATGAAAGATCTGGACATCCTCCGATTTAAAACGATCTCGGACAAGCGGCCAGCTTCGCTCATGCACAGCCGCGATCAGAGGCAATCTTGGAAGGCTCAAGAAGTCTTTGACTGATACAACGGGTTTACCATAGAAATCCGCCTCTACCGGTTGATCCCTTACAAAAAACTCTGCTTTTTCGATCACGGACGGGCTATAGGCATGAAGAAGGTCCGAATACTCACCCGTGCCGAAGACGCCATACTTCCGGCCCTTGAGCATCCCGCAGGTCGTGTCTTGTACCTTGCTCCAGGTGTTGACATACTCTACGCGTTCTTGAGAAAGAACCTCGAAGCCGCGAGCCTGATTGCCAAGGTCAGCGTCGCCGAAACGCAGCAGGTAAATCCTAAAGCCCTGCAGGCCGCCCATTAAAGGGGAGTTTGCGACAATCCGCAGGTTTGCGCTGGCCGCAATCATCGCCAAGGAAGCGCGTGTAAAGTTGGAAATGTGATCGTAAAAGAGCAATTCCGACCCCACAATTTCTCCGTCGGGACAAATGACGACAATATTTCCCGTCTTATGGATGACGCGCCGGCATGCTTGCAAAAAACCGCGGGGATTACGCGTGTGCTCGATCACGTTAACTGACAGGCAAAGATTGTAATCCGGGGCGGTCTCCTCGAACTGCTCAGCAAAACCCTGGTGGATAGAAATTCGATCTCCCACGTTTAAACGCGCATTCGCGGCTACCCGGGAACTAGGCTCCACGCCGGTTGCAATTTGAGCGCCAAGCCTATCGGTCAAATGACTGAGCAACGTACCGCTGCCGCATCCAAACTCTATGATTTTGGGGAAATTGGCTTCATTCCCCAGCTGATGCTTCAAGAAAGCTTCTATCTGTCGGCTGTATTCGGCAGAGCGCGCAGCCTCCGCTACCGGGTCTCGCAGGCCGATCGAGTAATCGGCACTATAAATCTCTTTTATTTGCTCTTCTGAAAAATTCTTGGCGTGGAAGCCATGGCCGCAGTTGCTACAAGAACTGCGCTCAAGAGGATTCGATACCACCTTGCCGTCGCTAACCATCGAGCGGGCTGCATGCGGAATGGGTAGATTCCTAAAATCTGCTGATCCACATGCGGGACAGCTAGAAAAATATTCCGTCAAGCGAAGTCCCCCGCAATGCTTGCTAGCGGTCCGCAATATCGCAATATTGCCACCACGCGCAAGCCTTAAAAATGTGGGAGGTTGGCGCCAATAGCCGGTACGCTTTCCTCTTTCATCGCGCGTACACGAACGCTCTAAAGAGCATTGCGGCAGGAAACGCACGCGACCGGTCCAAGTGTCAACTCACGGCTCTCACGCAGGATCACATTCCTCACCCACGGTATTACATGGCGAAGCGCCGATACCCCTCGTTCCTTAGTTACCGGGAATGGGCAAAAGTCTCGAAACTCAGCGGTGCCCAATCATCTACGCCATCCTCGAGCATCGCAATTCATCAGCAGGCCCGAAATTTGACGCTGCGCGGAGTCATTTTAGGTACCTCATGTGATTTCGCGAGTCCCTTCCACAGTTAAAGAGAAGATCGAGGATCGTCACTCCATGAACGAATTCACCCCAGAGCTGGGGGTATCTAGGATAGCCGGCATAGTCAAACCATGTAAGCTTTATTCTTCGTTCTTTAAAGACTTCCTCATCTACGTAGTCTTTTGCCGCGGGGCCAGATACGTACTCCGTGCCACCAGCTTGGGCACAAAGCGCAGCCAGACGTTCCGTCTTTCCATCTACTAAAGTGTAGTCCCATGAGTGGGAAATTGTAGTTTGGATTGAGAGATAATTGCAGATTGCTTCGATGAATCGACGATTGAGCGGGGTAAGGTAGCTTGGCGGTTCATTTAGGTAAAGGGGCTCCAGCCACACGGCGATTTCCTTAAAGTGTGGCGCACGGCGGTAATTCTGGACAAGGCTCTTCCAATGGACGGCTGCCCAGTCGGCTCCTTCTATCTCGGTTTCACGGATTTTCTGGTGGTACTTTCCCTTTACCTGGACAGGAACCGTGAGCCATTGAACCCCTTGTGGGGTTTTGATCTGATTCCGATTGCGCCAATCACGCCGCGTATATTGCATGTCGTCGTAGAGGATAAACTCATCCACAGCAGCGATCATATCGAAATAACCCTTCCACGGGATATAGTTTGACTGTACGATGGCCACCTTCTTCACTTCATTTCCTTCGCTCGAATGGCTCGACAGGCGTTCAAAACCTCACTCGGTGCCGTCGGTTTGTAAAGCTCTTGAGTACGGCTACCATCATAGCCGCCTGCACCTGGGGCTGTTCGCCAGGTACCTACCTGCTGGTAGGCTTCAGGAAAAGCTGCCCCCAAACTCGGCATGAGTTCCACCGGAACGCTGCGCGGACCGTCGGGCTCGAACAAAATCCAGGCTGCTGCAATCTTTTCGCACGCAACACGTTCCAGCGCGGCTTTCGCCAGCTTCAGGCTGCCCGGATATCCACCTATGGTCCAAGCCTGACCAATGCTCTCAGCTCCGATCGCATAGAGGATGCCGGGGGACTGGCCTGATAGATCGATAACGGGCGTGCCGATTTCGAAGCCGCTGCTTTGAGCAGCCGCCGCGGCGTCAGTTAGATAAGCCGCGTATCCGGCTGATAATACCAATACGGATCGGTGCGGCCCGATTTCCAAAGGAGTTTCGTTGAGTCTGAGTGGCTGAGTTTGGCGCTGAGGCCGTTCAAGCCCCGTTTGCAGGAGGATTGCTGTTACGGTCTGAGCAGCCAATGCAAGCGGCAGTGCAAACGACCAGTTTCCCCGTTTACGCACGACTGGCCGCAGTAGCGTAGTACCCGCAAGAAGCCAAAAGATTCCCACCCAGGCTCCATTCTCCCAATAGTTCCTGTTGGTTCCAAATGCATAGATATGAGGCATTACAAGAAAGATAATGGAGACCGCCCATTGTACTGACGATATACTTTTCAACGGCGAGGGTCCGCCAAATATCAGGCCAGTCAAAGCTGCAGCAAATACGACCCCAAAAATCAGCAAGCCCTCAAATTCTCCCAGACCTGCAGTCTTGTGGACTTGGCCGAATGCCAGCAATGCAGTGACCGAGAAAAAACCCACAGCTACGATAAGGGATACGATCGCCCCTTTCGGTTTTTCAGTATAGGCACCCCAGATCGCAACGAGTGCTGCCACCAGAATGCTCAGAATAGCTATTTGTCCCGGGGCACGAACTCGAAAGTTATCGATCCGTAGGATTTGGTGGATAGTGTGACCGCCGCCTAGATATTGAGAAAATTCGGCTGCAAGCTGCAGCCGCTTGGCAAAACCCGATATTGATCCGTCAATCATCAGTGCGCTAGACAAGAGAAGCCCGAGAGCGGTCACCGCCGTAAGCAACATCAATCGAATCGACACCTTGCGTGCCACCAGCAGGCAAATGAAAATACCGACGGCCAATGCAACTGCCGTGCTGGGTTTTGCCATGAAGGCTAACCAACCGCCGATGCCAATAATGATCCATCCCGATGAGCTTCTATAAGTAAACGCTTTTTCGGCTAAAAGCAGACCAATCGCAGTGATTAGAAGCGCCTGAAATGCGAGGCTGTTATAATTTGGCGTAGCCAGCCAAGTATTGAACAGTATGAGGGAACTGACGCTTAACCCTGCTGCAGTGACATGCAGATCGACGCGTCCTTGATCAACCTCAGGCGCTAGTGACGTCAGGTGGGTATGAGCCAAAGCCCATCCCAATCCGAAAGTGATTAATATGTTGGCTTGCCTGAGGGCGGCGATATCACCACCCAAAAGAATGTAAAGAGGGCGGTAGATGAAACCAAATTGCGACGCGGAAGCGCCGTAGCTGAATGGGTTTGAAATCCACACCAAGTAAGAACTTTCATCGGTAAAGTCTATTCCATAGAATGTATATTTAAGAATCCAGCTCAGGATCGCGAGTGTTCCCAACGACGCGACGGCCATCGTCGCATAGCGCGTAAACGCAACAACCCTATTATTATTGTCTTTTATCAGAGGCACTCAGCTACCCATTGCTCAACGGTCGACTGTAAGAACTCATATCTGTCTAACCACGATCACCCGCTCTCGCCTGAGTAGGCGAGACCTCTTACTGCGTTTCCATCGATGATTCCATCTATTCGAGTAGGGGGAAGAATGCTTTTCTCGGAGTGACCGTCCAACGGCACATTGAACCCGCGCCCTTCATCTACCGGTGGTGACACCACAATGGAGGGCCGCCTGCGATGAGAGCCTTCCGAACGGTCAATCGTCCCAAACATATCATGAACAAATTTGCGATCTGGCTACGGCGCAGCGACATCGACGAGGAAGCCTCCAGGTCGGCCATCTGCACCCGCTCGACTGCGCGGCTGTAGGAATCGGCATCAAACGTCTGAAGAAAAGAGTGATTTTTTGGTACCCTCAGGACCTTCGTGACTGGTGTCCTTGGAGAAGATCGAGCCAACGAAATCTCAGCGCGCGATCAGGCCTCGTTGGCGGTGTCGCGGATAACCCAACCAGTGCCTTCTTAACCTCGGCGGTCGACCTGGCCGCCTGGATGGGGGCCAGCCCCCTTCTAAAGAAATCAAAGGCGCCTGATCCACGCGGCTGACTCACGTCAGCGTCGTAGAATCCGTTTTCGAATGGCACCAATAGCTCGGCTTGAGCAACGAACGGGGCATCGATGGCGGGAATCGCAAGTCGTTCTCGCAAAATCGCCAATGTGAACCTGTTGTGTCCAGCTAAATCGCCGAGGACCCTAGCTGCTTTCAGAATCACATCAGGCGAATATTCATCAATATCTTCGGGCGCTAGATTGTAGGTCCTGACGGCATTCGTCCGTAAGAAGACAACGTGCGAGGCCGCCTTACAATGCGCCCTTAGACGATCGAAGCGTCGCGCGTACCTCTCGCCGATCTCCTGAATGCCGATCTCCGGATTTACGTCATGCTCATGAGGAAAGCGCATGCCATATCTCGGGATGTAATACGAGGTTGCGCTTGCGGCGTCTGCATCTATGGGGGACGGCTCGAAACCCTTTAGGCTGTCGATCGAGAACTCGTCAATGAAGTCAAGAAGGCGGGAGAATCGGAAGCTATTTACCCAATCTATCGGGTAAGAGCCTTTCTGAAACCCGATCTTTCTAAGAGTCCAACTGACGTAGCAGTTGTAGCCCACAGACACTATCAGCGTCCCGCCCATCCCAAGCAAGCTCTCTTCCGTTGCAGACCCCAGCCATACACTCCGACTAGGCAGCGTTCAAGCCCGCGCCTTCGACCCACCTGTGCTTTGCGCCTACAGGAATCCTTGAAGGGAACGACCGCTTCCGAGATCCGGAAAGGCGGGGTATCGGCAGCGCGTGTCCTTGAGGCTCTCAGAGCCGAGCTGCCGTTCACTCTGCGAGCCGAGGGCGAAGCGGGCAAGACCAGGAAACCTCACCCGGATCTGGTGAACGCCGTTGTACCCACGTTTGAGACGAAACCCGCGACCACCAGAGAAGTCTTCCATGCTGTGCTGGCTGTGCTCCCGCCGGGCTGGCAGGCCACCGCTCTGCCGGGGCGCATAATCATGTGTCGCGAGAACCGCGAGTACTCTGCCGGGGTGGTTATCGGTCGATCCTGATAGACCTCGCTACAGCGCCTGTAGCGACTCTGGACACGTTGGGCGTCGTGTCCTATAGGTATGCAATGCGCCGCAGAGTTTTGGAGACCCTGCGACACACGTCCTTAACCCTTCTGGAAGGGGTCAGGGGTGCCGCCTAAAGGCGGACACCGATATTATGGTTCGGCGATGCCATGCCATGACCTGTCCTTTCTCATGTGCGCCTGGGTGACGCGGGTTATGTTATAGAAGGTTGGGCCGTTCGCTGCGGCTTGCCCTTCCGGTTTAAGAGGCCCCTTTCGGGGTCTCTTTTCGTTTCAGCCCTCGGCCGAATTACTTGAATGCATCCTCCGCAGAGGACCAATTGTCAGTCGGCTTGCTCTCTGCAGGAGCAGTGTTAGAGACCCATTCCGACGTCCAGTTCTCTGCGGGCGGCGGCGGTGGTGGCACCGGAGGTGTAGGCATCCGGTATTCAGGTGGCGGCGGCGGAACGGGCGGAACCCTCACCACGGGCGGCGGCGGAGGCGGCGGTGGCACGACCTTACGAAGCGCCTCCTGCGATGCTTCTCGTCCCTTTTCCGTCACCTTGAATTCGCCGTCGTTGACCCGGTCGACGAGACCCATCTCGACATACGTTTTCATCTGGCTGCGGGCAGCCGCTATCGTGATCTTGAGGTCCTTTAGATCGGAGATCTCGACGATCTGCGCGTAGCCGAAGGATTCGAGGTTCTGAAGATGAGCCAGCGCGGTTGCCCAGTTGATCGAGATTGACCGCTTCCGCTTATGGGTGGCAGCCGAATTCGTAGGCGGTCCGAACCCCGGCCATCCCGGAAGAACGGGGTAATGATGCGGCGATGTCAATGCGGTCATAAGGGGGCTGAACCGTGGGCCGTACACCATCTTCGCGGCGTCGGTATAGGACTCGATCTGGATCGATAGGACGCTTATCTCCGCAAGCATCTCGTCACGACGCTGCTGCAACTTCGCGATCTTGCGGAGCAGTTCGTGGCTATCGCCAGAATCGATGTCGTCGGTTGTATCCATGATGCCTTTAACCAGATCTTAACGCCGTCGGCAAGCCTTAAATCTTTAATACCCCTCATGATGTGGTCTTTTCCCCAGACAAGTAGTAGTCTTTTGTGTGTCCTATCCGCTACCGGAAGGATTCCGGCAAGAATGGTGCTGAGATTGTCAACACTGAAAATACCGCATGTTACGCGTGTTCACGTCGGCGGGGCGGACGCAACGCCGCAATTCCATTCGTATAGAAACTCGACGCGTTGGAATTATCCTACTCATCGTGTGGTCATTCGTATTAATGGGAGATTTAAACAATTGCCGACAATTGGCAGCGACAACTGCGCGACGAAACGGATAAAGCGTCAGGGTGAACGTTTCGAACGCAACGTGTTGCAACGATTGGAAGCGCACGTGGAAACCCCCGGCGTTTGCGCCAGTCGTCGGGAGCGCACACCATCCTAGTGGGCAACTGAACGAGGAGGATGTGACGCCCGGCTCACCAGCTCGGCGGCGGTTTCCGTTATTGCGGCTGCCGTTATTGATCTGGCTTCACGTCATCCTTGACGTCGAGATCCTCGGAGAATTCCTTCGCTTTGACGTCTCGGATAGCGTCTTCCAAAGCCTCTGCCATCCCCTCGAAGATGGTCGCGACCTTCTTGAGGTATTCCCTCTCGATGAATTCGATCTGATTGCCTTCTTTGTCCCGACCGTTGCGGTGAACGCAGTCGTGACGCTTCGGTACCGACATCATTATCAGCTTCCTGTCGTCACTGTCCTTGGGCAGGATCGATTTCTGGAACGCCTGTTCGCTGATCCAATTCACCAAGCTCAAGTCGTGGAAGGAGAGTGCCTGGAGCGCAGTCTTCACCATGTCCTGAACGATTGTCGGATTATCCAAGACAGTCTCGAGACTAAGCTGCTTGTCCTTGAGCGACTTATGTTTGAGCATCTTACGCTGCAGATTGGTGTCGTACTGCGCAGCGCCGACGATAGCGTCCGAGAAATAGGCTTCGACGATGGAATACAGCGTTATGAACAGCATCCGGTTTCTGCTGTTAGAGCTGCTGATCCGGGAAATGTCGTCGACGTTTTCACGCCACTCCTCGATCGCCTTCAGAAAGATTCCGTACGCATCTGGCTCTGGCTCCGGTTCGTTCCAGTCATCCGGAAAACCTGCAGGAACGACTTCTACGGGTGTCTCTGGCTGACCATCGATCCTTGCTGATGTGTGACTGTTAATCCGTATGATCCTCACCGACCACGAATGTTCGTCTTCAGGGTTCAAGCAGGAGATTTCTTCGACGGTTTCGCCGTCCTCAATCGGCGTTACCATGTACCCTTTGCCTGGATGACCACATACGGGGCACAAGAAGCTGACGTCATAATCCCAGAATGGTTCCTCGTCGTGCATCTCCTGCTCAGACAGCATCCATTCCTTCATCCTACCCATCGTCGTCTCCGCTCTGCTTGATTGCATCCTGCCTATCAGCACGCGCTTTCCGAAGCGTGAATTTCCGCTGCGTTTGCGGCGGGCACCGGAAGCGCACACCATAATCCTGGAAAAGCAGGAGATCAGGCATGGCAGCCGAAGATATCGAGTACGATGAGATTCGGCAGTGGCAGATTCGCGATGGCTGGTTTCTCGACGAGATCATGACGCTAGATGACTGCGAGGAGGCGCTCGACGTCCTCGAAGACGATATCGCCAATGTCCGGACGCAGCTCGCATCCTGTGATGAGGGCTTGTACCGTCAGGGCACAAGGCGTGGGCCGTCCGCGCTCGAAATGCGTTATGCAAGAAGTGCAGCGTTCTCAAGCGCCTGCGCGCTCGAAAGCATTCTTTGAAACTGACACTCGAGCAGGCTCAGCGGGAAGCAATGATCCAGGGCCACCATGACCGTCAGCAGGCGGACGGCTATCTTTATCTCATGCCGAGCGTGACGCGATCCGCGCCAACAAGGAGGCGATGGAAGAGCTTCGGGATATCAGCCGCGATGTTCTGGAGGGCCTTGTGTCGGACCTCAAGGAAGGCAAGAGCGGCGCCGATATCCTCGCCAGCGCTCTCGGCAGAATTGGCGATCGACTGCTCAATTCCGCGCTCGATGGCCTGTTCAGCAACAAGGGAACCGGCACGGGCGGCGGCCTGTTTGGCGGTGCGATTATTCCCGGCATCCTCCATGACGGCGGCGTCGCCGGTCGGGACGGCTACGGTCATGGCCGACACCAGGAGAGGCAAGACGGGTGTTGCCGTCATGCTACCGCTGGTGGCCCCCGTGTACACGGCCATTGAGGCCGCACCGAAACACGACGCGCTCACCCTGTGCGCTAACAGCTACGGCAAGCCCTGGAGCGTATCCGGTTCAGGGCATCATGGCGACCTATTCGCATGAAGCTGGAGAAGGAGGGCAAGGTCCAGCCTGGCTTAACCCTCAAGGGCCTCCGCCATACAGTGGCGACCGTTCTCCGGGAAATGGGGAAGGACTACGCGACGATCGCCGAGGCGCTCGGACAGAAGACCGAGGCCACGGCAAAGCACTACTCGCGGCGCGCCGACATGTCAAAAAGAACACCGCCACCGTCACGGATCTCAGCGCCGAAATGAACAGACGGAAAACAAAAATTGTCAAACCCACTTCGTAGAAGTGTCGAACCCGATTTGATTAGCGAGAATGCGGATATGGAAAAACCTAAGCACAATAAGGGCTTAGAATGGTGCCCGGAGGCGGATTTGAACCACCGACACGCGGATTTTCAATCCGCTGCTCTACCAACTGAGCTATCCGGGCATCGAGGCTTTGAAGCCTTCCGGCCCGAGGCCGGCGGGGGCGTTTCCCCCGGAGCGAGCGGGGTTATAACATCTTGTTCGGCCATGTCCAGCGCCAGAACCCACTTTTTTGACAGGATTACGAGAATCGCAAATTCCTGAACAAAAACAGACAGCACCCGCCCCCGTTCAGTCGTCCGAGCCGTCCGGCTTGGTCTGGTCCTCCGAAACCGGAATGGCGTAGGAGCCCGTCAGCCAGCGCGACAGGTCCAGCGTGCGGCAGCGGTCGGAGCAGAACGGGTAGTTTTCGCGCGAGGATGGCTTGCCGCATTCCGGGCAGGGTCTCGTTTTCCTCAGCGGCTCGACCTTGCCGCCGGTCTTGATCGGTTCCGATGTCATTTTGAATACTCCTTTCTACAGGGGCATGGCGCATTCGGCAGCCTTTGACCGCCGATGACACCCTACGGGCGCAGCCGGAGCACCTTTCGGCTTGCTCCATCGGCCTGCGCCATCTGAACCCGCCTCTATCAGCCTTCCGGCCAGGCCGCCACCACGTCGAAGCCTTCGCCGGCCAGAAGTCCGGTCACCTCGAAAAGCGGCAGGCCGACGACATTGGTGTAGGAGCCGACGAGTTTCTGAACGAAGGATCCGGCAATACCCTGTATCGCGTAGGCGCCCGCCTTGCCGCGCCATTGCCCGGACGCGATATAGTTTTCGATCTCGCGGGTGGAAAGCCGCTTGAAGCGCACCTTGGTCTGCACGACCTTCTGGCGGAACTGGCCACCGGGGGTAATCAGGCAGATGCCGGTATAGACCCAGTGGCCGCGCCCGGAGAGCAGGTGCAGGGCGGACGAGGCTTCCTGTGTATATTCGGTCTTTTCGAGAATGCGGCGGCCGACGGCGACCACCGTGTCCGCCGACAGGATATAGCTGTGCCGCCAGGCCGGATCGTTTCTGATAGCCGCCAATGCCGCCTCGGCCTTTTCGGTCGAAAGCCTGCGGGCGAGCGAGCGCGGATGTTCGGATTTCTTCGGCGTCTCGTCGATATCCATCGGCATCAGCCGCGCCGGCGTAATGCCGGCCTGGTTGAGGAGATCGAGGCGGCGCGGAGAACCGGAGGCCAGTATCAGCTTTTGTTCCAGCGCCATGAGAGCCCACCGCGAAAGATTAAGGATTACTTGAAGCGGTAGGTGATGCGGCCCTTGGTCAGGTCGTAAGGTGTCATTTCGACAAGCACCTTGTCACCGGCCAGAACGCGGATACGGTTCTTGCGCATGCGGCCGGCGGTGTGGGCGATGATCTCGTGTTCGTTTTCCAGCTTCACGCGGAACGTCGCGTTGGGCAGGAGTTCGGTCACGACGCCCGGGAATTCGAGGACTTCTTCTTTAGCCATCTATAGTTTTTCTTCCTGTGTTTGGTTTGGGCCGGCAACGCTTTTTCGCGCCTGCCCGGAAATTTGCGCGGAAACTACACAATCATGTCCGCTTTGTGAACCTCGCTTGAGCGCTATTCTCAATGTCGCTTCAAGCGGCATGCGGCAAGCGGTTTCAGGCGGTCTCGGCCGGATGCCGGCTGATGCCGGAAAGGCGCTCGTCGATCAACTTCCAGAGATGGTCGCGAACCTGCCGGTAGGCATCCAGCATCTGCTCGCGGGTGCCTGTCGCAGCGGTCGGGTCCATGGTCGGCCAGTAGACCACCTCCACGGCGTTTGAACGGGTCAGTTCCAGCGCGGCATGGTGGGCTTCCGGCGTCAGCGTGACGATCAGGTCGAAAAAATCGTCCTCGAGCTCCTCCAACGTACGCGGCTGATGGCGACCGATCGACAGCCCGACCTCCTCCAGCACCGCATCCACGAAGGGATCGCGCTCGCCGGAGCGCACACCCGCCGACTGGACGTAGATATCGGGTGGCAGCAGCCGCTTTGCAATGGCCTCCGCCATCGGCGAACGGATGGCGTTGAAGCCGCACATGAAAAGAATGGCGCCCGGTTTTTTGGCATTCGTCAGGGGGGCGGGCACGGCCTCCATATTCAGCCGCGCCAGTAGAGCACGCAGACCAGCGTGAAAAGCCGCCGCGCGGTATCGAAATCGACGCGGATCTTGCCGTCCAGCCGGTCCATCAGCGTCTGCGAGCCTTCGTTATGGACGCCGCGGCGGCCCATGTCGATCGCCTCGATGCGGCTCGGGGTCGAGGAGCGGATCGCCTCGTAATAGCTCTCGCAGATCATGAAGTAATCCTTGATGATCCGCCGGAAGGGGGTCAGCGACAGGATATGGGTCGCGACCTGCTCGTCTTTGTCAGTGGTGATGCCGAGCATCAGCTTGGCATCGACGAGCGAGAGTTTCAGCTTGTAGGGGCCACCGGCATGGCCGAGCGGCTCGAAGGAGTTCTCCTCGACGAGGTCGAAGATGGCGACCGCCCGCTCATGTTCCACATCGGGCGTCGAGCGCCCGATCGAGTCGTCCAGAACGACGTCGTAGAGCCGGAAGTCCCCTTGCCCCATCCGTCAGCCCTCGTCATCGAGGGGCAAGCCGTTCAGGCGGATCGCAACGGAACGGGCGTGGGCATCGAGCCCTTCGGAATGGGCAAGGGTGATGGCCGCGGGCGCAAGCTGGCGGAGCTGATTGGGGCCAAGCCGCAAGATAGAGGTGCGCTTGACGAAATCGAGGACCGAAAGGCCGGACGAGAAACGCGCCGAGCGGGCCGTCGGCAGCACGTGGTTGGAACCGCCGACATAGTCGCCGATCACTTCCGGCGTATGGCGGCCGATGAAGATCGCGCCGGCATTGCGGATGCCGGGCATCAGTGCGTCGGGGTCGGCAACGGCAAGCTCCAGATGCTCGGCGGCGATGCGGTTGGCAAGCGGCACGGCGGCGTTCAGGTCCGGCACCAGGATGACGGCGCCGAAATCGCGCCAGCTCGCGGCGGCGGTTTCCGAGCGCGACAAGGTTTTCAGCTGGCGCTCGACGGCCGCCTGCACCGCCTTGCCGAGCCCGGCATCGTCGGTAACGAGGATCGACTGCGCGCCGGCATCGTGTTCGGCCTGGGCGAGCAGGTCGGCCGCGAGCCAGTCCGGATCGTTTTCGCCGTCGGCGATGACGAGGACTTCCGAGGGACCGGCGATCATGTCAATACCGACGGTGCCGAAGACATGGCGCTTGGCAGCCGCCACATAGGCATTGCCGGGGCCGACGATCTTCGCGACCGGGGCGATCGTCTCGGTGCCATAGGCGAGTGCCGCCACGGCCTGGGCACCGCCGACGCGGTAGATCTCGGTGACGCCGGCGATGCGGGCGGCGGCCAGCACTGCGGGGTTGATCGTTCCACCATTGGCCGGCACGACCATGACCACACGCGGAACGCCGGCGACCCTTGCAGGAACGGCATTCATCAGCACCGAGCTCGGATAGCTCGCGGTGCCGCCCGGAACATAGAGCCCCACCGCCTCGATCGCCGTCCAGCGGGAGCCGAGGCCGACGCCGATCGCGTCCTCGTAGATGTCGTCCTTCGGCATCTGGCGGGCATGATGGCGTTCGATGCGCTCGGCGGCGAACGTCAGGGCATCGATGACCTTCCGGTCAGTCGCGGCAAGCGCCGCGTCGATCTCGGCCTCGGTCACCTTTATTCCGACCTTGGCGAGGTCGATGCCGTCGAAACGGGCGGAATAGTCAATCAGCGCCTGATCGCCGCGGGCGCGAACGTCGTCGATGATGGCACGCACCACCGTGTTCACGTCTTCCGAGACCTCCCGCTTGGTCGACAGAAATGCGGAAAACCTTGCCTCGAAATCCTGCGACGCCTGATCCAGCCAGATTGCCAAGCGGATATTCCTTCCAGCTCAAAAAACGATGTTATCCCGGTCGGGCCGGTCGGACAAACGGGACCAGATCAGGGATGACGGGGCTTGGACGCCGTTTCCCATGCGCCGCCGACATCCGCAAGAGCAACTTCGATACATTCGACATCAAGCGCAATCGTCGATTTACCGGAAAGCACCAGTTCGACCGTACCTTCCGGTCCCTCGCCCTTCGGTGAAAAGGTGATCGCCAGCAGCGACAGGACCTCGTCCTTGCGGTCGCGGTCGATGCCGGTCGAGCGCACCGCCTCCACCCGCTTGAAGACGATCGCCGCACGACGGCGTTCGAACCCCTTGCGCTGCTTGGCCGCGGCATTCTCCCAGACGAAGCGGTTGGCCGCGAGCGAGAAGTTGCGCTCGGGCTGCGACCAACGCACGTCGCCCACCTTGAAGACCGCATCCTGCATATGGGCGGAAATGACGCCCAGGTCGTCCGTATCAAGGGCCAGCAGCTTCAAGTCAGTCATCGCTTCCAATATCCATCCAGAGGCGCGCATTCACGCGAAAGTTCTTAGGACTTGAGATAGGATGTGACGCGGCAAGAAGCAACGGCGGCGTGAGAGAGAAGCACCTTTATCGGCCGGCGTGGACGGATGTGTAGGCGCGGTTAAGGAGGGAAAATGGGACAGGCAGACATTGCATGGGCTTTTCTACTGTTGAAAGCCGGTTCGATCGCCATCACCTGCCGATATAGGCGGCCAGTTCGTCCGGCGTCCCATTTGGGAAGACCTGCTTCAGGAAGTCCAGGAACGCAGACACCCGCGCGCTGAGCAGCCGCCGGGAGGGATAGAGCGCCCATAAAGCGACCTCTGGCTCGTCGAGATCCCCCCAGTGCACCAGTGTGCCGTCAGCCAGGTCGTGGGTCACCAGCGAAATGGGAAGACGCGCTGCGCCGACGCCGGCTCGCACCGCGTCCCGGACCATCATGAGCGTCGACAAGATGAGCACCGGTTCGATCTTGATCGTTGATCGGCCCGCGGGTGTTTTCACGTGCCATGTTTGCCGTTCGCCGACCCCGCGCACAACACCAGGGGCAGCGAGCGCACCGGTCGGGCGAGACAGGTTAGGGCTCGCCACAACGACCAGGCGGTCGCGCAGAAATGCCCGTCCGACCAGGTTTATGTCGGGGTCTGGATTGACCCGGATTACCAGGTCGTAGCCCTCCTCGATCATGTCCACAGGCCGGTCCTCGGTCGTCACCTCCAGCCTCACCTCCGGATATTTGAGGGCAAATCCCGCCGCAATCTTGCCCATCGCGCTCTGGGAGAAAAGCGCCGGCGCGCTGATCCGCAACCTCCCCTTGGGCGTGTGGCCGCCCGAAGCAATCGCCGAAGCCGTGTCGTCGAGTTCGGAGAGCAGCCTCGCCGTCCGCTCGAAGAGCGCCCGTCCTTCTTCGGTAAGTTTCAGGTCACGCGCACCCCGCTCGAACAGGCGCAGGCCAAGGCTGCTTTCCAATTCTCCAACGCGCCGCGATAGGGTTGCCTTGGGCCGGCCGGCAGCCCTTGCCGCCTTGCCGAACCCACCGTGGCGGGCGACGAGATTGAAATCGGCGAGGGCAACGAGGTCCATTGGTGTTCCACTGGTGAGACGCTGCGTCTAAATTGATGGTCTATTGGACCAATAATGATCCATCCATATTCGGGGTGTCAAGCAAACAAACCCGGAGAAAATCCCATGACCATTCTCGTTACCGGCGCCACAGGCAATGTCGGCAGCCAAGTTATCCAACATCTGGTCGATCGCGGCGCGGATGTTCGTGCTCTTGTCCGCGATCCTTCCAAGGCCAATTTCCCCGCAGGTGTTGCTGTCGTGAAAGGCGACTTTCTCGATGTCGACACGCTGCGCATTGCCTTCGACGGCGTATCCACCTTGTTCCTGCTGAACGCCGTGGTATCCGACGAATTCACCCAGGCTCTGATCGCGCTGAATGTTGCCCGCTCGGCCGGCATCGAGCGGATCGTCTACCTGTCGGTCATCCACGCCGACGTCTATGTGAACGTACCGCATTTCGCGGGCAAGTTCGGCGTCGAACGGATGATCGAGCAGATGGGTTTCAAGGCTACGATCCTGCGCCCGGCCTACTTCATCCAGAACGATCTGGTGATCAAGGACGTCATCACCGGCTACGGCGTTTATTCCATGCCGGTCGGAGGCAAGGGCCTTGCCATGATCGACGTGCGCGATATTGCGGAGATCGCAGCCCTTGAACTGCTGCGCCGCGAACACGCCGCAGAGCCGTTTGCGCTCGACCGGATCAACCTTGTCGGCCCCGAGACGCTCACCGGAACGGACATCGCCGCCATCTGGTCGGACGTGCTTGCGCGCCCGATCAACTACGGCGGCAACGATACACAGGCCTTCGAGCAGAACCTCAGGCAGTTCATGCCGCCATGGATGGCCTACGACATGCGCATGATGGGCGAGCGGTTCCTGACCGACGGGATGCTGCCCGAGGACGGCGACCTCGACCGCCTGACCACGCTCCTCGGCCGGCCGCTCCGCTCCTATCGCAACTTCGCCTCGGAAACTGCCGCCTCCGTCTGAGGCAGGCAGTCGCACAATCCCGAACAAAGGACCGTTATCATGATCTATTCGACCGCAACTGTTCCGGTGAACCCGGAGGGGGAAACGAAGCTTACTCGGGAGCAGGTCTGGAAGGGCCTGGAACTGAAGGCGCGCGATGCGCGCCTGTTCCTCCCGCCCGGCCTCTGCACGCGCTGCGATGTCGTGGAGGAAAGTGCCACCCACTTCGTCCGCGAAGCCACCATCGCCGGCTCCGACATCAGGGAAATCATCACTCTTGAGCCTCAGAGCAAGGTTACCTTCTTCCAGGCAATCGGCCCCCGCAAGGGCGCCATCATCAATGAATTGTTCGAGGATGAAGCCGGCGCGCTGCAGCTGCGCTTCTATTGCTATCTCGGCCTGCGCGGCAAGCAGCCGAACGGCCTCGAAGAGCAGGCCGAACAGATGCAGTTCGACAGCGAAAACGGCTACAAGTCCGCCCTGCTGTCGACGCTGAAGCGCACCCGCGAACTGCTCGCACAGGGAAGGCTTTAGTCGTCACCAGATACAAACAGCAGGGCCGTCTCTTGGCGAGGCGGCCTGCGCAGCCCACCGTCACCGAAATTCAGCTGGGAAAATCGGCCGAAAGGCTGATGTCCTCCCAGAGTTCGATCTGGGCCAGCCGCTCCTTCAGCTTCTGGGTGACGGCGTTATAGCAGATGGCCCCCAGGACCAGGTGGCGGGGCGTCTGATCCGCCTCAGTCGCGGCGATCATCGCCTCGCCGGCGCGCACCGGATCCCCCGGCTGGCGACCGCTATAGCCGGATGTCGCCCCCATGCGGGCGGCGGCGGTCTCGGCATAATCGGCGATCCTGCTCGGCGTCTGCTTCAGCGAGCGGCCGGCCCAGTCGGTGCGGAACGGGCCGGGCTCGACGCAGGTGACCTTGATGCCGAGCGGCGCGCCTTCATGGGCGAGCGCATCGGAAAAACCCTCGACCGCATGTTTGCTCGCCGAATAATAGCCGGAACTCGGGAGGCCCATGAAACCCGCCATCGAGGTGATGTTGAGGATGTGACCCTTGCGGCGAGCACGCATGCCCGGCAGAACGGCGCGGGTCATGGCGAACAGGCCGAAGACGTTGGCGTCGAACATAGCGCGGATCTCGTCCTCCTCGCCTTCCTCGATCGATGCCTGATAACCGTAGCCTGCATTGTTGACCAGCACGTCGATGCGGCCGAATTTCTGCTCGGCGGCCGAAATCGCATCAGAAATCTGCTTCATGTCCGTCACGTCGAGATCGAGCGCCAGGACATGATCCTTGCCTTCGGCCAGATCGGCGACCCGATCCTTGCCGCGGGCGGTCACCACGGTCGGCCAGCCGCGCTCGATCGTCAGCTTGGCCAGTTCGCGGCCAAAGCCGGTGGAGCAGCCGGTAATAAACCAGACGGGGGATTGTGCATCGGTCATGGGAAAATCTCCGTGGAGTGCCGGATCAAATAATATGAGGCGGGAAAGGATGGACGTCTCAAAGAGATAGAAACGCAAAAAAGGACGGCAAGGCCAACGCCCTGCCGTCCTTTGCAAAATATCTAACCCTGCGGATCGATCAGTCGCTGACGCGTTCAACCACCGCGCCGCAGCGGGTGAGCTTTTCTTCCAGCCGCTCGAAACCGCGGTCGAGGTGATAGACACGGCTGACCATGGTTTCGCCCTCCGCAGCAAGGCCGGCGATGACCAGCGATACCGACGCGCGCAGATCGGTCGCCATGACCGGAGCGCCCTTCAGCCGCGTCACGCCTTCGACCCGGGCCTTCTGGCCGGAGAGCGAGATCCTGGCGCCGAGGCGGGCAAGTTCCTGCACGTGCATAAAGCGGTTCTCGAAAATCGTCTCGGTAATGTTCGAGACGCCGGAAGACCGGGTCATCAGCGCCATGAATTGCGCCTGCAGGTCGGTCGGGAACCCCGGGAACGGCTCGGTGGTGATGTCGACCGGCTGGATGCCGTTGCCGTTGCGCACGACGCGCAGCCCGCTTTCCGTCTCGGTGATCTGGGCGCCGGCCAGCCGCAGCGTATCGAGAGCGTTGTCGAGCAGCGATGCTTCGGTGCCCTCGAGCACGACGTCACCGCCGGCCATAGCAACCGCCATGGCATAGGTGCCGGTCTCGATGCGATCCGGCAGGACCCGATGGCGCGCGCCTGAAAGCGAGGTCACGCCATCGATGGTGATCGTCCTGGTGCCGGCGCCGGAAATCTTGGCGCCCATGGCGGTCAGGCATTTTGCGAGATCGACGACCTCCGGCTCACGTGCTGCGTTTTCGATCACCGTCGTGCCGCGGGCGAGCGTCGCCGCCATCATCATCACGTGCGTCGCGCCGACCGACACTTTCGGGAAGACGTATCGGGCGCCAATCAGGCCGCCCTTCGGCGCTGTGGCGTTCACATAACCGCCATCGACCTCCAGGGTAGCGCCTAGCGCCTGCAAGCCTTCGAGGAAGAGATCGACCGGACGCGTGCCGATGGCGCAGCCGCCCGGCAGCGAAACGCGCGCCTGGCCTTCGCGCGCGAGCAGCGGCCCGATGACCCAGAAGCTCGCCCGCATCTTGGAGACCAGCTCATAGGGAGCGGTCGTATCGACGATGGTGCGGCAGGTGAAGTTGATGGTGCGGGAATAACTCTCTTCCTGACGCTCGCGGCGGCCATTGACGGCAACATCGACGCCATGATTGCCGAGGATGCGCAGGAGCTGCTCCACGTCGGCCAGATGCGGCACGTTTTCGAGCGTCAGCGTATCGCTCGTCAGAAGGGAGGCGATCATCAGCGGCAGAGCGGCATTTTTCGCTCCCGAGATCGGAATGGTGCCCTTGAGTTCGTTGCCGCCCACGATTCTGATGCGATCCATAAGTTGTACTCTTCCTTCTGAGCGCGAAAGGTGGCGTCCTTAGACGAAATCCGCCGCTACTTCAATGATTGCTGAAATGGCCTGCCCGCTGACCTGTCCCGGCGCATAGGCTATGATGATTCGTCCGTTTTTGCGGCAGGCAGCCCCTGTTTTGCAGCGGGAAGACCCTGGGTCGGATCCTCCTCGCCGGCCCGACGGGCCCGCGCCTGGGTCTTGCGGCGCATCAGATTCTCGCGAAGCTTGGCCGCAGCCTTTGCCTTGCGCTGCGCCTCCCGCGCCGCGGCCGCCTTGCGGTGCCGGTCGCCGCGGCCTTCGCCGATATCCATATCTTCCGAAGCGTGCCGTTCTTCATCATTCACCATGGCTCTCCATACCCAAAAAGCGAGCTTCTTGAAAGCGGAGGCGACGTTTTCCCCACTCGTTGGCAAAGAACTTGAAATTTGCGGCTTGCGCTGCCGGTGAACCTATGGCAATAGGCCGCTGCCGACGACGCGGGTCTTTCGCGCCGGCTGACGCTGCTATAGCTCAGGGGTAGAGCACTCCCTTGGTAAGGGAGAGGCCGAGAGTTCAAATCTCTCTAGCAGCACCATTTCTCGTTCGAAGTGCGCTTCGTTTCTTCTCCAGGTAACTTAAGTCTTTTCAGCGATACCTCGCTTCGATCGAGGCGCCGCCTCGAATTGCAGCACGCGCCGGGCGCCCTCCAGTGGGAACTTCTTGCAGTTTCTCATCCTCCCTTCCTTCTAATAAAGCATAATCTCAAGGGTAAGGCCCGGTGACGGAACTTGTTATGCTGCCGTTCATTTTTGTTCTGCTAATTTGGCTTATTACGTTGCTGGAGAGAACAGATGAAAACGAAACAACTCCGACTGCTGGCCGGCATATCGGCCTTGCTTGTCGGCATCGCCATTCAAACTGTGCCTGCTACCGCCCAAGGCTTCGAATTTGAGTTCGGAGAACGTGGAATGCGGATCGAGCGCCCGGGCTACGATGATCGGCGGTACGATCGACGGTATGACCGGCGATACGAGCGCCGCGACGAGCGCCGCTATGATCGCGGCTGTAGCCCGCGTGCAGCTTTGGCCGCCGCCTCACGACATCTCGACGACCCGTACATCAGCGCGACGAACCGCAATTATTACTCTATTGCCGGTTACGGAAAGCGTGGCGGAGCCCGTGGCCGTCCCGACTCTGTCTATATTTCCCGAGCGCCTGGCTGCCAGCGCTTATAATAAAACCGCCACTAGGATGGCCAGCCGAAGCTTCCGACTCGTGACCGAGCCTCGTTGCTAGGGGTGTCGCCAATCAAGCGACACCCGGGCCATTGTGTGGCTGGGTTGCAACCCGTGGTGACGAGAGTATCCTTGGGATGCGCGGAGGCTGTGTCGCTTCACTAAGCCAAACGAGAAGCTTGCTGCTTGGTCTTTTACGGCGTCGCAGCACCGTGACCCTGCTTGAGGTTGCGCCGACGCTTGCAACCGTCCACGGCTGATCAACTGAACCAGCTTGTGCGGCCCTTTTCTGCGCCTCCTATCATTTCAGACGAATTGGCCGAATTGGTACAAGGCCGTGTTTCCGCCAATTGCAGCGTATGAAGCGCGCCTAGGGCGCGCATGCAACTGCCATGCAGAATCGTACCGAGCGTGGTTGGCAAAGTGGGTGCCAAGCGTTTAATACGCCCAATATGTGAAACTTTCGTCCGGTGCGACGAGCGGGAGCCCAATTGAACGCCAAGAAGAACCATCTGGATTCAGGCACTGTCACTAGCGTTCTGAAACGGGTGATCGCCGAAAACGGCAGAGACCACATCCGCGGTTACGCGTTTGCTATCTTCTGTCTCATCGCGACAGCCATGTCCACCGCCTTTACGGCGTGGATCATGGAGTCCGTTATCAACGAGGCATTTGCGAACAAGCGGGCTGACATGGTCCTGGTGATCTGCTTTGCGATATTTGCGGCCTTCGTGGTTCGCGGACTGGCGACCTACGGGCAAGCGGTCACGCTATCCAAGATTGGCAACAATATCGTTGCCCGTTACCAGCAGCGTCTTTATTCGCATCTCATGAAGCTCTCGGTCGGCTTTTTCGCGGAATCGCGCTCAGCCCGCCTCGCAGGGCAAGTCAACCAGAATATCGGTGGCATAAAAGACGTTCTCAACCTCGTGGTCACCTCGACCGCGCGCGATCTGCTGACGCTTGTGTCGTTGATCGTCGTGATGGTTTTGAAGGACTGGGTTCTCTCGCTGATCGTATTCGCCGTGGCACCACCACTTATCCTTGCGATCCGTTACCTATCGCAGAGGCTGCGCAGCGTCACGCGCGAAGCCGTCGAGGTGAGCAGCAAAGTGCTGGGCGCCATGCAGGAAACCATCCAGGGCATCACGGTCGTCAAGGCATTTACAATGGAACAGCAGCTGGAACAGAAGGTCCAGCGCATTATCGAAACGTCCGAAAGACAGAGCAACCGGATTGCCCGCCTGTCCGAACGCACCGCGCCCCTTACTGAGACATTTGCAGGCGTGGCGATCTCCAGCGTGATCGGCTACGCCGCCTTTCGTTCAATCTATGATGATGTTGCCCCCGGCGCTTTCTTCGCTTTCATCACAGCACTATTGATGGCCTACGACCCAGCCCGCCGGCTTGCCCGGATGCAGGTTCAGATCGAAAGAGCCGTCGTTAATGCCAGAATGATCTACAGCTTGCTCGACATGCAGCCGCTACAACGGGAAAATCCAAACGCACCCGACCTTGTCGTCACCAATGCGCAGATCGAACTGAAGGATGTCATGTTCGCCTACGGAAACGGTGCACCCATCTTGCGGGGTGTGAACCTCATCGCAGAAGGCGGCAAGACAACCGCTCTGGTCGGCCCGTCGGGGGCGGGCAAATCGACGATCATATCACTGATCCCTCGTTTTTATGATCCGGCCGAAGGCCAGATCCTGATTGACGGACAGGACATAGCCCATGTGACCAAGGCGTCGCTGCGGCATAGCCTCGCCTATGTCACGCAGCAACCCTATCTGTTCGAAGGAACGATCCGCGACAATATCCGGTATGGACGGCCCGAAGCGACCGATGCCGAAGTCGAGGAAGCCGCCCGACTTGCCCATGCCCACGACTTCATACTCATGCAGCCGGCGGGTTACGAAACGCCGGTCGGCGAACACGGCATGACCCTCTCCGGCGGTCAGCGGCAGCGTCTGTCGATCGCACGCGCACTGGTGCGCAACGCACCGATCCTCCTTCTCGACGAAGCCACCTCCGCGCTCGACAACGAATCCGAAGCCGCCGTGCAAAGGGCACTCGATTCCGCCATGCACGGGCGGACCGTCGTCGTCATCGCCCATCGCCTGTCTACAATCGTCAATGCCGACAAGATCATCGTCATGCATGAAGGCCGGGCAGTCGAAGAAGGAACACATGAGGAACTTGCGACACGGACAGATGGCCTTTACGCTCGTCTGAACAATCTCCAATCACCTGAAAAGGTTGAGCTGGAATGAGATGCAGGACGCTATCAGACGCGAGTAACGATGAATTCTGAAGCTCCAGTGCCTCGAGCGACTTAGATCCAGATATAAAGGTTCTTGCGACCGGACTTTGTCCCTATGCTGGAACAATTTTGTCCCTGTGCTGGAACAATAATATCTTGATGTCTGCCCAACAAAATTTGTACGCAGCTGCATGAACGAGAATTCATTGGGCCGATCTGATGCCTCTTCGACCTAGGCCCGGCCCTCCAACAGAGCAAGACCCCATGAGCGACGCAAGCGCGCGCCAAAAGCTGCTGATTGTAGAACGCAAACTCGTCCACAATCGCGGACACCACCATACACAAATTGCCGCGTTGCGTCGGTACTTCCCGCATCACGAGACAATTATCGTGGCTGGGGAAGCCTATGACGGATTCCTAGGACCAGCGGCGGGAAAGCTAACCAACAGGTCGATCAAGCTCGCAAAACTGCGATCGCGTTTGCTCTACGGAAATGCCTTCGAGCAAATGGCTTCCGTATTCGGCGTCCTTAAAGCCAAGCATTCGCTCAAGCTGCCTTGTTCCGCCTTTGGTAGGCAACTGGCAGAGATATGCCGTAGCCTTGGTGTGGGTGCAAACGATCTCATCGTTATACCGACGGCAGACTTGGACACCCTCGAGTCAGCGGTTGAGCTGAGCGCTGTATTGGCAGGTGAAACACCCAGAATTTGCCTCCGCTTCCTGAATTCCGAGTTGGGGGACCGAAACGAAAAGATTCGGTCGAGGCGGCTGAGCGCGATCCTTGCAAAACTTCCGGCGAACGTTTTGCTGTTCAGCGAGACCGAGGAACTGGCGGCCTATTTTCAGGCGAGTTTCGGCATGACCGTCGAAGGTGGGTTTTACCTCCCCTGCAGCATGCCAGTCGCACTACCTCCATGCCCCAAGATGAATGATAGCGGTAGCTTCCGCGTGGGAATATTCGGAGAACCCCGCCCCGAAAAGGGTAGCGCGCGGATCGCAGATATCGTCGCGGCCGTTGCTGAGCTGGCTCAGAGCGGATCCGTCGGCGCAATAGATTTCGCCATCCAAGGCTCGATGGCGGACTTCAGTGAAGGCGGCGTCTATGGGGGCCTGCAAAATTTCAACGATAGCGGAGGAAATGTTACCGTTTCTCCACAAGGCAACCGTATATCGCCACAAGAATTCGAGCAGCTGTTTCAGTCGACAGATGCGATCCTATTGCCTTATGAGGCGGCGACCTATGGTCTCCAAGGATCCGGTGTCGTTCAAGACGCCGTCGCGGCCTGTAAGCCCATCATCTATGCCCAGGGGATGTCGATGAAGGCGTTTCTTTCGTTCGGAAATGCCTTGCCCGCGACGACCAATCAAGATTTCGCTAAAGCGATTTTACGAATCGCAGCCGATCCATCACGTTTTCAGCTGGGCACCGAGCGCGCGGCCGGGTATTTCCAGGATGTTCTTCTCAACAATCCGATTTTGCGCGTCTTGGATACACCGATGCATGACCAGTAGCGGGCTTCATAAGCAAGCACGGGCAAGCCGGTCAGCACTTTCAAAGCACAAACATGCCGCTATCAATCCAGAACCGCGCGGAGCCGCTCCAATGGTGCCGATGTCAACTACAAGTCCGCTGCTTTCATTAGCTCGTCAAATAGCTTGGCGTATTTGGAGGAAACAGAGGCTAGATCGTAGTCTTTAATCGCCTTTTCACGTGCCGCAAGTCTTAGGCTTTCCGCTTGGGCTCGATTGGTAAGCCATTTTATCCCAGCGGCCAATTCATCCGTGTCGAAAGGGCGCGCCAGCCAGCCATTCACCCGGTGGTCAATCATATCGCTCAAGCCGGCGACGTCGAAGGCCGCACATGGTGTGCCACAAGCCAGTGCCTCTGCAATCGTGTTTGGCAAATTATCTTCTCGCGAGGCACAAACGAACACGTCTGCAGCGGAATATGCCATGGCTAGGTCATCATCATTTTTTATATTGCCGAGCGCATGCAACCGGACACCATCCGGAAGTTGCGATAAAAAATCTCCATCACCAAACGTGAGTAACGTACACGGAAATTTAAGTTTCCCAAGACATTCAATGAGAAGATCGCTTCCTTTTCTAGGGTCCTTCAGGCTTTGTGCTCCAAATAGAATGACGCACTCATCTATTGAAATACCAAAATGTGATCGCGATACTTCTTGATCATACGGCTTAAATACATCTGTATCCAAACCATTTGGAATGACTTCGATCCGGCGGCCAGCCAATAGGCTACTTTCAGCTGCAATCTCGGCAAGCCATCTACTGGGGCAAACAATCGTTAGATCCATCTTCCGATATACCTCAGCCTTGGTTTGTATTAGTTGCCGAGAGATATCAAAAGCATCCGAACTTCCCAGTTGCGGACATTGACCGCACTCCTCGCGGTATCTGGTGCAGTCCCCGGTGTAATGGCAGCCACCAGTGAAAGCCCAGGTGTCATGCAGTGTCCAGACAACAGGTCGCTTTAAGGCCACCAGTTCGTCAAAGTCCACAACTCCATCTACGACCCAATTTAGGTGCACAAGTGCAGGCCTTGTCCGAGCGAGGGAAATCCTCAAGGGATTCTGGCTCAACGACGGAGAGAAGAAGGACCCCTCCCGGAGGGAATACCGCCTAAGCAGCCTTTTTTCGTGACGCGTGAACCGTCGCGCAATTTTCCTCCGGATGGATCGGCTATCAAGCCCCCAAACTGCCGAGTCAGAGTCCTCTCTGACGAGGGTAAGATAGACTGAATTTGGGTAGATCTGCCTAATGCCACTAAACACCCTCCAAGCAGCCCGCGCCGCTCCACCCTTTTTCTGGTAGGTATTAACTGTGAGTATATCAACTTGGGAGGGAGAGCCGAAAGCGAAGCTTAACAGAAAAGAGGGCAGGCTCCGGCCGTAGCTTGCTACCTTTCGTGCAGCGCGCTTTATGCCACGAAACGGACCGCTCTGCCGAGGATATAGCGGTCCGTTAAACGCGGTCACAAACCGAGCTGCGATTCGCGGATCCATAACATCGGCCGGGCTAAAACGTTTTGGATACCAGTCGTCTTCGAGCTTTGTGTGGACGAAGCGCGGATTTGGTTTGGTGTGCACCCCTGAATTGTCCAATCCGATATTCTGGACCAGCGACTTTCTCGGATACATGCAACGCATGTCGTTTGCATAGTGAGCGAAGCTAAAGCGGATCGCCCATGAGTCGATCTTACCTTCCTTCTGCTGGCGAAGCATTTTAGTAAGATCTCGACCACCCTTGTCAAACTCCGCCCTTGCCATCTCGTCCTTCATGAAATCGGCAAAATAGCTCATGTCCCAATCAACGAGATTCCAACGATCGCGCCAAGTCCCCCAGGACCATGAGGAGCAACGGTATCCCGCGAAGGTATCGTAAGGAAAGTCACGAGGAATATGTAGATAACCCTCGGGGAGCCGATAGCCGGTTACTGAAAAAGCTTTTGGATCATTTGAATAGCGATCCAAAGCATCGTTCATGAAGGCGATGAAATTCTTAGTTGTGACGAGATCATCTTCCAGAACTATGATCCGACCATGCTCTCTTAGCAATTCGCTCACTCCGGTGATGACGGAATTCGCCAACCCCATGTTGACTGAGCGTGTGATGAGGGAGACGGAGGCAAATCCCGAGACCCCGCGAACGACTTCACGAACCGATGCAACAGAGGCCGCATCAGCATCCGACTTAGGCCCGTCGCTAAAAACATAGAGGTCTGTCTCAGGAGCCAGCGTGTTCCTGACGAGGGCCTCGAGTGTTGTCCTCGTGTGTTCAGGACGGTTATAGGTGAACAGTGCGACTGGCGACCGTATTGGCATAGTAGATGTTGGCTCCGCAACGCTAAGCAGATTTGAAGACTGATTTCGCCCTAGGCGTCTGAACTAAGTGCGCAATGTTTCGGCTTGTGGCATTTCAAAGGCGCAAAATATAAGAGCGAAGCCAAGTGCTATTCTCGAACAAATGTCGCATTGCAGCCTTCGATGGTAACGCAGCGCATTCCGGCACCGGATAGCATGCTAATATGCTGGGCAATTCGGTCATCTGCGCGGCCATCAAGCGGAGAATGGCATTCATCGAACTCGATCAAAAGGATGCGCGGCAAAGTGAGCGATGAAACGATGTCCTCGATCACTTGATACTCAGCTCCCTCGATATCTATCTTCAGCAAATCCAATTGCGTGTCGCCATGTCTTTCCATCAGTGTTTTGACACGATGGCACTGTGCGATGAAGAAATCCTCAGTCCCTTGCAAATTGACTGCAGAGCAAGAGACATGATCCGGATTTTTTGGCAGATAGAAACGCATCTCTGCGTCTTTCCCCGCAAGGCCAACCTCCCAAAATGTAATTCTCTGCAGATCCTGCTGGCTCACGTCATAGAATTCGGTCTCGGCGCTACTCACGCAGAACGGTAAACCCGAAGCAACCGCATTGGACAATTGCTTGAAGTGCTCGATGGCCCTGGGTGTTGGATCGATTATTCGCACATCACACGAAAAATCACGGGCCAACTGACAGTCAAAGCTAATATCTTCCCCGGCCCCAGCGAGATAGCATACACTTGCCGAGGTTAAACCATGGGCTTTCGGCAGATGCCATCCGCCATAGCCGCTACCAAGCCTTACGATTTGGGACGATGGCAGGAGGCCAGCAGGAGCAACATGCTTCGAAAGCGGCGAATCTCTACGGACCTCTCGATGTTTGCGTCCGAATGCTCGATCCGAGAGACGCTTCAACAGTTGAACCACGCTACTTATCTCCAACGACTTAGGTTGCCGAAACCTACCGACAATCCGGCTTTACGTCAAAGCTGATTACTCTTTCGGCTTCCGACGATAATTTCCACTTTGGGACGCTCAACGGCTTGAACTTCACGCATGGCCGGCAGCGATCGAGGACAGCTACTTCTTGGGCCGATATCCTCTCATCTGGGGTAGGCGACCTGGCGCCGAGTTGTACCAGGGCGGCTCGACGCCTGGGGCTATCAAATTATTGCCTTACAACAGCGACAAATCAGTATACAGCCGAGGGGGCAATCTGATCAGCATTCTCGGTTCCGCGCGGATGCAACGCATACCTCAAGGTCTAACAATGTCGCGGACCTTCCCCGCCGGAGCGTGGAGTTTCCGCTGCGCCACCCGCAAGTGCCTGCCACGAACTCCTCGCCGACGATATCTATATGCGCGAGCGCTGCTATCGAAAGAGAAGGAAATGAGGCTGGAGCGTATCCTGAGAAAGATATGCCCGAAACACTGACAGGAACTGGTGGCCAGCCCATAATCATCGCCGCGGTATTCCACCCGCGCCATGCAGCGTGGCGGGATTTTGCTTATCCGCCTGAATCGTTTGACGTCGCTATAGCACAGGCTCGACGCGATATGCTATTTGGCGCCACGTGTCCATGTCCATGCAAAGGGCTCCAGAGACGGCGATCCCATCGTTTTTGGAAGCTACGGAGTGAAATTCAATGCCCAAACTGCGTCTTCCTTTTAAAAAGAAAAAGCCTGGTAGCGCATATTTTGGGCTCAACGAGTTGGATCGGAAGATCGAGAAATATATCGACTACGACAACGGGTTCTACGTGGAACTGGGCGCCAATGACGGCATTCGCCAGTCCAACACCTATTATTTCGAAAAAAATCGCGGATGGAACGGCATCCTCATAGAACCCTCGCCAAACAATTTTCTGGAATGCAGAAGGAACCGCAGCGAGAAGAATGCCATATTTTGCAATGCCTGCGTGCGCTTCGGTTATCCTCACAAATATGTGGATATGACTTACGGCAACCTCATGAGCGTCTCAACGAATGTCGAGGTCGACTTGGAGAGCGTATCAGCCCATCTGGAACTCTCGCGACAATTCCTGAGGAATCGCGAAGCGACATTCGAGTTCGGTGCGGTGGCAAAGCCGCTCAGCACGATCCTGGACGAGGGCAAGGCGCCGGCGCTGATGGACATCTTGTCGCTGGACGTCGAAGGTGCCGAACTGGAGGTCCTGATGGGTGTGGATTTCGACCGCCACAATTTCAGGTTCATGGTGATAGAGTGCCGGAATATAGACCGGATGCGAAGTTTCCTGGAAGCCAAGGGCTACTCCCTCCTGGATAAGCTTACGGGGCACGACTACCTGTTCAAGTTCAATATGGCCGAAACCGCCTGATGATCCACCTTAGAAGCCCCGACGGAAGCGGTTGCCGTGCGGTGCTTATCTTCTGTCTCTGATAATCGGCCCCCAATGCAACGGATCAGGCCCCTTGCGCGTTGCGCGCCATTGGCTCGCATGGTGCGGGTCAACAACATGGCATGCTGATGCGGCTCGGCGCAATTCTTGATCGCTGGAACAACCAATCCCTCGCCCGGCAGTTTCTGCTCGCGGGAGGTTTGGTCGCCTTCGCGGCGATGCTTTTGGTCGGTGCCTTCGTGACCAGCCTCATCGAGGCGGCGGTCACCCGCAATTCGGCAGCTTCCACCGCCCTTTATGTCGACAGCATCATCGCCCCGCTGCTCCCGGACATGAAGACCAACCAGACGCTCGACGACGTCACCACCCGCGCGCTCGACGAAACCTTCGGCCAGGGCGCGCTCGGCGGCCAGGTCATATCCTTCAAGCTCTGGCGCAGGGACGGCACGATCCTCTATGCAACGGACAAAAGCATGGTGGGGCAGAAATACGGTCCGAGCGAGGGTCTGAGAACCGCATTTTCCGGACAGATGGTGGCGCGCTTCGGCCTTGCCGAGGACCCGGAAAGCAAGGCCGAGCGCGCGACCGGGATGCCACTTCTCGAGATCTACAATCCCATCCTGCAACCTTGGTCAGGAGAGGTCGTCGCCGTCTCGGAGTTCTACGAGGTCGCGGGCGATTTTGAGCGCAGCCTTTACCAGGCCCAGCTTCGGAGCTGGGCGGCAGTCGCCGGCGTCACGCTCGCCTTTTTCCTGATCCTTTCGGCGATTGTTCTCCGCGGCAGCCGCACGATCGACCATCAACGGCAGGCGCTGACGCAGCGGGTGGCTGAACTCTCTGATCTCCTTTCGCAGAACAGGACGCTTCACGCGCGGGCTCAGCGCGCCTCGCGGCGCGCCACCGCCCTCAACGAGAGTTATCTGCGCCGGCTCGGCGCCGACCTGCATGATGGGCCGGCCCAGCTTGTCGCCTATGCGGCACTGCGGGTGGACAGCCGGCTCCTGACCGATCCCGCAACCCCGCCCGACGCCCGCGAAGCGGAGGTCACCACGATCAAGGCGCGCCTCGACGAGGCGATGGACGAGATCCGTAGCATCTGCAGTGGTCTGGTTCTGCCGCAGATCGAGACCGCCGAACTGCCCGACGTGCTGCAACGCGCCGTCAACGCGCACCGACAGCGCACCGGGGTCGCTGTCGTGCTGTCGGTGTCAAGCGGATCGCGACCGCTTTCGCCCTCGGCCAAGATCTGCATCTATCGCTTCGTGCAGGAAGCGCTTAACAACGGCTTCCGGCATGGCGGCGGCGTGGAGCAGAGCGTCCGCCAGAGTTTCGACAACGGCAATGTCGTTGTCGAAGTTTCCGATCGGGGGCCGGGTTTCGATCCCCAACACATCCGCCCGGAGGGCCTCGGGCTCGCAGGGCTCAGGGAGCGAATCGAAAGCCTCGGCGGGACATTTTCAATCATCACTTCGAAGGACGGAACCACGGTCAGAATGTCGCTGAACGTGCATGAAATGGAGCAGGCCTGATGACAGGAATAAAGATTGCGGTCGTCGACGATCATCCGTTGTTCCGCGAAGGCGTGACGCGCAGCTTCGGCGAGATCGAGGATTTCGAGATGGTCGGCGAAGGCGGTTCGCGCGACGACGCGCTGCGTATCGTTCGGGAATTGTGCCCGGACGTGATGCTGATGGACATTTCCATGCCCGGAAACGGGCTCCAAGCCATTGCCGAAGCGCTCGATCATTGCCCGGACCTGAAGATCGTTATGCTGACCGTCTCGGAGGCGAGCGAAGACATTGCAACCGCGCTGAAGCTCGGCGCAAAAGGCTACGTTCTCAAGGGTGTCGGCTCCAGAGGCCTGGCAGACGTGGTGAGAACCGTGGCATCGGGTGAGAGCTATGTTTCACCTGCCCTTTCGGCGCGGCTTATCGCCGGCCTATCCGCCTCCGGCGAAACCCCGGCAAAGCCCAGCCTTTTGTCGGAATTGACCGATCGCGAACAGGAGGTTCTAAGCCTCGTGGCATCAGGCCTCAGCAACAAGCGGGTGGCGCGCGAACTCGATCTTCACGAAAAGACCGTCAAGCATCACATGACGCGCATCCTGTCGAAGCTGAAGGTGACCAATCGGACGGAGGCGGCCCTGGCTCTTCGCGATGCGACCGATCAACGCTCAGCGGCCGAAAGACCGCAATCTTGAGGCATCAGAAGGGGTCGCGGTCCGGTTGACAATCGTGCGGGAGCGCGAATCCCGCATCTCGTAGCGGCCTTGTGAAATCCGTTCCGTCGCGCCGTTTTGATGGCGGACGGTTATCGAGGATCCGCGAACATCGACCTCGACGCCGGCTTTCGCTGGAGCAACTGGGGTGGCGGGTTGCGCCGGGGCCCTTCCGGGATTTGCGGCTCCGCCTGCTGAAGCCGATCCGGCGCCCGCACCGGTTCCCGAGCCACCGGTGCCGTTATCGGCTCCGCCGGCGTTACCATTCCCGTTGCCGCCGCTATTGCCGTTGCCATTTCCGCTATTGCCGGAGTCGCCGCCGGCATTGTCGCCGCCGTTTCCGTTGCCATTGCCGCCAGAACCGCCGTTGCCGTTTTCACCGCCGTTTCCACCATTGCTTCCGCCGCCGCCATTGCCATTGCCTTCCTGGGCCGCGACGCTCGACAGCGCGACGCGCAGCATGCCATCCGCACCGGCCACCACCTTCAAGGGCAGCACGGTTGCAACAATCGCTGTGAGCGCTCCGCTCACGAAAAGCATTTTACGGATCGGCATCTCTCGGCTCCTGGGTGGCCATCTCCTGCTTGGGGCATTTTTGAACTGGTATGCAAGTCTAAATCGGACACCTGCCTAATGGTTCCGTAGCGCAATTCCCGGTCAAAGAGCCCGCCGACCGCGACAGGATGGTCGGCGGGCAAGGTTCTGCGCTGAAAAGGACCGATGATGCGCAGGAACCGGATCTGATCCCATCAGGCGGCAAGCGCTCCCAAGATGGCAATGCAGACAAAAAGCCGCGACAGGGATCGGAAGCCACCTGGACCACGAACATGCCGTTGTCCGTGACGCCCCCCTGAAAAACCTCCAGGCCCCACGGCACCCTATCAGTCCGGTATCGCGATTTCATCTCCCCTTGGACCTTTAACCCACCCCCTCAGACCAAAGGCCCAACGACGATCAGCCCGAAGTCCTGCTCTGCCCGACTGAAGCCCGAACGGCGGAACGAGCGGTGGCACCCGTAGTTGGACGGTGATTGCGAACCCAGGCAGTGGCTCGCAAATGAAACAAAGGCTCAAGAGAAATAGGAGGTAGAGGAAACAGCATGAAAACCACAATGAAACAGACGCTCGCGATAGCGCTTCTTGCCGGATCGACGCTTTCGGTGGTTCCGGCTATCGCTCAGACTCAAGCTCCCGCAACCGGCCAGGACAGTGGCTCGCCCACCCTGCCACGCAAGCTCCCGCCGGGTTCGGACGGTTCGTCCGGCGCCAAGCAGACCCAGCCGCAACAGGACATGGGTGCGACGACGCAGCAGCCGCAGGGTGGGGCCAGCGGCAGCAGTTCGACGACTGCCCAAAGCACGGCCGACGATCCGCAGCGCCTGAAGAAGGGTGACACCGCAGCTCAGGAAAAGCCGGCCGATGCGAAGAAGGCGCAATCCGCTGACGCCCAGACAGGCACCAAGGACAACACCGCGCAGCAGAAACCTGCCGGCCAGAACGGTAGCTCCACGGCCGCCACTTCCGGCTCGGGCTCGGGCTCGGGAACCGATGCCAGCAAGTCGGCCACCGAAGACACTGCCCGCCCGAACAACGGCGCACAGCAGCCTGACTCTAACCAGGCCGCAACCGGTAAACCTTCCAACGAGACCACGGGCAGCATCAACATCTCCACTGAACAGCGGACGCAAGTGCGCCAGATCCTCGTCCAGAACAAGGTCGAGCCGGTCGATGTCGATATCAGGGTCGATGTCGGCGTCGCCGTTCCGACCACCGTGGAACTGCACCCTCTGCCGCCGCGCATCGTCGAGATCGTTCCGGCCTATCGCGGCTACGAATACTTCCTGCTGGCAGACGGCCGGATCATCATCGTCGAACCCTCGAGCCACAAGATCGTCTACATCCTGGTCGGCTGAGCGCCGAACGCGGGAGAGAACCATGCGTGACCGGGAACCGACAGTGATCCATACGGGCGGCGGCGGTTGGGTCGTCGCCGCCATCCTGCTGATCGTGGTCATCGCAGGCGGGCTCTTCCTGTTCGAAAGCGGTTACCTCGCAAACCGCGATATCGGCATCCACGTGACCCTGCCGAAGATCGAGCCGCCTGCGCCAGTCACGAGATAACAGCCTCAATCGCATTCCAAGGCGCGGCGCGAACCCCTCGCCCGTGTCGTAATACCCAGAAGGAGAACCATCGTGAAAACCAAGATCCTTATTCTTTCCGCCGCCATGCTCGGCGTCCTCGCTCCTGCAGCTTCGGCCCAGCAAGGCACGGTCAATGGTGCGGCCGGCGGCGCTGTCACCGGTGCGATCATCGGAGGCCCGGTCGGTGCTGCCGTCGGCGGCGTCGCCGGCGCAGTTGCCGGGACCGCCATCGACCCGCCGCCGGAACGCGTCGTTACCTATGTGGAACAGGCTCCTGCCCCGGCATCGCCCGTCGTCATCAAGGAGAAGATCGTCGTCGGCAAGCCCATCCCCGAGACCGTCGTGCTGACCCCGGTTCCGGACAGCCCGAAATACGCCTATGCGGTGGTGAACGAACAGCGCGTTATCGTCGATCCGCAGACCCGCACGGTCGTGCAGGTCGTCCGGTAAATCGTACCCCGTCCTGAAACCGATCGGGGGAGAGACCGAAACGTCTCTCCCCCGATTTGTATTCACGGGAAAAAGGGCCTCCACGAAAATCGCCGAAGAGACCGCGCCTTCACCGGGTCGTGTTGTCGTCGCCGATGCCGTCCACGTCGGAAAGGCGTACGAACTCGACGCCGCGCCTTTTCAGGGCAACGAGCGCGCGGGCCACTCCCTCGCCGGCGGCATGAGTGGGCTGGTTGATATGCGCGAGGACGACGTCGCCGTCCTTGGCGGCAGCAATGCGTTTTTCGGCGACGTCGGCCCCGAGCAGGGAGCCACCATCGCCGTTCAGCGAATACCCTGCGACCCGATACCCCATATCGCGGATCTGGCGTATAGCCGAAGGATCGTATTTCGCAGTCGAGCCGCGGAACCAGCGTGGTGCGGATAACCCCGCCGCCAGCATGGCATCAGCGCCGCCTGCGACTTCCTGGCGAACCGCCTCCGGCGACCCCGCAGCGGCGATGCCGTAGATCACGGCCGGCATATCGACCGCCGGCACATGATTCTGACCGTGGTTTTCCAGTTCGAAGAGATCGAGATTCTGCAGAAAGATTGCCACCGACTGCGGGTTGTTTCTCAGCCAGCGGGCCGTCACGAAAATGGTCGCGGGAATTCTCTCCCTGACCAAAGTGGACAGGATTCGCTCGTCCGCCTTGCCCATGCAGGCATCGAAGGTCAGCGCCACCCGTGGACGGCTGGCATTGCCGGAACGGCTGACATGCAGGTGCGGCTCCACCAGTTTGGGAGCGGGCACGGCATTTTGCGTCAAAGAGGGGTTCACGGACCGCGTCTGGGGCAGATTCTGGGCGCCGGCGGCTAGAGGCAGGAGGAGAAAGGTACAAAACAGAGCGCGTCGCATGATGGAATACCGATATCGAGAAGACCTTCCCTTATCGGCAAATCCTTAGAGGCGCCATGCGACCGAATCGGCAGTCACGAAAAAAGGCCGGACGATGCCGGCCCTTCTTGGGAAAGACGTTCAGATCAGCAGTTCGTAGACTGACCGTTTGTGTTCGTGCCGGCCTGGCCCGAAGGAACCGACGCGGTGCCGGTCGCATCAGGCGTTGTGGCAGAGCCCCGCGTCTGAAGGTTCGGCGCGCAGTTAGTGCGGGTGTCCTTGGTGCCTGCCGCATTGCCCATGGCGCCGCCGGTCGTGCTGTTGGTGGCGTTGGGATCGATCTTTTTCTGGCCGTCGCTGCTATCACTGGCCGAGGTTCCGTTGGTACCTAAATTGCCCTTGCCGCTCGTCTGGGCAAGCGCGCCGCCTGCCGCCAGGCCGCGCGAAAGAACCGATACGGTAACAAGCTTGAAAATCATGGGATTTCCTCCGTTAAAACCACCGGCAGAACCGGCGGATTGGGTTTGCCCGCTTAAGGCAAACCCCGAAGGCCAGGATGTTCCCATGAATTTTCGCGCCGATCCGGAAGCCTAGAAGCGAGCCGACGCCAGCCTGCTTTGCAGCGACTTGAGATCTTCGGCCTTGCGGGAAGCCAGGCCCTTCTCCCATGAGATCGCAGTCTCGACGATGAGATCGAGATCGTCGTGGCGCGGTTTCCAGTCAAGCAGCCGGCGTGCAAGCGTCGAGTTGGCGACCACGCTTGCCGCGTCGCCCGGCCGGCGGGGTCCGTAGCGGATTTCGAACTTGCGGCCGCCCGCCCGCATCACGGCATCCAGAACCTCCAGGACCGAGTAGCCGCGGCCGTAACCGCAATTGGCGATCAGAGGCTCGCCGCCGCGGCGCAAGTAGCTCAAGGCCTTCAGATGCGCGTCCACGAGGTCGGTGACATGGATGTAGTCGCGGATGCCGGTACCATCGGGTGTGGAATAATCTGTCCCGTAGACATCGACCCCACGACGCTTGCCGAGTTCCGCCTCGCAGGCGATCTTGATCAGGTGGGTCGCGCCTTCTGTTGACAACCCCGTCCGGCCGAGCGGATCGGCTCCCGCGACGTTGAAATAGCGTAGCGCCACGAAACGGAAATCATGCGCCGCGGCGGCATCGCGCAGCATCATCTCCGACATCAGCTTCGACTGGCCATAGGGGTTCTTCGGATGCAGGTCGGCGTTTTCGAGGACGGGTGTATCGTCTTTCTGGTCGCCATAAACGGCAGCCGTGGACGAGAAGACAAAATGGCGAATACCGGCGGCGATCGCGGCTGCGGCAAGCAGCCGGGTATTGCCAGTGTTGTTCTCGTAATAATCCAGCGGGTTGGCGACCGATTGCGGCACCACGATCGAGCCCGCGAAATGCAGGATCGCGTTGATGTCGTTTTCGGCAAAGATCTGCGAAAGAACGGCGCGGTCGCCGACGTCGCCGAGATAGAAGCGCGCCTCGGCCGGCACCGCCCAGCGAAAACCGGTCGACAGCCGGTCGAGAACGACAACTTCTTCGCCCGCGTCGAGCAAAGCCCAGGCCATGTGGCTGCCGATGTAACCCGCGCCGCCTGTTACCAGAACTGCCATGTTTATACTTCCCTGCTTTCTTATCGTTGGCAGGACGAAAACACGGGCAGTCTTCAACAATGCTTACCCGACGCCGGTTGCGCCGGGTTTATCTAGGCCTAAGGCAAACGCGCTCTTGAGCAGATCGCTCGAATTTTATCGTTTGCGTGCCGGAACGGTTCAAAGCCGCTTGATATAGTCGGAGAGGCGGCCGGCCGCCTCTTCGATCTGCTTCGGATCGCGCAGGAAACAGGCGCGCAGGAAAAGCTCGCCGCCCTTGCCGAAAGCCGAACCGGGCGCCAGCGCCACGCCGATCTTGTCGACGATATCGAGCGCTGCGCTGCGGCTGTCGGTGATGCCGTCCACTTTGACGAAAGCGTAAAGCGCGCCGTCTGGTTTAAGCGTCTCGACCCGGTTGGTGGCAATCAGCGCGTCGCAGAGAATGTCGCGCGCCTCGGTCGCCCTCGCGATGTTCGCGTTCACGAAATCATCGCCCTGGTTGAGTGCCACCACGGCACCTCGCTGCAGGAACTGGGCCACGCCGGAATTCGAATACTGCACCAGGTTTTCGATAACCTGCCCCATTTCTGGCGGAGCGACGATCCAGCCGACCCGCCAGCCGGTCATCGACCAGTTCTTGGAGAAGGAATTGGCGAAGATGATCCGGTCGCCCTCCTCCATGATGTCGAGGAAGGACGGAGCCCTTGCGGCGCCACCGTAATAATACCGGGCATAGATCTCGTCGGCGACGATCCATATGCCGTGCTTGCGGGCGAGCGTCAGGATATTCTTCAGATCATCCAGCGTCGCGGACCAGCCGGTCGGGTTGGCCGGCGTGTTGATGAACAGGCCCTTGGTCTTCGACGTGATCTTCGCTTCCAGCTTGGCAAGATCGAGCGACCAACGGCCGCCGACGAAATCGAGCGGCAGGCCGACGGAATGGGCGCCGGAGATCTCGATCGCCGAGATGATGTTGGGCCAGGTCGGCGACAGATAGATCATCTCGTCGCCGGGAGAAGTCACCGCCTGCACCGCGAGCATGATCGCGTGCATGCCGGAACCGGTGACGTAAAAATGCTCGACCGGCAGCGACACCGCGAAATGCCGCGCGTAATAGTCCGACAGCGCCTGGCGCAGTTCGGGAATGCCGCGTTGCCAGGTGTAGAAGGTCTCGCCGCCGAGCAAGGCTTCGGTCGCGGCCCGGTTGATGAAGTCCGGGCTCGGCAGATCGCCTTCACCGGCCCAGAGCGGGATCAATCCCTCCCGCCCGCGGGCATAATTGAGAACCTCGACAATACCGCTTTCGGGCGCGGCGACGGCGCGGGGGCTGAGACTGGAGATGATCGACATGGAATTCCCTCGGGGCTGTTTCCCACATCCTTAGCGCAGGAAAGCCGTGGAATCCCATGATAATCCGTGAGGCAGAGATCGATTCCGCTGATGAATCCTTGGTGCGTGATCAAAAGATCACTTTACCTTCAGGAGGTCGCGGATTTCGGTCAGAAGCTGGATATCGGCCGGCGGCGGCGAAGGCGCTTCCTCGGCTGACTTCTTCTCATCGGCCAGGCGCATCTTGTTCACGGCCTTCACCATCAGGAAGATGATGAAGGCGAGGATCACGAAATTGATGAGAACGGTGATGAAATTACCGTAGGCAAACACCGCGCCCTGTTCGCGCGCGGCGGCGAGGGACGGCGCCGTGACGGCGCTCGACAGCGGCAGGAAATAATTCGAGAAATCGAAGCCGCCTCCGGTGATCGCGCCGACGATCGGCATCACGATGTCGTCGACCAGCGATTTTACGATGCCCGTGAAAGCGGCGCCGATGATGATACCGACCGCGAGGTCGACGACATTGCCCTTGGCAATAAAGGAACGGAATTCGCTGATCATTGACATGGCCATTTTCCCCCATGGCGTTTCAGATTGAGCCATGCCCAACATAGCGCTTTCGCCGCGCCTGAAAAGATGCGTTCGCGAGACCCTTAAATCCGGCCGTCTATTGGACTTTTTGCCGAGAGCCCGCAGATTTCCAAGCGCATGCTTTTCCCCTAATGTTCGAGCTTCAGAAAGCCTTTTGCGGAGGAGCAATGCTTCCGGGCTGGATCATTTTCGTTTCGGCTTTCGCCTATGTGCTGCTGCTGTTTGCGGTGGCGAGCTACGGCGACCGGCGGAGCCGTGTCTTCGGCGTGCCGAAGAACGGAAGGCCGATCGTCTATGCGCTGAGCCTTGCGATCTACTGCACCTCCTGGACCTATTTCGGCGGCGTCGGGCTTGCCTCGCAGAGGGGCCTGGAGTTCACGGGCATCTATATCGGCCCGATCCTCGCCTTCACGCTCGGCATGCCGATCATCCGGCGTATCGTCGAACTCGCCAAGGCCGAGAAGCTCACCTCGGTCGCCGATTTCATCGCCGCCCGCTACGGCAAGAATTCCACGGTCGCGATGATCGTCGCGATCATCGCGCTGGTCGGCGCCGTTCCCTATATCGCGCTGCAGCTGAAAGCGGTGTCGAGTTCGGTCGCCGCCATGGTCAATCCGTCGGATTACGGCATCGGCAGCGGCAATCTCTATTTCATCGACCTGGCGCTGATCGTCACGCTGATGATGGCCTGTTTCGCGGTCATCTTCGGCACCCGCCATACGGATGCGACGGAGCATCAGGACGGGCTGATCCTTGCAGTCGCGATGGAATCGGTGGTCAAGCTGCTCGCCTTTGCGACGGTCGGCTTTTCGGTCTTCTTCATTCTCTTCGACGGGCCGGCCGACCTGCTCGCCAAGGCGTCCGAAAACATGCTCGTCGGTTCGGCGCTCGCCTACGAGACGCCGATCAGCCGCTGGCTGGTCCTGATCGCGCTGTCGGCGTTTGCGATCATCATGCTGCCGCGGCAGTTCCACGTCACGGTGGTCGAGAACCGCACGACAAAGGAGCGCAAGGTGGCGAGCGCGCTGCTGCCGCTCTACCTCGTCGCCATCAATATCTTCGTATTGCCCGTTGCCATGGCCGGACTGATCACCTTCGGCGGTACGGGTGACGCCGACCTCTACGTGCTGACCCTGCCGCTCGCCGGCGAACTGAAGGTGGTTTCGCTGATCGCCTTCATCGGCGGCTTTTCCGCCGCCACCGCCATGGTGATCGTCGAATCCGTGGCACTCTCGATCATGGTGTCGAACGACATCATCATCCCGATCTTCCTCAGGCAACGGCTGATGGCGGCGCGCTCCGGCCAGCGCACCGATTTTACCCGCACGCTGCTGAACATCCGCCGCGTTGCGATCTTCGGCGTTCTGATCCTCGGTTATGCCTATTACCGCATGGCCGACAGCCAGTCCGGGCTTGCCTCGATCGGGCTTCTGGCATTTGCGGCCATTGCGCAGGTAGCTCCTGCCCTCCTGGGCGGCCTCGTCTGGCGCCGTGCCAACGCCCGCGGCGCCATCCTCGGCATGTCCTTCGGCTTCCTCGCCTGGGCCTATCTGCTGTTCGTGCCGAGCCTCGGCGGCCCGGACAATTCCCATGTGGCCACCGCCGTCCTCAATTTCCTGTTCCCCGGCACCGGCATATTCTCCGGGGCGCAGACGGACCCGCTGGTCAATGCGACGATCTTCAGCTTGACGCTCAACATGCTCGCCTTCGTGCTCGGGTCGCTGTCGCGTAATCCGCGTCCCGTCGAGCGCATCCAGGCCGGCATTTTTGTGAAAAGGCACCTGCGCTCGCAATTTGCCACCCGCGGCTGGAAGACCCGCGTCGGCGTCGGCGACCTGAAGACAGCGATCGCACGTTATCTCGGCGAGGAACGCATGCGGCGCTCCTTTTCCAATTACGAAAAGACGGCCGGCCGTACATTCAGCGACGACCAGCCCGCCGACATGGCGATGATCCATTTTTCCGAACAGCTGCTCGGCAGCGCCATCGGCTCGTCCTCTGCCCGGCTTGTCCTGTCGCTGATCCTGCAGAAGGCCGAGGACACCAATTCCGATACGGCCTGGCTGCTCGACCAGGCAAGCGAGGCGCTGCAATATAACCAGGACATGCTGCAGACTGCGCTGTCCCAGATGGACCAGGGCATCGCCGTGTTCGACAGTTCCGAGCGCCTGACCATCTGGAACCGGCGCTTCCGCAATCTGCTCGACCTGCCGGAACAGGTGGGCCAGGTCGGTTTTCCGCTCGCCGACATGGTCGCCATCCTTTCGGAACGCGGTGATCTCGCGGCAGCCGATCAGGCGAAGGTGATCCGCCAGTTCCAGACGCTCGACGCGCCCTTCTCGCTGGTGCTGAACGGCGGCGAGCGGATCATCGAAGTGCGCTCCAACGCCATGCCGGACAAGGGCATCGTCGCGACCTTCACCGATATTTCCGATCGCGTTGCTGCCGACCAGGCGCTGAAACAGGCAAACGAGACGCTGGAACAGCGGGTCGGCGAGCGCACCGCCGAACTCACCCGCGTCAACAAGGAGCTTGCCGAGGCGCAGGCATCCGCGGACGAGGCCAATATCGGCAAGACCCGGTTCTTCGCGGCCGCCGGCCACGACATCCTGCAGCCGCTCAACGCCGCCCGGCTCTATTCCTCGGCGCTGGTGGAGCGGCTCGGCGCCTCCGACAACAACGGTTCGCTGGTCCGCAATATCGATTCCGCGCTGGAATCGGTCGAGGCGATCCTCGGCGCGGTGCTCGACATTTCGAGGCTCGATACCGGCGCCATGAAGCCGCGTTTCACCTCGGTACCGCTGGACGACCTTCTCAAACGCATTGAAACCGACTACGCGCCCATGGCTCGCGAGAAGGACCTCGAATTCGTCGTCATGCCGACATCGCTGAAGGTCCGCTCCGACGCCAACCTGCTGCGCCGCCTGGTGCAGAACCTCGTCTCCAACGCGATCAAATACACGATCGACGGCAAGGTGCTGATCGGCGCCCGCCGGCGCGGCGACCAGGTTATCATCGAGGTGCTCGATTCCGGCATCGGCATCCCGCCATCCAAGTTCCGCACCGTGTTCAGGGAATTCGCCCGGCTGGACGAGGGTGCGAAGACGGCGGCCGGCCTCGGTCTCGGCCTGTCGATCGTCGATCGCATTTCGCGGGTGCTCAATCATCCGGTCCAGCTTGCCTCGACGCCCGGCCGCGGCACGATCTTCCGGGTACAGATGCCGATGGACATGAGCGCATCGCAGACAGTCCATGCCGCCGGCCAGCTGGAGCGCCGCAAGCGCTCGCAGCCGCTGAACGGGCTGCGGGTGCTGTGCATCGACAACGAGCCGCGGATCCTCGAAGGCATGAAGCTGCTCATCACCGGCTGGGGCTGCACCGTCGGTCAGGCGGATTCGCTGGCTGCGCTGGACGACATCATTGAGCGCCGCGAACCGCCGCCGGAAATCATCATCGCCGACTATCATCTCGACGACGGCAACGGCATCGAGGCCATTCTCAAGCTCCGCCAGAGATATCAGGCAGACATCCCCGCGCTGATCATAACCGCCGACCGCACGCCCGAAGTCCGTGCCGAGGCGGAGCGCCACGACATCGGCGTACAGCACAAGCCGGTGAAGCCCGCCGCCATGCGCGCCTACCTCACTCAGGTTGCAGGGCTGAAACGCGTCGCGGCGGAATAGTGTGAACCGCACCCAACCCAGCGTTCATCCCCGAGTCATCACGGACTGTTTACAGTAGATCAGGTCTAAACGCCCAGATAGGGCTGGAACTGTCCGGCTTTTTGCCGCGTTTAGCCGCGTACATCCTGGCCCGCAGAGGCCTTACGGACCGAAAGGCGAGAGCGTTCGGGACCGGCAAAGACGGAGACCGCGACCGATGAAACGCTTTGATATTATTGATGGTATGCGAGGATACTTCCTCGTTTTCATGGTGCTGAACCATCTGATCTTTGCCGGCGGCTATTTTCTGGTGAAGATCAACCACAATCAGCTCGCCTTCGTGGAAGACGCCCAGGGCTTCGTATTCCTGTCCGGTCTCCTGATCGGCATGGTCTATGCCAAGAAGATGCTGAAGAACGGTTACGCGGCCGGCCGCACGGCGATCTACAACCGGGCGTTCGAGCTTTATCGTTATGCGATGGGCATCGTGCTGGTTGTGCTCGTCGCGCAGATGCTGCTGCCGGGCGCCTATTCGATCTGGTTCAACTGGCTGGGCTACACGACCTTCGACGACCCGCTGCGCCTCGCTGCGATCGCGACCTTCCTGTACCAGCCGACCTTCATGGACATCCTGCCCCAGTATATCGTCTACATGCTCTTCGCTCCGATGCTGGTGAAGCTGGTGCTGGAGGACAAGTGGCATTATGTGGTAGCCGGTTCGGTGATCCTGTGGATGGCGGCCCAGCTCGGCCTGCAGCAGATCGCCACGACCCCGCTCAACGACATGGTCATGGGTGCGGACGACCAGGGCATCCGCGCATCGTTCAACCTGCTCGGCTGGCAGATCGTCTTCTACGCCGGTCTCGTACTCGGCGCGCTGACCTCGGCCGGCAAGATCAAGTGGAGCAATATCCTGTCGCCAGACAATACCTTCATCCCGAAGGTAGCGCTGCTGATGGTTCTGTTCTTCCTGCCGCTGCGCCTGATCACCGCGCATGAGCTGATGCCCCCCCACATGATCGGCAAGTTCGCCTCGATGGAAATCCGCGCCGATTTCGGCCCGGTCTATCTCCTGAACTTCGCAGCCGTCGCGATGCTGGTCACCTGGCTGATCGTCGCAGGTCCGAAGCACAAGGACGAGTGGGTGCGCCGCATCGCCGGTGCGATCACCTGGGTGTTCTCGATCAAGTACCTGCAGCTCCTCGGCCGCCACTCGCTCTACGTCTATGTGTGGCATGTCGCGATCGTCTACTTCGTCTATTATTTCGACGGACGGACGCCGGAGCTCAACGAGTTCACCAAGACCGCGATTGCGCTGGTCTCGATCGCGCTGCTGTCGCTGCCCGCCCTGTGGCGCGAACGCGACAAGCTGTTCGGCACGCAGACCCCAGCTCCGGTCAAGCTGCAACAGCCCGCAAAGCCCGGCGCACCGCAGCAGATGGTCATCCGGTAAGGGGCGACATAAGGTCAACGCAAAACAAGGGCAGCGGCTCAGGCCGTTGCCCTTTGAGCCTTTCGGAATTTGTCCTTTATATTTCGAATAACTATACAGGAAAGCCTAGCTATTCTAACAATTTGTATTCCCACAGATACTATTGCTTGATCGCCAACTTGCTGTCTCAGGTATTTGAAAATGCCTCTTTTTGAGTTGCATAATTAACGGTCACCAGGCAACATGGCGCTTCAACAGGCTGCCATTTCTGTGATGGTATCGGAGATCGGAGTCCCCCACTTGGGGACAGAGGCTTTACCTCCTCCATTCCAACCAGGTCTCCTGCCCAGCTTCCTCAACACCGTTGTGCTCGGCTCCGCGCAGGCGGTTCCTCATGGCGTCGCCGCAACTGCAGCAGAGAGAACGGCGAATGTCCATTCTGTTGCTCTTGCAGTCAGGAGCAGAACATGGGTTACGTCATCGGTTAACTACAGCGTAACACTCAAGACCGCCAGCATGGACATAGAACTCTGTGCCCTCGAAGAACGCGCCGAGGCCCAAGAACACATGGCCGAAGCACTTCGCATAATGAACGCCGCCATTCGGCGAACCCACAGAGCCGGGCTCTCGATCCGGGTCGAGGTCCTGACCATGCACTCGCGGGAGGGCCCCTGCCCCAACTGGAGCTCGGCAGTCTTGACAGGCAGCACGGGGTGATCTGATATCCAAGCCCGCGGAACGCATTCAGGATAACCTCAATAGCTTCTTTCCGGGGTGGACTTGGGGTAACCTCCGCTCATGAGAACGAAGTCGAGCACGCGAGACGTTCGGCGGCGCAGGTCATTGGAGCAGTCACGATAATGAAAGTTTATCTACCCCCCATTGATTTGCAAAACGACGAGGACCTGATTGAGAATTTTCATTCCGCGATATGGGCTTTCCACAGCGGGCAAGTCGGGAAATTGCGGAAGGAACTATCCGACATTCAGTGTCCCGAGATAGAAATCTACTGTGCCCTCCGCTACGAAGGCGAGGTCCGCAATGGCGGCCATAACCAATACATCTTCAACCTTGGTGGAGATCAGGAAGAGTTCGCCGTCGCACTTTCTGGACTGAGGCTCATTGGCGCTGACAAGCAGGCTGACATACTTCATAGGATGATACAATGGACGAAGGCTGAACCAGACGAGGTTCAACGCAGGCTTGAAACATTTCCCCCTCATGTGGAGCAGCCAGTGCTGGAGCAGCTAGACGATGAGCTTTTCGCAATCCCTGAGGAAGTCAGCTTATACCCTCTTGCAGCAAATTGGCTTAGGGCCAATGGTGACATAGAGATCGTGACCAACGAGGAATGCATCGCCATCGACGAAAACCTGCGCAACCCCACGCGACATTAGCCGGGGTACGCAGCATGTCGATATTTTCCTGCGTCACAACCAATCGCCTCTGCAGATCGACGTGACTTGCTTCGAAAGAAGGCGGTGCCGAGCTTGGCCCATGCCCCCCGCCTTTCCCGCATCTGTCGTTTCCACCAGGACAATCAACGCGCCGGCCAGTTCGTCGGCGCTCAGGGCGTCAGCTCCCGTGGCGATGACCAGTTCGCCGAGTTGCTGCACCTTGCGGCTCTTCAGTTCTCGCGGCCTGTCACCCAGCGCCTTCAGTTCCGCATCGAAGTCCCGTGGCATGCGCATCGTCGCCTCCAATCGTTTCAGAAGGTTATCGATTCAGGATGATAGTTGAGCGTCGGGCACAATGCTGTAAGGTTGCCGGGACGGTCTAGCACGGGTTGGTCCATTCCACCGAGGCCAACCGTCGCGAGCTTGCCGAGGTTGCAAAGGCCGTTGCCGAGATCATGCGCGTCATCGAGCAAGGCGGCTGGCATCGCGGCCCTGTCCGACCGCCTGACCGAGCTGGAAACCAGACAGGACAGCCTCACCGCCCATCTCTCCGACATCCCGCAGGACGTTCCTGAGCTTCATCCGGGCATCGCGCAACCTATCGGCGCCGGATCGAGCGTTTGACCGAGACGTTGTCCCTTCCTGACGAGGCGCTTGAGGCTGCCGCCACCATCCGTGTGGTCATCGACTGCATCATCGTGGTCCCCGCAGATAAGCGCGGCAGCTACGGCATCACCTTGTAAGGCGAGCTTGGCACCATCCTCGACTGGATCGCCTGCAGCGGGAAACCCGGCTATGAGCTAAAGCCTGGATATCGCTTCATCCCGTTTGTCGGTTTCGGTAAATGCTCGGGCTTGACCCGAGGATGACGGAGAGGGGGCCTTTTCAGGTCACTGCCCCCACCTGCCACGGCACGAATTCGTTGTCGCCGTAGTCGTAGATCTCGCTGAGCGTCTTCTTGCCCGAGGCCACCGCGATTACATCCTCGAAAATCCGCAGTCCCGCCTGTTCGATCGTCTCCTCGCCGGTGACGATGCCGCCGCAGTTCAGGTCCATGTCTTCCTTCATGTGCTCGTACATTTCGGAATTGGTGGCGATCTTGATGCAGGGAGACGGCTTGAAACCCGAAACCGAGCCGCGGCCGGTGGTGAAACAGATGACGTTGCAGCCGCCCGCGACCTGCCCGGTCACCGCGACCGGATCGTAGCCAGGCGTATCCATGAACACGAAACCCGGCTCCGTGACGGTCTCGGCGAACTCGTAGACCGCCTTCAAAGGCATCGACCCGCCCTTGGCGACCGCGCCGAGCGATTTTTCCAGAATGGTGGTCAGGCCGCCGAGCTTGTTGCCGTGTGAAGGGTTGTTGTTGAGCTCGTCGCCGTTGCGGGCTGTATAGTCCCGCCACCAGTCGATCCGCTGCAGCAATTTTTTCGCCACGTCCGGCGTGACCGCGCGGCGGGTCAGAAGATGTTCGGCGCCGTAGATTTCAGGCGTTTCTGAGAGCACGGTGGTGCCGCCGTTGCGGACGATCAGGTCCGAGGCATAACCGAGGGCGGGATTGGCGGAAATCCCGGAATAGCCGTCCGAGCCGCCGCATTCGAGCGCAAGCTTCAGTTTTGAGAGAGGCTGGGGCGTGCGCGTCGCGGCATTCACGCCGGGCAGCATCTCCTTGATGATGGCAATTGCCGCATCGATCGTCTTGCGCGTCCCGCCATGCTGCTGGATGTTCATCGTCCGCAGCCGCTCGCCCTCTTCCATGCGGTAATGTTCGAGGATCGGGGCTATCTGGTTGGTTTCGCAGCCGAGGCCGATCATCAGGATGCCGCCGAAATTCGGGTGCCGGGCATAACCCTGGATGGTGCGGATCAGCAGCCGATAGCCTTCCGACTTGTTGTTGAGCGCGCAACCGCCGCCATGGGTGAGCGCCACGACGCCATCGATATTGTCGAAACCGTCCAACCCGCCCAGGCGGTTGAAATAGTCGGCGATGTAGCGCGACACCGTGGCGGAACAGTTCACCGACGAGATGACGCCGATATAGTTGCGGGTGCCCGCGCCGCCGAGGCCCCGGTCGTAGCCCATAAAGGTGCGCCGCTCGGCTTCCGGCAGCATGCCCTTTTCCTCGATATCGACGCTGAACTGATGCTCGTGCTCGGAGGGCAGCATGGCGAGGTTATGCAGGTGCACGTGACTGCCGGGGGCGATGTCCTGCGTCGCGACGCCGATCACCTGGCCGTATTTCTTCACCTCGCCGCCGGTGGGAATCGCCCTGATCGCCACCTTGTGGCCACGGCCGATCAGCTCGCGGGCGGCAAGATCGCCGTAACCGGTCGGGCCGCCGGCCCGCATCGACTGCCTTGCGACACCGACGTCGTCGATCGGATTCAAGATGATGATGGGTGAAGCCGCAAGATCCATTTTTCGTTTCCTCCCGAAACAGCCACAGGAATATCACCGTGTCTCGTGGTTCATCCAGCGCTGTTTCGATTCCTCCAGATGTGCATGCATCATCGCCTGGGCCAGAAGCGGATTGCGTGTTTCCAGCGCCGCATAGATCGCTTCGTGTTCGGCCAGAGCAGCGCCCCAGGTTTCAGGCGTCTCGAACCGCACCCGGATCTGCGCCGACATCGGGCTGTGGCGCTCGTCGAAGAGGTCGCCGACGATATGCGCCAGCACCGAATTGCCCGACTGGCTGGCGATGGTCAGATGGAAAAGCCGGTCGAGATCGAGCGCCTTGCGCCCCTCGGCGATCTCGGTGCGCATCTGGTCGAGCGTCTGGCGCAACGACCGCAACGTCTCCGGCGTGATCCTTGCCGCCGCGAGCAGGATGACCGCGCCTTCGACGGCGGCCCTTGCCTGCATCAGCTCGAGCGGGCTTTCGCCCATGGAGCCGCTTTGCCATGGCCGCCGGTCCGGCTCGGCCGTCACGTAGATGCCTGACCCCATTCGGATTTCGACGCTTCCGTCGATCTCGAGCGCGATCAGCGCCTCGCGCAAGGATGGGCGCGAGACGCCTAGCTGCTGGGCAAGCTCGCGCTCGGCCGGCAGGCGTGCGCCGGCCGGAAACTGGCCGCCCTGGATCAGCACCCGGATCTGGTCGGCTATCTGCTGATACAGCCGCCGTGGTTCTGCCGTCTTGATGGGTCCGTTCATGAATTTCGTCGTCCCGAACAATTTGGCCTTACCATATCAGTAGGATTAGGGAGAGCAACAAACAAATTCTCATCATTGATTTTGAACGATTTTAGCCATACTAGCCGCTTCTTCATGTCCGCCGCCACGGGTCTGCGCTGAGGCGTGAAAAATTGGCTTGACCACTTCCGCCCTCAGGTTTACCCATTGTCAACGCCGGAGGGAGGAGCCGCCGGCGAGTGGGCCTGACCGGCCCGGGGAGGCAAAAGTGGAAAACCGTCCGGCCGAGCTTGGGCAGACCATACATGGCGCCGCCATGCTGCCGGGCCATGCCGCATCGGCTTCGACGACCCAGCCGCTGCTCCGCCTCGACAATATCAGCAAGGATTTCCCAGGCGTCAAAGCGCTCGCCAACGTCCATTTCGACCTCCGCCGCGGCGAGGTTCACGCCGTCTGCGGCGAAAACGGCGCCGGCAAGTCGACGCTGATGAAGATCGTCAGCGGCGTCTACCAACCGAGTTCAGGCACGATCACCTACAAGGGCGAGGAACGGCATTTCTCCTCGACGCGGGAATCGGAAGCCGCCGGAATCGCCATCATCCACCAGGAACTCAATCTCGTGCCGCACCTGACGGTGGCGGAAAACATCTATCTCGCCCGGGAACCGCGCCGCGGTTTCCTCGGCGGGAGCTTTCTGGTCGACCGCAAGAAACTGCGGGCCGACGCCAAGCGATGCCTCGACCGGCTCGGGGTCGACATCAATCCGGACCGGCCGGTGCGGGGCCTTTCCGTCGCCCAGTGCCAGATGGTCGAGATCGCCAAGGCATTGTCGCTGGACGCCGAAGTGCTGATCATGGACGAACCGACCTCGTCGCTGACCGAGCAGGAGACGGGAAAGCTGTTCAAGGTCATCCGCGATCTGAAGACGTCGGGCGTCGGCATCGTCTATATCTCGCATAGGCTCGACGAAATGTCCGAGATCGTCGACCGCGTCACGGTGCTGCGCGACGGTCGCTACATTTCCACCGACGATTTTGCCGCCACCAGCGTCGATGCGATCGTCTCGAAAATGGTCGGTCGGTCGCTGGAGGAGAAGTTTCCCGAACGTACGTCGGTTCCGAGCGGCGAAATCATCTTCTCGGCGCAAGATCTTTCACGCGCCGGTGTCTTCCACGATATTTCCTTCACGCTGCGCCGCGGCGAGGTCCTCGGCTTTGCCGGCCTGATGGGCGCCGGACGCACGGAAGTGGCGCGCGCCATCTTCGGCGCCGATCCGCTCGATGCCGGCAAGGTCACCCTGCACGGCCAGACGCTCGCCATCACCTCGCCGCGCGATGCGATCGCTGCCGGCATCGCCTATCTGTCCGAGGACCGCAAGGCGCAGGGGCTGGCGGTCAAGATGCCGGTCGACGCCAACATGACGCTCGCCAATATGGAGGCGGTCTCGAACCGTTTCGGCCTGATCGACTTCGCCAGGCAAACCAAGGCCACCAATGACTATATCGATCTCCTGAACATCCGCACGCCCTCGATCAAGCAGCCGGTTCGCCTTCTCTCGGGCGGCAACCAGCAGAAGATCATCATCGGCAAATGGCTGTTCCGCAAATCGAAGCTGCTGTTCTTCGACGAACCGACGCGCGGCATCGACGTCGGCGCCAAGCTCGCCATCTACCGGATCATGGACGAGCTTGCGGCAAACGGCATCGGCGTCGTGCTGATCAGTTCCGAGCTGCCGGAGATCCTCGGCATGACCGACCGCGTGGCCGTCTTCCATCAGGGCCGTATCACCGGCGTGCTGGAGACGGCGAAAACCGACCAGGAAGAGATCATGCGATACGCCTCCGGCTACGCTCGGTCGGCAGGATGAGGGCATAACATGGCTGAAATTACCGAAATATCGAAACAGAAGAGCGGCACGTTCAGCGACCGCCAGAAGGATATCATCCAGAAATTCGCCGCACTCGGCAGCCTGTTCGTGCTGATCGGCGTGTTTTCGGCAACCAGCAGCGCATTCTTCACCATCGACAACGGCATGACGGTGGCGCTGCAGGTGACCTCGATCGCCTTTCTCGGCATCGGCGCCACCTGCGTCATCATCACCGGCGGCATCGACCTGTCGGTCGGCTCGGTCCTGGCGCTTTCCGGGGTGGTCGCGGCGCTGGCCGTCAAGGATTTCGGCACGCCCGTCTGGCTCGGCATGATCTGCGGCATTCTGACCGGCTCGGCCTGCGGTTTCATCAACGGCGTTCTCGTCACCAGGATGAAGCTGCCGCCCTTCATCGCGACGCTCGGCATGATGATGATCGCCCGCGGCGTGGCGCTGCAGATTACCGGCGCGCGGGCCGTCTCGGGGCTCGGCGAATCCTTCGGCGAGCTCGGCAACGGCTCGCTCTTCCGGGTCGTCACCATCGGCGACGACGGCTTTCCGACCATCGTCTTCCCCGGCATCCCCTACCCCGTCATCCTGATGATCGCGATTGCGATTGCCGTCTCATACATGCTCAACCGCTCGGTGCTCGGCCGGCATATCTATGCGGTCGGTTCGAACGCCGATGCGGCGCGGCTTTCCGGCGTCAACGTCGCCCGCATCGTGAGCTTCACCTATGTGCTCTCCGGCACGCTGGCAGGCCTCACTGGTTGCGTACTGATGTCGCGCCTCGTCACCGCCCAGCCGAACGAGGGCGTGATGTACGAACTCGACGCCATCGCCAGCGCGGTCATCGGCGGCACCTCGCTGATCGGCGGCGTCGGCACGATTTCAGGCACCGCGATCGGCGCCTTCGTGATCGGCATCCTTCGCAACGGCCTCAACATGAACGGCGTCTCCGCCTTCACGCAGCAGATCATCATCGGCCTCGTCATCCTGGTCACCGTATGGATCGACCAGCTGCGCAATCGCCGCTGAGATAAGGGCACGCGGACCTTTACCCGCGAGACTTCAAGGGGAGTGAGGAGCTCTCTAGAAAAACCGGCCGTTCCCGGCCAACGAAAAGAGGAGGAAGACATGAGAAAGCTTGCTGCCGCATTGCTGACATCCGTGATCGCGCTCACCGCGTTCTCGGCCAGTGCTGTCCCGACCTGGGCCGGCGAAATCGCCGTCATCGTGAAGACCGTCAATTCCACCTTCTGGCAGAATGTCCAGAAGGGTGCCGATGCCGCCATGAAGGCCGGCGGCGCCGGCAACACCATGACCTTCCAGGGACCGGCCGCGGAATCGGCGATCGCCGACCAGGTCAACATGGTCGAGAACGCCGTCAACCGGAAGGTCTCCGGCATCGTTCTCGCCCCCTCCGATCCGGACGCGCTCGTCCCGGCCGTCAAGAAGGCCTGGGAGGCCCGCATCCCGGTCATCATCATCGACTCGCTGCTCGCCAAGGGCTCCGAGCAATATTACCAGTCGTTCCTCGCTACCGATAACAAGAAGGCCGGCGAGCTTGCCGCCAAGGCACTGATCGACAAGGTCGGCAAGGAAGGCAAGATCGCCGTGATGTCCTACGTCGCGGGTGCCGGCTCCGAGATCGGACGCGTCGGCGGCTTTACTGACTATATCAAGGCGAATTCGAAGCTGACCATCGTCGGGCCGTTCTACTCGCAGTCCCAGATGGCGACGGCGCTCAACCAGACGACCGACGTGCTGGCCGCCAATTCCGACCTGAAGGGCATTTTCGGCGCCAACGAGCCGACGGCGATCGGCATGGGCCGCGCGCTGAAACAGTCCGGCAAGGCCGGCAAGGTGGTCGCGATCGGCTTTGACGGCAATCAGGACCTGCAGGAATTCGTGAAAGACGGCACGCTGTCGGCAATCGCGGTGCAGGGCTCCTTCCAGATGGGCGAACTCGGCGTCAAGACAGTGCTCCAGTCGATCAACAAGGAGAAGGTCGAAAAGTTCGTCGATACCGGCGTCGTCGTGGTCACCAAGGACAATATCGACAAGCCGGAAGCCAAGAACGTTCTGTACTAAGGTTACCCCCGCGGGCGCGCATCGCGAATGGTGCGCGTCCGTCCCCGTCATCATCAGGAATTTCGGACTATCCCATGAATGTCACTGAGCGCCGAAAGCTGCCAAATGCCCCCGTGGATCTCACCGTCATGGGTCTCGGCTGCGCGCAGATGGGCAACCTCTACCACAAGACCTCATATGAGGAATCGGCCGGCGCCTTTGGGGCCGCCTGGGAGGCCGGCATCCGTTATTACGATACGGCGCCCTTCTACGGATACACACGCTCCGAACGGCGGTTGGGCACGATGCTGACCGACCTGCCGCGCGGCGACTTCGTGCTCAGCACCAAGGTCGGCCGGCTCATGCAGCCGGACGAGACGGTCGGCTCGCAGGAAGACGGATATGTCGAGCCGCTGCCCTTCCGGCCGGTCTTCGACTACAGCTATGACGGCATCATGTGGTCGTTCGAGGCAAGCCAGCAGCGGCTCGGCATCCTGAAACCCGATATCCTCTATATCCACGATATCGGCAGCATGACCCATGGCGACAAGCACCAGCACTACTGGTACCAGCTGACAGCCGGCGGCGGTTTTCGCGCGCTAAAGAAACTCCGTGAGGAAGGACTTACCAAAGCAGTCGGCCTCGGCGTCAACGAGTGGGAGATCATCCGCGACGCGATGCAGGTCTTCGACATCGATGTCGCCATGCTCGCGGGCCGTTACACGCTGCTCGAACAACAGAGCCTTGCCTTCATGGACGATTGCGCCAGCCAGCGCGTCGGCATCGTGGTGGCCGGCCCGTTCAATTCCGGCCTGCTCGCCGGCAACCGCAAGTTCAACTATACAGACGCGCCGGCCGATGTCCTCGCCCGCGTCGATGTGCTGCGCGCGGCCTGCGAGGAAGAGGGCGTCAGCCTGCAGGCGGCGGCCTTGCAATTCCCCCTCGCCCATCCGGCCGTGGTCACCGTCGTCTCCGGCGCACGCACCGCCGAGCAGATCAGATCCAATGTCGACTGGTTCGGCGAAGAGATCCCCGCCTCCTTCTGGTCTCGCCTGAAAGCCCGCGGGCTGATCGCCGATGGCGCGCCGCTGCCCGGTCGGGAGGGGTGACCATGCGGATCGACGCGCACCAGCATTTCTGGCGGATCGCGGACCGGACCGGCCAATGGCCGCCGGCCGAGCTTCAGGCGATCCACCAGGATTTCCTGCCCGACGACTTGGCGCCGCTTCTCGATGCGGCCAGCATCGACGGCACGGTACTGGTGCAGACCATGGAGAGCGAGGCGGACACGGCGTTCATGCTCGATCTCGCCGACAGGACGCCCTTCATCCTCGGCGTGGTCGGCTGGACGGACATGAAGGCATCCGGCGCATCTGCGAACATTGCCCGGCTGGCCCGGCATCCGAAGCTTAAAGGTCTTCGCCCGATGCTGCAGGATATCGCCGACGATCGCTGGATCGACGATCCGGCGCTCGACGCCGCCGTCGCCGCCATGATCGAACACCGGCTGGTCTTCGATGCGCTGGTGCTGCCACGCCATCTCGAACCGCTGCTCGGCTTTGCCCGTCGGCACCCGGACCTCTACATCGTCATCGACCATGGCGCCAAACCGCCGATCTCGGAGGGGCGTTTCATCGGCTGGTACGCGCGCATGAAAGTGCTCGCCGAACTGCCGAACGTTCACTGCAAGCTTTCCGGCCTGCTGACCGAGGCAGGTGACCAGAAGCCCCAGGCGGTGCGGCCTTATGCCGAGACCATTTTCGACCTGTTCGGCCGCGAACAGGTCATCTGGGGCAGCGACTGGCCGGTGCTGAGGCTTGCGGGGGACTACCAGGCCTGGCTGGACCAATGCCTCGATATCGTGCCCGCTGACGCTCATGGCGAGGTCTTCGGTGGCAATGCCCAGCGTTTCTATCGACTCGGAGCGTAAGAATATGCTGACGATCATCTGCGACGAACCAGGCAAACTCAGCGCCATCGACCGTCCCAAGCCTCTTCGCGGCGAGGGTGAAGTGCTGGTGAAACTGCGGCGCATCGGCGTCTGCGGCACCGACCTGCATATCTTTACCGGCAACCAGCCCTATCTCTCCTATCCGCGCGTCATGGGCCATGAGCTCGCCGGCACGGTCGAGGAAGCGCCGGCCGGCAGTACGCTTGAGGCCGGCGATACCGTCTCGATCATGCCCTATATCTCCTGCGGCCACTGCCATGCCTGCCTCAATGGCCGGACCAATTGCTGCCGAAACCTCGGCGTCCTCGGCGTGCATCGCGACGGCGGCATGACCGAATATCTGAGCCTGCCGGAAGCCTTCGTCCTGAAGGCCGGCGGGCTTTCGCTCGACCAGGCGGCAATGGTGGAATTTCTGGCGATCGGCGCCCATGCGGTTGCCCGCGCCAGGATCGAGCCCGGACAGAGCGTTCTGGTCACCGGCGCCGGTCCGATCGGGCTGGCAGTGGCGATCTTCGCGACGCTCGAGGGCGGAGCGGTGACGCTTCTCGACAGCCGCGTCGACCGGCTGGACTTCGCCCGCCAGCAGCTTGGGCTCGCCTCCACAGTTCAACTGGGCCCGGACGACCACGGGCTGCTCTCGGCCCTGACCGGTGGCGACTTCTTCGATGCCGTCTTCGATGCGACCGGCAATTCGAGAGCGATCGAACGCGGGTTCGGTTTCGTCGCCCATGGCGGCACCTACGTGCTTGTCTCAATCGTTTCGAGCGACATCACCTTTTCCGATCCGGAATTCCACAAGCGCGAGACGACGCTGCTCGGCAGCCGCAATGCGACGGCCGTGGATTTCGAGCGCGTGATGCAGGCGATGCGCGAGGGCGAGATCCCCGCAGCCCTGGTCACCCATAGAATGATGCTGTCGGAAGTGCCGGAACGTTTTCCGGGACTGACCGACCCGGCGGCTGGCGTCGTCAAGGCGCTGGTGGAAGTCTGAAGGAGGCGATGATGCAGCGAATGGGCATGGTGATCCGCATCGAGCCGCAGATGATCGCGGAATACAAGCGCCTGCACGCCGCCGTCTGGCCGGAAGTGCTCGACCTCATCAGCCGCGCCAACATCAGGAACTACACGATCTTCCTGCGCGAACCGGAGAACCTGCTGTTCGGAACCTGGGAATATCATGGCACGGACTTTGAAGCCGACATGGCGAAAATAGCCGCCGACCCCAAGAACCAGGAATGGTGGTCTCTCACCATCCCTTGCCAGAAGCCGCTCGACAGCCGCAAAGAAGGCGAGTGGTGGGCGATGATGGAAGAGGTCTTTCATCATGATTGAGGATTTCCTCGATCAGACTGACCGCCGGCCGGATAATTCGAGGACAAGACATGACGATCAGACTTGATGGAAAAACCGCGCTCGTGACCGCCGCAGGCCAGGGTATCGGCCGGGCCGCGGCGCTCGCCTTTGCAGAAGCGGGCGCGACCGTCCACGCGACCGATATCAACGAAAGCCTGCTGGCTGCCCTCCCGAAGCTCGACAACCTGAGAACCGCAAGGCTCGACGTCCTCGATAACGCGGCCATTGTCGCCTGTGTCGAGGCCATCGGCACGGTCGATATCCTCTTCAACTGCGCCGGCTTCGTCCATGGAGGCTCGATCCTCGAGATGAAGGACAGCGACTTCGACTTCGCCCTCGACCTCAACGTCAGGGCGATGATCCGCACTATACGCGCCGTGCTGCCGGGCATGCTGGCGCAAAAGGACGGCGCGATCATCAACATGTCGTCCGTTGCCTCCAGCATCAAGGGCGTCCCGAACCGCTTCGCCTATGGCGTCACCAAGGCGGCCGTGATCGGGCTCACCAAATCCGTCGCCGCCGATTATGTGACCGACGGCATCCGCTGCAACGCCATCTGCCCGGGCACCGTCGAAAGCCCGTCGCTGCAGGACCGGATGCGGGCCCAGGGCAATTACGACGAGGCCCGCGCCGCCTTCATCGCCCGCCAGCCGATGGGCCGGCTCGGCACCCCGGAAGAAATCGCCGAGCTCGCCCTCTACCTCGCCGGCGCCACCTATACGTCAGGCCAGGCTTACGCCATCGACGGCGGCTGGACCATCTGAGGCAACACGAGAGAACCATGACCCGCATCACCGATCTCCGCGTCTTCGATCTTCGTTTCCCCACATCGCAAAGCCTCGACGGCTCCGACGCGATGAACCCGGACCCGGATTATTCGGCGGCCTATGTCATCCTCGATACCGATAGCGGAGATCTTGCCGGCCACGGCCTGACCTTCACGATCGGGCGGGGCAACGACATCTGCTGCATGGCGATCAAGGCGATGCGGCATCTGGTGGTCGGGCAGGAGCTCGAAACCTTCGCTGCGGCGCCCGGAAAATTCTGGCGGCATCTGACCAGCGACAGCCAGTTGCGCTGGATCGGTCCGGACAAGGGGGCCATCCACCTCGCCACCGGCGCCGTCGTCAACGCTTTCTGGGATCTTCTCGCCAAGCAGAAGGGCAAGCCGGTCTGGCAGCTGGTTTCCGAGATGTCTGCCGAAGAGATCGCCGATATCGTCGATTATCGCTACCTGACCGACGCGCTGTCGCGCGAGGATGCGCTGGCGATCCTGAAACGGGCCGAGGCAGGCAAGGCGGAACGTATCGCGGTGCTGAAACGCGAGGGTTATGCCTGCTACACGACATCGGCCGGATGGCTTGGCTATCCGGAAGACAAGCTCCGCCGCCTTTGCAAGGAAGCGGTCGATGCCGGCTTCAACCATGTGAAGATGAAGGTTGGGCGCGATCTCGAAGACGATATCAGGCGCCTGACCATCGCCCGCGAGGTGATCGGCCCTGACCGCTACCTGATGATCGATGCAAACCAAGTGTGGGAAGTCGGCCAGGCGATCGACTGGGTCAACAGGCTCGCCTTTGCAAAACCCTTCTTCATCGAGGAGCCGACCAGCCCGGACGACATTGCCGGGCACCGCAAGATACGCAATGGCATACACCCGGTGAAGGTCGCGACCGGCGAGATGTGCCAGAACCGCATCATGTTCAAGCAGTTCATCGCCGAAGGCGCGATCGACATCGTGCAGATCGATTCATGCCGCATGGGCGGGTTGAACGAGGTGCTGGCGGTGCTGCTGGTCGCCGCCAAATACGATCTCCCCGTCTGGCCGCATGCCGGCGGCGTGGGCTTGTGCGAATACGTCCAGCATCTGTCGATGATCGACTACATTGCCGTGTCCGGCACCAAGGAAGGAAGGGTGATCGAATATGTCGACCACCTGCACGAACATTTCGTCGAGCCCTGCATCATCGAGAATGCCGCCTACATGCCGCCATCGCGGCCGGGTTTTTCGATCGAGATGAAATCGCAATCGATCGCCGACTACACGTTCAAGGCCTGATACGACAGCGCGCCCACGAGGACGCCGGCATCAGCCGGCGTTCAATTTTTCAAGCTCCGCGTTCACCTGCGCGCGCCATGCGCCATTCTCCGTGAGAGCCTGGGGGAACAGGCCCGGGATTGCGAAGAAGGGCGCTGACGGATCGTCCGCCGTCATCCTGGCGGCGGCGGCCTTCAGCTCGGCCGCGCGCGGATCGTTGATCTCCGCGGCCTTGCAAACATAGGCGATCCAGAGCGCCACAACGTAAGCTGCAGACGACGCATCTCCACCATTCGCCAGCGCTTCCACTGCGCCTGCAAAGATGCGCTGCGGCAGTTTCTGGGTGCCGTCCATGGCGATCTGCTGTGTCTTGTGGGCGATCGTCGGGTTCTCGAAGCGCTCGATCAGCTGGTCCATGTAGCGGCCAAGGTCGATGCCCGGCACCGGATCGAGCGTCTTGACCGCCTCCGCCATATGGCGGCGAACCAGTGTCTGGTATTCCGGCACGGCCATGACGTCGCGGACGAATGTGAGGTCCTTCAGCTGGCCGAGATAGGCGACCAGCGAATGGGAACCGTTGAGCAGCCGCAGCTTCATTTTCTCATAGGGCTCGACATCATCGACGAAAAGCGCTCCGCCGGCTTCCCACCTGGGTCGGCCGGCAGGGAAATGGTCCTCGATCACCCATTGCATGAAGGGTTCGGTGCTGAGCGCCAGCCTGTCTTCGGCGCCGATCAGGGTTTCGGCAAGTTCCCGCGTCTCGTCGGTCGCGGCCGGCACGATGCGGTCGACCATGCTGGACGGAAAGGCGCCTTGGCCGGCGATCCAGTTGGCGAGCGCCGGATCGCGAGCGCCGGCCATCTCGATCACCAGCCGCCGGACGATGCGGCCATTGGTCGGCAGGTTATCGCAGCAGAGTACGGTAAAGGGCGGCAGGCCGGCGGCATGGCGTTGCCAAAGACCTTCCACCAGATAACCGATCACGCCGGTGGGCGACTTGGGATCGGCGAGATCCGCTTTGACGGACGGATGGTTACGGTCGAGTCCGCCGGTAACCGGATCGATGCCATAGGCCTTTTCGGTGACGGTGATGGTGACGACCCGGATTGCCGGATCGGCCATCAGCGCCAGGATTTCCGCCTGGTTCTCGACGCCCGACAGGCCCCTGGTGACCGAGCCGACGACCTGGGCATGGTCCCCGGCGGCGCTGCGGGCGACTACCGAATAGAGTCCACCCTGCGCCGCAAGATCATGGACGATATCCACCGAGCGTAAGCTGACGCCGACAATGCCCCAGTCGCCGAACTCCGCAGCCAATGCGGTGTCGGTATAGACAGCCTGATGGGCGCGGTGGAATGCGCCAAGCCCGATATGCAGGATGCCGGGCTTCAGAAGACCCCGGTCATAACCGGGTGCGGCGACATGGGCGGGAAATGCGGTGGAAGCGGAAAGGCGTGGCATTCTTCTGATCATCATACCCGGAATATCCCCGGGCATCCTCCCTTATTGATGCAAGCAGTGATAGCCCTGCGCGAGCGCACGGGTCAACGCCATACTCCGGACACCTGCCCCGCCGAAAGCCGGAGATTCCGTTTGAAACGGCAGGCAAGGGCCGGGGGCGGTGCTTTCAAAATATGCAAAATCTGATAGTGACTGGCGACCGGGCCGCGGGGGCGACCGGCACATCCGCTGATCGACCGGAGACCGACCAGGGCTTTGGTACGGGACGTTGTAGGCAGGGGGCATTCATGCGTTTTCTGGCAGGTTTTTCGATGGCGTTCGGCTTGGCTCTTGCGGGCTGCTCACAGGTGGCGGAAAAGGCGGAGAACGCCGCCAACCGGTCCTTCACCAGCTATGCGATGGGCCGTCCCTATGCGGAGGTGGCCAATGTCAACCAGTCGACCCTGGCGCGGGTTTCCGGCTCCGACGCGACGTTCGGGCCGATGATCGGCGCGACCCAACTGAAGAACGGGATGACGATCTACCGGCATATCGCGCCCGCGGCGCGCACCGAGTCCGGCTCGAGCTTCGGTGGTCTGGTCGGCCGTTCGACCGTGTCGCAGAACAACCGGCTTTCCTACTTCCTGGTCGGCGCCGACGGCATCGTCAAGGACTGGGCGACCAGCTCGGTACAGGGCAGCACCAGCGACTGCGTGCAATATATCGCCGGCATCATCAACCGCTGCGCCGACATGCGCCAGGTCGAAGCCTCGCTTGCGCTCTACGACATGCGCGTCACGACCAGGGGCGGCCAGCCGATCTCGGCCTGGGGAGAGCCGGCCTTGCCCTCCGCCTACCCGTCCGCGCCCGCCGGGCATCCATCCGCACCTGCGCGTCCGACAGCCGCCGCACATCCGGCAGCGCCCGCGGCGCGCTGAACAATCCGGCTTTCGCGGACGGCACCCCTTGGCGGGGTCGGTTCTGGTATTATCTCCGGTCATGGCATCCGCTTTTTTCAAGCCAGGAGATCCTTCATGACCGCCCCGCATCCCTCCAAGACGCATATCGGCAATCACAAGCTCCATCCCGAAACGCAGATGCTGAACTACGGCTACGACCCGGAGCTTTCCGAAGGGGCCGTGAAGCCGCCGGTGTTTCTCACCTCCACCTTCGTGTTCAAGTCCGCCGAGGAAGGCCGCGACTTCTTCGATTTCGTCTCCGGCCGCAAGGATCCCCCGGCGGGAACGGGCGCGGGGCTGGTCTATTCGCGCTTCAACCATCCCAACAGCGAGATCGTCGAGGACCGGCTGGCGGTCTATGAGCAGGCGGAGAGCTGCGTGCTGTTTTCCTCCGGCATGTCGGCGATTGCCACGACGCTGATGGCTTTCGTCAGGCCCGGCGACTGCGTGCTGCACTCGCAACCGCTCTACGGCGGCACCGAAACGCTGCTCTCGAAAACCTTCCTCAACATGGGCGTTGCGGCGGTCGGGTTTGCGGACGGGGTCAACGAGCAGTCTGTGACGGCGGCGGCCGGGGAGGCGATGGGCAAGGGAAGGGTTTCGGTCATCCTGATCGAAACGCCGGCCAACCCGACCAACAGCCTTGTCGACGTGGCGATGATCCGCCGGGTGGCGGATGCGATCGGGCGAAACCAGGGCCACACGCCGGTGATCGCCTGCGACAACACGCTGCTCGGCCCGGTCTTCCAGCGGCCGATCGAGCACGGGGCGGATATCTCGCTCTATTCGCTGACCAAATATGTCGGCGGCCATTCGGACCTGATCGCCGGTGCAGCACTCGGCTCCAAGGCGTTGATGCGCCAGGTGAAGGCGCTGCGCGGGGCGATCGGCACCCAGCTCGACCCGCATTCCTGCTGGATGCTCGGCCGCAGCCTGGAGACGCTGTCGATCCGCATGGAAAAGGCCAACACCAATGCGCTCGCCGTCGCCGATTTCCTGCGCGGCCATCCGAATGTCGAGGCCATCCATTACCTGCCATATCACGACCCGGCATCGCCGGTCGGAAAAGTGTTTGCGGCGCAATGCACCGGCGGCGGCTCGACCTTCTCCTTCGACATCAGGGGCGGTCAACCGGCTTCGTTCCGGTTCCTGAACGCACTGCAGATCTTCAAGCTGGCGGTCAGCCTAGGGGGCACGGAATCGCTTGCCAGCCACCCGGCGACCATGACCCATTCCGGCGTCCCGGCCGAGGTGCGCCAGAGGATCGGGGTGCTTGACTCAACCATCCGCCTGTCGATCGGCATCGAGCACCCCGACGACCTGATCGCCGACCTGACGATTGCGCTCGACCAGGCCTGAGCCGGCGGATGGTTGCGCCTGGAACCGCCGGCGTCGGAGCCGTCATTCGTCTTGTATCTCCGACGCGCAACCAACGATTCCTGAGATTGATCCAGCTGCAAATGTCTCCACGAGGCTAAACGAACCGAAAATCATTCGACTGGAGTGTGTTCACAGCCACGTTCTTCAGGGTGATCGAGTTGTCTGCGTCAGCTCTGATAATCGTATCGGCACCTGACTGCGACGACGCAGCTAGCAATGCGGCCCAGTCCAAAAATACCGCATGATCCACCTCGATCACATCATGAGCAGTTCCAGCCGCGACGAAATTCGTGATCGTGCCGTGCCCGAACCCAGCCGTGTAGACGAAAATGTCCGAAGCAGCGCCGCCCGTGGCGCCCGAGAGGGCGGTAACGGTCTCCAGCATCAGAAATGAATTATTTAGGACCGTTTCTGCCTTCTTATCTTCACTCGTAGAGGGTCCTTTCATTGGAATTTTCGGAAGGCGCAGAGCAAGATATATATCGTTAATAAACTACTCAAATAGAAACCGACAATTAGTAAGCCGCTCTTAATAAAGCCTACCCACCACCAATCATCTAAACCAACCTGATAATAATGAAGGCCTGAGACGGCAGGAAATCCGGAAAACCAGTAACTTGTCATACCCAACACCACAACTATTGCAAACATAACCGGGTCAAAATGTGGAGTTAGATGCTGAGCCGTTTTATATATTGCGATTAACAGCCATATGAACATGCTGCAGCTCAAAATTGACCGCACAATAACTGTGTTGCAGATATGCTTGTTGGTGAGATCGCTAACCGACACAAATGACTCGTTTGGCGGCCAAGCAGACCGGATTCCTGAACGCGCGATAGAGCAGACGTCCTGCCCCAATACCGAAATGGCCAGTCCTATAAGTGCATTAGCTATTACAACGAAAAGCAGCAGCCACATGCATTGAGCATAGGCTGGTCCAAAATTTGGGTTTGGTTGAACCGCCATGATCTAAATTATCCCCTCAGCGCTCCCTCAGCGCGATTGCCGCGGTTTCCACAAGTGGCGAGAAAACATACTCGAGGATACGACGATCGCCTGTTTTGATCTCGACTGTAGTTGCCATGCCCGGCGAAACCTTGATTGCCCGTCCGTCCACCGGAATTGATGTGTCTGCTAGTTTGACAGTCACTGGAAAAATAAGGTTCTGGGACCCGTTCTGTTCCGGCGAACACATTTGCATTGGAGGGGAATCATCATCGGCCAGATCACTCAACCCTGATGCTCGGGCTGCCCCTAATAGTCGGCTGCACGAAAAACCATGTTCATCCGGCATAGGCGAAATGAACCTTACCTCTTTTCGGATCGACAGTGGTGACGCTCCCGCCTCTCCCATATTTATAGAAGGAGCCGGACGACTGTATCGCTTCATTTATTCCAAGATCTTTTCCATATTCAATAGGAATATCAAAGCCATATTTGCCCAAATATTCTAACAGCGTTGGGATACGCGGCTCGACATTTTCGCCGGATGCAAGCTGCTTACTCCACTCTTTTGGAGACCATTCGCGGAACGCCCGCTTGTCGTTGGCGTAATCAATGGGAGTTGCTCGCCACGATTTGCTAGAACCATCTAGCGCGGATGTTAATCGATCCCCTTGGCCTCTTGCCCATTCAGCGCTCGCATTAGTAAGCCGATAGACAACAAAGCCAGTTTCATTGTCGCCGGGACCACCGATGCCCCACGACTCTTCCAGCCGATATTCAATCTCCGAAACCACTAAAGGCGTTGGTACCCGGGCTGGCACCTGTGATCGCTCCCAGAGCTTCACCATAACGTATGGCGACGCAATCACGCCCAAAGCACCTATAATAATAAGGCCACGCAATGCTGCTTGATTGGGTCGCGTCATTCCATAATTTGCGCACCACTATAACAAAACAGGTGATAACGCCGCCAATCACGGCAATCAGAAATAGAGCTATCGCCAACAAACCAATCAATGGACCCACCGTTAATCGCCATGATGTTGAATGGCTGTATTACCATCAAAGCGTAAGACAAGTCCCGTTCGATCAATGATCCCCAATTCTCGGACGGGCTCTTAGAACGAGGACCTTAAGAGAATGCCTGTATCGTTGCACAGAGTATCCGTGTAGTCGCAGCTCAATCGTAGTCTGCGAATACGGAAGTGCCCGGGACGCCGACGCTTGGTCAGACCGAGCGTGAAAGGGGAAACGAGAAATGGTGACGCGTCCTAACCCGAATTTTGGGCCTGCCTACGCTCAATGCATGTGGCTCCTTCTTTTCGTCGTCATTGCTAATGCGCTGGTGGGATTGTTCATCTCGGCATTGGCACAAGACGTCTGCACCGTCGCTCGGTCGGATTTCCGATTGATCTGGCCGCCAAACGAGTCCTTTGTGTCCGCCAGTGATCTCACTAACAGGCACATCTGTAACACCGCTATTGTGCGGTCGACCTTGGGGCTTACATTATTTCTTTGGCTATTAATCGCATTATATAAAACGGGTCGACATTTAACTCCCCATTTCGAGCCCAGAATGTTCGGTATAGTGGTAGCTTTGGCCATCATGTCTTACTGGATATCCGGAAAGCCTGTCGTTGGGGGGCTCAACTATTACCGGATCAGCTTGAATGATTGGTGGTGGGTCGGCTTCATGAAGAGCTGCATAACAATCGTGGGATTCTATTTGAGTTCCTTTTGGACAATTTACATTATTCTTTGCGCGGGTCGAAAATATTTCTGAGAGCATGCGCATTGGCTGCCCGACAAACGCAACTAGCCCCAATTATGGCAGCTTATCTGGAGCAATATTACCGCTGCCTAGAAGCGCCAATATCGCGCGGATAGCCAGAATGCAGAGACTTATTACCGGCAACAGTCCGTACGCTATTCCGACCATAACGTCGTCGATCCGATACTCACCGGAAAAGGCTCGCGGAGGCCTGAAGTCTGTGAAATCAGCGGTTTGAAAGCACGGGGACTCGCCTGTCCCGAGGACGCCCCAGAGCAGCGTCCAATTTGTTGCCAAAATCAGAACGCAGATACAGATGCCCAAAGCAATTCCGCTGAGACCTGAGGCGGCTGCGCCATGCTTACCAGCATACTTCATCTCGCGAATGTTTATGTACCAGTGTCCCAAGAAGAACAATAAACTTAGTCTCGCACCGACTGCGAACGAGTCGATACCACCTTGAGTGCATGTTTCCGAATACCCGAGTAACTGCAGTACGAAGCCAACCAACAGAACTCCGTTCGCTAGCCAACTCATCCAAGGGATTCCGCAGGCGTTTGTGCGAGAATTTTGTCGATCGGCATTACCCTACCCAGGATGCTCGGCTGCCGATGGCGGTTTCCTAGTCTAACCCACCAGTCAAATCCCAAGGCTGCTGAGTTGAAACAAGTCATCTAAATAAATGCCTTTCTCCCGCCGCTAGAGACTATGGGCCTCAGGAGGGCTCCCTCCCGGAAGGACATGGTGAGGACTTGGGCCCGGCCCGAGAGACCCTGTCTGTGGGTTCGTCGAATCGCGGTGTTCGGAATGCGCAGTGCTTAGGCCATGTGTTCCCGGGCTCCGGCGCGTTCCTCGAGTGCAGAAAGTTCACTATCCATGCCTGCATTTATTGCCGCGGGACCCCATGAAGGTCAATTGGCCTTCTTGCCGGCCATGCGCGTTACGGACCTGAAGATCCCGAGTAGTCCGGCGCCTTATCCATGCGAGCTTCGGTGAGCAACGGGGCATGGTATGCCGACGGGGCCGCACGCTTGCCGTGTGTTTCCATGAATGGCTTTGTTGGGTGAGACGAGCATACCCACCCGGTGTCGCGGCAGTCTTTGCATGTCAGCATGAGTCCCAACCCTATACTCTTGCACGGGATAGTTTAAGGATGGCAGTTTTACTGCCCATCGGATGTCGACGCCAGAGATTGCAATGTCAGGGATTTTTAAGTCAATGAAGCGTGTGCTCACCGGGCGGGTAATCCGGCGCTCGGACCTTCATATTATGGACGGCACGTGCTCGATATCTCTCCGCATGAAACGTGATAGCGATGGCGCCTATGTCGTCCTCGCGTGCACCGCTGCCGGCAGCCGGCAGTATTACCCCTTCGAGAGGAGTGAATTCGAGAGCTTTGTCACAGCGGGTAGCGAAATCAGAGACGCGCTAGATTCCGACATAGCTCAGGATAAGGTCTAGACGCAGCACCTTTCGGGAGATGTCCATCGGCGCCGTAGAGACATTCTTTCAATGTCCAGCTAGATTGAAGTCAGGCACGCAGGTCACTGGAAGGGAAACATGTCCAACGTCGTATCGCTCAGGCCAAAGCGCGTGCGCGCACCAAAGCGTATAGGCGTATATTTCGAATTAAGCCCAACGATGTCAGGCGGTACTCATGGCCTGAAACTCGAAAATGGGGATAAACTCCTCATACCTCCACGTGTGCTGCTCGGACCAAGCCCAGACCAGAAATATGGATTCCCTGTATTTCCAGAGGTTCCGCGGCTCCGGCCAGACAAAAAAGAATATCACCGCCCGCCAAGAGACCTTGAGGGTTTTGAACTTTACTGGCTTGTTTCCCAGCGTTTGAGAGACGTGCTGGAGAGAATTGACCCAGCCGGCGTTACATTCGCAGACTGCCAGGTTTTTCATATCAGCGGCAAACCTATCGAGCCGAAGCACTATCTATGTGATGTCGTAAGGGAGGTCGATGCCCTTGACCTGGGCGCATCCAAGGTGGGGCGTTGCATCACCGATGATTTTGAATACTACAGTTTAGCTGGAGATCCAGAAGTTTCATTTAAACACGAAGTATTGGGAGACGCCCATATTCTCCGGCAGAATAACATGTCCAGCATATTCTGTGACGCTGTCTTGAAACAGGCAATGGTAGACGCGGGAATCAAGAACCAACTGCACTTCCGTGACGTGTCGATACGTGCCTGATTGGGATCTCAGGCTCGGTATCTTCCACCCGCAAGGATTTCCGCGTCCCGCCGGACCTGCATCCCGCGGTAGATCTCCGGCTGATGCTCCTTGCAGGACCCGTCCGACTTCGACTTGTCGAGCTCGAAGCCGAACCCTCTCCATTCCTTCCAACCAGGGTCCTCGCACCAGTGCTCGAAATGCACCGGGACGGCGGAGGGACGGGTGGCCGTCGGCATCCGGGGACGCAGTTCAAGGAACCCTGTCGCATAACAGACATCGCCCCACTCCTCCCCGGCACGATTTCCTGCGGGAGAGTCCGAGGGGAAATCATGTAAACTGGAAATCCCCCGAGTGAAGGCTTGATAAGAGCACGTTCTGCAGCGTGATTGTATTGTTCGCATCGGCCATAATGAGCGTATCGCCGCCGGATTGGTTGGATGCAGCAAGAAGCGACGCCCAATCGGCAAAGACGCTGTCATCGATCCTGATCGTATCGTGCGCCGAGCCGGTTGCCACGAAGTTTGTGATCGTATCATGACCCCAGTTTGGCAGATATACGAAGAAGTCTGCGGCCACTCCACCAGTGAGAGTATCGTCGCCTGCACCGCCCGTCAGTGTGTTGGCACCCGCGCCGCCCCGGATCGTGTTGTCGAGGCCATTGCCGGTGCCGGTGAATGCCGCCACGCCGGTATAGGTCAGGTTCTCGACATCGGCGACCGCCGCCAGCGAGTAGCTGGCGAGTGCGGTCTTTATCGTATCCGTACCTTCATTGGTGTCTTCGGTGACGGTATCACCTACGTTGTCGATCACATAGGTGTCGTCGCCGCTGCCGCCGACCAGCGTATCGGCGCCGGCCCCGCCGTTCAGCGTGTCAGTGCCCGCCCCACCGGTGATCGTGTTGGCGGCACCATTGCCGGTGCCGGCGAAGTTGCCGATGCCGGTGTAGGTGAGGTTCTCGATATTCGCCATTGCAGCGATCGAGTAGGCGGCGAGCGACGTCCGGATCTCGTCCGTGCCGGCGCTGGCTGCCTCCGTAACCACATCGGTCGCCATGTCGACGATGTAGATATCGTTGCCGAGCCCGCCGATCAACGTGTCGGCGCCACCGCCGCCATCCAGGGTATCGTTGCCGCTTCCACCGGCAATGACGTTCGCCAAGGAATTTCCTGTGCCGGCAAAATCGCCGGTGCCCGTAAAGGTCAGGTTCTCCACGTTGGCGACGTTGGTCAGCGCATAGGCAGAAAGCGCCGTCTTGACCAGATCGATGCCTTCATTGACCGCCTCCGTGACGACATCGGCGGCATCATCGACGATGTAGGTGTCGTTTCCGGCACCGCCGATCAGGATGTCGGCTCCTGCCTTTCCATCCAGCGTATCGGCCCCGACGGCGCCCCTGATTGTATTGGCAAGGCTATTGCCTGTTCCGGCAAATGCTGCTGCGCCGGTATATGTCAGGTTCTCAAGGTTGCCGGCAATCGTATAGGCAGCCAGTGCGGTCCTGACGGTATCGACGCCCTCGTCGGCGTTTTCGGTGACGGTGTCGGCGGCATTGTCAACGATATAGGTATCGTTGCCCGTGCCACCGATCAGGGCATCGGCGCCAGCCTTGCCGTCCAGCGTGTCGTCGCCGCCATCACCCGACAGCGTGTCGGCGGCAGCCCCGCCGGCGATCGTGTTGTCGAGGTTGTTGCCCGTCCCGGCAAAGGCCACCGTCCCGGTATAGGTCAGATTCTCGACATTGTCGGCAAGCGTGTAGCTCGCCAGTGCCGTCTGCATCGTGTCAGTGCCCTCCGCGGCACTCTCGATGATGGCGTCGGCAGCGTTGTCGATGACATAGATGTCGTTGCCGCTGCCGCCGACCAGCGTATCGGCGCCGGCCCCGCCGTTCAACGTATCATTGCCCGCCCCGCCGATGATCGTGTTGGCAAGTGCATTGCCGGTGCCTGCAAAATTGCCGCTGCCGGTATAGACGAGGTTCTCGACATTGACGGCAAGTGTCAGTGCGGCAAGTCCGGTCTGGACCGTATCGCTGCCTTCGTTTGCCAGTTCCGTCACCACGTCGGTGGCGATGTTGACGATGTAGGTATCGTCGCCGGTGCCGCCGATCAGCGTGTCGGCGCCGGCCCCGCCATCCAGCGTGTCGTTGCCCGCAGCCCCGGTCAGCCTGTCGGCTGCCGCTCCGCCCTTGATGATGTTGTCAAGCGCATTGCCGGTGCCGGTAAAGGCCACCGCGCCCGTCGAGGTCAGGTTCTCGACATTGGCCCCCAGCGTGTAGGAGGCCAGGTTCGTTTGCACCGTGTCGATGCCCTCGTCGGCGTTCTCGGTTACGATGTCGCCGGTGCTGATGACATAGGTGTCGTCGCCCACCCCGCCCTTCAGCGTGTCGACACCCGTTCCGCCGGTCATGACGTTGTTCAGGGCATTGCCATTGCCGGCAAAGGCCGCCGTGCCGGTATTGGTGAGGTTCTCGACATCGGTGCCAAGCGTGTAGCTTGTAAGGTTCGTCTGCACCGTGTCGGTGCCCTCGTCGGCGTTCTCGGTGACGGTATCGCCGGCATTGTCGACGACGTAGATATCGTTGCCCGTGCCACCGGAAAGCGCATCCGCTCCGGCACCGCCGTTCAGTGTGTCAGTGCCCGCATCACCAGAGAGCGTGTCGTCGCCAGCTCCACCGGTGATGACGTTGTCGAGAGTGTTGCCGGCGCCCGTAAAGCCGCCGCTTCCGGTGAAAGTCAGGTTCTCGATATTGGCGATTGCCGCCAGCGAATAGCTCGCAAGATCGGTCTTGATGACATCGGCGCCACCGCCGGGTGCCTCGACCACCACATCGCCCAGGGTATCGACGAAATAGGTGTCGTTGCCGCCACCGCCAATCAGCGTATCGGCGCCGGCCTTGCCGTCGAGCGTATCGGCCCCCGCCCCGCCGGTGATCACGTTCACCGCGCTATTGCCGGTGCCCGTAAACGCCGCCGTGCCCGTATAGGTCAGGTTCTCGACATTCGTTCCAACGACGTAGCTCGCAAGCGCCGTCTGGACCGTATCGGTGCCCTCGTTCGGGCTCTCGACGACGATGTCGGTCGCAACATCGACCACATAGGTGTCGTCGCCCACCCCGCCCGACATCCTGTCTGAACCTGCTCCGCCGATCAACGTGTCGGCGCCGGCCCCGCCGTCGAGGATATCGGCACCCGCGCCCCCCCGGATCGTGTTATCGAGGCCGTTGCCGGTGCCGGTGAATGCCGCCACGCCGGTATAGGTCAGGTTCTCGACATCGGCGCCAAGCGTGTAGATTGCGAGGTTCGTCTGCACCATGTCGGTGCCTTGGCCGGCGTTTTCGGTGACGACATCGCCGACGTTGTCGACCACGTAGGTATCGTCGCCGCTGCCGCCGACCAGCGTATCGGCGCCGGCCCCGCCGTTCAGCGTGTCAGTGCCCGCCCCACCGGTGATCGTGTTGGCAGCACCATTGCCGGTGCCGGCGAAGTTGCCGATGCCGGTGTAGGTGAGGTTGTCGATATTCGCCAATGCAGCGATCGAGTAGGTGGCGAGCGACGTCCGGATCTCGTCCGTGCCGGCGCTGGCTGCCTCCGTAACCACATCGGTCGCCATGTCGACGATGTAGATATCGTTGCCGAGCCCGCCGATCAGAGTGTCGGCGCCGGCGCCACCGTCAAGGGTATCATTCCCGGCACCCGCAATGAGGGTATTGTTCTGCGAATTGCCGATGGCGCTGAAGTTCCCAGCACCGGCAAAGGTCAGATTCTCGACGTTCGAGAATTGCACGAGAGAGTAGTTCGTGAGCGTCGTCCTGATGAGGTCAGTGCCTCCTCCGACATCTTCGATCACCAGATCATCGACATTGTCGACAGTGTACGTGTCGTTCGCGCGACCACCCCGCAGCGTATCCGCCCCGGCACCGCCATCAAGCGTATTCGCAGCCAGAAGAGAGCCGACGATGATGTTGCCCATTGCATTGCCCGTACCGGAAAACGCGGCATTTCCAGTGTAGGTCAGGTTTTCGATATTCGCCTTGGATGCAAGAGAGTAGGCAGCCAGTGCGGTCCTGACGGTATCGACGCCCTCGTCGGCGTTTTCGGTGACGGTGTCGGCGGCATTGTCGACCACGTAGGTATCATCGCCGGTGCCACCGATCAGGACATCGGCGCCAGCCTTGCCGTCCAGCGTGTCGTCGCCGCCACCACCCGACAGCGTGTCGGCGGCAGCCCCGCCGGTGATCGTGTTGTCGAGGTTGTTGCCCGTCCCGGCAAAGGCCACCGTCCCGGTATAGGTCAGATTCTCGACATTGTCGGCAAGCGTGTAGCTCGCCAGTGCCGTCTGCATCGTGTCAGTGCCCTCCGCGGCACTCTCGATGATGGCGTCGGCAGCGTTGTCGATGACATAGATGTCGTTGCCGCTGCCGCCGACCAGCGTATCGGCGCCGGCCCCGCCGTTCAACGTATCATTGCCCGCCCCGCCGATGATCGTGTTGGCAAGTGCATTGCCGGTGCCTGCAAAATTGCCGCTGCCGGTATAGACGAGGTTCTCGACATTGACGGCAAGTGTCAGTGCGGCAAGTCCGGTCTGGACCGTATCGCTGCCCTCGTTTGCCAGTTCCGTCACCACGTCGGTGGCGATGTCGACGATGTAGATATCGTCGCCCGCGCCACCGATCAGCGTGTCGGCGCCGGCCCCGCCATCCAGCGTGTCGTTGCCGGAACCACCGGAAACGACGTTCGCCAAAGCATTCCCGGTCCCCACAAAGTCGCCGGCGCCGATGAAGGTCAACTTCTCGACATTGGCGATACTGGTCAATTCATAAGCGGAAAGCACCGTCTTGATCAGATCGGTGCCGGCGTTGGCGGCTTCGGAAACGATATCGCCCAGGGCATCGACGATGTAGGTGTCGTTGCCAACGCCGCCGATCAGCGTATCGGCGCCCGCGCCGCCGTCGAGGATATCGGCACCCGCGCCGCCCCGGATCGTGTTGTCGAGGCCATTGCCGGTGCCGGTGAATGCCGCCACGCCGGTATAGGTCAGGTTCTCGACATCGGCGACCGCCGCCAGCGAGTAGCTGGCGAGTGCGGTCTTTATCGTATCCGTACCTTCATTGGTGTCTTCGGTGACGGTATCACCTACGTTGTCGATCACATAGGTGTCGTCGCCGCTGCCGCCGACCAGCGTATCGGCGCCGGCCCCGCCGTTCAGCGTGTCAGTGCCCGCCCCACCGGTGATCGTGTTGGCAGCACCATTGCCGGTGCCGGCGAAGTTGCCGATACCGGTGTAGGTGAGGTTCTCGACATTGGCAGTGAGCGCATAACTCGCAATCCCTGTCTGGACTGTGTCCGTTCCTCCATTCAGGTTCTCGATCACGATGTCGGTCGCGATATCGACCACAAAAAGATCGTCGCCCGCCCCGCCCGACATCGAGTCGGAACCAGTGCCTCCAATCAACATGTCGTCGCCGGCACCGCCGTCAAGCGCGTCATTTCCGGCGTTACCCCAAAGGGTATTGCTTACCTCGTTGCCCACAATCGAGTCATGGCCGGAGCCTGCCTGAACATTCTCGACCAGCGACGCAAGGTTGTTGTGATAAAGCAGCGCGTTGAAAATGTTACCGCGGGCATAGCCATTGTTCAGGCTACCGCCCAGATCGGCCAACTGGCCTTGGGAAAAGAAAGAGTAGCCCCCGGCTCTCAGGTCGATTCTAAGGCGGGTGGTATAGGCGCTCAGGTCATAGGTATCGACACCGCCGCCGTCCCAGATCGTTGCGAATATCCTGTTCGCATTGGGCGTGATGGCCGCGACGCCATTGACATACGTAACGCCTTCGTTTGGATTCCACTTATAGGTCGTATCGTCCCCGTTTGTCGTGTAGTCCGCGCCATACATTTCCTGCAAAGCGGCGATGTCGAGCATCATGAAGCTCTGTGGCGCACTGTTCTGCTCGTATTCGTATCCGTTCGGAACGTCTCCGATATATGTGCGGTAGGTCATGATCGTATATTCGAGAGAATCGTAACTGCTCGGTACGATTGCCGGATTGTTATCCGGTTCATGAGCGTGTTTCAGGCCAAGCGCGTGACCCAGTTCATGCGCCAACGTATGTCCCGCGTAGTTGCCGAATTCCGGAAACCGATAATCATCTCCGGTGCCAGCATATTCCGTCCCGAACCAGATATCGCCGCCGGCGCTGCCGGTGCTGGGAAAATAGGCCCATGCCGTCGAAAGATCCGGGTGGGACGACTGAGCAAATCGCACCGTAGCAGTGTTTACGTTTCCGGCCACAAACTCGGCGTTGGTAAATCCCTCTACGGAAAAACCGTCATTCGCCGTGTTTCCATAGGATTGTTCCATGAGGATCAAGGCAGCAGCCTGCTGCTGCGAGGAAATCGAGGAGAAACCGAAATCTTTCTCGTCATTATACGAGTACGAGGCCGAGCTGGTGGGAAACGCATAGGTTATCGTACCGTCCCATGCGTAACCGCTGATAAGCCCGTCGACTTTCTGATCGCCAGTCAAGTTCACAGTCTTTGTGGAAGTGAAAATGCCCGTCATGAAATCCCTACCCGCTCTAATTTACTCGATCATCGGTTAATGCAGGTCCCGTGCTTCAGGTGAGCACCCGACCATTTATGGGGAACCAGCGCGACTGCAAGGTCGAGCGCAGTCACGTGTAAACGGCCTGCAATGCTTTCCTCGAGCATAAACCCGAGTGCCGAGGCAATTTCTCTGGAAGAAATCTCCGCTTTACTCCGAAATAAAGCGGGAATAAATGATCATGCATATTTGTTAAGCCAAAACTTCGAGAAAACGCCGCTACAATCCTTACCGGTCCTGTTCCTATACTGTCAAAGATACCAATATTCATTATGCTACACCCTGACATCGTAAGTCATCGAATAGAACTGGTTACCGTTCATGCATCGCCTCCTCCGCGACCTCGACCAAGGGCGAAAACACATACTCGAGTATCCGGCGTTCTCCCGTCCGAACCTCCGCAGTCGCCGACATGCCCGAACTGAGCTTGACGTCACGTCCATCCGCCGAAACCCGGTCGACGTCCAGGCTCAACGTCACCGGAAACACCAGGTTCTGCATTCTTTCGGCGCCGCCGAAGACGTTCGCAGCCTGCCGTGCTGCGGCATCGCCTTCACGGCGCGCGGCGTCGGGTTCCGGAATGGCATCCGACGCAATCTTCGTGACATGGGCCGGGATCGTGCCATAGCGGGTAAAGGGAAAGGCTTCGAGCTTGACGACCGCCTCCTGGCCAAGCTTGATAAAGCCGATGTCCTTGTTCAAGACATAAACCTCGAGTTCCAGCGCGCTGCCCTCGGGCACGACGCGCATGACGTCCTGACCGACGCTCACCACTTGCCCGATACTGGTGATCGACGACGCCTGTACCGTGCCGGCGATCGGGCTGCGCAGCGTCATCTGCTCCCGCGAATTTCTTGCCTTCATCAGGCGCTGCTCAAGCTCTTCGACCCGACGCTCCGCGTCGCCGAGGCGCGCGAGGTGGTCGCTCAGAAACACCGACGTTACCTTGTCCTTCTCCCGCGCAAAGACCTCAATGCTTGCCATGGCGTCGGCAAGTCGGCCCTCCTGCATTGCAAGTTGCGTCGCCTGCTCCTTCAGCGTTTCCGTCGCATCGATGACGCTTGCCATCGTCCCCGCATCTTTTGAAGCGAGTGCGCTGCGCATCGTCACGCGCTCGTTCAGCGTTTCGACCAGAGAGTTCTGAGCCGCAAGCGTCACAGTCAGGCGATCGCGCTCCACTTCCTTCTGGTGCTTCTGAGCCGCAAGCGAGGCGACTGCGGCCTGATGTTGTTCAAGATCGCCCCGGAGAATGCCATCCTCCCTTCGGCGCAGCTCATCGGGTACATCCGCGTCCCATGCGATGGTTGGTAGCGGCGCGTTCGGCACGCGCGAATGGACATGATCCACGATCGCTTTGCGGCGCCGGACCTCGGCACGCATGGACGCCAGGCCCTTTGCCGCATCCGTCTCATCGGCAAGGGCATCGGTCGGATCGAGTACAAGGAGGATATCGCCTTTTTCCACATGGGTCCCGTTTGGCGGCGGGAGCGCCGCCACCTTGCCGGTCAGCAGCGGCTGGACGACCTTGACGCGCCCGGTCGGCTGGAGTTTGCCCTGGGCGGCGGCGATAATGTCGATGCGGCCGACATAGGACCAGATCAAGGCCGTTGCGGTGAAGGCGCAAATGATCAGGATCAGCGCCATGCGCACCGGCGAGGGTGGTGTCTCCAGGACTTCCAGAGCGGGCGCCAGGAACTCGTGATCGGAGCGCTTTGCCGGCCTCGGCGGAAGGCCGGTATATCGGACAGCCTTGGCGGGCGCATTCCTCATGCCGCGCCCCTGTCGTTCTGCAGGGCCCAAAGCCGGGCATAGAGCCCGTCCGGACGCTTGAGCAGTTCCTCATGGCTGCCCATTTCTGCAATCCGCCCATCCGCCATGCCGATTATCCTGCTGCACGGCCTGACGGCCGCAAGCCGGTGCGCAATGATGATGACTGTCCTGCCCTGGGCGATCTGGTGCATGTTCGTCTGGACGACCCGCTCGCTCTCATAATCAAGCGCGCTGGTCGCCTCATCGAAGATCAGGATCGGCGGGTTCGTCGCAAGGGCTCGGGCAATCGCGATGCGTTGCCTCTGGCCGCCCGAGAGGTTGGCGCCCCGCTCCTCGATCATCGAGTCATAGCCCTGGGTCAGCCGTGCGATGAATTCGTCTGCGCCTGCGAGCTTGGCAACGGCGATTACCTGGGCACGGTGCATCGCAGGGTTTGAGAAGGCGATATTGTCGTGGATCGTGCGGGTTGAACAGCAGGTTTTCCTGCAGGACGACCCCGATATGGCTGCGCAGCCAGGCCGGGTCGAGCTGCGACAGGTCGGCGCCGTCGAGCAGCACCTGTCCCTCTTCCGGGAGATAGAGGCGCTGAACGAGCTTGGTGAGGGTCGATTTGCCAGAACCGGAGGCGCCGACGATGCCTATGACCTCGCCGGAATGAATGTCGAGAGAGATGTTCTTTAAAACCTCGGGCAAGCCCGGCCGGTAGCGGAACGTGACATTTCGGAGCTGGATCATACCCTTGGGTGGCGGAAGCGCCATGCGAGCGCTAGGATGCCGTTCCATCGGCGTGTTGAGGATGTCGCCAAGGCGGTCGACGGAGATCTGCACCTGCTGAAAATCCTGCCAGAGCTGCGACAACCGCAGAACCGGCTGGGTCACCTGCCCGGCGATCATGGTGAAGGCGACAAGCGAGCCGACCGAAAGTTCACCGTCGATGACCGCCTTGGCCCCGAAAAGCAGCAGGGCCGCGGTCGAAAGCTTGCTCACATACTGGATGGCGTTCTGGCCGCCAGCGCTGAGCAGCGTGGTATCGAAAGCCGTCCGCACATAGGCCGCAAGCTTTTCTTCCCATTGCGCCTGCATGATCGGCTCGACGGCCGAAGCCTTGACGGTGTGGACGCCGACGATCGCTTCGATGAGGAACTGCTGGCTGGCGGCACCGCGATTGAACTTCTCCTTGACCAACTCCCGCAGCGGCGGACGCACGACCATGCCGATCAGCATATAGATCGGGATCGCGGCAACCACGATCAGCGTTAGCTTCCAGGAATATGCGAAGAGCACCGCGATGAAGACGAAGGTGAAAAGAAGGTCGATCGCCGAAAACAGCCCCTGCCCGGTCAGGAAAGCGCGGATGGTCTCGAGCTCGCGGACACGTGCCACCGTCTGGCCGGCAGAACGGGTCTCGAAATAGCCAAGCGGCAGCCGCAATAGATGGTGGAACAGCCGCTGACCGAGCTCGACGTCAATCCTGTTGGTCGTATGGGCCAGCGCGTAAGTCCGCAGATATTGAAGCACGACATCGAAGAGGCCGATGATGGCAATGCCGGCCACCAGCACGAACAATGTTGAGTAGCCTTTGTGCGTCAGGACCTTGTCGACGACGACCTGGAAAAACAGCGGGGTCACCAGTGCGAATATCTGCACGAAAAAAGAGGCGAGCAGAACATGCGCCAGCGGCTTTCGATAGCGCCAGATGGACGGCACAAACCACTTGAAACCGAATTCCCGGGGATCCGACCCCTCGCCGCCGAGCCGCCGCCCGACGAGAAGGACGCTCCCTCCGATTTCCGATGTGATTTCCTCCGGCTCGATTTCCCGATCGACCCGCGTAACCGGATCGATCAGCCGGTATTTTCCCGAAGGATTGAGTCCGCCAAGCACCTGGAAGGCGCCGCCTTTCACCCGCACGATCGCCGGCACCGGAATTGTCCGCAGCCGACGTTCGCTAACCTGTTCGATCGATCGGGTTTTAAGGCCGATCAGCCTGGCAGCGCGCTGCAGATCAAGCGCCTGCAAGGGACGGCCCTTCAGGGCGAGATCATGTTGCAGTTGCTGAGGGTCGGCTGCGATCCGATAGAAAGCGGCAATGCCGCACAGCGCACGGAGACCGGAGTCGAGCTGCTGCGAAACGAAGCCGTCCATGCCGCGAAATAATCCCCTGAGCGTTTTCTTTGCCTATGCAAGGCACCCTTCCCCGCAGCCGTTGCCGACGGTTTGCGCCTGCAGATGTAGGCGGATTCACGTCTACAATCTATGGGAATATTGCACTCCCGAGATTTCAGGAGGGCGTGTGACGTATAACCCACGGATCACAACCACGGCGCGATGCCTGCTCTCTTTTCTCATTGTCTGGAGAGGCTGGTATAGTGGGGCAAATGGGATTGGTCGATCGGGATCCAAACTTATTTGGTAGCGAGTGCTCATTCAGATAATTGACGTTTTGTCCTTTTATTTGCACTTACGTCACGATCCTCAGTTTCATCTATGCACGGTATCGCGATGGCGCGCCCAACTCCAAATAGTTCGATCCGATACCCTCTGAACGCGATCTTGGGCGCGGAGTCGAATATACGCCTCCCGAGGGAGCTTTGCCTGCATGGAGGATACATTTCGGCTACGCATCTAGCCGAGAGAACCGGACTGGTCAGGAACAGCACATGGAATGCGCTGAACAGCCTACGGCAGTACGGTCTGATAGTAGAGGAAGGCACGGACAGGTCGCGCCTGTTCCGCTTCAACTCGGAGCATCCCTTGGCCGATTCGATTGGCCAGCTCTTCGGGGCGGAAAGCGAAAGGCTTCATAATATCTTCGAAGAGATAAAGGCCAGCGGCAAAAAGCTGAGCGGTCGTATCGCCGGAATGTGGCTGTACGGAAGCGTCGACCGTCGAGAGGATCGCGCCGGCAGTGACGTCGACATTGGCTTGATCGCAGGGCCGGACGATCTGGCAGAGATCGTCGAGGCGGTACGCGAACATCTCCGCGAGGCGGGCGAGCGTCTTTTCTTCCTGCCGAATGTTGTCGGGCTCGATTTCAACGATGTAGAGAGAATGGCTCGTGACGACGATCCATGGTGGAAAAATTGCGTCGCAGATGCGTTTATTATGCTCGGGAAACATCCAGAAGACGTGGCTCAAGAATTGTTGAGAGGGAACGGGGATGGTCAGAAAAGGGCCGAGTAAGAAACGCGACGAAACGTTTGTCCGGGGAAGGCTCCTCATCGCCAGAGGCTTCTTGAAGGATGCGCGAAACAGCAACGCCGTGGCGGATCCTGGCGACATAGGCAATCCGTCCATGTCAACGATCATCAATTGCGCCATCGCGATCCATGCCGCACGTCAGTACGGAAGCCGAAGAGCCGGCCTTTTCCTCCTGCCTTGAATCTGGCGTATATAATGGTAATATACAAAGATGATCGATTGGGAACGGATTGTCGGATTCGAGTGGGACGAAGGAAATGCCCGCAAGAGTGCCGACAACCACGACGTCAGCCAGAGCGAAGCCGAGCAGGTGTTTTTTAACGAACCGCTGCTGATGGTGCCCGATCTGAGGCATAGTTTTACCGAGCAACGCATTCATGCGCTCGGTCGCACCGAAGATGGAAGGTTGCTCCATCTCACCTTCACGCTTCGGGTAAACGAAACGACAATCCGGGTGATTTCCGCCCGGGATATGAGCCGGAAAGAGCGAAGCTATTATGAGCAGAATGCCTGATCCCGTGCCGCACTTCAATACGGAAGCCGAAGAGCGAACCTACTGGGAACACCATGATTCCGCCGAACATGTCGACTGGAGCAAGGCAACGAAAGTGCGATTGCCGAACCTGAAGCCGTCGTCTACGTCAATTTCGTTGCGTCTGCCCAATTCGCTTCTGGAACAGATTAAGGTCGCCGCTGGCAAGCGTGATGTCCCATACCAGTCGCTCATCAAGATCTGGCTTGCCGAGAAGATCGATACATCTGGCGCCAAGCGATAATCTCCTCAAACCGGCGTGGCACACGGCGAAGGATCCGGTTGGCCAGGACATGGACGGCTGAAGCCCCCTACCGTGACGCCTGGGAAAATTAGGCCGTGAGCGGGCTTTGTTTCCCGAAGGTGCGCATCCGAACTCACGGAGTGCCACCGTGTATTCGTTATCCCGATACCGAGGAATGCATCGTCAATGGTGACGAGCGCTGGGTGTCTGGTTCTTCAGACAGCCGCTGCCGTTCCATGTGACCGGAACGGCCCCAGGCGGCGCTCCTTGCAACGCTTCTTCAGAGCCTCACGCCGCCTCCCCCACTTTCGGGTACGGGTCAAACCGCCCATAAAACGTCTCGTCCTTCGCCGCCATGTCCTTCAAGAGCGGCGTCGGCTTGAAGTGCGGGCCGTAGCTTGCGGCCAGCTTTTCGCAGAGCGCGACAAAGGTCTTCACGCCCATGCCGTCGATGTAGGAGAGCGTGCCGCCGGTATAGGGGGCGAAGCCGAAGCCGAGGATGGAGCCGACGTCGGCTTCGCGCGGGTCGGTGACGATGCCTTCCTCCACGGTGCGGGCGGCTTCGAGCGCGATCGTCACCAGCAGGCGCTGTTTCAGCACGGCGACATCCACCTCGTTGGCGCGTTTCTGCGGATAGAGGGTCTTCAGCTCGGGCCAGAGGAATTTCTTGGCGGGCTTGGCCGGATATTCGTAAAAACCCTTCAAATTCTTGCGGCCTCGGCGGTCGAACACGTCGACCAACTGGTCGACCAGCGCCATGTGCTCCGGCTTGACGGCATTGGGGCCAAGATCGGCGATCGAGGCCTTCATGATCTTCTGTGACAGATCGACGGCGACCTCGTCGTTGAGCGACAGCGGGCCGACCGGCATGCCAGCCATTTTTGCAGCATTTTCGATCATCGCCGCCGGCACGCCTTCGATCAGCATGTCATAGGCTTCGTTGATATACCGGAAGACGCAGCGGTTGACATAAAAGCCGCGGGTATCGTTGACGACGATCGGAGTCTTCTTGATCGCGGCGACGAAATCGAGCGCCACGGCCAGCGCCTTATCTCCCGATTTTTCGCCGAGGATGACCTCGGTCAGCATCATCTTTTCGACCGGCGAGAAGAAATGCACGCCGATGAACTGGTCGGAACGCTTCGAATTCTCGGCAAGACCGGTGATCGGCAGGGTCGAGGTGTTGGAGGCAAAGATGGTGGTTTGCGGGATGACCGCTTCGACCGCCTCGATGACCGCCTTCTTGACCGCGCGATCCTCGAACACCGCCTCGACGACGAGGCTTGCGTCGGACAGCGCCTGGTAATCCGGGGTGGGGGTGATAAGCGAGAGAAGCTTTTCGCCCTCTTCCTTGGTCATCCGGCCCTTGCCGACCTGATCGGCCACCAGCTTTTCGGAATGGGCCTTGCCCTTGTCGGCAGCCTCCTGGTCACGATCGATGAGGGTGACGGGAATGCCGGCGGCGGCCGTCACATAGGCGATCGAGGCGCCCATGAAGCCGGCGCCGACGACGCCGATCTTAGAGAACTCCGTCTTGGGCACGCCTGCCGGGCGGCGAGCACCCTTTCCGAGTTCCTGCATCGAGACGAACAGCGAGCGGATCATCGAAAACGCTTCGGTGGTGCGCAGGATTTCGGTGAAATACCGCTGCTCGACCTTGAGGCCGGTATCGAAGGGAAGCTGCAGGCCTTCATAGACGCATTTCAGGATGGCGAGCGCACCCGGATAATTGCCGGCGCTTTCGCGGCGCAGGATGGCGGGGGCGGCCGGCCAGAGCTGGGCGGCAGCCGGCGTCCAGATGCCGCCGCCGGGGACCTTGAAACCCTTCTCGTCCCAGGGGGCGACGGGCTTCAAGCCGTCCTTGATCATCTGCTTGGCGGCGTTGATCAGTTCGGCGGGCTCGACGACCTGGTGCACGAGGCCCATGGCCTTGGCGCGCTGGGCGGTCAGCGACGTGCCGGTCGTCATCATCTGCAGGGCATCCTGGGCGTTGGCCAGCCGCGGCACGCGCTGGGTGCCGCCGGCGCCCGGGAAAATGCCGACCTTGACTTCCGGAAGTGCAATTTTAACCGACTTGGAATTGGCAGCGACGCGGCCGTGGCAGGCGAGCGACAGTTCGAACGCGCCGCCCATGCAGGTGCCGTTGATCGCCGAGACCCAGGGTTTGCCGTTGGTCTCGACCTTGCGCCACAGCCACGACATGCGCCCGGCGGCATCGAACAGTTTTTGAGCGGCCGTGGCCGGGTCCTTGGCCTGTTCCTCGGCGAGCATCGAGAACATCGACTTGATCATGGTGAGATCGGCGCCGCCGGAGAAGGACGACTTGCCGGAGGTGAAGACGACGCCCTTGACGGCGGCGTCCGCAACGGTCGCGTCGACGATCGCCTCGATCTCGTCCATCACCTCCATGGTGAAGACGTTCATCGACTTGTCGGGCATGTCCCAGGTGACGAGAGCGATGCCGTCCGCGTCGGTTTCGACGGTGAAGTTCTTGTAGGTGCTCATGATGGGATTCCTCTTCCCTGAAATTCTCTGGTGTTCCGAACCGCCCCCTCACCCGGCCTCCGCTTCGCTCGGCCACCCTCTCCCCGAGGGGAGAGGAAGATCAGAGGCGTTGCGGCATTCCTCTTCTCCCCTTGGGGAGAAGGTGCCGGCAGGCGGACGAGGGGGTCTCTCCCCTCAAACTCTCTCGATGATCGTCGCCGTGCCCATGCCGGCGCCGATGCAAAGCGTGACCAGCGCGGTGTTGAGGTCGCGGCGTTCCAGCTCGTCGAGCACCGTGCCCAGGATCATCGCGCCGGTGGCGCCGAGCGGGTGGCCCATGGCGATGGCGCCGCCGTTGACGTTGATCTTGTCGTGCGGGATGTCGAAAGCCTGCATGTAGCGGAGAACCACGGCGGCGAAGGCTTCGTTGAGTTCGAAGAGGTCGATGTCGGAGATCTTCATGCCGGAGCGGGCCAAAAGCTTCTCGGTGACGTCGACCGGGCCGGTCAGCATCAGCGCCGGGTCGGAGCCGATGTTGGCGAAGTGGCGGATGCGGGCGCGCGGTTTCAGGCTCATGGCTTCACCACCGGCCTTGGAGCCGATCAGCACGGCCGCGGCGCCATCGACGATGCCCGACGAATTGCCGGCGTGGTGGACGTAGGTGATGCGCTCGATTTCCGGATGGGCCTGGATGCCGACGGCTTCGAAGCCGCCCATCTCGCCCGGCATCTGGAAGGACGGGTTGAGCGAGGCCAGCGACTGCATGTCGGTGGTCGGCCGCATGTGCTCGTCGCGGTCGAGGATGGTCAGGCCGTTCTGGTCCTTGACGGGGATGACGGAGTTCTTGAAGTAGCCGGCGTCCCAGGCCTTGCCGGCGCGCTTCTGGCTTTCGACCGCGTAGGCGTCGACGTCGTCGCGAGTAAAGCCGTATTTGGTGGCGATCAGGTCTGCCGAGACGCCCTGCGGCATGAAGTAGGCCGGGAAATTGACGGACGGATCCATGTACCAGGACCCGCCTGACATGCCCATGCCGACGCGCGACATCGACTCGACGCCGCCGGCAACTACGATGTCGTCGGAACCGGCCGCAACCTTGCCGGCCGCGAAGTTGACCGCATCGAGCCCGGAGGCGCAGAAGCGGGAGATCTGCATGCCGGGCGCCCTGGTGGAATAACCAGCCTCGAAGGCGGCGGCCTTGGGGATGACGGCGCCGGCATCCATGACCGGATCGACGCAGCCCATGATGATGTCGTCGACATAAGATGTGTCGAGGCCGTTGCGGTCGCGGATCGCCTCCAGCGTCTTGGCGGCGAGGCGCACGGACGGCACTTCGTGCAGAGCCCCATCCTTCTTGCCGCGGCCGCGCGGCGTGCGGACGTGGTCGTAAATGAAGACTTCGGTCATGGTGTCATCTCCCTGGGTGGCGCTGTAGCGCCTTCGAATTCTTTGTCTTCCCTCTTCTCCCCAGCGGGGAGAAGTGCCGAGCGAATGCAAGGCGATGAGGGAGTCTCCGGCAAAGCCGGAGCCAGAAACAAGAGCGCCTTCGGCGCGCCCCCTCATCCGGCCCTTCGGGCCACCTTCTCCCCGCCGGGGAGAAGAAAGACCTAAATCAGAACGCTTCCGCGGCCAGTTCCATCACGCTGTCGGCTCCAGCCTCGATGCGTACCTTCCGCACCGCGGTTTCCGGCATGATCTTTTCCATGAAGAATTTCGCCGTGACCAGCTTGTTCTTCAGGTAGTCGGCGCGAGCGTCGCCGTTAGCCAGCCGGTCTTGCGCTGCCTTGGCGATCTTGGCCCACATGTAGCCGAGCGTCACCAGGCCGAAGAGGTGCATGTAGTCGGTCGAGCCGGCGCCGGCATTGTCGGGCTTGGCCATGGCGTTCTGCATGAACCACATGGTGGAGGCCTGCAGGTCGTTCAAGCCCTTCTTGAGACCCTTGGTGAAGGGCGCCATGTTCTCGTCGGCGCGGTTTTCCTCGCAGAAATCGCCGATCTCCTTGAACATCGCCATCACGGCGCGGCCGCCGTTCAGCGCCAATTTACGCCCGACGAGGTCGAGCGCCTGGATGCCATTGGCACCTTCGTAAATCATGGTGATGCGGGCATCGCGGACATACTGGCTCATGCCGTGTTCCTCGATATAGCCGTGGCCGCCGAACACCTGCTGGGCCATCACGGCATGCTCGAAGCCCTTGTCGGTCATGACACCCTTCAAGATCGGGGTCGCGAGGCCGAGCAGGTCGTCGGCATTCTGGCGCTCCGCCGCATCTTCCGAGCGGTGAGCGATGTCGGATTTCAGCGCCGTCCACAGCAGGAAGGCGCGGCCGGCCTCGTTGAAGGCCTTGATGGTCATCAGCGAGCGGCGGATGTCAGGATGGACGATGATCGGATCGGCCTTCTTATCCGGCGCCTTGGGGCCGGAGAGCGAGCGGCCCTGGATGCGCTCGCGGGCATACATGACGGCGTTCTGATAGGCCGTCTCGGCAATCGAGAGGCCCTGCAGGCCGACACCGAGGCGGGCTTCGTTCATCATAACGAACATCGCGGCGAGGCCCTTGTTCTCAGCGCCGATCAGGAAGCCGGTCGCCTCGTCATAGTTCATGACGCAGGTGGCGTTGCCGTGGATGCCCATCTTGTGTTCGATCGCGCCGCAGGTCACACCGTTGCGGGCTCCGAGCGATCCGTCGGCATTGACCATGAACTTCGGAACGATGAAGAGCGAGATGCCCTTGGTGCCTTCCGGTGCGCCTTCGATGCGGGCGAGCACCAGGTGGACGATATTGTCGGTCATGCCGTGTTCGCCGGCGGAGATGAAAATCTTCTGGCCGGAAATCTTGTAGGAGCCATCGCCTTGAGGCACCGCCTTCGAACGCAGGAGGCCGAGATCGGTACCGCAATGGGGTTCGGTGAGGTTCATGGTGCCCGACCAGGTACCGGCGACCATTTTCGGCAGGTAAGTCTTCTTCTGCTCGTCAGAACCATGCACGAGGATCGCGGCAATCGCGCCTTGGGTCAGGCCCGGATACATCATCAGCGACATGTTGGCCGACGACATGTATTCGCCGACGGCGGCGTGCAACGTGTAAGGCAGGCCCTGGCCGCCGTATTCCTCCGGTACGGCAAGACCGATCCAGCCGGCCTGGCAATACTGGTCGTAGGCCTGCTTGAAGCCCTTCGGCACCGAGACCGTGCCGTCGTCATGGCGGGCGCAGCCTTCCTGGTCGCCGGAAAGGTTCAGCGGAAAGAGCACATCCTCGGCCACCTTGGCCGCCTCGCCGATGATCGCTTCCAGCATGTCGGGAGTAGCATCGGCAAAGCCCGGCAGATTGCCGTAGCGCTCAAGGCCGAGCACGTCGTTGAGAATGAAAAGCGTATCGGTTAGCGGGGCCTTGTACACTGGCATGTCGAGCTTCCTCCAAATCTCGTCAGCGGATCGGCCCGGCCTTCGGCTCACGGCAGGATCCGCATCCTTTCCACCACAAATAATTGACGTTCGCGTAAACGTCAATTGCGACGGCGTGAACTTCGGCGATCTGCACCGCCGCCACTCCTCCGTCCTGGGTACAGTATTAACGGACCGAACAGTTGCGAGGCTGGATGGGAAAGCCGGAAGATAGAGACGGCAGGCGCAACGTCATCATTGCAAAGCCGCCAAACGCATCGAAAAGGTTAAAATTTTCGTTCAGGTTAACGACTTGTTTACCACGTTTAAGGAAATAGTGGGCTCTCTGGCGACGCGGTCCATTTAACTCAAGATGTCCCGCGTCCGCTGAAATGGCAAGTCCTGCGTAAGGCATCTCTAATGTATGGCTGATTGGCGGGAATTCCGTATCCCCTGAAACAAGGTCGTTGCGAGAGCCGGCAGGTACAAAGTCGAAACGAGCGAGCACATGAACGGATCACGACCGACCCCTTCCCGTCCCGGCGACCGCTCTTCCCTGGATGCGTTGAACCGCACCATCGAAGGGCTTGAAGCGCGTATCGAGGGGTTGATGTCGGGCACGGCGCGTGATGCCCGCGTGCCGAAGCCAGCCGATCCGCGCCTGGAGCGCCGGCCCGCACAGCCCGCCACCTATCGCGAACCGCAATTCGCAAGCGATCCGCTTGCCGAGATCCGCGAGCGCCAGCGCATGCTCGACGCCAGCCGCGACCGCGGTGCGAGGCCCGAACGTCCGCGGGCTCCCGAACTGCGCCGCGAGGAGCCACGTCATCCCGAACCGCGTCGCACCGAACTGCGCCCGCCGGAAGCCTATCGCCCGCCGGTGCGCCAGGCTCCCGTTCGCGCCGAAGCGACCCGTTATACCGAAACGCGCCCGGTGGCGCCCGCACCACGCCGTGAAGAACCGCGCCGCCCGGCCGCACCGCCGCGCATGCCGGCGCCGCAGCCGCAACAGCCAGCCGACAACGGCATGCGGGACATCGCCCAGGCGCTGGTCAGCCTGCGCCAGGAGTTGAAACAGGACATTTCCGAGAGCGTCGGCCGCGAGATGACCGCGCTACGCTCCGAAATCCGCTCGATCAGATCGCTTGCCGAGGACCAGCACTTCACCGAGGACCTGCGCAGCGACCTTGCCCGGCTTGCCGAAGGCATCAGCCAGCTCGGCTACCAGGCAACGCCGGAGGCCGCCGGCCTTCGCAGCGAGTTCGAGGAACTGCGCGCCGTCATGGACGGCCTTGCCCGCGAAGATTCCGTGCGGCGGATGGAAACCCGCTGGCAGGGTCTCGAAGACCGCATGCACGGCCTCGATCCGACGGCCCTGCGCGAAGAACTCGTGTCGCTCGCCTACCGCATCGACGACATCAAGGGCCAGCTCGGCGCGATGAGCGACAGCCCGGTCATCCGGGCGCTCGAACAGAAGCTGATCACGGTCGCGAGCGCCATGGAGCAGCTCGGCTCGCGCATGCAGCCGAACGATGTGCTCATCGCCGAACAGTTCGCGACATTGGACGAGCGGCTGGACGAGATCAGCCGCGCGATCGCCGCCGGCAGCCGCGCATCGGCCTCGGCCTCGATCGACCAATCCTTCCTGCAGCGGCTGGACGGCCGCATCGGCGCGCTCGCCGACCAGATCGACGCGATAAGCCGGGCAACTCACACCCAGTTCGATCCGACCGAAGCGCTGTCCGCCCGCATCGAGGCGTTGACCGGCCGCATCGAGGAGCTCACCGACGAACAGGCCGCGATGCGGCTGGAGGAACGGCTCGAACAGCTTTCGCTGATCCTGGAACAGGCCCAGAAGCCATCCCAGGACCCCGACCTTTCCGCCTATCTCGCCGATATCTCACGCAAGATCGACGGGCTGGAGCAGGGTAGCGTCAGTGAGGTGCTCGCCGAACGGCTCGACCACCTCGCCCGCCGGATCGAGGAAATCGGTTATCAGCCGCAGGCCCAGTCGGCGATCGACGAACACGCCTTCGGACGGATCGAAGAGCGGCTGACCGACATTGCCGCCCGGCTTGACGAGGCAACGGCGTCGCCGCGCGGCGAAGACGGCGCGCTTCGCAGTCTCGAGGACCAGATTGCGCATCTTTCGGTGCTGATCAGCCAGCCGCAGCCAGGCGCCGGCGCGCCTCCCGCCGAATTCGAAAACCGCATGACGGCGCTCGAAAGCTATATGGCGACCAATGACGAATATATCATCGAGGCCGCCCGCCAGGCGGCCGAGACGGTGGTGGAAGCCTATTCGCGCAACGGCATGGCGGGCGCACCGGGCGGCGCCGCGGACATGGCGGCACTTTCGGCGCTTGCAGACGACCTTCGCCACCTCGAAGACCTGACCCGGCATTCGGACGACCGCACCCACCAGACCTTCGAAGCCCTGCACGGCACGCTGGTGCAGATCGCCGACCGCCTGGACGGCATGGAAGAACGGCTTGTCGCCTCCGCTCCTGCGGAGCGGGATCGCCATCATGACGAACCGTCCCGTTACGAAGCCCGCCCCGCCCCGGCCATGCCGGCGGCCGCCCAGCTTTCCGTCGCGGCAGCCGAAGAGCTGATGCGCCACGAGTTGGCAGAGGCCGAGGCGGACGAACAGCCGGCCGCGGCCTTCGGTCACCGTGCAAGAGCCCCGGAAGAAACGTCCTTGGACGAAACGGTCCTTCGCGCCGACCATGCCGACACGAAAACCGCCATCAAGGACAATCCGACCAGGGACAAGGCCACCAAGACCAGCCTTCTGACCGAGCTTTCCCGCCGCTTCCTGCCCGGCGGCAAGGCCGAGGCGCCGAAGGGTGGCCGCACCGTGATCGAGCCGACCCCCCCACTTGACCCCTCCGACGTGCTGCCGGCGGATCGCGAAAACGACCTTCTGGAGCCCGGCTCCGGCGCACCCGATGTCAAGAAGATCCTCGAGCGGGTTCGCGCCAGCCAGGTCGCCGGTGAATTCGACACCGACCGGACGAGCGCCGCGGAACGCGCCGACTATATTGCCGCCGCCCGCCGCGCCGCCAAGGCGGCCGCCCAGGAAACCGATCCCTCGCAGGGCGGTTCGCCCTCCAAGGACTTGCGCAAGGCCGCCAAGGCTTCCGCCAACAAGGGTTTCGGCGCCATGCTTTCGCAGCATCGCCGTCCGATCCTGATGGCGGTCGGCGCCGTGCTTCTGGTGCTGATGGCGATGCCGCTCGCCAAGACGCTGACAAGCCGCACGAAGGCTCCCGCGGCGCCGGCACCGGCGATCGAAGCCCCCGCACGGCCGGCCGCGCCGGCCAACATGAGCGGCAGCAAGGGCATGCCGGCGGTCGAGGACCAGGCTGCGACCGACGGCGCCGAAAGCGACGCGGATATCGCAGCCGCGCCGACCCCACCCGTCGAACAAGCGCCAGCGATGGCGAACCATCTGACCGATCCGCGCCCGGCGACGGGCCAGCCCTCCGTGATGGAGCCGGCCGGCAACCCGCTTCCGGCACAGAACACCTTCGCCGCCGTGCCCAAGGCCGATGCTTTGGCCGCGATCGTGGTTCCGGTCGGTATCGAACCGAAGTCGCTTGCCGACGCGGCCGCTGCCGGCGACCCGAACGCGCTTTTCGAGATCGGCGCTCGCTTCACCGACGGAAAGGGCGTCAAGAGCGATCTGTCGGAGGCCGCCAACTGGTACAAGCTCGCCGCCGACCGCGGTCTGGCACCGGCGCAATACCGGCTCGCCAACCTCTTCGAAAAGGGCACCGGCGTTTCCCGCGACCTGACCAAGGCGATGACCTATTACAAGCAGGCCGCCGACGCCGGCAATGCCAGCGCCATGCACAATCTGGCCGTGCTCCAGGCTTCGGGCGCCGCCGGCCAGCCGGACTATCCCGCAGCCGTCTCCTGGTTCGCCAAGGCCGCCGACTTCGGCGTCGCCGACAGCCAGTTCAACCTCGCCATCCTGCTTGCCCGCGGCAACGGCGTGAAGCAGGATCTTGAGGAATCCTACAAGTGGTTCGCGGTCGCGGCCAAGGGAGGCGACAAGGACGCCGCCCAGAAACGCGACGAGGTGGCCAACGCCATGCGCAAGGAACAGCTCGAAAGCGCCCGCGCCAAGGCGGACCAATGGAAGGTGAAGCCGCTCGACCCGAAGGCCAATTCCGTCAATCTCCCGGACGAATGGGCTTCCGGCAAGCCGCTCACCACGGCCTCGGTCGACATGGAAAAGGCGATCCGCAACATCCAGGCGATCCTCAACAAGAGCGGTTTCGACGCCGGCACGGCCGACGGCAAGATGGGCGCCAAGACCGTGACGGCGATCAAGGCCTTCCAGACCTCGGTCGGCCAGGAGCCGAACGGCAAGATCACCGACGCGCTGGTCAAGGAACTGCTGGCCAAGAACAAGTAAGTCGACTTACCCGACCGGGATCGGGGAGTTGCGCGATATTAATCACGCCATCACAAAAACAGTAAAATTGCCGCATTATCCGGCACTTGCGAATTGACTTGCAGCGGCGCCCGGGCGCATGACGGGTGACACCCTTCATGCCCTGTTCACATGGCATGTGAGATCACGTTCCCATCGCCGCAACGGGCGGACAACCACATCGCGAACCGCCCGCGAGGGCGTCGCTTTTTGCCGTGTCGAGGTTCTGCCGTGACTGTCTACCTGCCGATCGCAGAGCTGTCGGTGAACATCTTCATCATCCTGGGCATGGGCGCGGCCGTGGGCTTTCTCTCGGGCATGTTCGGCGTCGGCGGCGGCTTCCTGATCACGCCGCTTTTGATCTTCTACAACATCCCGCCGGTGGTGGCGGTCGCAACCGGCGCAAACCAGGTCGTCGCCTCCTCGATTTCCGGCGCGATCACCCATTTCAGGCGTGGCACGCTCGACATGAAACTCGGCTCGGTCCTGCTTATCGGCGGCCTTGCGGGCGCGACGGCGGGTGTGTGGGTCTTCTCGTGGCTGAGGCGTATCGGGCAGCTCGATCTGTTCATCTCGCTGCTCTACGTCGTGCTGCTGAGCTCGATCGGCGCGCTGATGCTGCAGGAAAGCGTCCGGGCGATGCGCCGGGCGAAGAACAACAACCCACTACCGATCAAGCGTCCCGGCCAGCACAACTGGGTGCACCGGCTGCCGCTCAAGATGCGGTTCAAGAAATCGAAGATCTATCTTTCCGCCATTCCGGTGGTCGGGCTCGGCTTCGGCATCGGCGTGCTGACCTCGATCATGGGCGTCGGCGGCGGCTTCATCATGGTGCCGGCGATGATCTATCTCCTGCGCATCCCCACCAGCGTCGTCGTCGGCACCTCGCTGTTCCAGATCATTTTCGTCACCGCCTACACGACAATGGTGCAGGCGGCGACCAACTATTCCGTCGACATCGTGCTGGCGACGATCCTGATGGTGGCGGGCGTGATCGGCGCGCAATACGGCGTTCGCGTCGGGCAGAAGCTGCGCGGCGAACAGCTGCGCGCGCTCCTGGCGCTGCTGGTTCTCGCCGTCGGCATCCGCCTGGCGATCGGGCTGATCGTCACGCCGAACGACGTCTATTCGGTCGCTGTCGGAGGGATGTCCTACTGATGCGCCGGTTTCTCCGCACCGCCCTCCTCCTGCCGTTCCTGGCACTCGCCTTCCCGGTCGAGGCGCAGGTGCCGTTCGGGCAGGCATCAGGCGTCAAGGAGGGGCTGGAGATCGGCACCTCGACCAGCGAAATCGCCATCGCTTCGGATTTCCGCGGCGCCGACCTGACGATCTTCGGGGCGCTGACCAACGCCGACGAACTGTTCCTGGCGATCGGCCAATACGACGTTGTCGTGACGCTCGAAGGGCCGAAGGACTATGCGACGGTGCGCAAGAAGGAGCGCGTCTTCGGGATCTGGATGAACACCGAGGGCCTGACCTTCGAACAGGTGCCGGAAAGCTATTCGCTCGCCAGCACCCGGATGATCGACAGCATCGACGAGGCGCCGAGCCTCAACAATATCGGGGTCGGCATCGACCACCTGGCTCTGAACCCGGTCGGCTACATCCCCGATTCCGGCATGATCGGCGAATTCCGCGACGCCTATCGGCGCCTGAAGCTGTCGAACGGACTTTATCAGCGCGACACGAGCGGCGTGCGCTTTGTCTCGTCGAGCCTGTTCCGCGCCTCGCTGAAACTGCCGGCCAACATTCCGGACGGGATGCACATGGTGCGCGCCTACCTGTTCAAGAGCGGCCAGCTGATCAACCAGCGGGAAATGCCGCTGCGGGTGGTCAAGACCGGCATCGAACAGGCGATCACCGACGCCGCCCATGACCGGCCGCTCGCCTACGGTTTCCTGTGCGTGCTGATCGCCATCATCACGGGCTGGGGCGCCAGCATCGTCTTCCGCAAGGACTGAGCATCGCATCGTCAACTTAGCGGAATGTGGAACTTGATGTGAGATGACGATGCCCGTGCATGATAGGCGAGTGACATGGCGCACCTCCTCACCTGACATGAGCGAGGAAACCTGACAAGGATGTGACGAAGGTGTGGCTATCCCAGATTTCCACCGGGTGTTTTGTTCAGCGTGGAAAAGCAGGGCAAATCACGACATTCTCCCTGAGTTGACGAGGTAGCGATGGCAAATGACGGACACTCCAAGGCAAGCATTGATTGACCTCGTCCCGGCCCTAGCCAGGCACCAAGCACGAGTCGATGCAGCCGCCGGCATTCGGTGGGACGCTGTAGAGAGCTCTATTGCCATAACCGATCGCCTGCCAACGCCGCGTTGGTAGTGAAACACATGACGCTCGCCACGGAACTGGCTTTCAACGTGGGCCGCGGCAGTGTGGGGAAAGCGATAGGCCCTGAACGAAAGTGGTCGGTCGGCTCCCACCGACCGCTTTGCCCGGCTCGGCCATGAGGAGGTAAAGGAGGCGCGGCTTGTCGTTCCGGGAAAATTTCCGCATTCTTGACTTCGATCAAGATGCGCGCCTCTCAATCGCCCTACATGGGGTCGAAAGAGGGATGGAATATGGAACGTCTGGTATTTGAACGAGATATTTGCGGAAAAAGCTACCGGGTTTGCGTGCGAACGAGGCCGCAGAACACTCCTATATTTACTTATCAGGTCTATCGCGCCCTCCCCGATCGAAATATCTGGCAAGGTGTCCCGCCGGCATGGAGCAGTGTTAGATCAATGATGGATGAGGCATTCGCTTCCGACTTGGCGTCTTTCCGTACTCGCGCGGTCTAGAAAATTTCCCGCTCTTCGTCCCTGATGTGGAACTATCTGTGCCGCTCCCGGTTTCATTGCTGTCGCGAGGGCAAATACCCGTCCCTCATTAGATCGTTCGTCGCCCCCACGAACACGCTCTCGCGACCCCTCCCCTCACATGCGCCAGTCCGCATTTACAGTACTCACTTCAAGCCTTGCCGGTTTCGGCGCGACACCTATCTCAATTGCCATGACCGACGTCGCTCCCCCACTGGTTCCGCGCGGTGACGAGAACCGCCACATTTTTTGTCAGATGGCGGTCTTTCCTCCATTGCAAGATGTAATATCGGCGGCAGAGCGCGCCGGGTGGAACGAACTCGAGACTATGGCGGCTATAATCGAGGTCATGGACACTCTCATGCTAGGGGCCGGAACTAACGCCGAAGTAGATGAGCTGCTGAAGGCCGTGCGCCGCAAGATGGAGTGACCGAACCCTAAAAAGAAGCCCGCAGGAGCGGGCCGAGTCAGGGGATTTTCGGAGTAGTCGGAGACGCAGCGGCATCGGTGGAGGTGCCGATGATTGGAAGGGTCGCTACGCCCGTTATTCGAACTGCGACCGAGGGCAGACGTTCCACCCGTGAGGCAATATCCTCGTCGCCCCCCGGATTTTGGGAGTTCCCCAACCCAAGTAGGCCGCTATACCTATGCGGGTGTTTCCTAGGAAGGAGGACCTCCTTGACGAAAACTACCTCACCTTGCCAATTTGCAGCATGAAAACCGAAATCGTGACGTCGCGTAAGAAGACAATCCTCTTGTTACTCGGGTCCCTTGTCTTCGTAGTGGGAGGTGTTCTTTCGCCGCGCGTGAGCTATTGGGCTGACCTGTTTTTTGCCATGTGCTCGATTGCCTTTGTGGCAATGCTCTTTCGGCCCTATCGGCTGACTTTGGACAACGAAGGCCTAACCCTTTCCGGGGGGAGTCAGCGGTCACCGTTCAAAATTCCATGGCGCGACGTGGACAGATTCTTTGTCTCACGCCCTCGGCTCGGCGTAACCATGATTAGCTTCAACTACAGCGCCAACGCTTCCAAGAAACCGCGCGGAACAGCGTTTGCGCGCACCCTCACCGGCGCAGATGGCGGACTTCCAGGCGGATGGTCAAAATCAGACGCCGCCGTAGTCTACATTTTGAACGAATACCGCCAACAGGCTCTGGCCGACGACCAAACGTTTCGACTGCCGGAAAATTTCTCTACGACCTATGCTGGCAAGCCGTAAGTCTCCGACGCATTATTCGAGTCGCGCCGCCCGTTGAACGGCGGAGGCCGGAGGTTTCTGTCATCCGCTCTGTATAGTCATGACAAGCCGGCGTCGGGCTCCACCGGGATTTCCACCACTCGACCGATTTCGTGGAGATAGGCGATAATGTCATCCTTCAGGTGGTCTCGCTCGCCGAACGCCGAGGAAACGAGCTCGATGCGGCGGTAAGCTTCCCTGTCAGTTGGATCGACCGGCTCGGCCAGAACATAGCCGATCGTCCCGATCGCCTGGATGTTGCTTCCAGCTTCGATCATGGCGGCAACGAACGCTTCAACTTCATCTTTGGTCATGGCGGCAGTTGATCATTTTGTTGCCGCTGCGCAACCCCTCAGTTCCTCAAAACAGCTGGAGATCAAATCAGAAAAAACCCCGCAACCGGTTAAGGATACGGGGCAGCAAGTACACAGGGAACGCCCCATAGGTCTACCAGGACAAGGGGGGCCGGAACCAGACCTCGAGGTCCAGTTTCCCTAAAAACCTTCGTTGCCAGCTTGGCAATTGTCAAGTCTCTCAAGAGTGTGACCAATCCAACACAGCTTTTGCAGGTAAATCTGATACTCTGCACCCGAGTTCCAAGCAGTCCCCTCCCAAGGTTATCGAGCCTCGCGAAAGCGGGGCTCTTTTCGTTCGTCGCCGGTGCTTGACTCCCTGCAACTTCGTGTCAGTTTTCCGGCATGAGCACACACCACCGCTTTGACGTTCGCAAAGACGGCGAACATACCTGGGAAATATTCGACACCACCAACGGCCGTACTGTGGTTCTCCGGGGCGAGCCCTTTTGCGGCCTGCCGCAAGACAGTGCCGATACCTTGGCAGACTATATGAACTCGGCGGGTATGGCGCCTGATAAGGTCACGCTGCATTGAGTCCCACAAACAACTTCATCGCGGTACCGGTCCGTGCAGCCAATGAGGTCGAGAAGCTCCATGGAGAAGAAGCTCGCCGCCTACTGAACCCGCGCGATAACGACGATCCGCGATATGAGGGAGACACTCGGTATCCCGCGTAGCAATACGGCAGCCGACGCAGTTATCGACCTGCAGACGACTGCCGTGGCCTTGGACCTGGGCAATCGATCGCCCGAAGAGGTCAAGGCTGCACTTCTTGATGCCGCCGGCATAATCCGGGACCTGCATATCGTGCGGGATAGCGGAACGGAAATTCAGATCGACCGGAACTGAGAGATGGGCACCGAGCCCTCGGAAGCGCCCGGCTAGACATCGGTCACAGGTCGGTGGGTCAAGCGGGTTCCAGTCTTAGCGGCTGTGCGGGCGATTTCGCCGAAGCTCGACCAGCGCCGTCATATTGTTCGGCTCGGAGTAATACCCGGCGCCGCTGGAGCAGTAATCGAGCAGGCTCTTGCCGTTCGCCCAGCCATGAACGCGATCGTATGGATCTTGATGCCGTCGGTCTTGGTCGTCTGACGCTGCGTGCGAACCGTGGGGGCGGAACAAGAACTGTTCCGGGTGACACACTGAGACCGAACGAAGCACGAACGCCCGTAATTGATCTGTAGACGACGCTGCCGGCGTCCCTCCCCTGTATAGTTTGACCGCGCGCTTGCAGAGACGCCGCTCAATCATTATAGTCACTATGGTCATTCTAGTTATAAGTGAGACAATGCGATCATCAATGCACGATGATATGATCTGGACGGTTGCGGGGGCGAAGGCAAAACTCTCGGAAGTTATGGAGCGCGCCCAGTTGGCACCTCAGACCATCACCCGCAATGGGAAGCCGAGCGTGGTGGTTGTCTCTGCCGAAGAGTGGCAGAAGAAGACTGCGCGCAGAGGATCGCTTGCGGAATTTCTATTGGCATCGCCTCTGCGTGGTTCCGATCTGGACATCGAGCGGCAAGGCGACGAACCGCGTGACTTGTCCCTATGAGACTGCTCCTCGACACGAATGTTCTGTCAGAAGTTACGAAACCTCGCCCTGCTGAAGGTGTCTTGAACTGGCTTCACGGGCTTGATGAAGATCGAACGTTCATCAGCATTGTCTCGATTGCCGAAATCCGCCGCGGTGTTGCGCTGATGGAAAACGGGCGAAAGCGCGACGCCCTGGACGAGTGGCTCGCGCATGATCTGCCCCAACGTTTCGACAACAGGGCTATTGCGGTGGAAAGTGCGGTTGCTTTTGCGTGGGGTGACCTGATGGCACTTGCCAAGCGAAGCGGCCGGGGACTCGCATCAATGGACGGTCTGATTGCGGCCACGGCCATCGCTCACGATTTGACGCTTGCCACACGCAATACCAAGGATTTTGAGGGCCTCGGAATAGACATGGTTGACCCATGGGCGGCCTGACTGGGCCTTCGCATATGCTATGACAGGATACCGCGGGTGCTGGACTTGCTGGCTGCCCGTGGGATTATTGTCTCGGACCACCGTACGGCTGCGGGCGGAGAAATTCGGTCGCACGTTTGCCAACGAGATCCGTCGTCGATCATCCGGTCGGCTTGGAGACAACTCTCGATGAAGCCGATGTTTCACTCCGCGGCAAGAAGCATTGGCTGTGGCGCGCAGTTGATCAGGACGGTTTCGTCCTGGAGGTTCTCGTACAAAGCCGCCGAAATGCAAAGGCTGCCCAGCGCCTGATGCGCAAGCTCTTGAAGGGTCAGGGACGATCGCCGGGCATGATGATCACAGACAAGCTGCGGTCCTACGGTGCAGCAAAGCGAGAGATCATGCCGGGTGTAGAGCATCGCTCCCACAAAGGGTTGAACAATCGGGCGGAGAATTCTCACCAGCCAGTCCGGCGACGAGCGCGGATCATCAAGCGCTTCAAGTCACAGCGACATCTACCACGCTCGTCTCCATCCATGATCGATCACCAACCTGTTTCAAATCCCGCGCCACGACATCTCCTCCCACCACCATCGCGAACTGCGAACGGCGGCGACGAACCTGTGGATGAAAATTACCCGAGCATGAGAGAGATCTGCGGATGGCGTCTTTAGCTGGCCCTCCCTCTGTTAATTGACGATGCTCTGATCATTCCGCCGCATCGGCCACCGCCGCGTTGCGGGCGACGACTTCGAGATAGGCGGCACGCAGGCGGTCGAAGACGGAAGGCTTGCCCGGATCGCGCGGCGCCTGCAGATGCAGGACGCGCAACTCGGCCATGAAGTCCTCCCAGAGCGGCCGGCCGCCTTCCTCAAGCAGTTGTGCGCGGATCGAAAGCTCTTCGGAAACCGGCATGAAACGGCGGCCCCAGGCACCCATTTCCGCAAAGATCGGCACCAGGCGGATCGACATCTCCGTAAGACTGTAGATCCCTTTCTGCTTGTGGCTCGGGTCGTCCCCGCGAGAAAGCAGGCCGCGCTCGACGAGCCGCTTCAGCCGGTCGGCAAGGATGTTGGAAGCGATGCCTTCCTCGGAATTCTGCAGCAGTTCGCGGAAGTGGCGGCGATTGCCGAACATGATGTCGCGGATAACGATCAGGCTCCAGCGGTCTCCGAGAACCTCCAGCGTCAGATTGATCGGGCAACCCGACCGATAGGCTTCGTTCATTTTTTTCTCCAATACCGCTTGCATTCTACAATCAGTTTGAGTAACTTTCAACTACTTGCTTTTTGCAACCGGTTTAAACGTGATGGAGGATGACATGAGAAAGCTGGTAGCCTGGAACCTGATGAGCCTCGACGGATATTTCGAGGGCGAGAAACCGTGGGATCTCGCCTTTCACTCCTATGCCTGGGGGCCGGAACTGGAAAAGCTCTCCGAGCAGTTCGGTGAGGAAGGCGACCTCCTGGTGTTTGGCCGCAAGACCTACGAGGGCATGGCGGCCTATTGGCCGACCGCCGACGAAGGCGGCAAGGTCAAGAACTATATGAACAATATCGCCAAAATCGCCGTGTCGAAGACGATAACGGACGCCCCCTGGAACAATACGCGGGTCGTCAGCGATCCCGTTGCCGAACTCACCAGGCTGAAAGGCGAGGACGGCAGGACGATCTTCATCTTCGGCAGCGCCGAACTGGTGGCCTCGCTGATGAAGGAAGGCCTCGTCGATGAATACAGGCTGTGCATCGCCCCTGTGCTTCTCGGTTCCGGCAATCCGCTCTTCAAGAAGACCGAACAGCAGACCGAGCTCAAACTGCTGAGCTCGAATGCGGCGGCCAACGGAGCGGTGATCCTGACCTATGCGGTGGGCAAGGCGGCCTGACGCCGCAGGCGAAGGACCGGCTGCGCTGCGCGGCCGGATCTTCACATCCGAGCCACCTTCTCCCTTCGGCTAATTGCGCCTTGCCGAGCGCGATATATGGTCACCGTTCCAGGAGAAAGGATCAACCAAGGGTCCTGTCAGCTACACGCACCATCATTGCCCATCTTCAGTGATCGAGCGGCTTCGCTTGCCAGCCGCGCCGCAATGGTTCGTCAGCGTCTCCTCTGCGGTCCCAAATCTGTTGGTCCTAACCAACCTGAATCAGACAGCTGTCGCCGTCCACCTGCATCGCTTCAGGCGATCGCACATCGCAGAAGCGCGGCAGGGATAGCCGCATGATGCTCCATCCCCGCCGATTGCGCATTCGTCCCGACTAACCGCCTGACATCACCGACGCGCAGGCATACGGATCGATCTGTCGCGCATTGGTGGTGAGCAATAGTGTCGAGTTCGTCTCGCCTTGCGAAACTGTTCCCGGCGAGACGGAATCTCAGTTGAGCTCAAGGCATAAAATTAGCGCGACTCAAATGCAGGATATTAGTGTTTCTCAAACGGCACCCGATCAGTGATGAAATCCGAAGAGCTCAGCCGTGTCCACCGGAAACGACTACAGGACAATGGGTTCCTCGAAGAAATCATGAAGGGCTGGCTGGCGGTGAACTCGCGGCCGTCGGCCAACAACAGGATCGATACGGCCTGGAGTACCGTCTACTGGGAGTTCGTTGCCAGATACCTGGAAGACCGTTTCGCGGGTGAAGGGCGGTTGTCCCCGATGCGCGACGAACCCAGCCGCCGTCCGCTATCCGGATCAAGAACCTGTGGGCGAAAATGGGGAAAGACGCCCTCAGCCAAATCGGATTCGAGCAAGTGCGCATCAACGACCGGAACGGATATATCGCCGACATTGATGAGCGTTATGTGGCAGACGCCCTGAACTCGCTTTCGATCGAGGGTTGCGAGGTATCGGAAGAGCTGATCCGGAGGGTACAGGACGGTCAGTGGAAACCGGACGAGGACGCACAGGACTAAGAGACGAAGAACGCGCTCGCCGCCAAGGGATACAGGCTGGCTTTTGAGGAGGTACGCGATGACATCAGGAAGATCCTTGAGGGAGCACCTACCGGCGAACTGCTCGAAGCACGGCACCGGGATTGGTTCCGAGCCATGTTCAGCCCTTCGGTAACCGCGGGTATCATCAAGGCGCACCAACTCGCCGGCTACCGATCGTACAATGTGTATCTGCGGGGTCCTCGCATGTCCCCTTATCGCCGCATGCAATCGCCGACGCCATGGATGCACTGTTCGAGAGCATGTCGGAAGAATCCGATGCACGCGTGAAGGCAATCCTCGCCCCTTTCCTATTCACCTATATCCACCCATTTCCGGACGGGAACGGACGCACGGCGCGCTTTTTGATGAATGCGCTTCTCGCCGAGTGCGGAGCGCCATGGACTGTCATTCCTGTTGCGCGCCGTGACGAGTACATGAATGCCCTGGAAGAGGCGAGCCAGCACGAAAACATCGTGCCTCTCACGAACTTTGTCTCCGAGCTGGTTAAAGCGCCGGCACCATCCACGCCTGGGCGGAAAGAAAGCTAGAGCAAGGGCAAAGGCGAGGACGGCAAGACGTTCTTCATCTTCGGCAGCGCCGAACTGCTGGCCTTGCCGATGAAGGAGGCCTCGTCGATGAATACGGGCTGTGCATCGCCCCCGTGCTTCTCGGTTCCGGCAATCCGCTCGTCAGGAAGACCGAACAGCAGACCGAGCTCAAGCTGCTGAGTTCGAATGCGGCGGCCAACGGAGCGGTGATCCTGACCTGTGCGGTCGGCAAGGCGGCCTGACGCCGCAGGCGAAGGACCGGCTGCGCTGCGCGGCCGGATCTTCACATCCGAGCCACCTTCTCCCTTCGGCTAATTGCGCCTTACCGAGTGCGATATATGGTCACCGTTCCAGGGAGAAGGACGATGGCCGATACGGAATGCGAAGCGCCTGCGGAACGGGAAATCGAGGGCGACGCCCGTTCGTCGCGTCCTGCGGGAGCGCCTGTGAGCATGGTCTGCCGCGACGGCATCACCATCCACGGGCACCTCTGGCCGGCCCGGTCCCCGGCCATCGGCAGCGTCATCGTCAACCCGGCGACCGGAGTGCTTGCCCGTTATTACCACTATTACGCCGACTTCCTCGCCGGCGAAGGTTTCGACGTGCTGACCTACGACTATCGCGGCATCGGCCTTTCCCGGCCCGATAGCCTGAAGGGATGCGGCTATCGCTGGCGGGAATGGGGCGAGCAGGATTTCGACGCGGCGCTGAGGTTCATGGACGCGGCCCGGCCGGTACAACCGCTTTACGTCGTCGGCCACAGTATCGGCGGTTATCTGCCGGGGCTTTCGCCGATGGCCAAACGCATCGACCGGATGCTGACCATGGGAGCGCAATATGCCTACTGGCCGGACTATGCCAGCGGCCATCGCCTGCGGCTGTTTCTGAAATGGCATGTAATGATGCCGGCGCTGACGGCCGCCTTCGGCTATTTTCCCGGCAAGCGTCTCGGATGGCTGGAGGACCTGCCGGCGGGCGTGGCGAACGAATGGAGTTTTCGCCAGGCGCGGATGGAGGCGACCCATCCGGCAGCGGAACGCGGCGATTTACTGCGGCGGTTCGAAGCGGTGACGGCGCCGATCCTGGCGGTGACGATGTCGGACGACGACATCGGGACGGTGGCTGCAATCCGGCGCACACTCCGGTATTATCGCAATGCCCAGGTGACGCAGGTGCTGCTGAAACCGGAGGATTACGACCTGGCCGCCATCGGACATTTCAGCCTGTTCCACTCCCGGCATCGGCAAGGCTTCTGGCACGACACACTTCGCTGGCTGCGGGACGGCATCAATCCCTGGCCGGGCCATGTTATTGCGTCGTCCAGACCTGAGGCTTGCGCTGGATCAATGGGGGATCCCGGTTACATGCGATGATGTCATCAGGTTAAAAGGAGGCACAGATGTTCAAACACGTTCTCATTCCGACCGACGGCTCTCCGCTTTCGACCAGCGCGCTGGAAAAGGCGCTCGACTTCGCACACGAAATCGGCGCGGAAGCCACCGTTGTGGTGGTAATGGAACCGCTGCAGGTCCTGACGCTCAATCCGACCGGCATGGAAGTCGTCTACGCGCAATACGACCGCCAGAACAACGAGGCGGCCGATGGCATTCTCGCCGACGCGAAGGAAGCGGCGAAACAACGGATGGTCGCCTGCGAAACGGTGAAGCTTGGCAGTCTCGATCCCGCGAGTACCATCATCGAGACCGCGGGCGCCTATCATTGCGACGTCATCGCCATGGCCTCGCACGGCCGCTCCGGCTTCAAGGCTTTCATGCTCGGTAGCGTGACGATGAAAGTGCTGGCGCATTCCAAGACGCCGGTACTGGTCTATCGGTAAGACCTGGTCTACCCCGGCCTGGCTGCGGATGCTTCATTCAAAGCCGGCCGGTCATGCGATGCTTTACACCTTCGATATTGCGGCGCACAATGCTCCCTTGGCCCGGGGGACAGTGAATGATGACCGTATTTGAAGGCCTAAAGGGGGAACTCGCCGCCGGCACGACAGTCTTGGCGCTGGTAGATTACAATGTCACCGAATTTCGCGACGGCGACAGTTGCCGTTATGTCGGGCATGTTCGCACCAAACCGTCCATCCTGCGAACTGCACTGAACGCTCCGACCCTCCGGCTCGGTGGCCACCGGATAACCCTCAACGCGGTCGAGCACGAGGATTGGGTATCATTTCATCTGGACAGGTTTCCCTAAATGCGGGACGCGCGGTTGTTGGATCTGGCGAGATCGTCATCGTTCCGGATCGAACCTGTGCCGGCGTCATCGGAGCTGTCGGTGATGGATGACATCCGCGACCCCGCATGTGGTCGGGCGCTTGGACAGGTTTAAAACAGACGGTCAACCGATCAGATTGGCGTAGCGCACCGAATAAATGCGCTCGCGGCCGAGAAGGTGCGCGACCAGGGCCTCACGGTCGAACAGGCCGTTCATGGCCCTGTGGCGCAGGTCGAGGCCACCAGCGAGCACGCCGAAGGCCGGCATGAGCAGGCGGGTTCCGTCGCTGGCAAAACACGGACGGCGCACGGATTTTTCACGGCGTCGGACGGTGGCGGAAGGATGAAGGTGGCCGGCGATCTCGCCCTTGCTCCCCCCTGGGCCGGAAATCAGGCTCGGCTCGTGGCGGAAGACGAGGCCGCCATAAAAGAGTTCGTCGGTGCAGGTGCCGGGCAGATCGACCGTGCCGTCCGGATCATGATTGCCGTTGATCCAGATCCAGTTGCGCCCGCGTGCCATGGTCGTGATCAGCGCACGCAGGTCGGGGGCAAGATGTTCAGAACCCTTGCGATCGTGGAAATTGTCGCCGAGCGAGACGACGATCTTCGGATCATAGCGGGCGATGACCGCCGACAGGATGTTGAGCGTGGCGATCGTATCGTAGGGCGGCAGCATCATGCCGCGGCGCGCAAACGCCGCACCTTTTTCCAGATGCAGGTCGGAGACGACGAGAATGCCGGTTTCTGGCAGATAAAGCCCCCCGAGCGGATCGCAGACGGCAAGCACGCCGTTCACGACGATCTCTTCCGCACCGGTTGCGGCAGGTCCCCCAGAAATCGTTCGCGCCAAAGCGAGGCGGTGCATCAATTCAATGTCTTCCAGTCCAGCGTACCGCATCAGCCAAGCGCCTCCGCGATCAGTTCGTCGGCGGCTTCCTGCAGCACCGCATCATGCGCCTCGCCCGGAACGCTCTCCTTGCCGATTTCCAGCATGATCGGAACGGCAAGTGGCGAAACGCGGTCGAGATCGCGGTGGGTGATGTGCCCCCTGATTCGCGCCAGCATATCGCCTAATCGGGCAAGATCCAAAAGACCGGATGCCGCATCCCGCCGCGTCGCCTCCAAAAGCACGTGGTCCGGTTCGTGGCTGCGCAGCACGTCGTAGATGAGATCGGTCGAGACGGTGACCTGCCTTCCGGTCTTTTCCTTGCCCGGATGACGGCGCTCGATCAGGCCGGAAATCACCGCGCAATTGCGGAAGGTGCGCTTGAGCATATACGATTCGTCGAGCCAGGCTTCCAGGTCGTCGCCGAGCATGTCCTCGTCGAAGAGGTCCGAGAGGCTGAGGCGGCCGGACCCGATCATCGCGCCGATGTCGTTAAGCCCCCAGATGGCCAGCGAATAGTCAGTGGCGACGAAACCGAGCGGTCGGGCACCGGTGCGCTCCAGCCGCCGGGTCAAGAGCATGCCGAGCGTCTGGTGGGCGAGCCGTCCTTCGAAACAATAGGCAATCATGAAGAACCGTTTTCCGCGCGGAAAGGTCTCGATGAGAAGTTCATCCCTGGCCGGCAGCATCGAGCGTTCGCGCTGGATGTTCAGCCAGTCGCGGACCTGGTCCGGCAGCACGCCCCAGCGGTCGGGATCGGCGAGCATGCCGCGCACCTGGTCGGCGAGATAGGTGGAGAGCGGGAATTTTCCGCCGGCATAGGCGGGGATTTTCGGATCGAGCGAGAAGGCGTTGGAAACGAGGCATTCGTTCTCGCGGATGCCCTCGAACCGCAGCACCTTGCCGGCGAACAGGAAGGTATCACCCTGCACGAGCTGTTCGAGGAAATATTCCTCGACCTTGCCGAGCGACATGCCGCCCCGGCCGACGGTTCCCTTTGCCAGCCCTTGGGCATTGCGCTTCACCAGCCGGACATTGAGCTCGGTCGCCTCGACGATCGTGCCGAGGTTCAGGCGGTATTGCTGCGCGACCGCCGGATTGGAAACCCTCCAGCGGCCTTCCTTGGTCTTGCGGATCTTGGCGTAACGCTCGTAGGAGCGCAGCGCATAACCGCCGGTCGCGACGAAATCGACGATGCGCTCGAACATTTCCCAGGAGAGGGTGGCATAGGGCGAGGCTGATGTGATCTCGTCGTAGAGTTCGACCGGATCGAACGGTTCGGCGCAGGCCATGCCGAGCACGTGCTGGGCGAGCACGTCGAGCGCGCCCTCGCCCACCGGCGGCGTATCCTGGGCGCCGAGATAATTGGCGTCGAGCGCCGCCTGGCATTCCATCACCTCGAAGCGGTTGGCCGGCACCAGGATCGCCTTCGACGGTTCGTCCATCCGGTGGTTGGAGCGGCCGATGCGCTGGGCGAGGCGCGAGGCCCCCTTCGGCGCGCCGACATGCACGACGAGATCGACATCGCCCCAGTCCATGCCGAGGTCCAGCGTGGAGGTGGCGACGACGGCGCGCAGCTTGTTGGCCGCCATGGCGGCTTCTACCTTGCGGCGCTGCCCGGCATCGAGCGAGCCGTGATGCAGCGCGATCGGTAGATTGTCCTCGTTGATCGTCCAGAGCGTCTGGAACAAGAGTTCCGCCTGGAAGCGGGTATTGACGAAGATCAGCGTCGTCTTGTGGCGCTTGATCTCCTCGTAGACCTCCGGGATCGCATAGGTGGAGACATGGCCGGACCATGGAATGCGGTCCTCCGTGCGCATGATGGTGATGTCGGGCGCCGCGCCGCCCGTGACATGCACGAGGCCGGCGGGCAGCGCGGGATCTTCACCCTGCGGCACCAGCCAGCGCTGCAGATCCATCGGATCGGAGACGGTGGCCGAGAGGCCGATGGTGCGCATCTGCGGCGCGTGCCGGCGGATCCGGGCAAGGCCGAGCGACAGGAGATGGCCGCGCTTGGAGGTGACCAGTGAATGAAGCTCGTCGAGAACCACGTATTTCAGGTCCTTGAAGAAACGTTCGGCCTCCTTGTTGGCCAGCAGCAAGGCTACCTGTTCCGGCGTGGTCAGGAGGATGTCCGGCGGGTTGAGCTTCTGGCGCTGGCGTTTGGCCTGCGGCGTGTCGCCGGTGCGGTTCTCGATCGAAATGTCGAGGCCCATCTCGAAGACGGGCTTCATCAGGTTGCGTTCGATATCGACGGCCAGCGCCTTCAAGGGCGAGATGTAGAGCGTGTGGATGCCGGTGAAGGCGGAGCCCGGCGGGATCCGGCCGCGGCGGGTGAGATCGGTCAGCGACGGCAGGAAACCGGCAAGCGTCTTGCCGGCGCCGGTCGGCGCGATCAGCAGCATGTTTTCGCCCGACGTGGATCGCGACAGCAGTTCGAGCTGGTGGGCGCGCGGCTGCCAGCCCTTCTCCGCGAACCATTTCTGGAACGGCCGGGGCAGAAGCGCGGCGTCACGGCCGGTAGACTGGGTTTCGACGATATCCACGCCCGGTAAGGTAAGAGAAAACGGTCGAAAAAGAAGGGGCTTGACGCCGCCGATAATCATAGATAAATTTTATCCGTGATTAGGAGATGAGCGATGAAACTCGGCGACGGCGTCGAACAGGCAATCCACAGCGTCAGCATGCTTTCCAGCCTTTCGGAAGGCGGAGTGCTTTCGGCGGCAGCGCTGGCGGAATTTCACGGCGTTTCGACGAGCTATCTCCTGAAGCATCTTCAGGCGCTTTCCGGTGCCGGCATCGTCGACACCGTGCCGGGGCCGAAGGGCGGATATCGTCTGGCGAAGGCGACGGACGAGATCACCCTGCTCGACATTGTGCTCGCCGTCGAAGGACCCGCACCGGCCTTCCGCTGCGCCGAAATCCGCCAGCGGGGCCCGAACCCGCTGCCGGGACGGTACTTTACCAAACCCTGCGGCATCAACGCCGCGATGCTGAAGGCCGAAAAGGCCTATCGCGCCGAACTCGCCAAGGTGACGATCGCCGACATCCTGGCGGACCTCAGCGCAACCGACGACGGCGGCATCGCCGCACGCGGCTGCGCCTTCCTGGAAATCAACGAACGCAGAACCGCCCGGTAACCGGGCCATAGGCACGCCGAAGGCGGCCATAAACCAAGGAGAAGACCCATGCATCAGCGTCTCAACATGCTCAAGGCCGCCCCGGAAGCCATCAAGGCCGTCACGGCCCTCGAAAACTATGTGCAGGCTTCCGGGCTGGAGCGTCGCTTCATCCACCTCATCAAGCTGCGCGCTTCGCAGATCAACGGCTGCGCATATTGCGTCGACATGCATGTGAAGGAATCACGGCATGACGGCCTTTCGGAACAGTGGATCAACATGATGTGCGTCTGGTGGGAATCGCCGGTGTATGACGACAAGGAACGCGCCCTGCTCGGCTGGGTCGATGCGGTTACCCGCATCGCCGATACCGGCATTCCGGACAGCGCCTTCGACGCTCTGAAGGAGCATTTCTCCGAAGAGGACATGGTCAAGATCACCGTCGCTCTCGGCGCCATCAACACCTGGAACCGGCTGGCCGTCGGCTTCCGCAACCAGCATCCGGTCGACAAGCCGGCCAGCAAGGCCGCCTGACCCAACCTGCCGCCTCGATCACCGCGCGACGATATACCGGTCGGAGCGGTGATTGATGGCCAGAACAAGGTTGAGCACGACAGCGCCCAGCACCGACCACGCGACGGTGATGGGCGAAACCACCGCGAAGGCGCAGAGCATGACGCAAAGATCGAAGGCGAGTTGGATCAGCCCTGCCTGGATGCCGAACCGTTCCTGGATATAGATCGCCAGAATGCCGACCCCGCCGAGCGAGGCGCGGTGGCGGTAAAGCCCGAGCAGGCCGTAACCGAGCACCAGGCCGCCGAGCAGGGCTGCCCAGAACGGGTGCAGGTACTGGATCAGGAAGAAATGGCTTTCCAGTTCGGTGATGACCGAGACCAGCGCGATGGCGATGAAGGTCTTCAGCGAGAAGGCGAGGCCCAGGCGCTTGAACGACAGGTAGTAGAACGGCAGGTTGACGATGAAGAACAGCAGGCCGAACGAAATGCCGAACGCATAATGCAGCAGGAAGGCGACGCCCGCCGTGCCACCGGTCAAAAGGCCTACCTCGTTCAGGAAGTAGAAGCCGAGCGCCGACACCATGGCGCCGATGAACAGGCCCTGCGCATCTTCCAGCAACGTATGTTGTGCCGGATCGGCGCTGTAAAATCCGAGACCGCGCCTCTGCTGCTCAGCCAATTTGAACCCCTCAGGTTTTCGGTGATATTGCACTGCAATAAAACCGTCGGCAAGGGTCTTCAAGCGTTCATCGGCGGGCACGAGAAAAAGCAAGAAACAGCAGGTTCAGCCGGGCTTTTGCGACAGAAACAGAATGCCGTGGACCGGTTTTCCGGCATCCATGCGAATGACGGTGTTTTCCGCCCTGAGGAGGTCCAGGCCGAAGCGGGAAAGCAGCGCGCGGATAAAAGCCTCGGAATGGGCGTAACGCAGGGAATCCCGCAGCACGAAACCCTCCCCCTCGCCCGCATCCTCGACCGAGAATGCGAAAAGACCGGCCGGCAACAACAGTTCGAGCACCAGCGGGAACACGGTTTCGAGCGAACCCAGATACATCAGCACGTCGGCTGCCGAGACGAGATCGGCGCGGTGGGGCGAGAGGTCTCCGAACAGGCCGGAAGCATCCGATGCGAGACTGAGGTCGGACTGTCCGAGATGGTCGTAAAGACCCTTGGCCTGCGCCTTCGCCAGCATGTTGAGCGAAAGATCGAAACCTTCGAGGCGCCCGGTCCGGCCGCGGATCTCGGCACCGAACAGGCCGGTGCCGCAGCCGAGGTCGACGGTATTGCGAAAAGGTCCGTGCGGCGTGACCAGCCCCGCCAGCTTGCCGGGCACCGAATAGCCGAGCTTTTCGACCAGTGCCGTGTCGAACCGGCCGGCATAATCGTCGAACAGGCCTTCGACATAACGGCTCGGCGGCCGGTCGGGCGTCTGCTCTGCGCCGATCAGCGCAAGTTTCAGGCGGGCGCCAAACACATCGTCCGGCCGCAGGGCCAGGGTCTGGCGGTAGGCATCCGCGGCCCCGGCGAGACCGGCCTTGTCGCGATATTCGCCGAGCCGGAACCAGCCGGCGGCCCAGCCGGGCGTCAGTTCGAGCGCCTGTTCCATCAACTCCGCCGCAGCCGCGAAATCTCCGCCCTCCGCCAGCATGCGGGCGTAATCGGCGCGGCGATCGGCGGTGGCGTCGCCCGAGGAGAATTGGCTGGAAAACGGGCTGGGCGGCATGGATGATCCTCGAAGGTGGAGGTTCTTTGCCGAAGCCACAAAAAAACTCAAGTTCTATCTGAGGGGAAACGCTTGCGGTGGCAACGGCTGCCGATTATCTCTCATTGGAAATTCGGAGAAGGACAAGAATGGCGGACGGGGTCAACAGGTTCCTGGGCGATACGCCGGGTCGCACGATCGTCAAGCTGATCGTGGTGTGCCTGCTGGTGGGTTTCGTGCTGGCATTTTTCGGCTTCACGCCGGACAATATCGTCGACACGATCCGCTACTGGTTCCTGGACCTCTGGTATAACGGCTTCAGGGCACTCGGACGGGTCGGCAATTATCTCGTGCTCGGCGCGATCATCGTCATTCCGATCTTCGTCATCCTGCGCCTGATAAGCTACCGCCGCTGACATGACTTCGCTGATCAAACCTTCCCGGCGGGACCTCCTCGTCTTTTCCGGCATGGCGCTGGTGCTGGCCGGCTGCTCCACCACCGCCGTCCTGACGCCGACTGCCGGTGCCGAGGACGAAACCCAGGCAGCTCTTCCGATGGTCAACAAGCTGCGCCAGAGCCGCGGCCTGTCTGCGCTGGCGCTCGACATGCCGGCGCGAAAGGCGGCGGCCCGCCAGGCGGTTCGCATGGCGAAGGCCGACGAAATGAAGCACCTGATCGGTTTCGGCGACAGTTTCGGCGCCCGGATGAAGAGCAGTGACGTGGCGCTGCCGGCAGCGGAAAACATTGCCAGCGGGCAGGATACGGTCGCAGCCGCCGTGCAGGCCTGGATCGATTCACCCAAACATCTCGAAAACATGCTCGGCTCCTATCGGGGGCTCGGGGTTGCCATGGCCCGGTCCTCCGCCGGTGCCCGGCCCTACTGGGCCATGGTCCTTTCCGGCTGACCCATGGAGAGCGGGGGGCGTGATCACGAGACCGGGGCTGCCAGGCCGTTCGACGTGACGCACCGGCTGGTGCTCGGCATCGCCATCCCCATGACGCTCGGCTTCCTGACGACGCCGCTGCTCGGCCTCACCGACACCGCGGTGGTCGGGCAGCTCGGCCAGGCGGAAGCGCTGGCGGGTCTGGCGATCGGCGCCATCCTCTTCGACCTCATCTATGGCAGCCTCAGCTTTTTCCGCACCTCGACAACCGGGCTGGTGGCGCAGGCCTTCGGCCGAGGAGACAGCCGAGAACAACAGGCGGTATTCTGGCGGGCGTTTCTGAGCGCGATCGGTCTCGGGGTGATCATGCTGGCGTTCTCGCCGCTGATCCTTCGATACGCGCCGGACCTGATGACCAGTGACCCGGCCGTTGCCGAGGTGACGCGGCACTATTTCGGCATCCGGGTGCTGACGAGCCCGGCAACCTTCGCCAATTTCGCCATTCTCGGTTTCGTGCTCGGGCGGGGCCACGGCATGCTGGGCCTGGTGCTGCAGATCATCCTCAACGGCACCAATATCGTGCTCGCCATCCTGTTCGGCCTGGTGTTCGGCTGGGGCGTGGCGGGCGTCGCCTGGGCGACCGCGGCGGCGGAAGTGACCGCCGCGGTGATCGGCCTTGCCATCGTCGGCCGGCAGTTTTCCGCCGCCGACAGGCCGACGCGCGCGGATATCTTCGACGCGGCCAAGCTGCGCCAGCTCTTCCAGCTCAATGCCGACATACTGATCCGCTCGCTGATATTGAACGGCGCCTTTGCGGTGCTGACCCGGGTCGGATCGAGTTTCGGGGCGGTGACGCTGGCGGCGAATGCGGTGCTGATGAACATCTTCATGCTCTCGGCCTTCTTCCTCGACGGGCTCGCGGGTGCTGCCGAACAGCTCGCCGGCCGGGCGGTCGGCGCCCGGTACCGGCCGTCCTTCGACCGCGCGCTGAAGCTGACCGGCCTCTGGTCCTTCGTGATGGCCGGTGTGGTCGGGTTGTTCTTCGTGGTCTTCGGCCAGCCGATCATCGAGCTTCTGACCACCTCGGAAGACGTGCGGCAGGAAGCTTATGTCTATTTCGGCTGGGCGGCCGTGACCGGCCTGTCCGGCGCGCTCGCCTTCCAGATGGACGGCGTGTTCATCGGCGCCACATGGTCGCGCGAGATGCGCAACATGATGCTCGTCTCATTTGCGGGCTATTGCATCAGCCTTGCCGTGCTCGTGCCGATGATGGGCAATCACGGGCTCTGGCTGTCGCTCAACCTGTTCCTCCTGATGCGCGGCTTCTTCCTGGCAGCCATGGTGCCGCGCAAGGCGCGTCAGAGTTTTATCCCGGCCCATTGATCGAGGCGGGTATCCCGCAGCTCGCGGATCGAAGAGACCTTCTCCCGGTCGAGAAGGCCCGAGAGCTCCTTGACGATCGTCGCCGGCAGGCCGGGTCCTTCATAGACCATGCAGGAATAGAGCTGCACGAGGTCGGCACCGGCGCGAATCTTTTCCAGCGCATCCGCCGCGCTCGAAACGCCGCCGACGCCGATGACGGCGAGGTCCGGGCCGACGCGCTTGCGCACCTTGGCGAGAACCGCGGTCGAGCGCCTGAAGAGCGGGGCGCCGGAAAGACCGCCCGCTTCCTTCGCCTGGACCTGGTCCTTCAATCCATCTCGGGCGAGCGTGGTGTTGGAGACGATCAGCCCGTCGAGCGGATGCGCGGCCGCCTCGGCCGCGATATCGTCGAGGCCCTCCTCGGTCAGATCGGGTGCGATCTTCAGGAAGACCGGAACGGTCCGGCCATGGCGCAGCGCCTCCTCGGCGCGGGCAGTGAGCACGGCGTCAAGCAGCGCCTTCAGGCTGTCGCGCGCCTGAAGATCGCGCAGGCCCGGCGTATTGGGCGAGGAGATGTTGACGGTGAAATAGGTGGCGAGCGCATAGAATTTCCGGATGCCGGCGACATAGTCGGCGACCCGGTCGGCGGCATCCTTGTTGGCGCCGATATTGACGCCGACAATGCCCGGCGCGTTGCGCCGCGCGGTCAGGCGCGCGAACGCCGCCTCATGGCCCTCGTTGTTGAAGCCGAGCCGGTTGATGACGCCACGGTCCTCGACGAGCCGGAAAATGCGCGGCTTGTCGTTGCCCGTCTGGGCCTTCGGCGTCACCGTGCCGATCTCGGCAAAACCGAAACCGAGTTTCAGCATCGCATCCGGCACTTCGGCATTCTTGTCATAACCGGCCGCAAGCCCGATCGGGTTTGGAAAACGGATACCGGCGACCATCTGGGCAAGCCGCGGATCGGGAGCCAGGCGGCAGGCGGGCACGAGGCCGGTCTTGAGAGCGGCGATCGACAGGCCGTGGGCGGTTTCCGGATCGAAAACGAAAAGGCTGCGCGCGGCAAACCCGGCAAAGGGGCCGATCATGGCATTTTCTCCGGAAAGGCATGAAGGCCATCGACGCCGATCAGCAGCGGCATTTCCCAGAGCACGGCAGAAAAGGGCAGCGTGTCGTAAAGATGCGGGAAAAGATCGCCTCCGCGGGAGGCTTCATATTTCAGCGCCTCGCCGAGACTGGGCGCATTGACGGCGACCAGCATCAGGCCGGCGACGCCGGCAAAGTGCAGCCTTGCGGTCTCCTTCGCCTGCGTACCGGTCGAAAAATGGATATAGCCGTCCTTGAGGTCGATTTCCGCGCCTTCGAAGACACCTTTTTGCTTTGCCTGGCGCCAAAGCGTTTCCGGCACGATCTTGTACACTATATCCGTCATCATCAACTCTCGGGGACCTGCTATTCTCCGACCGTTTGCCGCAAAGCCCGGCGCTTGTCCACCGTTACAGCAGGAGGACCACAATATGAAAACGCTCGCATTGACGACTTGCGCACTGCTCTTGCCGCTTTCCGCCTCGGCGCAACAAGCGCAGACCAACCGTTTCCAGCTTCAACGCACCGAGACCGGCATCGTCCGGCTCGATACCGAAACCGGCGCGATGACGCTCTGCCGCGACGAGAACGGCACGCTCGCCTGCCGCATGCAGCCCGACGAGAGGGCAGCCTACGAACAGGAACTCGACCGGCTGGCCAAACGTGTCACCGCGCTCGAGGAGCGGCTCAGCAACATTCCGCCGGACGCCTTGCCAAAGGCGCTGCCGAGCGATGCGGAAGTCGATCGCTCTTTGTCGATCATGGAGAAGTTCATGCGGCGCTTCATGGCGATCGTCGGCGAGTTCGCGGACGAACGGGAAGCCGATAAACCACAGCCCAATCGTACGTGATTCCCCGGACTTGTTTCGGGTCTGCGAGAGGTTTACAACTTTCTAAGATTCATTGGCACGACTATGCTCTTGGGAGGGGGCGTGGACATGCAGACACTCACGATCATCATAGCAGACGACCATCCTCTGTTTCGCGGCGCGCTCAGCCATTCGGTACGGGGTATTGCCGAAGAACTCGTGATCATCGAAGCCGGCGATTTCGACGCGGCTAGGCGGGCGGCCGAAAACAATCCCGAGACCGACCTGATGCTGCTCGACCTCGCCATGCCGGGGGTCAGCGGCTTTTCCGGACTGATGTCGCTGCGCGCCGAATTTTCCGGCCTGCCGATCGTCATCGTCTCGGCCAGCGACGATTGCGCCACCATCCGCCGCGCGCTGGAGCTCGGGGCTTCCGGCTTCATCTCGAAATCCTCCGGGCTCGACGATATCCGCGCCGGCATCCAGACGGTGCTGGAAGGCGACATCTGGGCGCCGAAAGACTATCTCGCCGGACCGGAAGAGGATTCGGGCCTCACCGAGATCATCGAACGGCTGAGGACCCTGACGCCGCAGCAGAACCGCGTGCTCTCCATGCTCGGCGAGGGGCTGCTCAACAAGCAGATCGCCTATGAACTCGGCGTTTCCGAGGCGACCATCAAGGCGCATGTCTCGGCAATCCTGCTCAAGCTCAATGTCGACAGCCGCACCCAGGCGGTGATCAAGCTCGGCAAGATCAACATGGCGCTGGTGGCCTGACAGGGCTGCGACAGGAACAGGATTTTATTCCTCTCATCCCTTTACGCGAGGCCGAGGTTCCGTTAAAATTCGGGGTGCGCGCGAGCCGGCAGCCCGCTGGAACGAGGCGCTCAAGGGTCCGGTCGATAGAGGTCTGACCGGTTAAGGGTTCTGATCGAGAGGTTCGCAGAGCGCTGGATTGTCCGGCTTTGTCTCGCGCACCGGTCACGGGTACGGACGACGATGCTGTCACATGAGACGATCTGGAGCGCGATCGATACGCTCGCCCAACGCCACCAGTTGACGCCCTCCGGGCTGGCGCGCCGCGCCGGCCTCGATCCTACCTCGTTCAACAAGTCAAAACGGCTCGGACCGGACGGACGGCTGCGCTGGCCGTCGACGGAATCGATCGCCAAGGTGCTCGAGGCGACGGGCGCCACGATCGACCAGTTCATGAGCTACCTGCCCGCCGTTCCCGGCCGCTCCTCGATCCCGGAAGGCAACTTCCTGCCGCAGAACGGCTCCATCCCGCTGCTTGGTTTTGCGCAGGCCGGTGCCGGGGGCTTTTTCGACGATGGCGGGTTTCCGGCCGGCCAGGGCTGGGACGTGGTGGAATTTCCGGTCGATCCGTCCCGCAAGGCCGGCGTCTATGCGCTGGAAGTCCAGGGCGAATCGATGATGCCGCTCTATCGCGACGGCGACGTGCTGATCGTCGAGCCCGGCGCGCAGGTACGCCGCGGCGACCGCGTGGTCCTCAAGACCAAGGAAGGCGAGGTCATGGCAAAAGTGCTCGCCCGCCAGAGCGCCCGGACCGTGGAGCTGCTCTCCCTCAATCCGGAACATCCGAACCGCACCTTCGACCTTTCCGACGTGGAATGGATAGCCCGCATCATCTGGGCGAGCCAGTGAGGGAGGGAGTAGGAAACTGCTCCTACCCGGCCAATCAATAAAGCCCGTTCGGGAAATAGCGCAGATAGATATCCTGCAGCCGGCCGTTGCGCGACAGGACGCTGAGCGCCTGGTCGAAGGCAGCGGTCAGGAGCGGGTCGTTCTTGCGGAGCATGATCGCAAGGCCTTCGCCGAGGAATTTCTCCGAGAGATAGGGCCCATCGAAAAGGGCGCAGCATTTCGCCGATCCTTCGCCTGCTACCCAGAAGGGTAATCTCAGGCCATCGGAAAAGGCTGCATCCACCTTGCCCGTCTTCAGGGCCTCCAGCGCCGCCTCGTAATTGTCGAACTGTACGGCGGCGATCTTCGGGAAAAATGCCTTCAGCATCAGCTCATGAGCGGTACCCCTGACGACGCCGACCGGTTTGCCGGAAAGCGCTGACGCCGTATCGCCGTCGATCCTGGCCTTCAGGTTGCGGGCGAAACGCGCCGGTACGCCCAGATAAGGCCGAGAGAAGGAAAACCGCTGACGCCGCTCCGGCGTCAGCGCCATGCCGGCCATGACCGCCTCGCCAGCGCCGCCTTCCAGGGCCTTTTCCAGCTCGCCGAAGGGCAGCGCCTGGATCTGGCACTTCGCCTCGATCTTCAGCTCGGCGCAGATTTCGCGGGCAAGATCGACATTGAAGCCGGCAAGCCTGCCGGTCTGGTCAGCGAAATTGAACGGCGGGAAATCGATGCTCGTCAGGATGCGGACCCGGATCACGGTGGAAAGGTCAGGCCGGGCAAGCCGCTCCTTGGCATCGAACATCAGGGGCAGCGGGCTGCCTTCGGCAGCCCGAGCCGGGACCGCGGCGGCAACAATCCCTCCGGTTAGAAGGCAAAGCCGGAGAAGACTGAAGAACCCCCTGATATTCGGGGACGCAATCATGGGATGCATCGCTATGATCCAGATCGGGACAGGTTGGGGCGTTCGCCGCAGGCGGTGTAGCAGAGACATGCGCTTGAGTGAATATCCGCCAGCAGCGCTGCCGGTTCAAGATGACACGCGGGACAATACCGCGTCGCCCGGAAGCCCGTCAGCCGACCACGGCAGCGCTGCCGGCGCTAACCGACAGGGCACGACGCGACGGGACCAGTATCGAGAGCGAGCTGTTTCACAGGGGCCAGATCGACGAAGCGGCCTATTACGGCGGCATGGCACCTTACCTTCGCCTGCCCTTCATCGCGGCGATCGATCCGGGCTCGGTCGCCGACATACCTAGGCTCGATAGCCAGTTGCACCGCCCAAACCAGATCAGGATCAACCATCTGCACAAGGCGCCACAGGCGGCTGTCGTGCCCGAAGCGGGGAGGCTTGCCGACCTCAAGGCCGCCTTGCTTGCAATGCCGCTGCTCGGGCAGGACCTTGCCATCACCGCTCCATCTGCGACCCGCCGGGCCGTCTGGAGATCAGGTGCGGCGCGGCGCGTGCGCGAGACGATCAACGGGCTGTTCGATGGTTCAGCCCCGGTTCTCGGCCCGCGCGGTGCTCTCATGCTCCCAGGGCCTTTACGCCGGTCTCGGATTGGCCGCCCTCCCCTCTCGACATCAAGCTCATCTGCGAGGCGGACGACCAGGACACGATCGCGGCGCTCACGTCATGCTTTCATCACTCAAAGCTGCCGCTCCCGCCACGCCTATTCACAAGGATAGACCTTCCGTCGTATCTACTCCGGCCAGGAGAAGCCGCCGCGACAAATGGCTAGGCCCGGTTATGATCCGCGGGTCGCGCGGCGGGAAGAAAGACATACGTGGACAATAAACAATCCAATATCAGGGCGGCGGCGTGGATGATGACATCCATCGCATTGCTCCTGCTCATGGCGGTCTCGGGCCGTGCCGTAACCCGCGAGATCGACGTTTTCCAGGTGATGGAAATGCGCTCCGTCATCGCCTTTTTCATGCTGTTGCCGCTTGTCCATCGCCAAGGCGGCATCAAGGCGATGCGAACGGACATTCTGCCGAGCCACATAGGCCGCAACGTTGCCCACTATGTCGGCCAGTTCGCCTGGCTGATGGGCCTTACACTGATCCCGCTGGCGCAGGTCATCGCCATTGAGTTCACCGCCCCCATCTGGGCAGCACTGATGGCCGCGGCCTTTCTCGGGGAACGGCTGACATGGCGGAAAAATGTGGCGATCCTGTTCGGTCTGGCCGGTGTGGCGCTGATCGTGCGCCCAGGCGCGGCGGTGCTCAACCCGGGGCACCTCATCGTGCTCGGGGCAGCCTTCGTGTTCGCCATATCCTTCATCACCACAAAGGCCCTGACACGTTCAGACAGCGCAACGAAGATCATCTTCTGGATGCTCGTCATTCAGTCGATCATCGGAATAGTACCGGCACTGAACGTCTGGGTCTGGCCATCTGCAACAACATGGCCGTGGATCTTCCTGATCGCGTTTACAGGTACATTCGCCCATTATTGCATGGCGAAAGCATTGTTCCATGCCGACGCCACGGTGGTAATGCCGATGGACTATCTGCGTGTGCCGTTGTCGGCCCTCCTCGGTTATCTCCTATATGCCGAAGCTATCGATAGTCTGACGGCGATAGGCGCGGGACTGATCCTTGCCGGCAATCTTTTCAACCTGCGCCGACCCAATGCCAACCGGATACAAGCCACTCCATCCTGATGGTCTTCGAGAAAAGCCCGCCGATTTCGCTGGATGCAACCGGATCATCGGCTCAATCGACGTGAGCGGTTTTAGCGGATGTCGCAGCTAATAACCGCACACGCCGTCGACCACAAAATCGTGCCAATCCTGCATCCAGGCGCCCCGAGTGCTCGCCTCGGGCTCAGCCGACGAGCCGACTACCGGGAACGCTTCCCCGTGCAAGAGCCATCAGCATCGGACCGACAGCAAACTCGCCTCTTTCCGTACGGCGGGTCAGATCACGCAGATAACCTCCGGCCGAGTTGATGTGCCCTCCCCTCTCGAGAATGCAGGCAATGACGGTCGCGGCATTTTCCCATCCCATCGCCATGCAAGCCTCCTCATAGGCCGAAGAACTGACGCCAAGCATGGTGCGGACAACGACCGCGGCTGCCATCAGGTCGCGCCAGTTGTCGATCCTCCCGCCTGGCCCGTAATCTGCGATCTGCGGGCAGGCCTGGAGCACAAGCCCGAGCGGAAAGGATTGCAGAGATCTCGGCGTTACGTTTTCGTTATGGCCTCTTTCCCGGCTTCGGTAGCCTTCGGGAGGCTCATTCCGCGGTTCACGATCGTTCGGCTGGGGTGCGTCACGCGTGATCTCAAAGCGCGGTTCAGATTCATAATTGTATTTAAGATTCGAATTCTGTTTGTGGCGCTCAATCTGAGACTCTCTGGCGTCGATTTTTTGCGTTTTTGCTCGGATTTCCAACAGGTTGATGATTTCCGAGCGCAACATCACCATCTCCTCCAGGAGGGGAGAGATGGTTTTGATGGTGGGGACACGCGGAATCCGCCCCACAAGTGTTCGGAACATGTCGAGGATCCTCCCCCAATCGCCGGGAACGCCTTCGTCAAAGGCTGCGGCGATCAGCTTGGCGACATCACGCCGGCAGATGGTGAGCCGGTCGCGGGTAATCCGCAACAATTCCCGATCGGCGACCACCTGGGCGGCCAGGCTCTCGATTTCGGCAGCACGCGCAAGAAGTGGTGCGAGGCTGAAGCCGAACGCTTCGTTGATCTCTCCCGCGCGGCTGCGACGGGCGTAACGTTTCCCGTTCGGGCTATCCTTGCGCAGGATCAGACCGGCATCGATGAGAACCGCAAGATGTCGCCTGAGGGTAGCAGGCGTCATTCCACGGGCGCGGAGAGAGAGCTGGGCGTTCGACGGGAACACCACGAGGCCTCTCGCCTCGGAAATTTCGTCGTCCGGGTAGAAGGTCAAGAGCGCGTCGAGCACCGTCAAGGCCCGATCGGTCACACCCAGCGATGGCCGTGCCTCGCAGACCGCTCTGAACAATTTCCATTTGTTACGGGTAATTCCAGGTTCGATCATCTCGGCGAGTTGTTGATTTGCCAACATGCCAAGCGACATCGCCCGCCGCCCGAAGGGCGTCGTCACATACCTACTCTCCATCTGCCTTCACTTTCGCTAAGGCAAAAGAAATCCGCACGCCCAAACGGCGCCTAAACTCTTGACAGTGATTCGAGGAAATGCGATTCTGGATTTGCTAAGATCTGAGAAGGGCTTCCACGACCATGTCGCTTGGGGGCCTTTTTCTTTTGCGGTTTACGCTCCTTTGTTCTGCTGGAATTCTGCAAAGAGGACTTCGAGCCTCTCCTGCACGAATTGATCGAACCCGGGCGCGGCCTTGTTGTCGAAAACAAAGGTGGCGCCCGATGCGGTTTTCTTGAACTGGACCGGGACTCCGGGAACTTTTGCGTTGACGGCCGGAGCCTTCGTAGCGGCCGGCCTTCTGGAAGCCAGCGTCAGCACCCGATGGAAACGTTCGTCGCTCGATAGCTGCTGCGAGTTGTCCGCGGACAACTCCGCCAGAATCCGGTCAGGCTCGACACTCTCAAGACGCTCCCCGAGCTCCAGCCAGCGCCTGCGTCCGATCTCCGGTGCCGCGCCAATGGCCGTAATCAGGGCGATGGGGACCTGCCGCGTCACGATCAGCATCTTGGAGAGCGCTGCCTTATCCACACCCAGCGCCGCCATGATGATATCGCGTGTAAAACCCCGCTGCTCGAGCCGCAAAGCGAAAAGCGCCCGCTCGATATAGGACAGATTGGTCCGGGCGTTGTTTTCCTGCCCTTGGCTGACCACCAGCTGATCATCGGTGAGTTCCCGCACCACGGCCCGGACACGGATGCCAAGTCTCTTGATTGCGGCCAGGCGCCGATGGCCGTAGGCAACCTGAAAGCGGCCTTTCGTCTGCGGATGCGGTCTCACCAAAATTGGCACCTGCTGGCCATGCTCGCGGATCTGCTCCACCAGCTCGTTCAGCTGAACGGCGTCGATCTCCAGCCGATCTTCGACGAAGGACGCGTCGACAAGGCCAGGATCGATCTCGACGACGATCTGGCCTTTGGCCAGCTGCCGTTCAAGATCGTTCGCCCGCTCGACCTTTTCAGTGATGTTTCCGAGCGTCTTGGTGATCCCGCCCACAGGTGCAGGATTGCGGGCTTGTGGCACAAATCCGGCGATAGGGCGATTATCCCTCGGTGCGACAGGCTCCAGGCGGGCCGAGGTGGACGAGGATATTTCGATGAGGTTCTTTCGTGCCATCTAATTACTTCCTTCCCCAAGTGGATCGGATATGGGCCTCGATCTCCGCGTTCACGAGATTGAGCGATTCCCACGCCCGATCGTAGGTGCCGCGGACGAACAACGACCTTTCCACTTCATAGAGCGTTTGCTTCGTTACGCCGGCATCGGCGATGGCAGTCGATTTCAGCATCGCATTTTGAAGCATGCGGTTGCCGAAGATCGCGCGCATGAAGCCCGTCATCTGGCTTTGCGGACCGTCATTGGGTTCGAATCTGGTGACGAGGTACCGCATCCAGTCGTAGCTCGTCCGGCCCCCTGCCCTTTCGACCACGGACATGAGTTCGCTGGTCATGGTCAGGAACTGGGACATCGACATCACGTCGAGCATTTGCGGATGTACGGTGATCAACACGGACGTGGCTGCGCACAGCGCCGACATCGTCAGGAACCCGAGCTGCGGCGGGCAGTCGACGACCACGACGTCGTAGAGACTTTCGATCTCGGTCAGCGCCTCGCCGATCCGCGCGAAGAACATCGTCTCCGCGGTTCCGGATGCCATCGCCTTCGGGGTCTCGTGCTCGAATTCCATGAGCTCGAGATTGCCGGGGATCAGATGAAGATTGGGGGTATAGGTCGCGCGTACGATATCGGCGATCGGCCGCGGATCTTCATAGCGGATTGCGCCATAGAGCGTCTCGGCCTCTCCGACGTCCAGTTCCGGCTGGTGGCCGAACAGCGCGGAAAGAGAAGCCTGGGGGTCGAGATCGACGGCCAGGACGCGGTAACCTCGCAAGGCCAGATATTGCGCCAGGTGCGCGGCGGTGGTCGTTTTGCCCGATCCGCCCTTGAAGTTCATGACAGACACGATCTGAAGCTTGTCGGCGCCCTTGCGGGCCGGGACATATTTCGGAGTTCCGTTGCGCTCGTCGAGAACCCGGCGGATCCGGTCCATATCCTCGGCCCCATAAAGGCGGCGCCCGTTGGCGAGCGGGTCCGGACCGTGCCCCTCGGCGGCGACCTGCCGGAGATAACCTTCGCCGATGCCGATGAACCCCGCCGCCTCGGCCGGGGAAAAGAACCGCATCGTCTTTTGGGAAAGAGGCGGGAAGATTTTAGCCTGGTGCTGCTGGAGCTGGTAGGACAGCTCCTGCGCGTCTGTTGCCAGAAGTGTAGGAAGATGCTCTTGATCGTCCTGGATAACGAGACTCGGCTGCATTTGTTGGTTTCCCGTTTAACTGCGCAATTTTCACAGAAAGCGCTTTAACTGCGCAGTTATATTATGCTCCGATTCGTTACCGATTTACAAACGCTTAACTAAACCGTCATTTTCGCGCGTTTTACCTGCGAATTGCGCCCGCTGAAGTATCCTCTGTGCCGTCTTCCTTGGTAGCAGCCGGCTGGGTTAGGAGACTCATGAGCGGAGTAGTCCGCGGACTACTCCGCTCATCGGTCGATCGGGAAGAGGGATAGTCAAAAGCCGGTCGTGAACCCATAAAGGGGGATGGCGCATCGGCAGCAGCGGTCGGTCCTTTCCAATCGGGCGCCTCTCAGATAACCTTGCGCAATGGACGTTCTGGACTGGTTTGGGCGCTGGTACGAAGCGCAGTGTGACGGAGCTTGGGAGCACGGCTTTGGCGCCTCGATCGACACTCTTGATAATCCTGGCTGGTCGCTGAAGGTCGATCTTGCAGGGACGGACTGCGATGGCCGGGCACTCGATCGGATCAGTCACAATTACGATCATCAGGTGGACTGGTGGACGTGCTGGGTCGAGGACAACGTGTTTTGCGGCGCCGGCGGCCCCCTTCACCTTCGGTCGCTTCTTGAGGCATTTCGGGACTGGGCAACGAGCGGCCGCCCATGATGTCGACAAGCACCTTGGTGCCGCAGCAAATTCTCACTCATCCGTCGCATGAGGCGATCCGCCCGCCTTCGAGTCGCGCGATCCAGCCGCTTTCGCCGAACAAGCCCGGAGATGTTCCTCGCGTGGTGATCGCCGCGTGTTGAGAGACATCTTTTTTTGTTCTGCGATCCAGTTCGGTCTGGCGTAAACTGTCCGGCGCTCGACGTCATCCACCACTCGCTCCAACCGCTTCGTGAGAAGGGGGGAAGGCGGGTCTCAGGATAGGATGACGGAGCCTCTCATCCGCGACCTCTGACGATGGGATCCTGGTGATCGGCAGGACTTCCGTTCGCGCTCACCAGTAGTCTGGGGCGGCAAAGGTGGGGAGACCATTGTCTGGGGCTCTTCCGAGTTGCGTTCGCAACCAAGTGGTTGTCGACGCACAAGGGCCATTCGATCCGGCCCAAGCTTGCCCCGTGGACAGGCACGCGATTGTTGCACACGAACTGCTCGGCCGCATTTGGCTGCGTCGCCATTCGGTCCCACAAGCTTGCCGAGAACGTCGTGGCAATGATCAATCGCCCCAATGCAGCTGTGGATGTGCTCTTGAGACTAGGCCCCGAAGAGAGTCATCCTTGCCACTGGTAGTCCGCGGACAACTGAAAAAACTGTCCGAGAGTCGTAGTGTGCGATCGCTACGAAGGACCCGGCTTCACGAAGCGCGGATCCAGGGAACGCGCAGAGGCCTGTTCGGTAATCCAAATGTCCCGTTGATGATCCGGGAGGAGGTGATGACGGATGATAAGGGGTGCAACGGCGTGGGGCCGAGAATGTCCCAGGACAGGCTGGTGGTGCGGGTGACGGGAGACTGCACGACTTTACCTCATCAGCGAATGCAGATCCGTAATGAAGGCCGCGGGCACGTGAGGCTGCTGGCGGTGTCGAGCCTCGAGCGAAACCGTCGCCGCGACCGGGGCGCAGCGACGTTCCAGCTGTCCGCATGCCCAGAGAGCGAATTGCCAAAGAGCCATGGCCATTTGGCCCAGTCTTTCGCAGGCTTCGCGTTGGCCATTCAGCGCCCGGAGCGGGAAGGGTTTGGCGATGAACGGAACCGCGTCCGAAAACCGACCTCGCCGATCAAGCCGGCAAGGGGCCGGTGGGCTTTCCGATGATCTCACGGACGAGATGAGAGCAGGGGGATTTCAAGCAACGGGTTCGATCGGCGAACTGAGGTCTGGAGGCGCGGCTTTGGTCGTCAAGGAACGGCAAGACGGGTCTCGCGCCAAGGATGGCAACCTCCACCCGGCAAGGGACCGCGTCGGTGCTCGTATGGCGAACCGCTCGAATGAAACGCCGCCAAGTCGATAAGTCCGCTATCGCCGCGTGCGGGTCCCTGCACGCCGGAGGATCTTCCCCGGCCCATTTTCAACGGCGGCAGGCAGGGGAGGGGCTGTAACTCGCTTGGGACGATGGAGGGTGAAACTGTCGCAAATCGTTATGACGTGCTCGGTTAGCGATGGGTCGACGAATCGAAATTTCATCCGCATAGTCCCTTTCCAGGATGAAATCGGATGCCAATGGATTGACGGCTTGCGATATGGCCTTCACGCAGGCGCCGGGACCGCCCAAAACCATCATTTTTCGGTCGACACACCGTGCGGTTTCTCCGGCTTTTTCGCCAGAAACCGCACTCGCTCTGTCTCCCTAGCTGAACTTGCCGCTGACCGCACCGCTGGCAATCAGGCGGGTCGTGCTGTGCTCAAGACTAGGCGCAGCCTTCAAACGCATCGATGGGCAACTTCAGGTATCGCATTCCGTTGGCTTCCGGTTCCGGAAGCCGGCCGCCATTGATGTTGATCTGCAGGGCGTGCAGGATCAGTTTCGGCATCGGCAGGCTGCGATCCCGCGTTTCGCGAAGGGCGACGAATGCCTCCTTGCCGGCAGACTGCTTGAGATGGATGTTCTCCGTTCTCTGCCGCTCCACCGTGCTTTCCCACTGCGGCTGCCGGCCGCCCGGCTGATAGTCATGTCCGACGAAAATCCGCGTATCCCCGGGCAGCGCCAGGATGGCCTGGATGCTTGACCATAGCGCACTTGCGCTGCCGCCGGGGAAATCCGCGCGGGCCGTGCCGCTGTCGGGCATGAACAGCGTGTCATGCACGAATGCGGCGTCGCCGGCGACATAGGTGATCGATGCCAGCGTATGGCCGGGGGAATACATGACGCCGACCTCGATGTCGCCGATGGAAAAGGTTTCTCCATCGCCAAACAACCGGTCCCACTGGCTGCCGTCGACAGGCAGGTCCGGCCAATTGTAGATCTGCGCCCAGATTTTCTGGACATCGATCACGTGAGCGCCGATCGCCGTCGGCGCGCCGGTCTTGCTTTTGAGATAGGCGGCGGCGGAGAAGTGGTCGGCATGCGGATGAGTGTCGAGGATCCATTGCAGGCGCAGGTCATGCCGGCGGACATGGTCCAGCAGGGCATCGGCGTTATGGGTCGCCGTCGAACCCGACTTCTCATCGAAGTCGAGAACCGGATCGATGATGGCGCAGGCCCTGGTTTGCGGATCGCTCACCACGTACTGGATCGAACACGTCCGCGGATCGAAGAATGCAGCGACCTCAGGTCTATGCATAACTGGCCTCCCGAAAATCCGATGCACGCGGAGAAAAGATCGCCCGTGCGGGATCGAACGTATAGAACTCGGTATAGGAAGCCGCATCCTGCGCCAGTTGCGCGACGGAGTGAAGGATGAACTGGACGGTCTCGTCCGAAAGCAGAACGCTCAGATTGAGCCGCGTAAAGCCCGGTTTTTCGATCTCGTTGCCGTTCAGGATTGCCTGCCTGATCCGCTCCGACGTCTCGGGATCGATCGACAGCAGCCGGTGCACATAAGGGCCTGCGCAGGCGCAGCCCCCGCGGGCCTGAATGCCGAACCGGTCGCTGAGCATGCGGGTGACCAATTGCTGATGAACATAACCACCCTTGCCGTCCCGGATGCGAAACGAGAATATCGGCAGGCGGTCCATCGAAAGGGACCCTAGGAGTTCGATCTGCGGCACGTTCTGCCAGGCGGCGAGCGCCCTTTGCGTGAAGAGGTCGTTCAGCCGCCGGATTTCCTCCAGTCCGATCGCATGCTTGACGAGGAAGACGAGTGCCGCACGGATGTCGCCGACGACATTGGGCGTTCCGGCTTCTTCACGGGCTTCCAGGCTATCGCTGTAATCGTGGCAGGTGGGCGACACGAATTTGACGGTGCCGCCGCCCGGCCACGACGGCTTGCTGGTGACGACGGCATCATGCCGGACGATCAGCACGCCGGAGGCGCCGGGACCACCGAGGAACTTGTGCGGCGATACCACGATCGCATCGATCTCGGCGCCTTGCTCCGGCGTCATCGAGATCGGCATGTAGGGCCCGGCGCCGGCATAGTCCCAGACGATTTTGGCGCCGGCCTGTTTCGCAAGCCTGGTGACGGCGGCGATGTCGGTCGAGATGCCGGTTATGTTCGATGCGGCTGAGAACGAGCAGATCGTCAGGTCGGCACCGGCGCCCTGAAGCGCCTCGTCCAGAAGGATAAGATCCGGACCGCCGCGGCTTCCTTCGGGAATTTCGACAATCTCCGCGCCGCTCTCGCGCCAGGGCAGGATGTTCGAGTGGTGTTCGTAAGGGCCGACGATCACGCAAACCCGCCGGCCGGCGGTGATCGCATCGGTAATGCCCAGCAGGTGGACGAGCCGATTGAGGCCGGCGGTCGCGCCGGATCCCGCAAAGATGGCGGCATGCCGGCTGTCTGCTCCGCAGCATTCCTTGATGACCGACCGCGCCTCACGCCGAAGGCGGGTCATCATTCCCCCGCAATAGGAGGCCTCCGTATGGCTGTTGGCGTAATAGGGCAGGACCTCGTCGAGCACAAACTGCTCGACCTGCCTGAGCGCCCGCCCCGAGGCGACATAGTCGGCGTAGACGAGATCCTTCAAGCCGAACGGCCCGTCGACTTTCGCCCTCGAACCGATCAATCCGTCTTTCAACGCGGTGATCGGATCGGCAACTTCGAGGCTGCTTTTGAACTTGCCGAGTACGGTGACGAGTTCCTTTGATGGATTGAGATCGGCCTGTTCACGCATCGTCGGTTCTCCAAACAGCAATTGACAGCGATTCTAATCTCGATCACGGTCTGAAAACTTCACCTATTTTTCAGGTAACGGGCAAAAATGCGGGTCACATGATCGATAAAGCTGTAAATTTTGATCATATTGATCTGAAAATCCTGACCTGCCTCCAGCGCAACGCCGCGCTGTCGCAGCGTGATCTGGCCGAGCAGGTGGGGCTTTCGCAAAATGCCTGCTGGCGCCGGCTCCAGCGGCTCCAGTCAAGCGGCGTGGTGGGCGGTACACGCGCCGAGGTCGATCTCGAGATGCTGGGCTTTGACCTGACGGTCATCGTGATGATCCGGACCCGTCACCATTCCAAGGAATGGTCGGAGGATTTCCGCAAGCATGTCGACCGGCTGCCGGAAGTCATCGATTTCTATCGAATAGGCGGAGACTGGGATTATCTGATCAAGGTCGTCACCCGCGGAATTTCCGGCTACGACGCCTTCTATCAGAAGCTCATCACCAATTTCGACCTGGCGACCGTGACCGGATTTTTCGCCATGGAGGCCATCATCCGCAATCGGGCCGTGGACCTGAGCCGCCTGAGGTAAACGCGCGAGGCCGACGGCCGGTCCCCTATCGGTCAGCTCAAGCCTTTCCTGCCTCGAGGCCAATCAGGCTATTTTTGCAGGTTCAGCAAATACCCGTTGCGGGTTGGATGCACCGGCGCGGTCTTCCGCTGCGAAGGAGCGCGAGACGGCGATGTATTTTAGTTAATTCGAAATTATCGATATGATGCGACATTCCGTCCTGACGATCGAGCCGGTCGCCGCTAAGCGCCTTTGGAGCCGCAGCATGAACCGCCCAAGCATCAAGCAAGCCCTCGTCCTGAAGCTGTCGATCATCAGTGTGTTCATGATTGGTCTATCCTATGTCTCCCTCAGCACGATCTCAACACTCAGCGCCAATGCGGAGCAGATCGGGACCTTCTGGATCCAACGGCTGTTGACGGCCCGTGAGATAAAAGGCAATTTTCTCGATCTCAAACTTGTCTATGCCAGCTACATCCTCGACGATACGGCGGAGGAGCAGAGTATCGGGAAGCGAAAGATCGACGCCGCTGTCGCTGCTGTCGAAAAGGTTGTTGCCGACTACGAAAACGGCGCCCGGACTGAGCGCGGGAGGGAACTGATCAATCGGATCAAGCCGGAACTCAGCAAATACCGCGCCTCGGCTGAGCAAATGGTCGCACTCCATAACAGCGGAAAGACATCGGAAGCGGTTCATTTACTCAAGAAGGACATGGAGTCGCAAGCCGAACTGGTGGGCAAGGGGGTAACCGATCTGGTTGCGTTCATCCTCAACCAGGCTGAAGGCTTTGTGGCGGCAAGCAGTGCCTCCGCGAAGTCCGCTTTCCTGGGGACGGCGGCGATCGCGGTGCTTGCGGTGCTCATAGTTCTCGCCGGCATCGTGTTTGCGATCTCAGGCGTCGCGAATCCGATCCGAAGGATAACCTCCGCGATGAAGCAACTGTCGAACGGAGACCTTGATAGCGACATTCCTTACGCCGGGCGCGCCGACGAAGTTGGTGAAATGGCCGGTGCAGTTGAAGTTTTCCGTCACAATGCCCTCAATGTCGTCAGGCTCGAGAATGAAGCGGCTGAATCCCGCATCGAGATGGAAACGGCGCGCGCCGCCGCCCAGCAGCGCGCAGAACGGGAGGCCGAACAATTGCGCTTCGCGACCACGACATTGGGTGGAGGTCTGCGGCGGCTTGCGGCGGGCGACATCTCATTTCAGCTTTCTGAGCAATTTGGGGCCGAATACGAGGCGCTGCGCGAGGACTTTAATGCTTCGCTCCGCCAACTGGGCACGACAATCGGCGCGGTACTCCAGACCGTACAGAGCATAGACAATGGGACCGGTGAGATTGCATCCGGTGCTCAGGACCTTTCCAGGCGCACAGAACAACAGGCAGCCTCTCTCGAGGAGACGGCTGCAGCCTTGGATGAGATTACGTCCAATGTCGCGATGTCGACGAAACGTACCGACGAGGCACGCAATGTGGCCCTAGAAGCCAATGCCAGTGCCAAACGGTCAGCGACGGTCGTATCGGAAGCCGAGAAAGCCATGCGACGCATCGAGGACAGTTCGCAGCAGATTTCGAACATCATCGGCGTAATTGATGAAATCGCCTTCCAGACGAACCTTTTGGCGCTCAACGCTGGTGTGGAGGCGGCCCGTGCGGGTGAGGCGGGCAAGGGTTTCGCAGTCGTCGCACAGGAAGTCCGCGAGCTTGCCCAGCGAGCTGCTCAAGCGGCCAAGGAAATCAAAGGGCTCATCAAGAAATCGTCGACTGAAGTGGATAATGGCGTGAAACTGGTTCTCGAAACCGGGGTGGCGCTCAAGTCGATCGGTGAGTACGTTGTACAGATCAATCAGGTCATGGATGCCATTGCCACCGCGGCGCGCGAGCAGTCGACGGGACTTGCCGAAATCAATACGGCCGTCAATCAAATGGACCAGGCGACGCAGCAGAACGCGGCGATGGTCGAGCAGTCAACAGCCGCCGTCGCTTCGTTGTCCTCCGAGGCGAGCCGCCTGCGGCATCTTGTCAATCAGTTCCAATTGGAGAGCGACAATACAGCCGACATCCAGCGGATTGGGCGGTCCCTGCAGAACGGCCGGCTAGTGGAGACAATCGCTCCCCGCCGCGCGAGTCAAAGATGAGGCGCGGCTCTTGCACGGGCGTCCTACTTCGCCTTCGCCCTACAAAGGGTTCCCGAGGCTGTGGTGGTAGCCCAACCACGGGCTTCGCAACGCAGCCTCTCATCTTCACCCGGTCAGCCAAAAAGAGGTCTCTGCGTTCCTGCGGGAGATCGCCGAAGAGGCGGGGCTCGCCACCCTGTTGGTCACTCGCGACTGGGATATTGCCGACGATATCCACACGGGTCATCGATCTCGGAGGCCGCGAAGGAAAAACCGTGGGAGGACAGGGCTACGATGCCATCAGATACCCCCGTGGTCGTCGACGCCGGTTTCCCACGCCGCATCCTCGATTGGCTTGAACGTCCTTCTCAGCTCTTGCGCGGCCGTCGGCAGGCTCACGGCCATGTCGAGGATGGAGCTGACGGTCTGGCCGAGGCGCATTCATGCGGCGTGAACGCCGGCTGGGTGTGCGGTGCGGTGTCTACTCTGCGGCTTCGCGTGTCGGTACTCGCCTCGCGAAAAAGACGTCCACCTCGCTCACCGCTTCATCGATCCTCTTGCTGAGGTGCTGCGACGCAACAGCATAGTCAAGGAAATCTCGATCCGATGCATAGACGGCTGTTGGCAAGGTGTGTGCCATGAAGAATCCGAAGAGCGGGCGAAGTTGGTGCTCTACCATCAACGCGTGACGATCGCCGCCGCCTGTCGCGGTGATGAGTATCGGCTTCGACTTCAGCTCATGAGGATCAATGAGGTCGATCAGGTGCTTGAAGAGGCCAGGATATGAGCCCTTATAGGTCGGGGCGCCGATGACAAGGATATCGGCGGCGACGATTTCCTGCAGCACATGTTGTGCCTTTTCATCGAGCTGGTTGCGCCAAAGGGCAGAGCCCAGCGATGGCCCGACATCGATCATGTCGTAGACGGCGACGTCGAAGCCATAGCGGCTGCTCGCGCGTTCGGCGACGTGCCGGACCAGTGACGTGGTTTTCGAAGGCCGGCTGAAGCTCCCTGCCATCCCGACGATCTTTGGGGTCCCCATGTCTTTCCTTCCAATCCAGTTACAGAACTGCGTCCAACTTAGCTGGCAACACCGCCGACGATTTCGGCGATATCCCTCGTGCCCGGCGGCCGGCCTTCCAGCGCAAGCCTCGCCGCAGCCTGTTGGAAGGCAGTGTTGAGAGGGGCCGCTACGCCATGGATGCGGCCGAGCCGGACGATTTCGCCGTTCAGATAATCGACCTCGCTCGAGGTGCCGCGGGTGAAGCTTTGCCAGGTCGATTGCTGGCCGGGCTCGATGCCGCTTTCCGGGGCGACGCGCCAGGATGATATGTCAATTCTCCACTCCGAGGGAGAAGCTGGATCATAGCCGGCCGCAATCAGAACAGCGCGGGCCTCCTGCGCCAAGCCGGCGGCGGCCTTTGAGCGGAGCTCGGAAGCGCCGGCGAAAAGCTCGACCGCATTTGTGACGTTGTGTTCGAGCTTGGCTGCCTTCCATCGCCGGATGTCGGGTCGCGCTTCGACAAGATAGCCCGCCTTCAAAAGATCCGCGACGATCGACAACGCCGTGTCATCGAGCCCTTCGGGGTAGCGTCCGAGAGCTACGATGCCGACATTCGGCTCGCCCCCGACGACAACCTCGCCGGTGACGGTGTAGCGGGCCGGAATGCGAATGCTGGCTGCGTAGACACGATCGAAACGCCGCAGCGCGATGTCTTCCGCAGCCAGGCCATTTTGCAATGTCACGAGGGGCAGTTGTGATGCAAAGCCTGCACCCTCGACCTGCCGCCAGGCCCAGAATTCCGTGGCCGACTCGACATCCTGCGCCTTGACCGCAAGGACCAGAATATCACCCGCCTGAAGCGCCGGTGGCGCGGCCGCATCGGCGGTGTTGAGCCTGAGCACGCGGTGTCCGCCCGGCCGGCGATACGAGAGACCGTGCGCGGCGATATGGGCAATCTGCGCTCCGCGTCCAACGAGCACATAGGGGATGCCATGCGTTTCGAACTCCGCCGCAAGGCTCGCACCGACCGCGCCGGCACCGATGATGATGTAGCGTGTCATGATCAGGCCGTTTTCAATACAGTGAGATTGACCGGAGGCGCCAATGGCGTTTCGTTTTCGCTCTTCCAACGCTCGAAGGCGACGCGCCCGAGAATGGAGATGGACGTGTCTTCCTGCGGGGCATGGACGAGCACGGACTGAATGTCCCGGAAATGACGCTCCAGCCCAAGTTCGTTCCCGAGGCCGGGATTGCCGATGCCGCGCACGGCGATCTGTACCGCGTCGCGCAACTGCCGGCCGGCAAGCAGCCGGGCCCTGATGTGTTTTTCGGCCTCGGCCTGCTTGTCCTTCAGGGCATCGAAAATGATCTGCCGGGCGCCGGAGACGAGAAGGTCGATCTCGCCGGAAAGCGTCACGAAGCGTTCCGTGCGGGCAATCGGGTGGCCAAGGTTGGTCGGGACGCGCTCGTGAGCAAAGCGGATGAACGCCTCCTGAGCCGCTTCGGCCACCCCGAGATAAAGCGCGGTCAGCGCCAGTGTGATTGCCGCGTGGGCGCGGTTATCCTGCTGTGCGACGGAGGGATCGACCAGATCGATGACATTCTCGCGCGGGATTTCCACGTCGGTATATTCGACATCGTGAGAGCCGGAGGCGCGCATGCCAAGGCTGTTCCAGTTCTCGATGACGCGAATACCCGGAATCCTGTTCGGAACGACGAATGTTCCGACGCGGGCCGGCGTTTCATCGGTATGTGCCCAGACCAGAAAATGGGTCAGACCGTGCGCGCCGGTGACGAACCGCTTGCGGCCGGTGATCGACCAGCCGGATGCGGTACGCCGGGCAACCGTCGCCGGCAGGCCTCCACGGGCGGGCGAGCCGAGTTCCGGTTCGACACGCGCGGCATTGAGCAGCAGCGGCTGCTGCTTGGCCTGGGTAAGCAGGCGTTTGTAGAGGTCCTCGGGCCAATGGCTTTTCGTTGCCTGACCGAGGTGGTTGAAGATCGTCATGGCGCTGATCAGCGCGACCGACGGATCACCACGCCCGAGTGCGGCAAGGATCGTTGCGGCCTCGTAGAGGTTTGCGCCGGCGCCGCCATATCTCGTCGCGACAGTGCTTTCGAGCAGGCCGTTTTGATGAACCGCAAGGATGCCTGTCCAGGGAAAATCCCCCGTCCGGTCAGCCTCGGGAGCTGCATCCGCAAGAGCGCGCGTCGTCGCGCTCAGCAGACTTGGATCGAAAGCCGTGTCGCGCGCAATCATCAGGCGGCGACCTTCTTCTTTGCTTCTTCCCGCTCACGTATGCCCTCGCGCACCAGCGGCAGGATGTAACGGCCGTAATCCACCGCATCGTTGAAATTGTCGTAGCCGCGGATCGAGATCAGATCGGCACCGAGATCGATGTAATCGAGAATGGAATCGGCAATCGTGCGCGGCGAACCGACAAGTGCCGTGGTCGCGCCGCTGGCATTGGTGGCGGTGACGGTTGGATACCAGAGCGCCCGGTCATGAACATCGCCGCGCTTGGCGATATCCAGGAGGCGCTGCGAACCGACATTGGCTGGCGGCGCGGCGTTTACGGGCGCGCGGTGGAGCCCCTTCTGGCGGTTCTCGTTCAGGCGGTCCAGAACCTTGTGCGCCTTTTCCCAGGCAAGCTCGTCCGTTTCGGCGACAATCGGCCGGAACGTCACCCAGATGCGCGGGCGGTCCGTTCGGCCTGCCTTTGCGGCTTCCGCGTAGATGCGATCGATCTGCTGTTTCGTTTCCTTGAGCGGCTCGCCCCAGAGCCCGAAGATGTCGCAGAGCGAACCGCCGATGCGATAGGCTGCATCCGATGAGCCGCCAAGCGAAATCGGGATCAGACCGTTTGTCGGACGCACAGCACTGCGGAACTGCTTGAACTGGTAATATTTGCCATCGAAATCGAAGGGCTCGGTGGAAGTCCATGCAAGGCGCAGGATGCGGATATATTCTTCCTGCCGCTCGTAGCGCTGTTCCTTGTCGAGGAAGTCGCCCTCGCGCGCCTGCTCGTCATCGCTGCCGCCGGCAATGAAGTGGACGACGACGCGTCCGCCGCTCAACTGATCAAGGGTTGCCAGCGATTTGGCCGCGACCGTCGGATAGACGGTGTTGGGCCGCAGCGCGACGATGATCTTAATGTTCTTCGTATGCGCGAGAACCGTGGCGCCGATCGTGAAAGGGTCGAAGGACGAGGAGGAGTAGGGGATCAGCGTGTAGTTGAAGCCGTAGTCATCGAGGGCGCGCGAGTAGCGCTCAAGATAGCGGGGATCGACCGGGGCATCCGGGATGGGGTTGAGGTCGTTCGAGGCGTTGGGAAAGCTGACGCTGATGAATTCCGCGGACATGGAAGCTCCTCTGGTTGTCGATGGTGGCAGGAAGTTAGGCGGCAGGCAGAGGCTAAGGAAGACAGGTCTTTCTATTTCTATTGAAACTATAGAAAATATATCCAATCGATGGCTGCCGGCGTTTAAATTCCAGGGGACGCCTCTACCAGTCAGGCGACCAGCCAAGGCTCGGGGCGACAGTCCCGGCGAGGTCGGTCAGCAGCTGGATATTCTCGGCAAGGCCGAAGGCCGGCGGCAGGAAGAGAACGATCTCGTCGGCCGCGGCGAGCCCGGGATCACTGAGCACTGCTTCGATTACTTGGTCCGGAGTGCCGTGGAAGACCGGCGAGATCTGGCTTCCCGGCGGCTGGTTGGTCCGCGCGCTCGGCTCGAGTGCGCCCTTCGGCCGCGATGCGGCTATGCCCTGGGTACGGCGCTCAAGATCATAGGCTGCATATTTCTCGCGAATGTCGGATGTCGTGCCGACCAGGATCGACGCTGCCACGGCGACGGGCGGCGGCTCGCTTGTCCGCTGCTTTCGCCACGTGGATCGGAAGGCCTCGATGCAACGGGCCTGATAGTTTCCGAAGCTCTCACCCTCGGCGTGGTCGTGCTGTACGGTACCGGCGATCAGCCCGATGCCGAGTTCGGCGCCCTGGATCGCCGACCCGAGGCTGGCGGAACCTTGACGGATGCGCGAGCGAAGGGTCGGGCTGTGCGGCGTCACCCTCAGTTGGCTGCCTTGCGCGGCACCCTGGCCGGGTTCTGCGACGGTGTGCAGCACCTCGCCGGAGATCGCGGACAGAAAACGCGCCTGGCGGCGCCTGGCTTCCGTCCGGGCGTCGGCTTCGACCGCGCCGAAGACAGCATCGAAGGCTGCGTTCGAACCGGTCGAGATTGCCAGTTCCAATCTGCCGCCGATCAGAAGGTCGGTCGTACCTGCGGCTTCTGCCAGAAGAATGGGGTCCTGATAACGCATTGGAATGACGGCCGAACCCAGCACGATATGGCTGGTATGCTGACCCGCCGCGGCAAAGAAGGGCAGCGGCGAGGATAGATAGTGGTCGAAATGCCGCTGATAGGCCCAACCCGACTGGTAGCCCAGGCGTTCTGCCGCCTTGAAAAGCTCGATGCCCTCCCGCAAGCCGTGGGCGGGGCCGGTTTCGTCGTTGAACGAGACGCGCGTGTTGAACCCGAGCCGCTTCTTCGGACGAAATGACGCGGACTGCTCCGGGGAGGGGGCGATGACGGTCATGCGATCTTTTCCTCGTTGAAGATCTGCCGGTGCTGCAGGGGTTGGGTGCGCGCAAGACGCGCGGCACCTGATGGGATCGATTCCAGCAGCGAGCGGGTGTAGGGCTGGCGGGGGGTGTCGAAGATCTCTGCGACGGTGCCGTGCTCGACGATGCGTCCGCGCTGCATGACCGAGACCGTGTGGGCAAGCTGCCGCACGAGCGCCAGATCATGCGACACGAAGATGTAGGTGAGGCCGAGCTTGACCTGCAGCGACAGCAGTACTTCGACGATATCGGCCTGGACGCTGACGTCGAGCGCCGAAGTAGGCTCGTCAAGCACGATCACATCGGGTTTCAGGACAAGCGACCGGGCGATGGCGACGCGCTGGCGCTGGCCGCCCGACAAGGCGGCGGGCTTTCGAGACAAGAGATGTTCCCCCAGTCCCACGTCTGCAAACGCCTTGCGGACCGCGAGTGTCCGCTCCTGATATGTCCCGATCTTGAAGCGGTCCAGCGGTTCGCGCACGATTTTTTCGACGTTCCAGGTCGGATCGAGGGATGTGAAGGGGTTCTGGTAGACAAGCTGCAGGTGGCGCCAGACAGAGCGAAGCTGCTCCGGCGACCGACCGTTCACCTGTTCGCCGCCGACAGCGATCTTTCCGGTATCGGGCTGCTCAAGCCCGAGCAAAAGCCGGATCGCCGTCGTCTTGCCGGATCCGGATTCCCCCACCAGCGCATGCGTCGTTCCCGCCTGAACGTCGAACGAGACGTCGTTGACGGCGGTCAGAACCTTGCCGTCGACGGTAAAGTTCTTCGTTACGCCGCTGACCTCGATCTTCGGTGTCTTGTCGCGCCTGGCGCCGAGGTGCCGGAAACCAGGCTCTCGCAACGGCCGGTACCGGTCCGGGTTGAGTGCCGGCACATCGCCATGGAGCTTTCTGGCGTAGGACGAGGAAGGGGCGGAGAATACCATAGCGGTACTGCCGGTTTCCTGGATGGCGCCGTCCTTGAGGACGACAATCGAATCCGCGCGCTCCGCTGCGATCGCCAGGTCATGGGTGATCAGGAGAAGACTGATCTGCAACTCCTCCCGCAATTTCGACAAGAGGTCGAGAATACGCTTCTGGATCGTCACATCGAGTGCGGAAGTCGGCTCGTCCGCGACCAGCAGCGCCGGCCGCGGCAGAACGGCGAGACCGATCAGCACGCGCTGGAGCATGCCGCCGGAAAGCTGATGCGGATAGGAGTCGTAGACGCGCTGCGGATTGTCGAGCCCGACTTGCGCGAATGTCTCCAGAACGACTGCCTTGCGAAGCGCCTTGTCCGGTTCGTCCAGCAGTGCGGCAGCTTCCATCGCCTGCGCGCCGATGGTGCGCACCGGGTTCAGGGAATTGCCCGGATCCTGCGGCACGAAGCCGATCCTGCGTCCCCTGAACGGGCGAAAGCGGCGCTCGGGAAGCCCCAGAAGCTCCTGGCCATCGAATTCGACGCGGCCCGTTGCATGTCCCGTTCCGGGAAGCAGCCGCAGGACGGCGCGGGCGATGGTCGATTTTCCGGATCCGGATTCGCCGATCAGCGCGAGACTTTTGCCACGTCCAAGCTCGAAGCCGACATCGGACACGACCCTGTGGGTGCCGTAGGCCACCGACAATCCCTTGACCCGCAGCAACGGGGAGGACGGGTGGTTCAAAAACGTGGTCAGTCTGTCTTGCGGAGCCATCGGCTGATCCTGTTTACAGAGAGAACGGTTGCGATCGTGACAAGGGCCGGGGCGTAAACCAGCCAGGGCCATTTGAGGTAGTCCTTGCCGATCGAGATCAGCAGGCCCCAATCGGAAGCAGGTGGCGGGTCGCCGTAGCCAAGGAAGGCAAGGCTGGCGATGACCAGAATGGAGTCGCCGAACTGCAGGACGGCAAGCGGCAGCACCGATCGCGATGCGTTCGGAAGCACGTGACGCCACAGAATGTGCCAGCGCGATCCGCCGAGCAGAAAGGACGATTCGACGAATGTTGCCTGCCGGGTCTTGATGACTTCGGAGCGCATCACCCGGGCAAAAAGAGCGACGGCGGAGACGCCCGTCGCGATTGCCGCATTGGTCGTGTCGAAACCGATTGCGGTGACCACGATCACCGCCAGCAGGAATTTGGGGATGGCCAGCAAGACATCGACGAGGCGGGCAAAGGCCGTGTCCACCCAGCCACCGAAGAAGCCGGCCAGCAGTCCGATAATTCCGCCCGCGACAACGCCGATCACGACCGCGATCAGCGCGCTCGCCACCGATGAGGCCGTGCCGTGGACGACGCGGGCATAAAGGTCGCGGCCGAGATGATCGGTGCCGAACCAATGCGCCGCACTTGGGCCAAGCAGCTTTTGGGCGGGAGTGCCGTTCACCGGATCGTAGCCGGTGAACAGGCCAGGCGCCAAAGACCAGGCGATCACCAGAGCGACGACCAGGAAGGAAAGGATGACGACGAGGGGCACACGCAGGCCCGTCAGACGGCCGATCAGCGTTGCCCGAGGGTTGGAAGAAATAGAGGCGAGCGTCATGGGGTCACCGCCTTGGAGATGGGAAGAGAGCTGTCATCAGCGGTTGTCGGCCGACGCTGCTGCGTGCCGAGAAGTTTTACGCGGGGATCGAGTAGCGGGTAGGTGAGGTCGGCGATCAGGTTGACGACAACAAAGACCACCGCCGCGAGCGAGACGACTGCTTGCAGAACCGGCAAGTCTTGAGTGCTGACCGACCGCTGCACCAGGTTGCCAAGTCCGTTTCGGCCAAACACCGTCTCGGTGATCAGGGAGCCGCCGAGCAACTCGCCAATCGTCAACGCGACGACGGTGATGACCGGCAGCGATGACGGCTTCAGCAGGTGCATGACGAAGAGCCGCATCTGGCCAAGCCCGCGTCCGCGTGCGACGGCGGCATAGTCCTGGCCGGACTCATGGTCGAGATTGGCGATCAGGACTTCGGCAATCTGCGCGGAGATCGGGATGCCGAGGGCGATTGCTGCGAAAAGCGTCGCCCAGAAGCTGTCGGGCTCGATGACGCGAAAGACGCCGAGCTGGAAACCAAAGAGGTGGATCAGCACCAGGCCGATCACGAAGTTCGGGACCGAAAGGAACAGCGACGGGAAGCCGCGCAGCAGGCCCTGGCCAAACCGCCGCGGCAGAAATTGCGTGCCGTAGGCAATGATCGCCGCGAGGACAAGAGAGACCGCGAGGCCAGCAGAGGCAAGCACAAGCGTCGACGGCAGAACCTCCGCGATCAGCGTCGCGACGGGCCGGTTGGTCCGCATCGACAGACCGAGATCGCCGGTCACGAAGCCGGAAAAGGCGTTCCAAAGCTGTACGGGGATCGGTTTGTCCAGCCCCTGCGCAGCGATGATTTCCTTGATCTCATCCGGCGTGAAGCCGTTCTGCGGGTTGTTCAGGACATTGGTAATCGGATCGCCGGGCAGGATGCTGACGACGACAAAGGTGAAGACATAAGACAGCAGGATCACGACGATCGCCTGCAGCAGCCGCTTTCCGGCGTAGTTGAAATAGGCTTTGCTCATGCCCAACACCTCTGTGTCTGTTGAATTGCCGGGCTATTCGCTCTTGATCGCCGTGTAGTAGCTGGCATAGGCGACGCCATTGTAGACCTCGCCCTTGAGGTTCGGCGACTGCACGTAGACGCGCTGGACGATCTGCGTTCGCGGAATGAAATAACCCTGGTCGAGGACGTATTTCTGCAGCTCGTCGAGTAGCGGCTTGCGGGCTTCGATGGAGCCGGCGCCGGCGATCCTGTCGCGCAGGTCGTTGAGGGTCTTGTCGCTCTCGTCGAGCGCAAACCAGTTCTCGCCATTGTTGGCGTTGGTCAGAATGCTGGCGACGGTGCCGGCGTCGATGAAGGAGCGCGTCACCTCATATGCCGGCACCCCAGCGCCGCCATACTTTACCTTCTGGCCGAAGGTGACGACGTCATAGGCGCGGATATCGACCTTCCAGCCGATCTTGCCAAGCTGCTGCGAAATCAGCTCATCAATCGATTTCGATGTCGCAAGGTAGGGGTTCGAGTTCAGCGTCAGCAACAGCGGCTTGCCATCCTTGACACGGATGCCGCCCGGCCCCTTTTTCCAGCCAGCCTCGTCCAGAAGCTTCTCAGCCTTTTCAGGGTTGTAGGCGAGCAGGGCGCTCTGGTCGGTCGCACCTGGAACGTTGCTCTGGATGAACGACGTTGCGAGCTTCCAGTCGGGCGTATAGACGGTGTCGATGATTTCCTGGCGATTGATGCTGGCCTGAAGCGCCTGGCGAACCTTCACGTCGTCATAGGGAGCAAGCTTGGTGTTGATCGCCCAACCGTTGACGAATCCGAGATAACGTGGCGTCGCCACCGTGAGGCCTTCCGACTTGAGGGATTCAAGCTCCTGAGGCGACGCGTTGTAGGCGACGTCGGCCTGGCCGGACTGGACTGCCGCAACGCGCAGCGACGGTTCGGAAACGAGCTTGTAGGTGATCGTATCGAGATGGGCGGGGCCGGTCTGGCCGACCGCTGCCGGCCCCCAGTTGTAATCCTTGCGCTTGGCGAGCTTGACGTAGTCGCCTTCCTTCCAGGACACGACGACATAAGGGCCGCTGCCGGAGGTTTTGCTCAGGTCCGCTTGGGCGCTTGCCGGCGAGGCAATGGTCTTCGGGGAGATGAGGATCGAGCCGTGGTAGCCGAGCGTCGGGATGAAGCCGAGGGTCGGCTTCTTGAAGAAGACCTTCACGGTTGTCGCATCGACGGCTTCGGCATGATCATAGGTCTTGGGGAACAGACCGATCGGATTGATGCCCTCGCTCTTGCGCCCGGCATACCAGATGTCGAGATTGGCGACGACGGCTGCCGCATCGAGCGGGCTGCCATCGGAGAAGGTCACGCCGCTCTTGAGATGCAGGGTGAATTCGGTCGCATTGTCGTTCTGCTCCCAGCGCTCGGCGATCCAAGGGCTGACCTTGCCATCGGCATCGACATAGAGGAGCTTGTCAGTCACATGGCCCCAGATATGGCCCTGAAAACTGGAGATCGCGCTGTTGTTGGGGATCCAGGTGTCCCCGAGGGAGTCGATGAGGAAGACGACGTCTCCGCCATCTACCTCTTCAGCCAATGCCGGGGTTACATTCGCTGTCGCGACCAAAGCGGCAAATGCCAGCGCAGAGGTGGCGGCCAGCAGACGACGCCGGGAAAGAAGAGGGCGGGAAGAACGGTCGTTCATGAAGCGGTCCTGTTTGGTTGCCGGGCTGATTGTGAACAGGAGCCTATGGGAGCGGATCGATTTCGAGAAAGACTGGTTGTTCTTTTTCTATTGGTTTTGTAGATTATTTTATCGGCGCAATCTGATGCACGAGGATCAGGATTTCCGGTAGCCGTTCGCCCGGCAAGGGTAGTGCCGCTGCCGGTCTATTCGTCGATGAACGTCATTCCGTCGAGAATGCGCACGGGCGGCAATTCGCCGGCAAAGCGCTCTACATCGACCTTTGTCAACTGCCCGGTCGAGGCCTGCGCGAGCGAAGATGTGCCAGCGTCACGAGTGAGGATATTCGGGTTGCCATGAATGCACATGGCCATCTCGGCTTGGGCATCATCGGGCTCGAACCAGGCGCCGGTGGCAAGCTGCATCACGCCAGGTTTTACATCCGCACTGATTACCGCAGCCGCCAGGCAACTGCCTCGAGCGTTGAACAGCCTGACGATATCGCGATCCGAAATGCCGCGCTCTTCCGCATCCGCCGGATTGATGCGCACCGGTTCGCGACCGTCGATCTTGGTGGAGCGGCTGAGGTCACCATAGTCCAGCTGGCTGTGAAGACGCGAGTGGGGCTGGTTGCAGACGAGATAGAGGGGATAGCGGCTCTCCGCCGACTTTGTCGTCGGATCCGGTTCAAACCAGCGCGGATGGCCCCGGCAATCGTCATAACCAAAGCTCTCGATCGCTTCAGAGAAGATCTCGATCTTGCCCGATGGCGTCGGCAGCGGATTGGCGTCCGGATCGGCCCGGAATGCGCGCGCAGGGCCGCCATCGTCATGCTTTACCGGCAATTGCAGTTCGCCTTCCTCCCAGAACGTTTCGAAATCCGGCGCCGGGTGACCAGCGGCGGCGAGTGCCGCCCGCGTTGTCTCGAAGAGGAAGGCAAGCCACTCGCGGCTCGAACGGTTCTCGGTGAATTCGCTGCGCTTGCCGAGGCGCTCTGCGATATCCGCAAAGATATCGTAGTCGTCGCGTGCTTCGCCGACCGGTTCGATCAGCTTTTTCATGGCGATCATCATCGGATCGCGGTCGGCCGCACCGATATCGTCGCGCTCGAGCGTCGTGGTCGCGGGCAGGACGATATCGGCGTGGCGTGCCGAGGACGTCCAGGCCGTTTCGTGCACGATAATCGTCTCCGGCGTCTTGAACGCCTTGCGAAGCCTGTTGAGATCCTGATGGTGATGGAACGGGTTGCCGCCGGCCCAATAGACGAGGCGGATGTCGGGATAGCGCAGAGCCTGGCCATTGTAGTGGAACGGTTCGCCCGGTTTCAGCAGCATGTCGGCGATCCGTGCGACGGGAATGAAATCCGGCACCGGATTGTGGAACTGCTTGAGCGTCGGAAGGGGAACGGCAAGCTGGCTTTTGCCGATGTTGCCGAGGGCGCCGAGCGAATAGGAAAAGCCGCCGCCATCCAAGCCCATCTGTCCGAGCATGGCCGCCAGCACGATCCCCATCCAGACAGGCTGTTCGCCGTAGTCGGCGCGCTGCAGGGAATGGCTGACGGTGATCAGCGTTCGGGCCTTCGCCATGCGCCGCGCCAGATCCACGATCGTCTCGGCAGCGATGCCGCAGATGCCGGCTGCCCATTGCGGGTTCTTCTCGACGCCATCCTCGTGTCCCAGCAGATAAGCCTCGAAGCGCGGATAGCCTGTCGTATAGCGGTCGAGAAATTCCCGGTCATGCCGCCCCTCGATGACGAGGACGAAGGCGATTGCGAGCATCAGCGCGACATCGGTTCCGGGGGTGACCGGCAGCCATTCCGCATCCAGATCTGTCGCAATATCATCCTTGAGCGGGCTTATGAGCATGAAACGCGCGCCGCGCGCATGGGCACCGTTCAGCGCCGGGCGCACCACGTGCCGGCTGATGCCGCCGCCATGGACATCGGTGTTCTTGACCGCCATGCCGCCGAAGGCAACGATCAGTTCGCTGCTGCGCTCGATCGCGTCCCAGGTAACGCTCTTTCGGTCGAAGTGATCGTAAGGACCGAGCACATGCGGAATGATGACCATCGCCGCGCCCGAACTGTAGGTATTGACCGATCTGACATATCCGCCGAGCACGTTGAGGAAACGGTGGATCTGGCTTTGGGCATGATGGAACCGCCCTGCACTGGACCAGCCGTACGAGCCGCCGAATATGGTCTGCGGTCCGGCTTCGCCGTGAACGCGGCGAAGCTCACTGGCGACAAGATCGAGCGCTTCCGGCCAGGTGACTTCGACATAACCGTCGCTCCCGCGCTTGTCGGCATTGTCGGGACGGCCTTCAAGCCATCCGCGCCTGACGGCCGGGCGCCGGATGCGGGCGGGGCTATGGGCGATTGCGGGCAGATTGCCGAGCAGCGGAGATGGGTGCGGGTCGGCGGGATGGGGGCGGATTTCGAGCACATTGCCCTGACGCCGTCCATAGAATGCGCCCCAATGAGAGCTGTGGGATTTGAAGCCGTCCATGCACCGTCTCCCGCGACAAGGGTGGAAAGATCGGCAACACTCACCCCGGCAGGATCTTGCCGGGGTTCATGATGCCTTTGGGATCGATGGCGTGTTTCAGAAGGGCCATCAGCTCGACGGCGTCTCCGTGTTCCTGACGCAGATAACCGATCTTGCCGGTGCCGACTCCGTGCTCGCCGGTCGACGTTCCGCCGACGGAGAGTGCCTGTTCCACCATCTTCTTGTTGATGGCGGCGACTTCGGCAAGCTCCGCCTTGTTCTCGGGATCCACGGCGAAGACCACATGATAGTTGCCGTCGCCGACATGGCCGAGAATGGCAGCCGGAACACTGCAGTCCTGCAGCAGTGCGCGTGTCATCAAAATGCAGCCGCTGAGTTCCGATACCGGAACGCAGACATCGGATGACCAGCCCTTGGCATTCTGTCTCTGCGAGACGACTGCGTAGAAGGCATTATGCCGGGCCTTCCAGAGGCGATTTCGCGCCTCCGGCGCATTGGCCCATTCGAAATCCCTGCCACCGTGATCCTTCACGATGGCCGCAACCAGCTCGACCTGCTCCTCAACCGAGGCAGGAGACCCGTGGAATTCGAAGGCGAGCGTGTCTTCGATCTTGAGCGAGAGGGCGGAATAGGCGTTGGCGGCGGCGATCAGGCCGCGGTCCATCAGTTCCATCCGCGCGACGGGGATGGCAAGCTGCACGATGCCGATCGCGGCGGCGACCGCCTGCTCCACGCTCTCGAACGAGCAGAGGGCCGCCGAAATGGTTTCCGGAACGCCCTGGAGCCGCAAGGTCACTTCAGTGATGATGCCGAGCGTGCCCTCCGAGCCGACGAAGAGGCGGGTGAGGTCATAGCCGGCAGACGATTTGCGCGCCCGTCCGCCGGTGCGAATGACCTGACCGGTCGGCAGCACGACGGTGAGCGACAGCACGTTCTCGCGCATGGTGCCGTAGCGAACGGCGTTGGTGCCCGATGCCCGGGTCGCCGCCATGCCGCCAATCGAGGCGTTGGCGCCCGGGTCGATCGGGAAGAACAGGCCCTGGTCGCGCAGGTGCGCGTTGAGCTGTTCGCGTGTGACGCCGGCCTGGACCGTGCAGTCGAGATCCTCGGCGCTGACACGAATGATCTGCGACATCTGCGAAAGATCGATCGACACGCCGCCGCGCACTGCGGTCAGATGCCCCTCGAGTGAGGTTCCCGCCCCAAAGGCGATGACGGGCACGCCTGCCGCGGCGCAGAGCCGGACGGCTTCGGCGACATCGTCAGTGCTTTGCGCGAATACGACTGCATCCGGGATTGCCGGCGTGTGATGGGATTCGCCGCGGCCGTGCTGCTCGCGCAGGGTCTGCGAGATCGAGAAGCGATCACCGAACTTTGCCAGCAATTGGGCCGATAGCTCAGCGGATAGGATGCCCATCTTTCACGTCCCTCTTTAGATGTTGACCATGCCAGCCGAAGTCGCGCCGTGCCGTCACGATCAGGCACGAATGCCAACTGACAGGCAGCAGGTCTCGCCAGGCGAGCTCTCAGACGGCGATCTTGTCACCGTTCAGGTGGCGCTCGAGGAATGGCAGGCTATCCTGCCCCCAGTAGAGTTCGTCTTCGTAACGAAACGTCGGTAGGCCGAAGACGCCGGCGGTCTTGGCGCTTTCGATGTTGGATCTCCAGATCGACTGGGTAGCCTCGGCTTGGGCGCGTTCTTCCAGCTTTGTCCCATCGTTCCCTACCGAATTCGCGATCGCCTGGCGCACCTCGCTCCGGCCGATATCCGCCGCGTCCGTCCAGAATGTCGTCTGCAGGGCGCGCGTGAGCTCGAGCCAATCCAAGCCGGCCTCGTTGGCCGCGATGACCATGAATCCGGCGGGCGTGGGATCGGACAGGGCCGCGCGATTATCGAAGTTCAGCGTCTTGCTGCGCAGGACTGCCCAGCGCTTCAGGTCCTTCGTCCAATAGACGCGCCGCGCTTCCGGCCGGTTGCGGGAATAGATCCCGCCGTTGTCCTCGATCACCGAGATGAGATGTGGTCGGATCGACGCTCCGTGTCTCAGTGCAAGTTCCGAAAAAGCATCAAGGCCAATGAAGGACCAGGGTGAACCGATGCCGAAGAAATAGTCTATTACCTTTGTCATACTCTGCCTTTTTCCGCGGTCTTGATCGAAGAAATTGCGGCGTCGAATACGAAAAGAGCGCAGTCCCTGGCGGTCAGCACAGCCTGGGGATCGCGCCCGACTGCAACTGTCGCCAGCGCGCCCTCGTAAAGAAGGGAAAGATGGACGGCCGGCTGGGCCATCTCGGCACCCGCCCTTTCCATCAGCGCGAGAAACATCTGGCTGACGGCCGCCTTGTGGGCACGCGCGACGGTAACAACGCTTTCTGAATCGCCGTGCTCGGCTACTGCCAGAGCGAACGCACATCCGCGAAATTCGGGGCTGTCCGCCTTGTCATGCAACCGCTCGAAAATGAGATTGAGCTGATCCCGCGGGCGGGGGACTTCGTTCAGAACCTCTTCCAGAGAGCGGATGACCCGCTCGTGACGGTCCTGGAGATAGGCCGCCACAAGATGATCCTTGGACGGGAAATGCCGATAAAGCGTTGCCTTGGCAACCTTGGTTTCTTCGATGATGCGGTCGATGCCGACAGCGCGGATGCCTTCGCGGTAGAAAAGTGCGCCGGCAGACGCGAGGATGTGATCTGAAATGGAAGCTTTCATTGATCTGCTTGCGGAGCCTTCTCGAAACAGCGCGCTCTGACATGCGAGTGCAGCAAGACAGGTTTCTATGCGTGCCAGTGGGTGAGAGAAAGACAGGTCATTTCGCTTGGACGCGTCGTTGGGAATATTTTTTGCTCTGACGCATCTGGAAGACCTTTGGGCCTGGGACCCATACCTGGATCTGAAGTCGGGCTGCCGGGACGCCTCGATCACAGGTCCGGCCGCGTCAGCCTTCCTTCCCGCCAATCACACGGTGTTGGCTCATAACAAAAGCGGCTTCCTGTTTTGGTCGGCGCTACGACCGATAAGGTGTGGGAAGGGAACCGGTCGGCGACTCAAGCAAGTTGATGGCCTGCAGCAATGATTGAGATACAGGTCGGCCAGACCTGCATCTCATTTCGTTTCTCACTGGAAGGAGTAGTCAGCGGGCACCATCTGCGTTTCTATGGCGAAAGTGACGACGTCACCGAGTTCGGGGATTGCAAAATCCAGTCCCCATTCGCTGCGGCGGATCCTGCCGGTCGCCGAGAAGCCGATCTTCGGGACGCCCATCATCGGGTGCTCGGCCATCGAACCGTTGAAGGTGACGTCGAGCGTTGCCGGGTGTGTCTCACCGCGGAAGGTGAGGAGGCCTTCGACGGTGCCGGTTTTCTCGCCCGTAACGTGGATCGTCCTGGAAACGAAGGTGATCGGCTTGGCTGCCAGGAAGGTCTCCTCTCCGCCGATTTCCGCATCAAAATCGACCTTTGCTGGCCAGGGATAGTCGGTGCGGACCGAAAGCGGATCGATTGTGACCGAGAGTGTGGAGGTTTCCGGCCTTTCCGGCTTCCAGTCGAGCCGCGCATCGACCTTGGTGAAACGTGCGGTGTAGTGCGACAGGCCGGAATGGTCGAACGACCAGTTGAAACTCGAATGCGAGGGGTCGGTTTTATAGACCCCGCCCGGCGCCGGATGGGTGGCGGCCGCAAGGGCGAGGGTCGTGCTCAAGGCAAGAGCAAGGGCGAATGCAGTTGTGCGAAGCATGAGTGTTTCCTTGACTGTGAAATAATGGTGCCGGTTCAGGCGGCCTTGTCGCGGCTTATGGCCTGAAGGCGCTCCCAGACGTTTCCGGGCCGGGGAATGTCGAGGTCGAATACGGTCTCGAACGTGTCGGCAAGATGGTCGGCACTCGTGATGCGCTCCTCGCTGAGGCTGTTTGCCGTCACGCGGCGCAGACGGTCGTTCTGGAGGGCGACATAGCCGTCCGCCGTATGCCGCATGACCGCGAGCGCATTGGTGAACGGGGAGCCGGGATCCTGCATCAGCCAGCCATGCGTTGCGATCATCGCAGCTTCGTCGCTGTGGTCGGGCCGGAAATCGAAACTTTTCGCGATGCCATGCACATGGTTGTTGAAGCGTAGCCAGCCGCCGTCCGCCGGCATGATCGAGAAGTCGAAACCGCGCTGGCTGATCGGCCCGGCAGTAAGCGGTACCGGCTCGATTATGGCGTCCGCCACGCCGACTTCGGCGAGATAGGTACGGTCGAGGTCGACACGCAGCGTCAGATGATTGCCGATGGCGATGTCGCCGAGCTTTTCCCGATCGACACCGCCGCAAAGGCGGGTCACACGGAAGCCGAATGCTGCAAGCGCGGCGCCGAAGAGGCCGTTCATCTCGTAGCACCAGCCGCCGCGCCGCCTCTCGACCATCTTGGCGAAGGCCGCAGCCGGGGTGATCGCGGAGGGCCATCCCATGAAGGCGTCCAGCGCCTCCCATGTAAAGCTCATGAGATGGGCGCGGTGCAGCTGCGACAGGCTGCGGATGTCGAGCCGCGATGGCCGCTCGACCCCGATCCGGGCCAGATAGGCATCGAGTTGCGTGGCTGTCAGGGTCATCCCGTTTTCGTTCGAAGGTACATGTGTCATTCTTCGGTCTCCTTTCATCTCTCTTTCTCAAGGTCCGGATTGCATCGGTCGTCGATACTTGCGCTCTTGCGTTGGGACGCAGAAATCCAGGCCCCGCTCCGGCATGCGGGGCGGGGGTGCTGATGTCTTTCGCCTGGTGCGAGGCCGCCGAAGACGGGCAGATGATGATTATCCAGGCCGCCTAGCCGGTACGGCGCTTCTATAGCGCACCGTGAAAACCGGCGTTCCTAAATGAATGTGCAAACCGTGTTGAATATCCTAAAAGTTTGCTAAGACCGTGGACAAGCAGTAGGGGAACGGCAGTGAGGCTCGACGACAGGCTCCTCGATTTTTTCAATCGGCCGCTGATGTGCATTATCGCGGTCGCCGACGAGACCCGCCGGCCCTCTGCAGGACGCGGTGTCGGCTTTCATCTCCTGGAGGACGGCGAGACAATCGACGTCATTTTTTCCGCCTGGCAGTGGCCGCGACTTGAGCCCTGCGTGCGGCAGACCGGGCGGATCGCCGTCACCTTCGTCAGCCCCTCGGACTATGTGAGCTTCCAGCTGAAGGGCACCGCCACGATGCGGGACACGGAAACGCCTGACCTCGATCGCGCTGACCGTTTCATGACCGCGGCGACGGACGAACTCGAATCCCTCGGTGTGCCCCGGCGCCTCATCGCGCCATGGCTGACGGCGCGCGACGCGCGGGTCGCCCGGCTTGCGATCAGCGAGATCTATATCCAGACACCTGGGCCGCTCGCCGGCATGCTGGCAGGCGAGCAATCTGCTGCGAAATCCTGATGAACCTGCGGCTTTCCGATCTCTCCGCCTGCTTCGAGGGTGTCATCCCCTCCATCATCGCCACGGCCTCTGCCGATGGCATGCCGAACATATCCTATCTCTCCCATGTTATGCGGGTCGATGAGGAGCATGTTGCGCTTTCCAACCAGTTCTTCGCCAAGACGGCGGCAAATGTGCGCGCCAATCCCAAGATCACGCTGATCCTCGTCGACGGGTTCACCGGCGATCAGTTCCTGCTCGACATCGGCTTTGTGCGTTCTGTCGATGGCGGCGCGCTGTTTGACAAGATAGCCCGGCAGCTCAAGGCGAGCAGTGCACAGGTCGGCATGTCGGATGTCATGCGGCTCAGGAGCGCCGATGTTTTCCGGGTATACGGGATCGAAAAGGTCCTCTCGCCGGTGGAGACCGCGCCGGCCATGGCCACCCGTCCGCCCGTCCGCCTCCCCGCCCTCTCGGAGGCGATCAAGGTGATCGAGCAGCAGGCGGAGGCCGATGAGATCATCGACAGCCTGCTCGGCGGCGTCCAGAGCGTTCTTGGATACGGCAATGCGCTCGTGCTCATCCGCGACAACCATCGCGGCTGCCTGATCACCACCGGCAGCATCGGCTACGAGCGCTCGGGCCTCGGATCCGAAGTCGCTGGCAGCGAGGGATTGATCGGCGCTGCGACAACAAGCGGTCAGACGATCAAGGTCAGCGACATGAGCCGCGTGCGCCGTTTCGGCGAAGCGATTGGCCTGGAGGCGGAAGGGGCTGAAAATACTTCACGCACCGTCGCGTTCCCACAATTGCCGACGGCTATGAGCCAGATTGCCGTTCCCATGACCGCCGGCGGCACGGTGATGGGCGTGCTCTTCATCGAGAGCGCGGAGAGGCTCGCTTTCCGTGAAGAGGATGAGGCTGCGCTCGAAATTCTGGCGGGACAGGCTGCCAGTGCCCTCAGGGCCAGCGAACGGGAAGCGGCCGCCGCCGAATTGAGACCGGCGGTCCGCATGCCCGAGCCTGTTGTCTCGGGGCAAGAAGTCCGCGTCGTCCATCACCGCTTCGACGACAGCGTGTTTGTCGACGGCACCTACATAGTGAAGGGCGTAGCCGGCGCCCTGCTACGTCTGATGCTCGAATGGCATTTGAGTGACGGCAGGAGCGAATTCACCAACCGGGAAATGCGGCTCGCGGCCGGTCCCCGCATGCCGGAGATTAAGGACAATCTGGAAACCCGGCTCCTGCTGTTGCGTCGACGCCTCGAAGAGAAGCAGGCGCGCATGCGCCTCGTCCGCGCCGGTAGAGGCCGCGTCCGGATGGAGGCGGAAGGACCTCTCATCCTCGACGCGACCGTAGGCGATTACCGCTGAGCTGAGGAATTTTGGCGTTGACCGACCTCTCAGGCGTCTCCGGCCCGCAGCAAAGCATTCGCGGTGGCCCGGAATTCGACTTACTTTGTGGAGGTGACGCCCTGCGGCAATGTATACTGATCCGCACGGGCTGCATAAGTCATGCCCGTCCTCAGCGCCCAGACCGGAACCTCGAAATGGATCGGCAGGATGCCAAAATCGGCAAGCACAATGTCGTCGGCCTTCTGCAACAGTTCGCTGCGAGCCTTGTCGTCCAGTGCCTGGGATGCCTGCGCAAGAAGCTGGTCTACTGCCTTGTTGGAGTACCGACCTCCGTTGCCCGTTCCGCTGCCGGTCGCCGGATCACGCGTTGCAACCTGGGCCAGCAGTGTCGTGGCCACTTCGCCGGTCGAATTGCCCCAGGCGGCGAGGTAGGCGCTGTATTGGAAAGTATCGCGGTTCTTGAAGAACACCGGCGAAGCGGCTGCGGCAACCTCTGTTTTAACGCCTACGCGCGTCCACATGGCCGCAATCGTCTGTGCGACCCGCACGTCGTTGACGTAGCGGCCATTCGGCGTGCCGAGCGTGATCTCGAAACCATTTGGGTATCCGGCTTCGGCCAGCAGCTTCTTGGCTTTCGCGGCATCGGCAGCCGGTGCGTTGGCGCGTGCCGGAACCGCACCGAACATCGTTGGTGTGACAAGGTCGCCAGCCGCCACCGCAACGCCGCCCATCACGCGATCGACGACGGCGGAGCGGTCGATTGACAGTGACAGCGCTTCGCGAACGCGCTTGTCCTTCAAGGGGTTCTTGTCGCCCGTGCCCTTGATGCCGGGGCTGGGCTCGCCATGCTGGTCCAGCGCGATATAGACAATTCGGCTTGCCGGAGCCTGGGATACTGAAAGTTTGGGGTTGCTCTTGAACTGCTCCAGATCGGTGGTCGGCGGGTCTTCCATGACGTCGATATCGCCGGAGAGGAGTGCCGCGGCGCGAGCTGCGGCATTGGTCATCGGACGATAGGTCACCTTGTCCCATTCGGGAGCCTTGCCCCAATAAAACGGATTGCGCTCCAGAACCAGGTCGGCGCCCTTCTGCCACGAGACGAACTTGAACGGGCCTGTGCCGACGAGGCCTTCGCCGCGATTCAGCTCCACCGTGGTCTTGCCTTCGGGAGCAGGGCCAGACGCTGCCGCTTTCGACATGATCGGGATGTTGGCGATGTCGGTGATCAGAAGCGGGTAGGACTGTTTGGTGGCGATACGCACGGTATGCGCATCCACCGCTTCGACCTTGACAATCTGGCGCGTAAACAGTGTGAACGCCGTGGGGCTATTCGGCACCTTGGAAACACGCTCGAAGGTGAAGACGACGTCATCGGCAGTCAGGGCCGAGCCATCGGAAAACTTGGCATCCTTGCGCAGGCTGAATTCCCACACGGTATCGCTGACGGTTCTCCAGCTTTCGGCAAGCCCCGGCTGTGCCGAAAGCTTCTCGTTCATCATTACCAACGGTTCGAAAATGGCAAACGCTACCTGCATGTTGGTGGCAAGAACGTGGAACTGCGGATCGAGCGACGATGGCTCGGACTTCACGCCGATCTTCAGGTCTGCGGCTGATACCGACGCCATGCTCATCATCAGCGAGACAGCTGATATAACCAGTTTGACTTTCGGAAAATTCTTCATCTCACGCTCCGTTTATGCCTTCGTTGTTTTTTGCTTGAAGGCGTTCCCTTTTTTGAGAGGATCATCAAACGGTCTTGAAAGTGCAACGAACTAAAACGACGCTTATCATGAATAATAGTTATATTGAGCGCCTCTGCTTCCGTGATTATCCCCCATCCTGGAGCTGCTGCGCCTCTGCAATGTAGGCGATCTCGCGTGTTGCCTACGGCACAGGCGGTAGTCGAACTTTCAACAAAGCATAATCATCGGTTATTCATAGCCGCGCGGGAAGGGACAAAGATGTCTCGATTGCGGGCCATCGGGGTGTCAGGTCGAGAGACCATGGAGGGCGGCTGGCCGAATATGGCAAACTCGTTCCCGTGTAGGCTCAAGGCTCGGAAGACGAACTTGACGCCCTGCGTGGCGCAAGGCGTGTCATTCTTGAGATCGGCGCGGTTACGCGCCTGCCGCAAATACCGTCACATGGCTGTTTATGCTAGGGATTCAGGTGCTTGCGCATCGAGCCAGTCGGCGACAACACCCGCCACGCCTTCGCAGTTCTGTTCCAGCATCATGAAGTGACCGTTGCCGTGGATACCCAGTTCCTCAAGGCGGATGAAATGGTGATCAACACCTGCCTGGGACAGATAGTTCGACGTGCCGTGATCGTAGACCGAATGGTACGAGCATTCGGACGTGAGCAACAGGATGGGCATCGTGAAACGGCTCAATTGGCGAGGGGGGCCGACTTGAAGTCGACATGCGGCATATCGGTGGGGATCGGCGGATGGATGGAGGTCATGCGCCAACTCGCTCGACGACTGCACGGATGGGGCATATTCCAGAGGTAACGCGGTCAAGCCATAGGGCCGCACAAGCTGGGTTTCCTCGAAGCCGTGTTCACCGGCGGGGAAGTCGATGTCGAAGAACGGCGGCCCTGACGGCTCGATTGCGACCACCGCCTTGACCGCCTCCGGCCGGTCGTTGGCAATTCCCCACCCGATCGGCCCCGCCTGGGAGTGGCAGAGCAAAATGCACTCACCGATTTTATCGACAAGATTGATGCCGGCGGATCTGCCAAGTGCCTCGTTCAATGTGCGATCGGCTATTCCATCCGTCTGAGAGGCATAGAAATGTTCGAACACCGGATCTCCGGGCTGCCCGTTCCCCACCCACTGGCTGTGTTGCGCGGCCTGAGGGTAAAGCATTGCTTTCGAAGGGGCGGTGAAATAATCGCAGACAATGTCTACGCTTGGACGCGAGCGGACGAAATCGTCCAGGGAAGGCGCGTAAGCGGACCGTCCCCGTCCGATCTGATCGACGACATATACAGGGTAGCCGCGCCTGAGGAAAAAGCTGGCCCAACCCTCTCGTCCATCCGGCGTTTCCAGGAAATTGACGCCCGTCTGCCAGGCGCCGTGAATGATCACGAGCGGTAGCTTGCGGCCGCCCTCGGTTTCGGGAATTTGATAAAAGACAGCCATTGAGCCGGAAACCGTACGACCCTTCGAAGGTTGATAGCTGCCTTCAACGAAGAAATGTCCTTGCCTCGCGACTTTGAGCGTCATGGCTTTCCATCTGATCTTGCCGCTGTGATGATAGCGGCCATCGCCACCCCATCATCCATCTCCTCGTGTGAAGATCACGGAACCGGTCACCAGGATGACGGCGGGCGCACGAGACGGCAAGAAACTAAACGGCGCCTTTCATGAAAAGTAGTTATATCCGGCCCGGACAATCCGCAGCAGCCTCATCCTGTTTGCACTGGCCACCGCACCACAAGAAGGCCCTCGCGCTCACGGGAGATCGGGCGTTTTCACATCGTCATAGCCGCTCGCGATCCCCTCCATGAGTGTCCCGAATGCAGCCTTCAGCGGCTCCAGACCGACCTTTTCGGGCAGCAGCAGGCCGTCGATCGACAACATGGTCATTCCATGAAGAAGCGACCAGCACGCCGTTGCGTGATCGCGAACCGGCCGTTGGCGGAATACACCGTCGGACTGGCCGCGGGCCAGGACATCCATGACCGTATCGAACACGCTGATCGCATTTTCACCGAGATGGACGTCGCACTGGTTGCGGCTCTCTGCGCCAAACATCAGGCTATAAAGGGCGGGATTGTCGATGCCGAAATCGACATAGGCGCGCGCCATGGGCAGCAGCGCCTCGCGTGGCTCCCCTCCTGCACCGGACTGCGCCTCTATCAATGTTGTGCGTAACTGATCGAACCCGATCATCGCCAGCTCCGTCAGCAACGCGGCCTTGTCGGGAAAGTGCTTGTACGGCGCCGCGTGGCTCACGCCGGCGCGTCGCGCGATTTCCCGCAATGTGAACTGCCAGTTCCGCTCCTCTCGCATCACCTCCAAAGCCGTGTCGACAAGCGCGCGGCGAAGGTCGCCGTGATGGTAGGGTCGTTCCGGTGGGGTTTTCTGCACGTTGAAGTTTCCCATGTAAACATATGTTGACAGCGCTTACTCTTGCGCGTAGACAGGCGTCATGTTTCTTCTGTCTACATGGACTCCGTTATGAACGCCATCACAAAAAATGCCGATGCAGAAAATCTCGCGTCGCTCCTCGATGCACAGCGCGCCGCATTCCTGCGCGACGGTTCACCCTCACTCGCCCGTCGTCGCGCCGATCTCGCGAAACTTAAAAAGGCTCTGATCGACCGTCGTTCGGCGATCGAGGCAGCCGTTGATTCCGACTTTGGCCATCGTTCCCGGCACGAGACGGCGATCATGGAGATTTTTGGCCTTGTCGGCGGGATCGACTATCTTCGTCGAAACCTGCGCCGGTTCATGCGGCCGGAGCGGCGCCATGTTCCCATCCACATGCAGTTCGGCAAGGCATGGATCGAATATCAGCCCCTTGGCGTCGTCGGGGTCATCGCACCATGGAACTATCCCGTGACGCTTGCCCTTATGCCGGTCGCCACCGCGATCGCCGCAGGCAACCGGGTCCTGCTCAAGCCGTCCGAACTGACCCCTTCGACCAGCGCCCTGCTGGCGGAGATACTGGGAGACATTTTCCCGAAGGATCAAGTAGCCGTCGTTCAAGGCGACGCGTCCGTTGCGGCAGCGTTCTCCGCGCTACCGTTCGACCATCTCCTGTTCACCGGGAGCACACAGGTCGGACGTGCCGTCATGAAGGCGGCGAGCGACAACCTTGTCCCGGTAACGCTGGAGCTCGGGGGCAAATCGCCGGTCATCGTTGAGAAAGGCCACTCGCTGAAGCAGGCAGCATCCGAGATCGCATTCGGTAAACTTCTCAACGCCGGTCAGACCTGCATCGCACCGGACTATGCGATGGTCCACGAAAGCGATCTCGATGCGTTCGTTCAGGCCTATCAGGCAAGCTCCGCTGCCTTGTATCCCGATAGTGCATCGGGTGCAGACTACACCTCGATCATCAACGAGCGTCATTACGGCAGACTGGAAGGACTGATCGAGGATGCGCGCGCGCATGGCGCGAAAATCGTCGATATCGGTGTCGGGCCCGATCGCGCGGCCGACCGCCCGCATACGCTAGCCCCTGTGGTATTGCTGGGCATGACGGACCAAATGCGCATCGCGCGGGAAGAGATTTTCGGACCGATCCTGCCGGTCATCACCTATCGCACGATTGATGAGGCCATCGCATATGTCAACGCGCGGCCGCGGCCGCTGGCGCTCTACTATTTCGGATCCGGCGGCACGGACCAGCGCAAAGTGCTGACCGGCACGACTTCCGGCAACGTCACGATAAACGGCACCATCATGCATGTCGCGCAGGACGATCTACCGTTCGGCGGCGTCGGTGCGAGCGGCATCGGGGCCTATCACGGCATCGAAGGCTTCAAGCGTCTTAGCCATGCAAAGGGTATCTATGCCCAGCGCCGGTGGAACGTCGTCAAACTTTTCCGCGCGCCATTCGGCAAGCTGGTCGACCGCGTTCTGAATGTCATGCTGCGCTGACACGCAGAGTTCCGCGGGCATGACGCTGGCTCGCTGCTCAGATCTCATTGAAAGGAAAACAGATGCAAGACACCGCTGGCACGACAACAAAAATCTCGACTGTTGAAAAGTCGGAAGGCATCCGAACAAACCGGGCCCTGATCACAGGCGCATCAAGCGGCCTTGGGCTCGAATTTGCCGAGCTGCTTGCGGCGCAGAAGGTCGATCTCGTGCTCGCAGCCCGGAGACGGGATCCGATGGAAAAGCTCGCGGCCGAGCTTCGCCGGAAACATGGCGTCGATATCCATGTCGAGCCAATCGACCTTGCCGCGCCTGGAGCCGCTGCCCGTTTGAAAAGCAGCCTGGACGAGAGGTCGCTACAGATCGACATTCTGGTGAACAATGCCGGCTACGGCTTGCACGGCGAATTCCTGGAAACACCGATCGAGCGCACGAGTGATATGCTTCAGCTCAATATCACCGCGCTCACCGAGCTGAGCTATGTGTTCGGGCGGGACATGGCAGCTAGGGGATCCGGGCAGATCCTTCTCATTGCGAGTCTCCTGGGGCTCCAGCCCGTTCCAACCTTTGCGGCTTACGCAGCGACGAAGTCTTATGTGCTGGCCTTTGGAGAAGCCCTGCACGACGAACTTCGTCCGAAAGGTGTGGTCGTCACCAGTCTTTGCCCAGGGCACACCGAAACCGGCTTCGATGCAGCAGCCGACGCTCCCGTCTCGCCTATGCTGCGCCTTCTGACGATGAAGCCCCGTCCTGTCGCCGAAAGCGGTCTGCGAGCGTTGTCACAAGGCAAGGCGTCGGTGGTTGCCGGGTTCATGAACAACATCATTGCATTTTCAAATCGCCTGACACCACGTTCGATGCAGAGGGCGACCATGAAAAGAATTCTCGGGTGACAGAGTTCGGCATCAGTTGCCCTGTCCTGGCGCAGCTGGACCGCCCGGCCCAGACGAAAAAACGAACCATGCTCTGCCGCCTTCTTTCTTGGGCAGATAAAGCGCTTTGCCCGCGCCTCAACAAGCTCGGAAGGCGACGGTCACCGGACAGAGGCTTACGATCAACTGCAAAACGGCAGCCATGCCCCCGCCCGTGCCGCCAGAACGGCTACGGAAATCGCAGATGCGCTGTGAAAGCGCATCCTCGATTTCCGCCAGTTTCCAAGCGCATCCCGGATGGGCCTCAACGTTTTCTCAGCTTTTGCGCGGCTCCTCGGGAACGAGGCTTTCCAGGTTCATGCCAAGCGCATCGCCGAGCTTTTTCATGGTCGGCAGGCTCACGGCCATGTCGAGGATGGAGCTGACGGTCTGGTCGACGGGGGAGGGCATGCGTTCGCCGGCTTCGCCTGAGCGGCCAAGGCCGGTGATGTGGTTGATTGAGATGCCCCTGATCTTCTCGGCCGGCTTGACCATCTCGCCGATGATAGCGGGCAGGGCGGCGAGCCGCGTCTTTTCCATCTCCATGGCCGCCAGTTCCGGCGAGCGGGTGTTTTCTGCCGCAATCCGGGCGGCCTCGCCGTCGGCCTCGGCCTTCTTCTGGATGCGCAGCGTGTCGGCCTCCTCCCGGCGGATCACGCCGCGGGTCTTGGCGGCGATCTGGTCGCTTTCGGAGGTGATGCGCACGCGGGTCGCCTGCGCTTCCGCATCCTGTTCGGCGGCCAGCAGCGCCAGCCGCTTGCGGCGCTCGGCCTCCGCCACCTGGCGCACCGTCTCGAGATTTTCCTCCGCGGTGATCACGGCCGCGCGCGCGTCCGCCGCCTCCGCCTTGGCCTGGCTTTCCTCCTGGCTTTTTGCCGAAATCAGGATGGAGCGATCCTGCTCGGCGATTTCCAGCGCCTGGGCCTGGTTGATCTCAGCCTCGCGGATGATCTGTTCGCGGGCGATGGAGGCGGACTGGATGGCGCGTTCCATGCCGATACGGGCTTCGGCGGCCGCGGTCTCGGCCTCCGCCTTGCGGCGGGCGACTTCCGTCAGTTGCTGTGCCAGCAGCAGTTCGATCTCCTGGGTCTGCTGAATCTCGGCGCGACGCTGTTCCAGCTCGATTTCCAGCTTGCGGCGGTTTGAATCCACCTCGGCGCGGCGCACGCTGACCTGGCTCTCGCCCTCGATCTCCGCCCGCTCCTTCTTTGACTTGGCGATGACCTCGGCGAGCTTGCGCATGCCCACGGCGTTGAAGGCGTTGTTTTCGTCGAGAGCCGAGAACGGCGTCTGGTCGAACGACGTCAGCGAGACGCTGTCCAGCTGCAGGCCGTATTTTGAAAGAGTGCCCGACAGGGCTTCATGCACCTGTCGCACGAACTCCCCGCGGTTTTCATGCAGTTCGTCCATGGTCATCTGGGCTGCGACGGCGCGCAATGCATCCACCATCATGCCGTCGATGAGGGATTTGAGTTGATCGGCCTGGAAGGTGCGCCGGCCCAGCGTCTGCGAGGCCCGCACCACCGCGGCTTTCTCCGGAACGACCGATGTGTAGAACTCGGCGCCGACATCGATGCGCATGCGGTCCTTGGTGATCAGGGCACTGTCGCCGGTACGCGACACGTCCATGCGGATGGTCTGCATGTTGACGCGTCCCACCTCGTGAAAATAGGGGATCGCCAGCGTGCCGCCGTCGATCACCACCTTGCGGCCGCCGATGCCGGTGCGCACGAGGCTCACCTCATTGGTGGCCCGCTGGTAGAACAGGGCGGCCAGCACGATCAGGATGGCCGCAAGAATGAGTAGGATGATGATCCAGCCCAGAGCGCTCATGGTAAAAGTCCTTTCGGTGCCGGTCAGAACTGCGGCGGGAAGTGGCGGCCGCCGCGATCCAGCGTGATCCAGCGAAGCTCGGTGAAGGCGTCGAGCGACCAGCGCCCGCCATATCGTCCGACGCCGCTGGCCTTGGTGCCGCCGAAGGGCACATGCGGCTCGTCGTTGATATTCTGGCAGTTGATGTGGCAGATGCCGGTTTCCAGCCGCTCGGCCAGCCGCAGGGCCCGCGCCTCGTCCCTCGACCAGACCGCGGCGGTTAGCCCGTATTCCGTATCGTTGTTGAGCGATGCCGCCTCGCCATCGTCGCGGAACGGGCAGACCACGACCACCGGACCGAAGGTCTCGTCGTGCCAGATGTTCATGGAACTGTTGACATTCGTGAGCACGGTCGGCTCGACGAAATTCTCCCAGGCGCGGCCGCCCAGCTCCACCCTGGCGCCCTTGGCCACGGCGTCGTCGATCAGTGCCTTGACGCGGAGCGCCTGGCGGGTGTTGACCAGCGGGCCGATGACATTGGAGGGATCATTGGTATGGCCGGTCTTGAGCTTGCGGGCGCGCGCCAGGAAGCGTTCCATGAACGGCTCGTAGATCTTCTCGTGTACCAGCAGCTTCTCCGTCGACATGCAGACCTGACCCTGGTGCATGAAGCTGCCGAAATTGGCGGCCCGCGCGGCGGCATCCAGGTCGGCATCCTCCAGCAGGATCATCGAATCCTTGCCGCCGAGCTCGACGCAGACCTTCTTGAGATAGGCGCCGCATTTGGCGGCGATCTGGCGGCCGACGGCGGTGGAGCCGGTGAAGCTGATCGCCTTGACCTTGGAATTGCCGATCATCTCGTCGCCGACGGCGCCCACGCTCTCGCGCGAGCAGGTGACGACATTAAAGACGCCCGCCGGAACGCCGGCCTCTTCCAGGATTTCGGCGAAGTAGAGGCCGCCGGAATAGGGCGTGTCTTCCGAGGGCTTCAGCACGATCGTATTGCCGACGGCAAGGGCTGCGGCAAAGCCGCGCGAGGTCAGGATGCCCGGCATGTTCCAGGGGCTGATGACGCCGACGACGCCGAGCGGGAAGCGGGTGGCCATCATGAACTTGTGGTGTTCGGAGGGCAGCACGTCGCCGATCGACTGGTAGCAGAGCGCGGCCGCAGACCGGAATACCTCCGCCACATAGCCTGCCTCGAACATGCCCTTGCCCTTCCAGCCGCCGCCTTCGGCCATGGCCGCGGCACAGAAGTCGGCCTTGCGCTGATCCCAGACGTCGGCGATCTTCAACAGCAGATGCGCGCGTTCGTGAAAGGCGCGGCCCGCCCAGTCGCCGAAGGCCGCCTGGGCGGCATCGATCGCGCGGCGCATATCGGCAGCGGAGCCATCGGGAATACGCGCATAGACCGTGTTGTCGGAAGGGTTGAGATCCTCGAAGGTGCGGGCGGCGGGCACCCATTGGCCGCCGATGAACATGCCCCTGACGGAGGGCGTGGGGGACGTGACGACATCAAGCATAATGCAATCTCCTCAGTTGCGGTTGGGATCATGGCGCCACGCCCGGGCACGGGCAGCGGCGTCCTCGATCTCTTTCAGGACGGATTTCAGTCGATCCTGGCTGTTGCCCATGGTGAGCGAGGGCATGGCCGGGAGGGATGGCGGCGGAGCGGTGACGCGTCCGCGTGGTGGTGTCGAGGGCATGGTCATGCCGTGTTCGGCGCGGCTTGCGCGGCTGGCTTCCGCGATGATGTCATTGAGCGACAGGCCGCCGAGCAGGGCGTCCGCGGCACCGCGCATAGCGGGCGGCGATGCGACCGGACGAGGGGGTGATGCAGGCCCTACTGTCGTGGCCTGCCCCTCATCCGGCTGCCGCGACCTTCTCCCCGCGAGCGGGGAGAAGGTATCTGCCGCGGCGTTTCCATTCCCCCTCGCCCCGCTTGCGGGGAGAGGGTCGCCGAGCGCAGCGGAGGCGGGATGAGGGGCTGCGCCCCCCCCGCGCATTGGAACGGCGGGCAGGGCGGCAAGCGCTGCGGCTGCGATATCGGCGGGCGATGCCCCCGTGGTCCGGGGAGGAACATAGGTGGGAGCAGGAGATGGGGTCGGCATCGACCCAGGCGCCGCAGCTGGCGTGGTCGCCCGCCCGCCCGGCCGTTGACCTGATGCCGACGCCTTGCCGCCACCCAGATAGGCGGCCTGCACGGCGGGATCGTTGCGGAGGTCCTGTGCCCGGCCCTCATGGATGATGTGGCCATTCTCCAGCAGATAGCCGCGGTCGGCGATGGCGAGGCTCTGCTTGGCATTCTGCTCCACGAGCAGGATGCCGATGCCGGTGTCGCGCACCACCTTCAACGCCTGGAACAGTTCCTTGCAAAGCAGGGGAGAAAGACCGAGCGAGGGCTCGTCCAGCGTCAACAGAGCGGGGTTCGACATCATCGCGCGGCCGATCGCCACCATCTGCTGTTCGCCGCCGGACATGGTCCGCACGATCTGCTTGCTGCGCTCGTGCAGCTTGGGAAAGAGCCGCAGCACGCGCTCCAGGTTGCCGGCCTCTTCGTCGCGGGCGCGGGGCGCATGCGCACCCAGCCGCAGGTTTTCGGCAACCGACAGGTCGGCGAAGACACCTCGGCCTTCCGGCACGAGAGCGATGCCTTCGTCGACGATCCTGTTGGCGGCAAGCCCCAGTATGTCGCGACCCTGCATGGTGATCGCGCCGGTCGCGCGTCCCTCGCAGATGCCGGAGACGGCCTTGAGCAGGGTGGATTTGCCGGCGCCGTTGGCGCCCAGGATGACCACGATCTCGCCGCGGCCAACCTTGAGCGATGCGCCTTCCAGCGCACGGTGCTGGCCGTAGGAGACAGACAGTCCCTTCACCTCAAGCATCGTCGTCGTCTCCCAGATAGGCGCGGATCACGGCGGCGTCGGACAGGACTTCGGCGGGTGTTCCCTCGGCGATCTTGGTGCCGGCGGCCATGACGACGCAGCGGTCGCAGAGCGAACGGATCGCATCCATTACATGCTCGACGAGGATGACCGTCCGGCCTTCGTCGCGCAGGCCGCGGATCAGACGGATTCCCTCCTCGAGTTCGGTCGGATTGAGACCGGCAAGCCATTCGTCCAGCAGTACGACGCCCGGCTCTCCGGCAAGCACGCGGGCGAGTTCCACGCGCTTGGTGTCGATATATGTCAGTTGCCCCACCATCATATGGCCGCGGCCGGCCAGCCCCACCTTTTCCAGCATGGCCTCTGCGACCGCATCCGCCTCATGGCCCCAATGGCGGCGATGGCCGAAGACAGCGCCAGCCTTCACGTTCTGCAGCACGGTCATGGAGGGCAGCAGACGCACCAGCTGGAAGGTGCGGGCGACGCCGCGCCGTGCGATATCCTGTGCGGCCAGATGCGTGATCGGTTGTCCCCGCAGGCTGATCGCCCCCGAGGTGACGGGAAAAGCGCCGGAAATCAGGTTCAGCGTGGTCGATTTTCCCGAACCGTTCGGCCCGATCAGGCCGAGCACCTGATGTTCGGTCACGTCGAAATCCATGCGGTTGACGGCCACCAGACCGCCGAAGCGCTTGGTAACGCCGCGAAGGGATAAAAGTGCAGTCATACATAGCCCTCCGCCGATCGCATTCTCTTGTTTGCCAGATCGATCAGCCCGACAAAGCCCTTGGGCAGCAGGTAGACGATGACGAGGAAACAGACGCCGAGAAGCAGGGTGGTCTGGTTGGGGAATGAGACCGAGATCGCCTCCCACAGGAAGGTGAAGGGGATGACACCGACGAGCGGCCCCCACAGCCGGCCGGTTCCGCCGAGCAGCGCCATGATCACCACCTGGAAGGACAGCATCGGCGAAAAGGCGAGCGACGGTTCGATATAGACATAGCGCGGAGCGAGCACGGCGCCGGTAATGGCGGCCACCGCACCCGGGACCATGAACAGCAGGATCTTGGCCCGCGCCGTGTCGATGCCCGAATGGCGGGCCACGGCCTCGTCGTCGCCGATGATCCTGAGCGCAAAGCCCAGCCGCGAGCGGCCGATCAGCCAGCCCAGCAGCCAGACCAGGGCGGCAAGCCCCAGCAGCTGCCAGTAGATGTGCATCTCACCGATCGAGGTCAGCACGTAGATGCCCTTGGTGCCGGAAATGTTCTGGCTCCAGGTGATGATCTGGCGTACGAACTCGGCCAGGCCCAGCGTGAAGATCACGAAGTAGACGCCCGACAGGCGCAGCGTCGCCAGGCCGACAAGAGCGGCCATCACGGCACCGGCGACGCCGGCGATCGGCAGCAATGTCCAGTAGGGCAGATATTGGATGCCGATGCCGGTCACATAGGTTCCCACCCCGAAAAACGCGGCACTGGCGAGCGAAATGTAATGGGTCGGCCCGGAAAACAGCGCCCAGCTGGTGGCCAGCACCGTGTACATGGCAATCGTGACGCCGATGCTCAGGCCATAGGCGCCTGCCGTCCAGGGCAGGCAGGCCGCAATGGCAAGCGCTATGGCGCACAGCGACAGGTTGCCCCAGTCGCGGGAGGAAAGAGCGCTCATGTGGTCGGCCTCCCGAACAGGCCCTGAGGGCGAAACAGCAGGATCACGACGAACAGCAGGTAGGCGGCAGCCAAAGTCAGGCCAGGATCGACCAGCCGGGCGACGAAGGTTTCCAGCAGACCGAGCAGCAGGGCCGCAACGATCGTGCCACGCACGTCGCCCACGCCGCCCATGATGACGATCACCAGCGCCTTCAGCGTGAAAATCACGCCCGTCGAGGCATCGAGTGTGAGGAAAGTCGAGATCAGCGCGCCGCCCGTGGCGGTGACCGCGCCGCCGAGCGCAAAGGCCAGCGCTGCCGTACGCCGGACATCGATGCCGACCAGCCGCGCGCTTTCCGGGGCAACCGAGATGGCGCGGATCGTCATGCCGGCCCGGCTGCGGTTGAGCCACAGCCACAGCAGGCCGCAGATCACGACAGCGGCCAGAAACGCCGCGACACGATTGGCGCCGTAGGTATCGCCCAGGATATGGACGGGCTCCGAAAGATAGGAATAGCTGAAATAGTCGCCGCCGAAAAAGGCCAGCATCAGGCCGACGGCCACGAAGGACAGACCGAAGGTCGTGAGGATGGAATCGACCTCCAGCTGGCCGCGCGATTTGGCGCGCTTTACCAGCGGGCGCAGGAAAATCAGATAGATCAGCCAGTTCAGCAGAAAGGCGACCGGTGCCACGACGAACACGGTCAGCAGCGGGCTGATCTGGCTTCCGGTCCAGAACCAGAAGGCGACGAACCCGCCGGCCACCAGCATTTCGCCGTTGGCGAGGTTCATGATGCGGGCCATGCCGTATTGGAGGTTCAGGCCCATGGCGATCAGCGCATAGGTTCCGCCCAGCAGTAGCCCTGTTATGAGTATGTCCATGCCATTCCCCGGCTTGAAAGATGCCCCGGGATCCGCTTGCGGATCCCGGGAATGCCTTTTGCTTACTTCCAGGCAGCTTTTTTCTTCACGTCGACAGCGCCGTCGCGACCGGTCGAGGCCACGCCCTTGAACACGCCGCCCTGCCACTGGCCTACCGTCCAGAACGAGGGGTTGTTGTTGTGCTGGTCGAACTTGATGGGGCCGATCACGGTGTCGAAGCTGTTGGCCTTGATGTGCTTGATGATGGCTGCATTATCGAAGGAGCCGACGGCCTCGATCGACTTTTCCAGGACCTGGAAAGACGAATAGACCATGGCGCTCGCCCAATAGTCCGGCTTGGCGCCCGTGACCTCTTCATGGCGTTTGGCATAGGTCTTGAAGGCCTCTCCGTCGGCATTGACACCGCCGATGCCGAGCACACCTTCGACGCCCGTGCGGAACCGGCCCGCATAGGCCGGGAACGCGGTGGCGACGGCGGTAAAGAATGCACCGACCTTGAGATCCTCAACGATTGCCTGTTCGGTCAGGGCAAAGGTGTCAGGCGGATAGGACCAGGCAATGAAGGCATCCGGCGCGGCGGCCTTGGCGGCCTTCATGACCGGCGACAGGTCCTGGGTGCCGAGCGGATAGGACGTCTCGTAAACCAGATCGAAGCCGGCTTTCTTGAAGGCGGGCTTGGCCTCGTTCATCAGTTCGATGCCGAAGGCATCCGCGACGTTCACCATGGCGAGCTTCTTGCCGATATCGCCCCGGTCGCGCAGCTTGACCATGGTGTCCACCACACCCTGCACAACCGGCTTTGCGCCGCCCAGCGTGATGAAGACGTTGGGGAACTGGGCCGACAGGGCATCGGCCTTGTCGGTGGTCGCCGTCGAGGTGATCATCGGCAGGCCATAGCGTGCGTAGATCGGTGCGGCGGCCAGGTTGAGGCCGGTCGAATAGGGCGGAAGCACGATCTTTGCCTTGTCCTGATCGACGAGACGCTGCACCGCCTTGATGGTTTCGCCCGGATTGGTCTGGTCGTCGTATTCGATGGCTTCGAGCTTATAGGTCTTGCCGCCGACCTTGAGGCCGCCGCGACCGTTCACGTCGCTGATCCAAAGCTTGACGTTCGGCCAGTAGCTGACCGCCGCCCCGCCGGCCAGGGGTCCTGTCTTGGGCGCGACGGCGCCGACCTTCAGCACCTCCTGCGCGATGGCCGGGGTTCCGGCAACGCCGGCTGCAAGCGCCAAGGCGGCCAGCCGGGTAAATGTCCTGCGTTTCATTCTCTTCTCCTCCCGTTGTTGCATGCTAAGTCCGTATGACGGGCTCACCTGACCTGGTCGGGCAGGTCCCGTTCCGTCATCCACTGGATTTCGGTGAACTCCTCGATCACCGCCCTCCCGCCAAAGCGGCCATAACCGCTTGCCTTCACGCCCCCGTAGGGCATCGTCGGATCGTCGCAGACGGTCGTCCCGTTGATATGCACCGCCCCGACCTCTATCCGCCGCGCGATCTCCCGCGCGCGCGTCAGGTCAACCCCGAAGACGGCGGCCGTCAGGCCGTATTCCGTATCGTTGGCAACGGTCACCGCCTCGTCGGCATCCGCCACCCGAACCACGCCGACCACCGGGCCGAAGGTCTCCTCCTCGTAGATCCGCATGCCGTAGGCGACATGGTCGAGTATGGTCGGCTGCATCAGCGTGCCGGCATTCTTGCCGCCCGTGACCAGAACCGCGCCCTTGGCCAGGGCGTCATCGACCAGGCCGTGGAGGCGGGCCGCCGCCTCCGGACTGATGACGTGGCCGTAGAGCGGCTGGCCGGTCGCCGGATCGCCGCACAGCCGGTCGGCCTCTACTTTCAGCCGGGCAATGAAGCTGTCGGCCAGGCTTTCCTCGACGATGACCCGGTCGGTCGACATGCAGACCTGGCCCTGGTTGAAGAAGGCACCGTGGGCGACCGCCCTCGCTGCTCCATCCAGATCCGCATCGGCGAGCACCACCGACGATGCCTTGCCGGACAGTTCCAGCAGGCAACGCTTGAGATGCCGCGCCGCCATCTCGGCGATCTGCCTGCCGACCCGGGTCGAGCCGGTAAAATTGACGCGCCGCACGGCCGGATGGGCAATCAGCGCCTCGACCACGTCATGGGCATCCTCGGGTGCGCTGCTCACATAGTTCAGCACACCGTCCGGCAGGCCCGCGTCGATCAGGATCTGTGCCACGGTCTCGTGCACCTTGGGGCAAAGCTCCGAACCCTTCAGCACCACCGTGTTGCCGAGCGCCATCGGCGCTGCAACCGCCCGCACGGCCAGGGCCACCGCGGCATTCCATGGCGCAAGCCCCAGGACCACGCCCGCTGGCCGGCGGATCAGGCGGTAGCGGACGCCCGGCGGCCCGCCTTCCACCTCGTCGTCGCGGATGGCATCGACCAGCCCCGCCGCCTGACGCAGGGTCGCCTGGGCAACCTCGACATTGAAGCGGACCCATTCGGGGGTTGCTCCGACCTCGAGATGAGCGATCGCGCACAACCTGTCGAGACGTTCCATCAGGAGGTCCGCCCCGCGCAGCAGCAGCGCCGAGCGCTCCTGGGGTAAAAGGCCGGACCATGCCGGAAACGCTCCTGCAGCGGCATCGGCGGCCGCTTCCGCTTCCGCCGCACCGAAGGCCGCGGCCTGCGTCAAAACCGTTCCCGTGGCCATGTCGCGGCGTTCGTAACTGCGCTCATCCAGCGCGGAAACGGACGCTCCACCGACGATACCTCTAGCTACGAACATGCGTCCTCCCAAACGGCCGTTCGTTGATCCTCCCGCTGCCCGTCTTGTTTTGTTTTTTCAGGCTGCGAGCCCGTATTTTGATTGACATCGCCGCAGAGTAAATGACGTTTTGTGGGAATGTATTTGCTTGTTGTGGGATTTTAGATGCCCGACCGTAAACGGCTTGCGCCCACCCTCGCCCCGCGGCCGGAAGCGCCTGTTCGCGCGGAGCGGTTCAGGGCGGCGCTGCAGACGCGCGTACTCGGCCGGGCGGGACTCGGTGACGCGGATAACTTCCGGGCATTGATCCTGGAAAAGGGCGAGGCCGCTCTGCGCGACGGGGATGAACTGGTTCTTCCCCTGTCCGGTCCGGTCATGGGCTGGATACCGTGGCGGGACGGCATGCGGCTGGAACTGGGTGCCGGGGCGCAAGGGACCCATCTGCTGCTGGGTGCGTCGATCCTGGACCGGGTCCTGCAGCGCCGGGCGGAAGCATCCCAACTGCGCTTCATGGTGGAGCGGTCGTCCTTCATGCGGCTGGGTGCCGGCAACAGTGCCAGCGATGCGGTCGCCGCCTGTTTTACCGGCATATTGGCCGAAACCCTGCGCCCCGGCCCGATGTCGGCGGCCGTGGTGGAATCGCTGCTGCACATCCTGCTCGTCCACCTTCATCGCAACCTGCCGGCCGGTCATGGCGCCGGCGCGCAACCCGGCGCCCCCAAGGCACTTTCCAGCCAGTTCACCGCGTTGGTCGAAAGCCATTTCCGCAAGCACTGGACGGTCGCCCGCTACGCCGGCGAACTCGGCATTTCGCGCGATCGGCTGAACGATATCTGCCTGCGCGCCTATGGCCGGCCGCCGGCGCGGCTCATTCGTGAACGGCAGCTGATGGAGGCCCGCATTTATCTTGCGAGCTCGCCGCTGTCGCTGGGGCAGGTCGCCGGTGTCCTCGGCTTTGCCGGCGCCGCCCAGTTCAGCCGGTTCTTCAAATCGCTGCAGGGCCAGTCTCCCGCGCGCTACCGCCTCGATCTCCGCCGCTTCAGCCAGATCGATGCGCCGAGCCAGAACGCCCTTCACGCCTGGCCGTGACAGCGACGAACAAGAGATCGGGGAACGTGCGACGAGGGGTTGTACATTTTTATCCCCCGGATTGCCGACTTTCTTCCGCTATCCGTTCATGCAATTCGGGCGGCGCACAGCTGTCAGCGGTCCAATTGCCGTGTCAGCGCGTCAAGCCAGATCCCAGTCGGCTGTTCCTGGGACCTGCCCGCCGAAGGCTCGAGCCCTCAGCGCTACTTCGTTTTGAAGGCTGGCGGAGGATCAGGTGGGGGACCCAAAGGATTTTCTTGCAGTTGTCCGGCATTTTGCCGTACAATTGGCTTTGAGGAGATTTGTTATGACACAAGAAACGACACGAACGGCCCGGCTGGAAGCCCGCATTGCCCCCGAGGGGCTTGCGATAGTCAAGCGGGCAGCGGAACTCGAAGGCCGTACCCTCAGCGACTTCATCGTGTCGGCGGCACAAGAGGCGGCCCGCCGCACTATCGAGGAAAATCAGGTCATCCGTCTGTCTGTCGAAGACCAGACGCGTTTTGTAGACATGTTGCTGAACCCACCGGAACCGGCGGCAGCGCTCAACCGCGCAAAGGCAGCCCATGACGCGCTGATCCTGAAATAACAGTGACAGCGCAGTTCCAAATCGAAGCCCTTGCCGCCCGTCATGATCGCAAAAGCTTTTCTTGCGGGGTGTTTCCGCTTGACCGCTATTTGAAGGAACAGGCAGGACAAGACATCAAGCGGCGTGCCGCCATGTGCTATGTCGCTTGTCCGCAGGATTCCGATCAGATCGCCGGATATTACACCTTGTCCGCTGGCGACGTTGCCTTGAAGGACATGCCGGAAGACGTTGCGCGGCGGTTACCGCGCTATCCGGTCATTCCCGTCGCCCGTGTCGGGAGGCTGGCAATCGACACGGAGTTCAAGGGAAAGCGGCTTGGCGCAGCCTTGTTATGGGATGCGGCAAACCGCGCTCGTCGCTCGAAAATGGGCGTGTTCGCGCTGGCGGTCGATGCCAAGGACGAACAGGCGGCTGCCTTCTATCGTCATTTCGGTTTTATCGAATTCGAGTCTAAGCCGCAGCAACTCTTCCTGCCTTTAGCGACAATCGCGAAATCCGCCTAAGAGGCCAAATGGCGGGCCAGATCGTCATGGCCAGCCCGCTGGCTTCCTTTCAAGAGCATGGGTGATCGTCCCCCGCCAGGCCGAGGGCGCGGATAAGGTCTTGCCGCGTTGCGGCGACATCGGCGCAGGCCGAGACAATATCGCTTTCGGTCTCCGTCCTCACCGGAAGAGTGCCGATGTTCATCGCCTTGGCAAGCTGGTTGAGAATCGTCGTTGAGCGGGTTTCTGGGTTGCCGCCGCTTCATTGCGTTTTCACCCAAAAGGATATTGCGAATGAACGTGCCAAGGGGAACCCGTCCGGCGCGTTCCAGCGATAGCCGCTTTTCATCGCCCCTCGGACGTGCTCCGAAGGCCGCGCCTCAGGTCCTTGATCTTGGTACTTCTTCTTCTTGCGGCTTGCGAAATCGCTCAATCCGGAAGTCATCGATAGGCGTCTCGGTCGCGCCGGTCGAAATCAATTCCGCCATCACGTCGCCGACGCCCGGACCGAGCTGAAAGCCGTGGCCGCAAAACCCGAAGGCATGGAAGAGGCCCGGTGTCGTCGCCGATCGTCCCATGACGGGAAGACCGTCGCCGACATAACCTTCGCAGCCGGACCAGGTGCGGATCACCGAGACATTGGCAAGCGCCGGCAGGATCGGCAGGAGGGCGCGCAGCTGGCCGGGAAGTCGGGCGGGGTCGGCCTTGGCATGGCCGGTATCGAGCGAAACATCGGTGCGCTCCGCTCCGCCGCCGAAGACGATGTTTCCGCGTTCCACCTGACGCAGGTAGCCACCGCCGTGGTCATGGCCCCAGACGCCGACGACCGGCAGGACGCGATGCGGCAGCGGCTCGGTCACCCCCATCTGCGGGCCCTTCGCGACGATCGGGACGGTTTCCCCGAACTGCGCGGAGACCCGGGCGCCCCAGGCACCGGCGGTGTTGAGCAGGCAGGCAGCGGCATGGACGCCGTTCGAAGTCTCGACCTCGAAGCCATAGGCGCTCCGCCGGATCGCTTTCACCTCCACGTTCTCGACGATCTCGGCACCGATACGTCTCGCCGCATCCGCGAAAGCAGGCGCAATCAGGCGCGGATTGCCGCTTCCATCCTCGGGGGAAAAGGATGCGGCGATCGCCTCGGGTCCGAGCCCCGGAAAACGCGCATGCAGCTCTTTCGGGGCAAGTTCCTCGAGGTCGAGGCCCCAAGGCCTGGCGGCGGTCGCGAAGCTGCGCATTTCCTCGAGCCCCGCCTGGCTGAACACCAGCCGGACATGGCCGGTCGCCCGAAACTCGACGTCCCGATCCAGCATTTCCGCCGCCTTGCCCCAAAGCGTCAGGGATCGTCGGGCGAGGGGAAGTTGTGGAAGGTAGCGGCCGCTGCGACGGATATTGCCGAACGAGGCGACCGTCGCGCCGCTGCCGACCCGGTTCCGCTCGATGAGCGTCACGCGCAGACCACGCCGGGCAAGAAAATAGGTCGATGCGGCCCCCATCAGGCCGCCACCCAGCACGATCACATCCATAAGGCCGTTTCCGCAATGTCTCCCATACGCACCACCATTCCGGTGCGGCCGGCCGGTGTCAAAGTCGAGGTTTTCGCCTTCCCATAAGCCGGACCTATGGGACGTCCCCGGCGAGGCATAAGCGGCACTTATGGGCAGCGGCTTTTTCGCTCTTGGACCGCCTTTGCCCAATCGTGCCAGGTTCAGGACAAGCAGCAGGAAAGGACTTAGCGACATGGACAGTGCGGCCGCGCCCGGCAAAGGAACCAGCGATCAGGACTGGAAGATCGGCGTCGATATCGGTGGGACCTTCATCGACTTCTGTGCGCTGGAAACGCGATCAGGCCGGGTGGCCTCGCTGAAGGTTCTGACGACCCCGGACGACCCGGGTGCGGAACTGATGACGGGACTGTCGCTTCTGGCCGAACGGGAAGGGCTTGAGCCCGCCGCCGTCAGTCGTTTTGTCCACGGAACGACCGTCGGCATCAACACGGTGATCCAGCGTCGCGGCGCGGCGCTGGCGCTGATGACCAATGCCGGCTTCGAAGACGTCATCGAGCTGGCGCGGTTGCGGATGCCGGACGTCTACTCCCTGTTCTGCTCCCGGCCGGACCAGCTCATCGCCCGCGACATGATCTTTGGCATTCCCGCTCGCTTGCGGGCGGATGGCAGCGAGATCGAGGCGCCGGACCTGGAGGCGGTTGCGGCAGCGGTTGCAAAGGCGAAGGCCAATGGCGCCGCAGGCATCATTGTCTCCTTCCTGCATTCGTGGCGCACCGACATCCATGAGGTGGCGGTCAAGCAGGAAATCACCCGGATCGCCCCTGAGCTCTTCGTCTTCACGTCGTGCGAGGTCTGGCCGGTGATCCGCGAATACGAGCGGACCACCACTGCTATCCTCAACGGTTACGTCCATCCGCGTGTCTCCGGCTATCTGACCGCACTCGAGGAGAAGCTGTTGTCGCGTGGCGTCAAGGCGCCGGCGCTGCTGACCAAGTCGAACGGCGGCGTGATGAACGCCGACGACGGCAAACGGTCCTGCGTGCAGATGCTGTTGTCCGGCACGGCCTCCGGTGTCATAGGCGCCGCCTGGCTCGCCCGTCGTGCCGGCGAGAAGCACATCCTCACCCTCGATATCGGCGGCACCTCGGCCGACTTTGCGCTGATCATCGACGGCGAACCGCAATTCGGCACCGGTGAGCTGGTCGGCGAGTTCCCATTGCATATCCCGTCCGTGTCGGTGAGCTCGATCGGCATCGGCGGCGGTTCTATCGCCAGCGTCGACGCGCAGGGCGTGTTGCGGGTCGGACCGGAATCGGCAGGCTCGACACCTGGACCGGCCTGCTACGGACGCGGCGGAGAGCAGGCGACCGTGACCGACGCCCTGGCGGTCTGCGGCTGGCTCGGTCACAGCCAGATGGCATATGGGCAGCTACAGATCGACGTCGGGCTTGCCCGCGCGGCCGTCACCCGGCTCGCTGAACAGATCGGCCGCTCCGCGGAGGAAGCCGCCCAGGCCATCCTCGACATCGCCATCTCGGAAATGTTCGTGGAGGTCGAGAAACTCGCATCGCGCGCGGGCGTCGACCTCAGGGAATTCACGCTGATGCCGTTCGGCGGCGGCGGGCCGATGCTGGGCGCGTTTCTCGCCCGCGAATTTCGCATGGCGAAGGTGATCGGCGCACCGCGCCCGGGTGTTGTCTCGGCCCTCGGCGGCCTGGTGGCAGATCTGCGCGGCGACTTCATCCGCACCGTGTTTACCCATCTCTCAGACGACGCCGCACCGCAGATGCGCGAGGCGCTGGACGCGCTTGCCCTCGAGGGACGCAACTGGCTCGCAAAGCAGGGGCATGCCGGCGCCGCGACGCTCAATGTCTCCGCCGACATGCGTTATGTCGGCCAAAGCTTCGAGATCGAAGTGCCGATCCTGCCGGCCTGGATCGCCGAGGGCAGGCTCGGTTCGATCGAGGAAGCCTTCCATGCGATGCACGCCCGGCTCTACGATTTCCATGATCCGGACGGAGCGATCGAGATCGTCAACCTGCGCCTCTCGGCCATCGGTGCCGGCCCGACACTCGACATCCCCCTCGATGCCCGAAAGGAGGGTGAGGCGGTCAATCCCGAGCGCGAGATCCCGGTCTTTACCGGCAAGGATTTCGAGTGGATCGGCCTCTATCGCCGTGATCGCCTGCGTCCCGGCAGCCGCTTCGCCGGTCCGGCGGTCGTTGCCCAGGAAGATACGACCTTTGCAATCCCGAGCGGCGCCCATGTCGAGGTCGATCCTCAACTGAACCTGCATCTCACCTTTTCGGAGTAACGGCCCATGTTCGATCCCTTGAACCTTCAGGTGTTTGCCAATCACACCCGCGCTGCTGCCGAAAACATGGCCTATACGCTGCAGCGGACCGCCCATTCCGCTTTCGTCAAGGAGACGGAAGACTTCACGGTCATGCTGATCAACCGCAAAGGCGAGACGTTCGGCGTGCCGATGGGACTGGGCGCGACCTGGTATCCGGGTCTTACCTATACCCGCGCGATCGCGATGATCGACGACTACAAGCCCGGCGACGTGGCCTTCACCAACGATCCCTATTCCTGCTTCGTGGCGACGCACGCGCCGGACACCCATCTTTGGAAACCGGTCTTCTACGATGGCGAGATCATCGCCTGGACCGGCGGTCATATCCACAACACCGACATGGGTGGCGCGGTGCCGGCCTCCCTGTCGCGAGCGCTGACGGAGATCCATCAGGAGGGCATCCGCTTCCCGCCGATGAAACTGGTCAACGAGGGAGTTTTCGACGAAGACATTCTTAAGATCATGACCACCAATGTCCGCAAGCCCGATCTCAATATCGGCGACATGAAAGCGCTGGTGGGGGCGCTCAACACGGGTGAACGCAAGATCCTTGCCATGGTCGAGAAATTCGGCAAGCAGGCCTTTCTCGAAGGCACCGAGGTCCTGCTCGACCACGCCGAAGCGCAGGCGCGCGATCTTCTGCGCTCGATGCCGGACGGGACCTGGGAATTCGTCGATTATGCTGACGAGGATTCGGTCGAAGCCAACCCGTGCCGCCTGAAGCTGACGCTGACGATCCGGGGCGACGAGGCGACCCTCGATTTCACCGGTTCCGACCCGCAGCTCGGCTCCTCGCTCAATGTACCCTCGGGCGGTGATCCGCGCCATACGATGCTTCTGGTCGGTGTGTATTACGTACTTTACACGTTGAACCCGAAGATCCTCCTCAATACCGGCCTGACCCGACCGTTTACCTGCATCACCCCGAAGGGCAGTGTCCTCAATCCGATTGCGCCGGCTGCCGTCGGCATGCGCTCGCTGACCTGCGCGCGCCTGCGTTCCGTCATTTTCGGCGCCTTCTGCCAGGCCGTGCCTGAAAAGCTGCCGGCAGCACCGGCAGGCAACAATTGCATCGTCAACGTCATGACGACGGACGAACGGAACGGCCGCACGGTAATCGCCGCCGTCAATCCGGTTGTCGGCGGCGGCGGCGGCATGCCCCACCGCGATGGTACCAACGGCTCCGGCGCCGATGCCGCCTATCTCAAGAATACCCCGATCGAGATCACCGAGACGGAAGTGCCGATCGAGTTCGTCAAATACGGCCTGGCAAGGGACAGCGGCGGCGCCGGACGCTGGCGCGGTGGGCTGGCGACCGAAATGGCCTTCCGGGTCTTCTCGCCCGGCAGCCGTATCACCGCCCGCAACCGCGATCGCAGCTTCTTCCGCCCCTGGGGCACGCTGGGCGGAAGGGCCGCCGGCCTCTCCGACATGGTGCTGAACCCCGGCCGCGACGACTTCCAGCGGCTCGGCAATATCGATACCGCGGTTCTGCAGCCCGGCGATGTTCTGGAGATCCGCTCCGCCGGCGGCGGCGGGCGCGGCAACCCCTTCGAGCGCGAGACCTGGCGCGTGGCGCAGGACGTCGCACGCGGTTATGTCTCTTCCAAGGCTGCCGAGCGTGATTACGGCGTCGTTATCCGCAACGGCATGGTGGACGAGGCTGAAACCGAAAAGGTGAGGTGCGCTCGAACCGTGCCAACCGGGCACTTCCACTATGGTCCCGAGCGCGACGGTTACGAGGCGCAATGGACGCCGGAGGCTTACGACCTGCTGACCGACCTGCTGCAGGGCCTTCCCATCCATTGGCGCTTCTTCACCAAGACGGAGATCTTCCGCCGGATGAAGGGTCGGGTCGGGGCTGAAGGCGTGGCCGCCGCGTTCGCAGATGTGCGCGCGCGTTTCACGAACATGCCAAACCCCGTCGAGGCACGAAAAGAGGCTGCCGAATGACATCGGAATTGCAGCCTGCCGCTCTCGGGGGACGGATTGTGCGCCTTGCCGAAAAGGGCAGGCCGCAGGTCCGGTTCCGGCTCGATGGCCTCGATTGCCAAGCACTGGCCGGCGACACCGTGCTCACCGCCGTCCTGGTCTGCGCATCTGCCGTGCGGCAGTCGGAATTCGGCCGGGAGAAACGATCAGGTTTCTGTCTGATGGGAGCCTGCCAGGACTGCTGGATATGGCAGGAAGACGGCAGTCGGCTGCGTGCCTGTTCGACATTGGTCGCCGCGGGCATGCAGTTGCGGACCGTGCCGCCGGAGATCTGGCCATGACGGCACCGGGCGTTGAAAAGGTGGTGATCGTCGGGGCCGGCCCGGCCGGTATCCGCGCCGCCGAGCGTCTGGTCCAGGCCGGGGTCAGGCCCATCGTCATCGACGAGGGCATCAAGGCCGGTGGCCAGATCTATCGACGCCCGCCGCCAGGCTTCGTGCGATCGCCGGAACAACTCTACGGATCGGAAGCCCGCAAGGCCGTGGCACTTCATACGGTGTTCGACCGCATGCTTGCCGCCGGACAGATCGACTATCATCCGCAAAGCTCGGTCCTGACGATCGCCGGCAAATTTCTGCAGGCGCTGACGCCCGCCGGTCGCAAGGATTTCACTTACGACCGCCTGATCCTTGCCACCGGCGCCATGGATCGCCTGGCGCCGGTCCCCGGCTGGCAGGCGCCGGGTGTCTACAGCCTCGGGGCGGCACAGATCGCCCTGAAGGCGCAGGGCGTCGCCCTCGGCAGCCGGATCGTTCTTGCCGGTTCGGGCCCCCTGCTGACACTCGTCGCGATCCAGTTGCTGAAAGCCGGCGCCCAAATTGCAGCGGTCCTCGACACGTCCTCGATCCGCGACCAGGCGGCAGGTCTTCCGGGCATGCTGGCAAGGCCGAGCCTGGTCCTGCGCGGTCTGCTGATGCGGGCAAGGCTCGGCCGGCTTTATCATGCCGGCGTGACCTTGGACCGGATCGAGACCGACGAACGCGGCCCCGTCGGCCTGTGCTGGCGCGATGCTCGTGGCCGGGCGCATGTGACGGAATGCGACATGGTCGGCCTTGGCTGGCACCTGCGCGCCGAAACGCAGCTCGCGGGTCTGGCGGGCTGCACGTTCGACTACGACGAAAGCTGGTCGCAATGGCTGCCCCGGACCGACCGGATGGGCAGGGCGGCCGCGGGACTTTATCTGGCCGGTGATGGCCTGAGAATTCTCGGCGCGGACGGGGCGGAGGTCGCCGGTCGGCTTGCCGCAACCGCGTGCCTTGCCGACATGGGCCTTCCTTCGCCGCACGCGAGATTGGATCTGCGCCGGTTGTGCCGCTACGAACGTTTTGCCCGCGCCATGGCGCGCGCCTTTCCCTGGCCGGGCGACATCGTCCGCGCCGTTCCGGACGATACGATCGTCTGCCGCTGCGAAGGGGTGACGGCAGGCCAGTTGCGCGAGAGCGTCGTTTACGGCGGGGGCGAAGCCAACCGGGTCAAGTCGCTGGCACGTGTCGGAATGGGCCGCTGCCAGGGGCGTTACTGTCAGCTCGCCGCGGCCGAGCTGATCGCCGGAACGGCCTGCATCAAGGTTTGCGATACGGGACGGCTCCGCGAACAGGCGCCAGTCAGGCCCCTGCCGATCGGCCTCTGGGTTCGCGACACCTGACCGGTCGGGCCAAAAGGTTTTACGATTCCAGACCGCTTGCCTTCAGGACGCTGACGCAGGCTTCGCGCAGATCGTCGCGCATGGCGAGATGACTTCCCGTCAAAGGCCGGTCCCGGCTGGTGAGCAGGGCAATAGGCACCGAAATCTTCTGTCGCAGCGGCCTGAGGACAAGACCCGGGAACTGCTGCCATGGCAGGAGCCCATCAACGATTGCGACACCAAAGCCGTCGCGGACGAAGGGCAGAGCGGTAATCGAGATATCGATCTCGATCGCCGGGTTGAATATCTGCATTTCCGCGGCCGCGGCGCTCACCAGAAGGCGGCCCGGCAGTGTGCCGGCCCGGTAGGAGATCAAGGTCTCGTCCTGCAAATCGGCAAAGCCGATCCGATCCAGTTCGGCCAGCCGGTGGCGCTCGGGGACGATACAGACAAGTTGCGTGTGCCCGAGTGTCTCGACTTCGATACCCGGACGGGCCGTGTTGTTCATCACGATTCCGAGCGGCGCGTCGCCGTCGCGGATCATGTCGACGACGTTAACCAGCGGGGCGATCAGCGAGCGCACGACGATATCGGGATGGGCCGCACGGAACGACAGAAGCGCTTTGGGTACGATCGACATCGCCGGTGGTGCCGACGCGGCGACCCGGATCAGCCCGGTGCGGCCGAAACGCATGTCCGTGGTGCGGCGGCGAAGGGCGCCGAGCTCGGAAAAAATCCGTTCGCACTCCGGATAGAGCTCTTCGGCCTCCCGGGTCGGAACCAGCTTCCCGCGGACCCGGTTGAACAGCTTGAAACCCAGCTGGTCCTCGGCGTGCAGCAGGATCTGGCTGAGCGCCGGCTGCGATATGTTGAGCATCGCCGCGGCGCCGGTCACCGTCCCGGTCCGCATGAGCATGCAAAAGACCTCGAGCTGGCGTGCCTGCATCCGGTTCACCCTGTCCTTTGGTTCGCGGGTTTCACTCTAGTGTATAGGTCCCGGGATCAGAAATCCGCCACCTTGCCCCAGGCGGAGGTTTGAAAACGTTTGGGATGATAGGGTAGCGGGTCGACGATCGGCGTGGCGCCGGTGACGATGTCGGCGATCAGGTGGCCGGCGCCGGGTCCGATACCAAAACCGTGACCGCTGAACCCCGCGGCCAGAATGAAGCCCGGAACATTCGCGACTTCGCCGATCGCCGGAACCCCGTCCGGGGTCGAATCGATATAGCCGGCCCAGCTCGCGGTGATGCGGCGCCCGCCGATCGCCGGCAGCAATTCGACGGCGCGCTCATAGGTCAGCTTGATCGTGCTCGCATCGACGGCCGGATCGAGGATGCGCATATGCTCCATTGGTGTCGGCCGGTCCAGCCGCCAGCGGGCCAGGCTTTCATGGCCGCTGCGCAGACCTTCGAGGCCGCCGGGCGACAGGCTGCGCCAGCGGCGCATGAACATCGGCAGGAACTGCGCCGCGAAACGCATGTTCTGGGCCGTCAGGTCGATGCGTCCGCGCCCGCTGATGGCGAGCGTGTGGCCACCGTCACCCCGCCGGGTTGCCGAGACGCGGGCTGTGTGGAGCGCGTCCGGCAGGGTCCCGTCACCGGGACCGACGGAGAGAATGGAGGAGCGGGTCGAGGCCTGCGGGAAGCGAATACCGAGCTGGCGGCAGAAGGACGACGCCCAGGCACCGCCGGCCAGGATTGCCACCTTGGTTCGGATCGTGCCGCGTTCGGTTACGACGCCCGAGAGCCGACCGCCTTCCATCTCGATGCCGCGCGCTGCGCAGTTCTGGAGCACCGCCCCACCCAGTTTCACGATTGCGCGGGCGACCGCCGGGGCTGCATTGGCGGGGTCGGCCGTCCCGTCCGTCGGCGAGTACACCCCGCCTTTCCAGGTGCGGCGCGTCGCCTTGCCCCGTTCGGTTGCCTCGGCACTGTCAAGCATGTGGGTGGTGACACCCACCGTACGGGCGAAATCCCGCCATCGGGCCCAGCCCGCCAGTTCTTCCTCGTCGTCACTGAGATAGAGGAGGCCGCAGCGCCGGAAGCCGGTATCCTCGCCGGTCTCGGCGGCAAAACGTTCCCACAGGCCGAGGCTTTTGGTCGCCATCGGAAGTTCGCGCGCGTCGCGGTTCTGTTGCCGGCACCAGCCCCAGTTGCGGCTCGATTGTTCGGCGCCGACGCGCCCCTTCTCGATGAGGGCGACCTTCAGGCCGCGTCCGGCGAGATAATAAGCCGTGAAGACGCCGACGATGCCGGCACCGATGACCACCGCGTCGGCGGAAGGCGGCAGTCGGTCGTCGGTTTCGACGAGCGTGAGCGGTGCTGGCATGATGATCATTCTCCTGGCACAACGGGTCGGTGCGCCAGCATAAGGGTGCAGCCCGCGTCGAGGTTACTGCACACGCCCCTTGAACCGCACAAGATTCCGCTGATCGCCGATGATGCAACTTATTGTGCTGGCTGTTCGTGCGCAGAATGGAATAGACAAGACAAGCCAATGCGTTAAAGTCGATCTCGAAAAATCTGCGGCATAAAATGCCGCTTCCCTTGGGAGGTGCCCTCGTGAAGCTCGATCGTATCGATATCAAGATCCTCTACGAGTTGCAGAAGAACGGCCGCATCACCAATGTCGAGCTAGCCGAACTGGTCAATCTTTCACCCAGCCCCTGCCTGATGCGCGTCAAGAAGCTTCAGCAGGAAGGTTATATCGAGGGTTACTCGGCCCAGATCAACATCGGCAAACTCGGCCAGACATTGACGGTCTTCACCGAGGTCACGCTCAAAAACCATCGGCAGATCGACTTCGCGCGTTTTCTGGCAGCCGTGGAAAAAGTCGACCAGGTGATCGAATGCCACCTGGTGTCGGGCGGGTACGACTATATGCTCAAATTCGTCACCGCCGGTATCGGCGAATATCAGACGATCATGGAACGGCTGACCGACATGGATATCGGCATCGACAAATATTTCAGCTTCGTTGTCCTGAAGTCGCCGATCGTCAAAGCGCATATGCCGCTGATCAGCCTGTTCAAGGTATAGCAGCGCATTGCCCATGGAAATGAGACGGCGATTGCCGCCTCAGCCGTGCACATAGGTTTTGACGAGCTCCGGATCACGCTCCAGACGATCGAGCCAGCCCGGATCGAGCTTCGGCACGGACGAGAACAGCAGCTTCGAATAGGGGTGCTGCGGGACCTTCGAGATCGCAGGCGTGATTTCCTCGACCTTGCGGCCGTTATACATCACGACGATCTCGTCGCAGATCGCTTCGACGACCGAGAGATCGTGGCTGATGAAGATGTAGGAGAGGGAAAGTTCTCGCTGCATTTCTTTGAGGAGATCGATGACCGCCGCCGCGACGACGGTGTCGAGGGCAGAGGTGATCTCGTCGCAGACGATCAGTTTCGGCTCGGCGGCGAGCGCCCGGGCAAAATTGACGCGCTGTTTCTGACCGCCGGAAAGCTCGGCGGGGGTCCGGCTGCGAAGCGTCTTCGGCAGTCGGACCATGTCGAGAAGCGCGTCGATCCGGGCATCCCGGACCTTGCCTTTCATTGCCGTGGTAGAATTTCAACGGCCGTCCAAGAATTTCCTCGATCGTTTTCGCCGGATTGAGCGAGGTGTCCGCATGCTGGAAGACGATCTGTAATTCACGCAACTGCTCCCGGCTTCTCTGCCGGGCGGAGCGGGCAAGTTCGCGCCCATCAAGGGTCAGTTGTCCGGCCGATGCCGGGAGGATGCCGGCAATCGAGCGCGCAAGCGTGGACTTGCCGCAGCCGGATTCCCCGATGATGCCGAGATTGCGGCCTCGTTCCAGGGAAAGGCTTGCCTCCTGCACGGCCTTGACGAGCGGCAGGCCGTCGGCCTGGACCGGACCGTACCCGGCGATCAGGCCGTTGACCTTCAGGAGCGGCGTGTGTCCCGGCGCTGCAACAACGACGCTTTCGCCGCGAGACTTCGGTTCAAAGGCCGAAAGCAGCTCGCGCGTATAAGGATGCTTGGCATCGGAGAGGATGTCGGCGGTGTTGCCGACTTCCTGCACATCGCCGCCACGCAGCACGACGATGCGATCGGCAATCTGTGCGACGACCGCGAGATCGTGGGATACATAGACGCCGGCAATGCCGCTTTTCTTCATCACCGCCTTGAAGGCACGCAACACCTCGATCTGGGTGGTGACGTCGAGCGCGGTGGTCGGTTCGTCGAAAATGACGAGCTTCGGATCGGAGATAAGGGCCATCGCGGCGGCAAGACGCTGCAACTGTCCGCCGGAAACCTGGTGCGGGTAACGGTTGCCGATCTCCTCGGGATCGGGCAGCGAAAGCGACCTGAACAGGGAAATCGCCTTCTCCCTGGCCTGCGCTATCGGCATCAGCCGATGGATGCGCGTCACTTCGACGACCTGGTCGATGATGCGCTTCGACGGGTTGAAGGCGGCCGCGGCGGACTGCGGCACATAGGAGACCTCGAGGCCGCGCACATGTGCGCGCTGACGCTCGCTGAGCGTCACCATGTCCTTGCCGGCCACTGTGACGCTGCCGCTCGTGATCCTGCATCCGGGGCGGGCATAACCCATGATCGTCAGTGCGATCGTCGTCTTTCCCGATCCGCTTTCGCCGATCAGGGCGACGATTTCGCCCGGCGCGACGTCAAGGTCGACGCCCTTGATGATCTCGATGCGGCGACCCGCATCGGTCGTTGCCTCTACCCTCAGATCGCGAATTTCAACGAGATTTTCCATTCACCTGCTCCGATCGCGTATCTTCTTGGGCAAATTGTCGATCAGCAGATTGACGCTGATGGTGAGGCTCGCAATTGCCAGCGAAGGAACGATGACGGCAGGCGCCCCGAATGGCAGCCCGCCGATATTTTCGTGAACCAGCGCTCCCCAATCCGCATAGGGCGGCTGGACGCCGAGACCGAGGAAGGAAAGCCCGGAGAGAAGGAGGACGACAAACACGAAGCGGATGCCGAAATCGGCAAGCAGCGGCCCGGTGATATTTGGCAGAATTTCCGAAAAGACGACATAAGGAATGCCCTCGCCACGGGTCCGGGCAACCGTGATGTAATCCATCGTATTGATGTTGACGGCAAGCGACCGGGCGAACCGATAGGCGCCGGGCGTGTAGATCACGGCGAGCATGAGGATCAGAACGGGGAGCGATGACCCGACTGCGGCAGCAACGACCAGACCCGAAAGCTTGCTCGGAATCGAGTTGAGGGCATCGAGCAGGCGGCTCAGTAGCGTGTCGAACCAGCCACCGATAACGGCGGCCGCCATGCCGAGCGCCGCACCGCTGAAACACGCGAGGCAGACAGCGGCAAGCGAGATGCCGACCGTATAGCGGGCGCCCATGATGATGCGCGAGAACATGTCCCGGCCCAGATAGTCGGAGCCGAGCAGCAGTTTGCTGCTGATCGGGCCGAAATAGTCCTCATCGATAATCTCGCCGACGGGATAGGGGATGATATGCGGCGCGAGAAGGGCGATCACCGCCCAGAAGAGAATGATCGTAAAGCCGATCATTCCAACCCAGCTGAAACGATAACTCACTCTGCGGTGCAGCGTCGTGGACGTGGTCATGGTCAGCGCACCCTCGGATTGGCCAGGATTGCAACAATGTCGGCGAACGTGATGAGTGTGAGGTAGCCGACACAGAAGATGATGGCGCAGGATTGAATGAGCGGGAGATCCCGGGTGGAAACGCCATCGACCATCAGCTTTGCGACGCCAGGGTAGTTGAAGATCGTCTCGACGATGATGACGCCGCCGACCAGGTAGGATAGCGCAAGCGCGATCGCATTGGCGATCGGGCCGACCGCGTTCGGCAATGCATGCAGCAGGACCGCCCGCCAGCGCGACGCGCCTTTGAGGATCGCGGCTTCCACATAGGGCGTGTTGATCGTATCGATGACGGCGGCGCGGGTCATGCGGATCATCTGGGCCGAAACGACGAAGGTGAGCGTGATGACCGGCATGGCGTAGATCCTCAGCACCTGCCAGAAGGACGTGACGTCGTTCGCAAACGAAAGCGCCGGCAGCCATTTGAGATAGACGGAAAACAACAGCACGGCCGAGGTCGCGATCATGAACTCAGGCACCGAGATGATGCCGATCGTCAGGACTGTGACGACGCGGTCGTAGACGGAGCCACGAAACATGGCGGCCGTGATGCCAAGCGTCAGCGACAGGGGAACCGCAAAAAGCGTGACGATGCCGGCAAGGCGCATCGTGTTGACGAACCGTGCCCCGATCAGATCTGCGACCGGTACGTTGTTGACATAGGATATCCCCAGATCTCCCTGCAGCAGGCCGAAGAGCCATCGCCCGAAACGGAGGAGGGCGGGTTCGTCGAGATGCATCGCGGCCCTGAGGCCGGCAACGGCTTCCGGCGTCGCGGCCTGGCCGAGCAGGATCGTGGCGGTATCGCCGGGCAGCATTGCCGTTGCGAAAAAGACCGCGAAGGACACGATCAGCAGCGTCAGCGCGGAACTGCCGAGCCGGTTCGCGATAAGTCCAAGGACATAGGTGCGCAAAAGGGTTTCCTTGCCTGAAAAGTTCGAGATAGCCGGCACCATCCGGGCACGAGCCGGGACAGGCCTGTCAGGCGCAACCACGGCGGCAGGAGAAGCTCCCCTGCCGCCAGGGATCAGCTTCAGGCGTCGAGCCAGACATATTCGGCAAAGGCATAACCCATCATGCCGCCGAGCGGGTTGGCTTCAAGGCCCTTCAATTTCGCCGAGATCGCATCCACGTTCGAAATGTAGACCGGGATGACCGTTCCGGCTTCCTCGGAAATCATCACCTGCATCTGGCCATAGATTTCCTTGCGCTTGGTGTCGTCGAGAAGACCACGCGCCTCGACGAGCATACTATCGAATTTCGCCGACTTGTACTGGCTTTCATTCCACGGTGCGTTGGAGGCGTAGAGAAGCGAAAACAGGATGTCGGGCGTCGGCCGCGGGTTGATATTGCCGAAGTGAACCGGCGCCTTCAGCCAGTAATTCGACCAGTAGCCGTCGGAAGGAACGCGCTGAACGTCGAACTTCATGCCGATCTCGGAGCCGGACTGCTGGACGATCGTCGCCATTTCAACCGCCGAGGTCGCCGCTTCCGACGTGATCATCGGGATGGACTGGCCGATCAGGCCGGCCTTCTGGAAATGGAACTTTGCCTTGTCCGGATCGTAGGCTTTCGGCTTCAGGTCCGCATTGTGATAGACGCTGGCCGGAGAGACCGGCTGGTCGTTTGCGATTTCGGCGAGACCGCGCAAGACGGATTTCTGAATCTGCTGGCGGTTGATCAGATATTTCATGCCGGCAGCGAAATCGGCCTTGTCGCCGGGAGCGAGATCGAGACGGATGTTGAGGTCGGTATAGTTGCCCGACGTGGTCTGCGACAGCACGAAACCGGGCTGGCTTTCCACCAGCTTCATCGAGCGCGGCTTGATAGACGCCGCGAGATGGATGTCCCCCGAAATAAGGGCGTTGACGCGGGCGTTGTCGTCGCTGATGGCGAAGAACTCGAACGAGTCCACATTGGGGCCGCCAGCCTTGAAGTAGTTGGGGTTCTTGGTGAAGATCGATTTGACGCCCGGCTGGAAGGTTTCCATCTTGAACGCGCCGGTACCGATGCCCTTCGAAAAGTCGGTCGTCCCGTCCTGCACGATCATGAAATGGTGCTGCGACAGGATGGTCGGCAAGTCTGCATTCGGATTGGCCAGGGTGATCTCGACCGTCAGCGAATCGATGTCCTTGACGTCGGTGATCTGCTTGGCGATCGCGTTGACCTTGGAGCCGACGGCAGGATCGAGATGCCGCTTCAGCGAAAAGACCACGTCTTTCGACGACAGCGACTTGCCGTCGTGGAAGGTGACGCCGGAGCGAAGCTTGACGGTCCAGACCTTGGCGTCTCCGCTCTTGATGCTTTCGGCGAGTTCCATCTGAACGGTGCCGCCCTTATCGAGGAAGGTCAGGCGGTTGTAGATTGCGCAACAACGGACGTAGTCGGTCGACAACGACGCCTTGGCCGGGTCGAGCGTATCGGCGGTCGACGACGACCAGCCGGCTGCCTTCAAATGCCCGCCCGACTTCGGGGTGGCAGCCGCCGCGCTGGAAGCCCGACCGAGGATCAGGCCACCTGCGGAAAGCGCGACGCCACCGGCCAACATCATCGTCAGCAGTTCGCGGCGGCTTGCGCCCCGGCGGATGGCGTTCTCGATCATGGCGTCGTCCGACGCCGTCCAGTTCGTGATCTTGTCGTTCATGTCATTCCCCTTTTCGCTGGTTGGCGGGCAACCATCTTCCGTGGTTTGGCCCGATGCTTGAAAATCGTGAATTCCGTCAGTTGCCGTGCGCGGCCCTCGCAGCTTCGGCCAATCCGGCCATGGATGTGAAATGATAGTCGGGTTCGGTGAACTGCGACGGTTCGATCGTGCCGCCGTAGCCCGGCTGCGCATGTCGACGCTGGATCCAGCAATTCGTCATGCCGAGATCGCGGGAAACGCCGATGTCGTGATACTGGCTCTGGGCGACATGAAGGATGTCGCTCTTGTCGCCCCCATCCTTGGCAACGAAGTCGAACACCTGGTGGAAGAAGGCCGGATCGGGCTTTTCCGTACCGGTGTCGTCGGCGGTGAAAGCCGCATAAAACGGATTGCCGAGCGCCGCTGCGAAATAGTCAAAAGCCCAGCGGCGCGCATTGGTCATGGCGATCAGGCGATAATTCTTGCCAAGCTCCGCCATCGCAGCGGCACTGTCGGGGAAAGCCTTCCAGGTCTTGGCGGAATCCCGCAGGCGAATGCCACAGATCTCCTCGGCCGGCAGTCCGAGCTTCGGCGCAATCGCAAGATAGACGCGCACCAGGTCGTCGGGAAAAAGATCTGCATCTCCGAAATACCGGGCGGCGCGATACAGGGAAAGCGCCTCTTCGCTGTCGATGGCGACATTGGCTTCGGCGGCGATGCCCTGCAGGCAAGACGTCAGACCGCTCTCGAAATCGATGAGCGTGCCGACCACGTCGAAGGTCATGTACTTGAATTCCGGAAGAGCTTTCGTCAATTCCATATCCCCAGTTGATGCTGCTGGCAGAACGCCGTCTGCGAAAGAATATGCTGTTCCCGACCTGGACTTTTTTCTATCAAAAATCCCGGATTTTAGGGGCTTCAAGGCCCTCGTTAGCTACAATAGTGACAGTTCGACGGAACGGTTTTCGCCGAATCGATAGGGCCGCTCGGCACAAAATTTCGAAAACGGGCTGCCGACGATATTTCGGCCGGCAGCCCCAAGGCCGGGTCAACCCTTCACCGCGCGCCGGACATCGGGATCTTCCAGGGTCTGATCCAGTGTCTTTGCGGTGCGTTCGATGATCGCGTCGATATCCGCCTCCGTGCAGCAGAGCGGCGGGGCATATCCGATGACGCCGTTGGCAAAGGCCCGGATCACCAGGCCATTGTCCCAGGCGCGGTCGAATACCCGGCGGGCCGGCGCGGCCTCGGCCGGAAGCGGCGTCTTGGCGGCCTTGTCGGTCACCAGCTCGATGGCCGCCAGCATGCCGCGACCCCGGACATCGCCGACCAATGGGTGGGACTTCAGGCTTTCGAGACCTGCCATAAGCCGCGCGCCGGCCTTGATGCCGTTTTCGAGCAGCCCGCCCTCGTAGAGCCTCAGCACTTCCAGACCCACGGCCGCGCTGACCGGGTGGGCCGAATAGGTGTAACCGTGCCCGACCGCCGAGGCACCGGCGCCATCGGCGATCACCTGGTAGACATGATCCGCCATGAGAACGGCACCCATCGGAACATAACCCGAGGTCAGGCCCTTCGCCGTCGTCATGAAATCGGGGACGATGTCGTCCTCGCTGCAGGCAAACAGCGGTCCGGTGCGGCCGAAGCCGGTAATCACCTCGTCGGCGACGAACAGGATGCCGTATTCCTTGCAGAGGTTGCGGATCGCCTTCATCCAGCCCCTGGGCGGAACGATGACGCCGCCGGAACCCTGGATCGGCTCTGCATAGAAGGCTGCCACGCGATCGGCGCCGACCGCCTCGATCTTCGCCTTCAACGCGGCAAGCGAGGCTTCGATGATCGATTTTGCGTCCTCGCCGACCGGGTTGCGATACGGATAAGGCGACGGAATCTTGTGCTGCCAGTCGAAGGGAATGCCGAAGCCCGCATGGAAGTTCGGCAGTGCCGTCAGGCCGGCGCCGACCGTGGAGGAACCATGATAACCCTGCTCGATCGAGATGAACTGATCGCGCTGTGGCTGCCCCTTGGCAATCCAGTAATAACGGATGAAGCGGATCGTGCTGTCGACGGCGTCCGAGCCGCCAAGCGTAAAGTAGACATGATCGAGATCGCCCGGCGCCCGTTCGGCAAGCTCGGCGGCAAGCCGGATGGCCGGCTCGGAACCGAGGCCGAAATAGGCGGTCGCGTAGGGGAGCTCCCGCATCTGACGGGCCGCAGCCTCGACGATCGACTCATGCCCGTAACCGGCATTGACGCACCAGAGGCCGGCAAAGCCGTCGATCAGCTGGTGCCCTTGCGCGTCGGTGACCGTCGCGCCCTTGCCCGAGGCAAGCACCCGCACGCCCTGCTTTTCATGGCTGCGATAGGACGCGACGGGATGGACGAGGTGGGCGCGATCGAGTTCGATGAGGGAATTGCTGAGCATGGTCGTCTCCGGATCAGCCGAGGGCTTGGTTGGCCAGGGCAAAGGTGGTGAATGTCGAGGGGGCGGGACGGGCAACGACCGGGCGCGCCATTGCGATACCGCCGCCCGCATGGGCGAGCGAATGCTCAGATAGCCAGGCGGCGAGGCCGGCATCGACGGTGTCGACCCTGAGGAAGGCACCGGTTCGGCGGCTCATGAAATGCCTGACGAGCGCCTTGGCGTCCTCGAGATCCGTCGCGACAACAGGCCCGACCACTTCGCCGCGACCGAACGCCCTGATGCAGGCAAATCCAGCGATCTTGCCGTTGCGGCGGATCACGGCGAACTCGCCGATTTCGGCAAGTTTTGCCATCAGCGCCGAACGGGTAGCGCCAAAGGCATCGCGATCAATCGCGGTGATCTCGGGCAGATCGGCAGGCGTGGCGGTCTCGGTTTCGGTGGGTGCCGGCACCTCGCCGACGGTGCCCTGATGCTGGAAAACGGCGCCGGTCTTCCGGAAACCCAGCTTCTCATAAAGGGGCAGGCCGTCGGAGGTGGCGATCAGCCGAAGCGGCCGTTCGCCGCCAAGTCCGAGGACCGCGTCCATCAGGCGCCGTCCGACACCACGGCCGCGCAGGTTGGCGCCGACGATCACCATGTTGATAGTGGCGCAGTCATCGCCGTAGGGGGTCATCAATGCCGTGCCAACCACTTCGCCGGTCTCGTCCAACGCGACCACGCCCTCGCTCAGATCCAGGGCGACCTCCCAGTCCTGCCGGCGGTGCGGCCAGCCGGCTTCGCGCGAAAGGTGGGTGGCGCGATCCAGGTGCTCGATGCCGAAAGATATGGTTTCGATGTCTCCGACTTGCATCGACAATGCTCTCCATTTCGAGCTTCGAGTTTCGAGGGGAAGGGGCCGGACGAATATCCGAAGGCGGGGCCGGCGGCGGTATCTTTCGCCAAACCAGCGGCATGGGACCGCATCTTATGCCGCGCGCCGATAATCATGGTCGAAAAAAGCCCGGTCGTTGGCCGCCACATCGGCCCCGATCAGCAACCAAATGCCAAACCGGCGCCACGATACGAAACTTTCTGCTTCGGATTGGGGGAAATCAGTCGGCTCGGGTGCCCGAAGCGGCCTTATGATCATGTCGTCAACCGAAAGGCTCGATGGGCCATCACGCAAGGACCAAGCGCATGACTACCTTCCGCCCGAAATACATCACCTTCGACTGCTACGGCACGCTGACCAACTTCCAGATGGCCGAAGCTGCGCGTGATCTCTATGGTGATCGTCTCGACGAGCCGCGCATGGTGAAGTTCATCAAGAATTTCGCAGCCTACCGGTTGGACGAGATCATGGGCGACTGGAAACCCTATGCCGACGTCGTCCACAACTCGCTGGAGCGCAGCTGCAAGGCGAATGGCGTCGCCTTCAAGGATGAAGACGCCAGGATGGTCTATGAGCGCGTGCCGACCTGGGGTCCCCATGCGGATGTTCCTGCCGGTCTTGCCAAGGTCGCCAGAGAAATCCCGCTCGTCATCCTCTCGAATGCGATGAACGACCAGATCCACTCAAACGTCGCAAAGCTCGGCGCGCCGTTCCACGCCGTCTATACGGCGGAACAGGCAAATGCCTACAAGCCGCGCTTTCAGGCCTTCGAATACATGTTCGATATGCTCGGCTGCGGCCCGCAGGACATTCTTCATTGCTCGTCATCCTTCCGCTACGACCTGATGTCGGCGCATGACCTCGGCATCAAGAACAAGGTCTGGGTCAACCGTGGTCACGAGCCGGCCAACCCCTTCTATGGCTATGTGGAAATCTCCGACATTTCCGGCCTGCCGGGCGTGGTCGGTCTCTAAGGAAGGCCGAAGCCGATGAAATATGTCTCCTACTGGCATGATACGGCGCCCCGTTTTTCGGGCGCCGTCGAAGGGCCGATCGAAGGTCACTACGACGTTGCCGTGGTCGGCGCCGGTTTTACCGGGCTCGGCGCGGCGCGGCAGCTCGCCATGGCCGGTGCGAAGGTTATCGTGCTGGAGGCGGAGACGGTCGGCTTCGGAGCGTCCGGCCGTAACGGCGGCCACCTGAACAATGGCCTTGCCCACAGCTATCTTTCGGCCAAGCAGGAGCTCGGCAAGGAGCGGGCGATCGCGCTTTACAAGGCGCTCGACAGCTCGATCGACACGCTGGAGGCAATCATTGCAGAGGAAGGCATAGACTGCAATTTTCGCCGCGCCGGCAAGCTGAAACTCGCCTCCAAGCCCCAGCATTTCGAGGGACTCGCCAGGAATTTCGAGGCGGTTCATGCGGAGGTCGATCCGGATACGGCATTGCTGTCGCCCCAAGACCTCGCCCAGGAAATCGGTTCACCTTTCTACGGCGCGATGCTGTCGAAGAAGAGCGCCATGATGCATATGGGACGCTATGTCGTCGGCCTCGCCGAGGCGGCAAAAAGGCGCGGTGCAATCATCGTCGAGAAGGCGACGGTTACCGATGTTTCGAAATCCGGCGGCCGACATGTGCTGAAGACCGCCAAAGGCTCGGTCACGGCCGACAATGTCCTGATGGCAAGCGGCGCCTACACGACGCCGAATTTCAGCTACTTCCGCCGTCGGATCATGGCCGTCGGCAGTTTCATCATCGCCACGCGGCCGCTGACGGAGCAGGAAGTCGCCTCGACGATGCCGGGCAACCGCACCTGCGTCAACAGCATGAATATCGGCAACTACTGGCGCCTGTCGCCGGACAACCGGCTGATCTTCGGCGGCCGCGCTCGATTTTCGGCGACGTCCGACCAGCGTTCGGATGCCAGGAGCGGCGCAATCCTTCGCGATAGCCTGACCCGCATCTTTCCGCAGCTCTCCCATGTCGAGATCGACTACTGCTGGGGCGGTCTGGTGGACATCACCAAGGATCGTTACCCGCGGGCGGGCTTCCATGACGGGTTATGGTACGCGATGGGTTATTCCGGCCATGGCGCGCAGCTTGCAACCCATCTCGGCATGACTGTCGCCGACGCAATCCTCGGCCGGCCTGACAGAAACCCGGTGAAGGGGCTCGACTGGCCGGCAGTTCCTGGCCATTTCGGCAAACCGTGGTTCCTGCCGCTGGTCGGGCTTTATTACAAGGTGCTCGACAAGCTCCAGTAACGGAACGCCTGTCATCGTTGAGAGCAAAAAAGGTGGAGTTGCGAGCGCAGCTCCACCTTTTTCGAAGCGTTCCGGTGCGGAAACGGGCTCAGTTGAGCCCGCCGATATGGAAAGTCTTCACTTCCAGATATTCCTCGATCCCGAGCTGCGAACCCTCGCGCCCCAGGCCCGACTGCTTGACCCCGCCGAATGGGGCGACCTCGGTGGAGATCAGGCCGGTATTCAGCCCGACCATCCCGAATTCCAGAGCCTCGCCGACCCGCCAAGCCCGCTTCAGGCTTTCCGTGTAGAAATAGGCGGCGAGCCCGAAGGGCGTGCCGTTGGCGATGGCAATCGCTTCTTCCTCGGTTTCGAAACGGAAGAGCGGCGCGACCGGGCCAAACGTCTCTTCGCTGGCAAGCTGCATGTCGGCGGTGGCTCCGGTCAGCACGATCGGAGCCGTATACTGGCTGCCGGCCGGCAGATCGGCCTTGGCCGTGACGATCGTCGCCCCTTTGGCGAGGGCATCCTCGACATGGCGGTTGATCTTGGCGATCGCCGCATCGTTGATCATCGGGCCGATCGAAACGCCCGGCTCGGTTCCGGGGCCGACCTTCATGGCATTCACCCGGGCGGTGAGCCTCTCGGCGTAGCGATCGTAGATGCCCGCCTGCACGAGAATGCGGTTGGCGCAGACGCAGGTCTGGCCGCCATTTCGGAATTTCGAAATGATTGCCCCTTCGATGGCAAGATCGATATCCGCATCGTCGAAAACGATGAAGGGGGCGTTGCCGCCAAGTTCCAGCGACAGCCGCTTGATGCTGTCGGCGGCGCCGCGCATCAGCAGCGAACCGACCGGCGTGGAGCCGGTAAACGAGATCTTCCGCACGGTCGTGTTGGCCATGATCTCGTTGCCGATTTCCTTCGGCATGCCGGTGACGATGTTGACGACGCCTGCCGGAATGCCTGCCATTTCCGCGAGAACGCCGAGCGCAAGCGCCGAATAAGGCGTAAATTCCGAAGGTTTCACCACCACGGTACAGCCCGCGGCGAGCGCCGGGGCGATCTTGCGGGTGATCATCGCGTTTGGAAAATTCCAGGGCGTGATGATGCCGCAGACGCCGACCGGCTCCTTCATGACGATGATGCGGCGGTCCGGCGTCGGAGAGGGAATGGTCTGGCCGCCGATGCGGCGCGCCTCTTCCGCAAACCACTTGACGAAGGAGGCGCCGTAGCGGATTTCCCCGCGCGCCTCGTCGAGCGGTTTGCCCTGTTCGGTGGTCAGCATCAGAGCCAGATCTTCGAGATGTTCGATCATCAGGCCGTACCAGGTTTCAAGCAAGGCGGCGCGCTCTGCATGGGTACGCCTTTTCCAGGCCGGATAGGCCTTCTCGGCAGCTTCGATCGCCGCACGTGTCTCGTCGCCTCCCATGTCGGGAACGGTGCCGATCACCTCTTGGCTTGCCGGATCGAAGACGTCGACGGTCTTGCCGGAGCGGGCACCGACCCAGGTGCCGCCGATCAGACCTTCTTGCCGAAACAGGGAGGGGAGCTTCAAATTCCGCATATGTCCATTCCTCGATTCGATGTTTAAATCGCGGCGAGCAGCGCCGCAGTGATTGTGTCCGTCCGGTCCCTGCCGGGAACCGTGCCGATGCCGCTGGCCGTGACCGCTTCGATCGCCGTCATGACGGCGTTCGCCGCATCCTTTTCACCCAGATGATCGAGCATCATTGCGCCGGACCAGACCGTGGCGATCGGGTTGGCGATCCCGAGATGGGCGATGTCCGGCGCCGAGCCATGCACCGGTTCGAACATCGAAGGCGCATTGCGCTCGGGGTTGATATTGGCCGATGCGGCAAAACCGAGGCCGCCCTGAATGGCGGCGCCGAGATCGGTCAGGATATCGCCGAACAGGTTGGAAGCGACCACGACGTCGAGCGTTTCCGGGGCCATCACCATGCGCGCCGCCATGGCGTCGATGTGATAGCTGGTGACCTCGACGTCAGGATATTCCGCCGAAAGCTGCCGGGTGACGTCGTCCCAGAAGACCATCGAATATTTCTGGGCGTTCGACTTGGTCACCGAGGCCAGCTTGCCGCGCCGCGACCGGGCCTGTTCGAAGGCAAAACGCAGGATGCGCTCGACGCCCTTGCGGGTAAAGATCGACGTCTCGACGGCAACTTCATCGGCCGTACCCTGATGGATACGGCCGCCTGCGCCCGAATATTCGCCCTCGGTGTTCTCGCGGATGCAGAGAATGTCGAAGGCCGTTGCCTTGAGCGGACCTTCGACGCCGGCCAGCAGGCGGTGAGGGCGGATGTTGGCGTATTGAACGAAACTCTTGCGGATCGGCAGCAGCAGGCCATGCAGCGACACCGAATCCGGCACTTCCGCCGGCCAGCCGACGGCACCGAGCAGGATGGCGTCGAAGCTGCGCAACGTCTCGATCCCGTCCGCCGGCATCATTGCGCCGGTTTCCTTGTAGAAGGCGCAGGACCAGGGAAATTCCGTAGCCTCAAGCGCAAAGCCGTGCGCTTTGGCTCCCTTCTGCAGCACCGACCATGCGGCCGCTGTCATGTCGCGGCCGATGCCGTCGCCGGGGATCAGGGCAATCCTGTATGATGTCATGTTTTTCGTCCTCAAAGACTGATCAAGACGCTCTTGCTCTTGCGATTGGCGTGGAAAGCTTCCCGGCCGAGATCCTTGCCGATGCCGGACTGCTTGTAGCCGCCGGTCGGCAGGATATGATCGCGCGAGCGGCCGTAGCGGTTGACCCAGATGGTGCCGGCCTGCAGCCGGCGGGTAAGGCGGATAGCCCTCGAAAGGTCGCTGGTAAACAGGCCGGCGGCAAGCCCGTAGCTCGGATGATCGGCAAGCATCATGGCTTCTTCCTCATCCTCGAACGTCTGCAGCGTCAGAACAGGCCCGAAGATCTCCTCGATCACCGCCGGCGACGTCTGGTCGACACCGGCGACCAGGGTCGGAGAGTAGAAATATCCCGGCCCGTCCATGGGACGCCCGCCCGTCAGGCATTCCGCCCCGGCTGCAACGGAGGCTGCGACGATGTCGTCGATGCGCTGGCGTTGCCTGTCGGAGATGATCGGCGAATACTGGCTTGCCGCATCCCAGGTCGGGCCGGGCACGATACCCTGCATCTTCTTCAAAATGGCTTCGATCAGCGGCGCGGCGATGCCTTTTTCGACGATCAGGCGCGATCCGGCGACACAGGCCTGGCCGGCATTGCTGGTGATGCTGGCGGTCACCGCGACGGCGGCCCGATCGATATCGGCATCGGCGAAGACCAGTTGCGGGCTCTTGCCGCCAAGTTCCAGCGTCATCGGCTTGATGCCCGTGCGGGCGATGTTTTCCATGATCGCCGAGCCGGCGCGGGTGGAGCCCGTAAAGCTTACCTTGGCGATATCGGGATGGCCGGTGATGGCGTTGCCGGTTGTCATGCCGTCGCCGAGCACGATATTGATCAACCCGGCCGGGATGCCGGCGCTTAAGGCGAGTTCCGCCAGGCGGATGGTCGAAAACGGCGTCATCTCGGACGGCTTCAGCACGACGGCATTGCCGGCGGCAAGCGCGGGGCCGAGCTTCCACACGGCCATGTTGATCGGGAAATTCCAAGGCGTGATGGCGCCGACGACGCCATAGGGTTCCGTCATGATCATGCCGAGATTGCCGTCGTCGGTCGGCACCAGGTCGCTGCCTTCCTTGTCGGCGAATTCGGCGAAGAAGCGGATCTGTTCGGCCGACACGGCGATGTCGCCCTCGACCAGGTGGCCGACCGGGCGGGTGGAGGAGACGGCTTCCAGCCTTGCAAGCGCCACCGCATCCTGTTCGATGAGATCGGCCCACCGATGCAGCGCCTTCACACGCTCGCGCGGACGGATGCCGCCCCAATTGCTTTGCTTCAGCGTCGCCTTGGCCGTCTGCACCGCCTGGTCGACGAGATCCGCACCGGCGACGGGGCATTTGGCATAAGCCTTGCCGTCGGACGGCCGGTGCATTGCAATGACGCCTTCGGCCGCCACGAGGCGATCGCCGATGAAATGTCCCATCGGCAGGGCCAGGCTGTCGGGATCGAAACTGAGGCTCATCGGCATATCTCCGGTCACTGGACGGCAATATTACCGGATTGCTGAAACCGCTTGATCCGGTAGAGCGAAGGGCCGCAGCGGAATAATCCGTTTTGGCGGTCGATCACGGCGTATTCTGCGGAGCGGACCGAAGCGGTTGCCGCGCCGCGGATGTACATATCAAGGGGTAACGGTGACGTAGATCTTGCGGACGGTCTCGATGGTCTTCCAGACGCCGACGAAACCCGGCTTCATGACGAAACTGTCACCTGCCTTGTAGACAACGGGTTGGCCGCCTTCAGGGGTAAGTTCGATGACGCCCGACAGGATGTGGCAGAATTCGAAGGTCTGGCCCTTGATCGAATGGGTGGCGCCGGGGGTCGCTTCCCAGACGCCGGTATGCACCAGTTCGCCATGGGCCGTATCCTGCGCCCAGGTCTTCAGCTGCGGATTGCCGGAGATCAGCCGGTCCGGTGCGGGAACGTTTTCGCGCGGTGCAAAGGAGGGGTGAGGCTCGATGGTCTTGAGAAGCGACATGGCATTCCTTTCGAGGTTGAAGGTTCAGTAACCGCGCTGCCGATCGACCAGGCCGACCGGGTCGAGCCCGGCGCGAAGCCGCTTGATATTGTCGATGACGGCGCGCGCGGCGGTATGGGGCTGGGTGATGCTGGCAATATGCGGGGTCAGCAGGATGCGTGGGTGATGCCAGAAGGGATGGCCAGGCGGCAGGGGTTCCGGGTCGGTGACGTCGATCACGGCGCCGGACATGTGCCCGCTGTCGAGTGCAGCGAGAAGCGCGTCCTGGTCGAGCTGGGGACCACGTCCGACATGAACCAGTCCGGCACCCGCCGGCAAACTGGCGAAAAGCTCTGCGTCGAGAAAACTGCGGGTTTCGTCGGTCAGCGGCAAGAGGCAGATCAGCACGTCGGTCTCGGCAACCATGGTCTTCAGACCATCCTCGCCGGAGAAACACCTGACACCTTCAATCTCGCGCGCGGACCTACTCCAGCCGGACAGGGGAAAACCGAAGGGTTTCAGCCGCTCAAGCACGGCCTGGCCGAGATTGCCTAGCCCCAGGACGCCGATACGGCGCTCTGCGGCCTGAGCCTGCGGCAGGACCTTCCAGACCTCCGCCTGCTGTTGCGCCAGATAGGCCGGCAGGTTGCGGTGGAGCGACAGGACGCCGAGGACCGCATATTCCTGCATCATCCGCACGATGCCTTCTTCGACCATGCGCACGATCTTTACCTCGTCGGGCACGCTGGCGGCGCGGAACTGGTCGATACCGGCGCCGGTCGAGAACAGCACTGCGAGATTGCGGTAACGCGCCAGATTCTCCGGCACTGTCCAGGTCATGAGATAGCGCACCTGTTCGGGGTCCACCGTCGCCGGATCCATGGAGAATGGCAGGTCCGGGATTTCCCGAGCGAAGGCATCCTGGAAAATCCGGCCGCGGGCCGCATCGGAATTGAAGAGGAATGTCATGGTCCGGATACGTTCCTGCTCATTGGAATTCTGCGCGGCAATGCCGACCAAGCGCTTCAATCATGGCCTGGCAGTCGTCGAGTTCGCTCGCCAGAATGAACTCATTGGGTTTATGGGCGCGGGCAATGTCGCCAGGCCCGCAGATGATCGCATCTATGCCGGCGCGCTGGTAAAGACCGGCCTCCGTCCCATAGCTGACAGCCGCCAGCGGCTCGACCCCCGTCAGATCTTGCAAAAGCGCGGCGAGGGGAGAGGTCGGCGCCAGCAGCAGCGCCGGGTAAGCGCTGAGAACCTGCCAGTCGACATCGAAGCCTTTCGTCGCCAAGCCCTCGGCAACCGCCCGCACCGGGGCGAGCAGCGCTTCGGGATCTGCCCAAGAGATGGCGCGGGCCTCCAGTTCAAGGCTGCAGATTTCGGGAATGATGTTGACCGCCTGACCGCCACTGATCGTGCCGATCGACAGCGAGGAATAGGGTGGCTCGAATTCTGCCTCGAAGGGTCCGCGGGAAAGACCGGCGGCTGCGGCAACCGCAGCCTGCTGCACGTCCGTCATGGCGTGGATCGCGTTGAGGCCGAGATCCGGCCGGGAGGAGTGGCCTGAACGGCCCTTGAGCGTTACCCGGGCCGCCGCCTTTCCCTTGTGGGCCAGAATGGCGCGCATCCCGCTCGGCTCCCCGATGATCGCACCCAGCGGCGGGGCACAAAGGTCCTGCAACCGTGCGAGAAGATGCGGCACGCCCCGGCAGCCGGCTTCCTCGTCGTAGGAAAAGGCAAGCTGGATCGGGCGTGAAAGCGGACTTTCAAGAAGCGCGGGCACGGCTGCCAGAGCGGCCGACAAGAACCCCTTCATATCGCTTGTTCCCCGCCCGTAGAGCCTGCCGTTCTCGTTCCTCAATGAAAAGGGATCGCTGTCCCAGCCGGCCTCGGTGGCCGGGACCACATCCATATGGCCGGACAGGATGTAGCCCGGGTGGCCGGCAGGGCCGATCGTGGCAAAAAGATTGGCCCTGTCGCCTTCAGGCCCCGGCAGGATATGCGCGGCGATCCCGAAGGATTTGAGATAGTCCGCAATCCATTCGACGATATTGCCGTTGGGCGTGCCGACGACCGAGGGAAAGCCGACCAGCTTCTCCAGGATGTCCAAAGCGCGCATCGACTGTTCCCGCCTCTAAAAGCCACGACCCCGTGGCCGCCACGCCTTGCTTTTGCAGAGCATGCGAACCAATCCTGGCAAGCAAGGTTAGAGGCAGGAGAAACCAATGGCTGCCGAAAGTGGACGCGATACGGTCAAATCTTGTGTTCGGTTTCGCTTCAGCAGTGAAATGTTTCGCGGGATCTCGACTAACGTGACTGCCGGGATATCCGAGCGGTTCGCCTAACAGGATATACGATCTCGGCTGGATAATGATGGATAGTGAATTACCAGGAACCTTGAACGTCGATAATTTCGAGATGCGCATTGCGGATCTCTCGAGTGTCGAAATCTCCAAGCTGCAGGCTTTGTCGATCTCGGTGGGCTGGCCTCACCGGGCAGCCGACTGGCAGCATCTGATCGACATCGGGAAAGGATATGTCGCGCTTGACGAGATCGGCCGCGTGGGAGCCTCGGGCATGTGGTTTCCTCATGGCGACGGCTTCGCCACGTTCGGGATGCTGATCACCTCCCCGAGGCTGCAGGCCAACGGCGCGGCCAGGTGGCTGATGAAACGGATCATGACGGACTGCGGCCGCAACCGCATTCGTCTCAACTCGACGCGGGAAGCACAGCGGCTCTATGCTTCTCTGGGCTTCAAGCCGAAGCAGACGGTTTATCAATATCAGGGGACAGCGATCGCGCCGATGGCGCTTCCGCCTCTGGAGAAGGGGCTTTTTCTGCGGCGGTTGGATCGCGACGATCTCGACACCGTGATCGCCTTCGATGCTCCAGCCTTCGGTACTGATCGAAGCCTGCATCTCCTGCGATTGTTCGAGAGTTCGATCTGTTACGGTCTTTACCAAGGCGAGCGGTTGCGCGCCTTCTCAATGCGCCGGCGCTTCGGGCGAGGGCATGTGGTCGGGCCGGTGGTCGCCGGCAACGACGAGGACGCCATCACGGTGATCCACCCGCATATTGCGGCCCACGCCGACGGCTTCCTGCGCGTTGATACACATTTCGATAGCGGCCCGTTTGCGGCGCTCGTCCAGCAGTGCGGGCTCAGCATCTACGCCACCCTGACGACGATGGTGACCGAGGAGGCAGCCAGTTACGGCGCCGGACAGAATGGCAATGCGAGGGTTTATGCCCTGGCTTCGCATTCCCTCGGATGAGCCTCTTCCGTGGCGGTGCCCCCCGCCATAGCGATATGGAAAATCGAGGCTGCCACTCCAGTGACTGCGGCCAGAGTTCGAGCGAAGGCTGAGAAGCAACCTCTTCCATCTGGCTTTGACCTCAGTCAAGAAATCGAGCTAACATCCGGGACAGGAGCGGCGGTGGCCTGTCGGCTGGGGAACGCCCTGTAGACGGAGATGCAGATGAGGCGCGCGCTTTTCCTCCTGAAATTGACGACGATGGTGATCGGGACGATTTGTCCGGCATCCGGCGTTTTTGCAGGCGCTCAGCCGGTTCTCTGGAGCGCCCTGCGGCCTGCGGATCAATCGAGGTTGGATGCTGCCCTGCCGGGCATGGCGTCCAGCCGGCCCCAGGGAGAAACACTTGCCTGGCGTGACGAAGCCCGTACGGTGGAACTGACCGGTTTCATCCTGCCGGTCGACCAGGACGGCGATTTGGTTTACGAGTTCATGCTTGTCCCCTGGGCCGGCGCCTGCAGCCACAGCGCCGCTCCGCCACCGAACCAACTGGTGCATGTGGTCGCTGCCGAGCCGTTCCATCTCTCGCGGGTCTATGAAGTCGTCACAGTGAGAGGAAATCTGAGGCCCGGTTTGGACAAGGCCCAGCTCTTCATCATGGACGGGGTACGGGTTCTCGACTACGGCTACAGCATGAGCCACGCGCAGGTCGCAAAGGCGACCGGCTTCGTGGATCCGGACCTGAAGACCATCTCGCCGTTGGGGGTTCTTGCGCGATAAGCGGATACCCGCCGCCAACGGCGGCAGGACCGCCTCCATTCCCACAGAACCAGCATCAGGCTTGGCCATTGTCAAAAAAGCCGTTGAGCAGGAGCGTGACCAGCGCGAGCGCGACGCCTGGCCAGATCATCAGCATCGGGTGGTCGAAAATGAACACGCGATATTCAAACAGCATCGATCCCCAATCCGGCTTCGATGGATCGGCCCCGAGACCGATGAAGGCGAGCGAGGCATAGGCAACCGCCGCAAGTCCCGCCTGATTACCGACATAGGCGAACATCAAAGGCAGGGTATTGGGCAGAAGGTGCCGGGCGATCATCCGCAAAGGTGCAATACCGAGGCTCCTTGCCGCCAGGATGAACGGCTGGCCGAGCACCCTCAGGCTAAGCGCATGCGCAAGCAGCGCATGCGGGCCGACGCCGGCCAGACCCAGCGCCAGCCCCGCGCTGAGCGGGGACAGGCCAAAAATCGCCGCTGCCGCCAGTGCGACGATGAGCGTCGGCACCATGACGAAGAACTCGCAGAACCGCAGGACCACCGTTTCCCGCCAGCCGCCAAGCACGGCGGCAGCGGTGCCCAGCAGGGTGCCGAAGAAAAAGCCGATGGCACCGACCGAGAGGATGACGCAGGCCGTCCGCCAGCCGCCGGCCATGATGCGCGACAGAAGATCGCGACCGAGATGATCGGTACCGAGCAGATGGCCGGCGGTCATGCCGGAATGACGGGCAAGCATGTCCACCGCATCGGGATCATGTGGCTGCCAGAAGCCGCCGACACAGAGAAAGACGGCGAGCGCCGCGAGCATGATCAGCCGGGGCATCGGGCAAGGCGCGGATCGAGAAGGCGCATGGCGAGATTGGCGCTGGCATTCAATACAAGCATCCAGATGGCAATGACCATGACATAGGCCTGCAGCACCATCTGGTCGCGTGCCGCGATGCTTTGCACCAGGAACTGGCTGATGCCGGCAAGGCCGAAGAGAATCTCCATGGTCGCGGTGCTGCCGATCACCCAGCCGGCTTCGGAACGGACTGCCGACAGGAGAGCATAAAGCGCGCCGCGGTGGCCGTGCCTCCAGAGTGCCTGCCTTTCCGACAGGCCCTTGGCAAGCGCCGTGCGGAAATGCGGCTGCCCGGCGGTCTCCTTCAGGTCGCGCCGATAGACGCGGGAAAGAACGGCAACGGAATGCAGCGCGATCAGCAGGATTGGCAGGACGATCGCGGTCCAATCATTGGCAAAGGGTCTGACCCAGCGCAGCCGCACACCGAGGACCCAGAGAAGGACAAGGCCCAGCCAGAAGGCAGGCACCGCCTGAACGAAGATCGACAGAGCCCGGCTCATCCGATCGGCAATGCCCCCGGGATGGGCGGCTGAGAAGAATCCGAGCGGAATTGCCAGCACGATCGCCAGAGCCAGGCCGGCGAGACCGAGCGACAGCGAGACCGGCAACCGCTCGGCGAACTCGGCAAGCACGGGCTCTCCGGTCCGGAAGGAGCGGCCCCAATCTCCGGTGAGGAAATCCGCCAGCCAGTGCAGATACCTGACCGGCAGCGGCTGATCGAGCCCCCACTCCGCCCTCAACGCGGCGACGGTTTCCTCCGTCGCCGGCAGGCTCCAGGCGCGAATGGCGATCGTGACCGGATCGGCCGGCATCAGGGTGATGACCGAGAAGGAGGCGAGCGAAACCGCCAGCAACCCCGCTATCGATTGTATGCCGAACCGGGCCAGCCGCATCACCTGGCCCTACTCCGCCTCGCCGATATCGGCGCGCAGGACGTGGTAGTCGGATCCCCACGGCTCGTAGTTCTTGAGCCGCTTCGACAGGCCGACATACCAGACGGGCGATACCAGGAAGGAGGCGGGCGCATCGGCGAAGATTTTCTGCTGGGCATCCAGCGCGATCGCCACCCGCTTTGCCGGATCGCCCTCGGTCGCAAACCGGTCGAGGATCGCATCGAAGTCTGGCGAGGCATATTTCGCGTAGTTCAGGGAAGCGCCGCTTCTCAGCATCGAGTTCAGGAAAAAGGCGGCATCGCCGCTCGGGGCAGTGTGCTGCGCCCAGAGTGCGATGTCGAAGTCGCCGGCCGAAGCGACCTGTTGGATGTTCTCCACCACCTGCGTATCGATGGCGATGCCGATCTTTGCGAGTTCCGCCTTGACCACCGGCAGCATGGTGACGAGATCCGGGCGCTGCGGATAGGTGATGACCAGCAGGCGCAGCGGCGTGCCGCCCTTTTCGCGCATGCCGCCGCTGCCTTTTGCCCAGCCGGCTTCGTCGAGCAGCGCTCCAGCCTTGGCGAGATCGCTCGGGCGGGCCTCCCTGCCGGCAAAGGGGAAATAGGCGGCGTAGGCACCTGTGGCCGGTTCGCCGCCGTTGATCGCGGCCGCAAGCTCCTTGCGGTCGAAGGCCAGATCGATCGCCCGGCGCACCTTCACGTCAGCCATCAGCGGCCGGGCAGTATTGAAGAAGGCGAGATACTGGTACCCGACCGGGAACGACTTGATCGTCAGGTCCGGACTGGTCTTGAGCCGGCTCACGACCTCCGACGGCAAGCCGAAGGCCATGTCGAGTTCTCCTGCTTCCAGCGCCAGCGTCAGGGTCTGGGCATCACCGAACCTGCGGAAATTGACCGGCGAACGCTTTTCGGCGCCGGCGAAATGCATGTTGGCCGCAAGCGTGATCGAGGCATCCGCCTTGAAGTCGGAGACACGGTAAGGACCGCTGAAGACGGCATTGCCGGTCCCGGTGGGCTTGTAGGCAACCAGCGGCCATTCGGCAAAGAGTGCCTGAATGAACGGCACCGGTTTTTCGGTCGTCACCTTCAGCGTCAGGTCGTCGCCCGCCTCGAAGGTCAGCTTGCCGCCGGTCGCGAGCGCCGCCTTGTTGTTGGCGAACGTCGTATCGAAACCGGCTGCCAGTGCCCTGGCGGTGACGGGCGTGCCATCGGAGAACAGGCGGCCGGGCTTCAGGGTGACGGTCCAGGTCAGGTCTGCGATGCGCTCTGCCTTCTCGGCCAGTTCCGGCACGAGCTTGCCGTTGCGATCGACGGTGAAGAGGTTCTCGCCGACGCCATGGCTGACCAGAGCCCAGCCGTTCGAGCCCTTGGCCGGGTCCGTGCCGCTGGTGATGTAGGTGGCACCGACGCGAAGCGGCTCGCCTGCGAAGACAGTGCCCGCGGTGACAAAGGTGGCGGCGGTGAGCCAGGCGGCGGCCAGGCGCGATACGGTCTGCGACCTCAATTCTCTCTCCTCTTGTTCTGTTCGGATGGGGTGCGAAGCCGCTGCTTGCGGCCCGTCGGGTGATAGGCGAAGTCCTCGACGATACGGCCGCCCAGCAGGTGCTCGCCGATGATCCGGTCGATCGCATTTTCGTTGACGCCGCCGTAATAGGTGCCTTCGGGAAATACCTGCAGCACGGGCGCCAGGCTGCAGGGACCGAGACATGTGGACTTTGCCGTCATCGTGCCATCGCCGGCAGCGCGCAATTTCTGCCGCTCCTGCTGGTTGCGAAGATGTCCCCAGATCACATCGGCTCCGGCCGCGTTGCAGGGACCGCCCTGGCAGACCAGCACGCGGCGTTTCTGGGCCGGCACGAGGGAACCTTCGATGACAGGCGGGTTTTCGGTCTCTGGAGCATCCAGCGCCTCGGCCGTCTCAAGCAGTTCGCCGAGAAGATGCGCCATCAGCGTGCTGGAGGCGATATCCTTGGCGACGGACAAGGCGGGCCAGGGGCGGCTGTCGGCGGCCTTCCAGCGCGTCAGCGATTTCGTCAGCCAGATATGGAAGCTTGGCTCCATGGGCAGGACAAGCGGCACGATCACGACGGTTTCGACATCCTCGTCGAGCAGATCGGACAGCGCTTCGCGCAGGGAAGGGGTTCCCTGCTCGGTAAAGGCGAAGCGCACGGTTCGGGCTCCGGTCGCGCCGGCCGCAAGCTCCGCGAGCCGCCGCATTTCCCGATGCGGCGATGCCGCAAAGGCGGATTTCGCGATCAGGAGGACGGCGCGACCGGATAAATTCTGGGAAGGTAATCCCTGTGTTTTCACTGCCTTCGTCTCACTCATTGAGGAGGCAGCAAAAATGAAGGTTACGGCAGGCGCGATGGCCCGACGGAACCGTCATCCCTGTGGCACACCCCGACCACGGAACTTCTATCGTCAGGCAGGTCTCCTGGCTTGCGGGTCAAAGCCTTCATCGCCCGTCTTCCCGGCATTGGCTGCCAGTGACATGTTGGACGAACGGCTCACCGCTCACAGTTGCGGGACAGCTCCGGTTTTTACCGGATTCCCTCTTAGCTTCCATCGCGGGATGGAAGAACCTTGACGGCGCCAACCTACACGCCCTTTGCCGACTGTCAACGCCGTGGCTGGTTGTCCCCAGGGCGCACAAAGGATCCGGAAGATTTCGTCCAAGATCAGGCCGGAAGAAAGCGCAGTCGTCAGGCTCCGGACTACTGCATCGTCATTTCTGATGAAATGATCCCGGTCCGGAACTGCGGTGACAATTCCGGAGCCAAAGGTTGTCCGCATCAGTGCGATGCGCCGGAGCCGCCGACGGCAACGATCGTAAAAGGGTTTCCTTCGACGGGAATCGTACGGACCTCCTTCAGGCTCTCCGCATCGACGACGCGAATCAGCGAGTGCCGCGGATCGGTAATGACGATATGACCGTCCGCAACGGCAAGACGCGGCCGCGGATCACGCCAATGGCCGTCCTTGCTGTAGGGCTCGGTGACCCCGGCCTTGCGAACGATCTCGCCCTTGATCACGTCCAGCACATGAAGATCACCGTCCTCCGTCAGGATGTAGGCATTGCGCGGCGTTGCCGGATCCAGCAGGAAGTCGACGCGGCGGGTGGGGAGGTCGATCAGCCGGAAGTGCTTCTCGGCATCCGGATCTATCAGGACGATTTTGTCCTCGCCGTAGTTGCCGAGGAAGAACTGCATCGCCTTGCCACCAAGCAAGGTCCCGGTGCTGCCCTTCGGCAGGTCCGCCGGGTAAGCGAGCATGTCCAGCTTCGGTCCGTCCATGCCCCCGGGCCGTGCGACAAGAACGCCTTCCTTGCAACCGAAGGCGACGAGCCGGGCCGAGGTGGCCTCGCCGTGAAGATCGGTGCATTTGGCGATGTCGCCGACCTGCTTGCCCGCCTCATCGACGACGCGAAGACCGACCCTCGGCGGAAGCTCGTCGGGCTTGGTTTCGACTTCAGTGTTTGGGACGGACACGAGCACGAAACGACCCATCGTCACCGCTACGCCGTGATGCGGCCTCGTCGTATCGACTGTCTTTACCTCGGTCCTGCCCTCAAGAAGAGCCGTTTCATCGATGATCTCCGCTTTGCCACCTCGATCGTAGAAAAGGATCGCGTGGTCGTCATGCGGAACAACGTGGAAGGGACGCCTGCCCTCGAAAGTCACGGGCAACAACCCGACGTCGGAGACCTCCAGATCCCGATGCCCGCCGTGATCGGAGAAATCGATGCCAGTCTTGATGACGTGCACGATGTCATGATCCGACTGGGTGGCGAATACGGTCTGGCCGGAGGCGCTGGCGGTCAGGGCCGCGGGACCCTTGACGTCATAGCGGCCGAGTTCCTTGCCGTTCTCGAAGTTGATGGCACGCACGACGGGGATCGTGTGATCGCCGACAAACAGACGCCATGCTTGCTTCGTCTCATGATCTTCATCGGCAAACGCTCCGCAAGCCGCCAAGATCAGACCTGACGCAACAGCGGCCAGCAGACTGTTTCGAGCGAGGGACAAATTCATGAGCTTCCTTCCTGATTGTTGATCGCGGCGTCGGGAGCGGGCTAGGGCATGTTACAGAGTTACGCTCGCTTGATAAATGTAATAACATTACATACACGAGGGCTGTCAATCTTAAAAATGCGATGAATGGCATTTGCCGTGTTTCGGCCTCGCGATCAGGGCCGTGGAGCGTTTGACGCGCCAGAACAAGATGGGCCTTAAAGCTTGCCTGGCGACAGTCGGCTTTGCCGCGTCTGAGGAGAATCCGCCGTTGCTGACATAAAACTCTTACATATCGGGACGAAATCTGCTCTCGGCAGGCCGTGCGGCCTGGTAAACGGAAGAGGCATTCCCTGATGACGACATTGCAGCAGGTGGCAACAAGAGCCGGATGTTCGCTGGCAACGGCGAGCCGGGCGCTCAGTCGCAACGGCAATGTCAGCGACCGCATGGCCCGCAGGGTCCGCCGCGCGGCGGCAGAGCTCGGTTATCGGCCGATACATTCATCGGCCGGCAGGCCAGGGCAACGGCCGGTGGTCGGCGTGCTGATCCCCAGCATCACCAATCCCGTCTTCGCCTCGTCGCTTTCCAGCATCCAGAACCGCATGCTGGTTGCCGGCCATGGCGTGCTGATCGCCCAGTCGAACTACGACCCTGCACGCGAGGCGGACGCAGTCGCCTCGCTTCTCAACGACCGGCCGACCGGCCTGATCCTGACCGTCTGCGATCCGGCCACGAGCGTTGCCCTCATGCCCTCGCTGCCGCCGACCGTGCTCCTCCACAACATGCCGACCGCGCTGTTTCCCGCCGCCGTCACCGTCGACAACCGGGGCGCTGGCCACGAGCTGACCACGCTGCTGATCGGACTTGGGCATCGCCGCATTCTGTTCGTCTCCGGCGCTTTCGCGACCTCCGACCGCGCCCGGTTCCGCCACGAAGGCTATCGCGACGCCATGGCGGAAAGCGGTATTCCGCCGCTGGAAGCGGTGCAGATCCCCTTCGTCAGCGGATACGACCAGCTCGACCTTAGCGCTGAGCTCTCCATGTTTTCGCCGACGGCGATCATCGCCTCGAACGATCTCCTGGCTTTCGGGGTCATCGGCGCCCTGCGGCGGGAAGGGCTTTCCGTACCACGCGATATCTCCGTGGCCGGTTTCGACGGGATCGCCATCGGACGGCTGATGGACCCGCCGCTGACGACGGTGGAGATGCCGGATGCGAGCATGGGGGCGGCGGCGGCCTCGCTGCTGCTGGACATGGCCGAGAATGCGGCTCCCGCCCGTCATCTCGATGTCGCCTATATGCTGCGGCGAGGCGGCACGGTGCGGGCGATCTGAGACACCCTGCGTCGTAAAGGGAAAACCGCCGCTTCCGGTCGGAAACGGCGGTTCCATGATCCGATCAAGCCGGGACGGATCTTAGCTGCGCGGCAGCAAGCCCTTCACTTCGGAAGCCGCATCCTCCAGTGCTTCCTTCGGGGTGGCCTGCTGTTCGACGATGCGCGACAGGTTCTCGACGATCGCCTGGGTGACCTTGACGCCGTTGGTGCCCGGGAAGGCATACCAGGGAATCATGCGGTCCATCTGGCTGAGGCCGGCGACGAAAAGCGGGTTCTGCTTGTAGAAGTTGCCGAGATAGTCCGGCGACTTGGCGGCGAGCTCGTTGTTCGGAACATAACCGGTGCCCGGGACGACGACGGAGGCGCCATAAGGACCGGCGGCGAACTTGGCGAACTTCCAGGCTGCCTGCTGCTTTTCGGCATTGCGGGCGAGGATGACGACCGCGTTGCCGCCGGTCGGCAGCTTGCCCCTGACCGGATCGATCAGCGGGATCTGCGCGGTGCGCAGGTCGAACTTGTCGCCGACGCTCTTGATCGTGTTGCGCAGGGCGCCGGTCGTCTTGAATTCGATGCCGACCTTGCCGGCAAAGAAGGCCTGTTCACCGGCCTGGGCGGTGAAGACCGGCAGGCCACCCTGCTTGACCATGCGGTCGAGAGTTTCGACAGCCTTCAGGCCTTCCGGTCCGGCGAAAGCGACGGACTTTTCGTCGGCGCTCAACATCTGACCGCCGGCGCCGAACAGAAGTGCCGAGAACATCCAGTCGTCGCCCTGCCAGCGGAAATCGATGCCTTCGACGCCGTTGCCGAGCGCCTTGATCTTGGCGCCGAGCGCGATCACCTCATCCCAGGTCTTCGGTGGAACGTCCGGATTGCCGCCGGCGGCCTTAACGAGGTCGGCATTGTAGTACATGATCGGGTTCGACGTCGCGAAGGCGAGGCCGACCTGCTTGCCCTTGACCTGTGCGAGCTTCAGGATGTTGTCGGAAAAGCCGAGCTTGCCCATATCGCCTTCCTTGGCGATGAACGGAGCGAGATCGACGGGCAGGTCGCGCTCTTGAACCATGCGCAGGCGGTTGAGGCCGATGAAGGTCAGGTCCGGCATTTCCGCCGTGCCGGCCTGGCGCATGATCAGCTGGATGCCCTCTTCATAGGTCGCCGACGGGTTGGCGAACTGGATCTTGATGTCCGGGTTTTCTTCCATGAACTTCTTCGAGATCGTGTCCATCACGTCCTTGAAGAAACCCGGCATCGGATAGTGCACGGTCAATGTCGTTTCGGCATGGGCCGGAAGCGACACCGTCATGGCAATCGCCGCTGCGGCGAAAAACTTGGTGAGATGCTTCATCGCATAGTCTCCTGTTTGATGCCGGTCAGCCTTTGAGACCGGTCATGGTGATGCCCTCGACGAAGCGCTTCTGTGCGAGAAGGAAAGCAGCGACGAGGGGAGTGGTGATGATCAGCGTGGCGGCCATCAGCGCGCCGTAGTCGTCGCCGGCCTCGGCGGCGCGGAAATAGAGGAGGCCGAGCGGCGGCGTCGCGTAGGACTGGTTGGAAACGACGATCAGCGGCCAGTAGAGGTCGTTCCAATGGGCAACGACCGAGAAGATCGCAAACGCGGTGATCGCCGGCCAGGCATTGGGCACGATCACGCGGCCGATAATCCCGAGTTCCGACATGCCGTCGAGCCGGGCGGCATGGATCAGGTCGTCCGGAATGGCGCGGAAGAACTGCAGGAAGAGGAAGATGCCGAAAACCGAGATGGTGAAGGGGGCGACCAGCGCGAAATAGCTGTTGAGCACCGCCATGCGGTCGAAGGCGACGTAGAGGGGCAGGGCGGTCGCATGGATCGGCACCAAAAGGCCGAGCATGACCAGCACCATCATCAGCCTTGCGGCGCGGAATTTCAGCTTCGCCATGGCATAGGCGCAGGGGATGGCGATCATCACCTGAAAGACGAAGATCAGCGCGCAGACCACGACGCCGTTCCACAACAGCGTCGTCATCGAGACGCGGGTCAGCGCCTTGGTGAAGTTGGCGACATAGGACCAGTGCTGCGGGATGAGCGACAGCGACGAGGAGAAGATGTCGCTCTGGGCCTTGCCGGCGGTCGAGATCATGAAGACATAGGGTGCGAGGAAGATCACCGCCCCGAAGATCAGGATCGACAGGCGGACGGCGCGGCCGAGGGTGAAGGCTGAAGCGTTCATGAGTAATGCACCTGCTTGTCCTGGACGCGGTATTGCAGGAACATCAGCACCACCAGGATGGCGAGGAAAACGACGGTCATCGCCGAGGCGTAACCGACTTTCAGGTAGACGAACCCTTCCTGGTAGATGGTGAAAAGCAGCACTTCGGAAGCCTTGTTCGGCCCGCCTTCGGTCAGCGTCTTGACCGTCTCGAAGACCTTGACTGCATTGATGATGCTGATCGTGGTGACGAACAGCGTCGTCGGCCCGAGCATCGGCCAGGTGACCAGCCGAAACCGGTCGAAGGCCGAGCGGGCGCCATCGACATGCGCTGCCGCATAGAGTTCGCGGGGGATCGCGGTGAGGCCGGCCAGGAAAAGCACGAGATTGAAGCCGACCGATTGCCAGATGCCGATGATCGACAGGCTGTAGAGGACGGATGTCGAGGCGCCGAGCCAGTTGGGACGTGGCAGGCCGCCGAGCGCCAGAAGCGCGTTGATCGGGCCGATCGTCGGGTGGAAGAGATATTGCCAGACGGTCGCCATGGCGACGAGCAGCGAGGCGACCGGCAGGAAATAGGCGGTTCGAAAGAAGGAGCGGCCGATAGTTTCGCTTTCGATCAGCATTGCAAGGCCGAGCGCCATGAAGATCGAGATCGGTGCGACGATCGCCGCATAGACCGTCGTGTTCCACAGCGAGCGGCGGAAGGTCCGGTCGGTGAAAAGTTCCGTGTAGTTGTCGAAGCCGACGAAGCGGAAGCCCGTATAACCGAGTTCGTAATCGGTAAATCCGAACAGGATCACCACCGCTACCGGTAGGAGGATGAAGACGAACAGAAGAACCATGGCCGGCAGCGACAGGATGAGCCCGGCGCGCGCCTCCTGCCGTTCGGCGGCCGAGCGAGCAGGTTTCCCGGCGAGCGGAAGTGCAGCAGCGGTCGCCTCAGCCATGGACCGTCTCCAGCATGACGGTGGCATCGAGCGGTGTCGAAGGCAGGCGATGACCTTTCTCGGCAAAGACGAAGAGGCGGTCGGCGGAAAAATCGAGACGCACGGGCATGCCGGCGGCAAGACCGACGCCTTCGGCGGGCGAAAGCTTGGCGACCACCGGTTCGCCGATTGCATCCAGGCGGCAATAGAGGACGATCTCGGAGCCCAGGAACTCGATCCGGTCAATGCGTGCCGGCAGGCCCTGCTGGCCGGTGCGGGAGACCCGGATGAATTCCGGGCGAATGCCGATCGTCACCGAAGCACCGGCTACGACCATCTCCCGACGTAATCCCACCCGGATATCGCCGAGCGCTATCGTGCCATCGGCGCCGACCTGCGACGGAAAAAGGTTGATGCGCGGCTGGCCGACGAAACGGGCAACCTCGATATGCGCCGGATCGTCGTAGATCACCTGCGGCGAGGCGAGCTGCAGCAGCGAACCGCCGATCATCACGGCGACGCGGTCGGCCATCGATAGCGCTTCCGCCTGGTCATGGGTGACATAAAGCGTCGGCACTCCGGCGCGGCGGTGCAGTTCGACGATCTCGCCGCGGGCATGGACGCGCAGGTTGGCGTCGAGGTTGGAAAGCGGTTCGTCCATCAGGAAGACGGAGGGGCGGCGCACCATGGCGCGGCCGAGCGCGACGCGCTGGCGCTGGCCGCCTGACATCTGGCCGGGTTTGCGGTCGAGCAGATGGTCGATCTTCAGCGACGCGGCCATCTCGCGCACGTCGCGCTTGATCGCCGCGACCGCCTTGCGCTGGCCGGGCATCAGCGGGCCGATCACCGGCAGGCGCTGCGTCCGCGTCAGCTTGCGCATGACCAGCGGCACGGCGATGTTCTGCGCTGCCGTCAGATGCGGGTAAAGCGCGTAGGACTGGAACACCATGGCGATGTTGCGGTCGGCCGCCGGCACCGGCGACAGGTCGCGGTCGCCAAGCATGATTTCACCGGCGTCAGCGCTTTCGAGGCCGGCGAGGATGCGCAACAGCGTGCTCTTGCCGCAGCCGGAAGGCCCGACGAGGGCGATGAACTCGCCCGGACCGGCATCAAAGCTGACGCCCTTGAGGATCGGATTGCCGGAGAAGGATTTCTGGATGCCGCGAAGCGAAAGGGAGGTCATTCGGCCGCCTCCGTCTTCACCGGACGCGGATAAACCTCGTCGATAACATCGTCGATGACATAAGCGGTCATACCCGGCACGGCGACGATCTCGGTCCGTACGTCGTCGCCGAAGGTGTGAACGGCGGCGCCGATCAGACGCTCTCCCGGCATTTCACGCTCCAGCTTGTCGATGATGAAGGCAGCCGAGGGACCCCAGGTGAGTGCGATATTCTCATGACGGCCCTGCCAGGCCCAATGCAGGTGGCCGCTGGCAAAAAGTGCCACGTCATGCGCGGCGAACAGGTCGAAGAGCCGGGTGCGTTCCTTCGGCCGTGCCCCCCAGTACCCGGTATCGCCCTCATACGGCTCGTCGACGAAAAGCGGCTTGTGGGCGAAGAGGGCGAGGCGGCGGCTGTTCCGCCCTTCCAGTGTTTTGGTCAGCCATTCGAACTGGGCCTCTTCTTCTTCGTTCTCCTGGCCGAGGAGCAGCGAATTGAGCCCTACAAGACGCCATTCGCCGGCGTCGTGAAACCAACGGTCCTCTCCTGCGAATTCCCGCCAGCGCTCGAGGCGCTCGGCATTGACGGGCTGGGCGGAACCCGGCAAATGGCCGACATCGTGGTTGCCGGGCACGATCAGCATCGGGACCGAAACCTGACGCATCAGGTCCATGCAGAAGGTGATGTCTTCCGGCTTGTCGGCGCCATCGACGGTCAGATCCCCGGTATGGATGATGAGGTCGGCCCGGCTATCCTCGATCCAGGTGAGCAGCGGCGCCCAGTTGCCGTTGAAATGCGACTTCTCCGGGCTGAAATGGGTGTCGGTAATCTGGATGATCTTCACGGCAGTTCTCCGGTCTCGCAAATGCCTTTCGCAGGTGCGAAGGCGTTTACGGTTCCTTAGAGCGCTATCGTGTCAGGCCGGTTACAGAGTTTTCCAGCTTTCTTTCAATTCTGTCACAGGACTGTAAAACAGGCCGCTTTCAGCCTGGCGGATCGCTTCATCGTGTCTAAAAATGCTCTCGGGCGAACAGCCGCGATGTCTTGAACCCACTGCTCCATTTCCTAAATCAATCTGCGGTCCACGGCGAAGAGGAAAGGAGGTCGCGATGGCTAATACGTTGTTTGACAAACCGCTGTTTGTGAAAACATCCCGCTATATTCAGGAGCTTGCAAGCCTGGAAGACGTCTTTGACTTTCTCGACGAATGGCCGATCGACAAAAGAGGCGACACATACGAGGTGTTGTCGAAAGCTTGTCGGATGGCCGCTCAAGGCATCTTCTCCTTGCCGGCAATCCGAGAGAACGTGCGGCGATTCCTGCTGAAGGAGCGCGTCTTGGCGAATATCGAGGAGGTTCCTCTGTTCGCAGGGCGCATGAACGACCGAAATCTTGGCTCCTGAGGCGGCTGGTATAGCAGGAACGTGAAAAAGCCCCGCAGCCGGTACGGCCACGGGGCTTTGGATGACGAGATCTGCCTGATCGTGTCAGCAGGAATTTGCCTGGTTGGTTGGGCTGTTCGGGTTGGAGGTGGACGCGTTGGTGCCGCCGGCTCCCGCAGTCGTCGGGCTCTTGCCGCAATTGGCATTGCTGCTTCCGGCCGTGCCGGCGCCCTGGGTGTTGGTGTTCCCCGTTGCCGACGTTCCGGGGGCAGTCGTATCGGTCGCCGTCCCGGCTCCGGTCCCGGCGCCCGAGGCGCCGGTCGAGCCCGAGCCACCGGTGCCGGAACCACCGCCAGCACCCTGTGCGAATGCAGACGTAGCAAGACCAAGCGCAAGAGCGCTCGCAGTAACAAGTTTTACGATCATGAAGTGTTTCCTCTCAGTTTTCGTTACGGCCTCCTAACCTCGGGTCGCTTGGAAAGTTCCCGTCACCGAAACCGTTCGCCACCGGCTGGAATCGTAAGAGTTTCTGCAGTTGGCCGGGCGCACCATACGTCGCCTCCGCTATCGGAACCGTGAGCAAGCCCTGGTGCTAGATACGAGAACCTATGCGTTCGGACTATCAAACGGCACGTAGCCACGGCTTTTCGGTCCATCCGGTCAGGTCTGGATTGACTGGACACACGGAGACAGGCTGTTTGAGCAAGAGGATTCTCGCTCTTCGGGAAGCCCTCGCCTTGCCTTCGCCGCCCTCTCATCAGCACGGCGACCTTCTGACAATATTCCGACCGCGGAAGGGTTCATTCCTGCGAAGAGGACGTGCCTAGATCGCTTGATCGTTCGATTTCTCGCAGAAGTACCGATACGGTCGGACGGACGTCGCCCCTGCGGCGAAAGACTGCATAGATGTCGCGCGTCAGCGAAATCTCATTCAGTTGGATGCCTCACCACGCCATGCAAAGTGCTTTAGAAACGCCGGCTCAGCGATACCTTCAGGTTGCGCCCCGGCATCGCGGTGATGCCATCGCTAAGATAAGGTTCATATTCCTTGTCGAACACGTTTTCGAGCGCCATGTGCAGCTCCGTATCCTTCATGAACCCGTCTTTCGGCGTCCAGTCGAGGAAGAGAGTATGCACCGCATATCCCTTGCCCGGCGGTCGCGCATAGGTTCGACCATCCTGATTGTACGGCGTCTGGTCCTGATCGGCTACCAGGGTGGCGCTCCAACCGAAGGAAAGATCACGGTCGGGAACCTTGAAGCCCAGGGCAGCCTGCATCGTTGCTGGCGCGAGATCGTTGATAAAGGTATCGCTGCCACGAAGATTGTTGATCGCGCCATTGCGTGTTCCCGTCATCCACGACATGCCGAGATCCGCGAAAACCTTTTCCGTATCATAGTGGAACTGCATCTCGATGCCGCGGGTGTAATAGGAAGGTGTGTTCCAGTACCACGGCACTTGCCCGATCGCGCCCATGCCCGAGAGATTGGCCGTTCCGATGCGACGCGTAACCGGGTTGGTGACGCGGTTGTTGTATAAGGCTACCCGGGCCGAGAGCGTGTCGCCCGAGAGAAACACGTCGTCGAAATTGAAGTCGGCGCCGATATTGATGGTGTTGTTGCGCTCAATATCAAGGTCGCGGGACGTTCCAGAAGCGCTGGTTGCTGCGCTCTGCGTCGAATAGATCTCGTCGATATTGGGGGCCCGCATCGCGTATGCCCAGTCCGCAAACAACCGGATATCGGGCGTCGCTTGCCATACAACGCTGATGGCTGGGGTGAAGCCCTGATGCGTCACTGCCGAATAGTCGTGCAGGCCGGCAGGGTTGTTATACCGGGGTGCGTCATTCTCAACGCCTTCCGAACGGACCCAGTCGAAACGAAGACCGGGTGTCACCGTCAGCGCGTCGGTCACCTCGATCGTGTCGCGGATGAATGCAGACGCCGTATCCTGTGTGCCCTCGGGCATGAACCACGGTGCATAATAACCGAAATTGTAATCGGGTTTGGCGGCGTTGACGATGTCGAACATCGTCACTTCACGTTTGTGGCCATTATACTGCACGCCGTAGTTCAGTTTGTGACCGAGACCGCCCAGTGTGAAATTCGATGTGTTTTCGAGCTCCAGATGAAGGTCCGAATAGGTGGCCTCATTCTCAATGCCGCCGACGGAAGCGCTCGCGGTGGTATTGCCGGGGCGGGTGGCGCGCTGGCCGGTCGAGGAATAGCTCGCCATGAATCGGCTATTCACTAGATCGCTGTCGCCGGTATATTGGTATTCGAAGGTGGATGTGAGGTCTTTCAGCTCCCGCCAAGCAAGCCGTCGACGAGCCGCCTCGTAATAGCCGTATCTATCGATATCGGTTTGGGTGAAATCCAGTTGCCCGCGGATCGCCGCAACCGGTCCCCAGTTGTTACTTTCGCCGTACATGACCGACGCATTGATCTCGTGGCCGTCGAATTCCGCACCACCCTTGACCATTCCCGAAGCGAGCTCGGAGTCGGAGTACAGGTAATGTTCGCCGCCGCCGATCCGCATGTCATCACTCTTGCGCCAGGTCAGCGACAGGAGACCGTCATAGGTGATCGGCGTGCCAAAATCGGACCGACCGTAAAGCGCGCCCGTTTCCAGGAATTCCTGGTTGGCGGATTGGTAGGCGGTCTTGCCCCATGCGCCCCAGCTCTGGCTAGGCTTCAACATGTCGGCAGCGTCCTTCGTTTCCATTTTCACGGTACCGCCGAAACCACCATTGCCGTAACGGACCGATGTGGCGCCCTTTTCGATCTCGACCCGCTTAAGGAGCTCTGGCTCAACGAAGATCGTGCCTTGGTCGTATTTCTCGAAATTTTTCGGCGCGCCATCGAGCAGGATCCGGGTATCCGACTGGCGGGAGAAGCCACGGATCGATATGCTTTGACCCTGTATGCGCACGCCGCCGCCCATCGACACGCCGGGCGTCTTTTTCAGAAGCTCGGGAATGCTGGAAGCCTGTGCCCGCTCGATGGTTTCCTTGCCAATCTCCGAAACGTTCGGCTTGCCCTCGCCATAATGACGGTCGGACTTGATGACGATCGTCTCCAGCGTGGTTTCGCCATCCGCTTCGGCGATGGAGGCGGCACCTGGCTTGCTCAGTGTCACCATCGAGGCGCCGCTATAACGATAAGTGATGCCGGTGCCGGCGAGCAGGCCGGAAAGGGCTGTATCGGTACTCAGGTGTCCGGAAATGCCGGCGGTACTGACGCCGGCGGTGACGGAAGCATCGAATACGATCTGCAGCTTGGTCTGTGCCGCAAATCTGTTCAATGCAGTCGTCAGGCTGCCCGCGGGTACATTCAGCTGGGTGCCGCCCGCGTGCTGTGCGTGAGCGACGGTCGCGGCAATGGTGATGGCAGAGCTGGCAAGAAATACTGCAAGCAGCCGATGCAGCGGGCGAGCGCTGTATCTATGCGTCGAACATGTCATGGATTACCGGATCCGTCCCGTCTCAAATATGCGTCTGGTTTTTAGACGCATGAGGTCCCCCTCCAGGGACAGGCCGTTAGGAAAAATTACTCACTGAGCACTGTAAGATACGAACCAAGGCGTGTGATCCTGATTCCGAAGGCATTGGCGAAGCCGTCCAGCGCTGTCTGGGGAGCCGTCAGATCAAGACTTCCGGAAATGTGCCTGTTCGCAAGCGAGGTCTGCGCAACAACGACCTTGCCTGGAATGTAACGGGCGAATTCCTCGATCACCGCTGCAAGCCGGCGGTTATCGAATGCCAGGCGCCCTCGACGCCAGGCGGTGGCGATATCCGGGTCGGCTGGCTCCGGTTCAGCCGGCCGGCCATTCGCATCATAGTCAATCTTCTGGCGTTCGGTCACCCAGCGCGTCTCGGGGCTGCCCTCTGGACCAACCATCACCGCATGTTCTGTGACGACGACACGGGCGCCGTCACTGGTCAGATTGACGTCAAAAGCGGTACCCAGCGCCGTGGTCGCGCCATTGCCGGCGACGACCGTGAAGGGGCGGGATTGATCTGCGGCCACCTGGAAATAGGCCTGGCCCCGCAGCAGCTGCACCTGCCGCCGATCCTTTTCCAGACGAAATGCGATGGCGGAATCTGCATTGAGCTCGATCCTCGAACCATCGGCAAGCGTCAGTCTCTGCGTTTTCGCGACGCCTGAAATCACATCCGCCTGCAGCCGCACCGGTCCGTCCGCAAGATAGAATGCAGTAGAGCTGCACACCAAAAGCGTTATCGCCATGACGACATTGCGTCGACCGGTCATTGGCCCGCGGGCTGCCTTGCCCGCAAACTCCAGATCGCTTGACAAAAGATGAGTTGCGTCTCCGACGGCGCGACGCGCACGTTCATAAACGACGGCACGGGCCGGATCACCGGCAAGCCATAGCTCGAAGTCCGATTGTGCGTCCAAGTCCTCGGGGTGTTCTTGAAGCCGCAGCAGCCAATCGACAGCCTGCTCGCGCATCTTTCTATCGCGAGCTCGATTGTCTGGCATGGGCGGACACTTTCGCGGCAGATGCAGTTTTTGTTCAAAGAGTATCGTCGAGGCGATCGAGGCAGTGCAGATACGCCTTGCGTAGGTGGCGATCTACCATGTTTTTGCTGATCTTCATGCGCGCTGCGATTTGATCCGACGACAATTGGCCGACGCGGCTGGCGACAAAAACCCGCCGTCGCTGCACCGACATTTCCATAATTGCAATCTTCAACCTAGCCAATCGATATTCGAGGTCGAGCGCTTGTTCTGGAGAATATACCGGCGCGCTGATCTGCAGCGCTTCCGTCTCCGTTCCGGAAAACAGTTGCATTTCCAAACGCTGGCGTCGGTGCACGTCAATTCCGAGGTTAACGCACGCGCGAATGAGGAATGCCCGGAGCGATTTTTTCCCTTCCAGGATCGTATGCCTCTGCCGCAATCTGACATACAGCTCGTGAACGATTTCCTGAGCGGCGAGGGGGGCATGACCTCGACGCCGAACAGTTCCGCAAAGCTCTTCGTAATGCGCCAGGATCGCCATATCGAGCAGGTTGGTGTTGCCATCGGTCATATCAAGCGGAACTGTGGAAGAGGCGTTCCAATGCGCAGTCATGATGGCCTCGGGTAACGTCAGGATGGAAAGTCGAGATTGGCGCTTCTTAAACGCCATAGATTAGCCACGCAACAAAATATGAGAATTATTATCATGTTTTATCGCCCCGCCGCTGCCGTCAATCCCCCCAGAATGGGATCCGCAGTCCCTGCCGCTACCGTCTCGTTATTGCATCGACGCCTGGAGTCGATGGTAACCGACGGCTCCGCCCAGCTTCGCTACCCGTCGGGCAAGGACGCGGCGACGATGCTCGACGCCCGGCAAAACGACGGCGACGACAAATTCCTGAAGCAAGTCGGCGCCCTTCTCGCCCTTTGATCTGGATTGGCGAGCTGAAGTGGATGCGGGCCAGGGTGAACGCATTCTCGTGACGGGAGCGATCGCGCTCAGCCGTGCGCTGGTGGAGGCATCCGCCAGCGCAGGCGCGACAGTCGTTCTTGCTGCGATCGCCAACGGCTTGAACGGCTCCAGGCTCAGTTCAGCCTTTTGCCGGTCCCGGTGTCGAATAGGTGCACTCTCTCGGGATTGCCCCTCACATGGATCGTTTCGCCGACCGTGATGTCGCGATCTCGGGGGAACTCGATGGTCAGCATTTTCGAATGGCCGACTTCGACATAGCCATAGGTCTGGCTGCCGAGCCGTTCGGCCACCATCAGTTCGCCGCTGAACCACGCCTGTTCGGGAGGACAGGGGGTCAGTTCTTCGGGCCGAATTCCAAGCGTGACCTCCTGGCCGGCAAATGCCCTTGCGCCTGGAATGCTGCCGGCCGCAGTCTTTCCCAGAAGTTTCAGGCCTTCTCCGTCGGAGGCGATCTTCGCCGGCAGGGTGTTCATGGTCGGGCTGCCGATGAAGCGGGCGACGAACAGGCTCGACGGCTTGTGATAGAGGTCGAGCGGCTTGCCGATCTGCTCCACCACGCCGCCGTTCATCACCACGATCCGGTCGGCCAGCGTCATGGCCTCCACCTGGTCGTGCGTGACATAAACCGTGGTCGCCTTCATGCGGTTGTGCAGTTTTGCGATTTCCAGGCGCATCTCGACGCGCAGCGCAGCGTCGAGGTTGGAAAGCGGTTCGTCGAACAGGAAGGCCGCCGGCTCACGGACAATCGCACGGCCCATGGCGACGCGCTGGCGCTGGCCGCCAGACAATTGAGCCGGCCGGCGATCGAGAAAATCCCTGATCTTGAGGACATCGGCGGCCTGACCGACGCGGCTTTCGATTTCCCGGTCGTCGCCGCCGCGCATCTTGAGGCCGAACGACATGTTTTCCCGCACGCTCATGTGCGGGTAGAGAGCGTAGTCCTGAAAGACCATGGCGATGTTACGCTCGGCCGGCGGAAGCAGGTTGACCGTGCGGCCTTCGATATCCAGTTCGCCACCGGATATCTGCTCCAGTCCGGCGATCATGCGAAGAAGCGTCGACTTCCCGCATCCAGATGGGCCGACGAGAACCAGGAATTCGCCGCTTGGGATCTCGATATTGATGTCGTGAATAACCTCCAGGGCGCCATACGACTTCCGGATCTTCTTCAACGCTATGCCAGCCACGATGTTCTCCCGACTATTTTCAAGCTTGACGCCAGTTATCGATATCAATATCGATAATGATAGTTGTTAAAATGCGCAACCGGCTGGATGAGTGAGATGGCCTATTTTTCCGCGAGATCGACATCGATCAGATCGCCCAAGGCAGGTGCTGCCTTTGATGCGCTGAAGCGCGACATCATGCTCGGAACGCTGGCGCCGGGAACCGGCCTTACGGAATTGGAGCTGGCGGCCCACTTCCAGTGCAGTCAGGGCACCGTTCGCGAGGCGCTCCTGCAGCTTCAGGAGGAAGGGCTGGTCCGTCGTCGGGGGCATCGTGGGACACAGGTTTCCGAATGCACGGAAGACGAGGCAATCGAGATGTTCCGGTTGCGTCAGCAGATAGAGGGCAACGGCATGGCGCGGGTCATGCGCGCTCGCAGCCGTACGCTGGTCAAGGAGCTCGATAGCCTCCTCGACAAGATGCTGCTTGCGGCCGCGGCAGGTGACGAATTGGAGCTTGCGGCCTTCGACCGCGATTTCCATCGGCGCATTTTCGAAGATGCCAACCTGCCGGCACTCGATCCGATCCTTCATCGCTGCCTCGTGCATAATCACCGGTTCAAGATTTCTCGAAGCCCGATGGCGCGGGATCTCGAGGCGACGGCATTGCGACATCGCAGCATCATCGACGCGATCGAAAGCGGCGATGCCGGACGGGCGACCGCCGCCATGCGTCATCATATCGCGACGATCGTTGATCTCGGGCCGGAAGTTTTCCCGGAGGCGACCCAGTGAACGACCTCTCTCAACTGTCGGACACGCTTTCGGACGAAATGCTGGTGCTGACGCAGCGGGTTGCGGCGGAACTCGGACCTCTGCCGGATCCGACGACCCTTTCCCCGGCTGAAGGTCGTGCACAGACGCTTGCCGCCAATGGGCGGTGGAATGTCAATCTGCCGGCCATGGCAAATGTCGGGGAGGTTTGGGTAGCGGAAGATGCCCGCCTTGGTTCGGCCCGCTGTCGTCTCAAGGTGTTCGTGCCGCCGGATGCCGCGGATGGCGCCATCCTGTTCGTGCATGGCGGCGGCTTCGCCTTCTGTTCGCCGGAAACCCATGAGCGTTGCGGGCGAGTTCTGGCGCTGGAAAGCAGCATGCCGGTCGTGATGCCCGATTATCGGCTGGCGCCGGAAGCCCCCTATCCGGCCGGGCTCATGGATGTCGTTGCAACGCTCCGAGGTCTTTTCGAGGTGACTGCCGGCGAAGGCGTCCGCCCTGGCCCCCTGGTCATCTCCGGCGACTCGGCGGGAGCCAACATTGCTCTTGCAGCGATACTGCATGAACAGGCAGATGGCCGCCGGCTGCCGGATGCGGCGCTGCTCTTTTACGGCACTTATGCGCGTTCTTTCGAAACGGCATCTTACATCCGTTTCGCCGAAGGCCCGGCACTCACGCGTGCCAAGATGCAGCGCTACTGGTCGTTTTATGCCGGTAAGCGCGCCGTCCAGGAGGACCCGCTTGCCTGCCCCCTTACGGCGTCCGATGCGGCCTTGGTGGCGTTGCCGCCGCTTTATCTGATGGCGGCGGCAGTGGACCCGCTGCTTTCCGACACCTTGAGCCTGAGCCAGCGTCTCAAGGCTCTCGGCCGGGACGACGAGCTGCACGTCGTGCCGGGCGTCATCCACGGTTTCCTGCAGAACACCAATGAACTTTCGGCCGCGCGGGAGGCGTTGGCGGCCGCAGGCAGTGCAGCAACGCGACTGACACAACGTCGATGACGTGAACGATCAAGAGGAGGAGACTATGAAATTTCTGAAGACACTCGCGCTTGGCGCCGCTCTTGCGGCTTCGGCCGCGTTCGGTCAGGCGAAGGCGGAAACCGTCCGCTTCTGGTACCATTTCGACAACCCCGCGAACCCGATGTCGGACCTGGTCAAGAAGTTCGAGACAGCCAATCCCGGCATCAAGGTCGAAGCCGAGAACGTGCCGTGGAACAGCTACTACGACAATCTTTATACCGCGCTGGTCGGCGGCAATGCGCCTGACGCGGCGATGGTGAAGCTCTTCGCGCAGCCCCGGCTTGCGGAAATGGGCGCGCTGGAGCCGATCGGCAAGCAGCTCGACGCGTGGAAGGGCAAGGCCGACCTGCTGGACAACCTGCTCGACCTGAACAAGGGTCCGGACGGAAAGCAATATTACCTGCCTATTCAGTACGTGGTCCTCTATCTCTATTACCGGACCGATCTCTTCCAGGCGGCCGGATTGCAGCCACCCAAGACCTGCGAAGAGTTCCGCAATGCGGCGATCAAGCTCACCAATGCGCCGCAGACCTATGGCTTCGGCTTGCGCGGCGGCAAGGGCGGCTGGGACCAGTGGGGCGCCTTCGTCCTGTCCCAGGGCGCCGAGCTGAAGCCGGGCGGCCTGACCAAGCCCGAGGCGGTCGCCGCCAACCAATGGCTGGTAGATCTCTTCCAGAAGGACAAGGTCATTCCGCCGTCTGCGCCGAATGACGGTTTCCAGGAGATCGTCGCTGCGTTCAAGTCCGGCAAGACGGCGATGACCATCCACCATATCGGTTCGTCCAAGGATCTCGTTGCGGCTCTCGGCGACAAGGTTTCCGCCGTGCCGGTTCCGAAATGCGGCAATGGTCAATGGACCTCGTATGGCGATGAGTCGCTTGCGATCTTCTCCTCGTCATCGGTCAAGGACGCGGCCTGGAAGTGGATTTCCTTCCTGGCCGAAGGCCAGAACAACGTCGCCTTCAACGGCGCGACAGGCCAGCTGACGGTCACGAAGAGCGGTTCTGCCGACTGGAAGCTGCACGAGCGTCGTTTCGTCGAAGCGACGGTTCAATCCTTGCCGTTCGCCAGGGTGCTGCCGCAGACCTCGGCGGTCTCGGAATTCGTCAACACGGCCTGGCAGATCAACATGCAGCGGGCATTGACCGGCCAGATCACGCCCAAGCAGATGATGGAACAGTTGCAGACGCTGTTTGCCCAGTAAACGTCGCCTCCGGTCCCGGCAGCAACATGTCGGGACCTCCTTCTCCGCCGTGGTCCACAGGCAGGATGAGCATGTCCCTATCGATCTCTACTCCCAAGGAGCGTCGTGCCATATGGCGGTCCGAGCGGCTTCTGCCTTATCTGCTGCTTGCTCCAGCCGTCGTGGTCACCGTCGTCATCGTCTTCATGCCGATGGTGCAGGCGGTCTTGACCAGCTTCTATGACTTGATCCTGTTTCGCCCCAATGCCAGCAAGTTCGTCGGCTTCGGCAACTACATCAGGCTGTTCAACGATCCAGTCTTCTGGACGGCGCTCTGGAACACCATCATCTGGATCGGATTGACCGTGCCGTTGCAGATGGGGCTCGGGCTTGTCGCGGCCCTGCTCCTCAATCGCGAGTTTCCCTGGCGTGGGCTGGCACGGGCGCTCATCATCATTCCCTGGGCACTGCCGAGCGTCGTGATCGCGCTGATGTGGCGCTGGATCTACGATCCGAACACGGGCGTGCTCAACGATATCCTCATCTACCTGTCGATCGTCCAGTCCGCAGTTCCATGGCTCGCCGATCCCGAAGTGGCGATCTATGCGATCATCGCCACTCTGACCTGGCAGGGCTTTCCCTTCTTCGCGGTGATGATCCTTGCCGGCCTTCAGGGGATTCCGCGCAGCCAATATGAAGCGGCGTCGATCGATGGCGCTTCCACCTGGCGGCAGTTCGTCCATATCACGCTGCCGGGCATCGCGCCGGTGCTTGCGACCGCCGGTTTGCTGCGGGTGATCTGGGTCGCCAATTCCATGGACGTCATCTTCGTGATGACCGGCGGCGGACCCGGTTATGCCACGCACACGCTGCCGCTTTATGCCTTCATCAAGGCGCGCCAGAACCTCGATTTCGGCTACGGCACAGCGATCGCGGTCACTTTCACGATCCTGCTGGGCGCCTTCGTGGTTCTCTATCTCTCCAGGACGATGCGCGAGGTGGAACGATGAAACAGAGTACACTTCGCCGGATCGTCACCACCGACCTCCCGGTCCTGCTGATCGTCCTCTTCGCCATGGCGCCCTTCGCCTGGATGATCCTGACATCGCTGACGCCGACCGCGGTGTTGGGTGCCACGGGCGTGTCGCTTTCGCCGCTCGGCTGGAGCCTCGACAACTACGTTCGGCTCATCGAGCAGACATCCTTCCTCAAGAACATGCTCGACAGCCTGATCATCGCCGCCGGCACGGTCGTCGTTGGCCTGGTCGTATCGGTTACGGCGGCCTATGCCTTTTCGCGCTTCCGGTTCCCGGGCCGCAAGCTGTTGATGCTGCAGTTCCTTCTGATCAACATGTTCCCGATCGTGCTGCTCATCGTGCCCCTCTTTGTGCTGATGCGCCGTTTCAACATCCTCGACACCCATTTCGGCCTGATCCTCGCCAATGCGACGGTGGCGATCCCGTTCGCGGTGTGGATGCTGACAAGCTATATCGGCGCGATTCCGAAGAGCCTCGACGAGGCGGCCATGACCGACGGATGCTCGCGCCTGACGGCGCTGCGCAAGATCGTCCTGCCGCTGACCATGCCGGGCATCATCTCGACCGGCATCTACATCTTCATCACCGCCTGGAACGAATATCTCTACGCGCTGACGCTCGGCGGGCGCAACGTGCGCCCGGTCACGGTCGCGATCCAGACGCTGATCGGCGAATACCAGATCGAATGGGGACTGCTGGCGGCAGGCGCAGTGGTCGGCGCAATGCCCGCGACCATCCTTTTTCTTCTCGTGCAGCGGCGCCTGATCGGCGGGCTGACCCAAGGCGCGGTCAAGGGATGAGAACAGGCAATGGTCGGCGCAGCCGATGAAACGGAATGTAAAAGAGGACGTAACAATGAACCCCATCGGGTTGATTTCCATGCAGTATGCCAGGCCCTTCACGGCCGAGCACTTCCCGCTTTTCGCAACGATGCGTCGGCACGGTTTTGACTTCGTGGAGCTTCTGGTCCCGGAAGCTGGCGAACTCGACGTCAGGGAAACGAAAAAAGCGCTCGCCGACGCCGGTCTCGGCGTGGTGCTTGCCGCCCGCGTCAATCTGCAGCGCAATATCGCCTCGGCCGATGCCGAAGCCCATCGCGCCGGTGTCGAATACCTGAAATATGCGGTCGATTGCGCCGCAGGCCTCGGTTCGAAGATCGTCGGCGGGCCGCTGACGGGCAATCCTCTCGTGTTCGCCGGTCGTGCCCCGCAGCCGGTCGACGAGGCCGAACGGCTGGCCCGTAAGGAGCGTTGCGCCAAAGGCCTGAAGGAGGCCGGAGACCACGCCGCCAAAATGGGTGTTTTGCTGGCCGTCGAGCCGCTCAACCGCTTTGAAAGCGACGTTCTTTGCACGACGCAGCAGGCGATGGAACTTCTGGATGCCGTCGATCATCCAGCCGTCAAGCTGATGCTCGACACCTTCCACATGCATATGGAGGAAAGCTCGATCGCCGAGGCCATCCGGCTTGCCGGTGACCGGCTGGTGCATTTCCAGGCCAATGAAAACCACCGCGGCTTCCCAGGCACGGGTTCTACCGATTGGGTCGATGTCTGCCGGGCGCTGCACGAGATCGGCTACAAGGGGCCGGTCTCGCTGGAACCGTTCCGGCGCACCGACGATCGCTTCGGCGTGCCGTTTGCCCAATGGCGTCCGCCGCATGAGGATGAGAGCGACCGCCTCGCGGCCTCCAGCGCATTCATGAAATCCCATCTCCTGCTTACGGAATATCGTCGATGACTTTGAAAATCGGTTGGATCGGTTGCGGCGTTCACGCAACCCAGATGCTGCTTCCCCAACTCGTGCGCCATGACGTCGAAATCGTCGCGCTGTGCGATATCGATGGCAAACGCCTCAAGGACGCGGGCCGGCAATTTGGCGTCACCAACCTGACGACGGACGCACAGACTCTGCTGTCGACCCGCGGCATCGATGCGGTCGGGATGGCCGTCGGCCCGGATCAGCACCTCGCCTTCGGCAAGGCGGCGCTCGAACGGGGCCTGCCGGTCTTCATGGAAAAGCCGCCATCGGGTTCCGCCGCCGGCGCGCGGGAGCTTCTCGCCGCTTCGGAAAAGGCGAACAAGCCGTTGCTGCTCGGTTTCATGAAGCGGTATTCGATCGGCAACCGCATGGCGGCGAATATCGTGAAGTCCGGCCGCTTCGGGGAGGTGCTCGGCCTCACCGGTTACTACATGACGGCACCGGGTTATTTCGCCGGCAATGTCGATTATACTGGCTTTTTCCTGCACCACTGCGTTCATTACATGGACCTGGCGTCCTTTCTGGTGTCGCCGGTTCGTTCGATCTCGACGCGCAAGGTGGAGAAAGCTCCGGGCCGGCTGCTGTTCCATGTCGCCTTTGAGTTCGAATGCGGAGCGATCGGCAACATTGCCATGGGTACGATCCAGTCGCGCGGCACTCCGGTCGAGCGGATCGAGCTGATGGGTGACCACCAGCGTATCGAGGTGGATGACGTGATCGAAATCCGCTGGCATCGCAATCCGCCCTTCAAGATCGACGACCTGGGCGCAACGCTGAAGGAGGACTGTGACACGCTGACCTGGAAGCCGAACTTTACCGCCGCAGCCAACGAGGACCCCAAGGGTTACCATTCGTTGCTGGCCGATGTGGTTCCCGCGCTTGGGGGTGCGGCGACACCCGCGCCGACGATCGCCGACGGCGTGATTGCCATGGACCGCCTGGAGACGGTTCGACGCGAGCTCGCGCTTTGAGGACGATCCGGCCCCGGCCAACGCCGACGAATACGCTTACCTGGCCCAACCTGACAGCCGTGGAAGCGGATTCCGCTACTCCATGAATACCGGCAGTCGTGCCGCAAAGCCGCCCCTGCGGGCCTGTCCGCAGGAGCGGTCGGTAACGGACCCGCGTTGGTCAGGTTTTTGCACGTTCGCCCGCTTCCTTGAGTGACGCGAACCTCATCGTCACGCTCTTGAGATTGTCGTCCAGCCATTTGGCCATGGCGATCTCTTCCTCGAGATTGCTCTTCAGCGCCGGCGCCAGTCCCGGAAAACCGCCATGTTCGGCGATGGTGATGAGCGACTTGTAGGCGGCGATCTCGTAGTTCTCGAAAGCGAAATTGGCCAGCGAGTTCTTGATGATTTCGTCGCCGGCAACGCTGTGGCCCATCGCCGCCATGCTGCCGGTGAGGGACAATGCCATGTCCTTCAAGCTCGAATGATCTTCCGCAAGGCTCTTGAGAACTTCCTCGACCCTGGCGATCTGACCTTCCGTCTCACGAATATGCTGCTCGAGCCGGGCCGCCACTTCCGGATAGTTTTCGATCCGCGACACCTGCGGCTTCATGATCGACAGGGCCTGCTTTTCCATGGCGTGCGCGTTTTTGAGGCCGGTCACGAAGATGGAGCGGGTTTCGGATGTAACTGCCATCGCATTTCCTCTTTGGTTGTGTGGGACCCACTAACTGAGAGAAGGAGCGATAGTTCCAGGACGCTCAGGCCCGGAGAATATCCGGGGACCCTCCAGCATCGGTGACTGACCGGCAAGGTAACGCCTGAGGATGAGCGGAAAGGATGCCACAACCGCGCAGCTGTTCGACCTCGGCATTCGTTTCGATTGCAGTCGATGTATTGAATGTCCTTGAGAGGCCGTCGGCTCGCCTGACGGACGCCGCCACCGCGCAGCGGGGAGAAATCATGGCCGGTTCAGCCTCGATGGTCAGGACATCCCCGGGGCGGAGTGCGTCGCTCCGGCCCGCATTCAGCCATGCGAGCATGACGGCCTTGGCCTTAGATGCATCGTCGCCGGCGGTCCTTAGAACGTTCTCCAGCAGTGTCCGGTGGATATTCGGCATGCGCGCCAGATCATCGCCTGCCCCGGCTGGGCAGGTCGATCAGATCATAGCTCAGACCTTTGATCTCGATTTCCGCACCCATACCAGCCCGCAAGCCACCCGCCGTCACTGCTACAACGTCTTCAAACCGGCGGCGATGGTCGAAAAGAGCATGTCGATTTCCGTCTCCGAAATGACAAGGGGAGGAGAAAGAACGATGGTGTTTGCTACCGGCCGTATCATCACGCCTCGCTCGAAGCAGAAATCGTAGACCTTTTTCGCCAAGACCCTGCCGCCGGCGACGTCTTCGCCAAGTTCGATGCCGGCGAGCAGCCCGAGATTGCGGATATCCACAACGGCAGGCAGGCCTTTCAGCGAATGGGCCTTCTCCTGCCAGACCGGCTCGATCGCCGCAGCCTGCTCGAACACGCCTTCGTTCAGATAGACGTTCAGCGTCGCCATGGCCGCCGCGCAAGCCAGCGGATGACCGGAATAGGTGTATCCATGCGAGAACTCCACAGCCCCTTGCGGGGCGATTTCCATCAGCGTCTCGTAGACATTGCAGGAACTGATAACGCCCCCCATCGGCACCGCACCGTTCGTCATGCCCTTGGCAATGGCGATGAGGTCGGGCGTGACGCCGAAACGGTCGGCCGCGAACGGATGACCGAGGCGGCCGAAGCCGGTCACCACTTCGTCGAAGATCAGCAGGATGCCGTGGCGCGTGCAGATTTCCCGCAGTCGTTCCAGGTAGCCAACCGGCGGGATGAGCACGCCCGTCGAGGCCGCAATGGGCTCGACGATCACCGCTGCGACCGTCGATGGATCGAAGGTCTGCAGCATCTGTTCGAGCGCGTCGGCGATCTCCGCGCCGTGGCCTGGCTGGCCGCGGCTGAAGGCATTGCGGGCGGGATCATGCGTGTGGGGCATATGGGCAGCACCCGGCAAAAGCATGCCGAACTGCTTCTTGTGCGGCCCCATGCCTGCCGCGGAAAGCCCTCCGAAACCGACGCCGTGATAACCGCGCTGGCGACCGATGATGCGCTGCCGCTGTCCTTGCCCGCGCGCATGGTGATAGGCGAGGGCAAGCTTGAGTGCGGTATCGGTGGCCTCCGACCCGGAATTGGTGAAGAAGACGTGATCCAGCCCTTCCGGTGCGAGGGCCGTCAGCCGGCTGGCATATTCGAAGGCAAGGGGATGGCCGAGCCCGAACGAGGAGGCGAAATCAAGCTGTGCTGCCTGTTTCTGGATCGCCTCGACGATTTTTGGATGCCCATGCCCCGCATTCACGCACCAGAGGCCGGCGATCCCGTCCAGAAGACGGTGGCCGTCGCTCATGTGGTAATACATGCCGGACGCACCGGTGATGATCTGCGGCTTCTTCTTGAAATCCCGGTTGACCGTGAAAGGCATCCAGTAGGATTCGAGCGAATTGGCGTTGAGCTGCTGCATGTGAATTGCTTTCATTCTTCGATCAGAGGAAATCGGCCCTTTTTGGGATCTGCGTCGTCACTTTGCCGCAACCAGCTTGTTGACGGAGGGCGGGATCGGCGCATGACGTTCCCGGCATGAGAGACGAAGGGATTGCCGTCGAGCGGTCTTGGGTCTCATTACGCGGCAAGGCCGAGGGTGGGCGTCGCCTGAAGCAGAGCCTGCGTATAGGGGTGTTGCGGGTGATCGAGGATCTGGCCGACGCTGCCTTCCTCGACGATCAGGCCCTGCTGCATGACGACGATCCGGTCGGCGACGCGGGAGACGGCGCCAAGATCGTGCGAAATGAAAAGGCAGGCGAAGCCGTGGTTTTCCTGCAGCTTGCGGAAGAGATCGAGAACCTGCTTCTGGATCGTCATGTCGAGCGCCGAGACGGGCTCGTCGGCGACGACGAAAGCGGGATTGCGGATGACCGCACGCGCGATCGCGACGCGCTGCCTCTGCCCGCCGGACAAGGCATGCGGATAACGATCTCCAAGTCCGGCAAGGCCGACCTCACCCAGGATATCACTCACCCGCTCGGCCTTTTCCCGGCCGCTGAGTTTCGGGCCATGTATGAGCGGCTCGCCGACGATTTCCGCGATCTTCTGGCGCGGGTCGAGGGACGAATAGGGATCCTGGAAGACGAGTTGGCACTGCAGGCGGTAATCACGGGCAGCGGCCCGGTCGGCGGATGCCATCGGGCGCCCGCGAAACAGGATGTCTCCTCCCGACAACGGCAGCAGGCCCAGCATCGCCCGTCCGAGCGTGGTCTTGCCGGAACCGGAACCGCCGACAACGGCGACGACTTCGCCGGGGCGCACGCCGAGCGAAACACCCCTTACCGCAAGCTTCTTTTCCGCGGTGCTGAACATATTGCCGGCGCCCGAGAAGGTCACCTCGACACCGCGGGCCTCGATCAGCGGCGCCGCTTCGGCGGGGGGCACCCGGCCGTGGTCACGTTTCGGCAGGGCGTCGATCAGCGTGCGCGTATATTGCTCTTTCGGCCGATGCAGAACCTCCTCGACCGGTCCCGATTCTATCAGTCTGCCCCGCTCCAGGACGAAGACCTTCTTCGCGTATTGGGCGACGAGACCGAGATTGTGAGTGATCAATAGAACCGAGGTTCCGAAGGTGCGCGTCAGATCGACCATGACCTCCATGACCTCGCGCTGGGTCAACGTGTCGAGCGCCGTCGTCGGTTCGTCGGCGATCAGCAGCTTCGGCCGAAGCAGCATGACCGAGGCGAGCATGATGCGCTGGCGCATGCCGCCCGAGAACTGATGCGGGAACGCGGCAAGGCAGGCTTCTGGGTTCGGGATTTTCACCCGCTCCAGCATTTCGGATGCACGTGCGCGCGCCGCCTCGACGCTCAGCTTCTCATGCAGCCGCAGCCCCTCGACCAACTGTGCGCCGATCGTCATCGCCGGATTGAGCGATACCATCGGCTCCTGGAAGACCATGCCGATCTCGGCGCCACGAACTTTGCGGATCTCGCTACCCGTCATCTTCAGGACGTCATTGCCTTCGAACAGGATCTTTCCGGAGACCGGCGTGATTGCCTTGGGGAGCAGCCGCATGGCCGCGCGTGCGGCGACCGTCTTGCCGCTGCCGCTTTCGCCCACCAGTGCGACGATGCTGCCCGCCTCGACATCGAACGACACGTCATGGAGGATTGGGTGCCCGTTCGAGGTCGTGACGCGGAGATCGCGGACGTCGAGCAGGGGCCGGGAAGTTTCTGCGTTCATCACCGTTGCTCCATTCTCGGGTCGAAGCGGTCCCGCAGCGCATCTCCGAGCAAATTGATGCCGAGCAGCGTCATCGAGATGCAGATGCCGGGGGCGAGCCCGAGCCAGGGGGCCTTTTCGATATAGGTACGCGCCGCAGACAGCATGTTGCCCCAGGTCGGCGCCGGCGGAGGCACGCCGAGGCCGAGGAAGCTCAGGCCGCTTTCCGCCAGCACCACCCAACCGAACATCGAGGTGGCGAGCACCACGATCGGCGCGGTGCAATTGGGCAGGACATGGCGAAACATGGTGGCGAATTCGGAATTGCCGATGACGCGCGACGCCTCGACATATTCCCGTTCCCTGGCCGACAAGACGCTTGCCCGGACAACGCGCAGCACCGAGGGGGAATAGGCGATCCCGAGCGCCAGGATGATGCCGTATTTGTTCGGGCCGGAAATCACCATCAGGCCGAGCGCCAGCAGGGTGCCGGGAAAGGCGAGGAGCGCGTCGCTGAAGACCATCAGGATCCGGTCGACCAGCCCTCGCGTGTAGCCTGCGATCAGTCCGGTGGTCGTGCCGACCGTGATCGCGAAAGCAACCGTCAGGATGGCGACCGTCATGCTCTGCACCGCCCCGGTCATCAGGCGGGAGACGACATCGCGGCCGAATTCGTCGGTGCCGAGCCAGAATTGCGCCGATGGCGGTTTCAGCTTGGCAACGAGCTTGATTGCCGCCGGCTCGTAGGGCGTCCAGAACAGAGCCACGAGGGCCATGCCACCGATGAAAATCAGCAGGGCCGAGCCGATGAGGAGGTTTGCGGGCTGCCTGATCATGAGGCGGTGACCCGCGGATCGAACAGCGGATAACACAGATCGACGATCAGATTGACGATCACGTAGATCAAGGCCGTGAACAACAGACATCCCTGTACCACCGGATAGTCGCGAGCGAAGATCGCATCGACGAGAAGGCGCCCGAGGCCGGGCAAGGTGAAGACGGTTTCCAGGACCGCGATGCCGCCGAGCAGCCCGCCGAGCACCAGGCCGATCATCGTCCAGGTCGGGGCGAAGGCATTGGGCAGCACGTGGCGAAGCAGGACCTTTCGTTCCGAAAGACCCTTGGCGCGGGCATGCATGACATATTCCAGCCGCAGGATTTCGATGGCGCTGGCGCGCATCATGCGGGTGAGCACGCCGACCTCGATCAGCATCAACGTCACGACCGGCAGGATGACATAGGTGATGGGCGGTCCACGGTTTTTCGGTGAACGGCACGTAGCCGACAACCGGCAGCCATCCGAGCTTCAATCCAAAGACCAGCAGAAGGACGAGACCGAGCCAGAAGCTGGGAACCGACATCAGCAGCGTCGAGGCGGCGACGATGGCGACATCCACATGCTCGTTCTGCCGCCATGCCGCCACAAGGCCGGCCGGAACCGCGATCAGCGTCGCGAGTGCCACGGCGATCAGGACGATGGTGGCACTGACCTGGAAGCGGTCGAGCATCAGGGGCAGGACGGGCGCGCCGTTGGAGATGGATAGGCCCAGATCACCCCGCAGGACATTGCCGAGCCAATAAAGGAACTGCATCGCCACCGGCTGATCGAGGCCGAGATTGGCGCGCAGGCCTGCAAGCTCGTCCGGGCTGGCGCTATCGCCGAGGATCAGCTGGGCCGGGTCGCCGGGGATCATCCGCACCAGGAAGAACACCATGACGGCCACGATCAGGAGTGTCGGAAGCGTCCATAACAGACGCTTCGCGACATATTTCGAAAGGGCGTGCATGAGCTATTTCCCTTGTGCGAAGGAAACGCCCCACATGCGAGGATAACCGACCGGCCACGTCTTGTATCCTTCCACATTGGCGCGCACCGCGCCGATGCGGGTGCCGGAATAGAGCGGGATCAACGGGACGTCGGCGCGGATCATGCCTTCCAGCTTGTCGAGCAGCGCCTGCCGCTCCTTGGCATCGCCGATCGTTGTGCTCTCGGCGATCAGCTTCAGGCCCTCCGGATTGTCCCATACCTTGTTCGGGCTCTTGTCCTTGCTGCCGCTGACCATGTCGTAGGAAAGCGAAGGATCGAGGCGTGCGGAATAGGTGAACGACATGGCGGAGTAGTTGCCGGCCGTGTAGCGGTCGAGCAGCGTCGCCCAGTCGAGCGTCTCGATCTCGATATTGATGCCGGCTTCCTGCGCCATCGCCTGGACGAGGACCGCGGCATCGAAGAGCGACGGATAAAACTTCGTCGCCAGCCACTTGATCGGCTGGCCCTTGTATCCGGCTTCCGCCAGCAGCTTTTTCGCCTCGTCGAGGTTGCGGGCCGGGATTTCCTTCTGCTGCTTGCCGGAATAGGGGCTCGGGACCGGAATGACCGAGAAATTCGCCGGCGACTGGCCGTTCGTCAAGGCTTCCGAGATCTGCGCGATATCGAGGGAGAGCAGTAGCGCCTTGCGGATCCGGACGTCCTTCAGCAGCGGATCGCGGGTCTGGAATAGAAGAGCGGTCAGGCCCATGCTGGCGACCTTGTCCACCTTCAGCTTGTCGCTGCCGGAGAGTTCCTCGACGTCGGCATTGTTGACGTCGCTCAGCACGTCGATGTCTCCGGAATAGAGCGCGGCCTTGGCCGCAGCATCGTCTGGAATGATCATGAAGCGCACGGCCGCGATCTTCGGCTTCTTGTCACCGACATAGCCGGTACGCTCGCCGCCGGGCGAGACGTAGTTGGGATTGGCAGCAAGCTGCACATATTGGCCGCTGCGCCATTCCTGCAGCATGAAGGGGCCTGTTCCGACAGGCTTCACCCACTTGCCCTGCGCATCGAGCGAGCTCTTCTGGTAGATGCCGGTGCCGCCGCAATCGGTGCGGGCAATGGTGGCGAGGAAGAGGGCGGTCGGCTTCTCCAGCGTGAAGACGACGGTTGCGGCATCCGGCGCCGCCACGTTGGTGACATTGGCGACGCCGGAGCCTGTCACGTCCTTGAGACACCTCCAGGCGGTCTTGGGATCCACGTAGCGCTGCCATGAGGACAGGACATCGGCGGAGGTCAACGGCTCGCCATTGCTGAACTTCAGCCCGTCACGCAGCTTGAACGTATAGGTCTTGCCGTCGGGGGAAATGTCGACCGACTTTGCCAAGAGCGGCGCGATCGAGGCGTCGTCCTTGTATCCGACAAGGCCTTCGACCATGTGCAGGACGATCGCGTCGCTATTGGCATCACGGTTGACGCCGGGATCGGTCGAGCGGATGTCTGCATTGATGCGCACGCGCATCGTCTTGTCCTGCGCCATGGCCGCGCCTGCGGCGGTCGTGGCCAGCAGCGCGACCGCTGCCGTCGTCTTCAACAGACTTTCAACTTTCATTGGAGGCTCCCGTATTTGTTCCCTTATGGATTTTTGTTTAGGCCGCGTTCGTTTGAGCCTTGCGGGGCTCTTCGACGGGCCTGATCCTCATGTCGAGGCTGTAGTTCCAGAAATGTGCTCCGAGCGCCGGCAGCAACGCGACCTCCATGCGGCCTTCGCCCGGCACCATGACGATCATGGCGACCGTCGCGGACTGATTGTTGGACAGCGATTTGCGCGGCGGGCGGCAGACCGACCAGGGACTTTCGAACGTATCGGAGAGTGCGGTCTTGACGGTGTCCACCGTGACCTTGCCGACATGCGGCTCGATCAGCTGGCGGACGCGCAGATCACGGTAGAGCGAGTCCGGCATGTTGACGACGCCCTTGTCGAGCAGCTTTGACAGTGCAACCTGGCTCTGGAAATGGTTGGCATGCACCAGCACGCCGTTTTGCGGGTGAACCAGAAAAGTTTCGTCGGGCGCACATTCGAAATCGATTGCGACGCCATGGGCGTGGCCGATCATCATGTTGTTCGACGCAGACTTGCGGGTTCCGTAGACCGCCTGCATGGACATCGCCAGATGGTCCTGTTCCAGAACCTTGCGGCGGATGATGGCGAGCGGCACGCCGAGTTCCCGGTAATCCCGGTCGGTTTCGAGGTAGTTGCCGCTGATCGAGATGCCGGCGGAGTTGAAGCCGGTCCGCGCAAGGCCGCCGGCTTCGGTGAAGGTGATGATGTCGGGCCCATCGCTGCGCTTGATCTTGAGCACGATCGCCGTTTCGGCGCATTCGGCCTTCCAGTCCCAATTCTGGGCGTGGATGAAGACGTTGTCTCGAGCAGCGGAGGGCATGACGAAAACGCCGGTGCAGCCATCCGACTGGATGAAGTCCGCCTGACCCTTTTCCCGGCGGCGCGCAAGCTTGAGGATTTCCGTGCGTGCATTGAGCAGCAGGATTGCAGCCAGATCGGTGTTCACGGCCCGGGCGATGCCGCGCATCTCCTCGATATACTGGGAACCAAAGTCCTCGATCGCGCTGGCGAAACGGTCGATCATCGCCGCCAGGTCGCTGTCTGTCAGGCCGGAGGAATGCAGCTGGTCCTTGTAGTGCCCGATGCCCTTGAGGATACGCTCCGCCGCCTGTTCGCCATATTGTTGGCCGCGCTCGAATGGCGTACCAGAAATCTCGATGAGCGGGCAGGGAAGAGGCAAGGTCATGATGACGTTTTCCAGATGCTGTATGGCGGCAGGCCGAACGGTTGCCTTCGCGTAAAAAGTATTTCATACAACAAAAACCAAAATTATCGGAAAGGCAAGCGGAAATGTCAGACGCGTCCACGCCTCTTCAGCAGGACCTGATGCGCCGCATCGTCGACGTCATCCATGAGGACAATCTTCAGCCGGGGGCCAGATTGCGCCAGAACCAGTTGGCGGACCGGCTGCGCGTATCCCGCACGCCCGTTCGGATGGCGCTCGAACTCCTGGAATCGCAAGGTTTCGTGCAGCACGAGCAAAACAAGGGCATGACGCTTTCGGCAATTCCTCCCAGGGTGGAGACACTGGAGGCGCCGGCCGCCGATGAAGAACTTCTCGTCGCGATCGCCAAGCTGCGGCGCGACGGCGCATTGCCGGAGCAGTTCGCGGAGCTGGAACTGATGCGGCTGACGGGGCAGGAGCGCACGCCCGTCCGTCAGGCGCTGATCAAGTTGGAAGGCCTCGGCGTGATTCAGCGCCGAAAAGGGTATGGCTGGCAGTTTTTCGACCCGGTCCGCGACGTGCGTGCTCGAGAAGAAAGCTACGATTTTCGGCTGCTTATCGAATGCGCAGCCATCCTGTCGCCGGATTTTTCGCTTTCCGCTGACTGGATCAGGTCGATGCGATCACGGCACGAGGCGATGCTGAGTGCCGCCTGGACCGACGCATCCAGCGTCACCCTGTTCGAAATGAACGCGGAATTCCACCTCGGCATCAGCGCAGCCTCCGGAAACCGCTATATCGAGGAGGCCATGAACCGCCAGAACCAGCTTCGCCGTCTATCCAACTACAACTGGCAGCATGGCGCGGATCGCGTGGCCGTCACCTGTCGGGAGCATCTGGAAATACTCGAACGGCTCGAGGTGGGCGACAACGAAGTCGCGGCGGCTCTCATGCGCAAGCACCTGACCGGCGCCCGGGGAACATCAAAGTCGAGAAACTGAATTTTGTAAGATGAAAATCTCTATCAGAGTTGTTGCGCCGCTAAGGGGGTCAATCCGGTGCCGGGTTCTCAAAATCCCCCGAAAGAAAGGCTAAAGCTTGCCGAGCGCTGTTCCCCGGCGCGCAGTACGAAAAGTCCTGAATCACCGCCGGCAGGAAAACCGAAAGCGCCGGCAACGTGCGATACGGGTTCGAGGCATACATAGCCCGCGGTGCGATGGGCCACGAGGTGTTTCAGGTCCGGCCCAGCCGTCAAAGTGGCCTCGATGCCACCATTGGTCACAACCGTGGCCCGCTGCCAGTCCGAGAGAAAAAGGGTATGGGCTTCGTTCGGCAGTGGTTTCTCACTCCGGACTTCAGATCGGGTCCCGTCTGGAACGCCCGCCTCACCCGGCGGCCAAATCCTGTTGGCATCGCAGGATGCCGGCCTGCCGAGATCAGCCGCAAAATACGGATGCCAGCCAAATCCGCCGGGCATGGAGGCCTGTCCCGTATTGGTCATTGCAAGCTCGATATCGAGCCGGTCGTCGCCGAGCACCAAGCGCTGTACAGCGCGGAAGTCGAAGGGCCAGTCCGGATCGGCGTCGTAGTCGAGCACCAGTTCGATCCGATCTGCACCAAGCGAGGCCACCTGCCAGGCGCGGCGATGGGCCGGACCATGCTGCGCATCTGTGCCAAGTGTGGGGTGCGGCAGGACTTCATGACGCTTGCCGTCATGCACGAAAGCGGCGCCGACGAGCTTGTTGTGATAGGGAAACAGCGGGTAGGCGCCGGCCTTCGGCCAGTTCAGCGGCTCGAATTCCGGACCGGGCGTCGGCACCAGGATATCGCCCAGCCGGTCATGGACGAGGTGGGTCATCCGGCCGCCGTTGTCGGGCAGGAAACGGGCCTCAAGCGGCCCGCTGCGAATGCTTGGCCAAGCCTTCCCCGTGATTTCAGGCGAAGGCATAGGATCCATCCGGTCGCTTCGGCACGCGACGCTGCCAATGGACGTATCCGTCCTCCTGCATCGCCTTTTCGTCCATTTCGACACCCCAGCCGGGACGGTCCGGGCGAAGCTCGAGATAACCGTCCTTCGGCAGGTAGGGATCGGCGACGTAACGGGCCGAATCCTCCCGCGTCTCGATCTCGGTCCCGCCATAAACGTAGGCCTGGCCCGTCGGCAGGCGGTATTCGAGGATCTTGAAATTCTGCTGGGCGGCCGAGAAATGCACGTTGACCGCGGTTGCCAGAGGTCCCATCGGGTTGTGCGGGGCCACGCCGACATAAAAGGCCTCGGCAAGCGTCGCGATGCGGCGCATTTCCGAAAGCCCGCCGACGACGCAGATGTCCGGCTGGATCAGATCCGCACCCTTCACCTGCAGCAGGCGCAGGAATTCATAGCGGCTGTAGAGGCTTTCGCCCGTCGCCAGCGTGCATTCGAGCCCCTGCTTGAGTTCGCCCCATGCCTCGATGTTTTCCGGCCGCAGCGGCTCCTCGTAAAACAGCGGGTCGTAGGGTGCAAGCGCGTTGCCGAGCTGTCGGGCGGCGGCGGGTTCATAGATCTTGGCATGCGCATCGAAGGCGATCTCGTAATCGTCGCGCACCGTCTCGCGGAGTTGGCGGAAGTAGTCGGCGGACGCCTTCACCACATTGCCCCAGCGGTTGGTATGCATGTCGATCCGCCAGGGGCTGAGCTTGAACGCGGTGAACCCCCAGCCTTCGTTCAGCCGGTCGAATTCGTCGCGCGCAGCCGGTGCGTCCGGCGCGGTGTAGACGCCTGCATAGACCTTGATCTTGTCGCGCACCTCGCCGCCGAGCAGCTTGTAGACGGGCAGGCCCGCAGCTTTCGCGGCCAGATCCCAGAGGCAATGGTCGAGGCCGGCGATCGCCGCAAGCCCCATGGCGCCGGGAGGAAACCGGCTCTGCTGGATCATCAGATTGACGAGGTAGTCCACCCGCGTCGGGTCCTGGCCGGCAACAAAGCCGTAAAGATAGTCCAGAAGCGGCGGCAGCGCCTTGTCCGGCCCGTGATTGTAGCATTCGCCCCAGCCGGTCAGACCGTCGTCGGTATCGAGCGCGACGATGACACGCGGGCGGTCCTTGTCGCGGGTCATGAAAACCCGCATCCGGTCGATCTTCATCTTCTGTATCCTTACTTGCCGAAATACTGCCGACGCGACACACGCGTCTGCACATAGAGATGTTCGCCCCAGGTGCCCGGCGCATAGGCGCCGCAATCTGGCTGAACCTGTACGGAAAGATTGCCCTGGCTCGGGTAGCGGGCAACGAATTCCTCGTCGATATCGCAGCCCAGTCCCGGCGCGCCCGGCACCACGATCAAGCCGTTTTCCTGGACCGGATGCGGCACGATCACACTCTTGCGTCCCTCCCAGTCGTCGTCGAGGCGTTCCAGGATCAACGCATTCGGGATCGCGGCCATCAAATGCAGAGCGGCATATTCGGCGACCGGCCCGAGCGAGCCGGAATGTGGCGCGAATTGGATGTGGTGCGCCTCCGCCATGGCGGCAATCTTCTTCATCTGGGTAATGCCGCCGGCACGTCCGGTATCCGGCTGGATGATGTCGACCAGTTCCTTCTCGATCAACTCGCGCTCACCGAAAATCGTGGCGCTCCGTTCGCCGGCGGCAAGCGGCACATGCGCTGCATCGCGGATGCGGCGGTAGCCATCTACGTTCTCCGGCGCGATGGGGTCTTCCACCCACATCAGCTCATAAGGCTCGAGCTTGCGCACCAGCCGGCAGGCATCGGCGGGCGTCATCCATGGTGCACCGTGAAGGTCGATGGCGATATCCACCTCGTCGCCGACCGCTTCTCGCAACGCGGCGACCTTTCGGACTGGATCGGAAACGCCGCCGCATTTTATCGCCTTGATGCCGCGGCTCTTCACGGCAAGCGCCTGTTCCACGGTATTGGCATGCGAATAGATCGGAATATGGTCGCGAACCTTGCCGCCGAGCAGGTTCCAGATTGGCACGCCGAGCGCCTTGCCCTTGATGTCCCACAGCGCCATATCGATGCCGGTCATGGCGCCGCCGCCGACCGTGCCGAGCATGCCGTGGCCCATCATGGCGATCATCATCTTCTGCCACAGCTTTTCGATATGGGTCGGGTCCTCGCCGATCAGGAGCGGCGCGAGATCCTTGATCGCGGTCTCGATGACGCGCGGCCAGCCAGAGCATTCGCCGATGCCGGTAATCCCTTCGTCTGTATCGATCTTCAGGAACAGCCAGTTGCGGGTGCCGCCGAAATAACCTCGTTCCTGCAATCCTGGACCGGAAGAGGCAGATGCGTCGTCGGACGCCCATTTCGAACGGTGCGGCTGACCCACATGCATGAGGAAGGTGCGGATTCCCGTGATCTTCATCGTGCAGAACTTCTATTCTTGACGTTGCTGGGATCGATATGGGGGCTCGGTTCGATGTACCGGAAGCGCTTCGAGCGATCGCGATCGCGGGGATCCGGCCGGGGAATGGCCGAAATCAATGCTTGCGTATAGGCATGATCGGGATTGTTGCAGACCTTCTCCGCCTCGCCGACTTCCACGAGCTTTCCGCGATACATGACGCCGACCCGGTCGCACATGTAGCGAATGACGCCGATATCGTGGCTGATGAAGATGTAGGCGAGCTGGAGCTCGTCCTGCAGCCGCATCAGGAGATCCAGCACCTGGAAGCGCACCGAGACGTCGAGCGCCGAGGTCGCCTCGTCCGCCACGATGATGCGCGGATTGAGGGTGATTGCGCGCGCGATGCCGATGCGCTGGCGCTGGCCGCCGGAAAATGCATGCGGGTAGCGCTCCCGCCCTGCGGGATCGAGGCCGACCTGATCCATCAGGTGGCAGACCCGCTCGTCGAGTTCCTTGCCCTTCGACAGTCCGTTGACCAGCAGCGGCTCCCCGATCACCTGCGCGACGGTCATGCGCGGGTTGAGCGAACCGAACGGGTCCTGGAAGACCATGCGCAGCTCGCGGCGGGCGGCCTTCAGTTCACTTCCCTCAAGCCTGGCGAGATCGACCACCTTTCCATCGGCGCGGCGGTAATGCATCTCGCCGGATACCGGATCGTAGAGCCGCATGATCGAGCGGCCGAGGGTCGTTTTGCCGGAACCGCTTTCGCCGACGATGCCGAGCGTCTCGCCGGGCAGGAGAGCGATCGAGACGTCGTTCAGCGCCTTCATCTCCCCGAAATGCATGGAGAGGTTGCGGATGTCGAGGATCGGCTCTGCGGTGGTGTCGAGCGGCGGCCGGGCGAGGCGGATTTCCGCCTTCTGTTCCAGCTTCAGCACGGAACCGATAAGCATCTTCGTGTAGGCATCCTGCGGCGTATGGAAGATCTGGTCGACCGGCCCGTATTCCTTGATGACGCCGTGATGCATGACCAGCACGTCGTCGGCAATCTGTGCCACCACGCCCATGTCGTGGGTGATGAACAGCACCGCCATTCCGGTCGTCTGCTGCAGGCGCTTGATCAGGTCGAGGATTTCAGCCTGGGTGGTGACGTCGAGCGCGGTGGTCGGCTCGTCGGCGATCAGCAGCTGGGGCTTGCACGCAAGCGCCATGGCGATCATGGCGCGCTGGCGCATGCCGCCGGAATACTGAAAGGCATAACGGTCGAGCGCCTGTTCCGGATTGGGGATTTCCACCTGCCGGAGCAGTTCGGCGGCTTCCTTGCGGGCCTGCGCCTTGCTCATGTTCAAGTGCAGGCGCAGCACTTCGGTAATCTGGTCGCCGACGGTGTGCACCGGCGAAAGCGACGACATAGGCTCCTGGAAGATCATCGCGATGTCGCGGCCACGGACCGCGCGGATCGCCTTGCTGCGCGGATCAAGCCTTGCAAGGTCGACCGAGCTGCCGTCCTGGCGATTGAGGATGATCGAGCCGGAGGCGATGCGGCCGGGCGAGTCGATGATCTGCAAGATCGAGCGGGCGGTGACGGATTTGCCGGAACCGCTTTCGCCCACCACGCACAGGGTCTTGCCGGGCTCGATCGAAAACGAGATGTCGTTGACCGCCTTGAAGATGCCGGTGCGAAGCGGAAACTCCGTCACCAGGTTCTTCACCTCGAGCAGCGTCTTGCCCGCTGCCATCGAAGGACGGGGCGTGATGGATAGGATATCGGTCATCCGCGCCTCACTTGTTGTACGGGTCGGCCGCATCACGCAGACCGTCGCCGAAAAGGTTGAGCGCCATGACGGCGATGACGACCGCAAGCCCCGGCATGAACAGCCATGGCGCGGTGGCGATGGAGCGGATGTTCTGCGCCTCGCGCAGAAGAACCCCCCAGGAGACTGTCGGCGGCTGCAGGCCGAGGCCGAGGAAAGAGAGCGATGTTTCCGCAAGGATCATCGCCGGCACGGCCAATGTCATCGAGGCGATGATGTGGCTTGAGAAGCTCGGCAGCATGTGACGGAAGATGATGCGGCCTTCCGAGACGCCGTCGAGACGAGCGGCGGCGACGAATTCCTCGGTTCGCAGCGACAGGAAGCGGCCGCGCACGACGCGGGCAAGCTGTGCCCAGCCTGTGAAAGACAGGATGATGGTGATCATCATGTATTGCATCGCTGCCGGCCAGCCCTGCGGCAGGGCTGCGGCGAGCGCCAGCCAGATCGGAATGGTCGGCAGCGACAGCACGAAGTCGATGACGCGTTGCATGACGAAGTCGATCCGGCCGCCGTAATATCCGGAAATGCCACCGAGCACGATGCCGAGCAGCAGCGACAGGAAAACGCCGACCAGGCCGATCGACAGCGAGATCTGCGCACCCTGCACCGTGCGGCTGAAGACGTCGCGTCCGAGACGGTCGGCGCCGAAGAGATAGAGCGGCTTGGTGTCGTCCGTGGTGGCGATGAGGTGGATGTCGGTCTCGAAAAGGCCAAGCACCGAATAGGTGTAGCCACGCCCGAAGAACTGGATCGGGATCTTCGTATTGGGATCCTCGACGAAGATGGCGGCAAGCGTGTTCGGATCGCGCGTCAGCTTCATCCCGTAATAGTACGGGCCAAAACTGAACCCGTTTGCCGTATCGAGGAAATGAATGCTCTGCGGCGGATGGAAGGTCGAACGGGCGTTCTGCATGATCGGGTCGTTGATCGCAAAGAAGCCCGGGAAGATCGCGACGGTATACATCGCGACGGTGACGAAAAGGGCGGCCATGGCGAGCTTGTGCCGCTTGAAGGCCCACCAGATCAGCTGCCATTGCGCCGCGACGGCGACGCGATCGGGGCGATCGTTGAGGATGGTTGCATCGACCATTCGGGCCTCCTATTCGAGCCGGATGCGCGGATCGACCAGCGCAAGCAGGATGTCGCTGATCAGCGAGCCGATCAGCGTGAGAGCGCAGATCAGGAGCACGAAGGCGCCTGCGAGATACATGTCCTGCGCCATCAGCGCCTGGAGAAGCAGGGGCGCCGCTGTCGGCAGGTTGAGCACGATCGCCACGACGACCGAGCCGGAGATCAGGTTGGGCAGAAGCCAGGCGATCGTCGAAATGAACGGGTTGAGCGCGATGCGCAGCGGGTATTTGATCAGCAGCCGGAACTCCGAGAGCCCCTTGGCACGAGCAGTCGTGACGTAGGGTTTGGGCAGCTCGTCCAGCATGTTGGCGCGCATGACGCGGATCAGGCTGGCAGTAGAGGACACCGCGAGGATCGCCACCGGCAGCCACAGACGCGACAGAAGGTCGAGCGTCTTGGCAATGCTCCAGGGGGCCGTCTCGTATTCAGGTGAGAAAAGGCCGCCCACATCCGCGCCGAACTCGACGGCGGCGATATACATCAGCACCAGCGCCAACAGGAAAGACGGGATCGACAGGCCGAAGAACGTGAAGGCCGTGAATGCATAGTCGCCGATCGAATATTTCTTCACTGCCGAATAGACGCCGATCGGCAGCGCGATCGCCCAGGTGGCGATCAGGCTTGCGAGCGCAAGTACCAGGGTCAGCGCCATGCGTTCCCAGATAAGGCCGGAGACCGGTTGCTGCCACTCGAAGGAAATGCCGAAATCACCCCGGGACAGAATTCCCCAGATCCATTTCAGATATTGCACCAGCATGGACTGGTCGAGGCCGAACCGCTCGCGCAGTGCGGCGGCGGTGTTCTGATCGACCACTTCGTTGGAAGAGGCAAGCGTCGCGATATAGGTGGTGACGAAGTCGCCTGGCGGAAGCTGGATCAGAACGAAGGCGAGGAAGCTCACCGCAAACAGCGACGGGATCATCCATAGCAGACGTTTGATGATAAATTTTAGCATGCAAAGCTCGCAATTCGGATTGCACGGCATGCCGATCCGAAAGCTCGTCGGCTATCGTTCGGGCAGTGGATGCATGGGACCGGAAGGGTGCCGCCGCCGGTTAGGCGGCGGCACAGTTGGAGTAAGTCAGCGCGTGCCCGCTCAGCTCGTGAACGTGAACTGCTGCGGCAGGGCCGGGCCGGGGTTCGGCCAGGACCAGCTATCGGGCTGTTTTTCCGGAACGTTGCGCAGATTGTTGCGGATCACCCCGAAACCACCCACGGCGAGGCAGATTCCCATGACTTCGAATTCTTCCGCGGCGATATCGAAGACCTGCTTCATGATCGCGCCGCGTTTGTCGACATCGGCCGTGGAACGAGCCTCGTCATAGAGCTTGAAGCGCTTCTTCTGGCTTTCCGGGGGCTCTTCGCCCTTGGTGCCGTTGGACGTGTACCAGAGCGTCCACGGGATGGCGTAACGCGACCCTTGGGGATGGAAGGCGAAGAAGTCGCGCGGATCGAGCATCGGGTCGAGGCCGCCGGGGCCCGGCCAGACCTGCGCATCATGGGCGTTGTCGTCGCCTCGCGTATAATAGAGCGCGCGTTCGATGGTGTTGACCTTCATGCTCACCCCGATCTTCGCCCAATGCGCCTTCACCAGTTCCAGCACGTCGACCAGGTCGGGATAGAGCGTGGGGATGACGTCGACCGCGAAAAACAGCGGCTGGCCGTCAGGCCGGAGACGGATGCCGTTGGCATTCTTCTTGTCGAGGCCCGCCTTGTCGAGCATGGCATTGGCCTTGTCCGTCGCAAACTCGGTGAACTGCCGGGCCAGCTTCTCGTGATACCACGGATGGCCGGGGCGCGGTCCGGTCTGGTAGCCCTCGCTCTGGCCGAAATAGACGATGTCGATGATTTCCTGGCGGTTGATGCCCATCGACAGCGCCTGGCGAAACGACTTGTCGGCGAAGATCTTCCGCAGCACCGGGTCCTTGTGGGTCATGTTGAGGTAGAGCGAGCACTGCTGCGCCGCGGACGGGACGAGCGACAGCAGGCGGTAATCGCCCTTCTTCATGTTCTGCGATAGCGTCGGCTTGTTGGCGAGCGAGTTGATATGGCGCTCCTGGATGTCGATCTTGCCGGAGATGACGTTGAGCATCAGCGACTCGACGTCCTGCGAGATGCCGAAATTCAGCTCGTCGATATAGGGCAGCTGGTTGCCGTCGGTATCGACCTGCCAGAAGTAAGGGTTGCGGACCATCAGCACCCGGGTTGCGCCGCCGGAATAGGCTTCCTTGATCATCCACGGATCGAGCACCGGCTTCTCGGCATTTCCCCAGCGCTGCGGAATCTCGATGTCGCCGCACTTGGCGCGGAAGAGGTCCGGCCAGCTCGATGAACCGGCCGCTTTTACGTCCGCGTCAAGGTTCGGGTTGTATTTCGGCAGGAACTTGCTGCAGTAGTGCTTGGCAAACAGAGTCGGATGCTGGCCGAGCGGGGTCGCAAGGTTTTCCAGATAAAGCGCGTTGGCTGCGGCGAAGGTGAACTTGACGGTGTAGTCGTCGATCCTTTCGACCACGACCGGCTTGCCGGCCACGGCAATCTGCGCCGGCGTCGAGCTGTAGAGGTCCTTGTTCTTGACGACATCCTCGATGGCGAAGACCACGTCGTCGGCCGTGAACGGATGGCCGTCCGACCACTTCACGCCCTTCAAGAGGTAGAAGGTGAACTGCGAAGCATCGGCATTGACCTCCCACCTCTCAGCAAGGTTCGGCAGGACGGCGGTGAAATCCATGTTCCAGCGCACCAGGCCCTGGTTGCCGACCATGCGCAGGATGCCGTTATGGTCGGACGAGCCGCGAAGGCCGCGCCGCAGCGTGCCGCCGTAAGCGCCCACCTTTTCCCAGGGCTTCACGACCATCGGGTTCTTCGGAAGACGTTCGGCAAGCGGCGGCAGCTTGCCGTCCTTGACGAGAGCCGCAAGCTGCGGCGCCTCCTTGGTCGCGGCCGCGCTGGCGCTGCCGCCCGCAACTGACAGGGCAACAGCCCCGCCAACGCCTGCGAGGAACGTCCGGCGGGTAAAGCCGGAAGACATATTTTCGTCGTCGCGCATAAATTTCCTCCCAAATGAACCGCCGACCTGAAAGGCGATCGATGGCAGGTTCCCTACCGCCACGACCGCCGAGGACCTCCATCCCATCGGCTAAAATGACCATAAGCAGGTTTTCAGATGATTACAAGTATTGACAGATTTTTACAGGTTAAATACTGCTGGTTCAAAAGCCATGTCGACAGGGAGGAGACGCATGACTTTCAGCGACGAATCGCGCCAAAAATTGAAGAGCGTCTCGGCAGCAACGCTGACGTCGGTGCGTCTGAAACACGGCCTGCGGAACGTCTTCATTCGCAACGTGCACAAGATCAGCAAGGACGCTCCGCGCCTCGTCGGACCGGCCTATCACTCCGCGCCTTCCGCCCCGACCAACCTAATCAGGCACCACGCGCTCGATCTCAACCAGCCGATCGGCTGTGGCGATGTGCCCGTCTATCCGGGCGACATCATGGTCGGCGATGACGAAGGCTTGGTTGTCATTCCGGCGGCGATGGCGGAAGAGGTGGCCGACGAAGCCTTCGAGCAGACCGTTTTCGAGAATTTCGTCGAAGAACGCGTAAGGGCGGGCAAGGGCATTTTCGGTCTTTGTCCACCGGAAGCCGAACTGGCCTTTCGCGAACGGAGACGTGAAAAGGGACGTTGATGAACCAATCGGGCGTGATAGCGGCCTCCAAGGCGGAGCCTCGTTTCAGCGACATCATCTACGAGAAGATCGTAGGCATGATCGCCGACGGCCGTTTTCCCGTCAACGAGCGCCTTCCGTCCGAGCCGAACCTCGCAGTCATGTTCGGGGCGTCCCGCCCCGTGGTGCGCGAAGCCTTGGAGCGGCTTCGCAGGGATCAGCTGATCGTGTCGCGCAAGGGATCCGGTTCCTATGTGCGGCAGCGGCCGGACTCGTCGGTGCTGAAGCAGGTTCCGGTCGGATCGCTCGCCGACGTGCAACGGTTCTTCGAGTTCCGCGCCGGACTTGAGGCGGAGGCGGCAGAACTGGCGGCACGCAACTGGCAGGCTCATGACAGGATCCGGATCCTTTCGGCGCTTGCGGCCCTCGAACACTGCCTGGAAATCGGTGAACTCGGTGCGGAAGAGGACCAATACCTGCACGACGCCATCGCCGCGGCGACCGGCAACCAGTTCCACGTCACTGTCCGCGACTGGTTCAGGCCGCATTTTTCGATCGGCATGTCGGTGACCCGCAGCCTCAGCCTGAAGCGGACGCCGCTGCATGTGCGGCACGTGCAGGACGAGCACCAGGCGATCGTGGAGGCGATCCTGGCGCGGCGGGAAACGGCGGCCCATGACGCCATGAAGAACCATATACTGAATGCGCGCGCCCGCATGTTCCAGGGCGTGGGAGGCTAGGAGGCCTTCGATTTCATGCGATGCCAGCCATCGCGAGGAGGGGTTTTGAGACGGATTGCGATAACAGGTGGTGCGGGCAATATCGCCACGCAGCTCAGGGGATTTCTGCGCCCCGAGGTCGATCACATCAGGCTGATCGACATCAGTCCTGCAAAGGAACTCGCGTCGAACGAGAGCTTCTTCGAGGGTAATCTGGCGGATGCAGGCGCTATGCGTGCCGCACTCGAAGGCATGGATGGCGTCATTCACCTCGGCGGGCTTCCCCGCGAGGCCGATATCGGCGACATGCTGCAGAGCAATATTCTGGGCACGTATAATCTCTACGATGCCGCCCGCGCCAACGGCACGAAACGCGTCGTCTTCGCGTCCAGCAATCACGCGACCGGCTTCTATCCCCGTTCCCAGACGATCACGCCCCGCGACGTGCCGCGTCCCGACACGCGCTACGGCCTGTCGAAATGCTGGGGCGAGATGGTCGCCGGATTTTATTACGACAAGGCGGGGATCCACACGCTGTCGATCCGCATCGGCAATGCCGGTCCCTATCCGAACAGCGAACGGGCGGCGGCGATCTGGATCAGCCCGCGCGACCTGTTCCAGCTTGTGAAGATCGGCCTCACCCATCCCGACATCGCTGCCGCAGTCGTCTATGGCATGTCGCGCAACGACGCCGGCTGGTGGAAAGATGACCTTGCCGAGCGGCTCGGTTACTGCCCGCAGGATTTTTCGCGCGATCATCTACGCCTTGAGCCGGTGGATGAAAGCCCGGTCGCCGCATTCTTCCAGGGCGGAGGTTTCTGCGATTCGCAACACGATGGGACAATCCGGCTCCGGGACGAAAACGGATTGATCGTATTCACGGAGGCTGCACGATGAGCGAAACAAAGATCATCACACCGAAGGTTCGCCGCGTCATCGACTTTCCCCTTAAGGTCGGAGAATCTCCCACTTGGGACGAGCGCACCGGCGATCTCTGGTTCGTCGACATCCTCGCGCCCGCGGCAATCTGCCTGCGGGCCGGCGGCGCCGTCGATCGGTTCGAGATGCCGGCGAAGATCGGCTGTCTGGCCCTGTGTGAACACGGCGACGTCGCGGTGGCGCTGGAAAGCGGCGTATATCTGCTGAACCCCGAAACCGGTTCGATGAAACTGCTCTGCGATCCGGACGGCGGCCGGGCGGACAGTCGGCTAAACGACGGCAAGGCCGGGCCGGATGGCTGCTTCTGGGTCGGCACCCGCGACGAGGCGATACCGCAGACGGGCAATGGCCGCCTTTACCGGGTGAAGCCGGACGGGTCGTTCGACACAATCATCGATGGCGACCTGATGACCTCCAACGGTATCGCCTGGAGCCCGGGTGGGCGGACCATGTACCATTCCGACAGCAGTGGGCTCTACGCCCAGATCTTCGATTTCGATCCGGCGCACGGCGTCAAAGGTCCGCCTCGCCGCCTGCACAACTTCACACCGGAGGAAGGGCGGCCGGACGGCGCCGCCATGGATGCCGACGGATTCTATTGGATCGCCGGCCAGCAGGGGGGACGGCTTAACCGCATCTCGCCGGATGGAACGGTTGTCGAGGCCTATCTGATGCCCGCCAAGGGGCCGAGCATGCCCTGCTTCGGCGGACCCGATCTCGCTACTCTCTACGTGACCACGCTCTCTACCGACAACAACGGCACTTTCGAAGACGGCACGATCTACGCCTTCGAGCCGGGGGTCCGCGGCACGCCTGTTCATCGCTTCGCAATTTGAGGAAAAGCTCATGGATATCCAGACATTCCGCGAAATCCTGACCGGCATTTCCGGTGTACCGATCACGGCCTACGGAGCGGATGGCGAGGTCGACATCGGGATCACCCGTGCGATCTACGCGCGGGTGGCGAAAGCCGGCATCCACAATATCGTCGCGGCCGGCAATACCGGTGAGTTTTATGCGCTCACCCCGGCGGAAATCACGGTCGTCACCGAAGCGGCAGTGGCGGGCGTCGATGGCAAGGCGCCGGTGACGGCGGCCGTCGGCCGCTCGTTGCGAGAGGCGATTGGCATGGCCAGGACAGCGAAGGCGATCGGTGCGTCCGCCGTCATGTCGCATCAGCCGGTCGATCCTTTCGCCGCGCCCGCCGCCCAGATCGATTATTTCCGCAATCTCGCCGATGCCTCCCTGTTGCCGATGGTGGCTTACGTAAGGGCGGACGGTTTCAGCCTTGACGACATGCTGCGGCTCGCGGCTCATCCGAACATCGCCGGCATCAAGTTCGCGACGACTGACATCCTGCTTCTATCTCGGGCCGTCGCGGCCTCTGCCGAGGGCAACGCGCCGTTCGTTTGCGGCCTGGCGGAAAGCTGGGCGCCAGCCTTCACCGCTGCCGGCGCCCGGGGGTTCACGTCCGGCCTCGTCAATGTCGCGCCGCAAATCTCGCTGGCGATTCATGCAGCGCTTGAGTCCGGAGATTATCGGGAGGCCCGCCGGATGATCGAAATCATCGAACCGTTCGAGCGGATGCGGACGCAGTACCGCAACGGCGCAAACGTGACGGTCGTCAAGGAAGCCGTGGAGATAGAGTTTGGCATTTCCGTCGGCGACGTGAGAGTTCCCGGCCTGCCGCGGCTCGCTGCGGAAGATCGGATAAAATTGACCGAAACGCTTGGCAAATGGCCCTCCCTGATTGGCCGAGCATCCGGACATTGAAGTCGGATCGAGGCAGAGCAGGTCTAATCGGAGATGTGGCCGGGCTCCGGAGCATGGATCATCAGACAGTTCCGGCCGGCCTTCTTGGCAAGGTAGAGCGCGGCGTCCGCCTGGCGCTGAAGATGTTCCGCGGAAACGAATTCCCCGTCTTGCATCACCGCCGCTAATCCAATGCTGACAGTGACATAGGGAACGACGCGAGAGGCAGGGTTCGGAAGTGACGCAGCCTCTACGCGGCTGCGAACTCTTTCGGCGACAATTCTGGCCTCCTGTTCATCAGCACCCGGAAGGAAGACGAGAAACTCTTCGCCTCCGTAACGGGCGACCTGGTCCCGCTCGTCTCTCATACTGCTTTGAATGATGCCGGCTACCTTCACCAGGCAGCGGTCGCCTTCAGCATGCCCGAGACTGTCGTTGAGGCGCTTGAAGTCATCGACATCGCACATCAGCATCGCCGCGCCTCTGGTTCGTGTCAGGTCCTCGTTCCAGAACCGATAGAGCGTTTCCATCATCGAGCGCCGGTTGGCAACACCGGTCAGCGGATCGGTTTGTGCAAGCAGTTCCAGCTGGGAATTGGCATCAGCAAGCTCGGCAAGGCGACTTCGGTCCCGCAACTCGAGCAGGAAGCTCTTGTGAGCCAAGATCGTGGCGGTGCGCCGGGCAACGATGGTTGCTGCCACGCCGCTCGCAAAAAAGAGCGTGCCGGCTACGGCACTCCCCACCTCGATACCTGGATTGTGCAGTTGAAACACGAGGTAGATACCAAGGGCCGAAGCACCGATCGCCACGGCCCAGCCAAGCAGGATGGGAAAGATAATGATGGCAGTGACGGCCACAAAAAGCATGATGGTCAGATGGCGCTCATAAAACTCGCCACCGGCGCTGACGCCCACCAAGGCTACGGACAGGAGGATGAAAAAGACCGACGTCAGGAGCAAAACTCCCTGCAGCCACAAAGCGCGCGGCCGCAGAAAGGTAATCGCGGCGACGAGCGCTGCGGGGGGAAGGATGGATGCCGGCCAAAGCATCGACATCACGGTATGGGTGGGAAGCAGGATTGCGTAGAGGCCCAATGTCAGGACGTCGAGCACGATGACCCAGATCATCCACGCGCGGATGATCTTGGCAGTCTGCGGCCAGGAGCGTTCGCGAAAAAGCCGGGCCAGCTCTCCGTGAAGCCGGATATTGCGCGTGCGCCCACCCAGTAGACGCTCGACTTGTTCCACAATGGCCGGGCTCGGCCTTTGGAGAGGTTTCCGCGAAGACGCCCTTGCCGATTCGGTAGAACCTGTGATTCGCTCAGCGTCCATGAGCCGGATTTAGGGCCCGGATGACCGGGGACAAGACGGGTTATCGAACCGATCGGAGCCGGGTCCCAATCACCGCGAGCCTGCGCTTTGTTACTTTAAGGACTGGCCGTCGATCGGCGGCCCGGCCCGGTCGGTCAACGTCTGGGCCTCGTCCTCCACGATTTGCTCAGGCCTCGCGATCGGCAGCTTGATCGTAAACACAGTTCCTTCACCCTTGACGCTGTCAACGTGGATTTCCCCGTTATGGAGTTCAACCACCTGTTTCACCAGGTTGAGTCCGATGCCCGTACCCGCGATACCGGACGAACTTCTGGCCCGGAAATAGCGCCCGAACATCTTGGGCAAGTCGTCCGCATCGATGCCTATGCCCTCGTCTCGAACGGTGATCTGGGCACAGTCGTCTTGCTGCCACCCCGTCACATAGACGTCCGGAGAGTCCGGCGCGTATTTGACGGCATTCGAGAAGAGATTGGTGAACACCTGCTCCAGCGCGGCACCGTCGCCATAGATAGTCGAGGGGAGCCGCTCCAGATCAAGCAGGAACCGGTGTGATTTGCGTATGCTTTCCTGCCGCGCGCTGCAGGTGCTGATGATGTCGCCCAATGCACATGGCTTGCGGACGATATCGAGGTGCCCGTGATCCAGGCGTCCGACTGCGAGGATGCTTTCCATCAGCTCCAGCATTCGCGAAACGGCGCTGCGGATCTGCTCCGTCTTCTCGCCGATGAATTCCGATGTCACCGCGTTCTTGCGACGAACCAGACGTTGCGCCGCGCCGTCGATGATCGAAAGCGGCGTCCGGAATTCGTGAGACGCCATGGAGACGAATTGCCGCTGCAATTCGTTGACCTGCCGCTCTTGATCGAGCATCCGTTCCAGTTCCGCAGCCTGACGGGCAATTTCCGCAGTTCTGCTGCGCACTGTTTCCTCGAGATCGTCGCGATGCTGAAGCAGCGCCCTTTCCGCACGTTTTCGCTCGGTGACGTCGACTGCGGCAATCAGCGACGCCGGATGGGTGTCGAAGGCAAGTTGGCTCGAATAGATAAAGACCTCGATTTCGGCACCGCCAGCCGTCCGGTGCCGCTGGGAACGATTGGCGTCGCTCACCTGCTCCTCACCCGGCACCGCGGTTTTCATTCTTTCCCGATCCTCTGGTGAAAGGATGTCCAGAAGTGTCATGGAAAGAAAAAGGTCGCGATCATAACCGTAGTGATCGAGAGCGGCCTGGTTGACGTCGAGAAATTGAAGGCTCTTCCGGTCCTGAACCCACATCGGCAGCGGGTTTCCTTCGAATAACAGCCGAAAGGACGCCTCGCGCATCTTGAGATCCGTGATGTCGACGCGAATCCCGACGCTTCCGCCGCCCGAAACACGTCGTTCCTCGATCCGGACCCATCGGTTCCCCGGCAGGCGCTGCTCATGGGCACTCTTCGGCTCCGCGTGACGCGCCAATCGATCCGCCAGCCATTCCTCTTCACGGCCGATCGCGTCGGGATACTGGCCACGCTGCAGCCCGCTGCGAAGTCTCTCCTCGAAACCCATGCCCTTGGCGAGGGGAGCACCACTATCGGCGTAAAGCTGTTCGTAGCGGCGATTCCACATCACAAATCGATCGTCTTCATCGAACAGTGCCAGGCCTTCCGGGACGACTTCGAAGGCGGCCAGCAGGCGCGCATGGGCGGCTCTTGCTTCCTGCTCTGCGCGCTCGGCCTGCGCATGAGCTTGAGCAAGAGATCGTTCGGCCAATCGCGCCTCGGTAACGTCCTCATGCGTCGATACCCAGCCTCCGTCAGCCGTGCGCTGATGACAGCCTCGGATGACCTTGCCCGATCTCAGTTCCTTGATCCAGACTTGCGAGGAAGCGCCGGCGTTCGTGTCTTCAGCCCATGCGAGGTATTCCTCTCTGGACATCGTTGGAAAGGCTCCGACTTCGTCCCTCAACTTTATAATGTCTTCGAGCGACTGTCCGGGATGAATCAAGGCCGGATCGACGCCGTAAACCTCGGCATAGCGACTGTTGGACAAGGCCAATGTGCCGTCCGCATGGAAGAGACAGACACCCTGGCTCATGCTCGCAAGTGCAGTCCGAAGCTGTTCGTCCTGGTCAAGGATCTGCTTGCGACTGCGGCTTGACGCGAGGTGCGCGTTGACGCGCGCACCCAGTTCCCTGCTGTCGATCGTGCTTGAGACACAGTCAGCCGCACCGGCCTCAAAACCAGCGATCCTTCCATCGATATCGCCCTCGGGAGTGACCAGGATCACCGGTATTTCAGACGTCACCGAACTGCGTTTCAGCTGGCGGCAGATCTGCACGCCGCACAAGCCCGCGAATTGAATGTCGAGCAGGATAAGGTGGGGTTGTGACCCCTCCACGATCGTTTGCAGGTTCTCCAGGCGGTCACACGCTGGAACAACCGACAGCTCGATGTTTCCCACCGGAAGTCGATCGAGGTCCAGCTTGGCTGCATCGGTGCCCATGACCAGAACATCCGTCGGCAGATGAGCGATGTTTCGGGTGACCAGCATCGGAGCGGCCCGGCCGTCCGGGGCCGCGGGCAGCGACGATGAATGTAACTGAAGGGGAACCGCTGTCGTCAATGAAGATCGCCTACCATTCCGCGCTGGCCTGTTGCACCTCACAATACGTATTGAGCGTTAAGGAGAGCTTATGTGCCCTGTCGCGGGACCTGGTGGCGCCCGCTGCCTCTCAGCTTTCGTGGATGACATAGTCGCGCATGACCGTGCCGAGCTTGGCGAGATTGGCTTTCAATTCATCATAACCGGCGATTTTCTCTCGGGTATTCTCGTCCATGTAGAGTTTGCGGTTGAGTTCGATCTGGATGCTGTGGCGGTTTTTTCCAGGCGAGCTGTAGGCCGAAACCAGCTCGGCCCCCTTAAAGGGCACGTTGAGCGACACCGAATAACCGAACCCCTCCAGCGTCTCGACCACCAGTTTCACGAAATCCGGCTCGCTCGACACGCCCTCATAGTCACCGACCACGATGTCCTTGCGGACGGTGCCGGCCGGATCGGGCGAGAGCACATGGCCGATCGCCGGCATCGAGTGGCAGTTGACGTGATAGACCTTGCCGAAGGCGGCATGGGTTTCGTCGAGCAGCCGCACAATTTCGCGGTGGTAGGGCCGCCAATAGGTGTCGATACGGTCCTCCAGCTCCTTCACTGTCAACTTGCGACCATACATCGGTGTGTTGCCCCAGGCGTAACGCCAGGTGAGCCCCATGCCGCGGCGGGCCGAGGCGCTGTCGCGCGTCGGATGAGGCCATTCTCCATCGACCATTTCCAGATCGACGTCCTTCATCGACCGGTTGAGGTCGAGGAAACTGCGGGGAAAATGGGCGATCAGCAGCGGAGCCCCGATCGAGGGTGCGAAGCCGAAGAGGTCGTCCACATAGGTGTCGGAAGCGGCGCGTACCAGTTCGTCGGAAGCGGTGCGTTCGAAATCCGGCAAGGTCAAGCCGCTATGGGGCGAGTCGAACACCATGGGGATGGCTGGCGCAGTCGGCGGAATGATCTCGAGAACGCCGTCGATCTCGACGGGGGCGAAGGTCAGGTCGGTCATAGGAGTCTCGTTCAGGCCGTGGCGGCGTAGGCGGCGGGATAGGTGATGTCGGGCATGCCGATAAAGGCATTGCCGCGCCTGCCGACCATGCCGGGAGCGGCAAAGGGCCGGGGATAGACGACCGCCGCTGCGGGCTTCACCTTGGCGATCTTTTCAAGCGCTTCGATCTGCTCTGCCGGCATGTCGACATTGACGATGATGTCGCTATGCGGCCCGGTCGTCATGCGCGGCATGTTCATCGCTTCCTCGATGTCGATGCCCGCATGCAGGATCATGCCGGTGAGCTGGGCAAGCGACGGCACGATCTGGTTGCCGCCGGCGGCGCCATAGGCCGCGAACGCACCGCCCTCGTCGGTGATTGCCACCGGGCACATGTTGCTCGGCGCATAGGCATTCGGCGTCAGCGAGTTGGCGCGTCCAGGCGTCGGGTCGAACCAGGACATGCCGTTGTTCAAGAGAATGCCCGTCGAAGGAGACAGCGCGCGGGCGCCAAACCGGTTGAGCAGCGTGAAGGTGATCGCCACCATCCGGCCTTCGGAATCCACCGCATTGACCTGCGTCGTGCTGGTCTTGTTGGTCGTCTCGGCCGGGTTGAGGCGCTTGCGATGGGCGCCGAAGCTCTCCCAGAGGGCTTGCGCCATGGCGGTAAAGAAATCAGCGTCGACCGGGCCTTTGCCGCGCTTCCTGTCGAAGTGATCGAGCGCGTCGAAGAGCCGCTGGCCGGCGCTGGTTTCTCCGGCCACATGCACGGTCTTCCCCTGCAGCGACATGGTCCGGGACGGATAGAGGAGGGGGGCGTAATTGGCCAGGTCCTCCAGGGTGATGGAACTGCCGCCGGAGTTGAGGTCGGTCACCAGCTTCTCGCCGATCGCGCCGCCATAGAGCGAATCCGGGCCTTCGTTGGCCAGCTGCTCCAGTGTCTTCGCAAGCTGGTCGAGCGGCAGGGTGGCGCCGGGCTCCGGCGCATGGCCGTTCGGCAGGAAGATCGAACGGGCGCCGGGATCCAAACCGAGTTCCCCCTCGGCGATCGCGATGGCCAGCGTCGTGTGCCAGTCGACATACATGCCCTTGCGGGCACGGTCGATCGCGGGCTGAAGTGCCCGGTCGAAGCCGATCGTGCCGTAACGGTTCAGGGCTTCGGCAAAGCCGCGCACGCAGCCGGGCACCACGGCGGCGGTGAAGCCGCGGACGTTGCGGTTGTCGATCGAAGCGGGATGGCCGATAAAGGTCTTGATGGTCGGATCGGGCTTGTAGAATTCCTCGTCAAAATACGAAGGCACGCGGCCGGTGAATTCGATGACTTCGACCTTGCCGTCCGGTTGGGCGACCAGCATGTAGCCGCAGGCGGCAAGGCTGGTCATCCAGGGTTCGACGGTCTGCAGGGTAAAGGCGGCGGTCACCGCAGCGTCGACGGCATTGCCACCCGCCGACAGGACCGCGGCGCCTGCCTCGGCCGCCGCGTAGTGCTGGGAGGTGACGACGCCACGTTCGCTGACCCCTGCGATCTTGCGGTAGACGCCGCGCTCGACGCGCAGGTGATTGTATTGCGGATTTTCCATCATTTCGGCTCCAGCGCGGCGGCAACCAGGCGACTTGCGCCCGACAGAGCGCCGAGCTTTTCGCCGGCTGCGATCTTGTCCTTGTTGCGGCCCGCGCGTGCCTGTCGTGCAATCGCCTCCTCGACGACTTCCTCCGCCTCGTCGATCGGGATCACCACGATGCCGCTCGCATCGGCAACCACGACATCGCCCGGAAGCACCGGAACGTTGCCACACGAGATCGGCAGGTTAAGCGAGCCGCCGAGATCGTTGAGCCTGGTGGTGATGCCGGAGACGCCGCGTGACCAGAACGGCAAATCAAGTTCCAGGATTTCCTCGACATCGGTGCAGGGCCCGTCGAGCACAACGCCAATGGCCCCCGCCGTCTTGATCGCGAAGGCGACGCCGCCGCCGATGCAGGCGTGCCGGTCGTCGCCGAGCCGGTCGACCAACAGGAAATCGCCCGGGCGGATGAAGCCGATCGCGTGGTGGAGGAGGGTAGAGTCGGTCGCCGGGATCGCCACCGTCACCGCCGTGCCGACCAGTGTCCTGCCCGGCTCGACGACCGGCGCAATCGAATGGTGCACGAAGCCGCGATGGCGGAAATGTCCGATCGTCGCCACTTCGACGCTCTCGAACTTGGCGATGAGTTCCGGATCGAGCTGCTTCGGCACGTTGCCGATCTGATATTTCTTCATGGGGTTTCCTCCCGGGATCTTTCCGTCCCGGCCTCGTTTTTGGCGGCGTGGTGCTGCCAGCCCTTGCCGGGCACGGCGGCGAGCAGTTCCTTCGTGTAGGTTTCCTTCGGCGCACCGAACAGCGAGGCCGGATCGCCCCGTTCGACGATGCGGCCGTTGCGCATCACCGCGATATTGTCGCAGATCTGGCTCGCGACCCTGAGGTCGTGGGTGATGAACAGGATGCCGAAGCCGAGCCGCTCCTGCATGTCGGCGAGCAGTTTCAGCACTTGCGCCTGCACCGAGACGTCGAGGGCCGAAACGCTCTCGTCGGCGATCAGCAGCTCCGGTTCGACGGCAAGCGCCCGGGCGATGCAGATGCGCTGCCGCTGGCCGCCGGAGAACTCGTGCGGGAAACGGGTGGCCGAGGCACGGTCGAGGCCGCAGGCTTCGAGGAGGTCGAGCGCGCGGGCCATCGCCGCCTTACGGTCGAGGCCGTGAATGACCGGGCCTTCGGCGATGGAATCGCCGACCTTCTGGCGCGGGTCGAGCGCGGTGTACGGATCCTGGAAGACGATCTGCACCTTGCGGCGCGCCTCGCGCAACGCCTTGCCGTTGAGGCCGGCGAAATCGCCGCCGGAAATCAGGATGTCGCCGCTTTCCGGCTGCACGAGGCGGATGACGCATTGTGCCAGCGTCGACTTGCCGGAACCGGATTCGCCGACCAGGCCCAGCGTCTCGCCGCGGCGGATGGTGATATCGACATCGTCAACAGCCTTCACCGTGCGGCCACCGCCGAACAGGCCGGAGCGGGTGAAAGTCTTGACGATGTTCCTGGCGATCAGAACCGGACTGCCGAGGCCTTCGCGTTCCTTCCTCGGCGTCAGCGTCGGCACGGCGGCGAGCAGGCGGCGGGTATAATCTTGCTTGGGATGGTTGAGGATCTCGTCGCGGGTGCCGATCTCGATGAGCTTGCCCATCTGCATGACGGCGACGCGGTCGGCGATCTCGGCCACCACGCCGAAATCGTGGGTGATGAAGATGATGCCGGTCTCGTGCCGGGCGCGAAGCTCCAGCATCAGCTTTAGGATCTGCGCCTGGGTGGTGACGTCGAGTGCCGTGGTCGGTTCGTCGGCGATCAGCACGGACGGATCGAGCGCAAGGGCGGTCGCGATCATCACCCGCTGGCACTGGCCGCCGGACAGCTGGTGCGGATAGGAATGGAAGATCTGCTCCGGATTGGGAAGCTGCACTTCGCGGAAGAGGTCGATGACCTTCTTGCGGATCTCCGCCTGGCTCAGCGATGTGTGGATGCGGAATGTCTCGGATACCTGCTCGCCGACCCGGAAGATCGGGTTGAGCGCGGCGGTCGGCTCCTGGAAGATCATGGCGATGCGCCGGCCGGTAATGTCCCGGCGGGTCGCCTCGTCGAGGGTGAGCAGGTTCTTGCCCTCGAACATCACCTTGCCGGCGGGCTTGCCGAGGTTGCGGGGCAGGAGGCCCATGGTGGCGAGCGCGGTCAGCGATTTTCCGGAGCCGGATTCGCCGACGATGCAGAGGATTTCGCCCTTGCTGACCGACAGCGACAGATCTTCGACCGCATGCGCGCGATCGGCACCGCGGGGCAGCGGCACGCTCAGATGTTCGATAGTAAGCCGCTCGTTGCTCATGATGTCGCCTTTTCCTCTTGGCGTGAAAAGGCCGTGACCGAGCGCATGTCGCAGCAGCGCAGGTGCTCCACGAAACGGGCGCAGAAGCCGACCAGATGTTCGACCATCTTCTCGCCCTTTTCGGCGCTGGCCAGCAACGGGTCGCCGCCGAGCATGCCGTCGGCATTCACCTCATGGCAGTTGAGCGGTACATGCACCGGCATGCCCTCGAACTGGACATTGTTGACACCGCCGGTCGGCAGGCCGAAGGCCTTTTCACGCACCGAAGGGCGGGCGAGATCCATGCGCATCAGCTCTGGGAAGAGATGCAGGTAGATCGAGGTCAGCGGATCGCCGCCATGGCCGCGGGCTGCGGCGACTGAGGGACCGTGCAGTTCCTTCCAGAGCGCATCCGGGATCGCCTGCCAGAGATTGATGAAGGCGACGGAAACCCCGCGCTCGGCGCGGATGCGGCGAAGCGTCTGGTCGAAGAGAGGCGCGTTGCTGGTATGGCCGTTCAGGATCAGGATATGCTCGATGCCGTGATCGAGGAAAGCGGTGACGGTGTCCTCGACCACGGCCGAGAAGGTCGAGGCCCGGAACTGGATGCCGCCGGGAATGGTCTTGAAGAAATCGGCGTAGCCGAACGGGATGATCGGCGCGACGATCGCATCGGAGGCTTCCGCCACTTTTGCCGCCACCGCTTCGGTCAGCATGAAATCGCCCATCGGGGCATGGGGTCCCTGTTCCTCCTGGCTTCCGAAGGGCAGCAGGATGACGGGCTTTTCGGAAAGACGTTCGCGGAACTCCGCGAACGTCATGTCCTTCAGCGCATGCTTGCGTTTGATGCTCATCATACGAACTTGAAGTAATCGCCGTAGATGCGCATTTCGCCATTCGGCTTGAACTTGAACTCGATGCCGGCGCGGTGAGCGCAGTTGTAGACGCTCTTCCACATGTAGTAGCCGGGCGTGATGCGCTGCCATTCTTCCGAGAGCGCCAGATAGGCCTTCTTGCGTTCTTCGAAACCGGTCGCCTCATCGAACTTCTTGCCGAGTGCGAGAAATTCCGGAGACGGGTCCCAGGTCTTCCAAGTGGCGGTCGAACGCGATGCGGTCGGACCCCAATCGAGCCACAGCGGCTGGTAGGGATCGCCGGGGATGAAGTCCGAACTCATCGACATGTTCATCATGTGATAGGGGCGGCGATAGACGAGTTCGAAATTGTCGAGGACCTGGGCCTCGACATTGACGCCGATCTCGCGCCACTGCTCGACCATGATTTCGGCAGCCGCCTCGTAGTTCGGGTAAAACTGGCGAGTGATGTGCCAGAGGAGCTTCTCTCCCTTGTATTTGGTCTTGGCGACGAGCGCCTTGGCGGCGGCCACGTCATAAGGCAGTTTCACCGGCAGGTTCGGGTCGTAGAATTTGCCGTATTCCTTGAAATTGAAAGGAACAGCCGGATGCTCGGTCGTGCCGTTGAACAGCGCCTGGACGATCGCGTTCATGTCGATCGCCTGGACCATGGCGTAGCGCAGGTTCGGATCAACGAGCGGATTGTCAACCGGATCGGGACGCGTGTTGAAGGCGAAGGCCGGATAGTTGTCGGCCAGGACACGCTTCAGCGTCACGCCCTTGTATTTCTCAAGCGCCGCTTCCTGGTCGGTCGGAATGTTGACGATGAAGTCGAATTCCTTGGAGACGAGGCCGGCCATGCGGGCGGCGAATTCCGGAACGATCTTCCAGGAGATCTGCTTGACCGGCGGTGGGCCGTCCCAGTAGTCGTCGAAGGCTTCCAGAACCATGATTTCGCCGGAACGGAAGGTCGTCACCTTGTAGGGACCGGTGCCGATCGGCTTCTGGCCGAAGGCATCGACGCCGACTTCCATGTAATATTTTTTCGGCACGACGAAGCCGATATAACCGGTGAGCTTGCTCGGCATGTTCGGGTCCGGCCGCTCGGTCTCGATCTCGAACGTGTATTTGCCGGTCGCCTCGACGCGCTTGAAGCCGGCGGTAAACGTCTTGCCGCGCGGCTCGAAGGGCTTTGCGCCCCAGAGCCGTTCGGGCGACAGCGTGAAGACCGCGTCTTCCGCCGTCATCTCGGTGCCGTCATGGAACTTCACGCCCTCACGCAATGTAAAAGTCCAGATATTGCCCTTCTGCTCCCATTTGGTGGCAAGCTTCGGCGCAAAGATCAGGCCGTTCTCGTCCTTGATGTAGTCGCGGTCGACGAGGTTGTCGTAGAAATTCGGGAAGATACGGCGCGACGTCGTGGAGATGCCGTTGATCGTCGCCATATTGGCCCAGAGATTGTCGACCGCGATATTGAGCGACGGTCGCTCGGCGGCATTGGCCTTCGGGAGGCTGCCGACCATCGACAGCGCCCCCGCTCCGAGAATGAGATTTCCTACTTCACGTCTTGTAAACATCGTTCCACCTTCCCTTGTTCATTTATGTTCGAACGGCATTTTCAGGTTGTTCGGGCACGCAGCATCGGATCGAGGCGGTCACGCAGCCAGTCGCCGACGATGCTCATCGAAAGCGTGACGAGAAAGATGACCAGGCCGGGCCAGATCGAGATCCACCAGGCGGTCGAGAGATAGTCACGGCCGTCGCCGAGGATCTGGCCGAGGCTGGTCTGCGGCGCCTGGATGCCCAGCCCCAAGAAGCTGAGCGAGGTTTCCAGAAGGATGATCTGCGGGAATGTCAGCGTTACCTGGACGATCAGGGCACTCGCCACGTTCGGCAGCACATGCTTGAGGTAGAGCCGGCCGTTGCCGGCGCCGAGCGCGACGATGGCCTTGGCGTAAGGCTGGTTGATCGCCGACAGAACCACGCCGCGCGAAAGACGAGCGTATTTCTCCCATCCGAACAGGCCCATCAGGATGATGAACAGCGTCATGCTGTTGCCGAAGAAGGCGAGCAGCGTGAGCGTGATGAGGATGAATGGCAGCGACGCCTGGAAGTCGACCAGCATCATCAGCACTTCCTCGACCCAGCCGCGGAAATGCGCAGAGATGAAGCCGATCAGGGAGCCGAAGACGGCGCCGATGATCGTGCCGGCAATCGCCACCGAAAGCGACATCTGCAGCCCGGCGATCACCCTTGCCACCATGTCGCGACCGATGCGGTCGGTGCCGAGCGGGAAGTTTGGATTGCTGCCGCTCATGAAGGCCGGTGGTTTCAGGCGGGCAAGCAGGTTCTGCTGCGACATGCCGTGCGGCGTGAAGATATTGCCGACGATCGCGACGAACACGGCGATCACCAGGATGACAACGGCAAAAACGAGAATGGGAGAAATGCGCTTCATCGGCCGGCCCTCAATTCTGCACGCGGATGCGCGGATCGAGAAGGCCGTAGAGCAGGTCGACGACGAGGTTTGCGAGTACCATCGTCACCGCCATGATCAGCACCAACCCCTGCACGACCGCAAGGTCTCGCGAGGAGACCGCCGTTACCAGAAGGCGCCCGATGCCCGGCCAGGCGAAGACGGTTTCGACGACGATGGCGCCGCCGATCAGTTCGCCGAGATTGAGGCCGATAATCGTCACGAGCGGGATGCTGGCATTCGGCAGCGCGTGGAAGATGATGCGTTTCCAGTAACCGACGCCCTTGGCGGCGGCGGCGCGGATATAGAGCTTGTCCAGCACTTCCAGCATCGCCGAGCGGGTGAAGCGGGCGAGCGTGCCGGCCGTGAAGGTCGCAAGCGTGATGGCGGGCATGATCAGGTGCCAGACGGTCCCGGTGCCGGAACTCGGCAGCCATTGCAGGCTCAGCGAAAAGAGCAGGATCATCAGGATGCCGAGGAAGAAGTTCGGCAGTGCGAAACCGAAGACAGCGGTCGCCATGATCAGGTTGTCGAAGGTCGAGCCACGCTTGATGGCGGCGATGATACCGGCCGGAACGCCGATCAGGATGGCGCCGATATAGGAGAAGATACCGAGGATCAGCGTCCACGGAACCCGTTCGGCGATGATGTCGATGACCTCGCGGCCGTCGCGATAGGAAATGCCGAACTGGCCGGTCGCCATCTGCATGACGTAGCGCACATACTGGATCCAGAGCGGATCATCGAGACGCCAGAGCTGGCGGAACTGTTCGACTTCCTCAGGCGTGGCATCGGCGCCGACAAGCGCCACGACCGGATCCCCGGACGTTCTCAGGACCACGAATACGAAAGTCACCACGAACCAAAGCGTCAGCACGGTCCGCAAAATTTTTAACACCCAGAAACGCGTCATTACGCTCCGTTTCGGAAGCCGAAGCTCCAGCTGTTCCAATTTTATTGTCGTTTTTTTTAAAACTAATCACGGGAATAAATTATTATCTATTACAAAATCACGGGAGTATTGATATGTTTTGGATATGAAATACGGCATTGAATTTCGTCACCTCCACTACTTCGCCTGCGTCGCCGAAGAGCTGCATTTCAGCCGCGCCGCCGACAAGCTCGGCATGGCGCAGGCGCCGCTCAGCCAGCAGATCCGGCAGCTCGAAGATCGCCTCGGCACCAAGCTTTTCCGCCGCACCACCCGACGCGTGAAGCTGACGCCGGCCGGCGAAATCTTCCTGCGCCACGCCCAGGAAATACTAGGTGGCATCGACAGGGCGGTCACGCATACCCGTTCCATTTCCGGTGACGATAGCGGAACGATTTCCGTCAGCGGCGTGCATGTGGCGCTATCGCATGTCCTGCCGCCGGTAATTTCCGACTTTCGAAAACGCTATCCGGCGATGACCGTCGACGTGCAGGTGCTCGGTACGGCGCAGCAACTCGAACTGCTCCAGAGCAGCAAGGTTCAGGTGGCCTTCATCCGTCCGACCAACCCGGCAGGTTTCCTGAAGACCGAACATATCCTGCAGGAGGGTTTCGTGGCGGTACTGCCCAGGGAACATCGGCTGGCGCAGAAGGAAGACCTGACGGTCAAGGATTTCGCCGGCGAACCCCTCATCACCTATGCCCCGACTGTTGGGGCGAGTTATTACCATGCGATCATGGGCGCATTGCGCCGCGCCGGCGTCTATCCGGTCATCGTGCAGGAGGTCTCGCATACCCTGGCGATCGGCACGCTGGTGGCGGCCGGAGTGGGGATTGCGATCGCGCCGTCCTGGCTCGCCCACAATCCAAGCCCCTATCTCGTGTACAGGCGGCTTGACGACATTCCAGCAGAAGTCGAATTGCTCGTCGCCTGGCATGCGGAGGAAAAATCAAAGATCGTGCTCGATTTCGTCGAGACGACGCGTCGAATTGCAGCAATGAAGGACGTGAGGACCGCTATCACGTGGCCAGCCCGGTCCATCCCGCCGGCACAATTGGAAACGGTCGACGGACGGTTCGACTGACCGACTTTGACAGGCAAGCGGCGCAGCCGTTAATTGACAGGGAGCCTGAAATCTGGTGCGATTGCGGCGCGGCTTGAGGAGGCTGCGTCATGGAGGAGGACGATCGGATATGACCAGGCTGGTTGTTGCCACAGTTTTTGCGGCCCTGATGCCCGGCTTGACGCCGGCCGTCGCCGCGGGCTCTTTGCCCGAGGCCAGATGCTCGGCGGCGAAGACCCTTCATCTTGCCGGGTTCGACATGAAGGTCGCGAGCGCCGATCACATCAAGGACAAGGGGCCGGCGCATTGTCTCGTCAGCGGGTCGTTCGAACACCGCACCGGCGCGGACGGCAAGCCCTATGCCATCGGTTTTTCCATTGCCCTGCCGGACGAATGGACAGCAAGGTTTCTGGTCCAGGGTGGCGGGGGTCTGAATGGTGTGGTGCGGCCAGCCCTGGGAGACGTGGCCACCGGAACTCAGAACGGTCTTTCGCGTGGTTTCGCCGTCATTTCCCACGATAGCGGCCACAAGGGCGAAGCCTGGGACGCCTCCTTCAGGGCGGATCAGATCGCGACGCTGAATTTCGCCGGCTGGTCGGTCGAGAAGGTAACGGTGCTGGGCAAGGCATTGGTCGCGGCTTATTATGGCAAGGTCGCCGATCGCTCCTATTTCGCGGGATGCTCGACCGGCGGGCGCGAGGCCATGGCCTCTGCGCAACGGTTCCCTATGCTGTTCGACGGTATTATCGCCGGGGCTCCGGCCATGCGCACGAGCCGTTCGAACATGTCGCTTGCCGCCAAGAACGTTGCGATGAACAAGATATCTCCGGCCGGCGCCGACGGCGCGCCCGACCGAGCGAAAGCTTTTTCGGATGGCGATCGCGATCTGGTCCTCAAGGGGATATTGAAGTCCTGCGATGGTCTTGATGGCATCGAGGACGGGATGATCGCAGATACAGCCGCCTGCAAATTCGATCCGGCGAACCTCCTTTGCCTCGCCGGTAAAGCCGAGGGCTGCCTAACGAAGCAGCAGGTGGATGTGGTGACCGAGACGTTTTCGCCGACGCTCGATGCGTCAGGCCGCCCCGCCTATGTGGCGTTTCCCTACGATACCGGCGTCATGAGCACGGCAGATCCCATTCCAGGCCTCATGCGGTTCGATGACAAGCGCAACCGGCAGTTCAAGAACAACGCCACGAGCTTCGATGTGGACGATGCCGTTCAGAAGGCCGATATCGACGATCCGCAGCAGCGGTTGATCAACGCCGATCAATGGGCGGATCTCAGTTCCTTCGCCGCCCGGGGCAGCAAGATCATTTTCTTCCACGGGGTCAGCGATCCGTGGTTCTCTTCCAACGATACGGTCGATTTCTTCAACCGGATGAGCACTGCGACCAGGGCCGGCAAGCGGGTGGAGGACTGGGCCAGGCTCTATCTCGTTCCGGGCATGGCCCACTGCCGTGGCGGCCCCTCAGGTCTCGACCAGTTCGACATGTTGACCAGGCTGGTCGACTGGGTGGAAAAGGATGAGGCTCCGCGAAGTGTCGAAGCTTCGGGGAAGGCTTTTCCTGGTCGGACCCGTCCGTTATGCCCCTACCCGTCCTATGCGCAATACAAGGGCGAAGGAAATGTCGACAACGCGGCAAGTTTCGACTGCCGAAACCGCTGACATAGGCCCCCTGGCGTTGCGCTATTGAAAGCAAGCGACTGGATTCCGGACTCCAGTCGCGAGGCGGGACCATTGCTGATGGTGGGGGTCTTCCCGCATCGCCATCATTGTTGACTGTTCGTGATTCGCATATCCACCAGAAGAGCTATTTCCGCCTCTTGATGGGGGAGAAAGCCGGGCCTGGCGCGCAACAAGAGCTAGTTGTGAGCCTGCCCCACCCGGCACCTCCGAAAGGAGCAGCCGCGCCTACCTCGTTTTCTCGATTTGAAATGATGCATCCCGCTCGATCTTATGGGCTATCCGAAGATGGCGTGGAGTGGTGAATGTTTCTGGTGGCAGTCGAGGACAGTGACGATTTTTTTGCCGAAGGCATCAGGATTGAAAACGGAAGATTGTACACAACTGTGACGGACGGCGTCCGGTCGTTCAAGTTGTCAAGCGTGTTGGAAGTCGTTCCGGTCGAACCGGAGAGCCGCAGCCCCGTCGAACGGATCGAGGATGTGGTCGCCTCGATCAAAGATCTCTTTCGCATCGAGGTCGCAGATACGGGACCGGATCCCGGAAAAGCCTCCTTCGGACCTTGAGGCGACTTCCCCTCTGATGCCAGGAAGCCGCCCAAGGGCTTGAGGTTGCCCGTCGATCTCCAGATCACTCTGCGCTGATATTGCCCTTTTCGATGACGTCCTTCCAGCGCGCCATCTCCTTGTTGAGATAGGTGCCGAATTCCTCGTTGGAATTGGCGACGACGTCGAAGCCCAGCTTGTTGAACTTGGCAACGACCTCGGGGTCTTTGAGCGACGCCTGGATCGCCTGGTTGAGTTTTGCCTTGACGTCGGCCGGCAGACCCTTCGGGGCTGCAACGCCCTGCCAGGCGTTGACGACGATATTGCTGTATCCGAGTTCGGTGAGCGTCGGCACGTTCGGCAGCAGCGGATGGCGTTTCTCGCCCGTCTGTGCGAGCGCCTTCATCTGCCCTCCCTGCACGAAGTTGATGATGGCCCCGAGGTTCTGGAACGATACGTCCACGTGTCCGCCGACGAGGTCGGCCTGTGCCGCCGAGCCTCCCTTGTAGGGCACATGCACGCCCTTGGTCCCGGTCGCCTGCCAGAAGAGGGCAGCAGTCAGGTGATCGGAAGAGCCGGTGCCGGAATTTGCGAAGGTGACGCTTTCCGGCTTTTCCTTCATCGCAGCCACGAGTTCCTGCACGCTGGCCGGCTTGAATTTCGGCGTGGCGACCAGCACGTTGGGCGTGCTCACTGCGACCGTCAGAAGATCGAAGTCCTTTATCGGATCGTAGGAGAGCTTCTTTTGCAGATAGGGGTTGGTGGCGAAAGTGCCGAGCGAGGCGACCAACAGGGTCTGGCCGTTAGCCTCGGCATCGGCGACCAGGCCGGCGCCGATCGCGCCGGTGGCGCCCGGCTTGTTTTCAACGACGATGTTTGCTCCCAGCACCTTGGACATGTGCGGCTCCATGAACCGCGCAGTCGTATCGGTCGCGCCCCCTGGCGGGAAGGGGACGATAATGGTGATCGGGCCGTCCGGGAACGCCCTTGCGGCGCCTGCGGCAAGGGCGATGCCGAGGCTAAGCGAGATGGCGAGCAGTGTTCGTGCTTTCATGGTTCATCCTCCTCAATGATCCTTGACGCCGCTTCCTGGTGATGGCCGCCGCGGCGCATGGCGGCCTGTCGTTCCTTCGTCAGCGCACCAGGCACGGCCTCTTGTTGTCGAAGCGCCAGTCCTTGACGAGATATTGCATGGCGGTCGCGTCGTCGCGCGCGCCCAGCCCGTGCTTCAGGTAGAGCTGGTGGGCTTCCTCGACGCGTTCCATGTCCAGCTCGACGCCGAGCCCGGGACGGTCGGGCACCGCGATATGCCCGTCCTCGATCTTCAGCGGCTCGCGGGTAAGCCGCTGCCCGTCCTGCCAGATCCAATGGGTATCGAGTGCGGTTACGCGCCCGGGCGCTGCCGCGCCCACATGGGTGAACATCGCCAGCGACACGTCGAAATGGTTGTTGGAATGCGAGCCCCAGGTCATGCCGAAGGTCTGGCAGACCTGTGCGACGCGCACGGAGCCCTGCATGGTCCAGAAATGCGGGTCGGCGAGCGGGATGTCGACCGATTGCAGCTGGATCGCGTGCGATAGCTGGCGCCAATCGGTGGCCACCATGTTGGTGGCGGTCGGCAAGCCGGTGGCGCGGCGAAACTCGGCCATGATCTCGCGGCCGGAATAACCCTGCTCGGCGCCGCAGGGGTCCTCCGCATAGGCAAGTACGTCGCCGCGCCCCTTGCACAGACGAACCGCTTCCTCCAGCGACCAGGCGCCATTCGGGTCGAGCGTGACGCGGGCATCGGGGAAGCGGCGAGCAATGGCCGTCACCGCCTCGATCTCCTCATCGCCCCGCAAGACGCCGCCCTTCAGCTTGAAGTCGCGAAAACCGTAGCGCTCCTGCGTCGCCTCGGCGAGCCGGACGATCGCCTCCGGCGTAAGCGCCTCCTCGTCGCGCAACCGCAACCAGGCGTCGGTCTCGCCTTTGCCGTCACGATAGAGGAGGTCGGTCTTTTGGCGATCACCGACATAGAAGAGGTAACCCAGCATTTCGACCCGGTCGCGCTGCTGGCCGTCGCCGAGAAGGGCCGCCACCGGGACGCCGAGATGCTGGCCAAGAAGGTCGAGCAGCGCCGACTCCAGCGCCGTGACCACATGGATTGTCGTGCGCAGATCGAAGGTCTGCAGCCCGCGGCCGCCGCTGTCACGGTCGCCGAAAGTCTTGCGCACCTGGTCGAGCAGACCGTTATAACCGCCGATCGTCTGCCCGATGAGGAGGGGGCCTGCTTCCTCGATCGTCTGACGGATCGTCTCGCCGCCCGGAACCTCGCCAATCCCCACATGACCCGAATCATCTTCGATGATCGCGAGGTTGCGGGTGAAGAAGGGAGCGTGCGCGCCGCTGAGGTTGAGCAACATGCTGTCGCGTCCCGCAACCGGGATCGCTCGCACGGAAACCACGCGCGGTGTATGCCGGGCGAGATGGCTGTTTGCGGGGTGGGTCGATGAATTCGGCTCGATGAACATGCGGTTCTCTGTCATGTCGGCGTTTTTCAGGTCATGCGGTGTCGGGGCTGGCTTGGGCGTGGGAGCCCTTCATATAGATCGCGCAAGCGAACTCATTTGTCAATATAAGTAAATATTAGTAATTATCCGGCCCTATTGGAAAGGAGGGGTGGCGGGGATAGGATGCGGCAATGGATGAGAAAATTCAGCAAACCCGCTCGGTGAAGGACCTGTCGTCGCATGTGTTCGCCAGGCTCGAAGCGATGCTGGAGGCGCCGGCCTGGCAGGAGGGCGGACGCCTGCCTCCGGAAGCGGAGCTTGCACGTCAATTCGGCGTGTCACGCCCGGTCCTGCGAAAGGCCCTGGTGAAGATGCGTGACGCCGGCCGGATCATTTCCCGACGAGGTTCGGCCAATTTCGTGCAGCCTCGAGCGGATGTCGTGCCGTCGGCCGCCGATATTGAAGGGCTGTCGATCCAGACGGTGTTCGACATGAAGCGCTGCATGCGGTTTCGCCAGGTGGTGGAATGTGCGGCGGCGGAGGATGCAGCGCGGCTTTGCGATCCCGAAGGGATCCGCGGTATCGAGGAAGCGCACCGGCGGATGCTGACCCTGCCGCCCGGCGAGGGCGTCTTTGAAGCAGATTTCGCCTTTCACATGGCCGTGGCGCAAGCCACCCGCAACCCGTATTTCCCCTTTGCGCTTGGTACGATGCGCAACCAGATCAAGCTGATGATGGAGTTCACCCGCAAGCTGCAAGAACGGCCGCGCGACCAGGTGGCGCCGCGGGTCGTCGAAGAGCACCAACGCGTCCTTGAAGCCATCAAGGCCGGCGACCCGGTGCAGGCGCAGGAAGTCATGAGTTTCCACATGAAGCAGAGCGTCATTCGGCTTCTCGTCGAAGGCGGCGCGTGACACGGCATCCGCACCGTTGAGCCGGAATTGCTCAACGGTCTCCTGCTGACGCTCGCCGCCCAAGACCTGGCCCGGCTGTCACCTATGCCAGGGAACTCCACCGGGCACGACAGGCGCATGCTCATTGGATCTCGTTGACATACCTGTGATGCGCGGTCGTCGCGCGATGAGCGGATATGAGAACGGGCACAGCGAGTTGATCATAGGCGACCTCGTCGATCGTCAAGACTGCAGCGGGCAGTGCCAGATCCAGCCAACGGGAATCGAGGTCGTTCGCGAGATCGGCACCGATCTGTTCGCGTATGGCCGAGATGCGGACCCCGTAATTTTCCAGTAGATGGAGATAGAAGAGCTGAGGGATCTCCTCCGGCCTGTCGGGGAAGTCCGGGACCCGTTCGCAGGAAAGTGTCAGCGTCTCGTGCATGATCGGCCGATCGTCGATGTAGCGCACCCGGTGGAAGGTGACGATCGGCGATCCTTCCTCGATCTGTAGTTTCCCCGCGTCGGCGGCGGAAGCAAAGCTCCTGTCGAGCGAAGTCACCTTTGTCACCGATTTGCTGAGCGAGCCATCCAGCCCATGCAGGCGAAAGTACTGGAAAAACAGTCGCAGGCTGTGCTGCGGCTTGCGGCCGGTCACAACGGTGCCGGTCTTGCGACGGCGACTGAGAAGGCCGTCATTCGTCAGGTCCATCAGGGCTCGCCGGATGGTGCCGACCGCCACGCCGTAGGTTTGCGACAGCGCCACTTCGCTCGGCAGGACCGAGCCGGGTTCCAGTTTACCGAGCATGATCGCTTCGGTGATCTGTCGTTTGACCACTTCGTAAAGCGGCAATGACAGTTCCGTCAGCCTGATCGCTCCTGATGAATTATTGGGCAATTCCGGCAATTATTTGCCTCTTCTTTGGAGTTGACTCATAGTCTCGATCTACGCACTATTACTATATAGTTTATATTAAAGCGCAAGCTGAGGAGGCTGGCGTGACGGGTACCGAGGACACTGCCATGAACACGCAGCCGCCAGTATCTTCGCAACAGGTCTTTCAGTCTGCCATGGCAGCGATTGAGCTGGATGTCGAGGCTGCTGTCGATGATCTGGCGCGGATGATTAAAGTTGACACCTCGTTCCCGCCGGGTCTGGGCTATGACGCTTTCGCCGACCTGATGACCGAGCTTTTGGCGCCGCTGGGGTTTGAGTTCGAGCGGGTCGTCGTGCCGCGTGATCTCTGGTACGTAGCCGGTGGTCCGGCGTCTGGCGAGCGGACCAATCTCGTGGCCACCCGCGACACGGGAAAGCCCGTCTGCGGTCTTTATTATCACGTCGACACGGTTCCGGTCGCGCCGGGCTGGGTCCGTGATCCGCTGAAGCTGACGGTCGAGGGTGATGACCTGTTCGGGCTCGGCGCCGCCGACATGAAGGGCACGATCGCCGCAACCCTGCTGGCACTGCGGGCCGCCCAAAAATGCGGTCTGCCGCTCTCCTACGATCCGATGCTGCTCCTCTGCACCGATGAGGAGGGCGGCCTTTATCCCGGCATTCGCTATCTGGCGGAGCAGGGCATGCTGAAAGGCCATATCCTCAATTTCAACGGGTCCGCGGCGCCGCGCATCTGGGCTGGCTGCTTCGGCGTCTTCCACCTGCAGGTGACGATCAGGGGGCACGCCGTTCATGCGGGAGAGGGAAACCGCACGGGTACCGGCATCAATGCTATCGAAGCCGCCTTGCCCTTGCTCAATGCCTTGACGGCATTGAAGCCGGACGTGGCCAGCCGGGCATCCGCGCTGACGCCGCCGCCGCACGCATCGGGCCCGCTGCGACCCCAGCTTTCCATTTCGGCCGTGAACGGTGGCACTGCCGGCGGCCAGGTCCCGGCTGAGATCAAGATTCTCGTGAGCCGGCGCTACGCTCCGGAAGAAAGCTATGAGGATGCACGCGCCGAGATCGAAAACCTGGTCCGCGACAGCGTCGCCAGCTCGGGGCTCGGGCTTGAAATTGATCTTGTCGGCCACCTCATCCCCACGGACGATCCGGAAGGTCCCCATTGGCCACGCTGGCAAAAAGCGCTGTCGCGGGGCTTCGGCTACAAGCCGGAAGACTTTCAAAAATGGGGCGCCGCAAGCTGCTCCGACTTCGGCTACGTGCAGAAGTCCGGCTTTGCGCAGGAAGTGCTGCTGGGCGGGCTCGGCCGCCCGGAAAGCTGCATCCACAGTCCCGAAGAGCATACGACCCGCCAGGACATCATCGCCCTGGCGCAAAGCATACTGGCCTATCTCGCGGCGGACTTTGCCGCCGACTCCATTCCTGAAAACCGCGCTTGAACCATAAGGGAACTGAAAAATGCTGGAAATGAAACGTCGCATCTTCCTCGCCGGCACCGCCGCCGTCTTTGCCGCGCCGGCGCTTGGCCTGGCCCAGGCCACAAAACCGGTCAAGGGCGGTACGCTGCGGATCTCCGTTGACCAGGCGGCAAGTGTCATCCATCCGCTTTTGACCCGCGTCAACCCGGAATACCTGGTGACCGAGCTGCTCTACAGCAACCTGACGCGCCTCAAGGTCGACATGTCGGTCGAGCCGGATCTGGCGGAAAGCTGGACGCCCAATGACGCCCTGACCGAATGGACGTTCAAGCTGCGCAAGGGCGTGACATTCCATGACGGCTCGCCGTTTTCGGCAAAGGACGTCGTGGCGACCTTCAAGGCAATCCTCGATCCGGCAACCGCGTCGCCCGGCCGCAACAATGTCGGCCCGATCTCAGACATTGTCGCCGTGGACGACGCGACGGTGATGTTCAAGCTCTCGGTCGCCTATGCCGACTTGCCTGTCGCCATGGCCTATACCACCGCCCGCATCATCCCGGCCTCGATCGCTACCGGCGACCTCAAGAGCCTCTCCACCAAGGCGGTCGGCACCGGCCCGTTTAAGCTGGTCTCCTACGAGCCTGACCGTCTGATCGTCGTCGAACGCAACCCGAACTACTACGACCCGGCACGCCCCTATCTCGATCGTGTCGAGATCCAGGTGTTCCCGGACATTTCCGCCGAAGGTTCGGCGATGATCGCCGGCAATATCGACATCATCTCGACGCTCCAGCCCACCGAATACCTGCGTCTCGACAGCAATAGCGGTGTCGAGGTGCTTCGCACCCCCTCCGGCCAGTTCTGCAACATCAACTTCGGTTGCGACACCGCGCCGTTCAACGACCCGCGCGTCCGTCGCGCGATTGCGCTGACCGTCGATCGCGAAGCCATGGTCAATTTTGTGACCGAAGGTTTTGGCACGCCGGGCAATGACACGCCTTTGAACCCGTCCTACCAGTTCTTCAAGGCGACCAAGCAGCGTCAGAAAAATATCGGCGAAGCCAAGAAGCTTCTCGCGGAAGCCGGTTTTGCGAATGGCCTGCAGGCCACACTGATCGCCTCCGATCGCCCGGCCGTGCGCACCCAGCTTGCCGTCGCCCTCAAGGAAATGGCCAAGGAAGCCGGCATCACCATCAATGTCCAGACGATGCCGCATGCCACCTATCTGGAGCAGGTGTGGAAGAAGGGCAGCTTCTACGTGGGCTTCTACAACATGCAGCCGACACCGGACGGAATCTTCAAGCTTCTCTACACCTCGGATGCCTCCTGGAACGAGACGCGCTGGAACAACAAGGCCTTCGACGCCCTGGTCGCCGAAGCCCGCGGCACGATCGACGCGGCCAAGCGGACAGAGCTCTATACCAAGGCCCAGCAGCTAATGAACGAGGAAGTCCCCTCGATCATCCCGTCCTTCTTCGACGTACTGTCGGCCAAGCGCAGCTGGGTCAGCGGTTACCAGGCGCATCCGCGCGCCTCGGTCTTCCGCCTCGACCATGTGTCCCTGACCGACAAGGCGCCGAAACGCGGCTGACCCCGAACAATGCCGGACGCTCGAGGAGCGTCCGGCTACTCGAACAAGGAACACGATCGTGTCCCCGAATTATGTTGCCAAGCGGCTGGTGATGATCGTCTATACGCTCTTCATCGTATCGCTCATCGTCTTTGCCATCACGCAGGTCCTGCCGGCCGATGCCGCCGTCATGATGTTGGGTGAGAATGCGACCCAGGAAGCCCTCGCTGCGCTACGCGAAAACATGGGGCTCAATGCCCCCGTGTGGCAGCAATACGCATCCTGGCTCGGCCACGTGCTGCGGGGCGATCTCGGCACCTCGCTGCGGACCGGCCAGCCCGTCGGTCCGGTCATGCTCGAAGCTCTCGGCCGCTCGCTGCTTCTGGCCTTCCTGTCGATCGGCCTCATGCTGGTTCTCGCCATTCCGCTCGGCATCATCGCCGCCGTCCGCCGCGGCAAGATCGCCGACATGATCGTCAGCCTGATCTCCTATGCCGGCGTCGCGCTTCCCGAATTCGTCACCGCCACCGTCGCCGTCCTCGTCTTTGCGGACCTGATGAAATGGTTGCCGCCGACCGGATATGTGCCGCTCACGGAAAATTTCACCAGCGGCATCGCCCATCTGGTCCTTCCGGTCTGTGTTATCTCGGTGATCCTGATCGCCCACGTCTCGCGCATGATCCGCTCGGAACTCGTCGATGTGCTGCACACCGATTACATCCGCGCCGCCCGATTGAAGGGCATTTCACGCGGAACGGTGCTTCGTCGCCACGCGCTGCGCAATGCGCTGCTGCCGACGATCACCATCGTTGCGCTCGATGTCGGCTACCTGCTCGGTGGCGTCATCGTCGTCGAAGAGATCTTCGCGATCCCTGGCATCGGCCGCCAGCTGATCGTCGCCATCCAGGCGCGCGATCTGCCGGCCATCCAGGCCGGCGTACTGATCATGGCGGCCACCTATTCGATCGTCAATTTCATCGCCGACATCCTCTATGCCTTGCTCGACAAGAGGATCCAGTATGACTGATTTCGTCAAACGCCTGCTGCGCACGCCGCAGGGCGCCATCGGCATGTTCCTCGTCCTTCTGGTGCTGGTGGTCGTGCTTTTGGGGCCAATGCTCGCGCCGTACGACCCTGAAACCCTCTCTCCCCTGGCGCGCTACAAGGGGCCGAGCGCTGCCTATTGGCTGGGAACCGACCAATACGGCCGCGACATTTTCAGCCGCCTGCTGATCGGCGCCCGCGCCACCGTCGTCATGGCCGTACTCGCAACCATCGCCGGCACGCTGATCGGCGCCTTCATCGGCACCACCTCCGCCTTCCTCGGCGGTCGGGCGGACGAATTGATCATGCGCACCATCGATGCCGTCATGTCGATCCCGAGCCTGCTGTTTGCGCTTCTGGTCGTCAATCTCCTCGGTTCCAGCACGGTCAACGCGCTGATCGCCGTTGCCATCGCGTTCGCGCCGGGCATGGCCCGCATCACCCGCAGCGTCGCGCTGTCGGTGCGCAAGCAGGATTATGTCAATGCGGCTGTCGCCCGTGGCGAAAGCTCTGGTTACATCATCCTGCGGGAAATGCTGCCGAACGTGATTGCACCGATCATCGTCGAAATGACCATCCGCGTCTCCTTCGCGGTCATGCTGTTTGCGACGCTCAGTTTTCTCGGCCTCGGCGCGCAGCCGCCGGCCGCCGAATGGGGCCTGATGGTCTCGGAAGCACGCCGCTACATGCACCTGAGTGCCGGTATCCTGATCTGGCCGAGCGTGGCGATTGCCATCGTCGCCGTCGGCTTCAACCTTCTGGGCGACGGTCTTCGCGATGCCCTCAATCCGCGAACCTGAGGCCACGACCATGACGACGACACCAGAAACTCCGGTCCTCGCGATCGAGAACTACTCGCTGGATTATGACACGGCCTCCGGCGTCTTCCATGCGCTCAGGAACATCGATCTTGCCGTCCACCGCGGCGAGATCCTCGGCCTGGTCGGCGAATCCGGTTCCGGCAAGACCTCGCTTGCCTGGTCGATCATGCGCTATTTGCCCAAGAACGCCCGCGAACCGGGCGGTCGCATCCTGCTGAGCGGCGAGAACCTGCTCGAAAAGACCGATGCCCAGATCGAGGCCTTTCGCGGCCGGCGCATCAGCATGGTGTTCCAGGACCCGAGCACGTCGCTCAACCCGACGCTGTCGCTCGGAACCCAGCTGGCCGAAGTGCTCGTCCGTCACCGCGGGCTGACACGGCAGCAGGCATGGAAGGAAGGCGAGGCGATGCTCGACCGCGTCGGCCTGAAGACGCCGGCAGCGATGATGAACCGCATGCCGCACGAGGCATCGGGCGGCGAGAAGCAGCGCGTCGTCATCGCATCCGCGTTTGCGTGCAATCCGGAATGCATCATCTTCGACGAACCGACGACGGCACTCGACGTCATCACCTCGTGCCAGATCCTCGACCTGTTCGTGGAACTGCAGGCCGAGACCGGCGTCGCTTCGCTCTACATTTCCCACGATCTGGCGCTGGTGTCGCGCACGGCCAGCCGCGTCGCGGTCATCCGCCGCGGCGAGATCGTCGAGCAGGGTGCGGTGCGTGACATCTTTGCCAGGCCGCAGCAGGATTATACGCGCGAGCTGATTGCCGCGGTTCCCGATCCGGCCCACAGGCTTGTCGGCGACACGGTCGTTGAAACGGGCAAGCCGCTGGTGCGGATCGAAAACGTCAGCGTCCATTATGGCCGCAGGCCGTTCCTGGCAGCGATCACCGGCCGCAAGACGGAACGTGTCGCCGGCAACAATGCCATCAGCCTCAGTATCAATCCGGGCGAGATTCTCGGCGTCGTCGGTGAGTCCGGCTCCGGCAAGTCGACACTGGCAAAGGCGATGACCGGTCTCAACCGCTTCGAGGGCAGGATCTGGTTCGACGGTCGCGAGATCAGGAACCTTGGCGACATGGACAATGCCTATCGCAAGGACGTGCAGATCATCTTCCAGCACCCCGACGCCTCGCTCAATCCCCGCCAGAAGATCAGCGAGATCCTGTCGCGGCCGCTAAAGCTGTTCGGGGACGCGTCTCATCTCGACCAGAAGGTCGGCGACATGCTGGAGCAGGTGCGCCTCCCACGCACCCATGCCCAGCGCTATCCGCATCAGTTGTCGGGCGGCGAGAAACAACGCGTGGCGATCGCTCGCGCCTTTGCCTCGAAGCCGAAACTGGTCATCTGCGACGAGATCACCTCAGCGCTCGACGTATCGGTTCAGGCATCCGTCGTCCAGCTGCTGCTGGAGCTGCAGAAGACCAGTGGTGCCTCGTACCTTTTCATTACCCACGACCTGAACCTTATCCGCCAGATCGCCCACCGGATCGCCGTGATGTATCGCGGCAATCTGGTCGAAATCGCACCGGCTGCGGATATCGATAGCCCGGATCGCGCCGAATATACCCGCCGCCTGATCGAGGCGGTACCGCGCCCAGCCGGCCAATACCTGTGACAATGCATCAAGGAGCATGACAATGGACCCGAAGTCCCTGGTGGATCGGATCGACGAAAAGGCCTGCCTCGATTTCCTGTCGAAACTGGTCCAGCACAAGAGCCATTCGGAAACCGACGGCGAACGTGATCTTGCGCGCTACATGGCCGGTGAACTGGAAAAGATCGGCGTCGAAGCGGAACTGCAGCCCTTTGATGAAGGCCGGCGCTTCAACACGATCGGACGGCTGAAAGGCACTGGCGGTGGCAAGAGCCTGCTGTTCAACGGTCATCTCGACACCAATCCGGTGACGGAAGGCTGGACGGTCGATCCCTATGCCGGTCTGATCGATGACAAGTTCATCTATGGTATCGGCGTGTCGAACATGAAGGCCGGCGATGCCGCCTATTTCTGCGCGGTCAAGACGCTGCTCGATGCCGGCGTCAAGCTCAAGGGCGACGTCATCCTGACCTTCGTGGTTGGCGAACTGCAGGGCGGCGTCGGCACGCTTGCGGCGATCAAACACGGTGTCAAGGCGGACTATTTCATCAACAGCGAGCCGAGCGATCTGGTCGCCGTCACAATGCATGCGGCGGCCCTCAGCTACGTGATCGAACTGACGGGCGACACCCGCCATCTGTCCAAGCGTGAAGAATCCGTCGATGCGATCGCGGCGGCCTGTGACATCATCCCGCGCATCAATGCGATGACCTTCAGCGGCGCCAGGAGCGACGTGCACCGGTCGATCAACCGCGGTCATGTCGGCGTGGTTCACGGTGCGCTCGGCCGCGGCCTTGAGGAATGGCGTCCGCCGCAGGTGGCAGATTTCGTTCGCCTCAAGGGCTCGTGCCGTTATGCGCCGGGCCAGACCCAGGAGGGTGTGCTCGCCGATCTCGAACGGGAACTTGTGGCTCTCGAAGGCCGCTTCCCCGGCCTGAAGGCAAAGCTGGTTCCGGAATTGATCGAGGGCCGCCCGCTCATGCCGCCCTTCGAGGTCTCGCCGACATCGCGCATCGTCAAGTCCATCAATGCGGCCTATGAAGCCGTGCGCGGCGAAAAGCAGCCGACCGGCGCGATCACGCCGACCCGCTTCTACGGTACCGATGCCGGCCACCTCTACCAGGAACTTGGCATGGAAGGCATCGTCTGCGGCCCCGGCGGGCGTTACAACACCATGCCCGACGAACGTGTCGATATCGTCGATTATCTCGACATGATCCGCGTCTACATGCTGACCATCCTCGACATCTGCGAGCTTGCCTGATCATGCCCTCCCGGGCGGAGTTCGATCACCGTATCGCACACGCCCGGGGCGCCACGGCATTCGTCGGCGTTGATCTGCTGCTCGTCGATAGCGGCGAGCTGCTGGCTTGGCTGACCGGCTACACCGTTTCCGAAACCATGTAGCGCGCCGCGCGTTCCGCCTGCGTTGGTGGAAGAGGAAGGCGCATGGCGGGCCGATTGGGTTCAGTGGACGAGATGGCGGCGGCGGTTTTCTTGCCGGCGACGAAGCAGTATTCATGATCGGCCAGATACTGGTGATCGACGGAGGACAGACGCTTTGAGCCAGATTTCAGCCACCGAGGATACGGTCCATGCGGCAATCGGCGATGTCGAGCGGTTCTGCCGCGCGGTTTTTCTCGCCGCCGGCACCGATGAAGCGACCGCGGATGCCGCGACCCGGGCGATGATGCATGGCTCGCGGCTCGGCGTGGACAGCCACGGGGTGCGCCTGCTCGACCACTATATCACCGTGATGACCGGCGGCCGCGTCAACAAGCGCCCGCACATCACGGTGGTGCAGTCCCTGCCGGCGGTGGCCTTGCTCGACGCGGATCACGGCCACGGGGCGCTTGCCGCCTATCGCGGCATGGACAAGGCGATCGAGCTTGCCGAGACATGCGGCATCGGCGTCGTCTCGATCCGCAACAGCTCGCATTTTGGTCCGGCCGGCGCCTATGCGCTGGATGCGGCGCAGAAAGGGTATATCGGCGCCGCTTTCTGCAATTCCGACAGTTTCGTCCGTCTGCACGACGGGGCGATGCGGTTCCACGGCACCAATCCGATCGCGTTTGCCGTGCCGGTTGCCGGACAAAGGCCCTGGCTGCTCGACATGGCGACGAGCGCCATTCCTTATAACCGCGTCAAGCTCTACCGCAGCCTCGGCCGCGAGCTCCCGGCGGGGGTCGCCTCCGATGTCGAGGGCCGCGACATCCGTGATCCGTCGCTGGCGGAGATGCTGGCGCCGGTCGGCGGCGAGTTCGGGTTCAAGGGCGCGGGGCTCGCGGGGCTGGTGGAAATCCTGAGTGCGGTTCTGTCGGGCATGCGGCTGAGCTTCGACCTCCTGCCGATGAACGGTCCGGATTTTTCCACGCCCCGCGCCCTTGGCGCTTTCGTATTGGCCATGAAACCCGGCGCTTTCGTGCCGGAAGACGTCTTCACCGCCGGAATGCAGCGGTATGTCGAGGTGTTGCGCTCTTCGCCGCCGCGCGAGGGCATGCGGGTGATGGCACCGGGCGACCGCGAATGGGCGGTCGCCGAAGAGCGTGAACGGCGTGGCGTTCCACTGGATCCGGCAACGCGGGAGGCGTTCGCCACGCTTGGCGAACGTTTCGGGTTGGAGACCCCCGCGCTTTTGCCGTGACGACTGCCGGCGGAGAAGCCGGCAAGGCAAACGATGTCCGGGAGACAAGAAGAGGAGAGCATGCGCATTTCTGCAAAGAGACCGCTGCCGCTTCCGGCGGCCGCCGGATGAACCCCAGCATTCAGGCTGTAGTATCAACCGGGCGCCTTGAGGCGACATAACCTCTGCTGCCATCCATCAGCACACGGGTATAGGGATGCGCGACGATGTCCGCGAGCAGTTGCGCCTTGGTCGCAACCTCCACGAAGCCACCGTTCTGCATGATGGCGACGCGATCGCAGAGATGAGCGACGACCGCCAGGTCGTGGCTGACAAGGATATAGGTCAGCTTCTCCCGATCGCGCAGATCCTTCAAGAGATTGAGGATTTCCGCCTGGATGGAGACGTCGAGAGCCGAGGTGGGCTCGTCGAGCAGCAGGATCCGCGGTTCCAGGATGAGTGCCCGGGCAATCGCCACACGCTGCCGCTGTCCGCCCGAAAGCTGGTGCGGGAAACGATAACGGAAATTGAGGGGCAGTCCGACATCCTTGAGCGCTTTTTCGACGCGCTCCTGCCGGTTGTCCTTGCCGTGGATTTCGAGAGGCTCCAGCAAGGTTCGCCCGATCGTATGGCGGGGATGGATGGAGCCGAACGGATCCTGGAACACCATCTGCTGCTTTGCGAGCTGCGAAATCGAGCGTTTCAGGCCGATCGTCTCGTCGTCGATGCGGATCGAGCCGCTCCATTGTCGGTTCCGGCCGGCAAGCGCTCCAAGGACCGTGGATTTGCCGCAGCCGCTTTCGCCGACCAGTCCGAATGTCTCGCCCTTCGCAACCTCGAAGGACACATCGTTGACGACACGGAGAAGGCTGTCGCCGTGGCCATAGGAAACCGCAAGATGATCGACCTTGATCATGGTCATGGTTCAGTTCTCCAACCAGGCCGGATCGCGGCGCAGGACCTCGAGCCGATCGCGCGGATGGTCGAGGCTCGGCAGCGCGTTCAACAGGCCGCGGGTATAGGGATGCTGTGCGTCGTCCAGATCAGCGGCCGCGATCGTTTCCACCACTCGACCCGCATACATGATGATCACGCGGTCGCAGAAGCTGCGCACGAGATTGAGATCGTGGGAAATGAAGATCAGCCCGAGGTTCCGCTCCGTCACCAGGTCGTCGAGGATCGACAGAACCTGCTGGCGCACGGTCACGTCCAGCGCCGAAGTGGGCTCATCGGCGATGATCAGTGACGGCGATGCGATCAGCATCATGGAAATCATGATGCGCTGCCCCATTCCGCCGGAAACCTCATGCGGATAAAGGTCGAAAACGCGCTGCGGATCGCGGATGTTGACGCGCTCCAGCATGGCCAGCGTCCGCTGCCGCGCTTCTTTGCGCGAGACACGCTCATGCAGGATGACGGTTTCCGCAATCTGCTCTCCGACGGTCATGACCGGATTGAGCGAATATTTCGGGTCCTGCAGGATCATCGAGATCCGCCGTCCGCGCACCGAAAGCATCTGCTCTTCGGGCACGGTCAGCAGGTTGATGTCTTCGAACTGGAGCCTGTCGGCCTTGACGACCGCCTGTGGCGGCTGCAGCCGCATGATCGCTCGCCCGACCGTGCTCTTGCCCGAGCCGGACTCGCCGATGATGCCGACTTTCTCGCGGCCGACACTGAAGGAGACGTTGCGCACGGCGGTGACGACGCCCGACAGCGTCGGGAATTCCACCGACATGTTCTGAACGGTCAGGATGTTTTCGGGTGGTTTAAGCATTGCGGGGATCCAGTATGTCGCGCAGGCCGTCGCCGAAGAGATTGAACGCCAGGCTGACGACCAGAATTGCAAGACCCGGGATCGTCGTCAGCCACCACGCATCGAGAAGATACTTGCGTCCGGCAGCGGCCATGGCACCCCATTCGGCCATGGGCGGCTGGGCGCCGAGGCCGAGGAAACCGAGGCCGGCGGCGGTGAGGATGATGCTCGACATGTTGAGGGTCAGGCGGACGATGATGGACGGCGCACACAGCGGCACGATATGGCGAAGCAGAATGCGGCCCATGCGCGCGCCCTGCAGTTCTGCGGCGACGACGAAGTCGGCATTGCGGAAGGTCAGTGTTTCCGCCCGTGCCAGCCGGGCGATCGGCGGCCATATGGTCAGTGCGATGGCGATCACCGCATTTTCGATGCCGGGCCCGAGCGCTGCCGAGAACGCCAGCGCCAGGACGAGGCTGGGGAAGGAGAGGAAGATATCGGTGACGCGCATCAGCACGACATCGACCCAGCCGCCGAGATAACCGGCGCTCGCCCCGATCACGAAGCCGATCGGAGCGACGATGACGGTCACCAGGATGCTGATGTAGAGCGTTGTGCGCGCTCCGTAGACGATGCGGGTGTAAACGTCGCGGCCGAACTCGTCGGTCCCGAACCAGTGGCTTGCCGAGGGCGCCTTGAGTGCCATCGTCAAGTCCTGGCCGTAGGGGTCGTAAACCGTCAGCACGGGCGCCAGGGCGGCAATGATGACGAGGGTCACGACCACGGCGAAGCCTGCAAACGCCAGCGGGTTTGCGAGCAGGCTGAGCCATGCCACATAGGCCTTGTGCAGCCTGGCCTGTCTCGTGGAGGTGAAGTCCTCGTTGATGAGCCAGTTGTGGAGGTCGGTGAAGTAACCGGATTTGGTCATGGCGGTACCGGGGTCCTGGGTCATCGGGTTCGGGGATCGATGAAGCGGTAGACAATATCCGACAGGAGGTTGATCGCGATCGAGATGATGCCGATCAGCAGGACGCTGCCGAGAACCGCGTTCATGTCTGCAAAGAACAAGGCGGAGGTGAGATACTGGCCGAGGCCCGGCCAGGAGAATACCGTTTCGATGAGCACGGTGCCGTCAAGGAGGCCGCAATAGGCGAGTGCCACGACCGTGAGCAGCTGAACCCTTATGTTGCGGAAGGCGTGGCGCCAGATGATCGGCCGCGTGCCGAGGCCTTTCGCGCGGGCCGTCAGGATATATTCCTGCCTGAGCTGTTCGAGCATGAAGCTGCGGCTCATGCGGCTGAGATAGGCCATGGCCGCATAACCGAGGATGAGCGCGGGTGCGATGACGTGGTGGAGTGCGCTCCAGAAGACGTCCCATTCCCCGGCCAGGATCGAGTCGATGATCAGCGAGTTCGTCGGTCCTTCGACAAGCCCCTCGTTATAGATGTCGATGCGGCCACCGGCGGGAATGGCGCCGAGATTGGCGTAGAAGATCAGGATCACAGTCGTGCCGATCCAGAAGATCGGCGTGGAATGTCCGAGCAGCCCGACGATACGGGCGAGATGATCGACCCAGGTGCCCTTGCGTACCGCCGACAGGATGCCGAGGGGAACGCCAAACCCTGCGCCGATGATCGTCGCGAGCGTGGCGAGCTCCAGTGTCGCGGGGAATACCCGCGCGAGATCGCTTGCCACCTGGTTCTTGGTGACGTGCGACTGGCCGAAGTCGAGGCGCACGATATCGGCAAGATAGGACCCGAACTGCACATAGATGGGCCTGTCCAAACCCATCTCCTTGTAGACGCGATCATAGGTCGACTGATCCGCCTGATCGCCGACCACGGCGATAACCGGGTCCGCCGGGATCATCCGGCCGACGACGAAGGTGATGATCAGAAGGCCAAGCAACGTCGTCGCGATCACCGCGAGGGACGTGGCAAGTTTACGCCCGGCGGACAGCAGCTTCCTGCTGCCCGCGCGTCGCGTTTCGATGGTCTGTGACATGCTCAATTGCGCAGTTCCTAGAAGAGGCGATCAATTGCCCTTGTTGACCGTGTCCCAGCGGGTCAGCCAGGTCGAGTGGCCGATATAGCCCTTCACTTCGTTGCGAACCGCCTTGGCGTCGGTGCGCAGGAACGAGGTGACCAGGGCCGGCGACGAAGCAAGATAGGCCTCGTTGATCTTGGTATAGAGTCCGGCGCGCTTCGACTGGTCGGTCTCGTGCGCGGCGGCGGTGACCATCTGCTGGATGTCCTTGGGAACATCCCAGGCCGTGCGCCAGGCATTCAGGCCGACGAGCTTGGCCTCGTCGGTATTGTTGGCGTTCGTCGCATAGGATTGCAGAACCGCATGCGGGTCGGGCAAACGGTCGCCCGAGCGGGCCGAAAAGATCTCGAACTGGCGGTTGCGGAACTTGCCGATATGGTCGCCGCCCTGCAGGTCGAGCTTGACGCCGGCCTTGGCGGCATTGGCCTGAAGCGACTGGGCGACTTCATATTCGGGCGTCACTGGCGTCGCATAATAGACCTTGGAGAAACCGTTCGGATAACCGGCCTCCGTGAGAAGCTGCTTGGCCTTTTCGATATCGAGCTTGTACGGGTTCTTGTCGATCGCGCCCGGCAGGCCGGCCGGCACGATCGTCTGCTGCTTGATGCCGTAATATTTCATGACGGTGCCCGCGAGGCCGTCATAATCGATCAGGTAGCGGAACGCCTCGCGCACCTTCGGTTTCGACAGAATTTCATCCTTCTGGTTCAGGGCCAGATAGTAGAAGCCGAAGCCGGGGGTCTTCTGGATCGTCACCTTGCCGCCCGTTTCGAGCGCGCCGAGGTCCGTGGACGAAAGCCGCGTCGCCACATCGGCGTCGCCGGCATCGATCTGAAGGCGCTGGGCGGACGATTCAGGGATGTGGCGCAGCAAAACGCGGCGCATCTTGGGTTCGCCCTGCCAGTAGTCCTTGAACGCATCGGCGATGATCAGCTCGTTGACGCGCCACGTCCGCAGCGTATAGGGGCCGGAGCCCGCGTCGGCGGTCTGCAGGAATTCCCTCCCCATATCGCCGCCCTTGTCCTTGTCGGCAAGGAACTTGCTGTCGAGGATCGAGGTGGAGAAACTCGCGAGCGAATAGAGGATGAGGTTTGAATTCCAGACCTCCGGGGTTTCGACAACGACGGTCGATCCGTCCGTCGCACGAATGAGCTTCTCGACGTTGTCAGCCGTAAAGCCCCACTGGCGCAGGTCCGTCGAGGGCGCGAGGCCGAGCTTGACCAGCCGGCGCAGCGACCATTCGACATCCTTTGCCGTCAACGGGTTACCGGAGTGAAATTTGACGCCCGAGCGGATCTTGAACGTAAACGTCTTGCCATCGGGAGAAACCGTCCAGCTCTCGGCGATGCCCGGCTGTGGCTTGGAAATGTCGGCAGCGGGCAGGACGATCAGTCGCTCGTAGAGATTGGCGACGATCTCGGCGGCTTCCAGCTGGTTGATCTCGTTGGGGTCAACCCCGCGCAGGGACGAAGTGTCCATGGCCACGACCAGTTGATCCTTCGGCGTCGCCGCCGAAGTGAGGCCTGGCGCGACCAATGACAGGGCAGCAATGCTGGAAAGCAGAATGACGTGACGTCTGAGCATAAAAATCCTCCTCCGGGGCTCCTCAAATCGCATCGACGACAGATTTTCGTATCGACATAGATCTGAAGTCTGGTATATCAGATCCCACACTCTCACTGCCTCGTCAACGGATTTCGCGAAAAATGATTCCTGAGCCAACTGGAAGCCCACGGTCCGAAGCGTTTGCGAAGATCGACCCGAAATTTCAGATGACGGTGCGGGATCACGTCCATCGCACCCTGCGCGCCGCCATCCTCGCCGGACGGTTCGCGACGGGGGAGAAGGTCAACGAGCGCAGCCTCGCCGAGCAATTCGGCGTCAGCACGACGCCGATCAAAGAGGCCCTGCGCCAGCTTGAGACGGAAGGCCTGGTCGAGGCTCTGCCCCGGCGCGGGGTGATCATTCGGTTCGATATGGGCTGGGCGGAGGAGATGATTCTCGCCCGCGCGGCGCTCGAATCGATGATCGCGCACCTGGCCGCAAAGCGCATCGGCAAGCCGGCCGGCGTCGAGTTGACGGCAATCGCCGATCTGATGGCCAAGGCGACGTCGTCCGCAGATGCGGACAGCCTGATTTCCCTCAACGAGCAATTCCACGAACACATTCACCGCAGCTCCCGCTGCGGTTACCTGGCGAAATTGATTGAACGGCAGCAATTCTACGACGCCAGCATCCGCCGCGTCATCCACATGGATCCCGCCGAACGTCAGAAAGCGCTCGAGGAGCACACCGCCATCGCCAAGGCCATCGTCACGGGCGATGCGGATCTCGCCGAGCGGCAGATGCGCAACCACGTCGTCCGCTCCGGTGAAACCTATCTGAACATCGTTTTCGGCAACAAAAAGGATATCTGACGTGAATGACAGGCTGCAGACTGTAAGAAAGGCGCTGACCGGCATTTCGGGTGTCCCGGTGACGCCTTACCGGCAAGACGGGACTGTCGACGTCGAAAAGCTCGGCGCGCTGATCAAGCGCCTGGCGGTCGCCAAGGTGCACAACCTGATGGCGGCCGGCAATACGGGCGAGTTCTTCACGCTCACCATGGACGAAGTCCGCGTCGTGCATGCCGCCACGATCAAGGCCGCCGAAGGCAAGTCGCTGGTGAGCGCTGCCGTCGGTCGCTCTTTGACCGAAGCAAAGGCGCTTGCGAAGGACGCGATTGCCGAAGGTGCGGATGCGATCATGGGCCACCATCCGATGGACCCGTTCGCCGGGCCGTCCTACCAGGCCGGCTATTTCCTGGAACTGGCGGATTTCTGCACCGTACCGGTCATCGCTTATGTGCGCAGCGACGGCTTCTCGGTCGAGGATTTCAGAAAACTCGCCCTGCATCCGAACATTGCCGGCATCAAGTTCGCCTCGTCGAACCTGATGCTGCTGGCGGAAGTCATTCGAGCCACCCATGACGCTCCGGCGATCTGGGTCTGCGGTCTCGCCGAAGGCTGGGCGCCGGCATTCTACGCCATGGGCGCCAAGGGCTTCACCTCGGGTCTGGTCAACGTATTCCCCGAACGCTCGCACGCGATCCATCGCGCGCTGGAGGCCGGAAACTATGCGGCGGCGCGCCAACTGATCGACGGCATTGCCGGCTTCGAAATGCTGCGCACCAAATACAACAATGGCGCCAACGTGACCGTTGTGAAGGAAGCGCTCGGCATGCTTGGCACCGATGTCGGCCCGGTCCGCATTCCGGGCGTCGTCGCTCTCGACGGCGATGAACGGCGCATTTTGCGCGGCATTGTCGATCGGGTCAAAAACGAAGCGCTCGTCGCCTGACGGAGAAACCAAAGTGCGTATTACCGGAATAAAAACATACATGCAGCGCGTGGACGACCGTCCGCGCCTGTTGCTTAAGATCGAGACCAGCGAAGGCATTTCCGGCTGGGGCGAATGCTACAATCACGGCCCCGATTGGGCACTCCCCCCGCTTCTCGACTATCTTTTCCATCAGATCGAAGGAGAAGACCCGCGCCGCGTGGAATTCCTCGTCCTGAAGCTCAACCAACAGTGCCGGTTTCCTCCCGGAGCGCTCGGCCTTGCCGCCATTTCTGCAATCGATCATGCATTGTGGGACATCGCCGGCAAGGCTGCGGGTCTGCCGGTCTACATGCTGCTTGGCGGCAATGTGCGTGATCGCGTCCGCGTCTATTGCGGCGTCTATACCGCACCCGATCCGCAGGACGCGCTCGATCAGACGCTCAGGCTGAACCAAGACTACGGCTATACCGCGTTCAAGCTGAGCCCCTACCGCCGCGATCTTCACAACAGCCGCTGGGGCGAACTGGTGAAGGAAACCGGCGACTATTTCGGCAAGATCCGCGAGATCACCCCCTCGCATTTTGAATTCGCCTTCGATGCGCATGCAAAGATCTACGAACCCTACCAGGCCGTCCAACTGGCGGCGGCGATCGCGCCCTATGACCCGCTCTTTTATGAAGAGCCGATACGGCCTGAACATATCCCTGCCTGGGCGGAGCTGAAATCGAAGGTGACCGTGCCGCTGGCAACCGGCGAATCTCTCTACAATCGCTTCGAGTTTCTGGCGCTTTTGTCCGCGCGCGGCGCCGACATCATCCAGCCGGATATCTGCGTCGTCGGCGGTGTCACCGAAATGCGCCGTATCGCGGCCATCGCCGAGGCGCATTACGTGACGATCGCGCCGCATAATCCGATGGGCCCGCTGGCGACCGCCGTGAACATCCATTTCTGCGCCGCCCAGCCGAACTTCAAGATCCTGGAGTTCAAGCCGCACGTGCATGCGCCCTGGGCGCTCGACCCCTATCTGCCGGTGGACGGGCACATGAACCTGCGCCCGGATCGACCCGGCTGGGGCATCGAGATCGATGAGAAGGTGCTGGAGACGGAAGACTACGTGCACTGGGAGCGCAAGGTCACCCGCAAGCCGGACGGCTCGACCGCCTATCCGTGAACCGGGTGCCGGGCCGCACCCGGTGCCTGATCAGACCCCCAGGCCATAGCGGGGATGCGAGAGCGTTCGCTCGATGCCGCGAAGCTCCGCCAGCCCCTTCAGCCGTCCGATCGCAGGATAACCCGGCTGCGCGCCGCGCGTCAGGTCGTCGAGGATTTCCTGCCCGTGATCCGGCCGCATCGGGATGCAATGGTCCTCGCGGCCTTCGCCGCGCCGGCGGGCTTCTTCCGAAAGCAGCGCGGCGATCACGGCAACCATGTCCGTTGCGCCCTCCAGATGCTCGTCCTCGAAGAAGGAGCAGGGGACTGTGTCGCTGTCCCGCGTCACATTGCGCAGATGCACGAAATGGATGCGGTCGGCAAAGCGCGAGGCAACGACGGGCAGGTCGTTGTCGGCCCTGGCGCCGAGCGAGCCGGTGCAGAGCGTCACGCCATTGGCGCGCGCCCCGACCTGATCCAGCATATGGGCGTAGTCGGCTTCGGTCGACAGGATGCGCGGAAGGCCGAGCAGCGGCCAGGGCGGATCGTCGCCATGCGCGCAGATGTTGATGCCGACCTCTTCCGCCACGGGCGTGACTTCGGTCAGGAAGTCGACGAGGTTCTGTTGCAGTCGTGCCCGGTCGATACCCTGATAGGAACGAAGCTTTTCCAGCAGCTGGTCGAGCGTATAACCGTCCGCCGAGCCCGGCAGCCCCGCCCCGATGTTTTTGCCCAGGGCTGCGATCTTCGCATCCGCCATCCCGGAAAACCGCCGCGCCGCCTCTTGCTGCAGCCATTCCGGATAATCGCCGCAGGCCTCGGGACGTTTGAGGATATGGATATCGAAGGCGGCAAAATCGGTCAGGTCGAACCGCATGGCCTTGGCGCCGTGGCGTGTGTCCCAGCGCAGGTCCGTGCGGGTCCAGTCGAGGATCGGCATGAAATTGTAGCAGACGGTGCGAATGCCGGAGGCCGACAGACGCCGCAGCGTTTCCTGCCAATTGGCGATATGGCGCTTCCAGTCGCCGGTCTGCGTCTTGATATCCTCGGAGACCGGAACGCTCTCCACGACATCCCATACCAGACCGCCGGCCTTGATCTCCTCGTGCCGCCTGGCGATCTCGTCGACCGGCCAGACCTCGCCGGTGGCAATGTGATGGAGCGCGGAAACGATGCCTTCCGCTCCGGCCTGCGCCGCATCTCTGACGCTCACTTTGTCAATCGGGCCGAACCAGCGCCACGTATGTCTCATGTCCTGTCCTTCCCGATTGTCTGGGTCTGCTCGAATGTGATCTGTACCTTGCAGGCCTTGGATCGGTCCGCGGCCTGTTCGAAAGCCGCGGTCACCGCATCCAGCGGAAAACTGTGCGAGATGATCGGCCGCACGTCGATGCGACGCCTGGCGATCAGATCGACCGCCTCGGCGAATTCCGCATGGAAGCGCTGCGAGCCGCGCCAGACGATCTCCTTGCCCACCAGCGCATTGAGCGGGATGGTCATGTCACCGGTCACGCCGATCTGGACGAGCGTTCCGCGGGGCTTGAGCGCGGGAAAGGCCGATCGCAGGGCCGCAGCGGAAGCCGAGCATTCGAACACCACGTCGAAACTGCCCTTGCCCTCCTGGAAGGGAAGAAGCCCCTCCGGATTGGAAGCCACGTTGATCGTCTCGGTCGCGCCCATGGACGGCGCCCGCGACAGGGCTGCATCGGCCAGATCCGTTACCACGATCCTGGCGGCACCCGCATGCCGGGCCGCGGCAACCGTCAGAAGCCCGATCGGGCCTGCCCCGGTGACCAGCACGGTGCGGCCCGACAGGTCTCCGGCCTGGGCGACAGCATGCAGGCATACGGCAAGCGGCTCCGCACAGGCGGCCTCGCCCGGCGACACGCCATCTCCAACCGGATGACACTGGATTGCGGGCACGACCAGCCTCTCGCGGAACATGCCGTTTTCGTGCGGCAGGCGCATCGCCGAACCCATGAAGCGCATGTCGAGGCAATGGATCGGCTGGCCGGTCCGGCAGTATTGGCAATGGCCGCATGGCTGCGATGGATTGACCGCAACCAACTGCCCGAGTTCCAGCCCGCCAACCCCTGCGCCCAGGGCTTCGACGAAGCCGGAGGCCTCGTGGCCGGCGATGATCGGTTCGCGAACCCGCACCGGGCCGAACCCGCCGTCCTGATAATAATGGAGATCGGAGCCGCAGATGCCACCCGCCGCCATTCTAAGCAGCACCTGGCCCGGGCCGAGGTCGGGGGCATCCAGTGTCTCCACTCGGAGGTCACGCTGAGCGTGAAGGCGGGCAACGCGCGTCTGCATCGCACTGTACCTTTCGTTCAAGAGATTGCCGTTCCCCAGTATCGGGGACCGGCGGTTATCGGATGAGGCCGAGCTGGGTGGGCAGCCAGAGCGTGATCGCCGGGATGAAGGTGATAAGGCCGAGCGCAACGAACAGCGGGATCATCCAGGGCAGGATGGCGAGCGCCGTTTTCTCCACCGACAGTTTGGAGATGCGGGAGAGAACGAAGAGCACCATGCCGACCGGCGGCGTCAAAAGGCCGATCATCAGGTTGAGGGTGATGATGAGACCGAGATGCACCGGATCGATGCCATAGCGCGCGGCCACGGGCATCAGGATCGGTACCAGGATGCTGATGGCGGCGATCGTATCGAGGAAGGCGCCGACGATCAGGAGCAGTACGTTGACGATGATCAGAAAGGTCCACCAGTTGTCTGTCAGGCCGAACAGGAAATCGGAGAACAGCTGAGCTGCCTGGCTGACCGTCAGCAGCCAGGCGAAGATGGATGCCGCGGTGACGATGAAGAGAACCGAGGCCGTCGTTTCGATCGTGTCGAAGGATGCCTTGGCCAATGCCCTTACCGTCATCGTGCGGTAGCGTACCAGGCCGAGGAAAAGCGACCAGAGGACCGCAGCAACGGCGGCTTCGGTGGGCGTGAACCAGCCCATGGTCATGCCCCCGATCAACAGGACCGGCGTCATCAGGGCCATGACGGCGGAAAAATCGAAATACCAGTCGAGCGCCACCAGGAAGGCAAGTCCGATCAGCACCGCGACATTGACCGATAGGCCCGCCAGGATCATCAGGTAGACGGTCGCAGGGAAGGCAAGCACGATCGCCACTTCGAGCGAGGCACCGAGCAACTGCTTCAACTCGAAGGGCGTATCCGAGCCCCAGCCCTTGCGCTTGGCGAAGATATAGACGGTGAGCATCATCAGCAATGTCATCACGATGCCGGGAATGATGCCGGCCATGAACAGGGCACCGATCGATGCATTCGCCATCATGCCGTAGATGACGAACGGCAGTGACGGGGGAAAGATCGGGCCGAGCGTTGCCGACGCTGCGGTGACGCCGACAGCTGCCTCGACCGGATAGCCATGATCCTTCATGGCCTTGATTTCGATCGTGCCGATACCGGCGGCATCTGCCAGCGCCGTTCCGGACATGCCGGAAAACACCACCGACCCGATGATGTTGACCTGCGCCAGGCCGCCCTTCATCCAGCCGACGAGCGATAGCGCAAAGCGATAGATGCGGCCCGTTACGCCGGCAATGTTCATGAGGTTGCCGGCCAGGATGAAGAACGGCACGGCAATCAGCGGAAAGCTTTCGACGCCGGCGATCATCCGCTGGGCGGCGATGATGTCAGGCGCCACGCCGTAGATCACCAGATAGAGCAGCGACGCGACAGCCATGGACACGGCGACCGGTGAGCCGATCATCAAAAGTGCGAGGAATGATCCAATCAGGAGCAGCATGTCAGATTCCCCCCGTGTGGATGTCGTCCTGCGCCTGCTCACGCACGCTCTCGGTGCCGGTCAGGTCCTTGACCAGGTTTTGGGCGGATCGCAGGAACATCAGGGCGAATGCCGCAAAGACGGTGTAGAAGACGATGCCGCGCGGCAGGTCGACCGTCACCATTCGCTCCTCCCCGACGATCTCCAGATAACGCCACATCAGCCAAGTGATATAGGCAAAGAAGCCAATGCTGATCGCATCGACCACGAGTTCCAGGAGCCGTCCGGCCCGCTTGGACAGGAAACGGTAGAGCAGGTCGACATGAATGTGGCGGACCATGCGCACGCACATGACGGAGCCGAGAAACACCACGACCACAAGGCAGTTGGCGGCGATTTCCTCCGTCCAGGCAAAGCTGTCGTTCAGCACGTAGCGTGTGAAAAATTGCAGGAATACGGCCAGACCCATGGCCCAGAAGACCGCAAGCGTCACCCAGTCCTCGATGGCATAGGGAGACAGGTCAACGGGCGCTGCTTCTTCCTCAAAGGCATGCGCCATTTCTTCCACGCTTATCGGCGCGTGCGAATGCTCCGTCATCGGGTCCACTCCGTTCATGAAAAATCGCAAGGGGGTTGCCCCGACGCGTTGCACGCCGGGGCCGGGATCATCACTTCAATGCGCGGATGGCGTCCCAGTCGGCCTTTTCGTAGCCGAAGTCCTCGAGTTTCACCTTGTCGATGACGTTCTTCTCGAAGTCTGCCTTGTCGACGTCGGTAACGGTCAGGCCCTTCTTCTTGAATTCATCGACGAGCGCCTTTTCGCGGGCTTCGATGGTCTTGGTCGTGCGGGCTGCGGCTTCGAGCATCACGTCCGAGAAGATCTTCTTGTCTTCGTCGGAGAGACTGGCCCAGCGGGTCTTGGAGACGACGGTATTCAGGTGATCGACGATATGGCCGGTCAGCACGATGTTCTTCTGGACCTCGTAGAACTTCTTGGCCTCGATCGTCGTCAGCGGATTTTCCTGGGCTTCCACAGTGCCGTTCTGCAGTGCCAGGTAGACTTCCGCAAAGGCGATCGGCGTGGTGTTGGCACCGCAGGCGCGCGGCATGGCCAGATAGGCCGGTACATCCGGTACGCGCATCTTCAGGCCCGCCATGTCGGCGCATTTCGAGATCGGCCGGTTGGACGTGGTGTGGCGCGTTCCATAATAGCTGAGGGCGACGATGTGGTTGCCGGTCTTGTCTTCGTAACCCTTGGCGAGCTTCTTGAAGACGTCGCTCTTGGTGTAGGCCAGAAGATGGCTCGGGTCGCGGAAGATATAGGGATAATAGGTGACGCCGATCGGCTTGTGATCGCGCGCGGCAAAGCTGGAGCCGGAGATGATGATATCCACGGTGCCGAGCTTGAGGCCCTGGTTGATGTCGGCCTCTTTCCCGAGCTGCGAAGCCGGATAGACGTCGATCTTGTAGCGGCCATTGGTTCGCTTGGCGATCTCTCCGGCGGCCCAGACCGAGTCGGTGTGGAAAGGCTCGGGCGTCTCATAGACATGAGCCCATTTCAGCACGGTCTCGGCATGCGCCGAAAGCGTCGATGCAACGATGAGTGCGGCGGCGCCAAGCAGTGTCTTCAGTCGGTGTTTCATTCTTTCCTCCCAGGTGAAACGGAACTGTATGGTCGATCCGGCCGCGATCGCGGACGGTCAGTCTTCTCTGGTCGGCTCCTCCCCGAAGCTTTCCGAGAATCTCTTTTGCGCCAGCGTCAGGTGACGACGCATGGCCTCGCGCGCCGCGGCAGGGTCCCCCGCGGCAATGGCGTCACGAATGACACGGTGCTCCTCGAGCGCCAGCTTCCATGTGTGCGGCCCCTCGAAATAGCTCGCAAGCTTGGTGAAATAGGGCGACATCCGCGTATCGTAGATCAGTCCCGTGAAGTGCTTCAGCGCCGAATTGCCGATGATGTCGGCGATTGCCGTGTGAAAATCGCGGTCGCAGGCAAGGGCGACCGGGCCGTCGTTCAGCGACTGCTCCATGCGCTCCAGGAGCAGATCGATGCGGGCAATGCTCTCGGGCGTCACGAGACGCGCGGCTTCTTCCGCGATGCCGCTTTCGATCAGGCAGCGCGCCTGAAGGATCTCGAGGGGGCCGCCTCCTTCGTCGTTGGGCAGGACAACCGTGGGCTGTCTCGGAGTGCTCATGATGTAGACGCCGGATCCCATGCGGATCTGGATCCGACCTTCGACCTCGAGCACGATCAGCGCCTCGCGGACTGTCGGCCGGGAGACCGCAAATCGTTCGGCGAGCTCCCGTTCGGGCGGAAGCCTCGAACCCGGCTTAAGCTCCCCCGTATCGATCAGCACACGAATCTGTTCCGCGACCTGGCGATAAAGCCGGCGCGGCTCCAAAGCCACGAACATCGAACTCCTCCGAGCGCATCACTCCCTTGATGCGCAGGCGGTCAGATTGTCTGACCAATTTCTACTATGAGTGAATTGGAAAATCTGTCAAGCCGCAGATGGTCGAGACCTGGATGTCATTCCCCGCGCGGTGTTTCGGTTCTCAACGCCGCGATCAGCATTTCCACGAATGCAGAGACCTTGGGCGGACGGAAGCGTGCCGCCGGATAGACCGTGAACACGCCGCCCGAGGGCAGCTGCCAATCCGGCAGGACGTGAATCAGGCGTCCGCTGGCCAGCTCGGCCCTGGCAAGGAAGTCCGGCAGGACCGACAAGCCGCCGCCATGCCTTGCCGCGTGCATGACCGCCGGCGTGGTGTTGATCGAGATCGATGCCTTGAACCGCACCGTGAACGTCTCCTGATCACCGCGCGTGAACCTCCACTCCAACGGCTCGCGCAGCGCGTTGTTGGCAACAAAGGGCAGGGCGGGCAAATCGGCGAGCCCATCGAGTTCCTTTATCCTGCCGGCCAGTTGAGGCGGAGCGACCAGATATTGCTGAAACGAACCGATCCGCCTTGCCTGCAGGCTTGAATCGGCCAGCCAGCCGACACGAATGGCGAGGTCCATGTGGTCGGCGACCAGATCGACCATCTTGTCGCTGAGGTTCAGCTCGACCTTGCAATCCGGATAGCGGGCCGTGAAGGCGGTGACCACAGGCACGATGACCGAGGTGCCATAGTCATAGGGTGCGGTGACCCTCAGCAGGCCCTTGGGTTCTGACCTGGCCTGCGCCAGTTCCCCCAAGGCGTCCTCGGCCTCTCTGAGAATCGACACGCATCGGGCGTGAAACATTCGGCCCGCCTCGGTCGGCTGGAGACGCCGCGTCGTGCGCATCAGCAAGGTCGTGCCGACCTCCTGCTCGAGCCTTGCAACCTGCTGGCTGACGACCGCCTTGGTAATGCCGAGATACTCGGCCGCCCGGGTGAAGGATCCGGCATCGATGACGGCCACGAAATAGGCGAGCCGATTGAGGTTGGTCGCATCCTGCATGAAGGTTTTCCCCGTGATTGTCAGCTTCTAGCATACATTCTGTCGTGTTTGTTGGTCTTCCTGGTTCTATTCCGTCATGTCATTGACGGCGTCACAAGGAGCGCGGCACGAGCGGCAAGGTCCGCATCACCCTCTCTCTGGTTCCATCAGGCGGCCTGTCCCGCCGTGATGTCTTGAATTCCGGACACCGAACGCAACACCAGGAGACATTCCATGTTCACGAGGAGAACGATCATGAAAACCACTCTCGCCGCCGGCGCTACCGCCGTCTTCGCGCCCGCGGGTCCCGGCCATGCCGCCACGGGCCTGGCGTGGAAGCACTTTCCGGCCGGGCAGAATGGTTTCTTCCGCAGCCCGGTCCTGGTCTCCGGCGCGACGCAAGCCATATTGATCGACGGCGGCTTCACGCTCGCCGACGGCAGGGCCGTCGCTGAAGCGATCAAGGCCACGGGCAAGACGCTCACCACGATCTATGTCAGCCAGTCCGATCCGGACTATTATTTCAGCCTCGGCCCGATCAGGGCTGCTTTCCCGGATGCCAGGGTGATCGCCGCCTCGGCAACTGTCGCGGCCATCAAGGGCAATGTCGACAAGAAGCTTGCCGTCTGGGGGCCGCAGCTCAAGGAGAACGGCCCGCAGGCGCTGGCCGACGTCGTCATGCCGGAGGCCTTTGACGGCAAGACGCTGACGGTCGACGGTGAAACTGTCGAGATCGTTGACGCGGAAGGCTTGTCCAATCGCCGCTATCTGTTCGTCCCGTCGCTGAACGCCGTGGTCGGCGGCGTGATGATCTTCAACGGCGTTCACGTCTGGACGGCAGATACCAACAGCGCCGAATTGCGGGCCGCCTGGATCGCCAATCTCGAAAAGATCGCGGCACGCAAACCGGCGATCGTGGTCGCCGGCCATATGACGCCGGACGCACTGACCGACCTGTCCGGCGTCGCGCATACGCTCGCCTATCTGAAGGCGTTCGAGGAAGAACTGGCAAAGGCCAAGGGTTCGGCCGGGCTCAAGGCGGCGATGGAAGCACGCTTTCCGGGCCTTGGCATGGGCATCGCGCTCGACATAGGCTCCAAGGTCGCCACCGGTGAAATGAAGTGGGGCTGATCGGCAAGGCGTATAAAATCCCGGCCCCTCGGGGGGCCGGTCTCGGCAAGGGTCGCAATCCCGTTGCGGCCCTTGCGCCCGAGAGGATCCGCAGGCGCTTTGGCAGCAGCACTTCCAGCTCCGGCTTAGGGGTGCTAGACGCTGGATTTTGTGCGTCTGAAGGATACTCCCATGAGGAAATTGTTTCGCCTGCTGCTGACGATTGTCCTTGCAATCGTCGTTCTTGTCGGTTTCCGCTGGCATCGCTACGTCACCAACACCGACAGCCCCTATGATGAAATCGGCATCACGCTCAACAGCGCCATGCCCGGTCCGATCAACGGCTGGGGCTGCGCCAGGCTGAAGACCACCTTTGCAGCGTCCTTGCCGCCTTACGGCTGCGCCGCGGGCAATGCGACGCAGTGGAAGTAGCCAGGCGCCAGTCGCGTCGAGCGCAGCATTTACCGGCGATCGCCCCTTCACTGGCATCAATCTGAACGATGCTGCGACGCCAGGCGTCTCGACCAACATCAACTCAAGGCGATAAACTTCCAGCAGATTCCCAAAACCGCTGATCCGAGAAGCGTCGTGATGACCGACAGGCCGAAGCGGAAGATGGCCATGGCGGCAATGGCCGTCAAAACCAGCGAGGGCAAAATAACCGAGCTCAGGACAGGAATATCCACGGACAACGGACCCGCCGATATCTGCCGGACCTCGCCAAACAGGACGTGCAGGCCGAACCAGACCGCGAGGTTGAGGATCACGCCAACGACGGCCGCGGTGATCGCCGACATTGCCCCCGTCAGGGCGATGTTGCCCCGCATCTTCTCGATGAATGGTGCGCCAGCAAAAATCCACAGGAAGCTTGGCAGGAACGTCACCCAGGTCGTCAGGATGGCGGCGAGGGTGGCTGCGGTCAGTGGATTGAGAGCTCCCGGATCACGATGGCCCGCCAGGAAGCCGACAAATTGCGTGACCATGATCAATGGACCCGGTGTGGTCTCCGCCATGCCGAGCCCATCGAGCATTTCACCCGGACGGAGCCAGCCGAACTGCTCGACGGCCTCCTGCGCGACATAGGCGAGCACGGCATAGGCGCCGCCGAAGGTGACGACGGCCATCTGACTGAAAAACACGCCGATTTGCGAAAATACGTTGTCACGCCCGAGCGTCAGCAGCAGAACGACGACCGGAAGCAGCCACAGCGCCGCGAGGACGCCTGAGGTCTTCAGAGACCAGGCCAGGTTCGACCGTGCATGGAGGGGGATGTCCTCGCCGAGAACGGAGTCCCGATCTTCCAGGATATTGCCCGAACCGGACTTGTGCCCGCCGCCGACCCTGAACGCGGCGACCCCGGCCCGGCCGCCAAAATATCCGACGGCACCCGCACCTATGATGATCAGCGGAAACGGCACGTGGAGGAGGAAGATCGCCACAAACGCGACGGCCGCGATCGCCACCATCACCCTGTTCTTGAGGGCGCGACTGCCAATCCGCAGGACCGCCTGAACGACGACGGCGAGGACGGCGCATTTCAGGCCGAAGAACATCCCCTCGATGACGGCCACGTCGCCGAACAGGACGTAGATGTAGCTCAGCGCCAGGATGGAGATGAAACCGGGCAGGACAAACAGAAGGCCGGCAATCATGCCGCCCTTGGTTTTGTTGAGCAGCCAGCCGATATAGATGGCGAGCTGATGGGCCTCCGGACCCGGCAGAAGCATGCAATAGTTGAGGGCGTGAAGGAAACGATGCTCTCCCACCCAGCGCTTTTCGTCGACAACGATCCGGTGCATCACCGCGATCTGGCCAGCCGGGCCGCCGAAGCTGAGGGCGGCGACCCGTGCCCAGACCTTGACCGCTTCGGACAGCGGCACGACGTCGCCGCCAGCGACCGGCTGCCTGTCGACAAGGCTTTTTGCCGTATCCGTCAAGACCGTTACCCCTTCCTCGGATTTGGCCAATTATGAGTCTCCTCCGTGGCGTCGCGACACCAGCGATACATCGCGTCATAGACCAGCAGGCCTGCCTGCAGCTGTTCAAGGTCGTCGTTGAACATCCGTGACAGTCCGAGCGAGATGGCGAGCAGACCCTGCACTTCGGGGGCGAGGTCGGGCCGGGCCGTGTCGGCGCCCCGCACGATGGTGGCGAGATGCAAGAGAGCGTCGCTCTTCAATCCGAACTCGTCGATCATGATGTCAAAGGTGCACAGTTCCCCGCGATGGCTCCAGAAGACGTCCTCGATGTCAAAAGGCGTCGCGTTGAAGCGGTCGCCCACCAGCGCGACTTCGCTCGCCGGAACGAACAGGAAGATCGCGGAAGGATCGACGAACCGACGGATCAGCCACGGGCAGGCGATGCGGTCTATCTTTGGGCGGGACCTCGTCACCCAGACGGTTCGTCCTTGGACGTCTCTCGAAGGGAGCTTTTCCTCAGGAACGAGAATGCCTTGCGAATCACGCCAGGCCTCAAACCCTCCTTCCAGCGTCTCCGCTTGTTTCCCCATCGCCCTGAGATGTGCCGCGACGCCATGGCCAAGCTTCTGTCCTCTCTGGCAAAGGACGATGGCGGGACCGGATGTTTCAGGGCCCCATTCGGTGACGCGGCGAAAGTCTCGGCGGATCGATCCGGGGATCAAACGAGGATCGCTTCCAAAATCCTCATCGTTGCGGACGTCGATGATCGTCGGCAGATTGGGTGTGCCAATGATGCGGGCAAGTTTGTCAGGTGTGATTTCCAGAAATGACGGCATAACGCGTCCTCCGTTCCAGCGGTTTTGTGGACGCGATTCTTCGGCCGTAGCCTCGTGGGGTGATCGCAACCCCATGACAGGGAATTTGCCTCAGCCAGTCCGGATGTCAAGTGTTTTGCGAAACTCGCTGGTCCGAACGGAGGTCTCCAGTTCCAATATTCTCAAGGCCGGCCATGGCCGAGACGTCATCTACTGCGTCGACCTTGAGATATCCGCCGGGACTGCCGTTCAGCCGCTTGCGCCTTCGATCAATGTCATGGGCCAGACCACGCGGGGCGTCTGTCCGACATAGTGGGACTGGTAGGCCGGCATGACCGACAGCAGATGCTCCGCCAGGCTGATCCCCAGATCACGAAGCGACAACGTAAAGCAGGTCAATGCCGGGGAGAGAAACTGTGCCTGGGGGCTATAGCGACCGATGATTGCAATGTCCTTGCCGGGCTTGACGCCGGCGTCCTCGAGTCCCTTGTAAAGCCCTGTCACCAGGATCTCATTGACCAGGACGATTGCCGAAGGGCGCGGAGATCTGGAGGCGATCTCGTGTGCCACGGCGTAGCCCCCCGCTTCGCTCGGTTTTGCCCGGAAGACATGATCGTCGCTGAGGGCAAGCCCATGTTCCGCGAGCACCTGGCGGCATCGATCGGCAAACAGGTAACCCAGGTTGAGATCGCCATGGGGCCAGATGATCCCGATATCTCTGTGGCCCGCCTTGACCAGCCGTTTGATCGCCACCTCCGCCATTCCTTCGAAGTCCAGATCGATCCAGGGCTGGCCGACATCGGTCAGGCTGCGGCCGAGCGAGATGAAGGGAATGTCGTGCCGGTGCAGCAGTTCGAACCGCGCATCATTGCGGCGGGTGGCCGAGAGGATGATGGCATCGGCAAAACCGCGCGCCACGGTGCGCTGCAGATAGGCATAGGGATCTTCGTTGGAAGAGCAGAGCAGGGCGACGAGATCGAGCTTGTGGCGGCTGAGCACGGTCTGCACCCCGTCGAAGACGCTCATGAAGAAAGCATCGCCCTGGCTGGTGATTTCCGGGCCGGTCTGCATCATGAAACCGACCACGCCGGTCGAGCCCTTGCGCAACGAGCGGCCCGACTGGTTGGGAACATAGCCCAGCTTCTCTGCCGCCTCCAGGACGCGCCTGCGGGTGTCGGCATTCACATCCGCCTTGCCATTGAGCGCGCGCGACACGGTGCCAATGGAAATATCCAGATAATCGGCAAGTTGGCGGATGCCTGTCACAGGGGAAGCCTTTCAGGGGTTCGACATACGACCGTAATCGTTTTCGGAAACAGTATTGACAAAAAAATCGCGGCGTTCATAGTGCCGTAAACGTTTACGGATGCGCGGAGGTATTGTCCCGTAAACATTGCATGGGAGGATATCGGTGACATACAAGGTCGTTTTGTGTGGCTGCGGAGCCATGGCCAAAGGGTGGCTGCGGGCGCTCCAGTCCAGGCCGAAGCTGAGGCAGGCGCTGACCGTCGTGGGTCTGGTCGATCTTGATGTGTCGGTGGCGCAGTCCCTGGCCGCCGAGTTTTCCCTTCAGCCCATCTCCGTCGGATCCGACCTTGCCGCGGTGCTCACCGAAACCGGTGCGGACATCGTGTTCGACGTCGTTATTCCCGCCGCCCGCCATTCCGTCGTCAAGGCCGCGCTTTCCCACGGATGCCATGTGCTGAGCGAAAAACCCATGGCCACCTCGATGGAGGAGGCGACGGACCTCATCCGCGCCGCCGAGGCCGCGGGGCGCATTCATGCCGTCGTACAGAACCGGCGGTTCATTTCCGGCGTGCGGCGCATGCGGCGTTTCGTCGAGAGCGGCGCGATTGGTCAGCTCACCGCGATCCATTGCGATTTCTTCATCGCCCCGCATTTCGGCGGTTTCCGCGAAAAGATGGACAATGTCCTGCTTCTGGACATGGCGATCCACACCTTTGACGCCGCCCGCTTTGTCTCCGGCAAGACACCGCTTTCGGTCTATTGCCTGGAAACAAATCCGCCCGGCTCCTGGTACGCCCACGGCGCCAGCGCCAATGCGGTGTTTCAACTCACCGACGACGTGGTCTTCACCTATCGCGGCTCCTGGTGCGCCGAAGGCCAGCGCACCAGTTGGGAAAGCGAATGGCGCCTCGTCGGCTCGAACGGAATGCTGACCTGGGACGGGGAGGACCGCTTCCTCGCCTTTGCTGCGGGAAGCGACAGCGGTTTGCTGCGCGGCGCAGTGCCGATCGAGGTTCTGCCGCCCGCCCGGGAGGAGGAAACCCACGGCCATGCCAGCGTCATCGCCGACTTCCTGTCGGCGATCGAAACCGGCGGCGTGCCGGAAACCGCGGGACAGGACAACATCAAGAGCCTTGCCATGGTGTTTGGTGCAATCGACAGCGCCAGGTCACGGCAAACCATCGACCTTGCAGCATAAGGGCCAGCAATATGACCGGACAGGTAAACCATTCCATCCGCATCGGCACCATGGTCAGCGCCACAAAAGGGCAGGCCTCCCAGCGGATTTCCCAGATTGCCGACATGGGCTTTGAAAGTTTTCAGCCGTTTTTCTGGCAGACCACAAACGGTCAGGACATCGCCGAACTCGGCAAGCGTTGCCGCGACGCGATCGGTTCGCGGGACATTACCATCTCCACCATCGGCATGTTCGGCAATCCGCTGGAAGAAACGGAACTCGATCTCCAGACGCTTCAGGGCTGGAAGGATTGCATCGACAACGCCCATCACTTCGGCGCCACCTGCGTTGCCGGCTTCACCGGGCGCATCCGTAACAGGCCGCTGACGGAAAGCCTGCCGCGTTACCGGCAGATCTGGAGCGAGCTTGCCCGCCGCGCCGCCGACAGGGGCATTCGGATTGCCTTTGAAAACTGCGCCATGGACGGCAACTGGGCAACCGGCGACTGGAACATCGCCCATAACCCCGATGCCTGGGAGCTCATTTTCAATGAGACGCCGGACGAGCATATCGGCCTTGAATGGGAGCCTTGCCACCAGATGGTCTATCTCATCGAGCCCCTGCCGCAGATCCGCAAATGGGCAAAACGGATTTTCCACGTCCACGGCAAGGATGCCACCATCCGCTGGGACGTGATCCGCGAGCACGGCATCTTCGGAAGGCACCCCTTCGTCTTCATGCGCACGCCGGGCTTCGGCGACAGCAACTGGACCGACATCATTTCCGAACTGCGGCTGGCCGGCTGGTCGGGTTCGATCGACATCGAGGGATGGCATGATCCCGTTTACCGGGATGCGCTGGAAATGACCGGCCAGATCCATGCCTTGAACCATCTCAAACAGGCAAGAGGCGGCACATTCGTCGTCGATCCCGTCTGATGCGCAGACCGGCTGGTCAGAGAAGGAGCTCTGCGCCGGCCGGATGAGAATCGAGGATAACCAAGAAGGAGGAGAACCATGGGTATCCGCAGGACTATGATTTCCGTTGCATTGGCTCTGGCCAGTGCGTCCCTTGCCGGCATGAGTGCGAAAGCGGAGGATGTGAAACTCGTTCTCTGGTCGCTGGACCGCGATATCCAGCCCGCGCCGAACCTCGTCAAGGAGTTCAACGCGCAAAAGAACGGCATCCAGATCGAATATCGCCAGCTTCAGTTCGACGATGTGGTGAGCGAGGCGATGCGCGCCTATTCCACCGGCAAGGCGCCGGACATCATCACCATCGACAATCCCAACCATGCCATGTTCGCGTCGCGCAAGGCTTTTCTGGACCTGACCGACATGATCCAGCAATCGAAGGTCATCAAGCCGGAAAACTATTTCCCCGGCCCGCTGAAATCGGTGACCTGGGACGAAAAATATTACGGGGTGCCGAAGGCGACCAACACGATTGCGCTTTATTACAACAAGGATCTGTTCAAGGCCGCCGGTCTCGATCCCGAAAAGCCGCCGCAGACCTGGACCGAACTGGTGGCGACGGCGAAAAAGCTCACCAATCCTTCCAAGAACATCTACGGCATCACCTTTTCCGCCAAGGCCAACGAGGAGGGCACTTTCCAGTTCCTGCCCTGGGCGCAGATGGGCGGCGCTACCTATAAAACGATCAACAGCGAGGGTGCCGTCAAGGCTCTTGCGGTCTGGAAGCAGATGCTGGATGAAAAGCTGGCCTCGCCGGACACCCTCACCCGAAGCCAGTGGGATTCGACGGCCACCTTCAATGCCGGCAATGCGGCCATGGCGATTTCCGGACCCTGGGAAATCGACCGCATGTTGAAAGATGCCAAATTCCAGTGGGGCACTGCCCTTCTGCCGGTGCCGAGTGAGGGTGCTCAGCGTTCATCCGCCATGGGCGATTTCAACTGGGCGATCTTTTCCAGCACCAAGCATCCGAAGGAGGCCTTCAAGGCCCTGGAATTCTTCGCGTCCAAGGATGTGACCATGTACAAGGATTTCGGCCAGCTTCCGGCCCGGTCCGACCTTCCGGTTCCGCCCACGGGCAATGCCTTGAAGGATTCAGCGCTCGCCACCTTCGTGGAACAGCTGAAATACGCGCAGCCTCGCGGCCCGTCGCCGGAATGGCCGAAAATCTCGAAGGCCATCCAGGACGCGATACAGGCAGCCCTGACAGGTCAGACGGAGCCGAAGGCAGCACTTGATCAGGCGGCTGCCAGGATCAAGTCGATCGGGGGCTGAAGCCGCCGCCATCCCGCAGTGACGGCCCGGCACTCACCCGCCGCGCCGTCAACCAGGCTTCCGCGAGGTTTTGATGAAAAGACTGTTCTCCAGCATAACGGACGGCCGTGGTTTCGACCTTGTTCTGGTCGGGGTGCCCTTCACGTTTCTCCTGGCGCTGTCAGGACTTCCGCTGGCCTACAACATCCTGATGAGCTTCCAGGAAGTCGATATGTTCAGCCTTGGCAGCGTCATCCGGCCCTTTGTCGGTTTCAAGAATTACGTGGACCTGCTCACCCAGCCCGAAACCATGTCCATCCTCAGGAACACGATTGTCTTCGTGGTGGGGTCGATCACGGGGCAGTTCCTTGTGGGCTTTGCGCTCGCCTTGTTCTTCTGGATCAATTTTCCCGGCGCATCCTGGTTGCGGGGCCTGTTTCTGGTTTCCTGGGTCATGCCCGGCCTCGTCGTCGGCGCCATCTGGAACTGGATCCTGTCGGGCGATTTCGGCGTACTCAATTTCCTGCTGCAGCAAACCGGCCTCCTGAACGGCAATATCTTCTGGCGGTCTGACCCGAACTTCTCGCTCTGGGCGGTCATCCTGGCCAATATCTGGCTTGGCACTTCCTTCAACATGATCCTGCTTGCCACCGGCCTTGCCGCCATTCCGGCAGATCTCTACGAGGCGGCTGAGATGGACGGCGCCAATGCCTGGCAGCGCTTCTGGACCATCACCCTGCCGATGATGCGCTCCACGATCGGTGCGATCATCGCGCTCGGGCTGATCTTCACATTGCAACAGTTCGATCTGTTTGCCGCCATTACCGACGGCGGTCCCAACAATTCCTCCAATGTCGCGCAATACTGGGCCTGGGATCTGTCCTTCCGGCAATATGATTTCGGCAAGGGTGCCACCATTTCCGTCATCATGACCGTTTTCGTGATGTTTGCCGCCACCGTCTACGTCCGTTCCACACGTCATGAGGTGCGCGGATGAGCGAAACCGCACGCAACCGGCTGTTGCTCGCCCTGTCCATCGTGATGGCGGCGATCTATCTCTTCCCGCTCTACTGGATGTACGTGACGGCGCTCAAAAGCGGCTCGGAAATGTTTGCCACCCCGCCGAGTTTCTGGCCCTCGGCGGCCCAATGGAGCACGTTCGCCTATGTCTGGGAAAGCCGGAACATGGGCCGCTACCTGTGGAATTCGACGGTCATCGCCTTCGGTGCCGTGGCCCTGATTGCGATCCTCGGCACCGGCTCCGCCTATGTACTGGCGCGCTACCGCAATATCTGGGTGGATGTCGGGCTGTTCCTCATCCTGATGTTTCAGGTGCTGCCCGCCTCGCTGATGATAACGCCGATCTTCGTCGGCTTTTCGCAGCTGGGGCTGCTCGAATATCCGCGCCTTGCCGTGATCCTGGCCATTACCGCCAAAAGCATGCCCTTCTTTGTCGTGCTTGTGCGCGCAACCTTCATGGCCGTGCCGATGGAGCTGGAAGAGGCGGCGTTGGTGGACGGCAATTCCCGCATCGGCGCCTTCTTCAACATCGTTCTGCCACTGGCGCGCAATGGCATTCTGGTGAGCGCCATCCTGATCTTCATGCAGGCCTTCGGCGAATTCGTCTATTCCAAATCGATGATCCAGGACATCCAGCTCCAGCCCGCCAGCGTCGGGCTCAATTCCTTCATGGGGCCGAACACCAGCGAGTGGAACAACATCATGGCCTACGCCACCATGTATGTGACGCCCATCCTTGCCATCTTCGTTCTGTTGCAGCGCCGCATCGTGTCCGGGCTCACATCGGGAGCATTGAAATGACCCACCAAATCGAACTCTCGGCCGTCAACAAATATTATGGCGCCTATCACGCGCTGAAGGATATCGATCTTTCCATTCCAAAGGGTTCGTTCGTGGCTCTTGTCGGACCGTCCGGCTGCGGCAAGTCCACCTTGCTGCGCTCGCTGGCGGGGCTGGAAACCATATCGAGCGGCGATCTCATCATCGCCGGAAAGCGCATGAACGGGGTGCCGCCGCGAAAGCGGGATCTGGCCATGGTGTTCCAGTCCTATGCGCTCTACCCGCATATGACCGTCGAGCAAAACCTGACCTACAGCCTGAAGATCAACGGGGTCGGAAAGGCCGAGCGAAAAAGGGCGGCCGCCGATGTCGCGGCGATTACCGGATTGTCGGACCTGCTGCACCGGTATCCGCGGGAACTCTCGGGGGGGCAGCGTCAACGGGTCGCGATGAGCCGCGCCATCATCCGCAACCCGCAGGCCTTTCTGTTCGACGAACCGCTCTCGAACCTGGACGCAGCACTGCGTGTTCACATGCGCAAGGAGATCAGGGCGCTGCATGATCGCCTCGGCGCGACCTCGGTCTATGTCACACATGACCAGGTGGAGGCCATGACGATGGCGGATCATGTCGTCGTCATGCGCAACGGCGTCATCGAACAGCAGGGCAAGCCGCTCGATCTGTATGACCGACCGAGCAATCGCTTCGTCGCCGGTTTCATCGGCTCACCGGCGATGAACTTCATTCCGGCGCGATCGACGCCTGACGGAAGGGCCCTTGTTCTGGATCTTGCCGAGCCGCAAACGATTGAATTCGACTATCCGCTGCCGGCCGGGCGCGCCCTGATGGTCGGCATTCGCCCGGAGCATCTTATTTTGGCGGCGGCTGATGCCGCCGGGTTCAGGGTGGATGTCGCGGCAGTTGAAACGACCGGCGCGGTGACGTTCATCACCACCGCCACGACGCCCGAGATTGTCGTCGCCCTGAACGGCAGGAGTGCGGTCGCGGCTGGCGAAAGCGTCCGGCTGACATTTGCCGCAAGCAGTGTCCATCTGTTCGACGCCGAGACCGAGCAGCGCCTCGCATGATCGTGGCGGCTCGCAACCGCGCGTGCTGATTGCCGATCAGGTACGCCGGCCGGCTCGTGTGGACGTCTAGCCGAATATGGAAGGATGGCTCTGCTCAAATCGGCCACCGGGATCTGGACCGACGACCAATGTTCAAAAGGGCGGGCTCGCAATGAAAGCCCATATTGTTCCTGCGGTGCCGATCAGGTTTCTCAACGGGAACCAACTGTCGGGTCACGCAGCGCTGCGATTGCCAGACAGCCGAATCGGCCGCATTTAAATCGGCACTAGCTGGAGCTGCGTTCCAGAAACTGCAGATGTCCCGAGCAGACCGAATTGACCAGCTCGAGCAGGACTGCGGTCCGTTCCCCCAGCCACGAGAGCGCCTCCTCGCTGATTTCGTAGTGCTTGGAATACCGTGCCTTCACATAGGCTTCGTTCAGTGTGTTGAACCAGGCCCGTTCGCGATGCTGATCGCGCGGGAATGCCTCGGCCAGACGCCGGTCCTGTTCCTCGGCAAGCGAGCGCAGGAACTTGATATTGTGGGAGGGCGGGCCGTAGTTCGTTAGCGTCAGCAAGACACAGGCATAAGCCTGCTCGAGCGATTGGTGGAGCTCGAATGCCGCAATTCGGAATTCCTTTTCAACAATGCAAGACGTGGCAATCTTTAGGAAAGACCTCGAAAGTGATACCCGGTCCTGGAAGTGCTCTCTCGCGACCCGCAACCGATCCGCTGGTGAAAGAGCCTGCGGCTCCGCAAGCGGCTCATCGTCCAGTTCATAAAGGACGATGCCCTCCTTGCGGATATCGGAGAAGAAGTACTGTCCCTCCTTCAGATAGGTGTTCACCTCCCGCCTGGAATGGACGATGAAACTCACCGGCGTTTCGATCGACTTGTCGCGGATCAGCCGGTCGGCGGCCTTGTACCAATAGTCGGCGAACTCGCAGAGCCTGCGGTCGTTGACGATGATCAGCAGATCGAAATCGGAGCGGTAGCCCTTCATGGTGAACGGCTCGTCGACCCAGCCGCCCTTGGCATAGGAGCCGAACAGGATGATCTTCAGGATCCGGCCGCGCTTCTTGAACTCGGCCGTGCCCTGTTTCAGCGCATCCTCGAATTCCTCGTGCAGGATTTCCAGAACCCTGCCGAGCTCGCGCTGTTTGCGCGCAGGCATATGATTGATCGACGATTTCATGAATAATCGATAGGTGAAAGAACGTGCACCGTCCACTGGCAGTTCTAGTGGTTCCACTCCGAATGGCGCAAACCATCGTTTTGTAAGCGTCGGGAGCAAGCAACCAAAACGACTGGTATTCTTCTGCATGGAATCGATCCCCCGCCGTTCCAACGACGCCAACATGGCCTCACCGTCCCAGGTTGGGGGTTGTCGCGTGGTTGCGACGTCAACGAAGCCGACGTCGCCTTCGCGGCGGGTGTCGTCGTGAAATCCATTGATGATCTGATCCGCGCCGACCCGGCCTGGCTCGGCTGCTGGCGTGTTCGCTTGGCCCTCAAATCAGGCGCCGTCGCCGCCAAAATGCTCGGCCGCAATGAGGGGGAAATGCAAGCTGTTTTCGGCTACACGATTGCTGACGCACCGATCCGAGGCACTAGCCACACCCTTCGTTAGGGAACTCGCAAAACTGCTGGGGATGAAGTGGGACGACAGCCTTGCCTCGAATACCCGACATGGTCAACTCTGCCATCCAGTCCGGGCGAGCAGCACCCTTCGCGGTGGCGGACCTGATAACGGCGATCTCTGCCGTTCGCCCGGACCCCGAGGTGGTGGCGCTCGGTCTGGCCGACGTTGTTGCGGCCTATAAGCTGAACTGGCCGAAACCTGTGCCGCTGATGCTGCCCGAGCGCTGCAGGTGCGTAGCAAGAAAGATAACGCCAATGATGAGCTGATGGATGTCGTGGTCCGCATGAACCGTGCGCATTGTGCGGCGATATTGACCCTAGTGAAAACTCTTGAGCAATCGGGAATGACGACCGCCAACGGCAATGGATCTACGGCTGGCCTTCGCAGCAATGGCGAACGAGAGCCACGTCGGAGCGGCGGGGATTCTCGACGACCTCGCCGATTTGATGGGTCGAGAGAGAAGATGCACCAATAGGCAGCGTTCCCGGCTTTATTGCAGGGCTGGTAATAACCCGCGAAGGAGGTCGAGGAGCCCCACATGGAATAAGCTCGCCGCCTCCTTAACCGCGCGATACGACCGCGAAATCGGTGAAACGATCGAGATATCTCGCAGCAACACAGCGGCCGACGCCGTGATCGACCTGCAGACGACAGATGTGGCGTTTGGGTTGGGCAATTCATCGCCCGATGACGTCAAGGCTGAATGCCGCCGGTATAATTAGAAACCCGCACGTACTCCCGATATCAAATCATCCGGAACTTTTTGCCACTCATCCCGATTGAAATACTGCAATCCGCGCGAACAGCGGAAAGGCCATACCCTCGGGAGGATCAATTGAACGACAACATCGCGGCTGCAATACGCGCCGTACCATCTGAAGCGAAAGAAACCATTGTAAGCATTCGGGCCAATTGGCCTTTGGTCTTGCTCTGTTTGGCCGGCGTCACGGCAATAATAGCGTTCGTGAACTACGAATTCAGCGGCCTTCTTGCATCATTGGCGATCGGTCTTGGGATGGTGTTGTTCGTCGCTGTTACGCTAATCGGCGGCATCCTAAGTTGGCTGTTCTTCACAGGTTGGACATGGAGGATGTCAGAGGCGCGGAAACCGCGACGGCGGGTACGGCGGCTGGCCGATGACGATATTCCCAAGCGATTTTGGATTTCCGGTTTCGGCGCCACGCTGCTCTGGCTTCTGCCGCTCTACGCTTTGATCATCGGTATGCTATCAGCAGCTGAGTAACGACCAGTATCCAACCGGCGAGAAGGTGAGTTTCGCGAAGGGCCGTCACCGTCGTGAGGGAGTGGGGTGCCAAGATCGCATTTATCTTGAACGAAATTCTCTGACTGAAGGTTGGGGACACTGCAGAGCCGCCAGCAAACAGGAGGAAATCCATGCTGAAGATTATTTCGGTATCGCTCGTGTCTTCTGGTCTCGCTACCGGTGTCGCTTTTTCTCAATCGCTATCCAACCCAAGCTCGAGTAACCGTCAAAACCGGTCCACCGATTCTGGAAAGCCTGATCCTGGTCCGATGCATCCGCCGCAGAATATGGATAATACCGTCACCAATTCGACGCGCACCAATTGCGCTCCCAATCTGGCCACCAGGGCTCCGCAACGATGCCGAACAAGGACGGCCAGACTTCCACAGCTGTTGAAGGCGCCGCTGGCACCAATACGAACGGTCAGTCTTCAAAGTGCTGAACCTCGATCAAATGAATGAAAAGGCCGGCCATATGCCGGGCTTTTTGTTGGAACGATTGGACGCGACACGGCGTCGGCGCTTTCAACGCCAGTCTGTTGATCGGTTTGACCTGCCTGGGCTGATGGAAAGCCGGTCCTTATCGGTGACGCACGTCTGCGGCAAGAAGGGCACATGATCCCTTCCCAACTGGTAAAGCTATGCTTAGTAATGCTTGGATACCACTCGATCGCCAGGGGCCGGTTCATGATTACCGAGCATGTCAGTTTTACGTCAGGCGATCCGCTACAACCTGAGGAGCTGGATTTGCTCCAGCGAGTGTTCGATCTAACATGCGCCGAAGTTGGCATTGAAAAGAAGAGCCGACAGGCGGAAGGACTGGCAGCGACTCTGCTGAAGCTCTTTCAGAGCGGCACGCGCGATGAAAGGGAACTCAAAGCGGCGGTAGCGAAAATCGATTTCATCTAGATTCGCCGCTTAACTAAAATGCATCTCGACAATCGGACGATCATCCACGCTTATTCGCCGTAATCTGGTCATGCGGCAGGTATTGGATTTGCGCGGCAGTGATGACGCTCATGGGAATGTCCTTTTGAGTGGCGTAGGAAACGCGTCCAGATCCACACGTTCCATCTCGACAGCGGATGCACGCAAACTATATCGCACTGATCAAAGCCGAGGTCGCTGATGACATCCTTACTCGTTGAAAATGAGACTTGCTGGCGCGTCGCTGGAGCAGATCGTGTGTCCGTGATCATCGACGCGGTCGGGTTTTTCGAGCATGCCCGCAATGCAATGCTGAAGGCCGAGCGTTCGATCTACATGGTCGGATGGGATTTCGACACGCGCATCGACCTCGTGCCGGGCAGCGCCAATGACGGCGCGCCGGAAAAACTCGGCGGCTTTCTCAACTGGCTTGCGAAACGGCGCGACGCGCTCGACATCCGCATCCTCAAGTGGGACGTCGGCCTCATCAATTCCATCACCCGGGGCGAGACGCCTTTCTACATCCTCGGCTGGATGTTCTCCAACAGGGTCCATCTCAAGCTGGACGGCGCGCATCCGTCCCTTTCCGCCCATCACATGAAACTGCTCGTAATCGACGACAAGGTCGCCTTCTGCGGCGGCATCGACATGACGGTGGGGCGTTGGGACACCCGGGATCATCTGGACAACGACAAGCGCCGGCGGTCGCCCATGGGGTTTTCGCAAGGGCCCTGGCACGATGCGACGACCTGCCTGTCCGGCAGCGCCGCAGCCAGCCTCGGTGAACTCGCGCGAACAAGATGGGAGCACGCGACCAAGGAAAAACTCGATCGGGTCGAGACGACCTCCGATCCGTGGCCGGACGGTCTCGATGCCGATTTCCGCGACATCGAAATCGGCATCGCGCGAACGTTGCCGGAATACGAGGAACAGGGCCAGGTCAGTGAGATCGAGGCGGCGAAGCTGGCGATGATCGCGGCGGCCAAGAAATTTATCTATATCGAGAGCCAGTACTTCGCGTCCCGCACGATCGCGGAGGCTATCGCTGCAAGGTTGCGCGAGGCGGCCGGGCCCGAGGTCGTCGTCATCAACCCGCAAGGCGCGGAAGGCTGGCTTGAAGCGAAGGCAATGGATTCCGCTCGGATCCGTCTGATGAAACTGGTGCGCGTGGCCGATCGCCATGCGCGGTTCAGACTGCTCTATCCGGTCAACGACGCGAGAAATCCGATCTACGTCCATGCAAAGATCATGATTATCGACGACCGGATTCTCAAGCTCGGCTCGGCGAACCTGAACAACCGCTCGATGGGATACGATACCGAATGCGACGTGATCATCGACGCGCCTGAAGGCCGTGACGACATCGCGCGCAAGATCGCATTCCATCGCAACGGATTGCTCGCCGAGCATCTCGGATACGATGTCCAGCGAATAGAGGACGAGCTTCGTTCAAAGGGATCGTTGATCAAGGCCATCGACGCCCTGAACCGTACCGATCGACGGGGACTGGTGGAGGTCACCATGCGCGAGTTGACCGTGGATGAAGAACTGCTCGCCGAGTCCGATATCGCCGATCCTGAGCGGCCCGCCGGCGTCGCCACGCGGATGTCGAGCCGTCTCAGGCGGCGGGCCCATCCTTATGGATAGCGGCCCCGGCAGAGGTTAGCTCAATTCCTCTTCAGCCGCGTAACGGCGGAGAAGCCCGTTTCATCGCGGAGAAGGAGGCTCGGGTACGATGCGATATCGCGCCTCTACGAGGTTGTGGATACCGAACGCCGCGAGCCCCATGGCAACGACCATGTAGACGAGCAACCCGAACGGCAATTGACGGTGCCAGCGCAAGGCATCGAGCACGCGTCCGGCCTGGTCGGGATTCACCTGGAAGCCTGCATAGGTGAACAGGATGCGGGTGACAGCGATAACGATGCCAACGCGACCAGACCGTAGACGCACACCCACGCGATCAATACTCTACCCTTTCGGCAGCCTGAGATACTTCTCGAACTTGCGCAGAACCCCTTTTGCCGTCGTCACGGCTCCGCCGGCCGCAAATCCCAATCCGACCGCGATCGCGAGATATGAGCCGACCGGCTGGGATATGATCCAATGTGCCAGCCCCCTTTCGTCCCAAGCCTCGCCGCCGGCTCTGGCCGATACGTTATGGCCAAGTGCCTTGGCGGCAAGACCGAGATAGGTCAATCCTGCCGGCAGAGATCAAGGCCTTCCTTGCCGCCTCCAACGGCTTCAACGGTGAGCTCGGCCAGGGTTGTCTGGTCCGGGAGTGCGGTGGAACCCTCCGGGGCTAACGGCTACCAGATCTTCGAATTCCGCGAGGACGAGCTACTGATCGGTTCGAACGGCGGCCCGACCGCCTATGGCTTCCTCAAGGGCGACTATATTTCCATTCCCTTCGACTTTGCCGGAAACTGGCTCGATGAAGTGCGCGTTCTCGGCCGTTCTTTCGATGAATTCATCGCAGCGATCGAGCGCGGCGAGGGCTGGTAGTCGCCGGTTGCCTGCCGGTTCAGTTCGCGGCTAATCTTGCCGATGGTGAAAGAGAAACCAAGACTTTACCTCCTGGTACGAGGCGCCGGCGCCTGTTATATGCCCGCTCTGAGGCGGAGCCCCCAGTCAAGAGAATTTGGAAGGTCGTTGCACATCTCGCCAGTCGCGAGCGAGTGTCGCAGAAGTCAAACTTTCGCGGCTGACTTTTGCGACAAACTGGATGGCGCACGCGCCTTGCTGAAAACTGCGATGGCGGAGCAGACGCCGGCGACCTGCATGGTCGCTCCGATCGCCTCGGCGGGAGATGGAGGCCGGCCCTCGAAGATGAATCCATAGACCAGGCCAAACACAGTTTCGGCAACGATGAGCTGAGCCGCGAGCGCCAGCGGCAAGCGGCGGGAGGCGACGACCCAACACCAGGTCGCGAACCAAGAGCCGGCCAGTCCCATCACCAGCGCCCATGCGACAAAGCGGGTGGCTTCCGGAACGGAAGCAATATCCGCGAGGTCGAACGTGGCCAAAGGCAACAGGAGAAGGCCTCCGATTGCCGCGCCGATTCCTTGCAGTCCTGTCCATTGCAGACCGTTCGGCGCGGTCGCTGACCGCATGACAGCCGCATTCGCCAGACCATAAGCAATCCAGATCGCCAGTGCAGCTGAGCTGGCGAGGACGCCGAGCAAAATTGACTCTGTATCCGCAACGTCGGCCGCGCTGACCGTCGCGGCGTTCACGATCGCCACGCCGATCGCGACCAGTGCCAAGGGCAGCACGAGAGCCTTCCATGGCGCTGAGCAGTCCCCGATGTTGGCGATGATCGCCAGGAACACAGGCATGGTGCCGATGATGACAGGCGGCATGGCAGCGCCGGCGAGCTGGACGGCAAAGGCCACGCAGATGAAATACCCGACATATCCTGCGCCGCCGAGTAGCAGGCCGATCAGAAGTCTCGAGCGAGCAATGCCGATGGGCCGGAACCGTCGATCAGCCATGAGCACCAGGCAGGCCAGGCCGAAGATCCAATAGCGGGCAATCGTCAAATCCCAGGCCGTGAACGGCGTGACGGCGCGCGGGGCGACAAAGGTGAGGCCCCAAAGGGCGCAGGTGGTGAGGCCAGCGATGATGCCGATCAGCATGATGTTCTCCTGTTGGAGTCATCATGCAACGCGATCCATCCGATTTATATGGAGTAGCAAGAGCAATTCCTGTAGTTTTCCTGCTATGTCGAAGGCAAAAGCCCCTAATAACCTTCAAGTTGCGAAATCAACGTTGGACGCGACGGACGCCCAGATTCTTGGTGCACTCGATTCCGATGCGCGCTTGTCGATGAGCGAGCTTGCCCGCCTTGTCGGCATGTCCGCACCCAGCGTGTCGGAGCGTGTTCGCCGGCTTGAAGCCGGCGGCGTCATCAGAGGCTTCACCGTCGATGTGGACACGCGCGCCATCGGCTACCAGATCAGGGCTATGGTGAGGATCAGGCCGCTCCCCGGCAAACTCCACCTGGTCGAACGGCTCATTCAGGAGCGCCCGGAATTTGTTGAATGCGACAAGATCACTGGCGACGATCCTTTCCTTGCTCGTCTCGTAGTCCATACGATCGAGCAGATGGACGACGTCCTCGAAGTGCTCTCGGAACACGCCGTCACCAGCACCGCCGTTATCAAGGGAGTGTCCGTCAAACGACGCTTGCCGCCCCTGTAAAAAAATCGGGCAGACGGGGGGGAGGCAGCCTGTAGAATTTGTGCGGCGATCAGGTCCGGCTTGCTTCGCGAACTTGACCCCGGTCTCGATTGCGGCGACCGGGCAGGTCGCATCCGCTGACCTTTACCTCTTGCCTTCCCGTTTACCGCGCAGGGTAATAAGCATGCCCTTGTCCAGGATCTCGATCCAACCGCGACGCGCAGGCGGTCACATTGAGGCCGATTGTCTGGGGATGCGGGGGGAGGGGGTAAGATTGGAACGCCGGCACCAGGCAGAAAAGTGCTTCCAGTCGGAAGCGTGTGCCTTTCTTGTGTTGGCGGAACTGGCCGCCTCCACGTAACCGCGCGAGCGATCGGCGAGATCTTGTAGATGTGCCGGAAGGGCGTCCGTCGATTGCGGCGCAGGGGAGAGCAGGACGCTGTTGGATGATAACACGAGGCCGGAGGTCTGGTGGGTAGGTGTGGCGTCGTTCAAGCTACCTACATCTCCCATGAGTTGATCACCGTAGCGTTCGTGTCTTCGAAATCCTTGACGTTGCGGGTGACAAGGATAAGTTCGTGGAAGATCGCGGTAGCAGCGATTAACCCATCTATATCACCACGCGGGCGGATCGCGGCGATCGCCCAATTCGACGGAAATTCCGTCGGTGACCGGTAGATGCGGTCGGTGTGATCATGGCGCAGCTTACGTAACCATTCCGTCAGATGGGCTGCCGACCGCGGATCTGATTTCTGCTTCAGTGCAATGCCGCGCATAATTTCTCCCAAAGTCAGGGCGCTCAGATGAACGCTCAGGGGACTGACTGAATGCAACCATGATACGGCCTCTGGTGTGCCGCGCCGTGCTTCGGAAACAATGTTGGTGTCAACGAGATACATCAGAAAGCCGCGTCTCGGCTGGGGGTTTGGCTGCGCGTTTCGACTGCCTCTATGAGTTCATCGTCCCAGACCGGCCCGTCAAGTAAAGCGTCAACAAACGTCGGCCGCCCGGCGCGCAATGCATCATAATCGCGGGCGGACAGAACGACGGCGGTTTGTTCGCCGCGGACGGTGATTTCCTGCGGCCCTTCATGGCGGGTCTTCTGAACCAATTTCGAAAGCTGGTTCTTAGCGTCCTGTAGCTGCCATTCCATCTTTTTCCCTCCAAGCTAGCTAGCCTGGCTAGCTATAGGGATATTCTCAATCCGCCGCGATGAGAAGCGCCCTTTTGATCCGAGAAGGGTTGGTTTGTTCGACGGGGAAACTAAATCGATGTCCACTCAAAGATGTCCAATAGTGCAAGATTATCGGACGTTTTAACTTGGCGACGAGCGGTGCGGTTTAGCCCAATTACACTGGCATAACCGCTCTCATGATTTACACCTCCCAGAGGATCAGAAGCGTGACGCCAGGCTCCTTGAGCTCGACTGCAAGTTCAGCCCATATCGGTTCAGTTCGTCGTCGGGTGCCTTGCTTCACCCCATAGCGGGCGAAACGCTGTCGTGAGTGTCGCACGTTTGCGCCGTCGCGAACCTCAGGCGTGTTGATTCCCGCTTCGAGCAGAGCCGTATTCCAATTGGGCCTGAACCAGCGTGCTTCCAGTAGTATTTGAATTAGATGTTCAATTCGGAGGCCGTAGTCACTCCGAACGGCAAGCCTGTTCAATTTGATGCGGAAACCAACACCCAGAAAACTCCAACCAACAACGATCCCGGTTTTTTGGAGCTCAGAACAGCGGGAGCTGTGGAGGATCAGCCTCATATTACAGAAGTATTTTGGCAGCTATAATGGCATAATGTCTCATTTCCGCGTCACACCAATTTTCAAACTCATCGACAAGGGCCAAGCTTGGAAGGCGATCGGCGTACAGCATGCCGTTGCTTTGAAGATAGTTTATGACGTTGCCGACGTGAGAACGAGAAACCTGGAAGCGCCACGCCAAGGAGTCGTAGGATGTCGGTATCAAGGCTCCGCCGGATTGTTGGAGATAATGATTTGCCATGACTGCGACGAGGATGAGATAACCGCAATCGAACTCCGCCATGGCCTGAATCGTCGGGAACGGTGCGATCACCGTCCCACTTTCAAGCACCCGGTCACCCGAATTGCAGATCAGCTGCCCCAGCAGATCAGGGGATTCCTGAATGCGGGGCGCGTACTTCGTTCCGACGACGAGATCACGCGCTTTCAGGAAGGCGACGCACGATCTGCCGACCTCCTCCAGGAGAAAGCGGCTCGGTCGCAAGATCAGCTGACGCCGATTACCCTGAACCACCTCCGCATCGACCAGAGCCGCGGTTCTCAGTACATTGACGAGACTGACCGTCTGTCGTGGACTGAGACCCGAAACCAGTTTCAGCCGCGACAGAGTGGGAATTTCGCCGCGTCCATTGCTCCAAGTATAATAGTTACGGATCAGCATGTAAGACGCATAATATCTTTTGAATTCGTTCAGCAATTTTCTGACCGGCCACCCCAGTGAGGTGCCCGATGCCATCGTCAAACAATATTCTTCAATAGCTCTCTTGATTTGAGGACTGGTTTCCATGATCGCTCTTCAGGTCGAGTTTTTCTTAAAATCGTAACTGCACCACCTAGAAAATGCGAATGGTGCAAAGTTTGGATTAGCCAACGCGCAGGCTGCCGACAATAAATCTGCTCTCACGAGGGTTTGTCGAGGGCGTGGAGTTACCCCGATCGACAAGGTCGCCGCACAAAGGGGCAAATTCCAGCATGAGCGGAGACACAGGGACGATCATGCCTGGGTGGTCGGTGGCGCCCGTGGTTGGCGATCGCCTTCTCGTGCCAGACCAACCGCCAAGACGACGTACGGTGTTGGGCAGAGCTTGGCTTGCCGGGGTCTCCCTGTTTGCGCTTTTTCTGCATTGGCAGCCGGCGTGGGCGCAAAACCAGTCGATCGACGGCGAGACAAAAGTGGTTTCCGGCCGGGCACCTAGCGATTATCCTTCACCCTGGATTATCAACGCGAATCTCATTGTCGGAGCTACCAGTATCGGTTCTCTGACAATCGAAAGTGGTGGCATCGTCAGCAGCGCCGGCAGCACGATGGGCGACATGGCCGGATCCCGCGGGATGGTGACCGTAACGGGAGCCGGATCGAGCTGGACGGCTTTCGAGATAATCATCGGCGCGCATGGCGAAGGCACATTGTCGGTTCTCGATGGCGCCTCGGTCGATGGTTACGGCCGGATTGCCGGATTTGCAGGATCGAAAGGCACTGTGACTGTTTCCGGCCTGGGCTCGACCTGGACGAACGGGGGGTACTTGTTCGTTGGGGACGCGGGCGAGGGCGCACTATCCGTCGCCGACGGGGGCAAAGTCATCACACAAGGCGTCGGTCAGATCGGCGGCTTTGACGGGTCAGGCACGGTGAGTGTCGAGGGGCCCGGATCCAGCTGGAGCCTGGATGGTGCGTTGCGGATCGGGGCCGGTACCGGTCAGGGTGTGCTGACGATCACGAATGGTGGCGTCGTTCAGAGCGGACATGGTCTTATATCGGACGATGCAGGTTCCGTCGGCGTCGTTTCCGTCACCGGTACCGGATCGATATGGGTTAGCGATACCGGAATAGAAACCGGCTTCGGCAATGCGACGCTGACGGTGACGGATGGCGGAACGGTTGGTACAGGTCCCGGCGGCAGGATCGCTCTTGGCTCCAAATTCGGGAACCCGGCCGCGAACCCGGCCTCGGTCATCAATATCGGCGCGGAGACGGGAAATGCTGCGGCCGCCGCCGGTATCCTGGCAACGGGTTCCGTCGACCTCGGTGGCGCCGACACACGCCTCGTCTTCAACCACACCGGCAACCCGGACGGGTCAGACTATGCTTTCGCGCCGGTCATCACCAACTCGGGCACGGTCAACCATCTGGCGGGCACGACGATCCTTACCGGTTCCAACAGCGCCGGCAGCGACTTCACCGGAACACTGAACCTGTCGGGAGGCACGCTTACCGTCGGTGGCATCTTCGGCGACACGACGAACAGGTCCACCGCCATTAATGTCACCGGTTCCGGCAAACTCGCAGGCAGCGGAACTATCGCAGGCAGCCTCAACATCGACGACGGCCCGGCGCTCTCCTGGAATTCAGGTCGATCCTTTAGCGTCCTGCGCGATGTAACCGTCGGCTATGTTGGGAATGCCAGCCTGGCGGTCGGCGGCGGGAGCCGGATCAACTCGTCGGATGTCTATATCGGTCGCAATCGGGATGCGCAGGGAACCGTGACCGTAACGGGAGCCGGATCGAGCTGGACGGCTTTCGAGATAATCATCGGCGCGCATGGCGAAGGCACATTGTCGGTTCTCGATGGCGCCTCGGTCGATGGTTACGGCCGGATTGCCGGATTTGCAGGATCGAAAGGCACTGTGACTGTTTCCGGCCTGGGCTCGACCTGGACGAACGGGGGGTACTTGTTCGTTGGGGACGCGGGCGAGGGCGCACTATCCGTCGCCGACGGGGGCAAAGTCATCACACAAGGCGTCGGTCAGATCGGCGGCTTTGACGGGTCAGGCACGGTGAGTGTCGAGGGGCCCGGATCCAGCTGGAGCCTGGATGGTGCGTTGCGGATCGGGGCCGGTACCGGTCAGGGTGTGCTGACGATCACGAATGGTGGCGTCGTTCAGAGCGGACATGGTCTTATATCGGACGATGCAGGTTCCGTCGGCGTCGTTTCCGTCACCGGTACCGGATCGATATGGGTTAGCGATACCGGAATAGAAACCGGCTTCGGCAATGCGACGCTGACGGTGACGGATGGCGGAACGGTTGGTACAGGTCCCGGCGGCAGGATCGCTCTTGGCTCCAAATTCGGGAACCCGGCCGCGAACCCGGCCTCGGTCATCAATATCGGCGCGGAGACGGGAAATGCTGCGGCCGCCGCCGGTATCCTGGCAACGGGTTCCGTCGACCTCGGTGGCGCCGACACACGCCTCGTCTTCAACCACACCGGCAACCCGGACGGGTCAGACTATGCTTTCGCGCCGGTCATCACCAACTCGGGCACGGTCAACCATCTGGCGGGCACGACGATCCTTACCGGTTCCAACAGCGCCGGCAGCGACTTCACCGGAACACTGAACCTGTCGGGAGGCACGCTTACCGTCGGTGGCATCTTCGGCGACACGATGAACAGGTCCACCGCCATTAATGTCACCGGTTCCGGCAAACTCGCAGGCAACGGAACTATCGCCGGCTCGGTCGATGTCGGCATCGGCGGAACTCTGCTCGGCAGCTCGGATCGGATCCTCACCGTTGCAGGCAACCTCGCGCTCACATCGGGCTCTGCCCTTACCGTGTCACTCAGCGCACCATCCTCGAACGCGTTGTTCTCGGTCGGAGGCAACCTGACGCTGGGCGGCACGCTGAACGTCGCGGATGCGGGCGGCTTTGGCGCCGGCGTCTACCGCCTGATCGACTACTACGGGGCGTTCACCGACAACGGCATGACGATCGGTACAACGCCGCAGGGCGTCGCCGCGAGTGATTTGTTGGTGCAGACCGCCGTCGCCGGGCAGGTTAACCTAGTTTCCCACGCAGGTGTCGCACTCGGTTTCTGGGATGGCGACGATGCGAACCTCCACGTCAACGGCCGCATCGACGGCGGCTCGGGTACATGGCGCCTCGGTGGGGACAGTTGGACCGACCACACCGGTACGTTCAACGGTTCCTTCAGACCCAATCCTACCTTCGCGGTGTTCCAGGGGGCCGGCGGCACCGTGACGGTGAACGGTTCCGCCGGTGCGATCGGCGTCACGGGCATGCAGTTCGCGACCAGCGGCTACCGGATAGCGGGAGACACCATCGCTCTGGAGGGCGCCGGCGGACAGACCATCATTCGCGTCGGCGACGGCACACAGGCGGGTGCAGCGATGACCGCCACGATCGCCTCCGCGCTCACGGGCACATCGTCTCTTGTCAAGGACGACCTCGGCACTCTCATCCTCACCGGGGCCAACAGCTACACAGGGGACACACTGGTGCGCTCCGGTATGCTTGTCGCTTCGGTTGCCGCGATCCGGGGGAATGTCGGCACTGCGGGCACGATAGTATTCGACCAGGCGGTTGACGCGACCTTTGCCGGAGACATTACCGGCCTGCGCGGAACGAACGGGACGATGGTCAAGGAGGGTGCCGGTGCGCTGGTGCTGGGTGGAACATCGTCGCTCGACTGGACAGTGAACAGAGGTAGTCTGACCTCGGCGACCAACCGCTTCACCGGCAATCTCGCGCTCGCGTCGGGCGCGACCTTCACCTTCGACCAAAGCTATGCCGGTGTCTATGCCGGGAGACTGTCCGGCCTTGGGACAATCTCATATACGGGTGGGGGCAAGATCGAACTCACGGGCGACAGTTCCGGCTATCGTGGCATGACGCAGGTGAGGGGAACGACACTCGCCGTAAACGACAAACTTGGTGGATCTGCGGTGATCGGGTCCGGCGGACGCTTGCAGGGCACCGGCGCGATCGGCTCAGGGACCGGCTCGACGGTCACCGTGGCCTTCGATGGTACGCTGGCACCTGGCAATTCGCGCGGGACGCTGACAATTGACGGCAATCTCGTGCTGGACCACGGCGCGCGATATGAGGTCGAAGTCGTGCCAGGGACGGCCCTCAGCGACCTTGTCAAGGTGACGGGTAGCGCAACACTGAATGGCGGGACCGTCGCTCATGTCGGCATGACGGGAGCCTACACCCTGACCTCCACCTACACGATACTGACCGCGAGCGGCGGGGTGACCGGTGCCTTTGACGGGGTGACCTCGAATTTTGCGTTTCTCGACCCGGCACTGGGGTATACCCAGAACGCCGTCACCCTGTCGTTGAAGCGCAACGGCATTGGCTTTGTCGAGGCAGGCACGACACGCAACCAGCGCGCAACAGCCGAGGCGCTTGATACCCTCGGCTTCGGCAACCCGCTCTATGACAAGGTTGTCCAACTGGACACACCGACCGCCAGGACGGCGTTCGACCAGTTGTCCGGCGAAATCCATGCCTCCGCAATCGCCGGACTGATCGAGGAAAGCCGCTTCGTTCGAAACGCCGCCACAGATCGCATTCGCGCCGCCTTTGGCGATGTCGGGGCGTCGATTGCGCCCACTGTCGCATACGGGGCACATGGTGCGGCGCCTGCATCCGCCGCGTCCGATAGCGGCCTCGCCCTGTGGTCGAACGCCTATGGCGCTTGGGGCAAGACCCGTGGCGATAGCAATGCGGCCTTGCTCGAGCGCTCGACCGGCGGCTTCCTTCTCGGCGCCGACGCGGGCATATTCGACACTTGGCGGCTCGGTATCCTCGGCGGCTACAGCCATGGATCGGTCCGGGCAGACAGCCGGGCCTCGTCGGCAAGCATCGACAGCTACCATCTCGGCCTTTATAGCGGCACGCGATGGGATTCACTGTCGTTGCGGACCGGTGTCGCCTATAGCTGGAACGACATCCATACTTCGCGCTCCGTCGGTTTCACCGGCTTCTCTGACCGCGTGTCCGCCGCATACCGTGCCGCGACCCTGCAGGCGTTCGGTGAGGTGGGCTACAGCCTCGATACAGCGCATGTCCGCCTCGAGCCGTTCATCAATTTCTCCCATGTCAGCATCCGGAGCGGCGCCTTTACCGAGAGCGGGGCAGCGGCGGCGCTGACCGGCCGCGACAACACCACCGACATGACCTTCTCCACGCTCGGGCTGCGGGGCGAGAAAGCGTTCGACTTCGACGGGATGCAAGCGCGGCTTACTGGGACGATTGGCTGGCGGCATGTGTTTGGGGAAACGATCCCGACCTTTAGTCAATCCTTCGCCGGCTCCGCTTCCTTCAGGGTCGCAGGCGCCCCAATCGCAAAGGACGCGCTCGTGCTCGAAGCAGGCCTCGGGCTCGACCTTTCCCCCAATGCCACCCTCGGCCTTTCCTACCAGGGCCAGATCGCAAACCACGCCTACGACCTCGGTCTCAAGGCAACTCTCGACGTCAGGTTCTAAGATGCCTCAGCCCGCAACAGCAGTAACATCAAGACGACCGCTCATCGTCTGCATGGCCCTTGCGATCGCTGCGATCGCATCCACCGCTTCGGCGCAAACACAAGGTCGTGTGAGCAATGGGCAGAGCCTGCCCGGTGGCGCGTCCTCGCTACAGGAAACCTACCAGGATTGGCAGGTGACTTGCCGGATCATGGAAAACGCCAGATTTTGCGCCGTCTTGCAACAGCAAGTCCAGCAAAACGGACAACGAGTCATCGCAATCGAACTGCAACAGAGCACCGATGGCAAATTGGCCGGTTCCCTGGTTCTGCCGTTCGGTCTGATGTTCGACAACGGTGTTACCATCACCATCGACGACAAGCCGGCGGGGGAGCCGATACGGTTCAAGACTTGTCTGCCGGGCGGTTGCCTGGTGCCGTTGGTTATCGATGCCGTGATGCTGGCCAGTCTGCGTACTGGAACGAGCCTGAAAATTCAGGCGGTGAGCGCAGACGGCCCAACCGTCCCGTTTACGGTGCCGTTAAAGGGGTTTTCGGCGGCATCAGACCGGCTCAAGGCCTTGACAGCCTCCTGAGCACAGGGGCTGTCGTCGGGTAGGCGTTGCGCCTGAGGGCTTGCCCTGCCAGAGCGGACGTGAAACAGCATCGACGTCAACCTGATCGAGGACGCCTTCCAAACTCAGGCGTTTCTGCGTGCCAAAGCAGGGCGAACGGTTGTTGCGCGGCCGACAGACTAGGTTCGCAACCCCCGATCTTGAAAAGTGGATCGGTCCGGACTGGCGATCGAACAACGCCCGGTCGGTCGCGAGCAGCAGTACCCAGCTTCGCCACCTGGGCGCTGGCGAGCACGCCGCGCTTCCTGGCCGAAGCCGAAATCGGTCGTCTTCTTGGTGCTTGTGACGGCGAGGGACGGATGCGTGACTTGGCCGTCACTTTGCTTCTGGCTCGTCTGGGTCTCAGAGCTGGCGAAGTCGCTAATCTCACCTTTGACTAGATCGACTGGGCAGAAGATCAAATCCTATTCGCCGGAAAGTCCCGACGTGAGGATCTGACGCAGGAGATCAGGGACGGTCTCCTTGCCTATTTCGAATGCGCACGGCCGCGTATGGCGACAAAGCCACGATTGTAGGCTCCGAGAGGGTGATCTAAACGGTGCGTTTCAGTGGCGCGATTCTCGGTGCTTTGCGCCCCCAAATCAATCTACCATCGATAAGGGTTACTTATCGATGGTTAGACCCCCAACCCTCAATCATACCATGTGAGGAATACTAACTTTGAGATAGAGTTCCGTTAGCAAATCATTTACCATGATTTCAATGGCTTACGATCTCGCGAAAATCAGCACGACAGCCCTGATGCGGCCGGCTTTCGACGCCGGACTCGCACTGACCCGGCTGGACGAGCGGATTGCCCGCTCGCCGGTCGGCGGGGGCTTCCTCGAGCGATCCCAATTCACCGATGCCTGCGCCTCGCTGTGGATCGACGGCGAATTGGTCCATCTCGAAGACCTCGTCCTCCACGACGATACCAGAGATATTCGCACACCCACTCATGAGCTGACAATCGCGCGCGACGTGCTGCGCACCCGCCGGCGCATTGCCGCCCATCTTCCCGGCTGGGCATTATCAGCAGAAGGTATCCGAACTTTGCGACAGACGTCGGACATCAATCCGGTCAGCGCTGAGGCGGTGGAGCCGGCCAACGTCGTTCGGCCCGCGGTCGCCTTCGATCCGGAAGAGGACGGGGACGATGGTGATGACGCGGAGAATCTACCCGGCGTCGACTATGCCGCCATCGATGCGCTGCTCGCGCGCTCTGACGCCGCGATCGAACGAGCCAAAAATCCCGGCCGGGCTCCGGCCGATCCGCTGATCTATGATCTCGATTGGGACGAGGACGCGCGGCTCGAGGAATGGCGCGGCGTGCTGCGGCAGGTGCAAGACCTGCCAGCGATGCTGCAGGCCATCGTTGCCCTCAATGCCTGGAACGAACTCTCCGTCCTTCAGCACGCCCCATGGCTCGGCCGGCTGTTTGCCGCTTCGATCCTTCGGGAAGCCAGCATCACCACCAGCGCCCATCTGCCCGCCATCAATCTCGGCCTCAAAACCATTCCCGTCGATCGCCGACGGCATCGCGATCGGGAGACCCGGCTGCTCGCCATCGCCCACGGATTTTTGGCGGCCGCCGAGATCGGCATGAAAGAGCATGACCGGCTGACGCTGGCGAAGACGATGATGGACCGAAAACTTGAAGGACGGCGAACCTCCTCGAAATTGCCGGAACTGGTCGAGCTGGTGATGGCAAGGCCGCTGGTGTCGGCCGGGATGGTGGCGAAGACGCTGGACGTCACGCCGCAGGCGGCGCGGCGGATTGTTTTGGAGCTGGGCTTGCGTGAGATGACCGGGAGGGGGAGGTTTCGGGCGTGGGGTGTGCTATGAAGCGCGTTTATCTGATGAGGCCGTCTCGGGGTGACAAGGGCGCAGGCAATGGAACGCTTGACATCCACGACTCCTCATCCGGAAACAGGAGGCAAACATTATGCTGAAGGTCCTCGTAGACACATGTGTGTGGCTCGATCTGCTTGGGGACTATCGCGTTCGACCACGGCTTAAGGCTTTTGTGCATCTAGTGCGCCGAGGAAAGATCGGCCTTATTGTGCCGCGTATCGTCGTTGAGGAATTTGATAGAAACAAGGTGAGGACGCTCAAGGCGATTTCTACCGGAATGGCCAGTCACGTAGGCGAGGCAAGTCGCTTGGCGCGGAAGTTTATGCGATCCAACCAATCGACGGAACTTTCGCGTCATCTCGAAGATTTGGCTGAACAGATGAATCGAGAGAGCGAGGCAGCCGAGCGGGAAATCCATGAAGTTGAGAGGCTTTTCGAAGAGTTCCCGATCACGCCCACGAGCGACGCGGCCCGGCTGCGCGTCAGTCGGCGGGCGGAGGCTAAACTCGCACCCTTCCACAGGGGCACCAACAGCACAGCCGATGCGCTCATTCTCGAAGGTTTCCGCGAGGCGATTGCTGCCGACCCCGATATCGAAAATACCTACATTTTCATCACGTCTAACCATAGCGACTTCAGCCAAGTCAACGGCGACAGGCGCGTGCCCCATCCTGACCTCGCGGAGTACTTTCCCGAAAACCGCGCAAGCTTTGCTCTCGATGTAATGTCGGTGATTAGCCTGTTTGGCATGGATATAATTCACCAGTTCATGCCTGACGAGTTCGATGAGCCCCGCAAGAAGACTGAGATCATGGAGATGATCGATAAACTTGAGGACATCAGCCGCTATCACGACATCAAAGACCGCGAAAAACTGATCGAAGCTGGGCGCATTGTGATTGTAGAAGACGATCCGGACAGTCGTCGTAAGCCAACGCCTCCAGGCATCATCAGACGGTCGATCCTCGAGCGACAACGTAGACAACTTGAGGATCTCGAAGCCAAACTGGACGAAGACGAAAAACGTGAACTCGACGAGTGGGAGCGAGGCGAATTGTCAGGGCGGCTGGCCGCGCTCGAATGGCTGATGGGTGGAGAATGGGATGGGGCAGGCTTTACCCCGATGCCTGTGGCTGCCCTAACTGCCGATCGAGAAACCATGTAGGGCGGCGCACCGTTAAGATGCGATACTCCCGCCGGTTACATGTCGTCAGTGAGCGCGGCTCGCGCGAGATGAGGGGAGGTAGGGCGTGGGGGATGCTATGATTGTGCCACAGAATTAGCCCCGCAAAATTGGCCGCGACACTGGAAATCGTGCTCAGAGCCCCAGGTTGGCGTAGATATGCGAACCGTAGTGACGGGCACCACCGCCTCAGTCGACCGCACTCATAGGCCGGTATTCGTCCGGCCAATTGTCGAGAGCGAAACGGATCGCCCTCATCTTGAAGGGCACATGAACGACACACTGGTCGCGAATGATGGGCGGGCAATTAGCGTCCTACTGACGGCTGTCGTTGAGGTTTGTGGCGATGATCGGAAGCTTGAGATCGAGAGCTAGCTCCAGTTCCCATCGAACAAACCGGTACAGATTCCTTGTTTTCTCGCCAATAAGCACAACAGCGGCAGACGACTGGCGCATGCGCTCTTCTAAATTCCGTTTCACATAATCTTCGCTCTGAGCCCTGCTGGTCATGGTATCGAGGGAGTGAGCGTCAAAGAAATTGAAGTCTACGCGTTCGTTGGCCTTCCATCCGCGCATGAATTGGTATGCCCAGCCGTCGGTATCACCATCGAAAATCACATATGAAGGATCCGTATGAGAGGTCATATCAGTTTCCCTGCTGCTGACGGGCTGCCCATTGCGTATGCTCGCGTGAAAAAGCGAGTTCGGCTTCGTTAACGGCGGCGGAGAACTCGCCTGCTGTCTTTGCATCCTCGATAAGGCTCTGCGTAAGACCGATTTCCTGTGCGGTCAGCGTGTAGGCGGCAGCCAATTCGTTGAACTTTTTAATCTGCGTCCATCCGATCGCGGCTGACGCGAATACCACCAGAGGCTCGGTTGGCCAGCCCGCGGCAGACGGGTCGATGACGCGCGTCAATATGAAAAAGAGACCAATTCCGTATGCAAGGCAAGAAATAACTAGCCACCGTTTAGCCGCAGCGCCGTTAGACTGGGCTTTCTTTTGATACCAAGCTCTTTGATCGGCAATGCGATAACGCAGATAGTAGGCTCGACGCTCCTCTAGCTTTTTTTCTCGCATATCCTGCATGGCGCTTGGCAATTGCTCACCGTCAGCCTTCAGACCGCTCAATGCATCGCTGATCGACTGGTTTGCCTTCAAAACTGTGCCCAACAACCTGCGAAAATCGCGACGCGCATCGCTCGACTTGGTATCGTCAAATGGTTCCGCACGCATGGCGAAGCGCCAACTCAATGTTTTCACCGATTCCGAAAGAGCGCGGGCCTGGTACCAAGTGCGCTCCGGTTTTCTCGTCGAGCGATAGGCCATGACGATCATCGATAGCGCGAAAACGATTGCATAAGCCGCGTAATACTCTCGCGTGTCGCTCCACCCAAGCGAGAAAAAAGCGGTGATGAGCAGCAAACCGTATTCAAGCCGCACGAGTGCCAGAAACCACCACTGGCTCCTGTTGGAAGCTGCGTCGGCACTTTCGAACAACGTCGGATAGGTCATCATGTGCTAAGCCCCCGGATCTGATTTGCACTCCGCCTACCGACGTTCATTTCAGCTCGCCAGAGAGCTTGCTCCACGGGACGATCTTTATCTCCGGCCGGGACAGCCATTTGGGGAGCGCGCTTGCAGGGCTGGCACCTGAATGGGTGGCTACGACTTTTTTCCCGAGCGCCAGACTTCTTTCGACTTCCCATTGGACCCAGCGGCTTTGCGCGGTACTTTCGGAGAAATATACGACAGTCACTGAGCAGCGATTGATCCGTTCAGTGATCTTGCTCTTGATATAATCCGCTCTCTCGCTGTCGTAGGGTTCGCGAACAGAATGGTCGTTGAACTCGATGTCGCTGTTCTCATTTTTGGCTTGGCCACGCAACAAGTTGACCTCGGCCATATCCTCCGTCGCAAAGCTGATGAAGACATTGCGCTTTCCGCCGGCCAGTGCCGCTTTCGCCTTCTCTTCGAGCGAGCGCACGTCCCCTAGCCTATTCCAGTTTCCATTCCCACCACCGCCCATCTCTATGCCCTCTCGAACTTAAATTCGTTGCAGGCGATGCATTCTCCACATGCCTCTTCGCCACCTTCGTGACAGGAATAGGTACCCACGATCCCTTTCTGGCGCGCGAGCTCGACGACATCGATTTTATGAAATTGCGAAAGGGGAGCGAGGACCTTAATAGAGCGGCCAAGACAACGGCCGATCATCTGTTCGGCATCCCGCAAAAATGCAGCGGTCTGGTCGGGGAAGAGGCTTGTTTCCTCGTGAAGCAGTCCAATCGATACCGCGTCTGCATTTTTCTGGAAGGCATAAGCTGCAGCCGTCAACAAGAACAACATATTCCGACCTGGCGTAAACGCATCATCTACGATGTGCAGGCTCCGGTCAGTCAGGCCCGAACGGATCAATGCGCCATAGCCTGACAGATCGACTATTTTGGGCTCGGGAAGACCAAGGCGCCTCATGATGCTTTTGCAGGCTGCAAGCTCGCGGTCTCTTGAGCGTTGGCCATAGTCCACGAAGAGCGGATAGATCGAAAGGCCTTCTTCTTGGGCAAGTTTCGCGACGAGAGTCGAATCGAGCCCCCCAGATACCAGCGTAACGATGCTCATGCTCTTGCCCCTTGTTCTGCCCCAGCGACCCGCATGACAATCCAGATCGCCCAATCCAGGATACCGACGGCAAAGCCGAGCTCGCGCGCATGGCCACGCATGCTGTCCTCGTCGAGCCGGTATCCTTTCATTGTTGCGGTCGGTTTGGAATTTTCTGACCGCAGGCCAGTCAGCTCCATGTATTTCAAGACATGCCTATCTAGGATCGCTAGATCATAGCTGAAACCGCTGTTGCGGAGGAACATGCTCGCCTGTTTTGGACCAAGTCCCGGCGCGAAATCAACCAGCCAATTACGTGCGGCGACTGGGTTCTCCAGTTCACTCAAGAGGGCGGTAAGCGTGCCAAACTGATCAGTGACTCGTTCCTTTATGATCGCGAGCTGCTTAGCTCGCGCGCAAGGAAAGCGATACCTTCGGCCGGTCCCGTTCAATGGCTGTTGTAATATCGCGTTCAGCCGGTCGGAGAGATCCGGCAAGCAGTCCGGCTCAAAGAGGTAGCCACTTAAATCGACCGCTGACGCGGCGTCGGATGCCAGCGGATAGGCAACTTGGCTACTGAGCACACATGCGGAAAGCTCCCACCATAGACTTCTTTCACACCGCGTAGCAGCACCGTTTGCAATGCGCTGCTCAATATCCGGACAAATGGCGCATACGGCCTTTGTGATGCTTACAGCTGAAAAGCCCTTCATTTGAACAGTTCCTCCACCTCTCGCTTCAACTGTTGTATCGGCGCTTTGCCGATCCGTTCAGCGACGAAAGCCTCTAGGCGCTCATTTGTAACAGCCTCGCGAAGGTCTCTCATGAAGTTCGTATAATAATCGATATTGTGGAATGCGGCTTTTCCAGCGAAATCGACCTTATCATCGAGAAGAGCCGAACGTGCAACGTCGGAATCGGCCACGCCTGTCTGATAAGTGAAGAAATCATAGTGCTGGAAGTGATAGAGCCGGTCGTTTTCTATGTCGGCGACGACCCGGCACCATTCGAGCCCATCGAAAGTATCTGCGCCAGACGCGGCGAGGACCGCGATACTCCAGGGATTGCCAGTCCCGAGGAGGTGAACTGGCTGATAAAAGGGAAGCTCGCCGAGCTTTGCTCGGATCGCCATCATCGTGCGACAGCGTTGGAACAAGCCTGCGCCGAGCTCGCGCTCGGCCACGCCGATCACTTCCGGCTGCAGCTCGCGAGCCACGGCAAAGACAGTTTCGATCAGCATATCGATATCATGACCGCCCTTTGGCAGTTTCGCAGCATGCACGATTGGTAGAACGTGGGCTTTTGTTGCTTTTCCGTCCCGTTCAACAGCGGCGAGGATTGCCGCGGTCGCCTTTGCAGGTTTTCTGTCCGGCTTCATATTATCAAAGCAGAAGATCCGGTCGTAAGAGGTATCAGACAGTGCCTCGATCAGATCGACAGGCCGCCATCTTTTGTTCGTCAGACGCGACGATTCGTAATTGCCGGAATCGACAAGAACAAAGCCCCCGTCTTCGCGGTACTCCTTCAAAGCTGCCTTGAGGGCCTTCGGCTTTCGCCGGTCGACCAAGTCCCATGCTGAAACAAGCAACGAGGGATAACGGGCGAGGTTCAGTGCCTTGACCGCTTCGCTGGGCTTCAGGCGGGTTTCAAAAGAAGAAGTTGAGAGGAAGAGGGTGGGGAGAGGCAGACGCGCGTGCAGCGTAGCTGGCCGCCTTGGTTTCGTGCGAACGGGGACGATGGTGTTTACCCTATTGGCAAGCATTCTGAGATCGCCATGATCAGCGCGATCGTCCCAGGCCGACAGATCGCTGCAGGAATAGCCGCCGAAACCATAGGCCGCTTCGCTTCCATCCAGCGTAACGGAAATGATCGGCCTACTCGCTTTTTGCGCCAGGCGAACCTCATCAGTGATTGTATCCTTCAGACGGGAGGACTTCGACCAGAACACCATCACGCATCCTGCCCCGCTGATTTCCTTTTCGATCTCGATAGCAAAGCGTTGCTGGATCATCTGATCCCACCATACGCTCCAGGTCATTGAAAAAAATTCGAATAACTTTTTTACCTGCGCCCGATCTTCTCTGGCATAGATTAAATAGATATCAGCCACGCCCCCTCCAGATCGCAAATGGCCCACCTACGGTGTAGTAACAAAGCGGTTGTTGCGCAATAGGGGTTGTATGTATTGGTGTTGCACTCAATCAACTGGACCAACCAGCCATGTAGAGCGCCGTCGAAAAATCATCAGTCGTCTCATATTTGGTCAGCAAGATAAGCTGGCTGCAGGACTGCGGAATTTCCGCAAGAGCAACGCATTTGGCACCCCTATCAATCAGTCGCTGTGCAACTGAAAGCATGTCAGCGTCAATTCCGTCGGCCAACAGGAGAACAGTCGACACTTGAATGGTCGAAAGTTCCACATCTTCCAATGCTGGACAGATCACAGTAAGGCCAAGGCCAGTCAGGCTATATTTAGCTTCCTCAATGGAATAACGTTGCCCCAACGTATTGATCGCACCCATCAGGAGGACTGTTCCAGGCTTACTTACCGGATGTCGCTCGTCTCGGACGTCAGGTGCAATTGATGGAAGCGGCCGAAGGGGAACAAGCGGATGGTCGCAGTACCGGGCTACCTGCCTCGACGCTGAAAGTGCCGCGTCGAAAAAGTCTTGTCCAACCTCCGCCCAATAATGGGCGAAGGCTGCGCTGAAGACATCCCCCGTACCTATCTTGAAGACATGCCCGCTCCGAAACGCAGGAGCGAAACGCGGAGCCGAATCCGCCTCGAAGACGGCAACACCCTTGATGCCTCGTTTGACAACGATGCAATTCGCCTTGTGACTTTCGAGGATCGCAGCTGCGGCGGTCTCGAAACTGTCAACCTTGGCAACGCTCAAAAGCTCCTGTTCGTTCAAGACGAGCGCCAGTTGTTTCGCAGTCGAACCGTTGCTGAAAAAGGGATGGAATTCGCCGGTGGTTTGGGGATCGTAGACAGCTCTTTCTGCATTTACGATAGCGTCCCCCTCGAGAAAGCCGAACCGGAGAGCCGCCTTTGCCTCGATTTTCAGGGGAGGCATTTTGCGTAATTCCGATCGCGCGGGCTGCAGATGCGGACGCGACAGCGGATGAAAATAGGCAAACACAATAGGATCGAGACGAATGTCGCACGAACCGGTAACACCTAAGGCATGAAGAACAGCGTCGAAATCCTGCGGCCGCTCGAAGTAACAGCTGAAATTGGTGCCAGGCGAAATTTTGGAAAGCGCGCGGGCAGCTCGCCCCCCTGAACCAAGAAGGCAATCCCAATGCGGATGGACGCAAAGCTCGCGATAAAGTCCACCCGCAATATGCATTTGTATCTCCCGTTCCGCACCCAACCCTTAACTATAGCTTGTACTCAATCCGACAGAATACGAGTTGGAAGCCATCCACCATAGGTCCCAGTATGACAAATAAGCCAGTGGAAAGAGTAGTGTGGCCTGTATTTACATACGAATTCGCGTAGAACGGGAAAGTAGATGGAGGTATTTAGCAGATATGACTACGGTTCAAAACGACATTGACCATCGCCCTGTCTGCTTCGTAGTCATGGGATTCGGCAAAAAAACTGACTATGAGAGTGGACGGACACTCGATCTTGACGCGACGTTCGACGCAATAATTAAGCCGGCTGCAGAACGTGCCGGGCTCCGTCCGATCCGTGCTGTTGACATCAACGGAAGCGGAGTGATCGACGTCTCCATGTACGACTTGTTGTTGAGGGCGGATGTCGTGGTCGCCGATATGTCGACGGGAAATGTCAATGCGGTCTACGAACTGGGCGTCCGTCACGCGCTACGTCCGAATACGACGGTGATCATCAAGGAAGACCAGGGAAAACTTCATTTTGATCTGAAACATATAAACACGTTCCATTACAAGCACCTTGGCGAAGATATCGGTAGTCGTGAGGCGGTCCGCGCCACGGATGCGCTGGCAGATCTGATCGTTAGAGCGATGTCGTCCTCAACGCCGGACAGCCCCGTTTATACGTTTCTTCCGACCCTCCAGCGGCCCCGTCTGTCAGACGAACGATATGCCGAACTGCTCGACGAAGCTGAGGAAAATCATGAGGTGCTGAGTGCGGTGCTCCGCGCCGGACGCGATGCGTTCGACCGCAGCGACATGCAGGCGGCGGCGACAGCTTTTGCCCGTGCCTGTGAACTTAAACCCGATGAAGCTTCATTCCGACAACAGTATGCACTTGCAACCTACAAGACGAAGCTTCCGACTGAAGTCGAGGCGCTGCAGCTGGCCCTTGAGATCATCGAGCATTTGCAGCCGGAGGAGTCAAACGATCCTGAAACGCTCGGCATAACCGGGGCAATTTACAAGCGGCTCTGGTTTCTTCAGGAGAATCCACTTCATCTTAACAAAGCACTGCGTTTCTATGGCCGAGGTTTTGAAGTCAGACGCGATTACTACAATGGTGAGAACCTCGCGACATGTTTTGACTTAAGAGCCAAGAAACAAACGGATCCGGACGAGGAGCTGTTTGATCGTATGAGCGCCACGAAAACTCGCATAGCGCTCGTGGAAATTCTCTCGGCGATGATCGCGGATCCGTCCTTCCACGAGCGTTCGGACAGGAAGTGGGTATTTGCGACCCTGGCAAATACCATGTTTGCCCTTGATCGGCGGGCCGAAGCGTCTGTCTACGAAACGCAATTTCGCTCACTTGAGCCCGCGGCCTGGGAGATAGCAACCTTCGAGGCTGTCAAGGCTCTATACCTCAGTCGCGATCCGGTTGGTTAGCCGCTCTATGACCCGCGGGTCTCCGACCCTGATCGACGACTGGCTGCGGTGGATGCGGGACTTTCAGCGCGAAGCTCTGACCCTCATGCAGTCGCTTGAGTTTGATCCGGACAGTGTTAGCGATCCCGAATTGCTTTCTGTGAAATTCGCGCTGTACGCTCGGCTCCTGACGTCCCTCGACACAGCAATCCGTCACACGGAGAGCGGCAAGCTGCTTGACCTGAGGATCGTCGCTCGAAACGCCATCGAATGCGGCATGCATATGGATGCAGCCAGCCGGTGGCCTGACTATCTGCAGAAGCTAAAAGACGACGACAAGGCGAGCCGCAGATCGCTGGCAGCAGAAATTCCGGCAGAGATCCTCGACGTAGAAAACCGTCGGCTACGGCAGGAAATGCTCAATGATAAAACGGCAAAAAGGCTTCAGCCCACAGACCTTGGCAAAGGCAGCGATTTCGCGCGCCTCGTGCTGGTGTACCGAAAGATCTCGTCCGATACCAGCCATGTGACCGCTTCCTCTCTGGATCGCCATATGGCAACCGATACAGAGGGTGTAACGCGCCTGACCATAGATCCCATCATCAACGATGAGGAACTCTATGAAGCGTTCACTGTGATCGCCCTGACGCTGTTGTTGTGCACCTGGCTGCTCATTGATGCCGTCCCGGAGTCAAGCCGCAACGGCGCCATGATCGAGCTTGCGAAACGTTATCAATCCCTCTACCGGCGGGATATCCGGCTCTCGGCAGATCAAGGTGAGTAGACACTGTCCAACGTACGACGGACGTGCTCGAGCGGCAGACATTCAGACGCTTTGCCATCGTTTCGGTTGCGAGTTGAGAAATTAGTTTTTAGTGTGCCGATACTCGCGATACTCGCGATACTCGCGATGGTCGAGTAGGGAGGCACGCATGTCGATGACGTTCAATGGCAAGCCTTTCAATGCGAGCAGCTTTCAGAACGAGCTGATGTCCGCCGCGGTGGACGCGGTGAAGGAGGAGTTATTCGATCGGTTCGCATCACGGCGCGACCCTCGGTCGGGAGAATTTCCGACAGTGCGCGTATTCGGTGACGAATTTGAAGATATTCGCTTGAAGATCGAAGGCTCCCAAGCCCTCATCGAACACATCAAGTCAGGCCTCAGCGATGAAGACAGGGAGGTAACGTTTTTTATGACAGTAAATCGCATAGGACCGCCCAAAGCATTCCTGAGCTATTCGTTCGATGATCGTGATCTTGCCAAAAGTATTGCCAATGCTCTTATGGCGAATGGGATTGATACGTGGTGGGCCGAATGGGAGATCCGGGCAGGGGACAGCCTGCGGCAGCTCATTGATGAAGGCCTTTCCGGTTGTTCACATTTCATTGTCTTGATGACGCCCGGCTCCATTCAGAAGCCCTGGGTCCGCCAGGAAATGGATGCGGGGCTCGTTCGCCGTATCGACGGACAAGCGAAGTTCCTGCCGCTGCGCAGCGGTCTACCTACAAAGGATTTGCCGCCATTGTTATCCGGGATGCTATCGCCTGAGATCGGAGATGATTTTGTTGCAAGCATCCGCAACCTCGTCAACGACATTCACGATGTCGGTCGTAAACCCCCACTTGGTCCAGCGCCGGCCGCGACGCAGCTGCCGGACACCGGCTACTCGAAAACGGCGACCGGCATCGCGCAGATCTTCGTCGAAGCGACGCAAGACGCAACCTTCGCAGATCCTCAGCAGTCGATCGACGAACTCGCTGAGATGCTGGATGCCTCGCGCGAGGACATCATTGACGCTTTGTACGAGCTCCGTGATTTCGTAAAAGAAACCCACGACCAGGTCCTGCCCTTGCCGGACCTCTTTTCAGAGTTCGACGGGCATTTCAAGGAATGGTCTCCCGAAACCGACGCGCTGCGCCTCGCGGCCGACATGCTGAACGACCCGAATTTTCCCTATCACCCAGCGGTTATCGCCGCGCACTACGGATGGGAGCCAAGGCGCCTCAATCCGGCAATTGCCTATCTCGAGACCAGAAAGCTGGTGAGTGTTTACGACGGTATCGGCACCATGCCCTTTAACGTGCACCGGGTTACCGCCACGGACGCGACCAGGCGATACGTAAAGAGCCGTATTTAGAGCGCGGGGAGATGGGATGAACGAGCCAGAGGATCAATCCGGCGAGAGCCAACGGGTGAGCTCGGCGATATCGAAGATCATCGGCAGCGAAAAGCTTGTCGATGGTGTTTCGCTTCTGGCCGATGCAGGGTTGAACATAGGCACAGAGGTATTGGCCGGCTTTCCGCTCGTGGGATCACTGATCAACGGCTACCGCGCGTTCACAGAAGTAAAAAGTAGCCTGGAACTCAGCAAGATCGAAAAATTCCTGCAGGGGGTGACGCAAGCAGACTATTCGAAACGAAAACAGTTCACCGAAGACCTTCGCGCCTCAGGCAAACTGGATAGTTTTGGGGGAAATATCCTGCTTCTCATGAGCCGCCTCGACGACATGTCGAAGCCCGGCATAGTCGGCCGAGTTCTGGCAGCTCATATCGACGGACATATCGACTATGATAAGGCCATGCGCCTGGCGGCTATCATCGACCGCTGCTATGCTTCAGACCTGACCTATCTCAAGAGCTTCACGCCGGGCGTGCAGAGGGAAGGAACCGATATCGCAGCCATGCTTTTTTCGGTTGGACTACTAAGGAGTGCTGGATTCGACGGTGGACTTGTCGGTGACGATCTAAGCGGTGGCACCCTCTACGATTTGAACGAGTATGGCAAAATACTCCTGGAATACGGGTGGAGATAAGATTGGCCTATCGTTTCTCCAGCTACACGGTTTTGGCGGCAGTTTACCGTCTAGGCACGGACTACCTGATCCGACATCAGGCCGGCGCGCATGGAGACGTGCTGGTGATGACCCCGCACGGCGGCAAAATTGAAAAACCCGCGTCGACCATCGCGGAGGAAATCGCAGGGCTGGATTATTCGTTTTACGCTTTCGAGGGCAATCTGAATAAGGGAAACCTCTTCGAGCTACATATACCTTCTGAGGAATTTGACGAACCACTGGTATTGGAACTGGCCGCAAAGGCTACCCTCGTGGTCGCGATCCATGGCCGCAAGGACTATGACGATATTGAGACGATCTGGATGGGTGGGCTCGACACGGCGTCACGTCAGGCTATTGGTAAGGCACTTGCGCAGGCCGGCTTCAAGATCGATGACGACCCGCCGAAATTTCGGGGACGCGATGCAGCCAACATCTGCAATCGTGGAAAGAGCGGAAAGGGCGTGCAGCTGGAGATTCCGTCGACCCTACGGAAGACTTTCACGGCGCAACCTGAAGAGCGACTGCGGTTGGTCAATGCGGTGCGTGAGGCGATTGCCGCGCTTGTCACCGCGCATGCTTGAGGCCTGAGGGAAAGCCGCAGTGGGACAGGCAAAACAGAAGAAGGTCACGCGACGGGCGATCCTCGAAACAGAGGAGCGCTGCATTTATTGCGCAGCGGCTCCGTCTACTGTCGAACACATGCCGCCGCTAGTCCTCTTCCTGAAACGCCAGCGTCCAAAAGGCCTTGAGTTCGCGGCGTGTCAGGAATGCAATAACGGCACAAAGGGAGCCGACGCCGTTGCGGCACTCTTTTCACGCATCAGCCAAGCGGACCAAGATCCTTTCTGGGAAAACGGCGGTGGCGTCACGCTTCGCCATACCGTCGAGCGAGACGCTCCCGGCGTGAGGGATGAGGTCTTCGATGAGAGGAAAGCGACCACACGTTGGATGAGGGGCCGGACAGGTGTGCTAACACCCAAAGCCGTCATCCATGCCGATGGCCCTCTCGTGAAAGCATACCTGGACGTTTTTGCAGCCAAGCTCGGCATGGCGTTATATCGGGAGCATGTTGGCAAACCCCTCGCAATGGAGGGCGGGGTCCAAACGATCTGGTACATGAACAGCGGGCTGTCTGAAAAAATGGCGCTTGCGCATTTAAGCATCCTGCCGATCGGCGGATCCTTGAAGCAAGGTACCTTCACTGCCCGCGAACAATTTGCCTATCGCTATAACTGTGATGAAAAATCTATCTTCGCCGCCCTTATCGGACTGAACAGCAACTTTCATGTTTTCCTGATCGCCAGCTCCACGCCCGAAAAGTTCATGCTTCCGCTAACGATGCGCAACATTTCCGCAACGATGAATTTTCTACGTCCGGGTCAGCTGGTCGACCATCTCGCCACAAATACTCTCCGACCGAGACGCTTACTCACACCCCCTTGAGCGGCGTTCCAAACGTAATTTCCCATCAACGGCTGTTGAGGCGAGACTTTTGCCGAATCTTGATTCCTGCATCTGGCCGGCGGAGCGAATTTCGTTCCGTCGCATCCTTTCGTATGGCAAATTTCAACGTGGCTGGATTGATTTTAGGCTGTGACAAGCCTTCGTCCGCGCGGCGCGTGCTTTTTCTCCGCGACAACGACCACTCAGGTGGAACTCGAACACTCGCCTAGCGAAAAAAAGCGAGATATTGCGCTACTTCTCGGACGCCTTGGCGTGAGCAATCGCCGCTTTGATTTGTTCGTCGACACGTTCAAGTTGCTCCTCGATCCCTTTTCCAGAGACGCCAAGGGCTTCCGCATAGCTGGCCGTATCACCTGGTGCGCGGGAGTAGAACGACTCGATAGCAAACGTCTCGGCGTCCAGTTCGAATGCGATCTTCTCCTCCCTGACGTGATGCAAGACAATCCGGTATTGGCTGGGATTAGTCAGCTCTTCAAGAAGGTCAGTGGGAGCAGGTTCTTCACCGCTCCATATGCGTTTGACGCCCACGCGATTTCTGAAGACAGTATTTTGAGGGCCTCGATGATCGTGAACGACACGGAACCAGGCAGCCTCAAAGAAGCGGGTGAGAGCCGACCAGTCATAGATGTAAACTCCGTCGATCCCTTCTGGGAATGAGAATGTCTCGTTATGCAGCAGGCAGTGAACGATCGTCTTGGTCGTCACCTGCGGCCCAAACTCGTTCGTCAGGATGTCAGGCCATGTCAACAAGCCATCCCTCAGCCGTTGAATCTGGCGTATACTCGACCCTACTTCCTGTAAAAAATGGTACGCCCTTTTGGGATCGTTACCCGACAGGCCGTGGTTTTTGCACTCGAAATGGAACAGATAGTCGCCCCACGGGACCACGACGTCGTATTCGTACTCGGCACCGTCTCGCTTAACCTTCACGCGTCGCGCATCGAGGCCGCGAAGCTTGAATAGATCGATGACCCGACTCTCGAACGCTGAACCTTTGCGCAAAAGCTGCACGTCCATCGATGCAAGTGTAGAGGGCACGATCTTTGCCATCCGAGGAGCAAATAACGCTCCTCCGATGACGAGCCACTTCCTTTGGGTCCGAACAATCGGGGCATCGAAAAAATCACGTGAGCCCGCGCTAAAGCTGACCGCATCAAGGAAGATGTCGGCTTCGTCCCCCGTGAGTGACATCCGCTGGAGGAGGCTACGCGCCTCCGCTGGATCAATCTCTAAAATCAGCTTCTGCTGATCGCCGCGTTGCCTCGAGACCCATGCAGCAAGAGCCATGTAGCCCCGCACCCACTGCACGAGTCGCAACCCTCCGGGCCTTTCGAGGTCCTCAGCAATGTTGTACCCGACTGCTTCGCTCAACGACAACGAGTTGAGTGCCTCTTGCTCAGAAATCCATTCGATAGGAGGCAATTGCACCGGTTTATCAATACCTTTGCCGATGCGAGTTATATTGGTTGTCCCAGAAAGGTCGGCCGCAGACTTTCCTTCGCGATCGATGGCCCGTTCATTTGCAATGAAGTCGGCGACCATGCCTCCCGCTTCGCGCTCGTAGACACGCTTTACACCCTCGGGGGCCCCTTCAGGCAATTGATCCGAACCAACCGTGTTTATTTGGACGCCAAAATACCGCGCTTTTTCATGCAATCGCTCCCAGCGCGCCCAAGCCATCGCCAGGAACTCGGCTTGTTCAGCCAGATAGATTTCCCTATCGGTTACTTCTGGCAACGATGGCAGCGTCAGCCATTGGCGATCGCCAGAGAACCATTTGTTGGCGTAGCCCTCCATTAGCAAAGTTCCTCTGAGGGCTTCCAACAGCATCCCCAGAAACGAGTCTGCATCGACACGATTTCCGTCAGCATCCTTCACTTCAGGTCCGCCAGGCAAAATCAAATGACCCGCGGCTTTCAGCGCGGCGTCCAAGTCAGCGGCCAATGCAATTCTATTCGCCTCGGCGCGTGCGATAGCCGCAGCTGCTCGACTTGGAGCTGGCTCTCTAGAAAAAGCGGTCTGCTGCAAGGCTGCCAATATCCGCTGATGGCCATCCTCGGCGATTTGAAGGAGTGTCGCTGCTTGGTCGTATGGTTCGAAACTGAGCAAAGGCGCCGCGCTCTCCAAGAAGCCTCGAACATCAGCAAGCAGCTTGTCACGTGCCGTTTGACCGACAAGATTCGGCCTTGAATGAATAAGAGCTGAGCAGTGCCGAACAAGAGTGGCTAATTCGTCGACCAACTCCTGATTGATGGGAAACGCCGCGAGATGCATGAGCAACTTTGTCGCATTTTTCTCCTTTGCGGCTTTGGCGAAGATATCCTGACTAATCATTTATGTCCCCCGCTTACGTTTTGTAATCTCGCTTCCAAGGCGCGCGTAACCCCTCGCCTTGCATAGTCGGCCCGCCAGCTAACTTGCGACTCGCCACCTTATAGGTTTTATGCATTGCGAAATTAGAATCGAGGTGTGAGATGCAACGAGAAGTTATTCCCGGCGCTACGTGAGGAGCTAAAGATGATTGCGGCCGAGATTGTCCGCCTGAGTCGAGCTTATTGGACTGAACTCTCTGAATTTTCAAAATCGGCAATTGCCCGTCCTCAACAGGAATTCACATGGCCAAGGTCTTCATTTCATATTCGAACAGAAACCGAGAATATGCTGATGAGTTCGCGCAAGGGCTGATCGAATATGGGCACCAGCCGCTTTATGACGGCACACTGCTTTCTCCGGGCGCGGAATTGTACAAGGTGCTCGACCAGGCGCTGGATGAGGCGGATGCCGTTGTATTCCTTGTTTCCCGCGAAAGCCTCGAAAGCGCATGGGTGCTCGCTGAAATAGGGCGTGCCAAAGCCTTAGCTAGCGGCGGAGGGAAGATGCTTCTCCCTGTCATAATTGACGATGTTCACGCGCCAGAAATTCTTCGACAATGGCTGGTAGTCATGGGGCGGGGACGGCCCGCAAAGGAGGTGGCGGCAGAAATCGCCACAAGCATTTCGAATTTCGAGATAAAGCGGCGGCATCAAGAAATCCGACTGCGGGAAGTAGAACACGACCTTTCCAGATTTGTTGACGAAGCCATCGAGGCACAGAAGACCGAGAGGGCAAACAACAAGCGCGCGGCCTACGCTTGTTATGTTGGCGGCGCGGCCGCACTGCTCCTAGGGCTGGGTTTGACCTATCAGGCCACCCGCCACGCGATGGACAAAGATACCGTTTTGGACGCCACGCGCATGATCGCTGCCGGTGTCGCAAACTTCGTTGCGATAGGGTTTCTCGGTGCGCTGGCAAAGTATGGCTACACGCTCGGAAAGTCGTTCATGAGCGAAGCTCTAAAATCATCAGATCGCATTCACGCCATTCACTTCGGTCAGTTCTATCTCAAAGCATACGGATCGCGGCTAACACCGGCTGAAGTTAGGGAGGCGTTCGCCAACTGGAACATCGATCGGGGTTCAACTTTCTCTACGCTAAGCGGTTCCGAAATCGATCCTCAAGTAATCGCTGTCGCAGGCCAGCTGGTTTCTGCCGTTATCGGTAAGAAGGAAGCCAAGTAGAGGTAGCATTCGGTGCATAACAGGGATAAAACGGAAAGCTCGTGCCACGGGGGTGAAATACGGTGCAGCGGCCAGAATAAGTCTGTTATAACAGCCCTAACAACAAGTTAGAGAAATCTAGGCGCGTGCCGACCGTTCGAATCCTTTCAGATCAGGATTTTTGTCAATTGTTCATTCGAGTGGCATCGAATTTCTCCTTCGTAGGCGGATCCGCGGTGAGCCCATAGCAATTACCGGCCCGGTTCTCGGGCCTATACAACCTCACATCCGGTCGCCGCTCTCACGCGGCTGCACCATTATCCGGCTTTCGACGGGCAAGGGCTCAGGAGAATGGGGCCAAACTCAAGGTCGGCGGGCCACAAGGCTTACCGATTCCCGGACATATGATTTCCGTATATAGCTTCTTAACAGTCGGTGCCCTCGATTGTGTAGCTTGAGAGTCGGTATTTTCGGTGTCCGGTAGTGGGTCGTTTTTAGGACAATGGGCAGCAAGAGAATTTCGGTGGAAAACTCTGCCTTAAGTTGTAGATGCTGAAGGTCTGAAGTATTATGAGGTAAGGGAAGCCACGAGAGGATTATAGAAGATGTCCGTGAGCGCTGTTCTATAACTACCTCAACTAAGGGAAGAGCATTCAATGGCCAGATGCACGGCACCAGTAAGAGGCCACACAGGGGGCGGCGCAGCGAATTGTCCAGCATGTAGTAGTCGATATGGCCGCAGTAGCTTTGGCAGTTACGGCTCTAGTTACAATTACTCGTCATCGTCGCCTTCTTACTCCTCGTCTGGCGGGGGCGGTGGGGGCCGAAGCGGTGGTGGATCAAGCAAAACCTCTAAACCTAGGTGGGCGCGACCCAGTTCAGCTGTGTGGTACACCCCAGCCGAGGTTCGGGAACTGGAACCTGTGCGCGAGCAGGTCGAGCGACGGGCGACGGTGCCAGACCTTCGGGACGTATTCCTCTGTCATGCGTGGGATGACCGGCAGGGCGCTGCAAAGGAACTGCACGATCTGCTTGAGGCACGTGGAGTAAAGGTCTGGTTCAGCGAGAAAGATATCGCGCTCGGCGAACCATTTCTTCGAGAGATAGATCGGGGACTGGCAAAATCACGGGTTGGGATCGTGTTGGTGACGCCCAGCTTTCTGAAACGAATTCACGGCCAGAGCATCGCCGACAAGGAACTCTCGGTGCTGCTCCATGGAGGTAAGTTGGTTCCTATCATTCACGGCACCACCTTCACCGCATTAAACGAGGAAAGTCCCATGCTAGCTTCGCGCAACGGACTTAACACGGCAGACGACACCATGGCCGATGTCGCCACCAAGCTTGCGGATCTAGTGGCCGTTTAAATTTGGCGGTGAGAAGTGAGCAATGGCAGGACTGCGATTATCCACATTCTAGCAAGTCCTTCCAACGCGCCGTGTAGGCCGGCGAACGCTGGTCGCTGCGCAGGCTCCAAGCCTTGCGCGTTCCCGCCGTGGTGATCGCCAGGAAGGCGAGATTCTCAAAGAGGTGCTTGAGATCGCCACCGGCCCAAAAAAACATCTGTTGCGCTCGCTGTCATTGCTGAAGGGAAGTTCCCGATGAATGCCAGGCCCCACTGCAAAAGAGCCTTGGTGAGAGATTTTTTCAGGCATTCGAGATGCTTAGTCGTTTGATGAGCGCGTCATTGGTTCGAATCCCTTCAAGGCGAGAGAGCTCGCATCCTATCTTGCGACCATCCTCTCGACGGTTATACTGTTTTTGAAAAACAGTATAACGCCGGAGTCGAACCTATGAAGTCGATCGACCTCATGTACCAGACGATGCTCGCCGAGTTGGGCCAGCGCTCGCTCGATGCCGCCTGGACGGCCGACTTCCCTCCGGAAGGCCGGTTCACCCCGGCGAACATCAAGGGGCACAAGTACTGGTACTTCGACATACCCGACGGACATGGCGGTACGAAACGTCGCTATGTCGGCCCTGCCGACGATCCGGATATCGCGCAGCGCGTAGCCGATCACAAGCGGGACAAGGACGATCTCCGCGCTCGCAGGCGCTTGGTCAACACTCTGACCCGCGAAGGCGGAATGATCGCTCCTGACGCCATGTCGGGCGACATCGTCGAGGCCCTTGCCGACGGCGGTCTCTTTCGGCTCCGGGGCGTTCTCATCGGCACGGTGGCCTTTCAGTGCTATTCAGGACTGCTGGGCCTGCGCCTTCCCATGGCCGCGATCCTGACCGGCGATACGGACATCGCCCAGGACTATGCCATTAGCCAGGAGGTTGAAGACAGCCTGCCTCCGATCCTTGAACTGCTGCAGGGCGTCGACGCCAGCTTCCGGCCGGTTCCTCATCGATCGGGATCCGCGGCCTCCTCCGCGTTTCAGAATGCCGGCGGCTACCGGGTTGAATTCCTGACGTCGAACCGAGGTTCGGATGACTACATCGATCAGCCGGCGAAGATGCCCGCCCTTGGTGGCGCCAGCGCGGATCCACTACGCTTTCTCGACTTCCTCATAAGGGAACCCGTCAGGACAATGCTGCTCCACCGAAGCGGTGTCCCAGTCGTCGTCCCCGATCCGTCCCGGTATGCGGTCCACAAGCTCATCGTCGCGAGCCGCCGACACACTGACGGGCAGGGACCGGCGAAGCGAGAGAAGGACGTTCGTCAAGCTGCGCTGCTCTTTGAAGCCCTGCAGCAGACAAGGCGATCTGCCGACTTGGCGCTCGTCTATAACGAAGCATGGAAGCGCGGGCCTGCGTGGCAAGAAGGTATTCGAACCGGGGCGGGAATGCTGCCTCCACAAGATGTCGAGCGGCTCCGCACTGTCCTGATCGAGGGCGCGAAAAAAAACCGCGAAGAAATTGAACTTCCGTTTGGAGAGTAGGCTGTCTTCTGCCTCGAAAGCCCAGCAGTTGATGTGATTCGAAAGTGGCGAAGACAAATATGGTGTCGAAAGTTCGAATCCCATATGTGGACGTATATGGACCCCGCCCGATTGCAACAGGTCGGCTAGATCAAGATCGTCGGTACAACTGCTGACGTATATCCGGCTTCATGATGCGGCTGGACAACGTCGTCGCCGCGAGCCCCGATGGATTTTCGCGCACTTCCCACCTCATCGGCCCCTAGACATTGGCGGAAGCCAAGCCGATCCACACACCAGGTTCGGGAAGCGACGGAATGACCGTTTCACCATCTCCTACCATTTTGCTGCAATTGCCGGGGTGAGACCTCCTTCTGTTATTCCTTCGTTTGCCGCTTCGCGCCTTAAGCTGCTTTCACCGACGGTGCGGGCTCGTAGAGTGTGCCGCCCGAGAGCATGGCCCACACGATCCTCGCATTCTTGTTGGCGAGCGCGACAGCCGCGACATTGGGGTGCCGCCTTTGCCGCAGCTTACTAAGCCAGAGGCTTCGAGGATCCTGCTTACCGGCTGCTTTTCCGAGCGCAGCGCGAGCGCCATGGATCATCAATGTGCGCAGATAGCGATCGCCGCGTTTGCTGATACCGAACAGACGGGCTCGCCCTCCACTGGATCGTTGTTTCGGCACGAGACCGAGCCATGCCGCAAACTGGCGGCCGTTCTTGAAGCAAGTTCGATCACCTACGGCCGTGATCAAGGCTGTTGCGGTCACAGGGCCGATGCCTTCGATCTTCCAAGCCGCTGACATAGTTCGCTGTTGCGAAAGAGCTCCCGAACCCGCCGATCATAGGATGCAATGCGTTGGTCCAGTTCGGCCAACTCCGTTTGCACTTCTCGTATCAGCACCCGCACCAATTCATTGAGACCATCGTCGCTGCTCCCCGTAATGTCAGCGAGGGCTCGGCGCAGCCGTGGGATGTCGCGGGCAATGACCACTCCATGCTCGGCTAGAAGTCCACGAACCTGATTGACGAGCTTGACCCGATCTGCAACCAGACGGCTGCGAATGCGATGAACCGCTTGAATTGCCAATTGATCGGCTGATTTCGGCGGAACAAATCGCATCGTCGGTCGGCCGACGGCTTCGCAAATCGCTTCAGCGTCATTCCGGTCATTCTTGTTGGATTTGACGTATGGCGTTACGAACTGAGGGCTGATCAGCCGAACCTCATGGCCGAGATCGGAAAGCACCCTTGCCCAATAATGCGCTCCGTTCGAGGCTTCCATACCGACCAGACATCGTGGCAGGTTGGCGAAGAAGCAGGCTACCGCATCGCGGCGTAGCGTTTTGCGCATGACGACTTTCCCTTGGCAGTCGACGCCATGAATCTCGAAGACATATTTCGCTAGATCCAGACCAATTCGAACGATCTGCATGACATCCTCCTTCGTTGCAGTCGGTGTTCGAGATTTCACCGCGCCTGGAGGGCGGGGTCCATACCATTGGCCCCCAGCTCGCAAGATGTCTTGAGATAATTTTGATCTGATCGCTTGCGTCCATATGTCCGGCCTGTTGTTGCGTTCGCACATGAACGCTGGCCAAGATGGTTTCCGCAACACAAGTCCCAAACATCAAGGCGGCTTTGAGGGGCCAATGGGATTCCCGGGGTATCCTGTGTCCCGGATCGATCGATCACACCATCTGCTATTATCTTGCAAGTTGTAGTATTACCGACACGTGGTGAAGATCAGGATGTCCCCGGTTCTTGCTCGCGATCTTCATGCGGCGCAACCCATCAGGGCTGGCGCTGATTTTGCGCTGTATGTCTCCCCGGAGACCATGAGTGTCAGTACCGGAGCAATACTCCCCAATAGTGGGCTCTTCCGCAATTTCGGTGCAGATCAGGTTCCGCTAATGCGGGAGCGCAAGAGATCTATTCCAACTCTTCCGTACATAGATCGTTTGATGAGTTTTAACTTGTTGATCTTGCCTTCGACCGGTCCGGTACTCCATTGGACCGTCAATGCCGCCCGGACAGCCTCGACGTCGCGACGGATGCCGCGCGAGAACGACGACATCGGCCCGGTAGTAGCATCACGCAGCCATGGCTCCGGCGCGGCGGCTTCCCGATTGCAAATCATAGATTGGAAGCGCCTTGCCAAACCGGCAGCATTGGCAACGTCGGGTGAAGCCGAGGAGACGGCATTCACAAAAGCGCGGTCGTTGGCTGGGAGCGTATCGATTTCGGCGGTCAGGAGGCGAACCATTTGTCGAGATGTAGGCATATGCCAGGAAGATTTGTGTGATGCACGTGACAATGCTGGTGCAGGTGTGGCATCGCGCAGCCGCACCTTAACCCACAGGCGAAAGGTCTTCACGCTCTCGCTATAACCTTGGTTACAAACCTCCCTGTAGAGCTGCGTCGCATTGCGGCAGCCTTCATGCCATCGCCGGCGGACGTAGTCTGCATGGACATCGGCCGGATTTTCCGAGAAGACCTTGCGTTCCCAGGTTCCGGGCTGGTTGTCTTTCAGCCATTTCCGTATGGTTTTAAGATCGATACCAAGCTCACGTTTGATCGCCAACTGGCTCCACACCATGCCGCTCAGTCGGATGAGCTCCTCAAAAATCGACTGCCGATTTCGATGCTGATTATGCGGTCGCCGTGATGTCGACCTGTGGACGGACGCTTCGTTCATATGCTCGTCGGTCAATCGACTCTCCATATCGATCTGCGTCATCAACGCCTTTCCGACATCGCGAATAATGCGGTAGCGTCGCTCCACGACATTCTGCAAAGCGTCGGAGCAGTTGCGCAGGAGATGCCAGATCGGCGACCTGTAGTGCTTCTGGCGCTCCCTCTCGGGCTCCTCACGCGTAGGCGCCTGCTCTGTCGCGAGCGATGACTTCAACGCCAGGGTGATCGGAAAGCCATCCTGAGAGCGTATCCTTCTCGCGATCGGGCAATAGATCGACGACATTGTTCGTTTCGAGATTCACCAGGATCGTCCCATAGCGCTGCCCGCGGCGCCAGGCCCAATCGTCGACGCCGAGGATACGCGGCACCTCGCAATTCTCAGGAGATCGTGCCCGTGCAATCCGCAAAATGGTGTCGGCGCTCAGCGGCATGCCAAGGCGGGCGACCAGCCTCAAGCCTGCCTCTCCCCCAAGTGCCGCGCCGATACTGCGATGGACATCTTCCAGTCTGCCGGTGCGCCGAGAATACCGCCAGGTCACATCACCTACGTTCTCGGCAAATATGCGTCTCCGGCATTTTTCATTGCCGCAACGCAAGCGCCTAACATCAAGGTTTATAGTCACCGAAAGCCCCTGCCACGGCAGGTCGGAGAGGTGACGTTGATAGTGACTATGAACACGATGAGAGGCCTTACGGCAATCCGGACATTTGGTTCTTGCCGACCGGAAGCGGCAATCGATCGATATCGCATCTGTCGACTGCTGAACGTGATCGACGACCAAAGACGACGGGATCAACGGTAGAATGCGCTTCGCCACTTCGATGCTCCTGCTGATTCATGTGTCGAATCAACAGGATTCAGAAAGTTGCACCGAAATTGCGGAAGAGCCCAATAGTGCCGTTTGAATCTTCCCCAGTTGCTGTAGCCGCCGGTCTTTCGGGGCGCTCCCCGGAAGACCGGCGGCGCGTCATCGCCGATACTCCTTCCGATGGTCGGAAGGGGGATATTGGTGATCAAGCTGAGGGAGACGATCATGATCCTGGATCTGCATCGGCAGGGGCTGACAGTGTCGGCCATTTCCAGAGAAACGGGCATCGACCGCAAGACGGTGCGCAAATACATCGAGCGGGGCCTTGAGGCTCCGGCCTATGGTCCAAGAATGCCGCGGGCAACAGTCATCGACCCGTTTGCTCCATATCTCCGGGAGCGGGTAAAATCCTATCCTGGCCTGACGGGCAGTCGATTGTTTCGAGAACTCCGCGAGCGGGGCTACACGGGAAGCTACACCGCGGTCACGGACTTTCTGCGAGATGTACGGCCTCCGGCTAGTAACGGCTTCGAGGTTCGGTTCGAGACGCCGCCCGGCGATTGCTTCCCCTTCCACCCGCAGGAAGACGAGGCTCGCCGAAATAGTGGGGCTACTCCGTCACAGTACAGGCGCAAGGTAGGCTCAGTGCGCGTCGGCCGGAAGTTTCCACTGGCCGACGCCGTGCAATCAAAGCGGCTTACCGTGGACCTGGTATCGTGCTTCGATCTCCGTCGCGAGCGTCGCCCGGCCGACGTGTTTGCTCACGCCGCCAGGCTTTCCCAAGCTAAAAACGCACTGCATAATGCGATGCAGGTTCTTTCCGCGCGATCAGCATAACATGATCCTCGGAGGCATCCGCAAGCGTCAGTGCCAATTCCGCTGCGGACCATCCGCGTTTCTCCAGATTATCGAGCATTTCCATCATCGCGATTTCGACCTCACTTCTGCAGTTCGAAATCTGTCTCAGTTCGATGTGTTTTCCTTTTGAACTGGTGATCATCCTGGTCTCCGTTTTGCCGTCACATGGGAGGGCCGCTTGATATGAAAGTTCGTAACATTGGTGGCAAGGGTTGCTGCGACCCTTCGCTTCGCCGTCACTTGTCTTGACCGACGATTGCCTCAATGCGACGCAGTCGCGAGCTCACGTAATCGCCATGCCGAAGCTTTGCGATTACGTCGGTCGTTTGTGACGGAGCATTTCTGAAAATGTACCATTTGCCATCGGGCTCACGCTTCTGATAGATCAGGCCTCCCATCTTGCGGTGGCTGAAGCAGGTGGTTGCCGCTGCCATCCCATTTTTGGCGTGCCAATCGGCGTTGAAGCAGAGCTTACCCGGCGTGGTGATGAACCAGCGGCCTATGCCGTAGGACACTGCGCCGTTTTCCCGCGACCAAGCGGTGAAGGTACGCGCCTTTACGGCAAAATAGCCTGCGCCAGCTTTCCAGATCCAAGAATTCTTGCCATAGAGTTTGTAGATTTCTGCATTGCTCAGAGGCTTCGAGGTTTCGATTCCGGCGTGCTCCCGCGTTCCAGCCGCAGACCCGGCCGTGGCCATGCTGCCAGCCAATGCGGCGGCAAGAAGCACTTTTTGAACTGTCGACATGTTTGGGCTCCTTCTTGGTCAATTGATGGTCTGGCGGGTAATCCGCCAATCAGGTTGGCCATAGCCGTCTGGCCACGGATAGACTTCACGATCGTTGAAGTAGACAACGGCGCTCAACGCCGGGAACTCAGCGTATCGCTTTGTCACGCTTTCGGCCCAGTTCCGCGCATACGAGTCATCGCCCTCGTAGCCAAGTTCGGCAACCATGATCGGTTTGCCATACCGCGCGACACGACCATATCCGGGCGATAGGCGCTCCGAAAACGTCTGATCACGGCCGGTTTTATCCCTATCGTACTGCTGCAGGCCAAAGATCGAGAGGCCGACCACATCAACGACGTCGTCACCAGGATAAAAGGCTTCGAGTCCTTCATTGCCCTTGGGCGACCACATGTATTTGGCCGTCTTGAGATGATCCCGGCAGACACGAACCATCCGCCGATAAGCTTCCACATAATCCACTCCACGCCAGTGCGACCAGGAGAACTGATTGTCCGTCTCGTCCATTTCCTGCGCCCACCTTATGATGACCGGACTTTTCAGCGCGGCGGCTGCCGAGCAAACAGCGGCCATGTTGCCGTCGCGCGAACCGTCCACGATGCTGCGCAACAGCTCTTGCGAGCTCTGACGCCAATCGCGTGACCAGGACCAGGGCTCGACGGAGATCAGTAAGGTGCGGCCGCGAGCTTGCGCATAGTTGTCGGCAAAGGCCAGCGTGGAAAGGTCGACGTCCTCCCATGGCAGAAAGAGATGTTCGATCTTCGAACTGAGCGCCTCGGCGAAATCGCCATGCGGATCATAGGCGCCCACGGTTATCGATTCAGGGCTTGCGATCGGCCTCTTGATTGATAGCGTGGCTGATGGTGCTGTCATCGCAAGTGACTGCGCTTTGGGAACCCCGTGCGGGGCAGTTGCTGTGAGCATGGCTCCGGACAACAACAGGCTGGTTAGCGACAAGGCCACTACTTTCGACAGGCTATGCATTGTCAATCTCCTTCAGGCTTAGGCGCCGCCAATCCGGATGGGCGGCCCCGGTCTTCAATTCGATTCCCGCCGGAACGGAAATCCATCGTAGCTTCAATGCGGTCCTGCGTAGTGCGGCTCCACCCTTGCCAGCACCGGCAACCGCATAGCGCTGTTCGAAAATCTGCAAGCGTCCGCTCCCCCAGGCGAGTGCCTCGGCCCCGTCTTTCCCGTGGATGATCGTTGCAACCCCCGGCAGTGCGATAAGCGCCAGGAGCGCTGTCGCCATTGCCGGGCGGTAGAAACGGGGGGTTGCTGCGATTGTGTTTTCCCGTGAATGCCGGACAACGATGACCAACAGCAGCAGCGAGTAGATTGCCGCGTTCAGGATAGTGAAGAGGTAGAACCCCTTGGGCGCTCCGGCACCGTTGGCAGACAGGGCTGGCAGTACAGCTGCGATTGCGAGGAAGATGTAAGGCGCCAGAACGCGCAGCGGCAACGGAGCGACCTCCGTTCGACCTTTCGGGGTGACCCGGAAATCGACGAACGATCCGGTGAACCAGTCATGGACCGCAGCCAAGGTACCGGCGACTGCCCAGGGCCAGCGCGCAAAAAGAAAGAGCATGCATTCCCAGCTCAGGATCTTTGCGTCATAGGGCCGGAACGAACCGCTGGCTCGCCAGCGGTAGGCCATCAGCACGAGAATGACCGAGAGCGGTGCGAAATGCGCGAGAAAATCCGGATAGGTCACAGCCACGAAGTTTTCGCCACGAGCCAGAGCGATGATCGGGATCGCAAACATGAGAAGCATGAAGAGTGCGAAGAGCGGATACCAGAGCTGGGAGAAGAGGAACTGGAACTTGAGCCTGAGCGGCAACCGGCCGACAACGTGGGGCGAGTACCGCAACAGCAGCATGACGAGGCTCCGCGACCACTGGAACTCCTGTGTCACAAGGTCGCTGAAGGTACCAGGTCCGTCGCCATGGGCGATAGCGTCGAGGGCGTGTACGCCCCGCCAACCGGTAGCATTCATCATCAATGTCGTCGAGTGATCTTCCGCCAGTTCCGGGCCGAGACCACCGATCTCCCTGAGCGCCGCCGTGCGAACCGCGTAATGCGATCCTATGCACAGCGGCGCCAGCCCCCCGTTGTAGCCGGCCTGAAGCGAGCCGTGCATGCTGGCTTCGGCATAGAGCCTTCCGCGTGCCGACCAGCTTTCGGATGCGTTCTTATCGCAGATGCTGGGCGCCGAGACGTAGCCAATTTTCGGATCGGCGAACGGGCGCAGCATCTGGAAAAGATAGCCGGGCTCGGGAACGTGGTCCGCATCGAGCTGTGCCACGAAGTCATAGCGGTCGTAACCGTAAGTGTCGTAAAAGAAGGCGAGATTGCCTTCCTTGCAACGCGTCCGCCTAGGCCAGGAGGTCCTGTGGTAGTCGGGTCGTCCTTTGCGGGTTGAAACGAAGACGCCGTGCCTGCTGCACCAGAGGAGGGTTTCGGCGGAAGGGTCCTCGTCGGCAATCCAGGTATCATGCGGCACATCCTGGGCAAGCATCGCCTGCAATGTCTCTTTGACGACGGAGAAGGGCTCTGACGGTGCCTTGGTCACGACCATGGCTGCGCGACTGCCGGCCGGTAGGCGCAGAGGGCCGTTTGGCTTTGTTGCCCGGTAGAAGACGATGATGAAATAGGCCGGCAGAACGGTGATCCAGGTCAGCACGAGGCTCGCGATAATCGAGCCGAACGCATCCGTATGATGGCGTGACTCCAGCCACCAGGCCCAAAAGTAGATGAAAGCAACGGCCCACACGCCCGCCCCACAAAGATATTCCGCCCGGCGAGGCCCAGTCAGAACTGGTACGAGCAGCGGCTCTTGTGATCGCTCCGAGGCATCCGTCGCTCTGACGATTGAAAGTTCGTTCACGAGTGCACCTCCAATCCAAAGAACGGGGCGGCCGTCCGCACGATGGTCTTCAGGTCGGAGTGTTGAGGCCAGAAACGCAGCCGCTCACGCGCTAAGCTCGGGTCCGCATAAAGGCTGGGCGGGTCGCCAGGCCGGCGCGGGCGGATCACGATCGGAACCTTGCGCCCGGTCGTTTCTTCGATCATGAGCAAGACTTCTTTGATGGAGAAACCGCGTCCGGTGCCGAGATTGAGAGCAAGGTTTGCCCCGCCTCTGGCGAGATGCTCAAAAGCCAGAACGTGGGCGCGTGCCAGGTCGGCGACGTGAATATAATCCCTTATGCAGGTACCATCCGGCGTGTCGTAGTCGTCACCGAAGATCTCCAGGTGCGGGATCCGGCCGGCTGCAGCCAGCATTGCCCGCGGAATGAGGTGGGTTTCTGGAACATGCCATTCACCAAGTTCGCCATCCGGATCGGCTCCGCAGGCGTTGAAGTAGCGCAGCGCGACGTAACGCAGGCCAAAAGCAACCGCGTAGTCGGCGAGCACATTCTCACCGATCAGCTTGGTCTTGCCGTAAGGATTGATCGGAGCTTGTGACGTCGCCTCATCAATCGGTAGTGCGGGAGGGATCCCATAGACGGCGCAACTCGATGAAAATATGACCTTCTGAAGCCCGGTCTGCCGGCAGGCATCGGCAAGCGACAATGCACCGCAGACATTGTTGTTATAATATTTGGCTGGATTTTGCACCGACTCGCCGACATAAGCCGAGGCCGCGAAATGAATGACTGCGTCGGGAACATATTTTTCGATGACCTCGATTAAGCCGTCGGAATCGAGGACGTCGCCCTCGATGAAGGGCCCCCAGCGGACAGACGATCGGTGCCCGGTGGTGAGATTGTCGTAGACGATCGGCTCGATCCCTTCCAACCGAAGCAACTTAGCGGTGTGACTGCCGATAAAGCCGGCGCCGCCTGTGACAAGAACACGGACTGCAACCATCAGATCGCCTCCGCTAAGTCGGGGGCCGTGCGGGTGAAAAGGCGATTGAAATGATCGATCGTCTGCACGAGGCCGCTCGCCAACTCCACATTCGGACGCCAGCCGAGTTCCTGTATGGCGAGCGTAATATCGGGGCGGCGCTGGCGAGGATCGTCGGCGGGCAGCGGGCGGTGGATGATTTTCGACCGGGACCCGGTCAATCCGATCACCTGTTCAGCCAGTTCTCCAATCGTGAATTCCCGGGGGTTGCCGAGATTTACCGGCCCCGTCAGCGACGCCGATGACGCCATCATGCGAATGAGGCCGTCGATGAGATCGTCGACAAAGCAGAACGAACGGGTCTGTGAGCCGTCGCCGTATATCGTAATGTCCTGTCCCGTCAGGGCCTGAACGACGAAATTCGAAACTACGCGGCCGTCGTCCGGGCGCATCCGAGGACCGTAGGTGTTGAAGATGCGAACGACCTTGATCTCGACGTGGTGCGTTTTGTGAAAGTCGAAGAACAAAGTCTCTGCGCAACGCTTACCTTCATCATAGCAGGAGCGCGGGCCAAAGGGATTGACGTTGCCCCAGTAACTTTCGACTTGCGGGTGGACATGCGGGTCCCCGTAGACCTCGGAGGTGGATGCCTGCAGGATGCGTGCACCCGTGCGCGCGGCCAGCTCCAGTAGGTTGAGCGACCCTATCACGCAGGTCTTCATGGTGTGGATCGGGTCGGATTGATACTGTGGGGGAGATGCCGGGCAGGCGAGATTGTAGATCTCGTCAACTTCCAGCTCGATGGGCAGCACGATGTCGTGGGCGACGATGTTGAACGCATCGGAGTGATTCAGACGAGTGATATTGCGCGTCAAACCTGTGGAAAAATTGTCGAGACAGATCACCTCATGCCCCGCTTCCAGGAGCACCTCACATAGATGTGATCCGAGAAAGCCTGCGCCGCCGGCGACAAGAATTCTCTTTCGTGCCTGGTGGATATGTGATGAATAGTTCCTGCTGTGGACCGAAGTCTGCACAGAACGCGCACGTATATTACCGAGATAGTTCACAACTATCCTCCCATGTCTCAGTCTTGTTTTGGATATGTGTCGGTGCACATTGAGAGCGCTGCAAAACTGCATCGCTTGGCAATTGAATGCTCGGCTAGCCCGGTTTGTATTCCGAATTAGTACTTGTTATCTAGATACAGCCTGAAGGCGCGGTTGTCGTTATCCCTGCATCCTAAAAATTGTCGTTCCGTACATATCTGCTGAAAAACGAATATGATAGGAAGCTTATGTACGCGACGTTTCAGCCACTTCCGTAACCGGTCGGAGTGTGCGGAGGATCAGCCGAGAAAACGAGTGGTTGCTCTCAATATCAACGGCTAGGGTCGGCTTGTGCGCTGGAGAAGTTGGATGGCTACTGGGTCCGGATCCGGAGATAAACCCGCTGAGGGACAGGAATGGCCGGACCACATAGAGCGGCGGCGCTGGCCGCGCGACCCCTCCAAGGGGAAAGAAGATCGTTTGGATGTCCCGCCTGCTTTGGTGCCATTACGATTTTCGACCCAAGACCTGCCATCGGACGAACAGTTCAAAGCATGGCGGTCACATATGGCGCCGCTCGTGGATGTTCATCTGCCGTACGAAAGTTTACCCAACGACAGTTTTTTCGCCGAACAGATTGGTTGGCGTCTCAACGACATACTCATCGTCCAGCAGCGCGCGCAGGCATACAGCTATGTCCGAGATCAAGCCATGCTGCGGTCAAGCCCGATCGACCATTGGAACCTCGGTGTGCTTCGCAGCGGTCGGGCCTGGACGGAGGTCAGTCGTCATGTGATGGAGACCGGCCCGGGTGAGATATTTTTCAGGTCTCTCGGCAGTCCATGCCGCGGGCGAATGACTGATTCGATCGCTGTGCTAGTCTTCTTGCCCTATGAACTGTTGGCTGGCGATGCGAGTCTTCTCCAGAAAGCCAACAACGTGGTGCTCTCCGGCAGTCTGGCTGAATTGCTCATCAGCTATATCAGCGGCCTGGAAGCGAACCTGAGCAATTTAACTGCAGCGGAGGTGCCGCGGATCATACGAACGATCGGCGATATGGTCGTTGCTTGCGCTGCTTCGTCCACAAAACTGAATAGTAACCAGGATCAGACGATGGGCCTGATGGAGCGAGCGCATCGCTACATTCACCTCAACCTTCATTCAGATCATTTGACGCCTGATGTCATGTGCCGCGCGTTAGGTATCTCCCGTACGCGGCTCTACCAATTGTTCGAAGCGAACGCAGGCGTCCTCAATTACATTCGCAAACGTCGTTTGCTGCAGGCATATGCCGATCTTAGCAACCCGGCAGATAACAGGCCGATTTCGCTGATCGCGGAGGCGGCCGGATTTGACGTTGCCGCCAACTTTACCCGCGCTTTCAGCCACGAGTTCGGGCTCAGCCCGCGTGAAATCCGGAAGACTGCGGCAAGCGAGCATCCGGCTGGTCCGGTCGCGCGTGCCACGCAACGTTACGGTACGACGATCGGCGATTGGCTAACGCTTGGAGGTTGATATGGGGTCATTGGCAGGGCTTTCGTCAGCTGAGTCTTAGATCGATCGCCGGATACAACTTCTTCAAGTTCGGAAGTGACTTTGATTGCCAATGATATTCGGAGCTTCCGCGCACCGTGAATTGAATATTCTGCTTGTTGCGCACTTCAATCGTAAGTTTCGCGAGCAGGTTGATCCCTGATGAATTGAGAAACTGCAGCCCGGTGAGGTCCACGGTAACGCGATCTGGTTTGGTTTCCAGAATACTCATGACGAGGGAAAAAATCGGCGCATAGGCCGCCGTGCTGGGCAGGCGCATGGATCCGTCGAAGTAGATTTCCGTACCCTCCGACCAGACGCGATATTCTTCTTCCTTGATTTCCATGTTGAACACCCCAATCAATTCGATACATTCGGGACTGTAATAGACGCATAGGTTTCCAGCGGGATTTTTCCGTCTGGCTCTTCAGATCCAAAAACCCAAGCAAAGTGGGCGCCATAATCGCTCATCAGCGTTAGAAGCCCAAGGCCTGAGCCGCTTGTGTTCGTGCCGATCGCATTCGCCTCGATCCGCTTTATGAGAAGCTCGCCCGGATCTCCCATGGTGATCTCCGATAGCAAATGCTGGAACCGCATGGCTGGTTTCTCCTCGATAAGATTGGAGACTTTTGCGCGGAATACATTGCCCTCGACCGAGGCTTCCACAACGATCTCGCCGGCAGCCCGAAACTTTATCGCGTTCTCAATGAGTTCGTTCGTCAGATAAGCCACATTGTGGCGAACCTCCTTGTAGAGGATGCGGGATGTGCGGTAGCGCAGGGCAACGAATTCGCCGACGAAATCCGACGTGATCGCGCAGTGCTTCCAGCCAAGTTCGAGAGGCCCCTCGAAGAGGCAAAGCCGGGTAATATTCTCGCCTGTTCCGATAGCCAGATCTTCCAATCCGTACAAGGTCGTCATTCGCTCACCTGTGTCTCATAACAACGAGTGTGATGTCGTCATGAATTTTCTGAGTTCCGATATGGGTCATCAGGTCGCCAATGATGCCGATTTTGACATCCTCGGCGCTCTGGCCGTATCGCCGACCAGCGCTTTCGCAAAGTCGCTCGATGCCGAAGAGCTCACCGGCGCGATTCTCGGCCTCGGTCACGCCGTCGGTGTGAAGAATGATCATGTCGTCGCGATCAAAGGAGACTTCACGCGTTACCACGAATTGCGAAATATCCGGTTCCAACCCGATCGGCAGGCCGAGATCCAGTGTATCGATCCGCTCCACCTTGCCCAACTTGCGCACAACGATCAGTTCCTCATGCTGGCCCGAAAGGGTCAAGCGCTTTCCGTCGTAATCCAGGAAGGCGAGCGACAAGTGTTTGTTGGTGCTGATCCTGACGAGGTTCTTGTAGATGGCGCGGTTCAAACTGTTCAAGAACTGCGACGGGTCCATGTCGCCCGCTTCCTGCAAGGCTCGTGCGGTCGATTGGACCATCAGCATCAGGACGCCGCTTTCGAGGCCATGTCCGGTCACGTCGCCGATGCCGATTTTCAGCCGCTTTCCGTCCCTCAGGACATCGTAGTAATCGCCTCCGACCTCGTCGGCTGGCCGCATATAGGCTACGATCTCCAGATCGGTAATTTCCTCCAGCTCACGGGCCTTGGGGAGGACCATCATCTGGATGCGGCGTGCGACGGCGAGTTCTGCGCCGAGGCGCAAGTTTTCGTTGCGTAACCTATGGTTCAGGGTGGAGATTTGCAGGTTCGCCTCTTCGATCTCCGTGGTTCTGTCCTCAACGAGTTGCTCGAGATTTTCCGTATGGAAGCTGATCTGTTCTGCCATGCGATTGAAGGCTAAGCCCGCCTCGCCGACCTCGTCATGTGTCGGGATGTCGAGCCTGACTGAATAGTCCTTGGCCTGTATGCGCTTGGCAGCGTCGGCGAGCGCACTGATACCTCTGGTTATACGCTTCGATATGGCGAAGACGGCTCCGATGACGAAGCATAGGGATACTAGAAGGGCCAGAATCTGGTAGATCAGGATCCGGTTCGTCGCTTGTGAAATTCCCGCCTGGGCCGCAAACAACGAGGCGTAGATCTCGCGCTCCGGCACGACGATGCCGAGCAGCATAGCCTCACGCCGAACCGGGCCGGAGACCCAGAGGTTCGTCGGCTGCAGTTGCCTCAGGGCGACGAGGTAGGGGACCTTCTCGCCGTTTTCATGCAGGAGAATGTGCCGCAACAGTCCCTCTTCTCCCAGCGGCAGTTGCGCGATTTCCGGCTGTAGGCTCTTTCTCAGAGAGCGGTTCAGGCCCGTTACACCCTCGCCGCCCGTATCGCTCGATGCTTGCAGGCCAATGATCTTCTCGCCGATCGGATTGATGGCGACGACATTGCCGTCGGACATGGTGAGGAAACCGAAGCCACTGTCGGCGACTTTAACGTTCTCGATGATTTCCGCCAGTTGGTCGAGTGTGATATCCGTTCCGGCGGCGCCTGCAACCCTCGTGCGGTCAGGGGACCAGAGGGGCTGAAAGAAACTGACGATGAGCTTGCCGGTGATCGCATCCGTATATGGCGCCGTCTGGGTGATGTCGTTGCTGACTGGACGCTGTCCTGGATCCTTAGCCCATTGTTCCCAGGACTCGTAGAGCCCGGGAAAGAAGAAGGTCCAGAACTGCGCGCTGTTATGGCCCGGATAGAGCCTGTCGAACGTCTGGGCCTGCTCCGTGTAAGGTGCCGTCCTGAAGATCGGACGCTCCTCCGGGCCGATGTAGTACATCTGCAGCTTCGAAAGGCCGTTTGCCAGGAGGCTTGGCGCAACCAAGTCGAGCACTGCGCTATTTTCGATATCCCTTTGAACTTCGGGCAGCGGAACGTGGTCAGACCCCAGAAGGTATCCCCAGACGCTGACGACGGATAACGGGCCGGGCAAGTTCTGGGCCCACCCGCCTTTCGAATCATAGACGACGTTTACGGTTCCCGGGGCGCCGCGGGCCATCGCCCCCCCAATCTGGGTCTCCCGCAAAGGACGATCGATCTGCGCTTGAAGGACGCCTGCCAAGGTGCTCACGTCGGAGTGGACCTGGTTCAGAAGCAGATTGACATGTTCGGCCGTCGTTTCCGCGTAGGAACGGATGTAACTCTGATTGGCCTGTTCCAGCCCCTGGCCGACCTCGGCCGTCGCATCGCGGGAGAGTCTTTGCACATTCCAAAGCGCTAGGCCCCCGGTCACGAGCAAATCGAAGAGCACGGCGCTTCCGACGACGATAACAAACTTCGCGCGGAATGATCGTAAGCCGGAACGTGCGATCTGCTGACTGGACGTGCTCATGGCGGTTTACGCCCGGATGCCGCCCAGACTGGCCAGCCAGCATAGCCCCTGGGATGAAGGGCTGCAAAGATGTGGTCGCTGAACCCTTGGCGGAAGCGTTCTATGAACTCGGGAGGATCGCCACGTTTCACGGCCATTTCTCCGGCGTAGACGATTTCCCAGGCCGCTATTACATCGGCGAAGTCCTGCGGGTCTCCGTCGAGGTTGGTGACCATGAAGGATTCCATGATGATCTCGTCGAAGCCGGCATCGACGAGATATCGGCGGCTCTTGGGACCGAATTCCACATCCATGTCGAAGTGGCTGAACAGTTTCGCGACCTCGTTATATGTCCACTGAATGCTTCGCGATCGGGGTTCTCCCAGGCAGTGCGAATTCTTTTCGTTGGTTATATACACCCGCCCGCCCGGCCTACAGATCCGGTAAAGCTCCTTCAAAAGCATGATCGGCCGGTTGAATATCTGGAGCGAATGACGGCAGGTCACGAAGTCGAACTGATTGTCCTCGAGCAACATTTCGGAGGCGTCGCCATAGGTATATTCGATATCGGCAATGCCGAAGCTGGCTGCCATATCGCGTGCATAGCCCAGGCTCGTCTTCGAATGGTCGAGCGCCACGACGCGCGTTGGCTGGAACTCTTTTTTGACAAGCATGGCGAAATCGCCGATGCCGCAGCAGATATCGGCCATCACGATTCCCGGCCGCATGCCGTGGCGGGGAAGGATCGTTCGCTCGTGGCGCCAGGTCATCTTGGTCTGCGTGCGCAATATCGGAATGAAACTCATGTCCTCGACGAAGGCTTGGCCGGGGTAGAATTTGGAATCATAAACTTCCACGGTTATCCGCGGCTCGATCCTATTCAGGTGCGTGAACATGCGTTCGATCCAGCCGACGACGCTTGAGGTCACCACCACGAAGCGAAGATCTGATCTCGCGCGACAAGCATCCAGAACGACACGCGCAAAGGCCTGAAACGCTGTGTTATTCATCTGGACGAGACGTTTCACATTGATGTGGAGAACCCCGCGTACGTCATCGATAGCCCCTTTGAGCATGGAAATGCTTGCCGCGATCTCGTCGACCGAGCGCGGTCGGATCACGCCGGCCAGCGAGAACTCCTGGCTATTGGCATCGAACTCCGCATTGAAGGACGATGAAAAGACAGTCGTGCTCAATTTATGGCCCCTTCAAGCGGCAGGTCGACCACGAAGGTCATGGATGCCGGAGCACGTTCCTCAAGATGCACGTCGGCGTCGAAATTGATTGCCAGATTAAGAAGAATGACTTCCCTGTTTGGCGTCTGATCCGTTGAAATGGCGCTAAGATAGCGCGAAAACGCATCTTCCTGATGGGTTCTGGAAACTGCCTCGCGGTAGAACTCCTGCTGCCCTGAAGAGCAGGTGAAGCTGAGTTTCACACGTTCCATCAGGTCGCGTCGGTAAACGGTGCAGTCTATTGTCCCTTCGGGAGCGCCGCCCCGGAATGACACCTCCAGCAGTTCATTGAGAGCAAACGAGAAGAAATTTGAGTGCCGAATTGGATCCGTGCGGTTGTGGCTGATCATCCGCGCGATGAAGGTCGAGAGCTGATCGCAATGCAGCCAGTCCGAAAGAAATGCTCGCATGTCCATCTCGAACTGGAGCAGAGGCGCGAAGGCGGGTTCCTCAGGCTTCTTGCTGGCTGTATGCATGCCGCTCCTCCTTCCATACCCGCTCCTAGGAATTTCAAAAATTGACTGTCACATTCGCTCAGGATCCAAAGGTCGCATTGGTTTGCGAATCGGGAAGTTCCCGAAGGGAACGGGCGGCGTAAACCTGCCGAGGAATGCGCCTATCCTCTCGGCGGGCATTGGCTTACTTAGAAAATATCCCTGAAGCCGATCACATGCATTCTTGTTGAGCCAAGCGGCTTGTTCTGCCGTTTCCACACCTTCGGCCGTGACGCTCATGCCGAGCCCGTGGGCAAGCGCGATAATGGATCGGACGATGGTCCGGCTTTTGTAATCAACCTCGAGATCCTTGATGAAATACTGGTCGATCTTGATCGTGTCGAATGGGAAGTTTTTCAGATAGCTGAGCGACGAATAGTGGGTTCCAAAATCGTCAAGCGATATCTGCACTCCCAGCGTTTTCAATGTATTCAGTGTATCAAGATTGTTGATCGTACGCTCTAGAAGCACAGATTCGGTGATTTCAAGCTCAAGCTGGTCAGCGCGAAGTCCGACAAGATCCAGGGTTTGAGCAACGCGATCGGTAAGCCCTGCGTGCAGGAATTCCGCCGAAGAAAGATTGACGGCAACCGTGAAGTGGGGTGGCCACGTCATTGCCTCCCGACAGGATTGTTCAAGAGCCCACTGGCCGATATCGCTCATCAAGCCGTCCGTCTCGGCGATCGGAATAAACAGTCCGGGTGGAATGACGCCCATCAAGGGATGCCGCCATCGCAATAGCGCCTCGAAGCCTACGATCGAGAAAGGAGCCTGCACAAGTGGCTGATATTCAATGAAGAACTGCTCATCCTTGAGCGCAGTTCGCAAACTGCGACGCAACGTCTCTCGTTGTTCCAGAACCGTGAGCATGGAACGATTAAACCTTCTCGCCCTGCGCCGGCCATCCTCCTTAGCAGCATAGAGTGCAATATCTGCCGCTTTCATGAGCAGTTCGAATTCGTTTCCATCTGTTGGAGCGACCGCAACTCCCACACTTGCACCGACAAAGACGCTAAGGCCCTCGACCATGAATGGCTCCTTGAAAGCATGGACGAGATCTTCTGCCAGGCGTTCCGCTTCCTCAGGTTGAGCATTTCTCCGCTGAATGATTGCAAACTCGTCGCCGGCCAATCGATATGCGAACTCCTGCTCTCCGAGCACACTCCGTATCCGTTCGGCAGCCATCTTCAGCACCATATCGCCTGCACTGTGGCCCAATGTGTCGTTGACCGGTTTAAAATCGTCGAGATCGATCTGCATGAGGGCGAACTTTACGTTTGATGCGGTCAAAACGCCTCGCAATTGATCGCTGAAACGCCGTCGATTTGGCAACCCCGTTAAAACATCATGGGTAGCTTGGTAAAAAAGAAGCGTTTGCTCGTTCTCGGCTTGGCTATCGGTCCCGCGCAGGATTGCGTTACCATTCGTTTCGACGACGCCCAAGCCGCGAGGACTGCGGAAAACGATGAGTGTGCGCTGGTCCGCTGTCTTGTCGTTTGCAACCTCTATCTTTCGCGGGAAGCCATTTGCGAGCACGAGTTCGACCGCAGATTTGGTTAAGGGGGCCAGCAATTCCGGATAGACGCGCCACAACGTCGTGCCGATTAGAGAATCACCGCCATATATCTGCCGGTACTTTGCCGAGCATTCCGTAAGATGAAAGCTCTCGTCATAGAGAGAGATGATTTCGTCGGTTTCGGCAAGGAAATCGGTCTCGACAGAAGCAGACTGTGTCGCATCCCGGTCCCGCATCCGTTCCTTCCCTTCCCTAGGGCCTCTTGGAAACAGCCCCACTAATCCATTTACATTCGTTTGGCTTTGATGTGGCTCAATCGTATATGCTAAATTAGTTAATTCTGAAAGAATGTCGCAAACGTATTGCATTCACTGCCACTCCACCAGCGAAATAATAATTTCGTCAGTTGCTTTCTTGTCTTGGGAGAGGTTTCTAGATGCAATTCAGCGATCCCGTGCGTCCAATTACCAATGCTGTCGTAGAGCCTTGGTAATCCGGGGAAATTATCGGTCCTGTCGGATATGGTCGCCAGCCTCAGTGCACTCGCCGTGCACAAAGTTCCTTTGAGCCGCGGTCAGATGCTGGGGCGGAGAGCCCCCTTCCGGCTCTATCCGACGGATCAGCTCGCCGAATTCCAGGAGGCAGCTCAGGCTCTTCGTCTGCCTCCGGACTGCCGGCCTCAACCGTCACCTTGATTAGTTATCGAGGGAAGCTTTCGATCTGCAGTTTGATTTCATGCCAAATCCGCTGGGGGTACAAATCCAAGGACTGGGCCCGCCGTAGGCCAGTGCCGACGGCGAAGACTGGAGCCTCGAGCGCTCAATCGTGGCCTTGTCGATTGCCGCGGCGACCATCATATCCCTGTTCGCAGAACCGGTCACCGACGGCGTCATCGATGTTATAGTCTTGGAATGCTCGGGCATTATGGTGCAAGACGACAGGAATACCATCGTTAAAATTGTAGGACGAGTCACCAATCAAATCTCCCGTTCGTGCGCTCTTCACACCTGTAGAAGAAATTGCTGAAATAATATTTATTGGCAGTGATCAAGAGGTGGCTCGGGAAATCTGCACAGTTGGGATAAGTGGAATTTCTGCCTGACTTCGGCTTAGATGCCGGGAACAGGAGAGACAAGACGACCGCGCCGGAACCATAGCCCGGCTTTCAAGGCGAAGGTGGCACTTGCCGCCATTAGGGCGAACAAACGCTGGTGGAATTGTCCCAGCAGTTTGACGTGCACGCCAACCAGATCAAACAGTGGAAAGATCAGCTCCTTGGAGGTGACGCAATCACCGCCGCCGCAAACGATGCCGGGACAGTAATCGACGGCGGGGCGCGTTTGAGACTGTCATGGTTTGCACTCGCATTGACGCGGTGAAACAGTGCCGACCGTCGAGCTCTATTGGGGCGCTCATCGTGCCGGCCATTCGGTGTCGTTCCTTGCTTTATCTTGCGGAGGCTGAGCTTCCCGTCGATCGGCGTGGCCTTCAGGGTGGTGTTGAAGCCGGCGCCCTCCTCATGCGACCAGGCGGCGCCGATCTTGGTCCAGAAGGCGTTGTCAAGGCCAAGGTTTCCTCCTTGGACAGTCGCCGCTGCGGCCACATTCCAATCACTGTTGTCAGACCCTCGGCAGTTGCCTGCCAAAATGAGCGCGGCGAGATTCTCGTTAGAAATCAATGCGTGGTCCGCTAAACGATGCGTCGGCAGTTCGAATTGGTTCAATTGCGTTCGCATCCCTGCAGATAGCAATCTGGGCGCTAACACTCTGTTAACCACAGAGATTGAGGACGAACCCGGTTGAGCCGTCGCCTCGCCATCGAAAACGGTCAACTCAAACTTTGCAAAACCATCCTCCGTTCGTCGACGCGGGTTCTCCGGAAGCCATAAGTTTCGTGATTGCTGAGGTTTCCGCTTCGATCACGGCAGCAGCGGTGGTCTTCCGTCGACGACAATGGTCACGTTTACCCCATCCGCTCGGAGGCATAGGAACCCGGGCTTGCCGGGAAGACGACGGTGCGGCGTCCGTTGATGAAGGTGCGGTGGTGGATATGGGCGTGGATGGCCCGCGCCAGCACCTGGCTTTCGACGTCGCGGCCGAGAGAGACATAGTCTTCCGGAGACTGTGCATGAGTGACGCGCACGGTGTCCTGCTCGATGATCGGGCCTTCGTCGAGATCGGCGGTGACGTAATGGGCCGTGGCGCCGATCAGCTTCACGCCACGTTCGAAAGCCTGTTTGTAGGGATTGGCGCCCTTGAACGACGGCAGGAAAGAATGGTGGATGTTGATGATCCGGCCGGACATCTTCTGGCACATCTGATCGGAGAGGATCTGCATGTAGCGGGCAAGCACGATGAGTTCGGTGCCGGTCTGCCTGACGAGGTCCATGATGCGCGCTTCGGCCTCAGGCTTGTTGGCCTCGGTCACCGGGATATGATGGAAGGGGATATCGTGATTGACCACGACCTTCTGGTAGTCGAAGTGGTTTGAGACCACGCCGACGATCTCGATCGGCAGTGCGCCGATCTTCCAGCGGTAGAGCAGGTCGTTCAGGCAGTGGCCGAAACGAGATACCATCAGCAGGACCTTCTCCCGCTTGGCGGCATCATGCAGGCTCCAGGTCATCCCGAAACGCTCGGCGATAGCGGGGAAGCCCTGTGCGAGCGTCGCTTCATTGACCTCTTCCTCGGAGATGAAGGAGACGCGCATGAAGAACCGACAGGTGCCGAGGTCGTCGAACTGGGATGAATCCACGATGTTGCAGCCCTGATCGGCGAGATAGCCCGAGACTGCAGCGACGATGCCGCGGGTCGACTGACAGGAAATGGTCAAAACATAGGTCTTCATGGTCATCTCGTGAATGGCCTGTGACGGCGTCATCTGAATCATAGGACGGGTGCATAGGGGGAGGCGGTGCAGGTTGCTCGGAACCGGCACCGCCTCGGCGCCTGGGGAGGTTTTTCAGGCGCGGGATTTCTTGCGTTGGCGGTGCACGTCGATGACGACTGCCGCGACGATGATCGCGCCTTTGACGATCTCCTGGTAGTAGGCGCCGACCTTGAGGAAGGTGAAGCCGGAGGTCACTACACCGAGAATAATCGTACCGATTACCGTCCCGGTGATCCGGCCGACGCCGCCGGAGAGCGAAGCGCCGCCGATGACGGCCGCCGCGATGGCGTCGAGTTCGAAGGAGATGCCCATGTTCGGCTGGCCGGACTGGGCGCGGGCAGCGAGCATGACGCCGGCGAGGCCGGAGAGCAGGCCGGCGACCGCATAGACCTTGATCAGGTGCTTGCCGATATCGATCCCCGAGACGCGTGCGGCCTGGCTGTTGGCGCCGATGGCATAGGTGAACTTGCCGTAGCGGGTATAGGACAATGCGATGTGGAAGATGATTGCCACGACGAAGAAGACGATGACCGTTCGCGGGACGGGAAAGCCCCAGAGACTGAAGCTCTGGCCGAGCCAGGCGAAGTTTTCGTTGAGCAAAGCGACGGGTTGGCCTTCGGTATACCATTTGGCCAGGCCGCGGACTGAAACCATCATGCCAAGAGTGGCAATGAAGGGCGGAATGCCTGTCTTGGCGATAAGAAGGCCGTTCAGATAACCCAGGAATGCGCCGAGCAGCACGCCGACCAGAAGCGGCCAGAACGGGCTTGAATCGATGAACGAGTCCAGGCCGAAAGCCGCGTATTCGGGTTGCAGGAAGACGGCACGGGCATTCAGCGAGGTCTGGGCGAAGCTCGCAGCCACCATGGCGATAAACCCGACCATGGAGCCGGATGACAGATCGACCCCGCCGGTGATGATGACCTGCGTCACGCCGACGGCGATGATCCCCGTGACGGCGACCTGCAGGACGATGATGGACAAGCGCTGCTTGTTCGCCAGAAAGCTTTCGCCCACGACGTACCAGCCGATCACTTCGAAGATAAGGGCGATCCCGATCAGGACGGCCAGGATCGAGAATTCCGGCGGAAGTCGCCGAATTTTCTTCAAGCCCGTCTTGGAGGTCTCCCCCAGTTCGTTGATGGCATCAGACATGATATCCTCCCGGCTGTGTCGTCAGCGCGACGCCAGCTCCATTATCTTGACTTGATCGGCTTCTGCCCTGTCCAGGATGCCTGTGACCCGCCCCTCATGCAGCACGACGATGCGATCACTCATGCCGAGCACCTCCGGCATCTCCGACGAGATCATGATGATCGCCACACCCTGGCCCGCGAGCTGCGAGATCAGCCGGTGGATCTCGGCCTTGGCGCCGACATCTATGCCGCGGGTGGGTTCGTCGAGGATCAGGATCTTCGGATTGGTCATCAGCCAGCGACAGATCAGCACCTTCTGCTGGTTGCCGCCCGACAGGTTGATGATCGGCTCCCGCATGTCGGGCGTACGGACCCTGAGACGGTTGGCCATGTCGGTGGCCGCCTTCCGCAGCTTGTCCTGCTGCACGAAACCGAGTTGCACATAGCGCTGTTGCAGCACCGCCATCTGCGCGTTTTCCTGTATGTCGAGCAACAGGAAGCAGCCGGTCTCCTTTCGATCCTCCGTCAGAAACGCCATGCCATGCGCCATGGCGACGGACGGCGAGGAGACGGTCAATTGCTTGCCGAAAAGCTCGATCGTCCCCGAACTTGCGGGCGTCACGCCGAAGATCGTCTCCGCGACGTTGGACCGGCCCGAGCCGACGAGGCCGGCAAAGCCGAGGATCTCGCCGGCCCGGAGATCGAACGACACGTCGCGGAAGACGCCGTTCAGCGTCAGCCCTTTTACCGACAGCACGACGTCGCCGATCTGCGCCGGTTCTTTTGGGAACATCTGAGTGATCTCGCGCCCGACCATCATGCGGATGATGTCTTCGCGGGTCACCTCCGAGGAATTGCAGGTCGCAACGTACTTGCCGTCGCGAAAGACGGAGACCTCGTCAGCGATCTCGAAGAGTTCGTTCATCTTGTGGGTGATGTAGATGATGCCCTTTCCTTCCTCGCGAAGGGAGCGGATGATCCGGAAGAGGTGGTTCACCTCTCTCTCGGTGAGGGCCGATGTCGGTTCGTCCATGATGAGGACATCGGAATCGAAGGATACGGCCTTGGCGATCTCGACCATCTGGCGGTTGGCCACGCTGAGCTTGCCGACCTTGATTTCCGGATCGATCTCGATCCCGAGGCGCTCAAACAGCGCGTCCGTCCGACGGTTCATTTCGGCATGGTCCACGATACCAAAACGCCCGAGCGGCTCACGACCGATCCAGATGTTTTCCGACACGGTCATGGGCGCCATCAGATTCAGTTCCTGATGGATCATCGCGATTCCGTTCTGGAGTGCGTCGAGCGGATTCTTGAGGCGGATATCGACGCCACGCAGTTTGAATGAGCCGCTGTCGGGCGTGTAGATGCCGGCGAGGATCTTCATCAACGTGGACTTGCCGGCGCCGTTCTCGCCCATAAGGGCATGCACCGTCCCGCGTTTCAGCTTCAGCTGCACATTGTCCAGAGCAACGACACCTGGAAATTCCTTGCGCACGTCCTCGACTTCAAGAAGATATTTGCTGCCCGGGACAGCGCCGCTCCTGCGAACGGCCTCCATGGTCTGCGGACTGATGATGCGTTCAGCCGACATGGCGGTCCTCCTCCACGAGAGTGATCCGCTGCCTCGCAAGACAGCGGATCGGCCCGTCCTCGGTCAATTCTTCGTCGTGAACTTGGCCATGTTTTCAGGCGTCACGAGCTGGAACGGGATCCAGACTTTGGCGTCCACTTTCTCACCCTTGGCGAGCTTTATGGCAGCGGCGACCGCACCCGAGCCCTGGCCGAAGGCATCCTGGAACACGGATACATCCAGATTGCCCGCCTTCATGTAGGCAAGTGCTTCCTGGGTGGCATCGATGCCCGCAACGACCACGTCCTTCATATTCCAGCCGGCGGATTTCATGGCGTTGATCGCGCCAATCGCCATATTGTCGTTGTTGGCGATGACAGCCGCCGGCTTGTGACCGGCTGCGATCCAGTTGGTCATCAGGTCCTGCGCCTTGACCGGATCCCATACGGCGGTCTGCTGGTCGAGGATCTTGATGCCCTTGCAGTCCGGCGTCGCGATCACGTCGTGGATGTCCTTGGTGCGCTGGACGGCAGCCTGGTTGGCGAGATCGCCGACCATGACAAGGATATCGCCCTTGCCGCCCAGGATGCGACATACTTCCTTGGTCTGCAGCGTGCCGGACTGGACTTCGTCGGAGGCGACGAATGCCCCCTTGGGGCCAAGCTTGTCCACGTCTGCCGGCATCCGGTTGACGTAGACGATCGGGATGCCGGCATCGTTCGCCAGCTTCGTCATCGGCGCCGTTGCCGTGGTGTCGACGGCGTTGACGATGATCGCATCGACCTTCGAGGCGATGAAGTTCTGGATCTGGGAAAGCTGCTTCTGAACGTCATCATCCGCGATTTCGATCTGGACCGGCTGTTTTGCATCGGCCGCAGACTTCTCGATACCCTTGCGCAGAACCGTCAGGAACGTGTCGGAATTGGCCATGGACACGCCAATATTGCCTGCATAGGCGCTCGATGCCATCAGAACGCCGAGCACGGCACCCGCCAAAAATTTCTTCATCTCTTCCTCCTCTGAAACGGTGCCCGGCGAACACCTCAAAAAGCCGGTCGCCTCCTCCCCGAAGGCAATCTCACGAACCGATCCGGTCACTGCCACCGGATCGGTGAAGACGTCAAAGTCTGTCCCGGATCAGCTCCATGCTGTTGCGGATCATCGTTTGCGGATCGGTCGATGCGTGAACGGATGACGCGAACGGTTCGAACGAGAACGGGCCGGGATAACCAGCGTCGACGAGCGCACGGATCTGACCGACATTGTCCAGCCGGTCCCGTGCCGTCACCATCACGCGATGCGGATCGCGCATGGCGTCGATGCTGACGTCCTGGTCATCGACGCCTGAAATGTGCACCAGCCCCGTCAAATCCGGAAATATATCCGGCTCGCTAGCCAGCACGTGGTGGAAAGTGTCATGAACCAGCTTGAAGCTTTGGCGGCCATCGATCGCGGCAATTGCTTCCGCTGCTTCTTTCTTGGAGCGAAGCGAGCAGATCTGGAAACCGAGCGGCTCCACGAGTCCGATGAGGTTATTGTCCTGCAGGATAGGTTTCAGTGCCTTGAGCGCAACGCGCAAATTCCCCTGACGCTCTCCCTCCAGCCTGCCGCTTCCATCGTTGACGGGCACGAGAACCAGAGCTTTTGCGCCGCAGGCAGCAGCATAGGCGGCCAGTTCCCTGGCTTCCGCTTCCCGTTCCAGCGTCCATTCGTTGAAGCGCTGCAGGGCATTGATCGAAATGATTTCGGTTCGGTGCGCCTTTGCCAGGTCGCCGACCGTCTCAGGTGAAGTCCCGTCGAGCATGGCATTACCCGCAAGATCGTTGCGGATTTCGAATTGCCGAACACCGAGCGATATGCCCAGTTCGAAAAAAGCGCCGAGCGGCATGTGTGGCGCAACCATGTGGTTGAGCGCGAAGGTAAGCGCGGCCATGAGTTCTCCCGAAGTTTGGCGCGGCCGGCTTTCCTCCTCCGTCCCGCCAAACGAAGTCATCAGGTTTCGTGGCGTTCGTCAAAGACGAAATAGCAATATTCTATCTCATTTATGAAAGAATTTGCAGATTGTTATGATGAATTTCCATCATTACCGCTCAGATGTTTTCCGGCACGTAAATTTCGAGCGGCAGGAAAGTCTGGCCTGGCGCCGTCGCGGGACCGGTATCCACCGCCTCGACCATTAGCTGCACCAGTTCGCGGCACAGATTTGCAAGCGGTGTCGCAATCGCCATGGTCACGATCTCATCGGCCAGCGCCGCGCGGGAAATTGGCGTCAGTTCGTTGACGACGATAACATGCCTGCCGCCAAGCTTTTCTTCCCGGATGGCGGAGATGGCGCCTTCCATTCCGCCGCCGGCAACATAAAAACCCACAAGATCCGGATGGCGGTGCAGAAGATCCAGCGTCGCTTCGTGGGTGATTTCAACGGTTTCCAGGTTCACCAGCGTGTCCAGAACCTCGAAATCGGGAGCGTGTTCGCGGAAGTAGGACCGAAAGCCGATCTCGCGCAATTCGTGACCGTGAAAGCGGTGACTGCCGACGAAAACAGCCACCTTCCCCGGGTTTTTCGCAGCCTTCGCGATCATCCAGGCTGCCGTTCGACCGGCCTTGCGGTTATTGAGCCCGACATAGCCCTCGCGGATGCCGGAGGCGAAATCAGACAGGAGTGAGAATACCGGGATGCCCCTTGCCTTCAGTTCCTCCGCTGTCACCGTCAGGGCTGGGTAGTCCGGGGATGTCATGGCGACCGCCTGATTCCTGGCGCCGACCTCTTTCAGCTTGTCGGCCAGTTCGCTCGGTGTCTGGTTGGCGCAGAATTCGATCTGGGCCACGCCGCGAATGCAGGGATGATTCTGGACGGCGATCTCCAGCTCCCGCTTGAAGCTCTGGTAAAAATGGTGGTTGGGCTTCTGCAGGATGAAGCCCAACCGGTATTGCGGCAGCCCCTCGAACACTCGCTGCCGCAGCAATCCGACGGCATGGAAGCCAATCTCGTTTGCCGCGTCATAGACGCGCCGCGCCGTGTCCTCGCGCACCTTGTGCCGCCCGTTCAGCACGCGGTCCACGGTTGCGACGCTCACTCCCGCAGTCTTGGCCAGATCCGCGATCGTCGGTCTTGATCCCATCTGTTCCTCCTTCAAGTGAGACCTTTCTATCATGGAGTAAATCAAGAATGATAGACTTTGATAGAATATATCATGCGTGGATTGTGATCTGTCAGAACAACGATAATCCTCAAGATCAGATTCCATGCGACGCCTTTGATGGCGACCGCATCGAAACCGATGGAGGAGATCGATGGCGAGGACGGCGGCAAAGCGTGACTACAGCCTGCTTGGGCGCGATGCGCAGGCGGCGGTGGCCAACGGGCTCGCGGCAGCGCAGTGGTATCATACCGAGGTGCCGCGCAAGCAGATGAAGGAATTGATGAAGCGGGAGGATGGGCCAGCCCTCCGGGACACGGCGATCTGGCTCGGCTGCTTGGTCGTATTTGCAGGGCTTGGCATCTATTTCTGGGGCAGCCTCTGGGCGATCCCTTTCTTCCTCGCCTACGGCGTGTTCTACGGGTCCGCCTCGGACAGCCGCTGGCATGAATGCGGTCATGGCACGGCGTTCAAGACGATGTGGATGAACAACCTTGTCTACCAGATCGCCTGTTTCATGATCATGCGCAATCCGGTGACCTGGCGCTGGAGCCATACCCGGCACCACACCGATACGGTTATTGTCGGCCGGGATCCGGAAATCGCGGTGATGCGTCCGCCGGATCTCCTGCGGCTGATCCTCAATTTGTTCGGCCTGCTGGATGCCTGGCATGCGGTGATCGACATGGTCCGCAACGCGTTTGGCGTCATCAGCGCCGAAGAGAAGATCATTATTCCGGAGACGGAGCAGTCGAAGGCGATCCGCGTCGCGCGCATCTGGCTCGCGATCTATGTGGCGACCGTCGCACTCGCGGTCGGCCTGAATTCGATCCTGCCTCTGGTGCTGATCGGCATGCCGCGCCTTTATGGTGCCTGGCACCATGTCATGACCGGCCTGTTGCAGCATGGCGGCCTTGCCGACAACGTCATCGACCACCGGCTAAACAGCCGCACGGTCTACATGAACCCGATCAGTCGCTTCATTTACTGGAACATGAACTATCACGTGGAGCATCACATGTTCCCGATGGTGCCCTATCACGCGCTGCCGAAGCTGCACGCGATGATCAAGGGCGATCTGCCGGCACCGAACCCGTCGATCCTCGACGGTTATCGCGAGATGATCCCGGCCTTCCTGCGCCAGCTCCGGAACGAGGATTACTTCCTGAGGCGCGAGTTGCCACCGACGGCAAAGCCCTATCGCGAAGACTTCCACAGCGACGCCATGGCGCCAGCGGCGGAGTGACGCCGGCGTCCGACAAAAACAAGCCATAAAGGGGGAGGAGAGCCCGATGAGCACCTGGATCGACGTCTGCGACAAGGACGAGATCGACGAAGAGGATGTCATCCGCTTCGATCACGACGGCAAGAGCTACGCCATCTATCGCAGCCCGGAAGACAGTTTCCACGCGACCGATGGACATTGCACGCACGAGAATGTTCATCTGGCCGATGGTCTGGTGATGGACGACATCATCGAATGTCCGAAGCACAACGGCCGCTTCAACTACAAGACCGGCCAAGCCAAGGGCGCCCCCGTCTGCGTCAACCTCAAGACCTATGCGGTCAAGGTCGATGGTGGCCGCGTCTTCATCCAGGTCGGCTGAGATGGGTGACAAAGGCATGGTGATCGTCGGCGCCGGCGAAGCCGGCGTGCGGGCGGCCTTTGCCCTGCGGGAGCGGGGTTACCAGGGAACCGTCACGCTGATCGGCGACGAGCCGCATCTCCCCTACGAGCGTCCACCCCTGTCGAAGGGGGGCGAGGAAGCCGAGACCGTCCGGGCGATCGTCGCAAACGAACGTTTTGCCGAGGCGGGGATCACCTTTCTGCGAGGCCATCGGGCTATCTCGGTCGACCCGGCACGCCATGCGCTGCTATTGGAAGCCGGCGAAACGCTGTCCTACGAACGGCTGCTGCTTGCAACCGGCGCCGCACCGCGCCCGTTCCCCGGCATTGGCACGAGTGATCGCATCCATGTGCTGCGGACCGTCGAGGACGCCTCCGCCATTCGTCGTCATATGCGGGGGGATGGCCGCTTGGCCATTCTCGGCGGTGGCTTCATCGGGCTCGAACTGGCCGCGATGGGCCGGAAACTCGGGACGGCCGTCACCTTGTTTGAGGCGCAACCGCGCGTGTTGATGCGCGGTGTTCCCGAAAAGCTCGCGCTCGCCTTGCAGGCACGGCACGCGGCAGAAGGCGTGGAACTCCTCTGCGGCGTGGGGATCGAGACCATCGCCGATGGCGAGAGCGGCGTTACCATCGGGTTCGCCGATGGTCGCCAGATCAAGGTCGATGCGCTCGTGGTCGGGATCGGCGCCCAGCCCAACACCCGTCTTGCCGCAGAAGCAGGGCTTGCGATCGACAACGGCATTGCCGTCGACCGCCATCTGGCGACCAGCGATCGGCACATCTTCGCGGCCGGCGACTGCTGCTCCTTTCCCGTCACCGCCTATGGCGGCCGGCGCGTCCGGCTCGAATCCTGGCGCAACGCGCAGGAACAGGGCAGCGTCGCGGCGGCCAACATGCTGGGAGAGGCCGCATCCTTCGATGCGGTGCCCTGGTTCTGGTCGGACCAATACGACCTGACGCTGCAGGTAGCCGGCTTGTCCGACGGCGCAACATCGACCATCGGCCGGACGCTGTCGCCGGAGGCCGAGATCCTGTTTCACCTCGATGCGGATGGGCGATTGCTGGCAGCCAGCGGACTTGGCCCCGGCGGTGCCGTTGCCCGCGACATTCGGCTTGCCGAGATGCTGATCGCGAGGGGCACGCGCCCCGATCGCGCGGCACTCGCCGATCCTTCCGTCAAACTGAAATCCCTTCTGTGAGCGCCTGGCGCCAAAGGATGCACCGATGAAATCCCACCGTCCCACCGTTGCCGATATCCTGGCGCTCAAGGGCAAGCGCCAGCTCAGCATGCTTCGTGTCGTCACGCTCGAGGAGGCGCAAGCCGCCGACAAGGCCGGGATTGAAATGGTCTCCGTGCCGCCGGCGCTCCTGGGGCCTGCGTTCCGCGAGGTGGCGCCAAGTGTCTTTGCCGTGCCGGGGCTCGAATATGGCGACTTCGTCACGACGGAGGAATATCTGCGGGCGGCCTTCAAAGCGATGCGCGCCGGTGGCGACGCCGTCTATTGCGCGGCGAGCCTCCGGATCATCCGCGAGCTCAGGGACGAGGGCATTCCCGTCTGCAGCCATGTCGGCCTCATTCCCTCGAAGGCGACCTGGACCGGTGGCTTCAAGGCGGTCGGCAAGACGGCCGACAGCGCGATGGCGATCTGGAATGCGGTCAAAGCCCTCGAGGAGGCTGGTGCCTTCGCCGCCGAAATCGAGGTGGTTCCTGCCGACGTTGCCTCGCTGATCAGCGCCCAGACGTCTCTCTTCATGATCTCGATGGGGGCGGGCGCCGGTTGCGACGCGCAATATCTCTTTGCCGATGACGTGCTCGGACAGAACCGCGGGCATGTGCCGCGACATGCGAAGACCTATCGCAACTTTGCCGCAGAGTTCGACCGCCTGCAGCACGAGCGCATCGCAGCGTTCCGGGAATTCCGCCAGGACGTCGAGAGCGGAGCTTATCCGGCGGAGCCGCACAATGTCGGCGTGGCGAGCGAGGAACTCGTCCGCTTCCGCAATATGATCAACGGCTGATCGAGCCACTAGCAATCAACCATGACAGTGAACTTTGCTCTTCTGGGCGCCGGCCGCATCGGTCGGGTGCGTGCTGAACCGCGCCGGATTTGCCGGAGGCCATTTCGTTTGGGTGTTCGGCTTTGTGGTCCAGCACCATTCGAATGGCGCGCTCACGGGCTTCGGGAGAGAATTTGTTCGTTGTCTTGCTCATATAGGCTCCAATCTCTCAGAAGCCTCCGGCAAATCGATCGGCTCGTTGAACTTGGACGAGCTTGCTTGGGCATTCATCCTGCAAAGAGAAGCCTGGGAAAGCAACCGATCGCCCTTCGAGCGAAGCCCGCATACATCGCGCCCAACATTGCCGCGCACCTTCTGTCAGGATCGCTCCTCAACGACGGCGATGTACAAGAGGCGTGTCGGATTCGGGAGCCCTTCTCCAGGAAAATCGGCCGGTTGTTCGCCGAAAACGTCCTTGTCGCTCTTCCGACATTGGCCGTGAGACCGCCAAGGCGCGACGCCACACGGCAATGTCTCGCAACGTTTCGCTCCGGCTGCATCAAGCTTCTGTGTCTCTCGGGACTTAGCGGTTGCCCGCAATTTGCATTTCCAATTGCCCGACCCGGCGGGAACATTTCATTATCATGGCTTGGCAAAAAGGGGCGCTACAGGATGCTACTGGATGTGGCGCAATGATTGCGTGTTGAACGAGAGGCAGGTGCCATTTACAGCCGTCCGGCACCGTCCGTTCGATATCTTCGGAAACCCCCACAGTGGTCGCCTCGGCAGACGGACGCTCTGCCTATAACGCAGCTTAGCAATAGGATATTTCGCGTCTCAAATCCACGGGTCACCGGTTCAAGTCCTTTCTAGGCGAACGACACGTTAGAGCCGGCTTGCGCGGCATACCAGGCTGGGTTTTTGCTTCGCGCGGGTGGCGTGCTCAGCCGACAGCGGGCGCGGCTATCTGTGATCCTATGTATGCAAAAACATCTCCAGTATGTAGAGCCCTCTGGCATTTGTCATTCGATTGCATTACATTAATTCTAACAGAGGAATCGCTTACGGCCGCCAATGCTCTCGTTCAAACCCGCATCGATGCCGAGGTCCGGGATCGTGCGTCCGCCGTGCTCGAAGGCATGGGGCTGACAGTGTTCGATGCAGTGCGGATCCTGCTGACCCGTACTGCCAACGAAGGCTCTCTACCGCTTGAATTGGTGACTAGCAGCGAGGGACATGATGCCTGGTTCCGGGCGAAGGTGTTGGAGGCCCTGAACGACACACGGCCCGACATCCCGGACAATGAGGCCGAGGCGCGTTTCGCGGAGCGTCGAGCAGCAGCCCGGCGCAGAGCACGCGACCTGAAAAGGTGAAGCTCGTCTGGTCCGCCTTCGCGCTCTCTGATCACGACGATATATTCACTCATATTGAGGCCGATAATCCTAACGCCGCAATTACGGTTGATGAACGGATCGTGACTGCGGCCCGCCGACGGTTCAATTCTCTTCAAGAGCCCACTTATGTCGGCCGATCCCAAGCTCTTGCTTATCTGAGATAGGCTCGGATACTTGTTATTCCATTCGAATTAAAGTCCGGCCGGCCACTTCGCTGACACACCGGGTCAAGGCATTGAGACGGTCTGCGGCCAGCCGATTGATGTGCCAGTACAGCGGCACGTCGAGCGTCTTACCTGGCAGGAGTTCCACCAGGCGTCCGGCCTCCAGGTGGTCCCTGACGAGCTGGATGGGGTTCATTCCCCACCCCATACCCATAAGGCTCGCCTCGACGAAACTTTGTGTAGACGGCAACCAGTGCGTCGGCAGACTGACGGATTCGCCTAACGTTTGACGAACCCAGTCGGACTGAAGCCGGTCTTTCTGGTCGAAGGTCAGGGAGGGCGCATCCGCCAGGGTTTCCGGCGTGACGCCTCCCGCGAAACGGCGGGTGATGAACCCAGGACTGGCGGTCGCATGGTAGCGAAGCGCCCCCAGCGGAAAGCGCCGGCATCCCGAAATAGGCTTATCGGAGCCGGATACCGCCGCGATCACCTTTCCCTGCTGAAGCCAGTCGGATGTATAATCCTGATCATCCACCGAAAGGTTCAACAGGTAATCCGACGACTTCGAGAACTCCGCCATCGCCTCCAGAAACCATGTTCCGAGACTGTCGGCGTTGGTCGCGATCCGCAGCGTGACCCGTTGCTGGGGGCCGTGCGGGTCGGCCAGAGACGGCAACTCCTTGAGCAGATCATGTTCCAGAATGCCGACATTTTCCATATGGCTGCAGAGCTGATCACCTTTTTCCGTGGCCACACATGGAGTGCCACGCACGACAAGCGCCGCACCCACCCGCTCCTCCAGCTGCTTTACTCGCTGGGACACCGCTGAGGGGGTGACATTCAAAACGGTGGCAGCCTTTTCGAAACTGCCGGACTGGATGACGGCGTGGAGTACGCGGAGGGCGGTGTAGTCGATCACGGATTAGTTACACTTAATCTAGGTTATGATCTTTAATTAGCCTAACTTGCTGAGGTGGTCTATCGATCTGTCAGATCGGAGTGCGACTGGCAAAATGGACCTTACAATTTATTTTACCGGGATGATGATGGGACTTAGCCTCATCGTCGCGATAGGTGCGCAAAATGCTTTTGTGCTGCGGCAGGGACTTCGCAACGAATACGTGTTCGCCGTCTGCCTTTCCTGCGCTCTTTCGGATGCCATTCTGATCGTTCTCGGGGTCGCCAGCCTGCAGCAGATCGTCGGGGTGCTTCCGTGGCTTGACCCTGTCATGCGGTACGGCGGCGCGGCATTCCTGGTCTGGTATGGCGCCAAAAGCCTACTTTCGGCGCTGAGAGGTTCCGGAGCTTTGGAGGTAAGGGACGGCACGCCGGCCAGCTTCGCAGGAACAATGGCGATGTGCCTCGCGCTCACCTGGCTGAACCCGCACGTCTATCTGGATACGGTTGTGCTCCTCGGCACAGTTGCGACCCGGTTCCCCGGACATCAGTTCGCGTTCGCGGCCGGTGCAACCACGGGATCCTTCCTGTTTTTCTTTTCGCTCGGATACGGCTCGACACGCCTTGGGCCGGTGTTTTCCCGTCCATCGTCTTGGCGCATCCTCGAAGCGGGCATCGCATGTGTTATGTGGCTGATTGCGTTCGAACTGCTGAGTGGGATCTGAAAGTGACGGGAACGTCCCTGCTGACAAACTCATGGCCGCTACTCCGGTGGTTCGTATCCTCCGCGACGCTGACCGTCCCGCAGGCGGCAGGTCCGGTGGCTTTCTCGTTCATTGCCCTAAGCCTGACCGGCAGCACCAGTGGCGGCGCGGCCATGATTTTGGCCATGACGCTGGCGCAGATTGCCGGCGCCGTACCTCTCGCGCGACTAGGCAGAAACCTACCTGCGGCGACAACGTTCAGGCTGCTGATCAGCTTCCGCGCGATGGCATTGGCATCGATCACGGTCTGCGCGGCCTACGGGGCTTCCTTTGAATGGCTGGTTCTGTTCGCGGCCGCAGCGGGCTTGGTCAACGGGGCGGCCTATGGCTTTCTCCGGACGTTGCTGAATCACTTCGTTTTAGCTTCGCGATTACCCCGGGCACTTGGGATCGCGTCCACGCTCAATGAAGTGACCTTTGTTTTGGCGCCCGTAGCCGCATCCGGCCTTGCGACCGTTTCGCCGCTCCTCGCACTCCTGGCCATGACGACACTGGGCGCCTTGCCAGCCATAGTCGTTCCATGGACGGCGGCTGTCGCTCGTGTAGAAGGCTTACCCACGTTACATGGGAAGCTGCTGTCGCCGGAAGTCCTACTTTGGTTTGCCTGTGCGGCCGCCAGCGGCGCGACTGTCGCATCCATTGAAATCGGCGCCGTCGCCCTGGCGCTGAATTTCGGGTACGAGCCGGCTTTGGCGATCACGTTTACGGTCCCGCTGTGCCTCGCCTCGGTGGCGGGTGGGATCTGGATCAGCGTGCGCAATCGCATGGCATCCAGAACGGCTGTGGTGGTCCAACTGGCCGCCATGGCCTTGGGGTCCGCACTCGCGGCGGTGAATCATTCCATGGTTATGACCGTCGTCGGGACGGTCCTGATCGGCGTGGTGCTTGCCCCTCTGGGCACCTATTTCTCGCTGGCCCTGGATACCCTTGCCCCTCCGGAACGACGGCCGGAGCTGTTCGCTCTTCTGCGGACCTCGCAGGCAGGGGGCGTCGTGTTCGCGAGTGCGCTGCTGACGTTCGTGTCGTTGTCCTCGGCGCTGGTCTGGGTGACGGCATTGATGACCGCCGTGACACTCGCGGTCGCGCTCGCACCAACCCGATTGAATATCCAAAATCGCGCTTAGCCGCGAATTTCGAAACCATGAGACAGCGTCTCGATGAAGAAAGACCAGCGGCGTCCCGCTGCAGGTACAACTGCAACCAACTGTGTTGATATGAGCGGCGACCGGAGCGCGTTGGATCGCATGTGCCAACTCGGCGAACGGCTTGTAGGCGTATGGTGGCATCCGAAACTGGTCGTAGGTTCATTACCTTTTAAGGCGAGCATCGCTCACTTTTGCCATGGGGCCCAATCGGAAATAGAAGATTAGCTCGCCGAATAGGTCAGCGCTCGCTAGACGCCGCATGGACGGCGGATTTCCCTTCGGAGGGTCGGTTCACCCCGGCGAACATCAAGGGGCGCAAGTACTGGTACTTCGACATCCCAGCAGACATGGTGGTACCAAACGTCGTTACGTCGGTTCTGCTGATGATCCGGATATCGCGCGGCGCGTAGCCGATCATAAGCGGGACAAGGACGACCTACGCGCTCGCAGGCGTTTGGTAAATACCCTGACCCGCGAAGGTGGGATGATCGCCCTCGGCGGCAGCGCGGATCCACTGCGCTTTCTCGACTTCCTCATAAGGGAACCGGTCAGGACAATGCTCCACCGAAGCGGTGTCCCGGTCGTTGTCCCCGATCCGTCCGGGTACGCGATCCACAAGCTCATCGTCGCCAGCCGCCGGCACACTGACGGGCAGGGGGCAGCGAAGCGGGAGAAGGATGTCCGCCAAGCTGCGCTGCTTTTGAGGCCCTGCTGCAGACGAGGGGGTTCGCCGAATTGGCGCTCGTCTACAACGAAGCATGGGAACGCGGGCCTGCGTGGCAGGAAGGCATTCGAGCCGGGGCTGAGATGCTGCCGGCAGAAGATGCCGAGCGGTTTAAGACGGTCCTGATCGAGGGCGCAAAAAAAATCGCGAAGAAATTGAACTTCCGTTTGGAGAATAGGTTGTCTATCGCCTTAAAAGCCAAGCGGTTGATTTGAAGTCGCGGACAAAGGAGTGCCGGGAATCCGGGGCTTCAACAGAAGAAAGCACCGTCGCCAGTTTCAACAGAAGCCGTTGAGCTTGAGGATCTTATGAGCTTCTATGGCCGCCCGGAGCTCGTCTTCCGAATTGCGATCGCCTTGATTGGCGTCCGGGTGGTGCATCTTGAGTTTCTCCTTGTAGCGCCTCCTGATCTCTTCAGGTGTCGCGTCGGGTGAAATGCCGAGCGTCTCGAATGCTTTTGCTTGAAGAACCTTGAGCTTGCGAACCCGTTTCGCAGCGCTTGCCGCTTGCCGCTCGGCTGCACTCTTTCGCGCATTGATCGCTTTTGCTGAGCCTGATCGGGCCGTGGATGGGAGAGGGGGTTCTGTAACTCGATTGATCATTACGCCAATGGTTGCCCGAAGACCGCTGGCGGCCTCCCGCTGATAACGGGCGGTCACGGGGTCGGACAGGCTCGATGAAAAGTTGTAGCCCTCGGTATATGCCGCCAAATGCGTGGGACAGAATAGCAGAAATAGCCCTTCTGCTTCACGCCCCACCGGCGCACGGTGCGTGCCGCTCTTTTCGCATCGGTCCCATTGGCACTTTGGCCCATCTGGTTCCTGATGTTTAGGCTGGCTTTTGCGGATTGGCCGCAGGCTCACAAAAATCTTTGAGTCAGAGGTCATGGCGCCGTTGTAGGACGGCCCCGCTTCACGAGGCAGGATAGGAAAGAGACCGAAAGGCCCGGCTCTTGTCGGGGGCGGGATCTAACTGCCGTCGGGGCGTCTCGAACAGTGGCGCTACTTCTCGTGCTCGGTCGCCCGCGCGAAACGTACACCTACGCCCCCGCCATTCTCCGGAATGAATTCGATACCGGCTGCTTCGATGGCGCTCTGGACAGCAAAAATTGTCGAGGCGCGCAAGTTCTCACCTCGTTCGAGTCTCGCAATCGTGTCTGGGGAAACCCCGGCATTCCTGGCCAGATCACGCGTGCCCCAGCCTAGAGCTGTCCGAGCCATTTTGCACTGGATCGGCTTCAATTCGTATCACCGATACGATTTTTTATTGAAATGCAAATCATCTACCGTTATCGTATCCCTGTTACGAATTAATCCAGCCTTCGTCCCTTAGCGTAAGGCTCAACCACAACCTGGTTTCTGGAGCTTGGATCATGGCTGATTCTGAGAATAGCAGAACTTTGTCTGCAATCACCCGCCGAAAGTTACTGTATGCACCGACAGCTCTCTCCGTGACATGCGGGCTGGCGGGAAGGCTCTGCGTCGCGGCAACAGCCGCGGGGTCGGAGCGGAGAGCTAGGCGCACGGCAACGCTCGGCACAAGATCGCGTCTCATCGAAAGGACTCGCCTGTTGCCACGATCGAACGCAACTACATCCAGAGCTGTGTCGCCACAGCGAACCGCGGTTTCCGGACCTGCGGGTGATCTTCACGGATCTTGATACCACCGGAGGTGTTTCCAATGGCTTGTTCTGGGAATAAGGGCGCCGTACTCAATACAACGCGCCGAACGTCCCTGGCCGCGGCTGCTGCGTCGATTGCGGCGACGTCAGCGGCTGGCAGGTCTGCGAGGGGAGGGGATCGAACCGATCAAGTCGACCCGGCGGTCTCGCTGTGGAGGGACTGGCTGGCAGCCCACAGATTGTACAGTGAGGCTTGCCGTCGTCAGCAGAAGCTCGAAACCGAGATGCTTCGGGAACTTGGCAGCTTCCCACGTGTGAAAATCGGCTTCTCCGAGGGCGACGGCTTCATGTGGGCCTACACCACGGAAGAGATCGATCGCCTTCTCCCGAACCCCGATCAGACGGAGACACGACGAGCGGCCCGAGCGAAGCTGGCGGAACGCCGTGCCGACTGGAACGCGGTGGACGCCCGGATCGGTTACTCCCGCGCCAAGAAGGCGGAGGCGGAACTCGCAGAAGTCGAAAGCGCCTTGGCAAAGGAGTTGTGGAACACCTCATCTCAATCCGTCGCCGGCATCGCTGCGAAGCTGCACTGTGTGCTGGAGACAGAGGACCCCGGATCGGGCCTGGAGGAGGCGCCGTGGCCAGAGCTCAGAACCATCCTTTCTGATTTGGTGCAGATTTGCGGGAGCCGGCATCCAGGGTGACCGCCGAGAAAGAGCCTGACTGATCGCGTTCCTGAATCAGCCAGCCGGCGCGGCAAGCTGCCTGCCCTGAGATTGCCGCGTCGCTGCTCCGCTGCTTGCATTGCGGAAGGTGTCAAATGTAGCGCACGGTCATCCAGGATCTCAGATCCGCCGATGATGGCAACGTTCAGTCATTAAGGTGCTAGACAATGTACGATTTTACGGTGGTCCATTCCAGTCGGGAGATCGACCGTCTTTTGCCCAACGCTTGATCAGGATGAAATGCGGCGGCAAGCAAAGGCCGTATTGGCGGCCCGCCGGAGTGAGTGGAAGAAAGGCTGACAAGCGGGTCGGATATACGACGGCGAAGAAAGCCGAGGAGGAAATCGCAGATGTCGAGGAGGCGTTGGCAAAGGACTTGTGGAGCACCACGCCTCGATCCGTCGCCGGCGTCGCGGTGAAGCTGCATTCCCTCCTGGGAATTGAGGATCCGGGCTCTGCCCTAGGTGGCATTTCGTAGTTTGATCGTCAGGCGACGCACTTGACCGCATCGGCGCTACACGTCGCCCTCTCCATGGACGAGAAGCTTGTCGATCAGCGTGAAAATGCGGTCCCAGCGGTCTTGATCAATATCAATCAGCTTGAGAAACTTTAGAAAAAAGGCGCCTTCCGCAGCAAGGAAGGCGAGCAGAGCGCGTTCGTCATTCTCATTATCGTCCTGCAAGCCGTCGATCCGTCGCGCGTACCACCTGCGAGCGCTTTCGAGATGCTCCGTCGACTGCAGGAGGGATATCAGCAGGCTTACTGCGCGCGAGTGTGTGGCTTCATCCTGCTGATGTGTGACCTTCACATGGGCGGCGACCTTCCTGGCTGGGGACGCAGGCCCGTCACCCAGATAGTCGCGAAAGCGCCGGTCGTCTTCCGACATCCACTTATCAAGCATGGCGGCAATCAAAGCGTCCTTCGTGCCGAAGGATGACTGCACGCCGCCCTTGGTAATGCCTGCAGCCTTGGCAACCGCGTCGATCGTCAAGGCGGCCGCGCCCCGTTCACTGACGATCCCTTCTGCAAGCGCAATCACTCGGTCCTTATCAACGGTGTGGCGTGCGCCCATGCAGGAACTCCTTGAAATTTTCAATTACGAGCGTATTTTCACAGTCAAAATACGCTCGTATTTTAAGGTATGCGCGTTAAAGATCAAGGAGAATGCACATGCAGAACCACCATCGAAAAAGGGTGATTATCGTTGGAGGGGGCTTTGGAGGCCTTGCTGCGGCGAACGCGATGTCGGGCTCTGAGTTGGATGTAATCCTGATCGATCGCACCAATCATCATCTGTTCCAGCCGCTGTTGTACCAAGTCGCAACCGCCGCGCTTTCGCCAGCGGATATCGCCTCGGCGTCCCGCAGCCTGCTTGCAAGGGCCGGCAATGTGTCGGTTATCCTGGAAGAGGTTGTCGGCGTGGACGCCGACCGTAAACAGGTCCTAACGGCGAAATCCGGCAAGGTCGCGTTTGACTACCTGGTCCTGGCAACCGGTGCGGACTACAGTTTCTTCGGCCACAACGAGTGGCAGCCTGTCGCGCCGGTTCTCAAGACACTTGACGACGCATTGGGCATCCGCGAGCGACTTCTGTCGGCCTTTGAGGCTGCAGAGGGTGCCGACAACACTACTGACGTAGAGCCGCTGCTGACGTTCGCGGTGATTGGTGGTGGGCCGACCGGTGTCGAGCTGGCGGGCGCGATCGCGGAACTCACGCGTGCCATGCTCAAAAGTAATTACCGGCGCCTGTCCTCATCCAAGGTCCGCATCCTGCTGGTTGAGGCAGGCCCCCGTGTGCTGTCGGCCTTCACTGAAAACCAGTCGCAGTATGCCCTCAAGGCGCTGCGCGCACATGGGGTTGAGGTTATCCTGAGCGCAGCTGTTGAACACATCGACGCCTATGGGATGGTGGTTGCCGACACACGGATCTCCACCCAGAACGTCTTCTGGGCGGCCGGAACACAAGCCCGGCCGGCCGGCGCCTGGCTGGGCGCGGAATGTGCACGTAACAACTCGATTAAAGTGCTGGATGATTGCTCGGTGCCAGGTCACCCGGATATTTTTGCGATCGGGGACGTTTCGAGCTACCAGATCGGGGGGAAGCCGCTGCCCGGACTGGCGCCCGTGGCTAAGCAGCAGGGCCGCTACGTCGGGCGCCTGATCATCGCCCGCGCGGCCGGCCGCAAGACGTCCCGGGCGTTCCGCTATCGCAATTGGGGCACCATGGCTGTCATCGGGCGATCCAAGGCCATTGCCGATTTTGGGTGGCTACGCCTTCGCGGCTACCCGGCATGGGCGGCCTGGTCAATGGTGCATCTGTTCCTGCTCATCGATTTCCGCAGCAAGCTCACCGTCTATGTGAACTGGGCCTGGGCTTGGTTTACACGCGGGCGCGGAGCGCGGCTTCTAACGCGGACGGTGGCGCGTCGGCCGGACGCCACAAGGACTCGATAACAGTCCAAAACTCTCCCACATTCACAGCATAGGTGTAAAAATGGCTTGGCTCTATCTGATACTTGGCGGCGTCTTCGAAGTCGGATTCACGACCTGCATGCGCTTCACGGACGGCTTCCGTAACATCCCCTGGACGCTCGCGTTCATGGTGTGCATCATCCTGAGCATGGTGCTGCTGGAAATGGCAACGCGGGTAATTCCTCTAGGCACGGGATACGCGATCTGGACCGGAATCGGCGCCCTTGGCACAGTCGCAATCGGCATGGCATTTTTTGGTGAACCGGCAACTCCGGTCCGCATCCTGCTGGTGCTGGGCGTCGTAGGGTGCATCGCCGGCCTGAAGCTGACGTCCGGCCACTAGTTCTCCTCGACCGGCCGGATTCGCGTCTTTCCCCTCGCAATAATGTATCGTGGTGAGCTCGTGCAAGCGCTGCTAAGGGAGCACTTTTCCTTGGCATAAAAGCCCCATGATTGACCGGCGCATCTCTCTCTCATTACCTTACTGCCGCTTGTTGAGGGCCATGCTGATCACGCTCGCGGGCATAAACATGATCAATGCGCACCACCACGCCTATCTGGTCGCTTTGTTTACCTCCGCGATGAAGCTCGTAGTGGCGCCGGAGGTGTGGTTCGTGATCGACCCGATGCAGTGATAGGCTTCTGCCAGTCAGCCGGACCGGCCGCCTTCCTGCAGCAATGTGCTAGGCTCGACCCTCCGATACCGTAGGTTTGATCAACCGATGCGGCCAGTCGAGACCCGCAAATATCGTCCTTGTTCTTGAACCCACTCCGACTGCCACCGCCCGTTGCACACGGGCGGTGATTAATAAACGGGCAGCGTCAGCAATTGCTAAATTTTGTGCGTCGCAGCAACGAATTCCTTTGACAACAGTTACTAATTCTTTTTTAAAACAACTGTTGTATAAAAAAGAGGGAACAACATGTCGCACGAAGCGTCTGCTCCGACGCTCAGGAAAGACGCGCTGGGCGTCCTGAGCATTGTGCTTCTCGTCATCGCAACAAACGGACCGCTGACGGTCATCATCGGTGCGGTTCCAACTGCCATCGCCTTCGGCAACGGTTTGGGCTTGCCGTCGGTCTTTCTGCTGATCGGTCTAGCGTATCTGATCTTCAGCATCGGCTTCGCAGCGATGTCTCACCACATCAAGAATGCTGGCGCGTTCTACGCTTACGTTTCCAATGGTCTGGGGCATCCGGCCGGGGTAGGGGCTGCATTCCTGGCAGTCGTCGCGTACGCCAGTTTGAATCTAGCCCTATACGGCATGTTCGGCCTCTTCGGCTCGATGCTCTTCACGAGGGTGACTGGTCTCGAACTTCCCTGGTGGATCATCTGTGCCGCCTTCGTCGCAATCGTTCACGTGTTCGCAAGCCGAAACATACAGTTCAACGGTCGCGTCCTCGGTCTGCTGATGCTGGCGGAAGTCGGCATTGCGCTAGTCTTCAATGTTGGCGTTCTTTTCCAGGGGCCCGGACCGGATGGTTGGGTCATGGAGTCGTTCCAGCCTTCCGTTGTCTTTACGCCGGGTTTTGGCTCCGCAGTGGTATTCGTCATCGCCGCGTTCATGGGCTTCGAAACCGCCGCAATCTATTCAGAAGAGGTCCGTAACCCGAAGCGAAACATTCCTCTCGCCCTTTTCTTTGCTGTCGCGGTTATCACGCTTCTCGATGGCTCGGCGACCTGGTTTATGATTTCCGCCTACGGCACGGAGCTGGCCCTTGCTCAAGCCGCCAGCAACCCCGGGATGATCTGGTTCGATATCGCTACTAAGGTCTTGGGTGGTTGGGCTGCAACCGCCATGGAACTGCTTATGATCACGTCGCTATTTGCTGCGATCTTGAGCTTCCAGAATACGCTTTCCCGCTATTTCTTCTCCTTGGGTCGTGAAGGCGTGATCTGGACCGGTTTTGCCAAGCTGCATCCGACCCAGCAATCACCGCATGTGGCCAGTGCATTTCAGAGTGGCCTCATGCTGGTGGGCGTATTGGTTGCAGGTCTGCTCGGCGTCGATCCTATCACCCAGCTTATGCCTGTCGCAGCAGCTCCGGCTTCCATCGCAATTGTCGCTGTGCAGGTTCTCACAGCTATCGCAGTCATTGGCTTCTTCCGCTCCAATCCGCGCGACACCAATCTTTGGCAGCGCCTCATCGCGCCGGCCATCAGCATTGCAGTTCTGGGTTGGATCCTCTGGATGATGGTCACAAACGTCGCCTGGCTCACCGGTGGCCAAACGCCCGTTCTCGACATCTTCATTCCGGTCTTCGTCGCCGTGATCGGCGTCGGTGGAGTGGTCTACGCCATGTGGCTGCGCCAGGCTCGCCCGGAGTCATACGCAAAGCTCGCCCGACTTCTCGAGGAAGTTTGAGGGTCTTGCCCGGGGGCTAGTCTCCGGCCCCCGTCTATTTCAGAATTCAAAGGAAATTCCAACGTGTCTATTCGCAGCCTCGACTTCTGGACTCGCCGCGCCACGGAGCTGAAACCTGATGGTCTCGCCTTCATCGCTGGTCGGTTCGTGCAATCGGCGTCTGGCAAGACCTACGAAAATCGGAACCCGGCTACCAATGGGCTGATCAATCTCGTTGCTGAATGCGGGCAGGTGGATGTCGATGGAGCAGTATCGGTAGCTCGTGCCGCATTCGAAGCCGGTGTTTGGTCACGTCGCAGCCCGACGGAACGGAAGCGGGTTCTGTTACGCTTGGCTGATTTGATCGAGCGTGATCTTGAATCGATTGCGTTGCTCGAATCCCTGGATATGGGAAAGCCGGTTCAGGTCGCCTTCTCCTATGAGCTGCCTGATCTTGTCGAATATGTTCGCTGGTTCGCTGAATCCATCGACAAGATTTATGACGAGATCGCTCCTGCGCCACGGGGCAATCTAGCCCTGATCCGACGCGAGGCAGTTGGTGTTGTGGCTGCTGTTGTGCCGTGGAACTTCCCCCTCGACATGGCTGTCTGGAAATGCATTCCTGCCCTGGCAGCTGGCAACTCGGTTATTCTGAAACCTGCTGAGCAATCGCCACTTACTGCGCTTCACCTGGCAAGGCTCATAGCTGAAGCAGGCGTGCCCGATGGCGTGTTCAACGTTCTTCCCGGCTTCGGTGCAGCTGTCGGTCAGCCGCTTGGCCTTCACATGGACGTCGATTGCCTCGCGTTCACCGGCTCCACTGAGGTCGGCAAGAGGTTTCTATCGTATTCCGCTCAGTCCAATATGAAGCTCGCCTGGTTGGAGTGTGGCGGCAAAAGCCCGAACATCATCTTCGACGACACCGACGACCTGGACGCAGCAGCAGAGCTGGCGGCTCGGGTTCACTACAATCAAGGTGAAATTTGCTCTTCGCCGACGCGTCTCATTGTCCAGAAGGGCGTTCATGATGCGTTCCTGGAGAAGGTGATCGCACATTCCCGAGCTTATGCGCCCGGCAACCCTCTCGACCCGAATACGCTCATGGGCTCCATGGTAGATGCCGAGCACTGCGGGCGGGTTATGTCCTACATCGAGAAGGGGCGTGCCGAAGCGAGCCTTGTGCTCGGTGGGAATCGCATCACGATTGGATCGTCAGAGAATTTTATCGAGCCGACGATCTTTGCCGGTGTCACGCCGGGGCACATCATCGCCCAAGAGGAAATCTTCGGGCCGGTACTCTCGGTTCTGTCCTTCGAAACCGAAGCGGAAGCCGTGAGGATGGCCAATGACTCCATCTACGGACTGATGGCGTCGGTGTTCACCTCAAACCTTTCCCGGGCTCATCGAATGTCTGAGTCCCTGCGCGCAGGCACTGTCGCTGTCAACACGGTCGACCTCATTTCGCCGCTGGTTCCTTTTGGAGGCATGCGCCAGTCCGGCAATGGCCGCGACAACTCGCTGCACGCATTTGAGAAGTACACCCAGATGAAAACGACGTGGATCAAATTTTGAGGTTTCCTATGGCAATCGTAATTCTAGGTGCCGGACAGGCCGGATTGCAGATCGCAACCTCGGTTCGTCAGAAGGGCTACACTGGCAAGGTGGTCCTTATCGGCGATGAGCCGCACCCGCCCTATCAGCGTCCTCCGCTCTCGAAGGCCTTCCTCAAGGGCACAACAGACGCGGCGAGCCTGATCTTCCGTCCGGCAGAAGCACTCGCTGCCCAAGGCATCGACCTTATTCTTGGTCAGAAGGCACGTCGCATCGACCTTATCGCAAAGACTGTCGAAATCAACGATGGGACCGTCTCGTATGAGAAATTGGCACTTGCCCTAGGAGCAAGGCCTCGGCAGCTCGCTGTGCCTGGCGCAGATTTAGAGGGCGTCTATTCGCTACGAGGCCTGGCCGATGGCCAGAAGCTTATGTCTGCCCTGACGTCAGCGAACAACGTGGTCATCGTCGGTGGCGGCTTCATCGGCCTTGAGGTTGCCGCAACTGCAGTCGCCGCTGGTAAGGTGGTGACCGTTCTGGAAGCTGGCCCTAGGGTGATGGCGCGTGCCGTCGCACCTCAAATCTCCACTTGGTTCGACAAGATGCACCGCGACATGGGAACGCGGATTGTTACCTCGGCAGTGATCGCGTGGATCGATGGCACTGATCACGTCAAGACCGTTACCCTTGGAGACGGTGAGGTCATTGCCGCCGATCTCGTTCTGGTTGGCATCGGAGCTGTGCCCAATACCGAGATCGCAGCAGAGGCCGGTCTCGAATGCCCCAATGGCGTGCTTGTCGATGCAGTTGGTCGTACCGCCGATTCTGATATTTTCGCCGCCGGTGATTGCGCCTTCCATCCCAACAGGTTTGCAGGAAGCTACGTCCGGTTGGAAAGCGTGCAGAATGCTATCGATCAGTCGAAGACTGTTGCTGCGGCAATGTTGGACGAAACTGCGTCGTACGATGCAGTGCCATGGTTCTGGTCTGACCAGGGCCAGGCAAAATTGCAAACGACCGGTCTGCCGTTCGCCGCCGAGAGACACGTCGTTCGTGGTGATCCCGAGGCAGGAAAGTTCACGGTTTTCCACCTCAAATCCGGGCGGGTGATCGCAGCCGACAGTGTGAATAGCCCATCTGATCATATGTGCGCTCGCCGCATGGTCGCAGGCGGAATTCCGGTCATCCCAGAAGTACTGGCTGATCCGGCGACTGATCTCAAAACTCTTGCAATGCAGAGGACTGCGTAACGATGACCGATAAATTCGACGTACGAGCACCCTTTGACGGAGCACTTCTCGAGACGTTGACGGCTACCACCGCTGGCGAGGTCGAGAACGCCTTCGAACGCGCCTACCGGGCGTACCGCAACAGGAAAGGGTGGTTGCCAAAGGTTGAGCGCATCGCGGTTCTCCGCCGGGTTGCGAACATCGTTCGTGAACGCCGCGAACAGCTCGCTCTTCAGGTTTCTTCAGAATCCGGCAAGCCGCTCAAGGATGCGCTGATTGAAGTTGACCGTGGGATCGATGGCATCGAGCTTTCTGTTGAGATCCTTCGCAACGAAGGCGGTCACGTTATCCCGATGGACATCAATGCGACTTCTGCGGGTCGGGTAGCGTTCACGCAGATGGAACCGATTGGGGTTGTCCTGGCGATTGCCGCCTTTAACCATCCGTTCAACCTCGTCATCCACCAGGTTGCGCCGGCTGTTGCCGCCGGTGCTCCGGTCATTGTGAAACCATCTCCCAAGACGCCGCTGAGCTGCCGCGCGGTGATTGAGATTTTCCGTGAGGCTGGCCTTCCTGAAGTCTGGGCGCAGATGGTTCTGCCCCTCGATATGGAAGTCGTCGGTCGTATGGTATCCGATCCCCGCGTGGCATTTCTGACCTTCATCGGTTCGGCTGCGGTCGGTTGGAAGCTTCGGTCAAACCTCGCTCCGGGTGCACGTTGCGCGTTGGAGCACGGGGGCGTGGCTCCTGTCATCGTTGCTGCTGATGCTGACCTCTCGTCCGTCGTTCCGCGTCTCGGCCGTGCCGGTTTTTGGCATGCTGGCCAGGCATGCGTGTCGGTTCAGCGAGTCTATTGTGCCAACTCTGTCCTCGACGACGTTGTCTCGGGCCTGTCGGGCGTCGCAGCGGCAATGAAGATTGGTGATCCGACAAAGATTGAAACGGACGTCGGTCCGTTGATCACTCATGCGGAGGCGGACCGCGTTGCTGATTGGGTTGCTCGTTCTGGTGCCAAGATCGCGGCGGGTGGCGACCGCCTGACGGAGAGCACATACGCGAATACGGTTCTCGTAAACCCTGATGCGCATGCTGATGTTTCGCGAAGGGAGGTCTTCGGTCCCGTTATCTGCGTCTATGGATTTGACGATATCGACGCTGCTCTCGCGCAGGCGAACGATCTTCCGTTCTCGTTCCAGGCTGCGGTCTTCACCCGCAACATCGATACCGCGATGCACTGCTACCGCCACTTGGATGGCACAGCCATCATGGTCAATGAGCACCCGCTCTTCCGCGTCGACTGGATGCCTTTTGCAGGTGCTCGGCACTCCGGCCTCGGCGTAGGCGGTATCCCCCACACCATCCGCGACATGCAGACCGAGAAGATGATGGTCTGGCGGTCTGACGCACTGAATTGAGGACGACTTGAGATGAGCAACAATCAATCGCTTTTGGCGCGGCGCAAGGCAGCCGTTCCGGCCGGTGCAGCATCTGCATACACCATATTCGCTGCGCGTGCCGAAGGTTCCCAAGTTTGGGACGCAGATGGCAAGCAGTACATCGACTTCGCAGCGGGAATTGCCGTCATGAACGTCGGGCACCACCATCCGAAGGTGACTGCCGCCGTGACCCAACAACTCGGCCACTATGCCCACGTGGCCTATCCGGTCCAGGCCTATGAGCCATATATCGCAGTTTGCGAACGCCTCAACGAGGCTGCCCCGATTGCCGATGCTACTTCCGTTCTCTTCACGACGGGTGCTGAGGCAACCGAGAATGCCGTGAAGATTGCTCGGATCGCAACCGGTCGGCCCGGTATCATCGCCTTCACTGGATCATTCCATGGCAGAACGAACCTGGCGCTTTCGCTGACAGGGAAGGTTGCGCCGCTGCGCGCGAACTATCCTCATTTCCAACCGGGCGTCTTCCATGTCCCGTTCCCAGTGCCAGCACATGGTATGAGCGAAGAAGATAGCCTGAAGGCGCTCGACTATCTGTTCAAGTCGTCGATCTCTCCGGAACAGGTAGCAGGCATCATCATTGAGCCAGTGCAGGGTGAGGGCGGGTACTACCAAGCCCCGGTCGCATTCGTTCGGCGTCTACGTGAGATCTGCGATCAGCATGGCATCCTCCTTATCGCTGACGAGATTCAGTCGGGGTTCGCCAGGACCGGACGATTTTTCGCTATAGAGCATGCCGAAGTTGAGCCCGATCTCATCGCCGTCGGGAAGGCCATCGGTGGAGGTCTGCCGCTTGCAGGTCTTATCGGTAAGCGGTCCATCATGGATACGACGCAGCCAGGTTCTCTTGGCGGCACCTATGCCGGGAACCCGCTCTCCTGCGCCGCAGCCCTCGCTGTTTTCGATCTGATAGAAGAGGAGAACCTCCTTCAACGGTCAGTTTCCGTCGGCGACAAGTTGAAGATTGAGCTGGAGAAGATCGCGGCCCGCAACGAAGTCGTTCCTGTCGGCGCGATCCGAGGCGTAGGTTCGATGGTAGCCTTTGAAATCTTCAAGGACGACGGCGAGACCCCTGATCCCGACGCAACTAAGGCTCTCGCCAATCGTGCCGTCGCCGAAGGCCTTCTCGTACTTCCGTGCGGCTTCTGGGGAAACACGATCCGTATCGCGCCTGCGCTGACAATCACCGACGAAGATCTCGAAGAGGGCGTCGCTCGGTTGGCTCGTGCGCTTCTGTCTGACTCCGTCTCGAAGTGAGGTGACACCATGACAACGATCCATTTCCAATCGCCAAGTGGCGAAGTAACGACCCTGAAGGGTGTGGTCGGGCAATCCATCATGGAACTCGCGACATCAAACGGTGTGTCAGCTATCGAGGCAGATTGTGGTGGCGCTTGCGCTTGCGCGACCTGTCACGTGATCGTGGACCAGTCGTGGACCGAGCGTCTGCCTGCACCTGGTGTTATGGAACGGGACATGCTGGACTTCGTCGCTGAACCAACATCCACGAGTCGTTTGTCCTGCCAGTTGCACATCACTGACGACCATGACGGTCTTCTGCTTCATCTCCCCAGCAAGCAATCGTGAGACTCAGTGATGGGTAACTTCAATCAGCCTTTGGGCGGAAACGAAATGCCCCGTTTCGGTGGGACCGCCACCATGATGCGGTTGCCGAGCGTGCCCACGCCGGAGGGCTTGGATGCCTGCTTCATCGGCGTCCCGATCGACATCGGTGCGTCCTGGCGCGCTGGCACACGGTTTGGCCCCAGAGCTATCCGTGCGGAATCCTGCTTGCTCCGTCCGTTCAACGTCGCCACGGGAGCTGCTCCGTTCGAAAGCCTCCAGGTAGCTGACGTAGGCGACGTGGCGATCAACACGTTCAATCTTCCGGACAGTTCTCGCCGCATCCGCGACGCGTATGAGGAACTGCTTCGCTATCCTGTCCGTCCCATCACCTTGGGCGGCGATCACTCCATTACCTTCCCGATCCTGCAGGCCGTCGCAGATAGGCACGGTCCGGTAGCGTTGATCCATATCGATGCCCATGCCGACATCAACGATTCGATGTTCGGAGAGCCGATTGCTCACGGGACGACGTTCAACCGTGCCTACGAAGCAGGGGCAATCATTCCGGAATTGACGTTCCAGATCGGATTGCGCGGGACCGGCTACTCTCCAGAGGACTTCAATTGGTCTCGTAGCCGAGGTTTCACGGTCGTATCTGCTGACGACTGTTGGGGCAAATCCTTGGTGCCGCTGATCGATGAAATTCGCGCTAAGATTGGCAATGCCAAGACTTACATCAGCTTCGACATCGACGCGCTCGATCCGTCGTACGCGCCGGGGACCGGCACGCCTGAGATTGGTGGCCTGACGTCGTGGCAGGGCCTTCAGCTTATCCGTGGTTGCCGTGGTCTCGATGTCGTCGGTGCCGACATTGTCGAAGTCTCGCCACCCTATGACCCTTCCGGGAATACCGCGCTCGTTGCTGCGAACCTCGCGTTCGAGCTTCTCTGCGTCCTTCCCGGCGTTTCCTACAACTGAGTCTGGAGGAGGCTCCCATGACCATTGATGTCAATGAAATCAATCTGGCGGATCACAGCTTCTGGCGACGTCCAGACCGTGATGAGGGTTTCGCAATCCTTCGCCGCAAACGGCCGGTCAGCTGGCATGAGTTCCCCGAAGGCCCGGAACAGGGCATGCAAGGTTTTTGGTCGGTCACGCGCTACGATGACATCGTCGCTGTGAGCCAGGATGCCAAGACCTTCCGGAACAGTCCAACCACCTATATCGGTGACCAGTCAGTCGAAGAGGCCCGCCAGGAAGGCTGGTTCCTGAACATGGATGCACCCGAGCACTTCAAGCTTCGCCAGGTGGTCTCCAAGATTTTCTCGCCAACTGGTGTTCAGACTTTGGCTCGCACGGCCGCTCAGCACGCGGAAGGACTGGTACTCGCCGCAAAGGAAAAGGCCGCATGTGACTTCGCCACCGAAGTTGCCCAACCGTTCCCTGTCGCGGTCATCTGCGACATCCTTGGTGCCCCGGCAAGCGACCGCAAACACCTTCATAGACTAACGGTCACCGCACTTGCTGGCGATGCACCTGAGATGGGGGGGGCCGACAAGGTTCCTGCTGCCTTCGCTGAACTGAACGTGTACGGCGCAGAGCTGTCGCGTGAACGCCGTAAAAACCCGAAAGACGATGTGGTCTCGCTCTTCATCGCCACCGAGATCGACGGCCGCAAATTCAACGATGACGAGGTCGGATATTTCTTCCAGCTTCTGGTGACGGCGGGCATGGAAACGACAGGGACTGTGGGCGGTCATATGATGCGTCTGTTCCTGGAGAACCCCGATCAGATGGCGATATGGGCTGCCGATCCGGACGCAATTGCTCAGACCGGCGTCGAAGAACTGGTGCGCATGGTATCGCCGGTGCAGCATATGCGCCGTACCGCGGCAGCCAACATCGAAATCGGCGGTCAGCAGATCGCCGAGGGAGACAAGGTTGTCGTGTGGTACAATTCCGGCAACAAGGACGATGCCAAGTTCGAGAATCCCTTCAGCTTCGACGTGAAGCGGAACCCAAACCCTCACATTGGATTTGGCGGTGGTGGACGTCACACCTGTCTGGGCGCGCATCTAGCTCGCCTCGAACTTCCAATGCTGGCCAAGGCTTCGTTGCAACATCTCAAAAACATAGAACCAGCGGGCGATGCCGTGTTTGTGCCGTCCCGCTTTGTGAACGGTTTGGCGTCGCTGCCGATCCGGTACACTGCGTGAGGCTCACATGACACATGAAAACAAGACCTACGTCCTGACGGGCGTTTCCTCCGGTGTCGGTGCAGCGGTCGTGGCAGACCTTTCGGGCCGTGGTGCCAAGATCATCGGATTGGATCGCGTTGAGCCGAAAGGCAGTGTCAGCACATTCTTCAAGTGCGACTTGGCTGACCCCCATCAAATCGATGCAGCGGTTCAGGCTATCGCTGAACCTATCGATGGGCTGGTGAACATCGCGGGCGTCCCGGGTTCGTTCAAGGTCGAAACCATCGCGCAGGTGAATTACCTGGCGGTTCGTCGCCTGACCGACGCGTTGCTGCCTCGGATTCGTGACTTCGGAGCCGTCGTAAACATCGCGTCGACAGCCGGTGCAAATTGGCGGGCGCGAACAGGGATGATCAAAACTCTGATCGCAAAAAGCGACTGGAAGGAGGGGCTCGCGCACTTTCTCTCTTTCGGTCTCGATAGCGTGACGGCTTATGACGTCTCCAAGGAGGCCGTTATCTTGTATTCGATGCTGGCGTCCAGTCGTGAGCGTCACCGTGGGGTGCGGGTGAACACTGTAAGTCCAGGAGCCGTTCAGACCCCAATCCTCGACACCTTTTACGAAACAATGGGCGAAGACCTGCTGGGTCGGCTCAGGTCGCAGGCCGGGGGCAGGGATGCTCGTCCAGGTGAGATGTGCGGTCCGATTGCCTTCCTGCTTTCCCAAGAGGCGTGCTGGGTGAACGGAACCGACATCATCATCGACGGCGGAGCTGAAGTCCTAATGAATCTCGATGACCTCGCCATCCCGGCACAGTCTCTCTCTTTCTAAGGTGTCAGTATGACCGCGAACGCGTCGATCAAGGTTCTCTCACCGACGGCTATCCTGGGATACGGTTTCCCAGAGAAGTCGTTCGCCGCAGCCATGCTTCTTAATCCCGACGTTATCGCGGTCGATGCTGGATCCAGCGATCCCGGCCCGTACTATCTCGGAGCGGGGGTTTCCTTCACCAATAGGGCTGCGGTGAAGCGTGACCTTCGGATCATGCTGACCGCTGCTCGCGAGCGGAACATCCCTGTTCTCGTCGGCAGCGCCGGTGGTTGTGGTGCACGACCTCATCTCGATTGGACTGTCGATATTGTCAAGGAGATCGCCGCAGAAGAACAGCTATCAGGAAGACTAGCCGTCATCCCAGCGGATGTTTCCAAAGAACTTCTGGTATCATCGATGGCCTCGGGGAGGTTGGTGGCACTGCCTCCGGGTGATCCGGCGAGCGAGGACGATGTTGGATCGTCCACCTATGTGGTTGCCCAGATGGGCGAGGAACCTTTGATCGCTGCGTTGCAGGCCGGCGCAGACGTGATCATCGCGGGCCGGTGCTACGATCCTGCCGTATTTGCAGCGGTTCCAATCAATTGCGGCTTCGACAGAGCGCTCGCGCTTCACATGGGAAAAATCCTGGAATGCGCTGCGATTGCGTCGACACCAGGCAGCGGATCCGACTGTATGATCGGCACACTCGATGCCGAGGGCTTCGTGCTTGAAACCGTAAACCCAGAGCGCGTCTGCACAATCTCTTCGGTCGCGGCGCACACTCTTTATGAGAAGTCTGACCCATATCGACTGCCCGGACCTGGGGGTGCGCTCGATCTACATCAGACCAAATTCGAACAGCTGGAGAATGGGCGTGTTCGCGTCACAGGAACACGCTTCATTCCTAGTGACGACTACTTCGTTAAGGTGGAAGGTGCTCGTCCTCTGGGCTTCCGCACAGTTTCCATCGCAGGCGCTAGAGGACCTGACTTCATAGCAAAGGTCGACGAAATCATTGCCGGCGTGCGAGCCCGCGTCGAAGACAACTTCAGGCAAATGCCGACAGGTAGCTGGGAGCTGATTTTTCGGACCTATGGTCGGGATGGTGTTATGGGTGCGCTGGAGCCGCAGCGCGATCTTACGCCGCACGAACTGGGCATAGTGATCGAGGCAATTGCCAAGACGCAAGACGATGCAGACACTATCTGTTCATTTGCGCGGTCAACGATGCTCCACTTCGGCTACCCTGGTCGTGTATCGACGGCTGGAAACCTCGCATTTCCGTATTCCCCTTCGGATTTCAAGGCAGGACAGGTCTATGCCTTCAGCTTGTATCACCTGCTGAAAGTTGCCGATCCAGTATCTCCGTTCCCTTTTCAGCTTGTGAACCTGGAGGACAGGGCATGACACGTCTGATCGATGTAGCAAGCGTCATTCGGTCGAAAAACGCCGGACCTTACGAGTTGACGTTCGACATCATTTTCCAAGACCGCTTTTGGTTCGAAGAGGCCAAACGGGTCAATCTCATCAATTCTGGACTCATTTGCTCGTTGTACGGCATCGAGGAAAAGGACGTGTTGGACATCATCGCCTTCGAGCCAGCCAACGCAATCAAAGCCACGATCAAACGACCTCTCGTTTCGGGTGCCATCGGGGAAACGGACGTGTACGGCGCTCAGCAGCACGCGCCGCTGTTGTCACTGAAATTTGGGGACGATTGAAATCATGGCCGTCATCTCCGAGCAGGACCTCCGCCAGAGTATCGCCGACGCGCTGCAGTTCGTAAGCTACTTCCATCCAGCTGACTTCATCCGCCACCTCGGCGCGGCTTACGAACGTGAAGAGAGTCCTGCGGCACGCAATGCGATTGGGCAAATCCTCAAGAATTCCAGGATGGCAGCTCTCGGCCGTCGTCCCATCTGTCAGGATACAGGCACGGCCAACATCTTCTTCAAGATCGGCATGGGTGCCCGTATAGACACAACGCGAAGCCTGCAGGAAATCGTCGATGATGCCGTGCGGGATGCCTATCAGGCTGAAGATAATCCGCTTCGAGCCTCGATGGTTCGCGACCCGCTTTTCGACCGGGGAAATACAGGAGACAATTCACCTGGTATCATGCATGTGGAGATGGTTGCGGGAGACGTAATCGGTATCGCCGTCTCGGCCAAAGGTGGGGGCTCGGAAAACAAGGCTAAGTTTGCAGTGCTCGACCCCGGTGAAAGTGTTACCAACTGGGTAGTGAAGACTGTCCAGACGATGGGAGCGGGGTGGTGTCCTCCCGGTATCCTCGGCATTGGTGTAGGAGGGAGCGTTGATAAGTCGATGATCCTGGCCAAGCAGGCCCTGAATGAGCCTCTCGATATGAATGAACTGCTCGCACGTGGACCGAAGGACAAGGCCGAAGAATTCCGCCTGGAAGTTTACCGCCGTGTGAACGACCTCGGGATAGGGGCTCAGGGTCTAGGCGGATTAACGTCGGTTATGGACGTCAAACTCAAAACATTCCCCTGTCACGCCGCATCTTTGCCGGTCGCTCTGATCCCGAACTGCGCCGCGACGAGACACGTCCATTTCACTCTTGATGGCACAGGGCCTGCTCGTTTCGATCCTCCAAATTTGGCCGACTGGCCCGACGTTGGTCTTGAAGCTGGCGCAGACATGCGTAGGGTGAACCTCGACTGTCTCGATAAGGACGTTGTTGCGGACTGGAAGCCCGGCGAGACGCTGCTTCTGTCCGGCACCCTGTACACGGGACGCGATGCTGCTCACAAACGCATGGCCGATGCAATCAGCCGTGGACAGGGGCTGCCCGTCGATCTACGGGAGAAGGCCATTTATTACGTTGGCCCGGTCGATGCAGTGGGTGACGAAGTCATCGGACCGGCGGGGCCAACCACCTCCACGCGCATGGATCGTTACCTGGAAACCGTGCTTCCGGCAACTGGACTGCGGGTTATGGTCGGCAAGGCAGAGCGCGGTCCTGCCGCCATTGAGGCGATCAAGAAGAACGAGGCCGCTTATCTCGTGGCGGTTGGCGGTGCGGCATATCTGGTATCGCAGGCAATCCGGTCAGCCAAAGTCGCCGCTTGGCCCGATCTCGGGATGGAAGCAATCTACGAGCTGAAGGTCGAAGACATGCCGGTGATGGTGGCGGTGGATACGAAAGGGAACTCCATCCACGCCCTTGGTCCGGCGGCTTGGAAAGGTCGAGCATTCGCAGCCTTCACTTTCTAGGCGGCAGCTTCCTTCATATCCTCCACTCCCAAGTTTGTCATCAGGCGATCAAGCAACATGATCCTACGCTCGCTGCTGTAATCTTCTCCGTCGAGCGCAAAGGTGATGAGCAGGCCGTCGGTGGACGCAACCGCGAAATCCACGCGGGTTTCGATCTCCGTAGCCGAGATACCCGGAAGGAGGTTACGCATTTCAGTGCGTAGCCGGTCGCGCCATCTGCCGTAGTTCTTTTTGAATTGCACTCGCAGCTGAGGGTCATGCATCGCTACTTCCCAGAAGGCCAATGCCACGGCGGTTTCGTCGTCATGATCGTAGATTGGCAAGTGTTCTTCGAGGATAATCCGAAGTCTTTCTGGACCTTTGGCATTTTGAAGTCGTTGATCGATTCGGCTGAAAATAAGGTCTGCCACCCCCTCGAACGCGAACTTGATCATCTCGTCTTTGTCGGAAAAGTAATGCGACAGGACGCCGCTACTGAAGCCGCCCGCCCGAGATATAGTGCGCACGGTCGTGCCATTGAGGCCGTGTTCCGATATAACTTTGATTATAAGCCGGACAATCTCGGTCCGGCGCTGATCGTGGTCTACAATCTTTGGCATGATCTCGTTCACACAATTGTTGTGCGATAATAATCTCTCGATTAAGAAATGTCACGCCTTGCTCAGGTTACGACTACATATTGGCTCGTCGCACCGGAAACGCTCTCGTGACCTTCATGCCTTGTGATCGTAAGGCCTGTTTAAGCAAATGACGAGTTGATGCGTGTCGTAGCAAAAGTCACAGCGCTGACACGCTGAGCTTAGAATACTCCAAAACCGCCGAGGTTCTAAATGCACGGGTTGAAACTTCAGTGGCATGTATGGACGGCCCTCGCGTGGCAAGCGCAATTTGGCGGGTTCGGCGGATTGACAGGTGCAGAGGGATGTATTCGGCCTTTAATTGCGGCGTATCCATACCGTTGGCCCTGATGTAATCGGCAGATCGGATCCCAGACGGGTCAACGCGCTTTCAAGCTACACCACTAACCGAGTTTGTCCGGTTCCGGCTCGACCGTCCACCATCACGCCATCAGCACCTATTGGGTGAAGCGAAGCACCGCATGCCCTTCGACGACGAGAAGTCGTCGGAGATAGGCGTTACTTTGCTTGCCGATCCTTCAAAGCCTGTGTTTGCCGCCCGATAAGTTCGGTCGCGGCACCAGGCCTATCCTCGCCGCCGATTGTCTTCCGGATTTAAAGAGAGATCCGTCGCTCACTGTCGCGGCGATTGCGCTCGCAATAGTTGGGCCAATTCCAAGGATTGTCTCAAAGCGACGGCTCAGTTCGTTCGAGCGATCCCAACCGTGGATCTACGATCCATGTCGCTGACCGTCTCGTGTACCTCCCCCAACGCGTAGCGTGAGCACGTTCTGCTGCTCTTCACAGGAACAAACGGCATCGTCGGCCGCGTCACCCCCTCGCAGATCGCCTCGGCATCCGTCGCATCATTCTTCTGCCGCTAGGCATAGGGTTTGACGTAAGAAGCGGGCATCAGCCTCATTGCCCAGTGACGTAAGAACCCGAGCCCAGCGGTGTCCGGTCGCGCAAGCCTCCATTCCGATCAAGCACGGCGCCAGCGCCTTGAAAAATCCCACCACAACGTCGCGGCGCAGCCGGCGGCGGCAGACGATCGCACCAGCACAATTGACTCTCTGAATCTGAATACCTGCTTAGCGATATCCAGACCGATTATCGTAACCATGCTCCATGGCGGGCTCTCCTCATGTGACTTCGACAACCACACTTTGGCACATTGCGATGCCGGGAGCGGAGGCGGTCCACCACATCAGGTTAATCTGCCTAGAGGCGTCAGAAAGATCTTATCAAACCATTGCTGCCAAAATCCCCCAATAACACGCAAATCTGCCGCGCAAAGCTTTGGCGTTAGGAGTGAGCGACAACACCCATTCCGTCGACGCCCAGCTTTGATTCCATTTTTTCGTGATGCCACCAGTCCGCATAGATCCGCTTTCGCGAGCGAGGGACCTTCACAGGGAGCAGGTTGACTTCCAGCATCCTATCAGTCCGGAAATATCGATATGCCTCCCGAAGTTCGCACCACGCGGCGAGCACCCGGACGCAATCGAAGAAGGCGATAACGATTGGCCAAACAGTGCGCCGCTCAGGTTCACGGTCTGCCGTGTGGTAAAGGATCTCTACTTTGCAATTAACCTTCATCGCACCCCGCAATTGGAGCAGCACTGGGCCATCCTTCGGTAAGACCTCCGGACCAGGCGCAAGTAAGGGTGCGGTCCAAAATTCTGAGCGCTTCGCATCCGGCAAAATGGCGGAGATTTTGGCGACAACGTCGCGCGCTGTGGTGTTTATTTCTTTGCCACCCCGCGCCCCGACCATGCGTAATCCCAGCATGACGATCTCCAGTTCGTTCGTCGAAAACATCAGTGGTGGCAGATCGTAGCCGTCCTGCAACACGTACCCGACACTCGGCTCGCCAAAAACAGGCACTCCGGATGCTTCCAGCGCTGCCATATCGCGGTAAATCGTTCGCAACGACACCTCAAGTTCCGACGCAATGGTGCGGCCGCTGATCGGTCTGCGTTCGCGGCGTAGGATCTGTATGATCTGAAGTAGTCTGTCTGCTCTACGCATTACGCCCCTTTTGCTTCCCATCGAGATGAACGGACATCACCTCGTGAGTCGTTTAACCGATCAACCGCTTATGGCCATGCCCTATGCTGACATCATGGTGACAGCATGACTGTTGTAAAGGTGCAAGAAATCGAACAGTAGGGAGTATCATTCATGGAAATCACTCGGAGGGATGCGTTCAAGATGGCTTCATCGGCTACAATTCTTGGAGCGGTCGGCTCTACCGCGGCAGCAGCACACGATGCTGCTGCCGAAGCAGTCCTGCAGGGTGCCGACTTGGAGTTCGACCTCGGAATTCCGACGCCAGATACGGTTGATAAGCTATATGATACCATGGATTTTCAACGCGCAGTGCAAGCCTATCTCTGGGCGGTTCCGATTGTCGGCATGGAAGGTGCGCGCCGGATGCTTATCGACAACGCCGACGCGAGGAGCGGCGATCTCGTGCTTGTTGCCGGGTATCGGGACGTCAGCGTCATGCTCGGGTCGAATGTAACGACGCCCTATGTGTTCGCGTGGTTTGATCTTACGGAGGGACCAATTGTCATCGACTATCCCGAAGGCGCTACTGCGGGCTCATTGATCGACTGGTGGGATCGTCCGCTCATTGATGTCGGCATTTCGGGGCCAGATGGCGGCAAGGGAGCGGAATTCATATTGGTCGGTCCGGCGTATGAAGCTCCGGAAAATTTGCCCGATGGCGCAAAAGTGCTGCGTTCCCGGACCAACAAAGTCCTGATGTTCTGCCGGGGACTCGATAGTGACCTCACGAAGGTCGAGGCTGTTTTCTCTAAAATTCAGGTCTATCCGCTTGGCGCAACAGGGAGCGGCGCGAAGGCGCTTCTTAGGTTCAAGACCGGGGGCGAGTTGACCAGTATGGCTCATCCTAAAGGCCTCGCGTATTGGCAGTCGTTGGTTCAGGCGCTGAATGGTGAGCAGATCGAGGATCGAGACCGCTTCTTTGCAGCTATGTTGAAGCCGCTTGGTGTCACCTATGACGGATCGTTTTCGCCAAGTGACCGGCAGAGAGGGCTACTTGAGAAAGCCGCAAAGCTCGGCGAAGCGATGGCGAAGGCTAGTGCCTTCAGCAAGCGCATTCCAGGGATGCGCTATCGGGACGATACGCATTGGGAATATTTGATACCTCAGGACTTTGTCAACGAACAGGACGTGCCGAATGGTACTCTGCTTGATGAACGGATGGCGTTCTTCTACGAGGTCACAGGCACTTCCGCCGCCGTTCTCACCAAGACACCCGGAACTGGCTCGGCATACCTCACCGCCTACTGTGATCCCGACGGACACGCCTTTGATGGCGCAAAGTCTTACCGGTTGCGCGTTCCAGCCAATGTCCCTGCCAAGTCCTTTTGGTCGATCACGCTGTACGACACCGAGACCCGCGGTCTCATTCAGAACAAGCAACAGATCGTGGATCGATCTTCCCGGCAAAAACTCAAAGTCCAAAACGACGGCTCGATTGAGATTGTTATGGGACCGCAGACTCCGAAAGGCCTGGAGCAGAACTGGATACCGACAACGCCGGGTAAAGCTTGGTTTATGTATTTCCGCTTGTTCGGCCCGCTAGAGCCATATTTCGACAAGTCGTGGCGCTTGCCTGATATCGAGAAGGTCATTTAATGGTTTTTTCGGAAACGGCTGAACTTCTCCTCAATAGGGGCCGGTTCTGGTAGAGGACCGTGAGAAGGATAAGCTGTCGCAAGGACCCCTTTTGCGACAGCGCAACAGGCGCAGGCCCCGGGATTTTCGATAACGTCTAGACTGGGGCTTCGAGGTTAGCTCGGTCATCTGCATTGGCATTTCAGTTTCATACGCGAGGTCCGTTCGATGCAGGCGGATAGGTTACTCCAAGGCCTAAAAGGCGGAGGTGGAAATCGCGAAAGTCGAAGGCGCCTTGGTGAAGGAGCTGCGGACCACCCCTATCTCGATCTGTCGCCGGCGTCGCCGCAGATCTGCACTGTGAGCTGGAGACAGAGGATCCCCGCTCCGACCTGCCGGAAGCGCCGTGGCCAGCGCTCATAATCATTCTTTCTGAGCTGGTTCAGATTCGCGGAAGCCGGCAACTGGAGTGATTGCGGACATAGGCTTTGAAGAAGCAATGCCATTCCTTCCCCAAGCTTAGCCGCCGCCTGAATGTCTTTCGTCGGAGAACAACAGGCTGCGGTGTTGTTGACACCGTCGATTGAGCAGGAGACAAATGCAGCGGCTTTACAGGAGACCATAATGGCCGACGATATGAATACGACGATTGATGCTGACACACCGACGGTTGCGGCGCCCGCACCGAAGAAGGAGCGCAAACCTCGCGCCAAAAAGGCGGCGGCTGAAACGGCCTCAGCCGCAGTTTCGGCGCAACCGGCAGCGACTTCGAATGCCGCAGCGGTCAAGCCGAGGAGAGGCCGCAAGGCAAGGTCCGACGAAGGTGCGCCAAGCGCCAAACTTGCGCCTCTCAAACGTGCTCCGAAGGCGGTGCAGGCAGCGACTGATCCGTCGGTGGCAGCAGTTGACGAGTTTGCGGATCTTCTGCAGCTGGAAGACGAAAACCAAAGACTGCGCAAGCAGCTGTCCGAGAAGCTGCGTGCTGAAAATGCCGATCTGCGAAAGCGGCTCAACCTCGGTTGATCGGCAGCCGTGGGTCAAGCGCTGGCCGCATTGTCATGCTCACCGAGACGATTATCTCGGCGGCGGTTAGGTGAAGGCGTTTCCTTCTTTCGCCAAGGCGAACTGCTTTTCCTCACCCGTAACGTCAATGCTGATTCTCAGGATACCGACCTCGGATCAAGCTCCGCCCTGAGCCAGCTTTAGTGAGGGCCGGCCTCGTCCGAGAGGGGTCGATCAACGAGGGTAAGGGCAATACCGTACCCGAACCGATCTCATGCAGCAAATTGACCAAATTCGGTACAGGCAGACAATGCGGGGAGCGACGCGCGGGGACGTGCATCCGCCAAGGCCGCAGACAGTACAACCCGTACGCATCAAGCCGGCCCGCCGGGCGACATCGACGCCTCGGCCAGTTGGCTCGCACGATGAGCTACCAAAGCGGGACAATCCGGCGCCGCGATGTTAGCGAGCGCCGGCAAGGCCATGCTTCTTCAGGCGGTAGTCGAGCTTTGCCCGTGTCAGGCCAAGGCGACGGGCAGCTGACGAGATATTGCCTCCCGCGTCGGCCAGCGCAGCACGATAAAGCGCCTCTTCGGCTTTGACTAAGTCGTCGGTGGAGGTGATACCCACTCCCAAGGCAGTATTGGCTGCGTGTTTGCGCGGCGCCGGAAGCCAGATTCGGCCGTCCTCGCTCAATTGCTGCGGATAAACGCGTGACATCTCGCGACCTGAAAACAAATGCTGTATGTCGATCTGGGCGCCAGCATCGGCAAATATCACGCCGCGCTCAATCATGTTCTGCAATTCTCGGATATTGCCCGGAAAATCATAGGCCAGCAGCGCATCCATCGCCCGATGCGTCAGCCCGCTACAGTCGCGACGATGGCGGATGTTGAACTGTCTGAGGAAATGCGATACCAAGAACGAGATGTCGTCGCGGCGTTCCCGAAGAGGCGGGATTGCGATCGGAAAGACGCAGAGGCGGAAATAGAGGTCCTGGCGAAACCGTCCGGCCCGTACCTCATCCGCCAGTTCCACGTTGGAGGCAGCAATTACCCGCACATTGGCCGGCACCGTGCGGGAACCGCCGACCCGCTCGATCTGCCGCTCCTGAATCGCGCGCAGAAGCTTGCCTTGGGCCGCGTAGGCAAGCGAAGCAATCTCATCGAGAAAAATTGTGCCGGAGGCGGCCCGCTCGAAATAGCCTGCGCGAGAGGCGACTGCGCCGGTAAATGCACCTTTTTCGACGCCGAACAGTTCTGACTCAACCAAGTTATCCGGGATGGCCGCACAGTTGATAGCGACGAAAGGACCCTTGGAGCGTGGGCTTAAGCGGTGCAGTTTTTGCGAAAAAAGCTCCTTTCCGACGCCGGATTCGCCGATCAAAAGCACAGTCGCATCGGTGTCGGCCACTTTCTCGACCATGGCGCGCGCCCGCAGGAAGCTCGCAGAAGCGCCGATGATCTCGTCCGTGGTCTTGGACTCCGTGGGTTCGCGTGAGCCGTCCTTGTCGCCGTTCTGCTCCGGTGTAGCGTCCCCCATCGTCTCTCGACGCCGGGGCTTCCATTCGAGCCCGAAATAGGCGCGCTCCGGCGCGTCGTTACCCCATTCCTCGGCATTTTGGCCCACAACCAGACAGCGCTGCGCGCCCATGGCTGAGCATTCGATCTCGCGGAAGATCACCGGTCGCTTGAAAAGCTTGCTCGTGTAGCCGGTTGGATAACCCGTCTGCATCCAGCAGACGGGCTCGGTTGCGAGCCCGTGATGGGCAATATGTTCCGCCGCTTCGGAGGAATCCTCCCAAAGAAACTCCCCGAAATAGGTGCCCTTCATAACGTCGAAGCGAAAATGCCGCGTCGTCACCTTCACAAAACCTTCCAGAGTGTGAACCCGCGGGCCGGCCGCCAGAGCATGGGTCAGATCCTCGTTTGGGAAGCGCTTTTGGATCAGTTCCGCATCACGCACGCCCTGCATGTAGCCGACCCGCATGAACATGCCTTTGGCAGCCTCCACTCCGAAGGCTTCGATCACCTCCTGCCGTAGGCGGCCGAGCACCTGCGCCTGCATCAGCAGCATGCGCTGATCGTTGAGCCAGATACGGCCGTCGCCCAGCGAAAAATGAAGGGCTTGCGCCAATTCGCTCAGCGTGGGGGACGCACCGGTGTCCAGTTCGTCAAAGGCACCCCGAGAAACCATCTTGCCGGTCTTCCTGGACGCATCAGCGAGCGAAATCAGTTTTGGCAGTCGATCCATCACCACGCGAGCACCTTCATCAATTTATCGATCATGATCATGTTTTTTATCATTTGATGAAGTTTCGCAAGCAAGGAGTAGAAAGGGCGAAATGGGTGATATTCCGAAAAAGCCAAGCCATTCCAGTTCGGTACGGTGGAGGGAGGCTGTAGATTTGCCTTTGTCTCGACCTGGCACGCGGTTTGCTGCTGACTGCCATCCGTTGAGGAGACGGGTCGGAGGACGACAACACAGTAGACCGAGCGAAAGGGTCAGACGACGATCCCCGCCCACGGCAGAGCGTTGTCCCCAAAAACCAAAGCTGAGGAGAGCTTCATCGTGAACGTCCACAAACCCAACTTTCTGCAATCCGACCGCTGGGATGGCCTAGCCTTCTTCTCCGGCTGGCAGGCGACAGCTGCTGGAACCCTGAACGTTACGGATCCTGCTACCGGATTGCATGTTGCCACTGTGGGTTTCGGTGGGCCGGCAGATATTGCCCGCGCCGCCCGCGAGGCAAAGGCAGCTCAGAAGAGCTGGGCGGAGACGCTCGCCGGCGAGCGCGCAAGAATACTCAGTAGGGCCGCCGATCTGCTGGAGAAACATGGCGAAGAACTGGCACCGTGGATCATGCGGGAATCCGGTTCAATTCACGCTAAGGCAATGATCGAAGTAGAGCATGGCGCGCTCTTCATCCGCCATGCCGCAACGCTTGCCATGGCTGCCACCGGCACCTTCCTGCCGGGCATGGACACGCGCACGCATTATGCGCGCCGGGTGCCGCACGGCGTAGTCGGTGTGATTTCACCCTTCAATTTCCCGCTCGTGTTGTCGATCCGCTCGATCGCGCCGGCCTTGGCCCTTGGCAATACGATAGTTCACAAGCCCGATCCACGCACCCCCATTTCCGGCGGCTTCATCATTGCCCGTATATTCGAGGAAGCCGGACTACCGGAAGGCGTGCTGCACATCATTCCCGGTGGCGCCGATGCCGGCGAGGCACTCTGCATCGATGACAATGTCGCCATGGTCTCGTTTACAGGATCGGTACGTGGCGGCTCAAAGGTCGGCGAATTATGCGGCAAGCACCTGAAGAAGGTGCAATTGGAACTGGGCGGCAAAAATGCCCTGATTATCCTCGACGACGCCGATCTCGATGTCGCTGCTTCTAACGCCGCCTGGGGCGCCTTCTTGCATCAAGGGCAGATCTGCATGGCAACCGGCTTGGTCCTCGCCGACGAGAAGATCGCTACTGGACTCAGTGAACGGCTGGCGACGAAGGCTGGGCATCTGCAGGTCGGCGATCCCTCCGGCCACCAGGTGGCGCTCGGACCGATTATTTCGGATCAACAGGTGGCTTCTATCCAAGCTATTGTCGATGATGCCATCGCAAAAGGCGCTCAGCTTTTAGCGGGTGGCACCCATGATGGGCGCTTCTACAAGGCGACGGTTTTGACGGACGTCAGGCCGGACATGCGGGCGTTCAACGAGGAGATCTTCGGCCCCGTCGCCTGCGTCGTGTCCTTCCAGCGCGATGAAGACGCGGTCGCAATAGTGAATCGTTCAGACCACGGCCTTGCCGCCGGCGTTATTTCGCGCAATGTCGCGCGCGCCATGGCGCTTGGCAATCAGCTGAATGTCGGTCAACTCCACATCAACGACCAGACGGTGAATGGTGGCCCCTATGCGCCGTTCGGCGGTCGCGGCAAATCCGGTAATGGCAGCCGCATGGGCGGTCCCTCCGATATTGAGGAATTGACCCAGTGGCAGTGGGTCTCGGTCAAGGACCAAGCCACCGCCTATCCGTTCTGACATCGTGGGCGTCTCCCAAGAATTCCTTTTCGGTCGGTCCCGCCGCACCCCACCGGGCCGGTCGATACCTCAGACGTGTAAGGAGCTTAACCATGAAACTGCATGGCAAGACTATCGTGATTACTGGGTCGTCCTCCGGCATCGGCGGGGAAGTCGCGCGGCTTGCACGTTTTGAGGGCGCGCGTGTCATCGGTATCGACCGCAATGACACGCTTCTCACACTTGACGGCTTCGTCAAGATGGACCTCGGCGATCCGGCCGTCATCGACGCCGCCATTACCGCGCTTCCCGATCGCATCGATGGCCTCGTCAATGCCGCGGGCGTGCCCGGTACAGTTAACAGCGACATTGTTGCTCGGGTGAACTATCTCGGCCTGCGCCACCTGACGGAAGCGCTCGTGCCGCGCATGCTGAAGGGCGCCTCGATTGTCAATATCGCCTCTATTCTCGGCGCCGACTGGCCGCACCGTCTCGACGCGCACAAGGAACTGGCGGCAGCGGCAAGCTTCGTACTGGGCAAGGCCTGGCTCGACACAAACCCGGTGCAGCAGGAGAACTGCTACCAGTATTTCAAGGAGGCCCTAATCGTCTGGACCAAGAAGCGCAGCTTAGAACTTTTCATGCAGGACAACATTCGCATGAATTCGGTGGCACCGGGTCCGGTTTTCACGCCCATCCTCGGCGATTTCGTTTCGATGCTCGGACAGGAACGCGTCGATCGCGATTCGGCCCTCGTGAAGCGTCCGGCGCTTCCCGATGAGATAGCAGGGCCGATCGTGTTCCTGTTGTCGGACGATGCCCGCTGGATCGTCGGCGCCAACTTGCCGATCGATGGCGGTATTGAAGCCGCCTATGTGTGAGCGGAACGCTACACCTGTGCCGACCGGAGGACCACGCCAACCAGCGACAAGGCTCACAACCTATCTACTGCCTGGCCACGATCGCCTGGAGAGCGTTCACCTGAAAACCTTTCGCCTGATTAGAAAGAGCTCACCGGTTGCCCCAAAGCAGTAAAGCTGTCATCGGGCGCTGGACGCGGTCCCGCTATGAGTTAACAAGTCGTCACGTTGTCAGCAGGGTTCAGACTTTGGTTTTCGGACGTGCAGTCATATGTTCGGCCGATCTAACGCGGTCTATGCCGCTGGCCACGATGAGATCCGCCATGTCGATCGCCTTATCGCTGTCACGCTCGAGGACGCATTGAGGAAGACAGTCTGATCCGTATCGAGATTTGTCCGTTGGGATCATGGCGCATTCGCCTCCTTGCCACTTGAGCCGGCGACAGAGCGCCGGAACTCTTCTGTTCCTAAGCGGTCCGATCCAACGCGTGCGCTTCCCGTTCGGGCACGAAGGGCGCATCGGTGATCGCCCGCCACACCGCCGATCTGCCGACAATGGATGAACATCTAGCCGCTGCGCGAAGGGCTCATACGACAGCATAGGAAAATCTGTTCCTCCGGCGGCATATCGATAGCCGTGGCACAGGTATACGAGGTCTCCTTCACTATTTGGAAGCCAGCCTCTGCGATAATTGTCCGCAGATCCTCGCGCAGGTAGCCGGAGACACGGATGTTGTTTCCGAGGAACGTTATTGGGAAATCGTCGACATCGGCCTCCACCATGGATAGGGCGAACAGGCCACCAGACACCAGCAGATTGCGGATCGTCAGGAGCGCGAGGGGAATCTCCGCACGGGGCAGCATTAGCAGCGAGAAGAAGGCCGCGACAGCGTCGAACTGGCCGAGTTCCCGCGGTCCACCTGGTCGCAAGTCGGCAATGTCCATTTGGTGGAATGTTGCGCCAGGCACACAGTCCTGGCTGAGTTTCACCATCGCGCCGGACAGATCGATGCCCACGACCTCAAAACCGGAGGCCACTAGCTGGCGGGAAGTTGGCACGCCAGTACCGCAGCCCAGATCCAGAACGCGAGAACCGGTCGGCAAGGACCTGATCAGCCAATCGCCCGCTGAGACTTGACCCTGTTTGTGTGGAAAGGCCTCATCGTAGTGCGCGCCAATGGCGTCGAAGGCTTCTGCCTGGCCCTCGCGATTTATCCAGAGGTTGTCGTAGCCGCCCGCGCTGCGTTGATTGTCCACCTGAATTGTCCTTCCTCAAGAGTTGCCTGGCAGATAATACCCTGCAACGACACTTCTGCGATGAATGTTGCGCTCTGCGTGCCATTCGTGTGAGCGATACAGACGGCAGCTATCGCTGTTCCGACCATCGGAATCGCCGCATCGGTCGCCTGTGACGGCCAGGTTCTCTTTTCGGAAGAGATGCTTTAGCTGCTCAACGATTTTACGCCCCGCTTCGTCAAGCATATGGCGATCTGGGCAAGAGGGTAGGAGCGGCCGCGGCTTATGCGCGCGAGGTTCGCGCCCGTGCATTTCTCGCGGAGGAGCTTATGTTCCAACGCCGGTCGTGATGGCGCGCGTTGTTGAGGTGTAGAGACACGATGATCCGCACCCGTCTCAGATGCCTAGACAGGTGATTTCCGCTGGTCAACATTCTCAAATGCCTCATTTCAGACTATCCCGGTTCCAACAGCTGCGTCCGGCTGGGAAATCTGCGAATGACCTAGACCGTCTGTGAAGTAAGTTTTATAGGCGACCTATCACCTCAGTCATACCGTTGAGCCTGCGGCTCGGAAGTTTCGGAATCAAAATTATGAAAAAGCCCCAACGGCACTTTATCGTCGAACGTAAGCTCTCTCGAAAAACTCAGCGGCCAATTTCAAAGACCATCTGGGGAGACGTCGACCTCAGATCAATCACGCGTGCAGTGCAGGACGACGCGACGCTTTTCTCCAAGTTTGTTCGGAAGCAAAATATGCTTGCGGATGTGACTTCGGCCGAGTTGACAGACCAAGCGCCATCGACACTGTCTCTAGAGCCTTGGAAAGAGAAAAGATTACTCGAACCAGTGACATCCGTCGTCAACCCGGTTGATCCGACACTCAATACCGATACTGAAGGATCACAGGCTGTACCGGATTCAGTATCGAAGAAGCAGCGCAAACCGCGTATCAAGAAAGCGGTTAGTGAGACGGCATCCATAGTCAACGCGGAAACTTCCACTTTCTCAGGTGCAGCGGGCGTAGATCGCGGCAGACAAACAAGGGCGCGCAAAAAGGAACTCAGCTTCTCGGCGGGCGCCAGCGTCAGGAAAAACACTGGAGAACCGGCTATAAAACCTGATGAGATGGTTGCTGTATCGGTCAATTTTGCAACTGATGAGCTCGTCGATCTTCTTCAGCTGGAGCAGGAAAATCAGCATCTACGCAAATTGCTGGCAGAAAAACTGCGCGTAGAAAACGCTGATTTGCGTAAGAGGCTCGGTCTCGGATAAGGCCACGGCTCACGTCGGCAGAGAGCTCTTGGCGTCGCCGCCAGAAAGGTAATCTGTAGCATGGACATCCTCCTGTGTTTTTCGGCGGGGTAGAGGGTCTAGACCAAGAAACGGGTGGATACGAACCAATTTCCATGGAACGTCAGGTCCAGAATGGCCCGCTCCTTTGAAACCAGCCGCAGCGTTTGAGTGTCTAGGTCATGTTGACAAAGTGTCTTCTCAAATCAGTTATGGTCTGATTCAAAGCTGCTTTTTAGGAGGCAGCGATGGCACGTGGAGACCTAACCGACGCAGAATGGCGGATCGTAGAACCGCTTCTTCCTGCAGAGCGTGGCCGTAAATCGCGACCCTCGCACGATAATCGTCAGTTCATGAACGGCATGTTGCATGTCCTTCGGGTCGGCTGCCCGTGGCGTGACATGCATGAGCGATATGGAAAGTGGAATTCCGTCTACGTCCGATTCCGGCGCTGGGCCGAGCAAGGGGTGTGGGATGCGCTCTTGGAAACGCTTGTGGAGCTTGGCCTTACAGATGATTGGCAGCACATGCTGGACAGCACCACAGTTCGCGGCCATTCACAGGCAGCGGGCGCTAACGTATGGCCCGCCCCGTTTGCAAGCGATAATCGGATGCTGGTTTGAACAGTCTGCACAAACGTATCCGGCATGTTGGCGCGCTGGCCACTGCCAAGATGGAGATCCGCGCGTCCTCATCCTCATAAAGGGGCCGGCCTCGAAGGCCATTTAGCGCCGGAGGTTTTCAGGACGCCGATCGACTGTCAGGCCATCTTCCTTTTACCACTCGCAGTTCGGCGCATCCGGCGTCGTTTCGCCATGAGCGCTGTTTATGTGTCTCAGGCAGTCGTTATCGACATCACCTTGTAGCTTCGTCCGTGGTGGAGCAAGGCCCAGACGGTTCGCGCCATCTTTGCGGCCAGTGCGACAACGGCGACATTGGAGTGACTACGTGCGAGAAGTCCTCGCAGCCACGCCCCTACGGCGGTGTCACTCCTTGCCAACGAGGGCATGGCAGATCTCGCGCCCTGGATCAGCATCTTGCGTAAATATCTGCTGCCGCGCTTAGTGATGCCCAAGAGCTTCGGTCTTCCGCCGGTAGTGGCCTGGCGAGGCACAAGTCCCAACCACGCTGCGAGGTCGCGTCCCTTGGAAAACGTCGCTGCGTCGCCGACAGCCGCGACAAGCGCCGTGGCGTTCAATGCCCCGATCCCGGGAATGTCCGTCAAACGCCGAGCTCGCTCGTCAGTTCGTGCCATGGACGCAAATTCAGCATCAAAAGCAGCGATGCGCCGATCGAGTTCCTCCCAACGTGTGCGCATGTCACGCAGCAGGAACATCATGCGCGGGCTAAGCGTGCTGGCATCGGTGTCAAGTAATTCGCTAAGCAACAAACTTAATCGAGCGTGCCCCTGTGCCACGACGAGCCCACGCTCCAAAAGCAAGCTTCTGATTTGGTTGGTCAATGAAGTGCGCTCACCAACCAAACGGTCGCGCACGCGATGGAGGGTTTGAATGTCAAGTTGCTCCTCGCTTTTGAGTTCGACAAAACGCATGGTCGGGCGGCTTGCGGCTTCGGCGATCGCCTCTGCGTCGCGGTCGTCATTTTTCTGAGCCTTGACGTAAGGTCGCACATACTCCGGCGACATGAGTCTAATCTCATGCCCAAACGACACGAGTGACCGGCCCATATGGTGGGCACCACAGCAAGCTTCCATTGCCATGACGCATGGCGGCAGCTTGGCAGCGAACGAGATGACCCCGTCACGCCGCATCCGCCGTCGAACGACGACCTTCCCACTTTCGTTCAGGCCAACGACGCTGCAGCTGTTCTTGCCCAGGTCAATACCAAGGATCATTATTTGCATGGCTCGCTCCTTCCTCTCTTGGACACTGGCATCATACACTGGTGCCGGCGGGAGGGGCGGGCCATCCATAAAGGGGACTCATAAGGAGGCTTTTGGTCGATCACGCGGCGGCTTTACGACAAAAATCCACGCCCGAGCAGACGGTCAGGGCCGCCCTCTTGGCTTTGTCCTGACGGGTGGCGAAGCCTCTGACTATCTGGCCGTTCCAGATCTTCTCGCAATGCCGGTAAACAGGCCCCGTCGTCTACTCGCCGACAAGGGATATGATGCCGACAGCATCCGCCAGGAACTTCTCTTCCACGGCACACGCCCGGTCATTCCACCGCGAGCAAGCAGGAAGAATCCACCAGCTTGCGATTATCATGCCTACAAAGACCGCAATCGTATCGAGCGGATGTTCAACCGGATCAAACAGTTCCGCCGCATCGCTACCCGCTACGACAAGACTAAAACATCATTCGCTGCATTCCTGGCGATCGCCGCAGTGAGGATTTGGCTGCCTCACTTTGTCAACATGACCTAAGGAACAACGCGCTAGCGACCGTATCCCATAACAGCATAATCGCGAGACTTTAAAAGCTGCAGCAGCAGATCAGCAGTATGGAACTCATTGGGCTTTGGCCGCGGGTCGACCGGTCGTTGGGAGCTAGGACGATCGACATTCATCGCAGCCAGAGCATTGCGGCAACCAGATAGAAGAAGCCTTGGGAATGAATGGTTCTGCGATCGTATCGGGTTAAAAAACTGCGGAAGTGCTTCATTCGGTTGAAGCACCTCTCTATACGGTTGCAATGCATGTACGGGAGTTCATCGTGCGGAATGATGATCTTGCGCGAACAGTTTGACGGGATAACGGCTTTGGCTCCGATGCTGGCGCATTGCTCGCAAAACATTGCTGTCATAGGCCTTATCGGCCAGCACGACATTGCCGATCTGCCCTTCCAGAGGCGCCGGAGCTTGCATGACGTCGCCGAGTGGTCAATCCAACTCGGGAACGCCTGAGCGCCGGATCCTTGGCCCCTTTTTCCGGATGCCGCCTGCTGATGAGCACAGACGATCGTGCTGTCGTTCATCAGATATTGGTTGTCTTAGTCTGCCTTCAGCGTCTCGAACACCTGCTCCCAGATGCCGGCATGGCATCAGCGGCTGAAACGCTTATGCACCGACTTCCACTTGCCATACCGCTCCGGCAGATCGCGCCAGAGCGCAACACCCAAAGACAACTATTCATAAACAGCCGGTTGTCCGATCCAGTGCGCCCCGAATCCTCAGCTTTATCAGGCAACAACGACGCAATCTTCGCCAACTGAGCATCGCTCAATTCATATCGTCTGGCTGCCATCCACAAACCTCCGTGATCAAACACGGTCGTCTACCAATCAGTCTTCAAGCGATTTGGGAATCTTGAATGTCGATAGGTCCTAGGATGTGTATTGCGACAAGAATGATCACTGAAAATATGGACGGGACCGCCGCCATCAGGACAATCTGCTGTGTCGACCAGCCTAATGCGATGACCGCGCCTCCAAGTCCCGGGCCGACCACAGAACCGATCCGGCCTGCGGCCGCAGCAAAGCCAACTCCTGTCGCTCGAAGGTGTCCGGGGTAGAACGAAACAGCGAGAGCGGCCTGCCCCATACAACAAGGAACCAGTCCGGCTCCAATACCGAAGACAACCATCATTATTGTCTTGTCCAGACTTCCGTGTGCGAAGATCAGAATGCAGCCGAGCCCGAAGGCCCCGTACACCATAAGGGATCTCACGACACTCAGTTCCACTACCAGGAAAACGAGGATCACGCCTCCGAACAGACCACCCATGGACAATACTGCCGCGCTCGCTGGAGCCATTTCAGATGGCATGCCCCAGTTGATCAACAACGTCGGCGTCCAGTAGAGGACGGCATAGGCTTCCACAAATACGACGAAGGCGAAAAGCCAAAGAAGAATCGTCCGAAGTGCAAGCTGCCCCGCAAACAGCCCCAGGATCGCATTTTCTTTGCCGGCTACGGTATGCTCACGGCTCGAAGCAGGAAAAAAGCAGACGATGGCCGGCAATAGAAGCAGGGGCAGTATTCCACCGACTATAAAGATTGATTGCCAGCCATAGTTCTGGATCAGCGGCCCTCCGAGAATACCCGCCAGTACGCCCCCTGCTGAAAGACCGGTTGTGATAAATATGGCCGTGGTGGACCTACGTGCCGGTGAAACGACGGACGACGCAGCGCCCACAGCAAGAGGCAGAACCGCTCCCAACCCTACGGAGGTCATTAGCCGCAGGGTAGCGAGACCCATGATATCGGTGGCAGTTGCACTGGCGAGGCTGCCAATGCTAAAAACTGCGACACTGAGAAGCATCACTCTGCGGTCTCCAAGGCGAATTGCCATTGGACCTGCTGCAATGTAACCAATGACCGCGCCAATACTGGCAGCCATGAAGACTGGCGCCATGGCGGACGCCGGCATGTCCCAGATATTGGCAATCTTTGGCGCCACGAAGGTTATTGAGATGGTGTCGAGGCCATCAAAGACGACGATCGTAAAGCAGATAACGATGATGGGCCAAATGGAAACGGCGCTATTGGCGACATGATCGCCCCCTTCCTGACTGACAGGCTTGCACATTCTCTTGTTCCCCGTATGTCGGTTTGTTTTCTTGAGCTACCTTGCGTGGCAGGGTTCGTCTGACGTGTAAGACCAATCGATTCCGCAAGGCGACTTTCCGCCTTGCCTCGCGCCTCCCTCGACGTCAGAAAAGGCGGCGGCTGGAACGCGCTCTTGTTGACGATCAGTGCGGCTTGGCTCCTCCTGTAGACTGGACGATGCGGCACGCCTGCCACACTGGGTTTCCGCGGAGCCAGGGACTGAAGCCCTCCTGGACAGAAAATAAAGGGCGGGCGCCTTGCCCCCAGACCACGGTCAAGGGTATTGGCTCAGACGTCCGGGTTGCCGAACAGGAACGGGACGTTAAGGCAAATTCATGCGCCGGGGGGGCCAGTGATAACTATAACATTGCTTGCAGATGAGGGCTTATCATGCGACGTTTATTTCCACCGAGTGCACCGCGTTTCTCGCGCCAGCTAACGGCTGCCCTTCCCCGACTTCGTTCGTGCACTGGCAAATTAGGAGGTGCTGACCCGCTCGAGGCGACCATGACAACTCGAACCTTTGCCAGCTTCTATCCTCGCGTGGCCCGACTGTTGCAGCTTGCCACGAGCCTCCTCCATCCACACTCACCTCGACACTCGAAATCTGATTGTCTCCCCAAGCCCAGCCCCATATTGTTGTTGGCATGTCAGCTGAGAGTATATCACTTGGGGACGGCGACACGATGACCGACTCCGGGGCGACATGCCAAACCGGTCTCACACCCCAAGCCGTGTGGTCGTTATAGAAACGCGTCGTATAGGCGCTTCGCGACCGCCGGTCTGCGGCAGTGATCGAACCAAGCCATTTTACGGAGTTCGTGCCGTACCATCCTGGCACGACCAGCCGAACCGGACCTCCGCGCTCCATGGAAAGCGGCCGGCCGTTGATCTCAAGTGCAAGAAGGACCTCTTCTGCAAGTGCTTTCGCGATCGGCAGATCCTTTTGATAAGGTTCTTCGACTTCTGCGTACGAGCCCCACTCAAGGCCGGAAGTCCATACGTAGGACGCATCGCTGCTGATCTTCGCGCGCTCCAGAACAAGCGATAGCGGCACCCCTTTCCAAACCACATTTCCAATCCTGCGCTTGGCGATTGTCGGAGCAAGAGGGCTGCCAGCGCATTCGTGAAATGACATATACTCGCGCTGCGGCATCGCCAGGAGATCAGCCAAGCGCAGCTCCACCGGGTTTCCCACGAGGCCATCGACATCCAGATGCCAATGGTTAGGGTCGATTTCCAGGAACCCCATATGAGTGACCAGAAAAAGATCGTCTTCAGCGGTGATCCAGGAGTTGAGGGCATGAACGCCTTCAGCAGGGCCTTGGAATGAGAACCCCTTCTTGGTCATATGCATGCCCGTCCGTGTCATCGCCTTACTCCGGTAACGCTTGCACCTCAGTGTCCGTTGAAGATTCCGTAGTGATGTCTTTTACAAATTTTATCGGCTTTCGACGCGTCCGGTTCACAGCTACGTCGAATATGTCAAAGCGGTTGTAACCCGCAACGACGTCGTGAAACCGCTTCGGTTCAATACAATCCTCCAGATCGATATGGGCGTACCCGATACCTTCGTCAATCAATTCATCACCAACGGGCGCCCCCGTTGGTCCGAGGAAAAAGCTGCTGGCCTTCGGACTGGCATCTATGACCGCCGCGACCGTGGGGTCATTCAAGGCTATGGACTGGCGCGCGCTTTCATCCAACCGCCCGGCTACAATGATGCCGAAGCACTTGGCCTCGAAACAATGGGCCGAGGCACGGATTCGATTGGCCGCCCGGTTGTCGTAGTTGTCTCTTTCTGTAGGAACACGAGTAGGCCATATGGGGGGATAAGTGCTTATGTGGACCTGTTCTGCTTGCGTCATCAGAGTATACCGCGCAAGCGGATTGGTATTTTCCCCGCAAATGAGACCGCCAATACGTCCAATTCTTGTATTCGCGACGACCAGACCAGCGCCGTCGCCGGGGTCCCATACCAATTTTTCGAAAAAGGTCGCGACCAGTTTTCTGTGGTGGATTAGGATTTGGCCAGCATCTGAGATCAAGATGTTGCTATTCCACAGTCCTCCGACACTTGCCGGATTGCGCTCCGAGAAGCCGATCGAAACGAAAACACCATAGTCAGTCGCCGCTTTCCGCACGCGCTCAATTTCCGGGCCATCCACGTATACCGAAGCATTCAAGAAGCGCCTGAAATGTTCGTGCGATTGGATCGGCGGGTAAAGTGCTGCCCAAATAGGGAAACCGGGAAGAAAACTCTCCGAAAACACCACCAGGGAAGCGCCGTTGCGGCTCGCCTCAGCAATCACGGAGCAAGCTTTGTTTGCGCTTGCCAAGGGATCCAAGTACACCGACGCGGTATGAGCGGCGGCGGCCTTAAAACTCACGGTTCTCATCGATTTCCATTGCCGATAAAATCGGCCCTTCCCATCTGGAGCATCGCGACAAGCGCGGCGTGTTCAGGATTGTCGTTGTGCCGTTAGACTGATTTCTATTCGCGCTCCTAGCTGCAGACTGGAGCAGCCAATGGTGGTGCGCGAGGGATAAGGTGCTGAAAAGCGAGTGGCGTAAACCCGATTCATATGGCTAAAGTCGCTCATGTCGGTCAAATAGACGTTGACTGAAACGACGTCGTCGCCCCCTAATCCTGCCGCCTCGAGAACCTGAAATAGCTTGTCAAAGCACTGGCGTGTTTGATCGGCAATGCCGCCATCGGCCAGTCTGCCGGAGCTCGGGTTGATCGGCGTTTGGCCAGAGCAGAACAGCAAGTCGCCAGCCCATGTCGCGTGCGAGTATGATCCCACAGCGGTGGCGTGCGAAGAGTTCACAGTTTGTCTCGACATGGTCTTCTCCTAGGTTACCTTAAGCAGACCAACTTTTGGGATCAGTCCGCCTGCCGAAGTTTGCTTCACACGGACTAACTGGGGGGTCGGGTCCGAAGCTAGCAGAGCGAATCTGCGCGCCAACCCCAATAGAATGCACTATGCTGTGCAAAAATAGACGGGGGGAGCATGGCGACGGCAATTGACCACCTTGATTGGGATGATCTCAAGCTTTTCCTTACCGTAGTCCGGTGCAAGAGCGTGACCGGCGCCGCCCGCGAACTGAAGGTCAGCCACTCTACCGTTTCGCGCCGGCTTGCTCGTTTAGAATATACGGTGGGCGGCGCGCTCGTCGAGCGGAATCCGGACGGACTTTTGCTGACACCGGCTGGGCTAATTACCATGCGACGGGCGGAGGAAATTGAGAACGGGGTGAATGCCCTTCGAAGTGACGTGAGCAATCGCGACGAGATCCGCGGTACCGTCAGACTCGCTACGATGGAGGGTATCGCAACACTTTATCTCTCAAAACGGCTTGTGGAACTCAGTGAGCGGCATCCTGATCTTGACCTCGAACTGGTAACATCCCCTCAGTCGGTTCGCGTCGCTCGCCGCGAGGCGGATCTATTTCTAAGTTTTTTTAAACCCCGTGGAACTGCGCTGGACAGTCAGCTGATTGGGCGTTTTAAAACAGGGCTGTTCGCTTCCAAGGCTTATCTTGAGCGCAATGGAGTTCCTTGTTACGCGGCAGATCTTCGGGAGCACCGCTTCGTCGGCTATATCGATGAGCTTGTCCAGCTCGAAAGCGTTCTTTGGCTCGAAGAGCTTGTATCGGCTCCGAAGATCGTGTTCAGCTCAAATAGCATGATGTCGCAGATGTTCGCCGCATCCGCGGGGGCGGGCATTGTGGCGCTTCCGGAATTCGCACGCAGCCTGAACGTTGGTCTCATTCCAGTGCTCGAAGAGCTGCATGGTGTGCGCGAAATTTGGATGTCGGCGCATCAGGACCTAGCTTATCTTCCGAGAGTGAGAGCGGTGAAGCAATTCTTGAAGGAACTGGTTCGCCGAGACGAACAACGCCTTCTGAGAAAAGCACAGTGGTGACTGTGATTTTTTGTCACACGAGCGCGAACGGACATAATGGTCTGCTGTCGTGGCGGGCGATTGCAAATGGCAGCTGGTTGTGGAACACGCGGCGGAACTATAGATCGATGCCCTCTGCGAACACAAAAGGAGTCCGGTGAGCACAATCTTACGTGTTGATGAGGCACTGGCAGTGAGTGTTTTCCCGTCGTTCAAATCTGCACAGCCGGTTGCAAAAGTAGGGGGTTTCGCGACAGTGCGGATAGCGTCAACTAAATTGGTGGTTCGATGAAAGGAAGGAAACAGCATGTCGCAATTTATCGGCGACGCTCACAAGGCGTTGGATCTTCTGCGCTTGCGTGCTGAAACGCCCGGGACAAAAAACAGAAACCACCTTAACAATGCTGGGGCTGCCTTGATGCCCAGCCCGGTTATTGAAGCGGTAATCGGGTACATAGGCCGTGAAGGAGAGATCGGCGGATACGAAGCCGCCGCCGAGGCCAGCTCTCTACTTGAGGGGACATATGACAGCTTGGCCACACTCGTAAACTGCACCCGCGATGAGATAGCGATAGCTGAAAATGCAACAATCGCCTGGCAGCGCGCGTTTTACTCCCTCTCCTTTGGTCCAGGGGACCGGATTCTGACGGCAAGTGCCGAATTTGCAGCCAACTACATCGCCTTTCTGCAAGTCGCTAAGCGCACCGGGGTATCTATCGAAGTCATCCCGAATGACGCCTCTGGCGTCCTCGATCCGACCGCACTGGTGGGAATGATCGATGATCGCGTGCGGCTGATAGCGGTCACTTGGATACCGACGAATGGCGGCCTTATCAATCCAGCGGCAGCGATCGGTCGAATAGCGCGAGAAAATGGCATCCTCTATCTACTCGACGCATGCCAGGCGGCGGGTCAGATGCCGATTGATGTCAACGCGCTTGGCTGCGATATCCTCACCGCCACGGGTCGGAAGTTTCTCCGTGCGCCGCGGGGAACTGGTTTCATGTATATGCGTAGATCAGTCCTCGAGAAGATAGAGCCAGCGATGATAGACCTCTATGGTGCGCCCTTGACAGCTCCTGGCCGATACGAATTGCGACCCGATGCCAGGCGTTTTGAAACGTGGGAGAAGAACTATTCGGTTCGTCTCGGCCTGCGGGCGGCAGTTGACTACGCGCTGGGCGTTGGACTCGACAACATTGAGCAGCGTTGTAATCGCCTTTCATCCAGGCTGCGCGAGGGCCTGAGAGAGTTGCGTTCCGTATCGATCCATGACCTTGGGGCGCCGCTCGCTTCCATCATCTCATTCACCGTTAGCGGTTGGGCCTCGTCAGCGGTCATGGCCTATCTGACAGATAAAGGAATAAACGTCTCCGTGTCACCTCCCTCCAGCACGCCCGTTGACGCCTATTCGCGACAGCTTCCGCCGGTCGTGCGGGCATCGCCGCATTACTACAATACGGAGGAAGAAATCGATGCGTTTCTCGAAGCGATTGCTGGTCTTGCGGCATAACGTCTGCCCGACTAACGAGTGAGGCCACCTGAGACATGGATCGCCAGCCTTGAGAAGATGCTCACCTTGGATGCCAGCTCCATGGAGCAGGGGAATATTGCGTCTGAGCCTCGGGAAGGATGAGGGGAGAGATGCTCCCACCCACTAACCGGAATCAAGAGCATTCTTGATCAGTCCCTGGCAGGCCTTGAGCACCGCAAGACGCCGGACTAATTTGCCCGGGAGGTGAACCTATCTTCAGAACTTGCATATAGCCCGTACCTTCAGGAATATTATGGTAGCGTCACTTGGGCCGTCTGTAGCATCGATGGCGACTATGTGGAGTGGTTCGATCGCACTGCGACCAATCTACACCCTCTGCCGGCGATGGAGCGCGCGCAAGATCCTCGACATGGCCGGGGCAAAGAAGGCGCTCGATCTTGCCAAGGAAGCGGTTGTGGTGCGGGGGCCCCAATGGGCTGCGGAAATGGTCGGCCATATGCTTGCTCTCGACCCAGAAAGCGAAGCGGCAAAGGCAATCAAGGCCTTGGCTCTAATCGAACGGGGTGATCGCCAGATCAACGCCACAGCTCCCAACTCAGCGCAGTATCTATCGAAAAACGACGAGTATTGAGGGCAGGGGAGGTTTACCGACACTCCCCACCACGGCCTGACCTGTACAGGCCCCGGAATGGCTAATTCGGGGAGTGTTGCGAGCCGATCTGGTACAAGGCGTACCAGTCGGCTCCTTGGCTGATAGGCTAGACCGAGCCATCGCAGATGGACAGCCGTCGCACCGGCGAGATCTTAGATGCGCAGCATCAATTCTCTTCTCGCTTTATTTCCACCCCGCTAGTTATGGTAGATTTGATGATGGCCGCCTGTACAAATCCCCCAGGGGAGCAGGAAATTGGCGGTCCAGGACCCTACACGCCCTTAAAGGCCAATACGGCGTTGGTGCCACCCATCGCAAAGGAGTTGCTTAAGGCAACACGTACCTTACGTTGGCGCGCCACATTGGGCGTAACGTCTAGATCGCAGTCAGGGTCATGCTCTCGATGGTTTGCGGTCGGCGGCACTACGCCCTCTCTGATCGCCATCACGCATGCAATCATTTCCAGTGCGCTTGCTGCGCCAAGGCAATGCGCGTGCATCGACTTCGTGGAGGAAATCGACATTGAATATGCATGGTCTCCGAAGACACGTTTAACTGCTGCTGTTTCCGTTAGATCGTTAGCCTTGGTGCCGGTGCCGTGAGCATTAAGGTAATCGACATCTTCGGGGTTTAAACCGCCGTCAGCAAGGCAATTTCGCATCGCTGACTCTGGTCCCTCAACTGATGGGCTCGTGATATCGAAAGCGTCGGCGGAAAGGCCCACTCCGACGATCTCGGCAAGTATGGTAGCGCCGCGAGCGGCAGCATGCTCGTAGCTTTCCAGTACCGCCATGCCAGCGCCCTCTCCCAGAACAACACCCCTTCGATCGGCGGAAAACGGGCGGCATGTATCCGGCGCTAGTATCCGCAGAGCCTCCCAAGCCTTTAGTACTCCGTAGGTGAGCGGGGCATCGCTACCGCCAGCGAGCATCACATCGGCGCGGCCCAGCTTGATTTGATCCACCGCCGTAGCGATAGCGTGATTTGCCGACGCGCAAGCGGAAGTAACTCCAAATACCGGGCCCATTAGGCGCAGCACCATGCTTACCTGTGCTGCTGGCGCGCTTGGCATGGCTTTCAGGGCACTAAAAATGGGTACGCGGCTTGCTCCCCCCAAAAAGAGGCCGCGATAGCTCTGCTCGATTGCATCCCACCCGCAGCCGCAGACGCCAACGGTTGCGCCGAAGCGGGTGCGGTTTCCTTCATTGACCGAAAGCCCTGCATGTCGCAGCGCTTCCCATGCTGCAATCACAGCCAAGAGGCTGAAGCGGTCCATTGAGGCAAGCTGCTTGCGGCTGATCTCGTGCTCGGGCAGCCCCCCTATCTCGGACCCAACAGTCCCCTCCAGATCGTAAAGCGGGGTGTTAGCAATTGGACCGATTGCTGCGCGACCTTCCCGCATTTCTGTCCAAATTGATTGTGCGTCGGTGCCTAAGCCGCAAAGCCCACCCATCCCGGTGATGACTACCCGTCTGTTCATTTTAAACTTCCTTCGCAATCAATCCGCGGACGGCCTCGACAACGTCACCAACATTGCTGAGATTTGACCACGCATCGGATGTGTTCAGCTCAATTTTGATCCCGTGGGCCTGCTCCAGATCCCAAAGGACGTCAGCCAAACCCAAAGAGTCGATGCCCAAGGACGTCAATTCAGTTTCGATGGTTATCTCGGTCATTGATGCTGCTGCTATCCCGCCCTGCTCCGATTCAACGCGCCGCTTGATCGTGGTGATAACTTCAATCGCGAGTTCATCAGCCATTCTTTTCCTCCATGCGTTCTGGTTTGAGAGGGCAAATCTGCGCGTTCAACGACACGCGACTCCGCTCCGTTGGCAAGCAAACATATGAGCTAGTCCCCAGGCGCGAAGTGCTATGAGTTGGCTCTTGTCAGATCCCCTATGTTGCATCTGCCGCCATTAGTAAAATTGATTGCGTGGATTTGATGTATTTGTCCGGCGAATGTGCCGTGTTACGTCGAGTAAGAAGTCGCTTGGTGGAGCAAGCTCTTCGTGACGCGACCTCTATCCCCGGCCGCTACGGTAAAAGCCTGATCAGCGGACTGGCACTTGATCGCTAGACGTAAGCGAAGTTGCGAGATGGACATATGCCTCCGTCGGCTCGGGGCAAAATTGTCGATCGCCCACCATCGGAAGGGATCAAGAGGTTGAGCGAAATGTTGGCAGCTAGGGGAACGGGAAGAATTGGTGTTCGCGCGCCGTTCTTACGCTAGCGATGCTCTGAAGAGCTGGCTCCGCCAAGCGTCATCCAGCTAACAATGGTTGAAGAAAGAGTAAAATCACATTGGCCAAACATTACAGTATCGTCGCGATGATCCCGCCTGTGACTTCCATGGGGTCAGCATCATCCGTCCTAGCGAACGGTGCCGCCTAAACAGCCAATGTCTCCGATCAAGATTCCATCCGGGAAGCTTCATCAAACATGATCTCACGCATCCAAATGTTGCCTGGGTCGGTGTTATGAAGCGCGGGCCATTGGACTGCCAGGGGGAAGTGGAGAGGTGGAAGGGGATGCTCGACGATTTTCAGGGGTATCGTCTGCTCAAAATGTTTCACCAATCGCATTGGAATGGTCGCAATTCGGTCCGTCCCCACCAGCAGTGGCGGGATTAAAGTGAAGCCCGGTACGACGAGCTCAATCCTTCTTCTGAACCCATGTTCGAGCAATAGCCATTGCTCAACTGAAGGCTTCATTAAACGGCCAAATTTGGCCGCGACGTGCCCCATCGACATAAACTGTTCCATGGAAAGCCGATCTTCCAACTGCTTGTTCATTGGGCATCCTACGCAAACAAGCGTCTCATCGAAGAGCTTCGCTTTGGGATGGATGTTCGGCATCAACAAATCCGGCAGAATCAGAAAATCAACGTCACCCCGGCGCAGAAGCTCATCGGGATCGTCATCAAGGGGCAACAGTTCAAAGGTCACACGTGGCGCCTCCCGCGCAATCCGCTTTATCACCTTCTCCATGAATATCAGTGTCATGAAGTCGGATAGGATAATCCTGAACCGACGATCGGACTCCGCGGGTTTGATTGGATCCCAGGCGATAACAGAGAGTTGGATATGGAGCAGGGTGTCTCTAACAGCAGGCGCAAGTGCTTCGGCACGGGGGGTCAAAATGAGTTCGCGCCCTTGCATTACGAAGAGATCATCATGGAAATAATTTCGGAGACGGGCAATAGCCGCACTCATTGCCGGTTGACTGAGGTTGATGCGCCGGGCCGCGGCAGTCAACTGCCGCTCGGTCATCAGAGCGTCAAGCGCTACAAGCAGGTTTAAGTCCAAGCCTCTGAATCGCATCCGATATCCATCTCCTAAATGCTTTGTATCCAAACAATAGATTTTACCGATATCATCTCATCGAACTAGAAGACCCACTATCCTGCAGAAATCAAGGTGCCTCTCGCCGAAACCGGGGGGCAACAAGGAACGCTGCTGTGCATTGGTGGACCAAGCCAGCTCCACAGCCCAAAGCAGCTGTACCGTGCGTTGGTTGCTGCTGTTTATGGTTGTTTCCTTTGGTCAAACAACAATTGGAGCGCTGCATGTCTTCCGGGGTACATTGGAAATTACATTGGGAAACTGAGTTGGCTTCCTCCGACCACGTGGAGCTCGCATCATTCTTTCGGAATACATATGGCCCAACCGGGAAGTTTAACGCCAAACCCTTTGAGGATGGTCGTAGCTGGGCCGGCGCTCGGCCTGAGCTTCGCGCTATTGCCTACGATTCCAAAGGAATAGCCGGTCATCTAGGGTTGTTACGGCGTTTCATCAGAGTGGGTGAGACAGAACTGCTTGTGGCTGAGTTGGGGTTATATGGTGTTCGGCCGGATCTAGAAAAACTGGGCATCGCTCACTCCATTCGAGCCATGGCTCCGGTCGTGGAAGGGCTTGGCGTGCCTTTCGCATTCGGAACTGTGCGATACGCGATGCGAAATCACATCGAGAGATTCTGCAGGGATGGCGCGGCAAATATCGTGTCCGGCATTCGCGTAGAGTCTACTCTTGCGGATGTCTATCGTGATTGCCCGGCCACTCGAACCGAAGACGTTCTAGTTGTTGTAGTTCCGGTTGGGCGCACAATGAGCGACTGGCCGTCGGGGTCCCTCATACAGCGACGCGGGCCGGAACTATGAAGAACCTCAATATCATAGATAGAGTGGATGCGGGTGCGGACGATCAGTGCGTCTACCTGACGTTCGATGACGGTCCCAACCCATTTTGCACACCACAGATTCTGGATGTCCTAGCACAACATGCCGTGTCAGCAACGTTTTTTGTCATTGGTGCTCACGCGGAAGCACATCCGGGCCTTGTTCAACGTATTGTTTCGGAAGGCCACGGTGTCGCCAATCACACGATGACGCATCCCGATCTGGCCCTCTGCAGCCGGCCACAGGTGGAACGTGAAATAGATGAAGCAAATAGGGCTCTTCTCTCCGCATGCGCTGGCGCTTCTATCCGCCACATTCGAGCCCCGTATGGCAAGTGGACGGAAGAGGCTCTCGTCAAATCGGCGAGCTTAGGTTTAGCACCCGTACATTGGTCAGTTGACCCTCGAGACTGGTCTTGCCCGGGCGTCGACGCCATCGTTGACCGCGTGCTTGGCGCTACCAAACCCGGGTCCATCGTGGCTTCTGCATGATGGATGCCCCCCCGGTGCTGCGGACCCGGCCAAGCTTCCAACGCTGCGTGATCAAACGCTTGCAGCCATATCCGCAATCATCAAATCACTGCGTAGCCGTGGACTGACGATCCGTTCACTTCCTTAGCATTGATCAACACACGAGATACTATGACCTTGCTTGAAACAATCGGTATCGCAGCCGCCACGCTTCATGCGCTGTTATCGGCAATCTATAAAAGTATGCAGGCTTTCTACGCGAGCAAAGCCAGCGGCTCACAGCCGAGGTCAAAGGGGATTGATCCTGCCCATTTGCCCAGCGTAGACATCATTGTCCCATGCTTCAACGAAGATCCGGCCATTCTTTCGGCCTGCCTCGCCTCGTTGGCGGGGCAGGACTATGGCGGCAAGTTTCGAGTATATATAGTTGATGATGGCTCCAGCAATCGTGAGGCAATCTTGCCTGTTCACGGGCTTTACACCTCGGATCCGAGGTTCGAATTCCTGCTGCTGCCGAAGAATGTCGGAAAGCGCAAAGCACAGATCGCTGCAATAGAACGGTCATGTGGAGACTTGATCCTAAACGTTGATTCGGACACTTCTATCGCCTCGGACGTCGTGACTCTGCTCGTCGAAAAAATGCGCGACTCTGACGTTGGCGCCGCTATGGGCCAATTAAAAGCGAGCAATCGCGACCAAAACCTGCTGACGCGCTTGATTGACATGGAATACTGGTTAGCCTGTAACGACGAACGCGCCGCCCAGGCTCGATTTGGCGCGGTTATGTGTTGCTGCGGCCCGTGCGCCATGTACCGCCGGTCCGCACTTCTCTTGCTTCTTGATCAGTATCAAACGCAACTTTATCGAGGCAAGCCAAGTGACTTTGGCGAGGATCGCCATTTAACGATCCTCATGCTAAGTGCAGGATTCAGAACCGAATACGTTCCCGAGGCAATAGCGAAAACTGTCGTACCAGACCGCATAGGGTCCTACCTACGTCAGCAACTACGTTGGGCACGCAGCACCTTCCGTGACACCTTACTCGCTTTGCCTCTCCTGCCTAGCCACAATCGCTTTCTGACATTGGATGCCATTCACCAGAACATCGGACCATTGCTCTTGGCGGTGTCTTCAGCCACGGGCATAATCCAGTTCGTCCTAACAGCAACGATGCCGGGATGGACGATCATCATCATTGCGTCGATGACAATGGTGCGATGTTCAGTCGCTGCCTACCGCGCGCGCCAGATCCGATTTCTGGCATTCTCAATTCACACGCTAATAAACCTGTTCATGTTGATCCCTTTGAAGGGCTTTGCCCTGCTCACCCTCTCCAATAGCGACTGGCTGTCTCGCGGTTCGACGGCCGACGGACCGGCAATTGCCAAAGGTAACGGCGCTCCGAATGAAGCGGAGATCGTGACCTCCGAATCCCTTTTTGTGGGCGATACTTCGTCGCGCTTTCGGAGGTAGCTATGGGTGAGAACATGGAACGTGAAAAGTTGAGACCGAAGACTATATCAACGGACCGAAACTCAGCCTCCGCTCGATCCAATCCCGAGCGCGAACCCAACTCTGCGCCTACCATGGCGATCGATCTTCAGGCCGTTACTATGATCTACCGCGAGAAAACGGTCGTCGATTCCTTGTCGTTCGGCGTGAAAGCTGGAGAGTGCTTCGGATTGCTAGGGCCAAACGGTGCAGGCAAAAGCACGATTACGCGTATGTTGCTTGGGATGGCGACACCGAGCGCGGGAAAGATATCTGTGCTTGGACTGCCGGTACCAGGGAAGGCTCGTTTAGCGCGAGCGGGCATCGGGGTAGTGTCGCAGTTCGACAATTTGGACATGGAGTTTACCGTCCGCGAGAATCTACTGGTCTTTGGTCGTTATTTCCAAATGAGTACCGGCGCGATCGAAGAGCTCATCCCATCGCTACTAGAATTTGCACAGCTTGAGGCCAAAGCTGATGTTCGCGTATCAGACTTATCGGGCGGCATGAAACGCCGATTGACGTTGGCGCGAGCACTCGTAAACGATCCGCAACTGCTTATACTGGACGAGCCAACCACTGGCCTGGATCCGCCCGCTCGCCACCAGATATGGGAGCGGCTGCGCTCCCTGCTTATTCGCGGCAAGACCATTCTTTTGACAACGCATATGATGGATGAAGCCGAGCGGATGTGTGACCGGTTGTGCGTACTCGAAGGTGGGCGCATGATCGCCGAAGGCCCCCCTCTCTCCCTGATTAAAGATATAATCGGTTGCCCGGTTATTGAGGTTTACGGGGGCAACCCTGACGAAATCAGTTTGATAGTCAGACCACATGTCGAAAGGATCGAGATTAGTGGAGAGACGCTGTTCTGTTACACAGTTAATTCCGATCAGGTCCGTGCCAAGCTGCGGGAATTTCCCGGTCTGCGCCTGCTTGAACGCCCGGCTAATCTGGAAGACGTTTTTTTGCGGCTGACAGGGCGCGAGATGGAGAAGTAGCGATGGGTAGATTTTCTACAGAGGCACTTCCCTCGGGATTGCTGAATTGGGTCGCGGTCTGGCGGCGAAACTTTCTGGCATGGAAGAAAGTCGCTCCAGCATCACTCCTGGGTAATCTTGCCGATCCCATGATTTACATCTTCGGATTAGGGTCAGGACTCGGCGTGATGTTGGGCAATGTCGGCGGCGTCTCCTATTCTGCATTTCTGGCGGCCGGGATGGTCGCAACGAGCGCGATGACCGCATCTACTTTTGAAACGATTTACGCTACGTTTGCTCGCATGCGAGATCACCGCACTTGGGAGGCGATGCTATACACCAAACTTACGCTTGGGGATATCGTCCTGGGGGAAATGGCGTGGGCGGCAACGAAGGCGTCTATAGCAGGTACGGCGATTGGTATCGTGACAGCCACGCTAGCCTATTCGGAATGGGACTCCCTGATCTATGTTCTCCCAGTCATCGCGCTGACGGGTCTTGCCTTCGCGAGCTTATCGATGGTCGTGGCGGCACTGGCACCCAGTTACGACTATCTGGTTTTTTATCAGTCGCTTGTCATTACCCCAATGTTGGTCCTGTCGGGATCCGTCTTCCCGGTTGATCAGCTCCCGCCCATGCTTCAGCGTATAACGCACCTTCTCCCACTCGCACATTCCATCGATCTCATTCGTCCGGCAATGCTTGGGCATCCCGTTCCAGATATCACGCTGCATCTTGGAGCTCTTTGCCTTTACATTGTGCTGCCCTTTTTCGTGTCGATCGCGTTGCTGCGTCGTCGCCTAACCCAATAGCCGCAAACGGTTGGAACTATGGAAGTACTGACTCTCGAATTGGCCCGTGGGTTTCGACCGTTATAGAGACTGAAGATGCGTTCGCAGTGCATTCGGTTCGCCTAGGATGAAATTCCCTACGGAATATACAGCGCTGGTGATATCGAGGGGGAGCTGAATGGCCCTGCCGATGCACAAAGATCTCGGCCCCCATATCGTATGGTCGTCTCGCGTGTGCGACAATGCACACGACTTTTGTCGCTTCCACGACATTTGCCGAGGTGGTCCGACGTCGGTTCAGTCCATTTTTATCTTTGAAATCTAATTTAAATCTGCCTTTCCTCGAATCGCGTCGCAATTTGGCACGTATCTTGCTGTGTTTTATGCGGTGGCGAAAGCTGCCGGCAATCATTGACGGGACAGGGCGAAGTTCCATAGGGAAGGCAGAAGCATGGCAGGTTTGCGTCAAATCGCATTCTACGGAAAAGGCGGGATCGGTAAATCGACCACTTCCCAAAATACTCTCGCGGCGATGGTCGAACTGGGGCAGAGGATCCTCATCGTCGGCTGCGACCCAAAGGCCGATTCAACTCGCCTCATCCTGAACGCGAAGGCGCAGGATACTGTTCTTCATCTTGCGGCGACAAAAGGTTCGGTTGAAGACTTGGAACTCCAAGATGTGCTCAAGCTGGGATACAAAGGCATTAGATGCGTGGAGTCCGGTGGACCGGAACCTGGCGTCGGCTGCGCTGGCCGCGGTGTTATTACGTCGATTAACTTTCTGGAGGAGAACGGCGCATATGATGATGTCGATTATGTCTCCTATGACGTCCTGGGCGACGTGGTGTGTGGCGGCTTTGCGATGCCAATTCGAGAAAACAAGGCCCAAGAAATCTACATCGTGATGTCCGGCGAGATGATGGCACTCTACGCCGCCAACAATATCGCCAGAGGCATCCTTAAGTATGCGACGGTCGGCAGCGTGCGCCTAGGTGGCCTGATTTGCAATGAACGTCAGACTGACCGTGAACTGGATCTTGCCGAAGCACTCGCTGCAAGGCTGAATTCAAAGCTCATTCACTTTGTGCCACGCGACAACATCGTGCAGCACGCCGAGCTTAGAAAGATGACGGTGATCCAATATGCTCCAGAATCCCAACAGGCTGCGGAGTACCGGAAGTTGGCTGAGAAAATTCACGCCAACTCGGGCCAAGGGACAATTCCGACTCCGATCACGATGGAAGAGTTGGAAGACATGTTGCTCGACTTCGGAATCATGAAGACAGACGAGCAGATGCTCGCGGAGCTTCAGGCCAAGGACGCGAACGCGCCGCCTTCTAGTCGCTGACTCCTTCCGACGAGGTTTGCGCAGTTGATCCATGCGCGTTGAAACCGATGGCGGCTCGCTCGCGAGGCGCCACTATTATCTTGGAAGCAGGGCAGGATCGAATGAGCGCGAACTACGAAAATGACAGCGCCTTTCACACGAAGGTGATAGAGGATGTGCTGTCTGGATATCACGATAGGACGGCAAAACGCCGCAACAAGCATCTCAACGTGGCAACGGGTGAGGATGCGAGCAGCCTGGGCAACTCCTCAACGTCCCGATCCGACGTGAAGTCGAACGTTAAGTCAATTCCCGGCGTGATGACCATCCGCGGCTGCGCCTATGCAGGCTCTAAGGGTGTCGTTTGGGGGCCGATCAAGGACATGGTCCACATCTCGCATGGACCGGTTGGGTGCGGTCAGTATTCGTGGTCGCAGCGCCGCAACTACTATATGGGTCAAACAGGCATCGACACTTTTGTCACCATGCAATTTACTTCGGACTTTCAAGAAAAGGATATTGTTTTCGGCGGCGACAAAAAATTGGAAAAGGTTATCGATGAGATCGAAGAACTGTTTCCGCTGAACAACGGCGTTACAATACAATCCGAATGCCCAATCGGCCTGATCGGCGACGACATCGAGGCTGTATCCCGGAAGAAGGCAGCGGAATACAAAAAAACGATTGTGCCAGTGCGTTGCGAGGGCTTTCGTGGTGTTTCTCAGTCTCTCGGCCACCACATCGCCAACGATGCCATACGAGATTGGATCTTTGACAAGAAGAACCCGGATTTTACGCCCGGTGCATTCGACGTTAACGTCATAGGCGACTACAACATCGGTGGTGACGCATGGGCATCGCGCCTGTTACTCGAGGAGGTCGGACTGCGAGTGATCGGTAACTGGTCTGGAGATGCCACGCTCGCTGAGGTAGAGCGCGCACCGAAAGCCAAGCTAAACCTAATCCACTGCTACCGCTCGATGAACTACATCTCGCGGCACATGGAAGAGAAGTACGACGTACCTTGGATGGAGTACAATTTTTTTGGTCCGTCTCAGATTGCAACCTCGCTTCGCGCCATAGCCAAGCACTTTGGGCCCCAGATTGAGGATACGACCGAAAAAGTGATCGCCAAGCATCAACCTTTCATCGATGCTGTGACGGACAAGTACGGTCCGCGTCTCAATGGCAAAAGGGTGATGCTCTATGTCGGCGGCTTGCGCCCGCGTCACGTCATTACTGCCTATGAGGATCTCGGAATGCAGGTCGTCGGCACCGGCTACGAATTCGGTCACGGTGATGATTATCAGCGAACCAGTCACTATACCAAAAAGGGCACCCTGATCTACGACGATCTCAATGGTTACGAACTTGAGAAATTCATCGATGCGATTCGCCCTGACCTCGTTGGCTCGGGTATCAAGGAAAAATACACGGTGCAGAAGATGGGCATACCGTTCCGTCAGATGCATTCCTGGGATTATTCCGGCCCGTATCACGGTTATGATGGTTTTGCGATCTTCGCCCGCGACATGGATCTCGCGATAAACAACCCGATATGGGGCCTTTACGAGGCACCTTGGAAAAAAGCTACGGCACTCGCAGCGGTCGCAGCCGAATAAGACCCCGCCCTGTAGGTAAGAAGTTGCTAAAACGTAAAGTGCTTGAGGATAGGTAGGCCTCCGCGCAACGGTACAGCCGTTGAGAAAGGTGACGCCATGACGCGACCAGCCGAAAAAATCCTGGATCATGCTGCCCTGTTCCGCGAGCCGGAATACAGGAAGATGTTGGCCGAGAAGAAGATAAACTTCGAATCTTCTCACCCGGACCAAGTCGCTTCGGATCAACGTGACTTTACAAAGACGTGGAAATATCGCGAGAAAAATCTGGCTCGCGAAGCGCTCGTCGTTAACCCCGCAAAGGCGTGCCAGCCGCTAGGCGCGGTTTTCGCAGCCGCCGGGTTCGAGCGGACAATGTCTTTTGTGCATGGAAGTCAGGGCTGCGCTGCCTACTATCGATCGCATCTGACGCGGCATTTCAAGGAACCGTCCTCCCTGGTGTCCTCGTCAATGACTGAAGACGCAGCTGTATTCGGCGGCTTGAAAAATATGGTCGACGGCCTTGCCAACGCTTACAAACTCTACGACCCGAAGATGATCGCAGTCTCCACCTCCTGTATGGCGGAGGTGATTGGCGACGATTTACATGGTTTCATCGAGAATGCCAGGAACGAAGGGTCCGTACCAGCGGATTTTGACGTACCGTACGCACACACACCGGCCTTCGTCGGAAGCCATGTCGATGGTTATGACAGCATGGTCAAAGGCATACTGGAGCATTTTTGGGCCGGCAAAGAGCGCAGTAAGAACCCAAGTTGTATCAATATTATCCCAGGTTTCGACGGCTTTTGTGTTGGCAACATACGTGAATTAAAGCGACTGCTCACCTTGATGGACGTGTCCTACGCATTTATTTCGGACGCCTCAGATCAATTCGATACACCATCCGATGGTGAGTTCCGCATATATGACGGAGGCACAAAGCTCGATGATGTGAAGGCAGCACTCAACGCCGGCACGACAGTGTCGTTGCAGCACTACAATACTCGTAAGACCCTTGAATACTGCAAAGAAGTTGGACAGGAGACGGCATCCTTCCACTATCCGCTGGGTATCCAAGGGACTGACGAATTCCTGATGAAAATATCTGGGATATCCGGTAAGACCATTCCCGAAGCCGTCCGGCTGGAGAGAGGCCGGTTGATCGATGCCATGGCAGACAGCCAGTCGTGGCTACACGGAAAGAAGTACGCCATCTATGGCGACCCCGACTTTGTTTATGCCATCGCACGTTTCGTTATGGAGACTGGCGGCGAGCCCACCCACTGCTTGGCCACCAATGGCACGTTTGCGTGGGAAACCGAGATGAAGGAATTACTCGCATCGTCGCCCTTCGGTAAAGATGCGCAGGTTTGGGCCGGCAAGGATCTGTGGGCAATGAGATCCCTTTTGTTCACCGAACCGGTTGATCTACTGATCGGTAATTCCTATGGGAAATATCTTGAGCGCGATGCTGAAACTCCATTGATTCGACTGACGTTTCCAATCTTCGACCGGCACCACCACCACCGGTTTCCTCTCATGGGATATGTTGGAGGTTTGCGTGTTCTAACGGCTATCCTCGACAAGATCTTCGACAAGCTGGATCATGAGACGATGACGCTAGGTGCGACTGACTTTTCTTACGACCTCACCCGATAGGAGGAACGGCCGGTCTGGGGGCCGGCCCTCTGTTCATCGATTTCAAGGTCAACGAATGCTCTCAATCAACTCGACACCTCAAGGTTCCGTCCGCGAGCCGCTGTGCAAGATAATCCGCGGCAATGGTGCCAAAAAGCCATTCAACCTACGAGCCGCCGCGGGCTGCGCGTTTGACGGAGCTAAAGTAGTCTTACAGCCTATTTCGGACGTAGCCCATCTAATACATGCGCCGTTGGCCTGCGAAGGCAATTCTTGGGACAATCGCGGGGCCGCATCGTCAGGTCCTGGGCTTTGGCGGACAAGCTTCACGACGGATTTAACTGAACTCGAAATATTGATGGGGCATAGCGAGCGGAAACTCGTCGATGCCATCTGCGAGATCAAAAAGGACCACGCACCGGCAGCGATCTTTGTCTATGCAACCTGCGTCCCTGCGATGATCGGCGACGACATCGTGGCGATATGCCGTTCCGCAACGGCAGAATTCGCGATTCCGGTGGTGCCGGTCAACGCACCTGGCTTTCTCGGTGCGAAGAAGCTCGGCAATAGGCTTGCTGGCCAAGCCTTGTTTGATCATGTTATTGGCACGGTGGAGCCTGAGGACTGCGGACCTAACGACATCAATATCTTAGGCGAATTCAATATTTCCGGCGAATTCTGGCTCGTGAAGCCGCTCTTGGACACACTCGGAATCCGCGTTCGCGCCTGCATTCCTGGCGACGCCCGCTATTTGCAGGTCGCCTCTGCTCACCGCGCGCGTGCGACTATGGTGGTCTGCTCGTCGGCCCTCGTCAATCTTGCTCAAAAAATGGAGGAGCGCTGGGATATTCCCTTTTTTGAAGGCTCCTTCTATGGCATCTCTGGCACATCGAACGCACTCCGGCGGATCGCTGGCCTGTTAATCAAGAACGGCGCCGACTCCGAACTTCTCGATCGCGCGGAAGCGCTTATCTCGGTAGAAGAAAACAGAGCATGGAAACGGCTGGAAATATTCCGGGCCGGGCTCAAGGGCAAGCGCGTCCTGCTCAACACCGGCGGGGTGAAATCTTGGTCGTTGGTCCATGCGCTGCTGGAGATCGGCATGGAGATCGTGGCGACATCGGTCAAAAAATCTACCGATGACGATAGAGGTCGTATCAAGCAGGTTCTGAAAGAGGAGTGCCATCTGCATGACTCGATTGCCCCGAGCAGGCTCTACTCGACGCTCACAGGAGGCAAAGCGGACATCATGCTGTCGGGCGGTCGTACGCAATTCATCGCTCTTAAGGCAAAGGTGCCGTGGCTCGACATTAACCAGGAGCGGCGTCACGCCTACGCGGGTTATGAGGGAATGGTGCAGCTAGTGCGTCAGACCTACCTGGCAATCCACAACCCCATCTGGACAGAACTACGCGAACCCGCACCATGGGAGCGGCATCGGGATGCAAACATCAGGAAGCATGGCGAGCGCGAACCTTACCGCATTCCCCTTCAGTTCGGGCATTGAGGGCGGTTGAGACCCCAAATGGTTAATATCTTTTCCCAAACAAAAGCTGCGGCAATCAACTCTCTGAAATCGTCTCAGCCGCTGGGGGCTGCCTTGGCGTTTCTCGGCATCGATGGTGCCATTCCCATGATCCACGGAAGCCAAGGGTGTGCAAGCTTTGGGCTCGTGTTACTTGGAAGACATTTCAGTGAAACGATCCCCCTGCACACTACGGCGATGGACGAAATTGTAACGGTTCTCGGCGGCGCTGATCGTCTTGAGGAAGCAATCCTCACCCTAAAGACACGGGTCAAACCGCGAGTTATCGGGATATGCACCTCTGCCCTGGTCGAGACTCGAGATGACGACATCGCCGGTGAACTCTTAAAAATGAAGGGCGGGCGGGTCGCGGAGCTAAGTGGCACTGAGGTGGTGCTCGCCAGTTCGCCGGATTTCGCGGGGGCAATGGAGGAGGGCTGGTCCACAGCGGTTGCCGCTGTTATCGAGGAGATTACGCTGCCCGGCGAACACCCACGCGACGCCACAAAAATCGCAGTCTTGCCAGGGTCAAACCTAACGGTTGCTGATCTCGAGCATTTGCGCGAGACAATAGAACGTTTCGGGCTAAACCCAATAATCCTGCCTGATCTGTCGAAATCGCTCGGTGGCATCATACCCGAGCAATGGGTTGCGACGACGTACGGCGGCACGAAAGTTGACGAAATTCGCCACCTCGGTTCGGCCATTCGGTGCATCGCCATCGGGGAACAAATGAGGCGACCGGCTGAAGCGTTGAAGCGAATTACAGGCGTCCCTTACGTGCTGTTCGGATCCCTCACGGGCCTAAAGAATGCTGATCGATTCATCAGTCTCCTCGCCGAGATTTCGTCAGAAGAAGCACCGCTGAGCATTCGGCATCGCCGCATGCAATTGCAGGACGCGATGCTCGACGGGCACTTTCACCTAACCGGCAAAAGAATAGCAATTGGTTCCGATCCGGATCGGTTGGTCCAATTTATCGACTTCTTCACCGGGATGGGGGCGGAAGTAGCAGTAGCGGTTTCCACGACTGGGATGTCCAGAGCACTTCAATCAGTTTCGCTCGATACCATCCATACCGGTGATCTTTGGAATCTTGAACACCTTGCTGCTGGGACCGACCTTCTCGTTACTCATTCGCACGGCCGGCAAGCAGCAGATCGGCTTAACATTCCGCTGATGCGCGTCGGCTTTCCCGTCTTCGACCGCTTGGGCAACCAACACAAGCTCACGATCCTCTATCAGGGAACCCGCGACCTGATCTACGAGGCTGCCAATATCATCCAGGCGAGCCAACACCGGCCAAGCCCTGGGAGAACTGATTCGCCCCTCAATATGGAAGTGTAAGATGAGCTCCATTCGTCGTCTCTCGCTTGTCGACAAACGACTTCGGGAAATAGGGGCGGAGCGGCCTGCAGGTACCTTGCGGCTTGCGATCGCCACTCAAGACATGAAAAGGCTGAATGGTCATTTCGGATCCGCCGAACGATTTGCGATCTACGATGTGACGCCAGATTCGCTCAGTTTCATAGGAGCTGTTGTATTCGAAAATCTGTCTGATGAGCTGGCCGTTCAGCGAACACCGCATCACGAGCGCCTGGCCGCAAAAATCGCGGTTCTGGCCTCGTGCCAGCTTTTCTTTTGTATTGGTATTGGCGGACCTTCGGCGGCGAGAGTTATTTCGGCGAATATCCACCCGATCAAGCTGCCGCGGCCTGAAGGAATAGGGGCGTTGCTGGCCCGTGTTCAGAGTAGGTTGAAAGCAGGCCCTCCACCATGGCTCCGTAGGGCCATAGCGCAGACAGGTGCCAGGGGAGAGAAAGCGCGCTTGGACGAAAAAGGCTGACGATGGCGAGCTTTGAAGTTCGAACAGTTACACCTCGTGCCAATGAGGAAACCGCGGTCAAGACGTCCACTGTCTCGTGCGGCTGATGCCAGCAAGGGAATCTCTGAATGAATCCGCAAAAAAGCCTCTCTGCCACGCGGACCACATCGGGTCGAGTTGCAGTCCAGATATGTTCTAGCTTTGCTGCTTGGGACATTGCTCGAAGAGATTACACTGCTTTGGAGAAATCGAAATGAACCGTTCAGGCTTCACCCGCGACGGCTGCAGTTGGATTCCGGAATACCTAAACTTTGTCGATGCTGGGACGTGCATCGGCTGCGGGCGTTGCTTTAAGGTCTGCTCGCGTGAGGTCATGCACCCTTACGGTATTAACGACGCAGGTCAGATACTTGGCGTCTGCCGCGGAGCGGAGGAGGATTTCGACGGAGAACTCACTCGCGTAATTATGGCGGTTGACTATCCCGGTCGCTGTATCGGCTGCGGAGCCTGCGCCCGCGTCTGTCCCAAGAATTGCCAAGTCTATGTGAGGGCTGACCTATTGCCGAGTGAACCTCATAAATAATCCTCTCTGCGGGTATTTCATATTCGTTGCACCGATCACTTCAAAGATCTTCTGTGGAACATCTCTTACGAAGGACGTGCAAAGCGAGGGCGCCCATGCTCTTCGATGTGAGTTCAGACAGAGATGTCGCAACGCCCGCGCCGTGCGCAACCCGACAACGAATGCCATCCGCATAACTGAGGGCAGTGGGGGCCATAATGACACCTGTACAACGTACATTTGTGGGACACTGCATCTAGAAGGTGTGCCCAGAAGACCCGCCGTGACGGAGCTTGGAGAAGCCTATCATGCACATCGTAGTCTGTATCAAGCAGGTGCCGGACTCTAGCCAGATCCGCGTCCACCCGGTGACGAACACAATCATGCGCCAAGGCGTGCCAACCATAATTAACCCGTACGACCTCTTTGCACTTGAGGAGGCGCTCAGGTTGCGCGACCGCTTTGCACTTGAGGAGAAGCGCTGGTTGCGCAACCCCAGTCGTGGAAAGGTAACCGTCGTCACCATGGGGCCGCCGATGGCAGCGCAAGCGCTGCGCAAAGCGCTTACATATGGGGCAGACCGGGCGGTACTTGTAACAGATCGCCGTTTCGCAGGTTCCGATACGCTAGCAACCTCATTTGCTCTTGCCTGCGCTATCGCAAAGATCGGCGAACGCTTCGGTCCTCCCGATATTATCTTCACGGGCAAACAAACGATCGACGGCGATACCGCCCAAGTCGGACCGGGAATTGCCAAGCGCCTGAATATCCAGCAACTGACCTATATCAAAAAGGTCACCCGTATCGATCATTTGCGGCGCTCAGTTGACGTAGAGAGATGTTTGGAGGGCGGGACACAGTTTATCGAGAGTAAGATGCCGTGCCTCGTTACCATGGCCGACGGCCTCAACACCATTCGCCGCGGCTCTATCGAGGACTCCTTGCGTGCCGCACGTTGTTCAATCCTGACGTGGGGTGTAGCAGATCTCGGCGTTAGGGAAGTGGATAAATTCGGCTTGAAAGGATCGCCGACTGTCGTGAAGCGGGTATTTGCTCCTACGCCGAGGGCGCAAAAATCCGTGCAACTCGAGACTGCTAGCAAGACCGTAGGTCATGTCGCTGACGAGCTTGTCGCCTGGATATCCAGCCATCAACCGAAGTTGGCAGATATGCCATTATCCAAATCAGGTGCGTAAGCAGAAAGGGCCAATTGTGGTCACTCAAGATAAGGGGACGCTGTCTCCCGCTGCCAGCCGTGGTGGGATGATGATGAAGTTGCCAACACAGTTCCAGGATCATCGGCATGTCTGGGTTTACATTGAACTGGAGGAAAGCCAGGTCAATCCCGTCTCCATCGAATTACTCGGCGAAGGCCGCAAACTCGCTGACAAACTAGGTGCTCAACTCGCCGGTGTCGTCATGGGTCCGCCGAAAGGCGGAGGCGGTGGCCCTGCCCTCGAAGAGGCCTTTGCCTATGGCGCCGATCTTGTCTACCTGGTTGAGTCCCAATTGCTGACCAATTATAGAAACGAGCCCTATACCAAGGCGCTGACAGACCTCGTCACCATACATAAACCCGAAATTCTACTTCTCGGCGCAACCACGCTTGGCCGCGACCTCGCAGGTTCGGTGGCAACAAGCTTGAAAACGGGCCTCACTGCCGATTGCACTGAACTGAACATCGATTCCGACGGGTCTCTCGCCGCGACGCGCCCAACCTTCGGCGGTTCGCTATTGTGTACGATCTACACGCTCAACTCTCGCCCACAGATGGCAACCGTGCGTCCTCGAGTGATGTCAATGCCTGAGCGACAAACCAAGCCAGTCGGGCGTATTATTCGGCATGAGCTTACGATGGTCGAGGAGGAGATTGCTACCAAAGTCATCGGTTTCCTCGCCGATAATCGATCCGACCGTCCGGATCTCGCCAAAGCTGACGTCGTGGTTGGATGTGGACTGGGGATCGGCGCGGCAATCAACCTGAAGCATGTGGGCGCCCTCGCAAGAACAATCGGTGGGGAGATGGGTTGTACACGTCCATTGGTCCAAAAGGGTTGGGCGTCGTCGTTTAGGCAGATTGGCCAAACGGGTGTGACGATCCGACCGAAACTGTACATAGCCGCCGGAATATCAGGCGCGGTCCAGCACCGTGTCGGCGCCGAGGGCGCCGATTTGATCATCGCGATTAACAATGATCCGCACGCGCCGATCTTTGATTTCGCCCATGTTGGGGTGGTGGCTGATGCACATCGGCTTTTGCCGGCACTGACAAAGGCGTTCTCTAGGCTAATGCCCTTCCGAGAGCGTCAACTTTGTGAACTGAGGGTGAAGGCCTATGAGTAGGGAGCGTTTTGATGCCATCGTCGTAGGAGCCGGCATGTCCGGTAACGCGGCTGCTTACACAATGGCTAGCCGGGGTTTGAAGGTGCTACAGTTGGAGCGAGGAGAGTATCCAGGTTCCAAGAACGTCCAAGGGGCCATATTGTACGCCAACATGCTGGAGGGGATCGTTCCGAATTTTCGCGATGACGCGCCTCTTGAACGACATCTGGTCGAGCAGCGACTGTGGATTATGGACGACACCTCGCACAGTGGGATGCACTATCGGTCACATGACTTCAATGAGCAAAGGGCAAACCGCTACACCATCGTCCGCGTTCAGTTCGACAAGTGGTTCGCGGGCAAAGTGCGTGAGGCCGGCGGAACAATCCTATGTGAGACAACAGCAACGAAACTTGCTCGCGATGGCAGTGGCAACGTCATCGGCGTCCACACTGATAGGGCGGGGCGGCCAATTCTTGCGGATGTCGTGGTTCTCGCTGAAGGCGTGAATGGGGTGCTTGGAACGCGGATGGGTTTGCGCGACGTGCCGAAGTCGCAAAACGTGGCTCTTGCCGTCAAGGAAATGCACTTCTTGCCGGAGCACGTGATCGCGGAGCGCTTCGGGCTGACGGGAGACCAGGGCTGCGTCATCGAAGCACTTGGAACAATCTCGCGGGGCGTGGCCGGCCTAGGCTTCCTTTATACGAATCGAGATTCAGTCTCCCTGGGAATCGGTTGCCTCGTCTCCGGGTTGGCTGAAAGTATGGAAAGTCCCCACACCCTTCTCAACGGCTTCAAGTGCCATCCTTCCATCAAGCCGCTGCTGGCAGGTTCAGAAGTAAAGGAATATGCCGCCCATCTCATTCCGGAGGGAGGATTCAGAGCAATCCCCGAGCTGCATGGTGAAGGCTGGGTTGTTGTAGGCGATGCGGCACAGCTGAACAACGCGGTCCATAGGGAGGGCTCAAACCTGGCCATGACGTCTGGCCAAATCGCGGGGGAGGCAATTTGTACAATAAAGAACCAAGGGAGGCCTATGACTAAGGATAACCTTTCCTTGTATAAGAGTATGTTGGACAAGTCATTTGTTATGAGAGATCTAATCAAGCACAAAGATGTGCCCGCCCTCTTGCATACGAATAGCCAAAGTTTGTTTTCAACCTATCCAAAGCTGATATCGCAGGCAGCGCAGGGCTTTGTTCGAGTTGACGGTTCGACAAAAATTGAAAAAGAAAAGGCAGCGATCGACGCCTTCATCAAGGCGCGGTCCCGTTGGGGCCTTGTAAGCGACGCCGTCCGCATCGCCCGTGCCTGGCGCTGAAGGAGAGTTGAAATGAGCGAAAGCAGCTTCGAGCCCATCGAGGAAAAGCTCTATCGGAACCGCTATCTCGTCGATGCCGGCCGGCCGCACATAAGAGTGCGCAGGCACCTCTCTCCAAGCGCTAGTCTGCGTGCCTTGACTAAGATCTGTCCAGCGAACTGCTACAGTTTTGACGACGCAGGGCAGGTTAAAGTTGTTACAGACGGCTGCTTGGAATGCGGCACATGCAGAGTGTTATGCGAAGCCAGCGGTGAGATCGACTGGAATTACCCCAGGGGAGGGTTTGGGATCCTTTTCAAGTTCGGATGAGGTCTAGCGAAAAATTCGACCTTTCTAAACCGTAATTTGCAGTACCTGTGGATGCGATTATAATTCACCGGAGACGTGAGCAAAGCAATCCACGTTTAAGCGCAACCGAATTCCGGGCGCACAAAATCGCAATTACCTTTATTTCACGGAGCAGGACTTGACCGAATCCCCGGGAAAGAACGAGTTCGGCCGGGATAAGCGGCTGATCGGAATCTATCGAATTTCTAACGAGTTGGTGGCATCCACTCGTTTGGAGGTTAGACTTGACAGTGTGCTGGATATTATGTGTTCCGTTCTCCCGTGTCGGGAGAGCGCTATACAGATCCCCGCCACCAACGGAGAGGTAGGAATATCCGCAAGTTCGAAGGCTGGTCGCGGTATACCATCCATAACTTCACGGTTTGTGGCTCCGCCAACGGTTAAAAGGATTATTGATACCGGTCGGCCGTCAGTCGTGGAGGCTAAGGAAAAGGCGAGGCTATTCAAAACCTCGCTCCTACAATCCCCCGACAGCGCCACCACCTTTATCGGCGTCCCAGTTAAAATCGAGAACAAGGTCATTGCAGCGCTGTGGGTTGATCTGGTCAACGACGGGCTAATAAGCTATAATTACCAAGAGGAATTGGCGTTCCTAACAGCAGTCGCCAATGTGGTGGGGACACTCCACCGGCTCCGATCCGGGGTCAGCAGCATCGAGCGGACAACTGCTGAGAATCAGAAAGCGGGGGGAGAGAGAGTATATGCCTCTCCCACGCATCAGAAACTTGACTGGATCGTTGGAGAAAGCGTGGCGCTAAGGGAGGTCCTTGAGACCGTCAGAAAAATTGCGCCTACCAATTCGGCGGTGTTGCTGAGGGGTGAGAGCGGTACCGGCAAAGAGGTATTCGCAAAAGCGATCCACGCGCTGTCGCCGCGTCACAAGAAACCGTTCGTGGCAGTGAATTGCGCCGCCTTGTCGACTGGTCTTCTAGAGTCGGAGCTATTCGGACACGAAAAAGGTGCCTTCACCGGAGCTGTGTCCGAGCGGGCAGGCCGTTTCGAATTAGCCGACGGCGGGACCTTGCTGCTAGATGAGATTGGTGAAACAGGGCTCGATTTTCAGTCAAAACTATTGCGGGTATTGCAGGAAGGTGAATTCGAGAGGATGGGCGGAGTAAAGACGCGAAAGGTCAACGTTCGCCTGATATGCGCCACCAACAAAAACCTTGAGACAGCTGTGATGAACGGCGACTTCAGATCCGACCTCTATTACCGGATTAATGTGGTATCTATTGCCCTGCCGCCGCTTCGGGACCGCTCCGGCGATATCACCAGCCTGGCGAATCATTTTCTTGAGAAGTTCAACAAGGAGAACGATAACAACCGAAAATTTAATCCGGATGCACTCGATCTGTTGTCGAAATGCGCCTTCCCGGGCAACGTGCGAGAACTGGAAAACTGCGTTCGACGTACGGCGACCCTTGCAATGGAAAACAAGATCATGCCATCGGATTTCGCTTGTGCAAAGGATCAATGTTTTTCCAGCCGACTTTGGAAAGGTGTGGCCCCTCCGAGCCACTTTGATATCACCGATCCTCCTCATGGCAGATTGATGTCCACTTCTGACCGAGCCGCATTTAAAGCACCGCTAGAAAAAAATCGTATCGTTGAATCTGAGCTGCTGATGACAGCATTGAAAACGGCAGGTGGCAATCAGGCGAAGGCGGCTCGGATACTCGGTAAAACAGCCAGGCAGATATCTTATGCCGTCCGCCAGCACGGTGTAAAGTTGAATGAATTGTGACGGAATTGCCTGAAGGGTGTCGGCGCCCGTTTAGTCTCCCAAGCCATTTCCCGCTAGCATTGATCCTTCATCCTCTTTGTCCCTCCTCAGCAAAAACTCACCCTAAAGGGTGATCGTATGGCACCCGATTTTTGCGCCTGCAGATACGTGGCGAAAGGACAGTTATATGACAATCGGTAAGGCCAGGAACGCAGATGACTTGGCAGATGGCGTTCTCAATTCTCCCAACACTGTGCTTGTGTTGTTCACTTCTCTCAAGTGTCGCTTGACGAGCGTAGTTGCCCGTCTAATCGAACCCATATCGGAGGAATTTGCCGATAAGATGACGGTCGTCGCACTGGACATTGACGAAAATCCAGAACTGGCAAATCGTTTCCGGGTATGCGACGCCGATGTTCGCCATCTTCAATGAAGGCAAAGTCGTCGGTATCAGCTGCCGCGCTTGTGCCCGCGTCCTCTTAAAAGACGTGTCTAAAATAAAACGCATCATCCTCTCGGGGAACCGTGCGTCTTCGAGCTCAGGTTGTTCCCACAATCCAAATGGCCCGTCGCCCAAGCAGGATCGCGTTTACCTTCAGCTATTGTGGGCCTGTCAACGGAGAAATGATGACACCAGCTAAAATGAATGAAGGGCCTAACAAGACCGTCTACACGCCCGCCTGCGTAAACTTATATGCTGGTGCTTCTGGACAATCCCATACCTATGGGCGCTCGGCACCAGATGGTGCAGATCCGGCGGTTTGGAAACGAGTGGACGATCATCCCTGCTTCTCAGAAGACGCGCATTCCTATTTTGCTCGAATGCACGTTGCGGTTGCTCCGGCATGCAACATCCAATGCAACTACTGCAACCGAAAATATGACTGCGCTAACGAAAGCCGACCTGGCGTTACCTCTGAAAGGTTAAACCCTGACCAGGCTCTGCGAAAGGTAATGACAGTAGCCAGCGCATTGCCGCAGCTCTCTGTCCTTGGTATCGCCGGGCCTGGCGACGCTTGTTATGATTGGAACAGGACAAAAACAACATTGGAACTGGTCGCGAAGGAAATCCCCGACATCAAGTTTTGCGTGTCGACCAATGGACTTGCGCTGCCTGACCATGTCGAAGAGCTCGCTGAGTTGAATGTTGATCACGTGACCATTACGATCAACATGGTCGATCCAAATGTCGGTGCGAAGATTTACCCATGGATATTTTTCAAGGATCGCCGCCTCACGGGTATTGAAGCTGCCAGTACCCTTCACGAGCGTCAGATGCTGGGCTTGGAGATGCTGACTGAGCGAGGCATCCTCACTAAAATCAATTCAATACTAATTCCGGGGGTCAACGACGAGCATTTGATCGAAGTGAACAGATCAGTCAGAGATCGTGGGGCATTCATCCACAACGTAACGCCCCTTATTTCAGATCACTCTCACGGAACTTATTATGGACTCACTGGCCAGCGTGGGCCAACCGCTCTCGAACTAAGCCTACTCCAGGATCGGATAAAGGGTCGAGGGACGCTTATGCGGCACTGCCGGCAATGTCGCGCAGATGCGGTCGGCCTGCTCGGCGTTGATCTCGCTCGGGAATTTACGACCGGTGAGCTCCCCCTTGCGCCGGCCTATGATCCGGCAAAGCGCCTTGCCTACCGCGAGTTCGTTGAACGTGCGCGCTGTGAACGTCTGGCGTCTAGAAAAGAAGCACTCAAAGTTGTCAGATCCGTTGTGTCCGATCGATCGCTTCTTGTTGCGGTGACGACCAAGGGCGGTGGCCGCATAAACGAGCACTTCGGCCACGGAAGCGAATTCCAGATTTACGAAGTCTCGCCGTCGGGGATTAGCCGAGCAGGCCATCGCAAGGTCGAGCAATTCTGTCTCGGCGGCTGGTGTGACAACGCTGCCTTCAACAGCACGGTTGTTGCGCTAAATGGCGTAGACCTATTGCTGTGCGCCAAGATCGGAGACACCCCAAAGAAGAGGTTGGCGGACGCTGGTGTGCGAGCGACAGAGGCTTATGCCTATGACTATATCGAAGCCGCAATCGGCGCGTTCTACGCCGCCGAATTTGAGAATAAAACGGCGGTAGCGAAATCCCATCTTGCCAATATGACCAGGAGCTTAAAGTGGCCTTCAAGATCGTAACATCCCAATGCAGCCAATGCGGCGCCTGTGAATTTGTGTGCCCCTCAGGGGCAGTCGCCTTGAAGGGCGAACACTACGTCATCGATCCGCGAAAATGCACCGAGTGCGAAGGGTTCGGAACTCAGCAATGTGCCGCAGCGTGCCCAATGGAGAAGACGTGTGTCCCCGCCTAACCGCTACGTAACGATTACTGCAGCTATCGGCTGCCAAGGGTGCTTTCTGTGTGCTGGAGGATATTCCGAGGCGGCTGCAAGCGGGACATGAGATAATTAGCACCCGCCGATCGTCTGAAGAAGCAGTAGGGGTCTCTGCACGTATCGCCAACGCTCGGTACAAACGAAGGACATCCCTCTCTCTTCGCAGCAGATGACTTGGTAGCGATGCCGTGTGCATGTGCATTTGGTATGCAGCCACTGCCTTCACGAAGAACATTCTGTCTCAAGGAAGGAGTCAGCCAGATGAAAGTGACGATTCGCCGAACTTGCAACAGGCTCTCGGCTTATATGCCAAAGCTTGATCTCGAGGAACCGATACTCACGATGGAGAGTGAAAAAATGTGGGGCGGTATCGTGTTGCTAGCTAGTGGGATGCGACTAGCCCTTCCCGACCTTCCGCAAGACACGCGCCTCCCGGTTACAGTCGAGGCTCCAAGGTACCGGATGGAGGAGCAGAGCGTGTTCCAGCAGCGAACGTAAATGCAACCCGTTGAGGTTCCCGAATACCGTTACAGGGTCCTCAACGGAAGAGGCTCCGGGAGCCGTGTAGCAGGATAGGGTGGTCATCGGCGTTGTCCGGTAAACTCGAGTCGTTCAACCGTAGCCGGTTGGAAGGACGACCGATTACCGCTCTCATGAAGGTTTTCTGGCGCTTACTGCGCGCCTTGCGAAGCTGGTCAACGGGGTCCGACGCATTCTTGATATGTTGATCGTACGCGCGTTGCCGGCTTAGCCCGACCGGCTGAGAAATGGCCTTTCGTGACATGGATGTATCGCTGTCGTTCGGTGCCATTGTCTCGGCGTTGATGCTGGCGCGGGCTCTTATCGTCTTTCATGTCTGCGCCTGGCGTCGGCGTGTCCGCGCGGCGCCATCGCAATCATTGATGTTCAAAATATTGTTCAAGCATTGTTTAACCCGGCCACTTTGCGTCACGTCAACATGATGTGACCGGCCAAACAAAGGAGATCCGGGGGCGCGTATCGAGGCGGAGCGCCGACCTTTTCGACATCGCATTTACGAGGGGCCGCATCAATGTTGGCCCGAATCTGCCGGGTCTCTTCATTGAAGGCAGGTGGTTGAGAACTACCCGCTAAGGCGGCTCAAACGGAATGATGAGCAGGAACAGCTCTGACGTCGAAGTGAAGCAATAGCCTTGACCAAGATGCGAGGTCACTGTTGACAAACGCAATCAGATGTTCCCTGTCAGCGTGAAAGATACACGGAGCGGGCATCGATCTGATCGTTCTGGCATGTATTCGCGGCGTGGATGTCTTATATCCAACCAATCGATTTTACCAACCTCTCTGACTAAGGCATAGCAAAGACAACCCAAAAAAGCGTTGCTCGAGCGGGACTGTTTGTAATTCTGCCACCGACCTCCTAACGCCACTATCAAAGCCTGTGAATATCGGAGATTCCATAATTGCTAGGCAACCATGTTGCCAATCGAAGAACCCACGAGTGCGGGTAAAGTGCAAACTCGCTAACCCATTAAACTATTGCATCGAAACAGTCGCTGGCAGCAGTGATCGCCATCAGACCTGATAGCGATCACTAGAGCGCCTTCATGCTCGGCCGCAACTAAAGTCAATGCCGAGGTCGCTTTGCGCCACAGGATCTCACCTTCAAGGCGCGCAAATGACCTCCAACATCAGTATGGAGCTTTTATGCGCATTTGTGGCATCAAACTGACACATGACGGAGGAGTTGCCCTGCTGGAGGACGGCAGGCTGATTTTTTCCATTGAACAGGAGAAGTTGGGAAACAACCCCCGGTTCCAGCACATCAATGATCTCGACGCGGTCGTCGCCGCGTTGGGGGAATATGGTCTGGATCCAACACATGTGGACCGGTTCGTTATAGACGGCTGGGACGGTGAGACTGTTTCCGAGTTCGAGGTGCTTAGTGACGGGCAGCCCGTCAGTCTAGTTGGGGCGCCATATGTAGAAAGGGGAGCTACGAGCCCCCTGGCAGCTTACCATGGCTCAGGACTTATGCTCGGCGGCATTAATTTTGCCTACGAAAGTTATCCGCATGTTACTGGCCACGTTGCATCTGCTTACTGCACCAGCCCATTCGCAGCGGCCAAAGAGCCCGCATTCTGCTTGGTGTGGGATGGCTGCATTTTTCCACGGCTCTACTATGTCGAGCCGCGCGGGATTCATTTTATCAAGTGTCTGTTCCCAATCATTGGTCATACCTATGCTATCGCGGGCCAACATTTTGGGCCCTATAGGCAGACTAAGAGAGACGGATGGAACCTGGATATCGCGGGAAAGATGATGGCCTACATCGCTCTCGGTACAGCTCGCGAGGAAATTCTAAAAGTATTTCGTGAACTCTACGAGGAGCGTTTCGCCGGCGCTGGTGCCGTTGCTTGCAGTTATAGACAAAACAGCCAAAGTGAAGACTCACTATTAGAAGCTGTGCACGATTTCTTCGACGAAAGTGCTCGGCGGCTGGGAGCGGCGAAACCTGAAGACATACTTGCTTCATTTCATATTTTCCTTGAGCGGCTGCTTGTCGAGGAGGCCACTGCAGCCCTGCGTGATCTCTCAATGCCGCTCCCACGAAACCTATGTATCGCGGGTGGATGTGGCCTGAATATCAAATGGAACAGTGCGCTCCGCGCTGATGGTCTTTTCGACGCAGTTTGGGTACCACCCTTTCCCAACGATAGTGGATCGGCGATAGGTGCCGCTTGCTGCGCGCTGGCTGCCGAAGAAGGCTTCGTGGCCATTGAATGGTCAGTATATAGCGGCCCCAACATTACCTTGGGGGACATCCCCGATGGGTGGCAAAGCGCTCCTTGCACTTTAACACAGCTAGCGCAGCTACTCGCCGACGACAAACCTGTGGTATTTCTTACCGGTCGTGCTGAACTTGGCCCTCGCGCCTTAGGTGGGCGAAGCATCTTGGCCGCAGCGACGTCAAAGGAAGCTAAGGACTACCTCAATCAAGTGAAATTGCGAGAATACTTTCGACCAGTAGCACCAATCTGTTTGGAAGATCGTGCCCCAGGCATATTCGATCCAGGGACTCCGGATCCTTATATGCTATTCGACCATCGGACCCGGTCCGCATGGATCGATCAAATTCCAGCGGTGATACACATCGATGAGACCGCTCGGCTTCAGACGATCCCGAGGAATTCTGACCACAAGGTGGCTCAGCTATTGGTAGAGTACGAGAAGCTGACGGGCATTCCGCTGCTTTGTAACACAAGCGCCAATTTAAATGGGCACGGCTTCTTTCCGGATGCTGCGGCAGCCTGCCTCTGGGGACGCATTGATCAGGTGTGGTGCGACGGACTACTTCTGACAAAGACCAAACCAGCCGCCGTCTTTGCTGCAAGTCAGCCGACCCTCCCGCCATTCTAACTAGGCCCTGTTGACAAAGTGCCTTTTCAAATCAGGTAGGGTCTGATTCAAGGCTGCTTTTTAGGAGGCAGCAATGGCACGTGGAGACCTAACCGACGCAGAATGGCGGATCGTGGAACCACTTCTTCCTGCGGAGCGTGGCCGTAAATCGCGACCCTCGCACGATAATCGTCAGTTCATGAACGGCATGTTGCATGTCCTTCGGGTCGGCTGCCCGTGGCGTGACATGCATGAGCGATATGGAAAGTAGAATTCAGTCTACGTCCGGTTCCGTCGCTGGGCTGAGCAAGGGGTATGGGATGCACTTTTGGAAACGCTTGTCGAGCTTGGCCTTACAGATGATTGGCAGCACATGCTGGACAGCACCACAGTCCGAGGCCATTCACAGGCAGCGGGCGCTAAACGTATGGCCCGCCCCGTTTGCAAGCGATAATCGGATGCTGGTTTGAACAGTCTGCACAAACGTATCCGGCATGTTGGCGCGCTGGCCACTGCCAAGATGGAGATCCGCGCGTCCTCATCCTCATAAAGGGGCCGGCCTCGAAGGCCATTTAGCGCCGGAGGTTTTCAGGACGCCGATCGACTGTCAGGCCATCTTCCTTTTACCACTCGCAGTTCGGCGCATCCGGCGTCGTTTCGCCATGAGCGCTGTTTATGTGTCTCAGGCAGTCGTTATCGACATCACCTTGTAGCTTCGTCCGTGGTGGAGCAAGGCCCAGACGGTTCGCGCCATCTTTGCGGCCAGTGCGACAACGGCGACATTGGAGTGACTACGTGCGAGAAGTCCTCGCAGCCACGCCCCTACGGCGGTGTCACTCCTTGCCAACGAGGGCATGGCAGATCTCGCGCCCTGGATCAGCATCTTGCGTAAATATCTGCTGCCGCGCTTAGTGATGCCCAAGAGCTTCGGTCTTCCGCCGGTAGTGGCCTGGCGAGGCACAAGTCCCAACCACGCTGCGAGGTCGCGTCCCTTGGAAAACGTCGCTGCGTCGCCGACAGCCGCGACAAGCGCCGTGGCGTTCAATGCCCCGATCCCGGGAATGTCCGTCAAACGCCGAGCTCGCTCGTCAGTTCGTGCCATGGACGCAAATTCAGCATCAAAAGCAGCGATGCGCCGATCGAGTTCCTCCCAACGTGTGCGCATGTCACGCAGCAGGAACATCATGCGCGGGCTAAGCGTGCTGGCATCGGTGTCAAGTAATTCGCTAAGCAACAAACTTAATCGAGCGTGCCCCTGTGCCACGACGAGCCCACGCTCCAAAAGCAAGCTTCTGATTTGGTTGGTCAATGAAGTGCGCTCACCAACCAAACGGTCGCGCACGCGATGGAGGGTTTGAATGTCAAGTTGCTCCTCGCTTTTGAGTTCGACAAAACGCATGGTCGGGCGGCTTGCGGCTTCGGCGATCGCCTCTGCGTCGCGGTCGTCATTTTTCTGAGCCTTGACGTAAGGTCGCACATACTCCGGCGACATGAGTCTAATCTCATGCCCAAACGACACGAGTGACCGGCCCATATGGTGGGCACCACAGCAAGCTTCCATTGCCATGACGCATGGCGGCAGCTTGGCAGCGAACGAGATGACCCCGTCACGCCGCATCCGCCGTCGAACGACGACCTTCCCACTTTCGTTCAGGCCAACGACGCTGCAGCTGTTCTTGCCCAGGTCAATACCAAGGATCATTATTTGCATGGCTCGCTCCTTCCTCTCTTGGACACTGGCATCATACACTGGTGCCGGCGGGAGGGGCGGGCCATCCATAAAGGGGACTCATAAGGAGGCTTTTGGTCGATCACGCGGCGGCTTTACGACAAAAATCCACGCCCGAGCAGACGGTCAGGGCCGCCCTCTTGGCTTTGTCCTGACGGGTGGCGAAGCCTCTGACTATCTGGCCGTTCCAGATCTTCTCGCAATGCCGGTAAACAGGCCCCGTCGTCTACTCGCCGACAAGGGATATGATGCCGACAGCATCCGCCAGGAACTTCTCTTCCACGGCACACGCCCGGTTATTCCGCCACGAGCAAGTAGAAAGAACCCACCGAATTGCGATTATCATGCCTATAAGGATCGCAATCGCATCGAGCGGATGTTCAACCGGATCAAACAGTTCCGCCGCATCGCTACGCGCTACGACAAGACCAAAACATCATTCGCGGCATTCCTGGCGATCGCCGCAGCGAAGATTTGGCTGCCCCACTTTGTCAACATGACCTAGATCGGTCCGGTGTAAGATGATAGCCAAGAATTGGTGGAGCAGTCGAGTATCGCGTCGCCATTCCCGTATAGCCTCCATCGGGAAAGACTTGAAGCAGCCATGGCCATCGGTTGTGAATGGACTTCAGAAGATCGGGAGCCTAGTTGCGATCCTAGATATCGGCGCCGTGCACCATGAGACCGACCATCCGCCGGAGCGTATCGACAATGATATGACGACTGCGTCCTTGCCCCGAATACCACCGCTTTCACTGGCCCTGTCGGTTTGGCCGTCGATGGCACCAAGCGTTGGCGAAGCTTCCATGCCCTCCCACTCCCTCGACTCCATCATGAGGCTATGGTTGATCCGTGATCAAAGACCCATGGCCCGCCATTCATGCTGCGCCGTCGGACGGGGCGGAAAGTGCTCGGGCAGGTCCCGGTAGGGACGATGGTTATCCATCGCCCCCCGGCCAGATCCGTACGTGCGGCACTACCGCATACGGCTCCTATCGGATGTTGTGACGGTGAACCGAGCATCTGGATGCGGGTGCAACAAACGACATGGCGGCAGGTATTTGCGAAGCAGCCTTTGGAAACGATCCCAAGACAGCCGGTTTCGTTGGCTTCGACGCATCAAAGCGTGTCGCCAAGCTCGACCAACTTCCCAGCGGAGCCCTCCCAATCGTCTTAGATTGTCTGGCACCGCATGGTAGTTCAAATACCCCTGTAACACTTGCCGTCGCCATCTACCTACTACTGCCATCGGTTCATGGCGTCTTCGCATTAGCGTTTCCCGAATTGCCATCAGCGTCGTGCGCATGCGCTTCTTGATTGTCAGACGGACAATCTTGAAGCCCCCATCATTGCGCCGCCTACCACAGCAGTGTGTGAATCCCAGAAAGTCGAAGGTCTCTGGCTTGCGGATACCACGCTCCCGGCAGTTTCGCGCAGCATACCGCCCAAAGCGTATTAGCCGCGTCTTTTCCGGGTGTAGTTGCAAGCCAAAATGAGCGAGACGCTCCCGCAATGCTTGCAGGAAGCGCTGCGCCTCTCCTTCGTACTGGAACCCAATCACGCTGTCGTCGGCATAACGTACATCGCAGGTCGACCGCATTCACCGCTTCCGGCAACAGCACAGCTTGCCTGTCCTGAACGCCCTAAAGGTGTGGCTCGACGCCATCGCGCCGAAGGTCGTGCCGGACACCAGGCTCGGCGAAGCCGTGTCCTACACCCTGAACCAATGGGATTATCTGACACGTTACACAAGCGATGGCAGAATGCCGGTCGATAACAACATTCTGGAACGCGACATCAGAGTTTTTGCAACCGGCAGAAAATCGTGGCTGTTCAGCGACACCGCTGACGGAGCCAAGGCCAGCGCAGTGATCTACAGTTTGATGCTGACCTGCCGCGCCTGTGGCGTCGACCCGCTAACCTGGCTGCACCACGTGCTCACTGAGTTGCCGCAGCGTAAAGAAGCGGCCGATATCGGCGACCTGCTGCCGTTCAACTTCTCCAAAACCTCTGCGGCCCAATAAAGCCGGATACCGTTAAAGAGGCGGGGCCGGTCCAGCGATACCGCGCTCGTCAATGCGTATGGAAAATCGCGCTTACCTCCGGCAGCGTCCGCCACAGACAACCTGTCGAGGCGATATACAGAAGGCGTTCACAACCTCGCCCAAGTCGGTTTTGCACCGCCGGCCAAACTCCCTGGCGCAGTCATGAACTCCACAGCAAAATCCATTCGCAATCCGTAACGTCGCTTGCACATCGCAGCGTCCGCCGGACATAATCCCGCCGGGTGGTTTCAGCCAGGCGATCGTGATCTCCATCAAATCTTCGTAATTTCCGAAGGAATCACAACTGGCTAAAAGCACACATCTTTTTTAGGCAGCCTCTAAGAGGCACTTGATCGCAAAATTCTTGCTTTTGTAGCGTTTTCCTCAACCTCAGCTCCTCTCGAAGCAAGGGCCTACAGAATCGTGGTATTGAAGATCGCCGCATGGCTGGCATAGTAGACCACGATGGTTGCCACGAGCGCCGCACAGAGCGCCGCCGGACTGAGCCATGGAACGCGCAGATCCACCGTCTTAGGCCGGTCATCTGCGAAAATCGTGATGAGCACGACGATGATCACGGAGTGGCCGACTATATCCACTTTGCCGAACTCGGCGCAGGCGCTGACGAACATTGCAAGTAGAACGACCGCGGAAAGGCGTCGAACCAGAGGCGTCCACAATAGGGCAAACGCGAGTGTGAACTCGATCATGCCCGCGGCCCGCATGTAAGACTCGCTGTTTATGCCAAGCGCGATATTGGGATGCGCGGCCAGGAGCGGAAAGCTCCAGTCAGGATAGGCCCACTTCTCAACGGAGGCCCACATCAACGTGGCAGCGGTCGAATATCGCAGGATGTCTAACGGTAGGACGCCCAACAACCTTTTTTGCAACCCGGTAAGGGCGAGATAGGCCGAAAGCCCCAGGAAGATCGAATAGTCCGCCATATGAAATACACCGTAGTCCCGTACGGCCAGGCCGAAAAGCGCGACGACACCTACGGCGGATAAAGGTGTCGTGCTGGCTGACAGCAGCCCAGCCGCGATTGTCAGCTGCAAGGGCCCCACAACGGCGGACGTGGTTTTCAGTTCGGGCGTCAGTAGGATCCCTCCGGTCGTAGAGAGCGATACGAAGAAAAACCCACAACCAGTGCGGATTACCGCCTCAGCATGTCGCCCCAGGCCAAACGCAAAGCGCCCGAGCAGCCGTGATATTGGTTCACCCAGAGCAGTCTGCTCAACCAGACAGCCAGAGAAAAAGCAGAGTATGGCAACGACAAGAAGGAAACCGAAATCCTGACATAGCACTTCTCCGAGGCCGCGTGGTTGGGCAGCAGTGTCGTAGACAGAGAACCATTTGACGTGCGCACCGGCGGAGCCCGTGCCTAGCATCCAAAAGGAGGCGACCAGTACCATTGGTTTGAACAGGAGCCTTCCTTGAGAGGTCCAATGGAAACCCGGTTTTCGCAACATGGGCATCGCGAAGATCCTCTCCGGTTTGTGGTGAGTTAACGCGGCTGGCCATGTTTCAGGCACCAATCGGATGTGTGGTGTCCGTGCAGATGCCACCTACCGGACATCGCCCCCTCGCTTCCGTGTGCGAGAACATTCTGCGCTTCGAAAAGGCTCGATGGCATCCATGTAATCCATACTCGACGCCTCCTGTAACAATATTTCTCGCATCCAAATGCTGGCCGCGTCTGCGTTATGAAGCGCGGGCCACTGGACTATCTCGTTAAAAGAAAGGGCGGAGAATGGATGCTTGACGATTCTTAATGGTATAGCATGTTCCAACTTCTTCACCAATCGCAAGGGCAGAGTCGCTATCCGGTTAGTACCCGATAGCAGGGGAGGGATTGACACGAAGCTAGGCACAACGAGCTCAACACGCATTTTAAAGCCGTGTTGACTCGACAACCATTGCTCAAGAGAAGGCCCTTTTGTGCTTCCAAACTTTGCCACGATATGTCCCAGCGAAAAATACTTCTCTAACGACAGTTGTTTCGTTAACAGGCTATTCCTCGGGCAGCCTACGCATACGAGCGTCTCCCCAAAGAGTTTGCGTTTGGGGTGCTCACTAGACATGAAAAGGTCGGGAAGGATAATAAAGTCGGCACTTCCTCGGCGTAGAAGCTCACTAGGTTCGTCATCAAGTGGCAGGAGCTCGAAACTGACCCCTGGCGCCTCTCGGGCTACACGCTCCGCGACCTTACCAAAAAATACAAGGGTCATAGAGTCCGAAAGAACGAACCTGAAACAGCGACCCGACTTCGCTGGGCAAAACGGGTCTGCGGAAATGATGGAAAACTGTATGTTGAGCAGGGAATCGCGCACCGCGACGGCGAGTGCGTCCGCACGCGGGGTGGTTAAGAAACTGCGCCCCCGCATAATAAAAAGCTCGTCGCCAAAATAGAGCCGGAGGCGGGCGATCGCAGCACTCATGGCGGGCTGGCTGAGGTTGATGCTCCGAGCAGCCGCTGTGACACTTCTCTCAGTCATCACGGCGTCGAACGCGACCAAAAGATTTAGATCAAGTCCCTTAAACCGCATAACCTATTGAACCCAGTTCGCCGGCCCTCAAGCCCCAGGGATACGGTCCGTAAGCGCAGATCGTAGGCGGATTCGTGACATGGTCAGGGTGTGATCTTGGATCGCCTCTGCCGGGATATCGTCCGTTAGGGGAGGCAACTGACGCGGCGTAGTACCAATCAAGAAATGATGAAAGCCGCCAACATAAGCTATCTAGTTGCATTTGAAGATGCATCCTATTTTATCCCTGAATACTCCCAATTAGGAGATGGTGGGGGTCTCATGGAAGGGCGCCGAGCCTTGTGAAGTGACGCATGGTCTGCTCTAGACAAAACAATAGATACGGGCAGAGAGATTACCTCCTGTCGGTAAATTGGGAGAGGTAGACTGCATCCCGACATGGCGATGTGACGAGAAACAGACGCGACACTTTGCCTCTTCGGCCGGCCGGACTAATCCTCGTTCAAGGGAGATTTTGAGGTGAGGCGGAACATCTCGAGCGGCCTGATGAGCAGCAGGAGCGCACGACAGAACCGATCCACGGGTGATCGTCAGATGTCCTTTGGCCGGTCCTTTGGATTGAACTGGACCATGGTTATCCAGTTGGCGGTGAGTGCCGGTTTGCTTTCGTGTTCTAGCTCGACAGTCACCTGGTAAGTCGTCATCAGAATACTGGCGCCGCGAAACCGGCCATTCAACAGCAAGAAGCGGCCCCGTACGCGACTGCCGGTCTTGACAGGCAACAGGAAGCGGACGCGATCGAAACCGTAGTTCAGGGTTATTGTTTGTTCCCGAATGTTCGGTAGGCCATTGAAGGTCATCGCTGGCAGAAGCGACAGTGTTAAGAAACCATGCGCGATCGTTCCTCCGAATGGGCCTTCCATCGCTGCGCGGTCAGGATCCACGTGGATAAACTGATGGTCATGTGTCGCATCGGCAAATAGGTTGATCATCGTTTGATCGACCGTCATCCAATCCGAAATGCTAAGTTCCTGACCAACCATGCCTGGTACGTCAGCAAGAGATATTGTCATTCACGTGACCTCAGTTACTGTGAGTTTGGTAATGTCTCGTGGACCAGGCCGTCATCGACCGCGTGCCGTTCACGCCATTCGTGCCCGCGAGCCGTAGTCGTTGTATTGCGGCCCTGCCCGCACATTGTCCTCTCCATACAAACTGCCAGCGTCAGCTTCGACGATCGCGCGCACAGTCATTCACTTTTGAACTCGGCATGCCTTACCAGTGTATGACGAGTTTGGTAAAATTGATTGTGAGGATGACACCAATTCACGCTATGGATATGGATGCAAAGATTGCTGCGCGCTGGCTCCGAATTTTTCAACGAGCAACATCCCTGGCTATTGTCTAGAAACAGAATTCCTGGCGTCTCGGCGTCGGGATAACGTGGCAACTTGCCAAAGCATGATGAACTTGAGGGACGAATCTCAACGCCGATCAAACCGTCTGACGGGGTGCGCCTTTGATCGCGCAAAATCCATTAGGCGATCGGCATCGCGGAACTCATCGTGGCCAGCGGTCGATGACCGCGCTAACAGGCCGGACATATGACCGCACCGTCCAATAGAGATTCATGCAACAAAAACCGTGCTAACTGCGCCGTTCCACGCATGCGTCGGAGCCCGAATTAAACGGCGAAAGTCCCACGCCGAAACATACCCGGAAAAGCTTGACACCTCGCCTGAATGAACGGGCAACAATCATTGCCTGTAGACCCCAGTAAACAGGGGGTGAGAACAACTTGGAAACCCGGCGCGCGATTTTCTCGGAACAAAGGGGCCGCTTCATCGGAATCGGCAGCCACGTCAGGCGCACAGAAAAGCGGCAGGTACTGCATTTCCCAGAAGGGTTAAACGCCGCCATGCTGCGGATCCAAGTAGATCGGGGTTGCGGTGCCAATTACGCTGGATGAGGGCGGAATCTCACCAGCGACGTGCCCCAGTCGATGAGAGCTCCGAATTCCACCAGGACAAAGTTCGCAAGCGCGGCTTTGAGGGCTATTATTCTTCTCGGAAAGCTCGCGCCACTTGATCCGCTAGTGGTTTAACGAGATATGCCAGCGCGGTCCGCTCGCTCGTCTGAATAAACGCCTCGACGGGCATCCCTGGGACGGGCGTGAGCTTTCCGACGCGCGCCCATTCTTCTTGCGGAATGTGAACCCGCAAGGTGTAGTAGCCTTGGCCGGTTCTTTGGTCGGTTGTGAGATCGGCCGCTATATCCGTAACGCGGCCATTCATCTGAGGCGTTGTGTTTTGGCTAAATGCTGAGAAACGGAGCCTGACATCCTGCCCCACGGCAACTTGGTCGATATCTTGGGGTGCAAGCTTGAGTTCTGCGGTGAAAGCATCGCTGCTTGGGACGATTTGCATGATCGTTTCGCCAGGCGTCACTACGGCGCCAACAGCGTGCACCGTCAGTTGGTGGACGGTTCCTGCCTGGGGAGCGCGGATATCTACATGCTGCAGCTCATCTCTTGCGGCTACCATGCGTTCGGAATATTCGCCGACCTCACTCTCTGCCTGACGCAGTTGATCCGAAATTTCAGTTCTCTGATCATCGTCGATCTGAATGATTTGAAGTTTTGTTTCTGCCATCTTTTCAGTTATCTCAGCGGTTGATGCAATGAGACTCCCGAGGTCTCCAGTGAGATCCGCCGCGTCGCGCTGCAAAGCGTAGACCCGGGTCGCAGGTATGACGCCTCGTTCGAACAGCGATTGTAGACTCGCCAGTTCCTTTTTGACGAGGGAGACGGCACCGCGTTTTCCATCCTGTTGGGCCGACAATCCTTCTGCCTGCTTCGAGAGCTGGTTTAACCGTTCGATCAGTTGTGCCTTTCGTCCTGCCCTCGACGCACGGCGATCATTGAACAGTCGCTGTTCCCCCTCGATGATTTTGGCTACTTCAACGTTCCCTTGATGTCTGAAGAAGGATTTAGGAAAATCGATCACCTCTTTTGAGTCGCGTTCTGCCAAGAGGCGCGCTATTCGCGCCGAAAGCTCTTTCAGCCGCTTGCAAATGACCGCCAGATTCGCTCGATGCTGGATATCGTTCAAATGGACGAGCAACTGTCCGGCGAGGACACGGTCTCCGTTCTTGACGAACACATCACTGACAGTACCACCGCTTTGGTGCCTGATTGTCTTCACATAGCTATCAACAACGAGCGTGCCCGAAGCAATGACGGCTCCGCGCAGGTGAACGGTTGCTGCAAGCCCCCCCAAGACCCCAAACAGCAGGAATATTGTAGCAAAGGCAACCAAAGTGAGGCGGCGGATTGAGCGCTCGGCTACAGGAGCGTAGTCTTGAACCATCGCGCCATTATTTTGACTGATAGAAGCATCGTTCGTCATGACTGCGTCGTCCTTCGCAGCACCTCATCTTTCCAGCCAAATGACCTTGTGTGACCGTCCTCGAGCACAAGCACTTTGTCGACTGCTTCAAGTGCACTGGGGCGATGGGCGATAACGACTGCTATGCCTCCCCTCGATCGAATCCCCATAATCGCGCGCGACAGTGCTTTGTCGCCGTCTGCATCAAGATTAGAATTGGGTTCATCGAGCACAACCAAAAAAGGGTCGCCATAGAGCGCCCTCGCCAGCCCGATTCGCTGTCGTTGCCCCGCAGATAGGACGGAGCCCTGCTCTCCGATTCTTGTGTTGAAGCCGTCTTTGAATTGAACAACCATGTCATAGACGCCAGCCGCCTTCGCCGCGTGAATGATTTTTTCTGATGAGGCGTCCGGGTCATGGCGAGCTATGTTGTCTGCGATCGTCCCTCCGAAGAGAGCAACATCTTGTGAGAGGTATCCAATATAGGTGCCAAGCAACTGGGGACCCCATTGGGAGACTGCGGCGCCATCCAAGCGTACGGTGCCGGCGACCGGTTGCCACAGCCCCACCAATCCTCGACCAAGAGAGGATTTACCTGAGGCGCTGGGACCGATCACGCCCAGTGCCTGTCCCGAACGAAGCTCAAATGCAATGCCGCGGACGATAGTGTTTCGCGCGCCGGGCGCCGCGAGGTGTAGATTTTCGACAGTGAGAACCTCGGTAGGTCGTCCCAATACCACCTCCTTCCTTGTCGGAGGAATGACATCGGCGAGTCGGATAAGACGTGACCAACTTTCCCGGGCTCTAGCAAATCCCTTCCATTGGCCAATCGCCAGTTCGACTGGCGCCAGGGCGCGGCTCATCAAAATAGAACTGGCGATCATTGTGCCCCCCGTCGCTTCCTGCCGGATGACCAAACTTGCACCGACTCCAAGCATTATGGATTGGAGCATCATACGTAAAATCCGGGACAAGGTTGCCAAAGAGATAGTTGCAGAAATTGAACTAAAATGATTATCAAGATAACGGCGGTTTACGTCAGCCCATTTTCGGCCAAGCAGATGGCCAAACCCCATTGCCAAGACTGCCTCCGAATTCCGCCTGCAAGACTGGGCGAGAGCAAGCCGTTCTGTCGAGACCTCGGCGGCCTCTTTTGCAGGCTGACGCGATTTGTGCTCGGCCAGAATGGTCAGCGCGACCAGGGTGACCGCTCCCGCAAGAGCAGTAACTCCTATCCAGACGTGAAACAAAAAGCAAAGTCCAAGGTAGAACGGCATCCAGGGAATATCGAACAAAGCTGTCGGGCCAAGACCGGACAGGAAACCTCTAACCGTGTCCAGGTCGCGCACAGACTGAAGGCCGTCGTCCGGCGTCTGCATGTGGTTGGATTGGATGAAAAGCGATTGGTAGACCACCCTTCCGAACCGCTCATCAACGGACATGCCGACTCGCATGAGCAGTTGCGACCGGATGAATTCAAGTATTCCCTGAAAGACGTACAAGGTCGCTGCGATTACCCCGAGGCCAACGAGGGTCGGGAGGCTATGGGCCGGAATTACCCGATCATAAACTTGCAGCATGAAGAATGAGCCCGTCATCGCAAGCACGTTGATCGCGGCGCTAGTCGCAGCAATGCCGGGAAAAGCATTTTTCAGCGACAATAGGATTGTCACGAAAAACAACTGTGGTCGATTTGGGTTGCTGTGAGACAAAATCATAGAGTATTCCTGCGTCTGTAACGCTCAAGCCGTGCGGAATAGTGTCACCATCGCGACTTCATCTAGCGACTTATCTCTTATGTTTGGTGCTTGGCTCGTCTCAGGGACGACCAGTTGAGAATGGGAAACCGATATGTGCTGGCTGCCCCGCTGCGCATTCCCAGTTTCGGATACGCCCAGTGCCTCTCATTTCAGAGGGAGGCACCGGGTTACGTTGTGTGTCGAAGTTACGACACCAGACTGTGTTGACTGACCTCAACTCCCAGCTGGAAGTATTCCACGAATTCTTCAGGTCAGATGAAGGCGAAGTTCGACGCCGTCATGGTGGCAAGGTCCGCCAGGGTTAGATGGTTCAGCTCCGCGAAGCTGTCAGCGTGGTTTGCGGAGTCGACGTAAGCCACCATCGCGACGGTGGTCCAGGAGTCATGGTACACGATGATGTCGCCAGCGTTCTCGCCGGAAATCGCTTTGGCGGCTGCGGAAGCAGACGCGTAAGTTTGGTCGGTGAGCACCACCACATGCTGGCCCTTTGCGTGCGCCGCTGCGCCGCTATAGAAGGTGTCCACAAACGAACCCGGCACTCCGCTGGAGTGGTCGACAAAGTTTGCGCCGGGTTGATCTCCGCCCAAGCCTTTTGCATCAAAGGTAAATCGGTCCTGCTTGGGGTCGAAATCGTCAACGATGGCGTAGCTCCTGTCGCCCCCGATCATCGGGTCGTGGAAAGAAAACACAAACGCGTCGGCGTCGGCTCCACCCTTCATAAGATCAATGCCATCCCCTGCGATGAGAGTGTCCTTTCCCGGGCCACCTCCGAGTACGTCGTACCCCTCAAGCCCTTTAGGAATGTTGCGCGGCGCGTTCGGCGCGTCGCTGTACAGGAGATCATCTCCCTCCTGACCATAAAGGGTGTCGGAACCCTCGCCGCCCCAGACAATGTCGTGACCCTCACCGGCGAAAACCAGGTCATGCCCTTTGCCGCCGTCGATCCAGTCATCACCGTTGCGAGCTTGGATCCAATCTCCTTCGCCGCGGCCATTGATTATATCGTTGCCGTCTGTACCGCTGATGTTATTGCCACGATGATCGCCGTCTATTTTCATCACATGTGCTCCATAAGAGGCAGCTCCGATGCTGCCTGCCCCTTATGTCGTCCGAAATGGTTCCTGGGAAATCGATTGATGTGATCGCATGCATAGACGCTGCAAATGCCGCGCCGCCGGTTTAGGCCTCGAAGCTCCAGGAGATTGTAACAGGACATGGCGAGGCGCGCATTCGTTCGACGCAGGTGGGAGCGCTCCACACGTTGCTTGATACAGCCTCCTTTTGACATGATAGCCGCTCCACCTGAGTTGAAAGCTATTGGAACGTGAGCGGACTCAACCACTCAGTCGATTTGTGCCTTTTCGTATTCACCGTTGGCGCACGAAAACCTCACTTGAGTTTGAACATCTTGTTATTGGATTTCGTCCACCGCTGGTTCCCTGGCCAGCGCAGCGGTCATCCGGTCCCGATCGAGATCTCCCTCCCAATTAGCGACGACGAGCGTCGCTATTGCATTGCCGATTAGATTGGTGATTGCCCGGCTTTCCGACATAAAACGGTCGATTCCGAGGATCAGCGCCATACCGGCGACCGGCACCGAGGGCACCGCGGAAAGCGTCGCTGCAAGCGTTATAAAGCCGGCACCTGTGATGCCGGCCGAACCCTTTGAACTCAGCATGGCAACCAATAGAAGCAGGATTTGATCCGCCAGCGTGAGCGGCGTGTCCGTTGCTTGGGCGATGAAAAGTGAAGCCAACGTCATGTAGATGTTTGTGCCGTCGAGATTGAAAGAATATCCGGTCGGGACAACGAGTCCAACGACCGACCGCTTGCAGCCCGCCCGCTCCATCTTCGCCATTAAGCCCGGCAGAGCCGCTTCCGACGAGGATGTCCCCAGGACGAGCAAGATCTCCTCCTTGATGTAAGCGATCAAAGCGATGATCGAGAATCCATTGCATCGCGCGACAGTCCCGAGCACGACGAGGATAAAGAGGAGCGACGTGAGGTAAAAAGTGCCGATCAGCATTACCAGGTTAACAAGGGAGGCAATGCCATATTTACCAATGGTGAATGCCATCGCGCCGAAAGCTCCTACCGGAGCAGCTTTCATCAGCACGGCCGTAAGCTTGAAGATCGGTTCCGTAAGTGCATTCAGGAACCTGACCACCGGTTGACCATGATCGCCGACCATTGCGATTGCTATTCCAAAAAGTACCGAGATGAACAGCACCTGAAGGATATTGCCATCCGCGAAGGCGCCGACGATGGTGTTTGGAATGATGTTCATAAGAAAGCTCACCGCAGTCGTCCCGTGAGCGTTTGCCGCGTAGCCGGCGACGGCTTTTGGATCAAGTGTCGCGGGATTGATGTGCATCCCAGCGCCCGGCTGAAGGAGATTGGCGACCATAAGGCCAACAGCGAGTGCCAAGGTCGAAAACACAGTGAAATAGAGAATCGCCTTTCCGGCAACACGTCCAACTTTCCTCAGGTCAGCCATTCCGGCAATGCCGGTTGTAACCGTCAAGAATATGACCGGCGCAATAATCATACTGACGAGCTTGATGAATGCATCCCCTAGTGGTTTCAAAGAAGCACCGAGGTCAGGATAAAAATTGCCTACCAGAATGCCAGCGACGATTGCAGTGAGAACCTGCACGTATAGATGACGGTAAAACGGCACCTTACGAGGGGTCTCTGCGGCTTGATTCGCAATCATTGTCGGTCCTCTTTATAGCTTCCAAAGCGTTCTCTACGCCGTTGACGTGGCAACCGGCTGGGACTGCGCTCACCGACCGGTTTTTTGCAGGTTTTTCGCCTTCTTCTGGTCCGAAGCAGGTCTGGCGCTCCATGCGCTGTCGGCAACTTTGTGCAACCCATAGAGATATGGCCATCAGCCTCGCAGAGTTTGCGGGAAAGGTATTTCTTCCACCCGCAGGCTATTGGTGTTGCCCGCCGCAAGTGCTGGAACATGCTTCCTAGCAAATGACTGAGCTCAGACCGATCGTACAGACCTACCGCCCGCCAAAGATGGTCTTGACCCATAGTCGGACCAGCGAGCGTTTCGGCAAAGAAGGCTCTCATTGCATTATCTCGTCGCGCATGCGCGGGGAGCAGACCGAGTAGAACTTCTTCCTCCGCCCTCGATTCAGCGGCTTGCAGGTTTGGCACTGCGAAGGATTGTAAAACGGCGGCGGGGGCGGAGAGGCAAAGGGCGTCGTCTAACTCGGTTGCGGAAATTCCTTTCGAGCTACTTACAGTCATAGATCTGGCAGCGCCTTTTTTTAGTACATGTAGAAGGCCGCTCGTTGATAGATGACAATCGAAAGCCATCTCGCAATTCACAGCGGCTCGAGATCCATCGATTGCGACGATTACCGTTGGCCGCCCCCGATCGACTATTCGTCACCGACCTTACCCAACTTGTGCAAATCGTGAGACTGTGCTTCTGAGCTTGCATCCTGCGACCCATGATTTTCCGTGTTGCGGCACCAAGCATTGGCTGCCTGGTAATTGGCAATCAAGAATCATGCCAATTTGGATTTGGCTTCGCATCTCCCGGATTTGGGCTCTTTGTTCGGTGAAGCATGCAGACGTGCATGAGGGGTGTGTCGGGAAATCGACGGACATAGCGCCGAATGTCGCAAAGCCGTTGGCAAACGCTCCGGCGTGTCCCGCTCTCGAAATGTTCTTGAGCAGCAGGATTTCGCTTGGGTGGACTTGCCATCGTTGCCATGATAACGCCACTTTATCGCGTGGCCACTGATGGTGAACAGCAACTTCCTTATCGCCTATGCAGTCGCTGGTGGACCTCAAGGCTGAGCTGAATCCAACCGATGGACCAACTCTTAACGAGCATACCGCATCGCCATGAAGCGTGTACGACAACGCGCATGACTTTTGTCTGTTCATTTGCACTGAGAGCTGACCCGGGGTTGGAGTGACCCCCTCGGGCTGGGCCACGGGGTACGAAAAAACACACGCTCTGTGGGCCTCAATCGGAGAAGGCTCATGAAGTCCCGAGGACCATATCGACGGCATTCGACGCCGTTCAAGCTGCAGCTTTGCCAGGATATTCGAAACGGTGTCATTGGACGGTGCGACACGCAACGCACTTACGGCGTTTCGGCCAACCTTATCCAGTTGTGGTTGACGCAGTTTGACGGCGGCGAACTGAGCGATGAAGAGGCAGAGGCGAGCGACATCGCCGAATATGAGGCGCAGATCGCGGCGCCGAACGCAAAGTCGGCCAGCTCACGATGGAGTTGGACCTGGTTTTAAAACCACTCCGCAGCAGCCGATCGCCGGCAGCAACGAGAACTCCTCCATCGTCATCGGCCCGCGGCCTGCTCCGTCTGACGGGGTTGCAAGAAGATCGACCTCCCGAGATGCAGCTACTACTAATGCTCCGCAGCAAGGGCCTTGAATCGAGGACGTTCAGGACGAATTTCCCTGCTACGGCTATCGCCGCGTGACGCACGAGCTTCACCGACGGGGGCACCTCGTCAATCACAAGCGCGTGGCTCGTGTCATGCGGGCCAATGGATTGGGCATCAAACCTCGAAACCGCTATGTTCGAACGACGGACGGTGGCCACGATTCACCGATCTACCCGAAACTCTACGGCAACCCCGGCGAGGCCCAACATGGTCTGGGTGGCTGAGTTTTCCTATATCCGCATCGCCGCGAGCTTCTGCTATCTCGCTGTTATTCTCGATGCCTGCAGTCGGAAAGTCGTCGGCCGTGGTCTGTCAAAGCGACTGGACACGCCGTTAGCGCTGGCGTCGTTGCATTCAGCGATCGAAAATAGGAGGCCTCCGCCGGGCTGCATTCACTGCGCGGGACCGCGGATGCCAATACGCAAGCGAAACCTACCGACAGGCGCTTGATGCGGCCGGTCTGATAGGCTCCATGAGCGCCGTCGGAACCCATATCACAATGCGCAGGCGGAGAGCTTTATGAAGACATTCAAGGTGGAGGATATCTACCCCGCAGGCTACGAGACCTTTGCAGACGTGGCCGAGCGGTTGCCGAGGTTCATCGAGGAGGTCTACAATTACACAAGCGGCTGCACTCGGCCCGTGGCTACAGATCGCCAGCAGAATTTGAAACCCAACTCGCCCACTGGCTGGCTTGGTTTGAAGCGCCTCGCTGGTCCAGCCCGAGGGGTTCACTCCAACCCCGGGTCAGCTCTCAGTGCAAATCAACAGCGTGATGAAGCCTTACGGCGACATGAGCGTGGCGAGCGCACTAGGCGAGGTTGCGCCTGCTTGCGTCACCATAAGTTTCTACCCTCCGTCAAAGCATCGAGCCAACGGCGTCTGCAAGCAATCCATAACATGGATGTATCGCATTCACACAATCGATTTTACGAATTGGCGGGCATGCTCCATTAGAAGAACAACAATCGACTGAAAGCAAGTACGCCGGCACCTGCTGCCGACGATCTTCTTAGTTATGGGCGAGTGCGGCAAATCGGCCGAAATCGATCCAGCGAATGAAAGCACCTTTCACATCGTCGCTGCGGATTCCTGCGGCTGACCAAGGTGCCTAAGGTCTTAGTTCATCCAGTTAAGCCGGGAATTTCATCAGGTCTTCTATGCCGCGCGACTTTCGAGCCGATGTCCATGCCTTGCGGGGTCTAGCTGCCCTGCTGGTTGTCTTTTATCATACCCAAGTCGCGTCGTTTGGTTATCTCGGCGTTGATATTTTCTTCGTAATTTCGGGCTTTCTGATCACCGGCCTCATCGCGACCGAGCTTGAGCAGGCACGGTTCAGCTTTTGGGAATTCTATTATCGTCGTGCGAAGCGTCTGTTGCCCGCCGCCTATGTGGTCATTGCGCTCACGACGATCGCTGCACCCTTCTTCCTGTCAGATATGGGCCTACGGGACTTCCGAACTCAGGTCCTCGGGGCGCTCACATTCACCAGCAACATCGTTCTCTGGATTCAGGCGGACTATTTCGGCGGATCCGCCGAAACGAAGCCTCTCCTGCATTTCTGGTCGCTCGCTGTCGAAGAACAGTGTTATCTGCTGCTTCCTGCTTTCTTGGCCTTGTCTCCCAAGAGATGGTGGCTCACAATGGTTGGTTCACTTCTGGTTGCCAGTCTGGCACTGTGTCTCTACGTGGCCTTTCGTGACCCATCCGCAGCATTTTATCTTTTGCCGACCCGCTTTTGGGAAATAGCGATTGGTTCGCTCGGGGCATTGCTTCCCGCCAGCGCTCGCGTGACTGCCAAGTTTGCGGCGCTGCGCCTCCCGGCGCTCGTGCTTATCCTCCTTATTCCCTTTGGACCTTCTGGTTTGCAGAACCCGATCGTGAATGCCGCTTTGGTCTGCTTGGCAACCCTGATCCTCCTGCTGTCGCCCAACAAGGATAATGTGGCAGTTCGAAGCATGGCAAGGATTGGGGATATCTCGTACTCGCTCTATCTGATCCATTGGCCGGTGCTTGTATATGTGCGGGCTGCCTGGCTGGAAGAGCCTCCTTCGCTTGCGATCTATGCGGCAGTTGCCTTCTCAGTTGTAGCGAGCTTGGTACTTCACCGTTTCGTGGAAAAGCCGTTCCAGCGGGGATTCGTCACATCTCGTGGACGGATGGCCTCAGGACTCGTTGCCGCAACGGTTCTTCTCGGCTTCGCACTGTCAGTCGACATTGGCGCAGCCGAAAGTAAGGGTGGCTTTTCCGAGAGCCGACGGATCAATTACGGCCTGGCAAGGGAATGTGATCGCACATCTGGATCGCGGCCTCAGGGCATTCTGGAGGCCTGCCAGACGACAGACAGGCCCGAATTGCTGGTCTGGGGCGATTCATTTGCCATGGCACTGGTTCCCGGCTTGGCCAAAACGGTCGGAGAGGCCGGCCTGGCTCAGCTCACAATGAGCGGATGCTCCCCCGCCATCGGCGTTGCTGCCATCTCCAAGCGCGCAGTGTCTCTCTCCTTTGGTGAGGACTGTATCCGCTTCAATGACAGTGTTTTGAATACCCTGAAAAATCGGCCGGAGATAAGGACCGTCGTCATTTCGAGTCCATTTGACGCCCCTGACTCCAAAGACTTCATGCTGCTTAAAAGACGTGACGGGACATTCACGGAAGTTGAAACGTCGGTAGATGAAGCGATTGAGGGTATCAAGTCTCTCGTCGAGGCAGTTCGCGCTTTGGGTAGGCGAGTGGTCATAGTTGCTCCCCCGCCAGTCGCAGGCTTCGATATCGGCGATTGCCTTGAGCGAAAGGTGAGTGGAGGTCTTATGCTCGGGCGGCACAGTGATTGCAAAATCGATGTCATCGATTACCGCCGGATGCGATCCCGCACTCTCGATCTCTTAAACCAGGTCGCCGTGAAAGCTGACGTCGAGGTTGTCTCTTACCACGACTTTCTCTGCGACGACACAAAATGCAGAACTGAGATCGATGGTAAATTCCTCTACCGGGACAGCGGCCACCTTTCCTACCAGGGATCAGAGATCATCGCTCGAAAGACAGGACTTGTTGAGAGGCTGATCAGGGCTGCTCGTTAGAGCATTTTCGAGATAGACTCTGTTTCAAGACGAATTTTCTAGGCGGAGTGAACCGCGAGCACTTTCGCGTAGCCTGCAATGAAAAGCGCACGAGGATTTCGGACGCCCGCCGCGCCGACCTGAAAGCGCACGAGGCGACGGCTGCCAAGCGAAACGCGTTCTCGCACGGCGCGGTGATCGCCTCGGTCGGCGTTGGTGGCGCCGCCGATATCGTCCGTGCTGCCACCGAGGCACGCGCAGCGCAAAAAAATCTGGGCTAAGACATTGCCGTCCGGGCGGGCGCGCATCCTGTCTAAATCCGCCGACCTGCTCGAACAGAATGGCGCGGAATTGATCCTCTGGATCATGCGCGAATCCGGCTCGATCTATGCCAAGGCCAGCATGGAGATCGAGCGTAGCGCACTCCTCATCCGCCATGCAGCATCGCTGGCCACAGCACCCTTAGGGATGTTAAGCCCGTCGATGGCTACTCAAGGTGGCGTGGCCTCCGCTGTATCGATCCCAGTCGGGCTATCAAGCTCGATTCTTGTCCCTTTCATGGCGAGGCTGTTGCCGGCTGGACGATCGATAGGTCTGCTAACCTACGACGCGACAAAGCTCCAGGAGCGCCACTTTAATTCGGCAGGCTGGAGTTCCGCAGACACCCCGGTTGCAATAGGCGGCATTGAAGGCTCAGATTCTTGGCGAGAATTTGCTGCGCACGTACCAGACATTTCGTCCGAGATGCTCAATAGAGACGTGATGGCCGCCACAAGCGCGTTGCTACCGGCAAACCCCTCCATAGCGGTGTTAGTGTTCGAGTGCATAGGGTTCCCGCTCGCGATTGACTCGGCCCGAAAGCACACGGGTCTTCCCGTCGCTGACTTCGTCACGTTGGGCCGCATGTTGATTGAGACAACTCCCTAGCTCGGGTTCAGAACTGAAGGTTTACCCTTCCTGTACCCGCCGGTACGGGATCGAAATCGACGGATCGACGCGCTGATGTTCTCAGCGGCATTTCTCCAACACACGGCCTTTAATAGATAATCCGCAAATTGCCGTCGCCATGCATTTTGCACAAGTTGCGCATTTGTACGAAACGCCTCCCAAGTGCCGCGGGAGGATTTGAGGGGCGAGTTGAATGGTCCAACTGATGGACCCGGATCTTGCCTAGCATCCGGCAGGGTCGTTGATCATGCGTGACAACTCCCATGACTTTTGTCACCTCCAGGACATTTTCTCAATTGGTCCGACGACAGTTCAGTCCATATTCGCCTTTGAACTTTATGCCAAATCCGCCTTTCCTAGATTCAAGTCCAAAGTTGGCACGTATCTTGCTGAGAGTATGCGGTGGCGGAAGCTGCCGGCAATCTTTGCGTGGAACACGGCGAGGTGCCGGTTCGAGACTCACCCATGCGCGATAGTCGTCAAATGCTCTCGGCGTCGAGCTCAGCACGGCGCGAAATAAGGAGTAGATCAAATGGCAGCCCAATCAATGTTAACTCAGGTGCAAAGAGGCCTTACTGATGCAGCCAGGCAGCTCGGTCTCGACGATAGTGTGCTCGGAATCCTAAAATACCCGCGCGAGACCTTGCAAGCGCGTCTCACAATTCGGATGGACGACGGCTCAAGCAAACCGAGCAAAAGCTATGACAAAGCACCGGTCAGTGCAGTTCCGAAGCACTTCGCTTCCACCGCGAAAAGGCGTCATTCGACGTAAGGGACGACAAATATGCTAGCTTGTTACTTCGCTGATTCAGCCGAATCTGACATTTTAACGATAGCGCAGCAGTCGGCGAGGGTGAAGCCGTTGTCGCTGAACCTCGCTAAAAGTGGGGTTCTTCTGATCTCGACCTGCGTGCGTCTTGAAATATATGGCGAAGAGGAAGCAATCAGAGATGTCGCCGGGCCAATATTTTTAGGCTTGCCGTGCAAACGCATTGCGGGTGCGGACAATATTGCTATCCGTCTCGCCGAGATTGCATCCGGTGCTCACTCCCAGATCTTTGGCGAGGGCTACATCAGTGACCAATTGGAGAAAGCCATCGAGCCTCTTGGTCCCCACTTCAACATTTTCAATATTGGAAAAGCAGCAATAAAAATCGGGCGCGCAGCCCGCGAGCGACAGGGATTTAAGGCGTCATTGGACTACGATGAAATAGTCCGCGAATTCGTAGCTGCTCGATTTCCAAATGGAGAGCAGTGCGATCGTCTCTACGTCGTTGGGTCTGGCATGCTTGGCCAAGGCCTGATCCGGAGTAGCGTAAGAGGACGCTTCAGAGGCACCGTAGTGGTAACGCGCGATCCAAAGAACTTTCGAAGGCGGACACGTTCCTTGGATCACAAAGAAGTTGCACTACTGCGCCCGGCAGAGATCGGACACCGAATTGAGCCGTTGTCGATGGCTATTATCGCAACGGCCGACGTGCAGAGAGAATACAAGACTTCAATTTACGACGCCCTTCTGCGTTTGCAGCCGCGCGCCGTTGTGGACCTTTCATCAATCCCACTGCTCTCCTCAGCTGAGATAGGGAAGCTGAGCTACGTGACCATTTACGATCAGGAATTCCTTCAGTACATCGCTAAGAACAACAAGGCCTTGGCGCCAAAACGACCATTGTTACTTTCCGATATACGGACAGCAATCGAAACAGTGCAGTTCGAAGGCGCACATTGATCCAAAGCACCATCAGTGCAGTGACAACAATGTATCGGGCGGCCCGGTTTTTGGGCTTGCCAGTATTCCCGCGCGGGACCCAATAGCCGAAAACAACTGTAACACTAGGCAGTACTATGAACCAGCCACATGTAAGATGGTTAAGTCGAAATGACGTCGCGCAAACGAGACTGCCCTTCGCCTCAGCGTTGGATATTATCGAGGAGACGCTTCGTCACCACGCCAATGGCGCGTCTGAGAACCCGCCTAAGATAGGCATACATCCAAGAAACGATGCCTTGATGCACGCAATGCCCGGTTGGCTCCCTATATCGCGCAGAGCCGGCCTTAAATGGATTGCTAGCTACCCCAGCAATTATAAGCTGGGGCTGCCAAACATCATAGGACTATTGCTGTTGAGCAATCCAGATACAGGGCTACCAGTCTGTGTGATGGACGCCGCTTACCTTACAGCAGTTCGCACTGCCGCAGTGTCGGCTATCACTTCCAAATATCTTGCGCCGAGCCCGGTGGAAAAGATAGCGGTCGTCGGTGCGGGCATCCAGGGTCGTTACCACGTAGAAATGCTTTCGTTAGTCCATCCTACAGCAGTGTTTCACGTCGTTGATATAGATGACAACGCTGTGCGCATTCTGGCTGAAGCGGTTGGTTCAAAAGCAACAATAATCCCTGTGAAAGATGCCGAGGTTGCGATTCGCGGCGCTGACGTCGTCGTGACCGCCACAAGTCGATTGGAAGATGTGGCATTTCAATTCTCTTGGGTTAGAGAGGGCAGTTTGGTTCTCCCAGTTCATGTTTGCGGGTGGTCAGAGGATATAACCACCGCTTCTGATCTACTCTTGGCTGACGATGTGCAACAATTTAACAGCTACATCAAGACTACGGGCTCTCCTTACTCTGATATCTCGCGGATAGCAGGATCCATGAGCAGCGTCGTCGCAGGCAGGCTTCCGGGAAGACGTAGTAACGTTGATCGCATTGTGGTTTTTAATCTCGGCGTTGCAATACAGGACGTCGCTGTAGGTTCTGTAATTTTCGAGATTGCTGAACAACTGGGCCTCGGGACGCTCGTGCCTTACTGATTACGCCCCGCCGAAGCTGCGTCAACCATACGTGTCATGAGCCATATCACGAAATGACCCCTGCGCGGGGCATAGGCTGCTGGGAGTGAATTATTGCCACGTCGCGCCCAACCTGACGAGGTGAGGGGCCGTCAGCGCTCTGCAAAAAAAAAGCACGGGGACCAGGGGTCATGCGAAAAACCGTCTGTCAAAAAGGTTATTGAGGGGGCGTTGCCGAGCAAGTGTTTCTGGATACGCCTCTCGATGAAGCGGAAGTAATTATCCGTCCAACTCAGGTCGCACCTTTTGCCAAGACGCAAATTACGCAGGCCGATCTATATCGTGCGCAATAGCTCGTAGAACCCCACAGAGCCCTTCTCGGTCCTGAGCGAGCAAAAGCGGTCTGATGCGCATGTACTCACTTGCATTGGTACAATCTGTTGATGATATAGAACAGGAGGGAGGGTCTGCGCATGATTTCGCCGGATATGCCGTTACAGGTATTCCGCAATGGCGAATCACAGACCAGGACTGATGGAGGTTGGCAGGATCACATCATCCATGTGCTGTCAAACATTCCTCACCAGCATTCGGCCGCATTGGCGATAGCTGCGCGGTCGAAATGGCGGCACGGAAGGACTGGAATCCGATGTCGTACGATAATAAGTGCATCAACTTAACGTCGGACGCGGCTGGTATCAAGTGCAAGGAGCAGGGAACATGGGTCTGGACGAGGGAAGTTTGAGCTGGCGGCCAGGTCATCTAGCATCTGAAGGTCCGCGTTACCTTGCATTAGTCGCTGCTCTCGAACGAGACATCGCGGACGGTCGGCTGTCCGAGGGCGATCGTCTGCCACCTCACCGTAATCTGGCCCGTGAGCTCAGCCTTTCCGTAGGGACGGTTAGTAAAGCGTACCAGGAGGCTGAGCATCGTGGGATAATTAACAGCCGAGTTGGGCAGGGAACGTTTGTTCGCCGCCGTCTGATTGAGCAGCCCCAATTTGTGACAAAATATGAACCAGTAAATCTCTCACTCAATGTACCCGTAGAAGGAAGCGAGGTGCGGATTTTGTCTAGGCTGTTCGCCGAAGTGACGCGGGAAAACGAGCTCAGGCCGTTGCTGCGCTTTCATCCTCACGGCGGAATCATGAAGCACCGTGAGATCATTGCAGCGTCACTATCAAATAGCAATTTCACGATTGAACCGGCGCATCTTTTCCTCTGCAACGGTGCTCAGCATGCACTGGATATCGCGTTGCGTCTTGTCACAGAGCCCGGCGATAGTGTTCTTGTTGGTTCATTTACGTATTCCGGCTTCAAGGCAATCGCAGCAGCAAGCCGTTTACGCTTGATTCCCGTTGAGATGGACGCTGAAGGGCTTGATCCAGAGTCCCTGAGGCAGGTGTTTCACCAATCCAGGGCGCGGGTTCTGTACTGTATGCCGACGTTGCAAAGCCCGACTGCCCGGACCATGAGCCTGACCCGGCGTAAGCAAATCGCCGAAGTCGCTGAGGAGTTGGACCTGACTGTCATAGAAGATGATGTCTACGGTTTTTTCTTTAGCGAGCGCCCTGTGCCAATCGCCTCGTTGGCGCCAACACGCACCTTTTACACGACTTCTTATTCGAAATGTATTACGCCTGGCTTTCGATTGGGCACATTGACCGTGCCTAGGCCGTACATTCATGAAGCTGAATCTCCTCTTGCATGCTTCCGCATGGTACGCGTCTCCAATTTTTAGCGAGGCGGTTGTGCGGCTACTTCGAGACGGCAATTTGGAAGACCTGCTACGCGAACGGCGAAAGCAGGCACAAGAGCGATATAGTGTCTTCTTCAACACTTTTTCAAATGCGGAAAAACTTAAGTGCCCTGCATTTTACGGATGGCTGCGGCTTCCCACCGAGTGGGCGGCAGGTCAATTTACTGCTGCCGCAGGTAGCCGTGGAATTCTCGTGACGCCTCCGGGTGCTTCCGCAGTCAGAGAAAGCGAGCCCGGTGCGGTTCGTATCTGCCTAGGCGCGCCCAAGGACACAAAAACACTTACTCAAGTACTTCACACCCTTAACGATATTCTCTCCAGCCGGCCAATTGATGTTGATTCTGTCGCTTGAACTGAACCGATTTCTTGGTCTTGGATACCTTGAACCGTGCACGGAATCCTCGCAGGTAAATCTATCACCGCCCGGACCATTTCGCCTGACACCTCGACATAGGAATCCACGTCTCACCATGTGGTCTGGAAGGTAAGCCCACGGTAAGGCCGCCTAAAGCACTTTGCATCTATTCCGCCTCATATCCTGCTGCTTTGAAGAAATTGCGGCATTCTGTGACGGAGAAGAGATCGCAGATGTCCCTAAGAGCGTTTGAGAGGGCATCAAAGGTACGTGCTGCGCGTTTTCGCAACAGAGCCTTGAGTTTGGAAAAGGCCATCTCGATGGGATTGAGGTCCGGCGAATAGGGCGGCAGGAAGAGAAGCCAGGCGCCTCGGGCCTTTACCAGCTCCTCGGCTCTCTGGCTTTTGTGGAAGGCGACATTGTCGAGGATCACGACGTCGCCCGGCGACAGGGTCGGCGCGAGCTGGGTTTCGACCCAGGTTTCGAAGATCTTGCTGTTCATTGGCCTATTGACGATCCAGGGTGCCGTCAAACTATGGCAGCGCAGGCCGGCAATAAAGGTCTGGGTCTTCCACGAGCCGAACGGTGCATGGGTACGATAGCGCTTTCCCCTTGGCGACCATCCCGTTTTCTTGGTCAGCTTCGTATTGGTCGAGGTCTCGTCGATAAAGATCAACTGCGCCAATGCTTTGTTGAGGAATCGCTTGCGCCGGGTGATCCACAGATCACGCGCGCGAGCGATCTGCGGCTGCAACTGCTCGGCGGCCTGCAGGCTTTTTTTTATGGCTGAGCCCCAGCCGATGCAGAAGCCGGCTGACCGTAGAGCGGTCGACCAAGACACCACGCCCTGCCAAAGCGACGCATAATTCGTTCAGCGTCAGATCGCCGTTCTCTGCCAGGCGTGACCGAACCCATTCTTCATGTCCCACCAGCTTGCCGCCGCCCAGATGCCCCTGCCTGGCCGGAGAAAGTGCACCGGACGCCCGCTTCAGGATCACCATATTGTTCACAAATCTGGGCGAAACCCGGAAATGTCGAGCGGCTTCCCGGTGACTATTGCCTTCCTCAACAAACGCTACAACACGCGCACGCAACTCGATCGGATGCGGCTTGCCCATGACGTTCTCCTTCCATGGGCCAAGTGAATCTGGAGGGTTCTGTGAGGTCCGGGCGCTGGGGATGCGGCACTCACTGATCGGACCTCATTGAAACCGGATTGAACGAAGGCGCGGGTTGTTTGGCGCTATGGGGATTTCGCCGAAGCAGTGGATGGCGTTTGGCAGGGGCGAGCCTTGCCGGAACGCGTGCACAGGCCTGGGAGGAGATTGTTGGTAGTCGTTGCGGTGTCGTTGACTGGCCTCTCGGCTGGTTTGCATCGACCGGACCCTTGATGCCGTTGCGTTTTACGTCGCACAGGCACGATCGGCAAAAGCACTCGCCACGCGGCCTCTCGGCATGCCGACGCTGATCGTTGCAATGATGCCGCCACTGATATGATAATGAGCTGTCGTTCCATACTGGCTGGAGCGGGGTCCACGCGCCGATGATCGTCATGATTCCGCCGCAACAGGAGCAGCGGCGCGCCAAAGGTGGTGGCTTTGCGTGCGGCTCTTTGATCGGCTGCTCCGGCGGCGGGACGTCGAGCAGGCTGCGGCACAGGCCCAGCTTCAGTTGCCGATGGCCATTGGCAAGCAGGCCGTAATGACGAATGCGATGAAAGCCGTCCGGAACGGTGTGAAGCAGGAAACGGCGGATGAACTCGTTGGCATCGAGCGTCATTACCTTTTGCCTGCCGCCCGTTCGATAATCCTTCCATCGGAATGTGCCGCGATCGCCATCGATGCTGACGAGCCGGGAGTTGGAGATGGCAATGCGATGGGTGTAGCGGCCGAGATAGGCCAGCACCTGTTCGGGTCCAGCAAAGGGCGGCTTGGCATAGACGATCCAATTGACGCGCCGCGCTTCTCTGATCATGCGAGTGAATGCGGCTGGATCGGCCAGGCTCGCGATGCTGCCGAAGAACTGAAGCTGGCCTTCGTCATGAACCTGCTTCAGGTATTCGAGAAACAGTCGCCGGAACAGACGCGACAGCACCCGCACGGGCAGGAAGAAGTTCCTCCGACAAGTCACCCAGCGGGTTTGATCGAACGACAATCCGCCGCCCAGCACGATGCAGTGGATGTGTGGGTGATAATGGAGGTTCTGTCCCCAGGAGTGCAGCACCGCGATGAAGCCGATCTCTGCACCCAGATGCCTGGGATCGGCAGCAAGCTTGGGCAACGTCTCGGCGACGGCGCGAAACAGGATCGTGTAAACGGCATTTTTGTTCTGGAAGGCGGTTGCGGCGATCTGCTGCGGGAGGGTGAAGACCACGTGGAAATAGCCGACAGGCAGAAGATCGGCCTGTCGGGCAACAAGCCAGTCACGGCTCGCTTGTCCCTGACACTTTGGGCAATGCCGGTTGCGACAGGAATTATAGGCGATGCGGAACGCTGCGCAGTCCTGACATTGCTGGACATGCCCGCCCAGGCGAGCGGTCCGGCACATCTCGACCGCACTCATGACCCGGCGTTCGACACGCCCGAGATGGGTGTCATGGGTTTGACGATATCTTTCCCCGTGGCGGCGAAAAATATCCGCCACCTCCAGTCCCGCCGCCATGGCGAAGCTTACTCAGCTTGGCGGCACCACCTCCAGCGTCAGCCGGTCGAGCGGGCTGGTCGTGCTGCGGATCAGGGTATTGGAAACCTTGGTGTAGCGTGCCGTGGTGGACAAATTGTTGTGGCCGAGCAAAACTTGGATGATGCGGATGTCGGTTCCGCTTTCCAGAAGATGGGTAGCAAAGCTGTGGCGCAGCGTATGCACCGTCACACGTTTGTCGATGCCGGCAGCAGTGCACGCCGAACGGCAGGCAGAATACAGAACCTGGACGTCGATGGGTTTGGTCTCGCCCCGGCCCGGGAACAGCCAGACCTCGGGTCTCGCCAGCCGCCAATAGACCCGCAGGATCGCCAGCAACTGCGCTGACAGCATGACGTTGCGATCCTTTCCGCCCTTGCCATGCTCGACGCGGATGATGCCGCGTTCGCCATCAATGTTGCGGACCTTGAGATGGACAGCTTCCGAGGCGCGCAGCCCCGCCGCATAAGCGGTTGTCAGTGCGGTGCGGGTCCTCAGGCTTGGAACAGCTTCCAGAAACCGCACGATCTCGTCGCCGTTGAGGATCCTAGGCAGCTTGGCCGGTGTCCGGGCATAGGCAATGCGCTCCGGTATCTCGGCATGACCAAGCGTGACGCCGAAGAAGAATCGGAGGGCACAAACTGTCTGGTTCAAGGCCGGCCATGATAGGCCCGATGAGACCAGATGCACCTGAAACGCGCGCACGTCTTCCAGTCCAAGACGGTCTGGCGATCGCCCGAAATAGCGCGAGAACTTCGTCACCGCATGCAAATACGATCGTTGCGTCGCTGGCGAAAGATTGCGGATCGTCATGTCATCGATCATGCGCCGGCGCAGCGGGCTTATCTCTGTCATCGTCATCTCCTGTTCAAAGGTTGGGCTAAAACAGCCCAATCCTTCAAATCAGAAGCGCATCATGCAAATCCCGCGCTCCAAATGCCGCGCAAGCGGCTTCGTTCAATCACAAATCACGAACTTTGAAAATTCCGAATCCGGTAAACAGCAACCCGCCCTAGTGAGGTGGCGCTGAACATGGCGTGCCTACCTTGAAGAGGTCATCAGCGACGACACGACCCTAATAAGCTCGCTCTTGGCACCTAAAATGTCCGACTGAATAGCCATCCCAACCTCCTGGACCGCACCCTTTTCGACACATTCTAAGATCGCTGCGTGTTTCCGAACGCCTGACCGCGTTCGATCGAACTCGGGGTAAAGTAGGTTCAGCATAGGACCAACGCGCAACCATAAATTTTCCACCAGCTTGACAGTGACCTTGGCGTTTGCTGCAGCGTAGAGCGTAAAATGGAACTCGAAATTGCGCGCCACCACGCGCTTATAGTCGTGATCCTCAATTGACAGAACAAGCTTGTTCTGGATTTTTCTTAGCATAGGTGCGAGCGATTTTAGTGAATTTGCAACGGCTTGCTCAGCAAGTCGTTTCTCTAGTAAGCAACGTAGATCAAATACTTCATTAATCTCACCAAGATCAAGGACTGGAACAAAAACCGTCCGATCTGGACCTTGTTTAACAACGTCCTCAGCGATGAGTCTCGCGAGAGCGTCGCGGGTTGGCGTCAGACTGACATTCAAAGAGTTAGCCAGCGCACGAACACTCAACTTTTGCCCAGGCTTTAAAACACCCAACAGAATTGCCTCTCTGAGCCGTGAATAAACCTGTTCTCCTAAAGTATCTCCCCGACCATCTATTTGAAGATCCGGTAATGAAGTCCGCAAGTTGGAAGTCCTTTATCCGTGACCACTAAATCCCCTAGAACCGGTATTATTTATACCAAAGAACATTCGGTGTCGGGGGGCGAAGCGGAGTCGCAGTCGTCTACACGTTTGTCAGCTTTTCTATAGAAATCTGAAGGAATCAAGAGGCCGTCAATTGATGCGGATGAAATAATGTACGGAAGTGCCCCCCTCACTGTGGAGGTGCCGTCCCCGACCATCTGCCTTCAGCCGAATGATATTTGATATTACAATTTTGCGATCTAATAGAGGCGCCGCGTGGCGGGTGTCTATGTGAGGGCGAGTGCATGGCTAAAGCCCGTCCAGCCCTAGTACGTCGGACATAGTATATAGACCGTGTTCACGGTTGCGCGCCCAAAATGCGGCCTTGATGGCCCCTTGTGCGAAGAGGCCGCGATCTTCAGCGATATGTGACAACTCTATCCGCTCGCCGGCGCCGGCGAAGATGACCTTGTGATCGCCAACGACCGTCCCGCCGCGCAAGGCGGCAAAGCCGATTGAGCCGACAGTCCGGGAGCCAGTGTAACCATCACGGCCTGCGACGTAATGATCGGACAATATCGTTTGCCGTCCAGCGGCCGCCGCCTTTCCCAGCAACAAAGCTGCACCGGAAGGTGCATCAACTTTCATCCGATGATGCATCTCAAGAACCTCGATGTCCCACTCTTTATCAAGGATAGCTGCAGCTCTTCCGACTAAAGCGGCAAGGATATTGACACCCAGGCTCATATTGCCAGATTGGACGACGGGAATAGTTCTTGCTGCCCTTTCCAGCTTGGAGAAATGAATGGGCTCCATTCCGGTGGTGCCGACGATGTGGACGATGCCTGCTTGGGCGGCGAGTGATGAATATTCTACGGTTGCTTCCGGCGTAGTGAAATCTAACACGCCGTCTGCCTCGGCGAAGGCGGATCCAGTTTCGCTAGTTACGAGAACCCCACAACTCGACATCCCTGCAACGACCCCTGCGTCTTGACCAACAGCAGCGCTGCCAGGCCGTTCGATCGCTCCCGAGAGGGTGCAGCCTGGATCTTCGGCAATAGTCTTTATGAGCATCCGGCCCATGCGCCCGGCCGCTCCGACAACAACGAGACGCATCTGAGACATCGAGATCAAAACCTCCTGAACGCCCTGGCGCAACTTTCTTTTGAGAGCGCGAAGATCGTGGCACACTATGTGGATCCGCCGGTGACGCGCAGACTACGTAAAAAGTGATACATCAAACATCAGATTCTCGTCAAGCGGTCGGTTGACCAGCCTCCCATAAGTGATATAACACATATCACCTGATTCAATTAACTGGAGGTTTAAAAATGACACTGCGAACAGATTGGAATGGCGTTTTTCCTGCGATGGTAACACCGTTTACGGAAGATGGATCTTTCGATGAGGCCTCCTTTAAAGCCCTGATCGAGCTCTACATCAGCGAGGGCGTGAGAGGCGTCGTGGTTACCGGTAGCACGGGTGAGTGGTATTCAATGTCGGACGCCGAGCGTGCAACCGTCTGGGAGGTTGCAGTAGAGGCGTCGTCCGGCAGGATAACGGTAGTCGCCGGCACTTCCGCAGTTGGCACCCGTGAGGCCCTGGCGCTTACCCGAACTGCGAAAGCCGTAGGTGTCGACGGATGTATGCTTCTTCCGCCGGGCGGCATCTTCGCTTCGCGCAACGAGGTGGTGAACTACTTCCACACGCTTGCCGGTGTGGGGCTTCCGATCATGGTCTATAATAACCCGCCGAGGACGGGGGTTAATATGGATGCTGATATGGTGGCGGAAATCGCTAAAGCAGAAGAAATCGTAAGTTTTAAGGACAGCAACCGAGACCTCTACGCGGCGAGCGAGATCATCTACCGCGTTTGCGACAAGCTGGCGGTGTTTACGGGTCTGGAGCCCTATGCTAGCAGCGTGCTGCCGCGTGGTGCGGTTGGGGTCGTATCGACAATCTCCAATATTTGTGCTGCCAATATGGTTTCATATTATCACGCCGTGATCGGTGGCGATAGCGCCACAGCTTACAAGACGCAAAAGTTGATCGATCAGCTTTATCATTTTCTTCCTACACTTGGCGCTCCCGCCTTCGTCTCGGTGAAGGCGGCGATGAAACTTTTGGGGCGGCCCGGCGGCGAAATAAGGCTTCCGCATCTGCCTGCCAACGAAGCGCTCATCGGAAAGCTGCGTGAGGAATTGCGTCGCCTGAAGATGATTGACGCCTAAAAAAGGGTTCCTATGCGGCTATCATGACGACGCTCTTGTTGTCGTGATAGCCGTCTCCAAGGCAGGCCATGTAGGGTGCCGAGATTTCATGGCTCTCGCGGTTTGAGAAGCAGGATTTGTCCATGGCCCGTAAAGTGGCTGTAATCGGCGGTGGTATAATAGGGGTGAGTTGTGCCCTTGCGCTGCCGCGAGATGGGCATCACGTTACTCTCATTGAAGAAGGAAGTATTGGACACGGTTGCTCTGGGGCCAACGGTGCGCAATACAACTTAGGTTCTACTCTTCCGATGGCCCATCCCGGGATCGCGTGGCGTGCACTGAGCTGGTTGACCAATGCGAATGGACCGGTCGGTCTCGCTCCGCGTGAACTGCTCCGTAACATTCCTTGGTGAGACGAACTGATCGCCTGCGGACGCAAAATGATTCCAAGTCTACCGGACGCGGAGGTGAGCAATTGGATTGGTGTGGGACCTTCCACACCGGACAGCCCACCAATCATCTGCTCCACCCCGATCATACAAACATTCTATTCGCGACCGGGCATGGTCATATGGGAATAAGCGGCGCACCCATGACTGCCTCGCTACTATGCGATTTAGTCGCGCGCCGCACGCCCCAACTCCCGTGCGTTTCACTGATCGGCCTCAACGACTTTTGGTGGGCTGCCTTTGATGATCGGCGCAAATAATCTCAATCCTGCACTGATGCACCTCGGCAAGCAGACCCTAGAAGCATTTAGCTAGGTCGTGTTGACAAAGTAAGGCAGCCAGATCTTCGCCGCCGCGATCGCCAGGAACGCAGCGAATGATATTTTGGTTTTGTCCTTGTCAATGCCGAGTGAATTCTCCCCAGAAGGAGGTGCGGACGAATTCTTGGACTAACAGGAGATAGTTCATGTATTCGTACGAAGACCGCATGAGAGCTGTGCAGCTCTATATCAAGCTCGGCAAACGGGCGAATGCCACCATCCGTCAGTTGGGCTAGAACCGAAAACGCCGGATCAACAAGCGAGAGCAGTGCTTTTCCGGGGGGCGAGAGCGGCTTGTTCATCAGCGTACCGAACTGGTGAATGCCTTGCGTGCCGTTCTCTACGAATTTGGGCAGATCGTTCCGCAGGGCATCGCCAATATCAAGCGCATTGATGCAATCATCCGTGATGCAACGATAGACTTTCCGGATGTCGTGCGGGAGGAATGCCGCGATTTGCTCGCGCAGATCGCAGAGAAGAAAGCCCGTATCGAAACCAGGACGGCACAATTTACCGATGTCTCCAGAGGCAGTATCGCTGCAACACGTCTTCAGACGATGCCGGGTGTCGGTCCCATGATCGCGCTGGCGGTTGAGGCATTTACACCAGCAATGACGACTTTCCGGTCTGGGCGCGATTTTGCAACCTGGCTTGGACTTGTATCACGACAGTTCTCTTCTGGAGGCAAGGGACCGGCTCGGCCGCGTGTCGAAGGCGGGGCAGGCTGACATACGCAGGCTTTTGATCATCGGCGCAATGTCGCGTGTAAGAGCGGCAAACCGTAAACCGCCAGCATCAGGCTCATGGCTTGCCCGAATGCTGATGCGCAAGCCAAAAATGCTCGTCGCCATTGCACTGGCGAACAAGATGGCACGGAAAATTTGGGCCATGCTGAAGAAACAGGAAGATTACCGGAGCAAGCGTTGTCGGCGATGGCATGATACATGCCCCGCCGAATACGCTGATACTGGTGAAAGAGGTGTGAGAAGTCGATGACCTGAATGGGGGCAATGATCGAACCGATCTGGATCAGGAAAACCAGTTAGCACTATGAGCTTTACAGCTCGGAAAGTAGATTTGGAACTGATCCGCAGATCACCATACCGGCCAGCGGTCTCTCGAAATGCCGCAATCAAAGGCCTGACAGAAGACCGCCCTCGATCACACGTTCAGATGGACAAAAACTTCTTGCATTACGGGCGGCAACCACAGAAGTGCTAGGCAAATGAGAACACGTTGGGTGGCGGGCGGGTAATAACTTCATTGAGAGTATACAGCGCATCTGACAGGTCGTTGAGATCTTTCAATCCGCCCAAGCAAACGCGGATCGCTCCGGGATCGGTTTCGTCGACCGAGGACGCGACGGGAGGAGTGACGAGTATGTTCTTTCGGCGCGCGGCAGAGGCGAAACTGCTCGCCGACCATTCAGAGGGCAGGGGCAGCCAGCCATAGAACGGAGGATATTCAAGTGGCTCTACCGTTGGAAAGATGTCGGAAAACATCCGATAACGTTCCTTGGCCTGATGTCGACGCTCTCTGACCAGTTCATCCAGTTGACCGTTTTCGATGAGCCTAACAGCCATCTCACTGAGAATGGGTGCGACGAACCAGGACGAGGCGTGGAGCAGAAGCTCAGCTTGCTGTGTGTATGCCGACGGCAAAGTCAGGGTGCCGAGCCGGAACCCGGGCGCGACACATTTTGAATAGGACGTTACGTAGAAGCTGCGGTCAGGAATGAGCTCGGTGAGCGACACAGGCCTTTCCGGCACGAAGAAGCCATAAACATCATCCTCAATGACCGTCAGGTCCAGTTTATCGGCCAATTCCGCAATACGGCGCCGACGCTGCAAGCTCATCGTGCGGGCTGTCGGGCTCTGCAAGGTCGGCATACAGTAGAAGACCTTCGCACCCGAGGACCTACAAGCTGCCTCGAGGCCATCTGGATCGACACCCTCGCCGTCCATGGCTATGGGAATAAGTGTTAGATGGTTTGCGGCTGCGATAGCCTTGAAGCCGGAGTAGGTGAGGCTATCTACAAGGATACTGTCGCCTGGACTTGCAACCAGCCGAATTGCAATATCGAGCGCGTGTTGCGCGCCATTGCAAAGCAAAAGTCGTGCGGGATCGATTGTAAATGAACCGCTTGAAACAGACGCGGCAATGATCTCGCGGTGCTCGCGGATACCGCCGTGGGGATGATAGTCCAGAAGTTGAGCAAGGTCGCGATTCCGCGACAACTCGCTAAACAACCCGGAAAGCACCTCCGTCTCTCGACCGTGGGCGGGCACATTCAGTGCCATGTTCACAGGCTCACGGGGCGCAGCCCCATCGGGACGGCTCATGGCACGGCGGCGAACAAACGTACCCTGGCCGACGCGACCGCTTATGATGCCCCGCTGCTCGGCCTCTTGATAGGCCTTGGCAACGGTGCCCACGGATAAGCTTAGCCGCTGAGCCAACTCACGATGTGGTGGCAGACGGTCACCGTCGGACAGGTGACCATCGGAGATGTCTTGCTCTAGTGCATAGACCAGAGCGAGGTAGCGCGGCCCTTCGGATGCGAGCTGGCGTGGTTGCCAGCCCAAAAATGTCCTCTCCAAGTTCATATATACCGCGCTCCTATTCGCATCCTTTCGTCAGCTGCCTTCAAAGATGAAGGTGACCGACGTATTTCTTAACAGTGTATGCTTCGAGCCCCTCGACGCCGCCCTCGCGGCCCCAGCCGCTGTCGCCTATGCCGCCGAAGGGCGTCTCAGGTATTGTGACAACCATCTGGTTAATTCCGATGACCCCAACTGCAAGTTCCTCTGCGATACGATTGGCGACCGCAGCCGAGCCGGTAAACGCATATCCTGCTAAACCATAGGGCAATGCATTCGCCCGTGCGAGGGCTTGATCGAGGTCATCAACAGGTTGCACCAGAGCAAGTGGGCCGAACGGTTCATGTGTCATGGCCTTAGCTTGCCCAGGCATGTCCGCCAGGATTGTTGGGCTATACATCAGGCCCGGACCCTTGAGACGTTCACCACCAGCGATCAGTCGGGCCGAATGAGACAGAGCATCGGAGATCAAGTCATCCATGGCTTCGATGCGTCGCACGTTTGCGACTGGGCCGACGGTGGTGCCCGGGTTTAACCCGTCACCCACCACCTGTTTTTCAACGAAGGCGCGTGCGTATTCCAGGTATTCCTCGTATGCAGGACGTTCCACGAAGAAGCGCGTCGGCGACGTGCAGACTTGGCCAGTGTTGCGCATCTTAATGCTCATGGAGAGCTCCGCCGCTCTCTGGATGTCGGCGTCCTTCGCCACGATCACTGGAGCGTGGCCGCCGAGTTCCATGGTGGCGAGCGTCAGGGTCTCCCCTGCCAGACAAGCAAGATGACGCCCCACCGGAGTGGATCCGGTGAAGGAGATCTTGCGAATGATCGGTGAGCGAATGAGATATTCAGAGACTTCCGCGGGAACTCCGAAGACCACGTTCAGCACACCTTTGGGTAGACCCGCATCGGTAAGCGCGCGGGCGATTTCCAATGTCGTGCCAGGTGTCTCCTCAGAGGGTTTGATAATGCACGTGCACCCGGCGGCAAGGGCGGGAGCAATCTTACGGGCTGGCGTTACCGCAGGGAAATTCCACGGCGTGAAGCAGGCGACGGGGCCAACCGGCTCCTGCGTGACCGTCTGGCGCATGCCGGCCATCCGTGCCGGGATGACGCGGCCATAGCTGCGCCGGCCTTCTTCAGCAAACCAGTCGAAAAACTCAGCCGCAGCCGTGATCTCGCCTTTCGCTTCCGCGAAGGTCTTTCCCTCCTCCAGGGTCAGCACAGTGGCAATATGGTCTACTCGCTCGCGCATCAGGTCCGCAGCGCGGCGCATGATCTGGCCGCGCTCATAAGGTGAAGCGCGCTTCCAGGTTTCAAAGGCTCGGCTTGCGGCAGCGAGTGCGCGGTCAAGCTCCGGTTTGCCAGCATGAGGCAATCTGCCAAGAGGCTGCTCCGTAGCAGGATTGAGAACGGATTGGCTCCCCGCATTGGTTTCTTCGATCCATTCGCCATCAATGAGCAGGGCCAGTTTGGTGTACATCTATTTATTCCTTTGCTTGGAAGAACGTGACGAGACGCCAGTCGGACAAAGGCCGCCGGGACAGGTCAATTGAGGTGGTGAGGAAGTCCGTTGATACAGGTTGAGTCCGCACCCGTGCTTCGATGGCGTTAAGGCCATCTTCTATCTGCGACCTCGCCTACGACTGTGCAGGCAGGTTGAGCGAGCGGACAATCGGCGAGACTACGCCAGCTTTATGTTGGCCATGATTTGCTATCCTTTGATGGAGTTGCGATTGACGAGGCGTCTGCCGCCGCCACGAGAGGGCTTAGAAGGCGGGCCTGCTCCGTGAAACGGCTGACGAATGCCGCAAGGCGCGCGTTGTCGCCCGAGAGTAAGAGTTCACGCGGAGGACCGTCCGCGGCGATCACACCCTGGTCCATGAAGACCACCCGATCAGCCAGCTCGTAAGCGAAACCTATCTCGTGGGTCACGATGACCATAGTCATACCCTCGGCGGCCAGCTGGCGAATCGCGGCGAGGACTTCACCCACCAGTTCCGGGTCCAGGGCCGACGTCGGCTCGTCGAACAGCATGATGGTTGGTTGCATGGCAAGCGCACGGGCGATGGCGACACGCTGCTGCTGCCCGCCCGACAGCTGCGAAGGATACTTGTTTCCGGCATCGGGAAGGCCCATGCGGCTGAGAAGCTCACGCGCCTGCGCCTCAGCGTCGGCGCGGGGAACCTTCTTCACCACGATCGGCGCTTCGATGATGTTCTCCAAAGCCGTCCGGTGGGGGAAGAGATTGAAACTCTGGAACACCATGCCGGTCTTGATGCGGACGGCACTAACTTTAGAACTGGACAACCTTAGCCGTTCGCGTCCATTGCGACGGAACAGTGGCGCACCCTCGATGAGGATCTCGCCTTGGTCTGGTTCCATGAGGAGGTTCATGCAGCGGAGCAGTGAGGTCTTGCCGGACCCGCTGGCGCCGATGAGGCAGACCACCTCGCCGCGATGGACGTCGAAATCGACACCGCGCAGCACATGTTGCTTGCCGAAAGACTTCTGGATGCCGCGTACGCTCAATATAACATCGTTCGATTTTTTGGTCATTACGCGGCCTCCCGGCGCTCGAAGCGGCGCGAAAGGGCGCTTAGAGGAAACAAAATTAGGATGAAGAGAATGCCGATTACCGTGTAAACTTCCATCGGCCGGTAGGTAGTGCTGGAGATGTAGCCCGCTTGGTAAAGCAGATCCGGGATGGTCAGCACAGAGAGCAGCGTGGTGTTCTTGAGCTGCATGATGGTCTGGCCGACCAACGGCGGCACCATGCGGCGCAGGGCCTGTGGCAGTATGATCCGCCTCATTCGCTGGAAGTAGCTCATGCCCAGCACGACGGCGGCGTCGGTCTGGCCGCGATCTATCGACTGGACACCGGCGCGTAAGATTTCCGCATAGAAGCCGCTGGCATAGAACCCGAGCCCCAGAATGCCTGCAACTTCCTTACTGATCTGGATCTGGAGAAAGATCGGCAGCGCGTAGTACGTCCACAGCAACAGCACGAGCAGTGGTATGTTGCGAAAAAATTCGACCCACACGCGCCCAAGCAAACGCAAGGGGAGCCAGGGGGTGAGTTGAAGCAGCGCTACGAAGAGGCCGATCACGAGCCCGATCGCGCACGTGTAAGCGGTATACTTCAAGGTGACGAGCAGGCCGAAGGCCAAGAGGTCCCAATTGGCTAGAACAAGGGAAATATCGAAGTTCATGGTCTTTTCCTCAACGGGGAAGGAAACTGTTAGGCAGCAGATTGTCCGCTTCCGACACGAAAATGCAAAATGCACTGACTAAGCGATGCCCAGCCCGCGGACTAAGGCGGAACGGATATCCGCTCCGGGACCCCGATCCGCATCGCGGGAGGGCGCGGGCAAGGCCACCACAATGGCGGCGTGCCCGCGCGGTTCTTGGGGCCAAGGCTCCATCTGCTCGTCACGCCGGTTTCTGAAACAACTGCGAGGGAAGATTGCCTCGACAAGCGATAGAATCCGACAGTGTCTCAACGGGACGAGCTCACTGCTTAACGGTTGGCCCTTATGCCAATCAGCAGTATTTTCCGGACTGAGGAACCACCTTCATATCGATGCCGCGCTCGAGCATGTAGCGAGTGATGCGCGAGCAGGAGAGACCCAGCGAGTTCTGCTGCGACATCCAGTTGGCCAAGAAGTTGGCATAGCCCTCATTTCCTGCCTCGCGCCGGATACCGATCGTGGCGGGATTACGCAGCACGGGAGTAGGGACCAAAGCCTTGCCGAGCCCCTTGGAATGAAGAAGAGCTGCATCTTGGTCTCCGAGTATGATGGCATCGATCTTGCCGGACTGGAGCTCAAGGATTGCTTGGTCCCGTGTAGCAACAACCACGATGGTAGCATTGGGAACAACCGACTCCGCGATCACCTGCATGGTGCTACCCTTCTGCACCGCAATACGACTGTCCTTGGTGTCCATTTCGCGCCAAGTCTTCGGCGCAAAATCTGGGCGGACAATCAGCGCCCAAATGCCGTCTACGATGGATCCTGGCACGTAGTCGATGACGAGACCGCGACGCGGATTGGGATTGAGAGCCACCGCAAGATCCAACTTGCCGGCCTGAAAATCGGCGGCCAAATTGCCCCAGGTCGTTTCAACATACTCAAGTTTGACGCCGAGGATATTGGCGATATCCCGACCCCAGTCCACGTAAAAGCCGCCCCATTCACCCGTACGGGGATCCTTGATGTAACCTGGCTCCTCGGAGGTCATGACTGGAAACTTCAGCTTCCCACTCTCCTTAATGCGGTTAAGCACCAGCGACGGATCCTCAGCGCGGGCTGGTAGGGTGGCCGGCCCAAGCAAAGTCGCCGCTCCAATCAAGGCAGCCGCAATCGCACTAATCCAGCGTTTCATTGTAGTTCTCCTCTGTTATTGTTTTGAACCATGTCAAGTGACGTATGCACTATATCAATTACGTGCGCTCGCGCAACTCAAAAATTTGCCAGCCTTCGAACTCCCAGAGCCGCCGGACACGTCATTCTTGAAACGCGTGTGACGGCGGCGGCCATCGTCGTGCTGTTCATGCACGATAGGACTCAAAACCCGGTATTGTAGGATAACTGCGGGGTTTGGGGGTTTCGCCCACGTAATTTCTCAAGTGCACCAGCCTTGAGTTCGAAGACAGCGTGGGGGTGAAGATGCCCGCCGCTGACGATCAACCGCGCGAACTGGTTCAAGAACACAGCGGAGGGGCGGTTGTTGGATCCATCGGGACATATGGAATATGTGCAGCCGGAAGAAATCAGTTGCGTCGACACGCGGTCATGATATGGTTCAATGATTACTTGTCATAATTCAATGTTGTGGCTTTGCCGAGCGATGTGTTGGTCGATTATCAGTAGCGCGCTGACGCAAGCCGTTTTTGACGATGCGCACCATGAGACCGCAAGTCCTCATCCTCCTGGGAAAAGGTTTAAGCCATGACGATACTGACGCGGGAATGGGCCAACGTAAAAGCTGACGTCGCGATCATCGGCGGAGGGATTGCGGGGTTGACTGCAGGCATCTCTCTTTTGCAGAACGGCCTGAAAGTTGCGGTGGTCGAGGACGGTGGTACTCGTAAGGCGGCGTCGTGGATCAACGCTGGAACGGTTGCCCTTCAAAACAAGGTTCCGCAAATCCAAGACATTTGTCTCGCCGCAATCAGAGTCTGGGCGGAGCTCGACCAGAGCCTGAATGGTGCAACCAACTACATGAGGGCTGGTGGTTATCGCGTTGCATGTAACGATGATCAGATAGAGGCGCTCCATCAGCGCCGTGTTGAACTCAAATTCCACGGTGTGGATTGTGAAATTGTCGAAGGGCCCGACGTCCGGAAGCGGACCCCCTGGTTCTCACAAGACGTACGAGCGACGTCTTACTGTCCCTACGATGGTATGGCGAGCCCTTTGCGAACGCGCATGGCATTGATGAATGCGTTCGATCGCCTGGGCGGCCTGCGAATTGCATCGCACGTCCAAGCGGTTGAAAGCGCCAACATGACGACCAAGCTTGTTACTTCCGACTCCCATGCCGTGGAAGCGAATTACGTCATCATCGCAGCGGGAGCATGGAACACCGAGGTCTCGCGAATGTTCGGACGGTCGGTTCCAACTGACCTGAAGGTCAATATCCTCTCGGTAACTGAACGTACTTCTCAGTTTATGAAGGGATCAGTAACTACCCATGCTGGTGGCAAGTTTACATTGAAGCAATTTGCCAACGGCTCATGCATTCTTGGCGGTGGATATTCCGGCGTCGGAAGTCTCGAAAGCAATGCTGCTGACATTGACGTACATGAGCTCCAGAAAAATCTGCAGGCACAATGTGAAGTTGTGCCTGGCCTGGAATCCCTTCTCCTCGTACGGAGCTGGGCTGGATTTTCTGAAACGGCATTCAGCTATGGCCCGGTGTTGGACAGCATCGATGATAATGCTCGGGTCTGGATCATTCTAACCGGTGACATCGGATTCACATTAGGTCCCCTGTTCGGTCGGATGGCGGCCGATGCAATATGTGGCCACGCGACGCCAATGTTCAAAAACTCTCTGAGGCTTCCGGAAAATGTCTAAAGCGGACAAGAGAACTTTTAAGCGCTTGGGGGCGAGCGATACCGCCGCCGCTGTCAAAGTATTTGTCAATGGCCACAGCATGTCGGCAGTTGCGGGTGACACAGTAGCCGGTTTGCTGTTCACAATTGGTGCGTTGAGGATAAGACGTTCATTCAACCTACAACTGCCACGCGGCTATTACTGTGGGATGGGTGTTTGTTGGGAGTGTACAGTCGCCATAGACGGCCAGCGCGGTGTACGGGCTTGCCTCACTGAGATCTGTGACGGGATGCGTATCGTAACCGATGCGGAGAGCCACGATGATGTATGACGTTGTAATCGTCGGTGCGGGTCCTGCAGGTTTGTCTGCCGCTCGTATGGCTGCTGAAGCCGGATTGAAAGTCGCGCTAATAGACGATCAGCCTCGGATAGGCGGTCAATATTTCCGACATGCCGGCGTGAGGCGAATCGGGGGGATCTTAGCACCCCGATTTGGAAGGGCGCGATACATCCATACTAGCCTATCCACACTGGGCAGGTGCGGTGTAGAAGTCTTGAACGAGGCGACCGTTGTTGAAATATCGGCAGATCGAACTCTTACCGTTGCATTCAGTGGGAGCATCACCCAACTCCAGGGTGAAAATGTTGTTATTGCGACGGGGGCTCGGGAGCGAGTTATACCCTTTCCTGGTTGGACCACTCCTGGCGTCATTGGCGCTGGAGCGGCGCAAAACCTGATGAAGGCGAGTGGCGTTCTTCCTGGATCCCGCGTCGTTGTCGTGGGCGCAAATCCCCTTTGCTTACTGGCAGCGACAAGCCTTTTGAGGTGTGGGGTAAAAATTGTTGCTGTCTGCGCTCCGAGCCGACCGCGGGTAACATTCAACGCCCTGTTGCGCTTGATGCGGAGACCGGACATCTTTCTCCGGGGAGTGGGCTACCTTCTAATGCTCAAGCTTTATCGGATTAGGATGCTCAGTGATTATCGTGTCACTGATGTCATCGGAGACGCGAAAGTGACTGGCGTCATAACGCGTCGCTTCGCCGAAGGCCTGCCGCCTTCCGAGGAGCGCCTGGATGTTGACCTGATAGTCGTCAACGATGGCTTGCTTCCCAATATCGAACTGGCGTCACGTGCTGGCTGTGAGATCGAGTGGGAACCGTCAACGTCTGTTTGGTCTCCCAAGCGGAACGCGGATTTTGAGACGACCATACCTCACGTGTACGCGGTCGGCGATTGCGTGACAGCTTCCGGCGTGGAGAACTCATTGCTGGAGGGGGAGATTGTTGCAATATCTATTGCTGCCTCAAAAGACGTTGGCGAGCGCGGTCGTCTGAGGCGACTTTCGAGGCTAAAGTGGAGATGGCGCCGCCTCCAAAAGTTCAGATCCGCTGTGGTGGAGTTAACCGTCAAGGAATCACTCGACCAGCGACCGCTAACAGATGACACTATCGTTTGTCGCTGCGAAGATGTCTCGCTAGCTACAATCAATGACGCGCTTTGCCAGGGTGTCCAAGACTTGAACGCGTTGAAAGCGGAAACGCGTGTATGCATGGGGCGCTGTCAAGGTCGCACATGCATGCATACGGTCCTTGCCTTGTTGGCAACGGCAGTCGGAAAAGAACCGGATCAATTCAAGCCTCCAGTTCCCCGCTTGCCACTTAGACCGGTGAAAGTTGGCGATTGGTTGAAGAAATTCTGAGCACCGTGAAAGATCGCAAACACGCGCAACAGGGCGCGGATTTCGGCCGGCGACACCGACTTTTGACGCCAGCTCGGCCGACAAAGCAAGTGGACCGCGAACTTAAGCGACCCATCCGACTCTGCATTCGGTCTGAGTCGAGTGAGCTCAACGGTACTTGGCACGCAGCGCCGGGAGCCTAAGCCGGGGCTGCCCTGCGTCGCGGACGGCAATTGTTATACCTAAGATTTAGCCGCTAGCTAAACAGAAGCGCGTTGGAAGTGAATACAATGAAAGAGCATCAATCTGTGGCGTTAATCGGCGGGGGTGTGATCGGCGCGAGCTGCGCCCTTGCGCTTGCCCGTGAGGGATATCGAGTCACGGTGCTTGAGAAAGGAAATGTCGGACATGGATGCTCATGGGGGAATGGAGCGCAATTCAATGCGGGCTCTTCTCTCCCGCTGGCTTATCCGGGTGTTGTCCGTCAAGCCATCAAATGGGTCGTCAAAGCCAATGGTCCTGTTCGCATAGCGCCACGGGAGTTTGCTCGGGTCCTTCCCTGGTTAATCCGGTTCCTCAACACCGGACGGTTGAGGAAGTGGGAGGCAGCTTACGACGGGCTACATGCGCTGAACTCCCAATGCGCGGCTCTCTATCGTGAGATGCTTGGCGAGCCCGATTGGAACCGCCATTTCCGAATGAATGGCGCCATGCACGTGTTCAGAGACGAGCTTGCAGGCCCTTTGGACGAGATTGTTGATGCTATGCGTCTCGAAAAAGGCGTCCGGTTCGAAAGGATCACGGGTCAAGACGTACGGGAACTGGAGCCGAAGCTGTCTCGCGACTATCGCCGCGGCATCTTTTTTCCCGATAGCGGCCACGTAGTGTCGCCGGTGGGGCTGGTCGAAGGACTGATGCAAAGGGCGAATGCGCTGGGTAGCAAGGTACAAAAAGCAACGGTCTTCGCCGTAGAGCCCGGCTCCAGCACTGTGACTCTGCAGACGAGCCTGGGAGCGCAAGCCTTTGATTATGTCGTTATTGCTGCTGGTATTGCTAGCCGAGATCTAGCGCGCTCGCTCGAAGTCTGTTTGCCCTTAGCAAGCGAGCGCGGATACCATGTTACTATGAAAGGCGTCGCCAACGCCATCAGTCGCCCCGTTACAGATGCTGCTTCAGCCTTTGTAGCAACTCCTTTGATCGAAGGACTGCGAGTCGTGGGCATAGCCGAATTCGAGGCGCCTGACGTGTTGCCGGACCCGCGTCAAAGCAGGAAGTTACAGGTGTCTGCCAGGACCATGCTACCTGATATTCCGTTAGGCGAAATGCGAGATTGGGTGGGTGTGCGGCCATCCACACCGGACAGTCTTCCGTTGATCGACCGTCACCCTCGCCACCCTTCTGTCTTTTTCGCAACCGGGCATGGCCACATGGGCATTTCCGGTGCTCCAATGACCGCCGCACTCATCTCAGATTTGATAGCCGCGCGAGTTCCGCGGATTCGAATTGCTCCTTATCGACTTCGATAACGAGCAATCAACAGTTTCCTGTTGCATTGTAGTAGTGCATTCCTATAGTTTTGAACCAAATGACATGCTTCAAGTTGCAATGGAGGTTTCGGTGAACCACGGGATGAATTGTACATCCGCAACTCCGGTAAGAACCGCTTGGACAATCCGCCATAGCGCCGTACCGGCTCCAGTAGGCAACTCCTCTCTTCTGGTCAAAAGCATCAATACAACGAAGTTCTGGAGGTTCTCGCTATGTCGGGGCGTGAGCCGGAATACTTGAATCATACGAGAAGATGCGACGGGGAGGGACCTCTGTCGATGGGAGCACGAGAAGCACTCCGTATGCGCGTGAGCGTGGCATCGGCATTAGACTTGTAACCCAGTTCGGAAAGGCTTGCTGATCATGCGTGCGAACCGTCTGTTTAACGTTGTTGACAGCCACACAGCGGGACATCCAACCCGCGCTGTCATGTCGGGTATTCCTTCGCTGCGTGGTCGAACCGTTCTCGAACAGCGGAACGACTTTCGCGAGAACCACGACGGCCTGAGGACTCTTCTCTTGCATGAGCCGCGCGGGCACACTGCTATGGCGGCCGCTGTGCCCGTGCCATCTCGCGAAGCCGACCAAGGACTGTTCTTCGTCTTTTCCTATAGCTATGCCGATATGTGTGGTCACGCCACGATTGGCTACGTCGCAAGCTTGGCAGCGATGGGTGCGCTTCCGGCGCACTTCAAAGAAAACGGAATGTCCATCGAGACTCCGGCTGGCATCCTGGATGTCACTGGCACGTTTGAAGAAGGTCGCTTGGCCTCAGTGGTCTTGCGCAATGTACCGTCTTACCTTGCTGCTTCAAATGTTGTCGTAAGAGCCGACGGCTACGGTGACATCGATTGCGATATCGCCTACGGCGGCATTACCTACGCAATCGTTGATGCGAGACAGTTCGAAATGCCGCTCGAAATGCATCAGGTCAGCCGCTGGTGCCAAGCGGGGATGGCGATTAAAGACACTCTGAACGCAAAGCACGCTATACCGCCGGTTAACAGCATTCTTTTCCACCAAGCGATCGAAGGTGGCGGGCGTCACCTGGTGATATTAGCTGCCAATAAGTTCGATCGCTCGCCCTGCGGGACAGGCACGTCAGCCAGGCTTGCGCAACTTCACGCTCAGGGGGAGCTTGCTCTCGATACACCCTACCGAGCCGAGAACATCCTCGGAATACCGTTCACTTCCAAGGTCGTGGCCACAGCTCAACTGCAAGACGGGCGGGCTGCTGTCATCCCTGAAATTTGTGGGATGGCTCACATCAGCGCATTTTCGACAATCGTGCTGGAAGAGGGCGATCCTTTGCCTGCCGGTTTCCTTCCTACGTGATGGAGTCTGCCATGAACCTTGATTCGCCCATTCAACGTGAAACTGGGGTCTACTCCCACCCGGCCTGCTCGATAGAAAATACAAGATCTAAAGCTGCGCGTTTGGACTTGCCTCGGCCTGCTTGTTGCCGTTCTCCAACTCAGTCCTTGGTCCTTATCGCCGTGGATCGGCAGGATCTCGGTCGAACTCTTCGGTGCCCAACGGAGCATTCTTCAACCACATCTTCCAAAGAAGGAAAATTAAATGGCTAATGTCAATTGGAGCGGCATCTTCCCCGTACTTGTCACACCGTTCGATGTCGATGGTTCGATCAATGAGGCGCTGTACAGGGAGCTTGTCGATGAAGCGATCACCAATGGCGCGCACGGCATTGTTGCTGCCGGTAGCACAGGTGAATTTTACGCTTTAACAATCGCCGAGCGCGCAGCCCTCTACAAACTTACCGTCAGTCATGTCGCTGGCCGCGTTCCAGTCCTTGCGGGCGTAGCTGACTTGCGCGTCGAAGACGTGTTGGCTGCGTGCCAGTCGGCTGTTGCGGCGGGTTGCGCTGGGGGTATGATTCTTCCGCCGATTTACGCGATGCCCAATCCCCGGGAAATTTTGGCTTTTTTTGAACACATCTCTCAAAACACAACGTTGCCGCTGATGTTGTACAATAGTCCCCGCCGCGCCGGCATCGACCTCATCCCGGCGCTGGTAGAACAGCTCTCCGCGCTTCCAACCGTGGTCGCGATCAAAGACAGCTCGGGCGCTATCACGCAGGTAAGTGAGCTTGTACAGCGGGTCGGCGATAAGCTTCGTGTTTTTGTCGGCTATGAAACAATGATTGTTCCAGCCCGTGCTGTTGGAGCGCATGGTGTCGTTGCAATGGCCCATCAGATCGCTGGACCTCTGGTCCGGGACTACTGGGATAAGGCGCTGAACGGAGACAAGTCGGTCGAAACACTTGGCCGCGACATTTTCGCTTTTTATCGTTGCTTTCAGTCTGGATCGTACTACGCAGCAATCAAGGAAACCATGAACCAGCTTGGTCGCGACGTGGGAGGTCCTCGGATGCCACTGATGCCACTGGCGGATGAGCAAAAAGCAACGATCCGCAAGATCATTGCGGATGCCGGCCTCGGGCGCTGGGCAAAAGTGTAAAGGCGATCAAAAATTGCGCAACTCGTCCGGCTCTGCAGGAGTTGTTGTACAGGCTCGGCTCCGGCAGTATTGATTGAGGGCGACGGTGATTGCCGGATCGTGGCGGCAGTCGCACGCGAACCGTGTAGGCCACGGCATAGCCTTATGAGATGCGACCACCCGCTTCCGACGGATGGTCAAGGAGTACATGCAATTATGTACGCCATCTGCCGACCCGGGATAGAGCGGCTGGAGCCAATCGATATCGGCCGCCGTGGCATCCATAATGAAGCGGCCGAGCTTTTGAGAGAGCGTCTTTTCTCCAAAGTCAGCATCGACAAGGACACGGCGCCCGCCTGTTCAACCCGATCTATACGCTCCTCGACCGCAATGCCGAGCATAGGATCCTGTTGAGAAGAATATCCCGAAGACCGCTCGGGCAGCATAGGCGTATCGAAGTGCTGCTGCACATCTGCGCCGGCGCTGACATACTGACGTATCGGGTGCCGGGCCACGGCTTCAATATCGATACCGTCGAGCAGCCAATGAAGCTGTTCCGTCGTCAGATGCGCCACTGCATCCCGGCGCTTTGGCCAGCAAAACCGGTCTTCCTCAAGGCGCTTCAAAATTAAGACGAAGCCTGACCGATCAAAAAACAAAAGCTTCACCCGGTCCCTGCGACGGTTGCAGAAAGCAAAGACAGCCCGCGCAAAAGGATCAAGCGCCATCGACTGCTCCACCAGAATGGCAAGGCTGTCGATGCCGGCCCTGAAGTCGACCGGCGCCGTAAAGTTAACGGACACCGGTCAAAAATGTTGCGCGCGGCTTTCGTTTATGCGGCTTGCAGGTGTGCGATTTCGTTCCACATCTGCATGGCTTCGGTTCTCAGTTCGCGGTGATGGTCTGATGAGATCTCGTGGCGTGGAATGTGAAAAAGGTTGGCAATCGGGTCGTGGATGGAAACGAAACGCTGGAGATGTCGCGCTGACTTGAAGCGCTTCATGATCCTTTCTCGCTTGCGGATCGGCTGATGGGAGTTTTCTGCCCGATTGTTCAGTCCCTTGTGCGAACGATGCTCGACGCCAGGCATGATCTCCCGCTTCGCCGCACCGTAGGATCGAAGCTTGTCGGTGATCAGCACGCGTGGCGAACGGCCTTGCCCTTTTAGAAGCTTTCGCATCAACCGCTTTGCAGCCTTGGTATTGCGGCGGCTCTGTACCAGGACGTCGAGGACGAACCCATTCTGGTCGATGGCGCGCCAAAGCCAGTGTTTCTTGCCGGCGATCGTGATGACAACCTCATCGAGGTGCCATTTGTCGCCGAGCCTGCCGGCGGATCGCCTCCGGATATCATTGGCGAAGCGCCTGCCGAATTTCTCCACCCAGAGACGCACGGTCTGGTGCGAGACGATGACCCCACGCGCTGCCAGCATATCCTCGACCATGCGCAGACTGAGCGGAAAACGAAGATACAGCCACACTGCATGGGCAATCACTTCAGCTGGAAACCGATGGCGGCGATAAAGGCGATCAGGAGCAACTTGGGTCATGCTGGAAGATCGCACAGGTCAATCGCCGACAGGTTAACTTTACGATGCCCAACGTCATCATCCGATGGCCAGTTCTTCCGCGCGAGCGACCGAGCCGCAAAGCGCGGCGATATCAATTTGCATTACGGCAGCGAACCTGGATCGAAATTCTACAGCTCTGTCAGATCAGTACGGCTACTTCAGCATTCTGCCCATCAGTCCGACCGAAAGCGAGGCGGCCTATGTGCTCGATGGGCTATCCATGCATCCCTGTCGCGGCCATGAGCGCATCGGCAGAAGGGAGTGAGAATGCCTGTCATGGAGAGCGGGCGCTCCGGACCGAGACACCGATTTCCTTCAGTGCGGGAACGAGGTCTGGGTGTCGAAGAAGCTCGATTGCCGGCGTCGCCGCAAGCTTGCGCGTCACCGCACGGTCGTAGACCGCGAGGCAATGGGCACCTGTCAACCGCGATGCGTACAACAATCCGTCAGCATCGAAGGTTCCGTAGACGGCCTCGCTCAGCGCCTGCCCATCGTTGTGTGTTTTCGCACGGGCAGCATCGGTGCTGACTCCTAGCTTGAGCAGACCGGTGGTTCTCAGATCGAGGATGGTCAAGGGATCGACAGCGGAAACCTCGGCAATCGCCCAGTCTTCGAACTCTGTTTCATCAAGCACCCGGTCGGCGCTGCCCTCGAAGCGGTCACGCACGATCGTTTCGGCAATCGCCGTCGGTAGATCCTGCGCGATGTAGACCAGGCGAAATCGCCTGTGAGGGCTGGAAAAGCGGCTATTGCCAAAGCCCATGCCGAGTGGTGTCGCCATGTGGGCACGCGGCAAAACGCGCAGCCAGGCATTCGGCCGAAACGCTAGCGCGAGATCGGCAACTGTTTTGGGATCGAGCTTCACAGTGTCAGCCGAAATCACGCTCGGCCGCAGCAAGGACCTCGTCCAGACAGCCATTTTTCATGAGATCCAACGGCGAGCCGCCGATATCAGGCTTTGTCCGGATCAACCACTGCCATGCGACACGAGGATTGGCGATGATCCGCGTCACCTGAGCCATACCCTCTACCGGGCGGCCATCGACGAACTGCGCCAATGGAAAGACATGCTTGCGTTCGCCCTTCAGCAGGCCAATCACCGCGCCACGCCTCTGCCAGTCGTGCAGGGTCGACCGTTTCGTGCCAAATGTTTTTTCGATCTCGGCCGGTCCCGCGACAGGACCGGCCCAGTCCTCGAGACGCGTCGGCTCTGCAAAAGCTGCAAGTCTGCGCCTGCCATCATCCAGATCGATGGGCGCGGGAAGGCCTGCACCCTGACTGACCTCGACGGATTTTCCAACCGCAAGCGGCGTGAGGTAGACACCAGATTCCGCGACGAGGCCAGCAACCGCGACCTCGACGGCTTGCGCCAGCTCGCGTTCGTCGGCAACGATCCGGCGTTGCTGGTCGGCGGCAAGACGTGCGGTTGCTGCGGTGACTGCGGCGACGACACGCCCCGTCGCGGCAAGCGCCGTCTTGGAAAGACGTGGATTATGACGGGCGAGGACCTCGACGACATCGGCGATGGCCGCCGGGTTCAACCCCGACAGGGAGGTTGCTGACGATTTTCTGACGGATGTGACCATGTTCCTGCTCCTATCATCTGCGACGATAGATAGTACAGATTGTCCGGAATGTCCAGATTGCAGGGCGCATCAACGTCATTGCCCCTGACCTCCTCGGCGCAAAGGCGTTCGTTGAAAGTGGCTTCTCGCGCCCGTGTTTCCGCAAACCGCTCCTTGTGATAGTCCTCGTGAGACAGGCGCCACTTCATGAGGTCTTCGATATCTCGGGTGGTATTGGCCCAGATATAACCCCCCCAGCCAACATGCCGACGAGCGTCAACGGCATCGTAAAGTTAACCTGTCGGCGATTGACCTGTGCGATCTTCCAGCATGACCCAAGTTGCTCCTGATCGCCTTTATCGCCGCCATCGGTTTCCAGCTGAAGTGATTGCCCATGCAGTGTGGCTGTATCTTCGTTTTCCGCTCAGTCTGCGCATGGTCGAGGATATGCTGGCAGCGCGTGGGGTCATCGTCTCGCACCAGACCGTGCGTCTCTGGGTGGAGAAATTCGGCAGGCGCTTCGCCAATGATATCCGGAGGCGATCCGCCGGCAGGCTCGGCGACAAATGGCACCTCGATGAGGTTGTCATCACGATCGCCGGCAAGAAACACTGGCTTTGGCGCGCCATCGACCAGAATGGGTTCGTCCTCGACGTCCTGGTACAGAGCCGCCGCAATACCAAGGCTGCAAAGCGGTTGATGCGAAAGCTTCTAAAAGGGCAAGGCCGTTCGCCACGCGTGCTGATCACCGACAAGCTTCGATCCTACGGTGCGGCGAAGCGGGAGATCATGCCTGGCGTCGAGCATCGTTCGCACAAGGGACTGAACAATCGGGCAGAAAACTCCCATCAGCCGATCCGCAAGCGAGAAAGGATCATGAAGCGCTTCAAGTCAGCGCGACATCTCCAGCGTTTCGTTTCCATCCACGACCCGATTGCCAACCTTTTTCACATTCCACGCCACGAGATCTCATCAGACCATCACCGCGAACTGAGAACCGAAGCCATGCAGATGTGGAACGAAATCGCACACCTGCAAGCCGCATAAACGAAAGCCGCGCGCAACATTTTTGACCGGTGTCCGTTAACTTTACGGCGCCTGACGTTGTGCCATAGCCCCAAAGGAGAGAATGCGGATGGCTGGTGTGTGCGTCCGTGATGCATGCTTGCGCGGCACGGTAGGTCTCAGAGCGGGTGTGGAAGGTGCGCATCCAGCTGATCTGGTGAGCGCTGATTCCTTTTGATGCGCCCGCCATTCGTTTCGGACCGAGGTTCGTCCCATCTGCCAGAATGCCGGCGAGCATGGCAGAGACATTTCTTGGGACGTCGCCAGTGCGAACATGTGCGCGTGGGCCTGGAGGACAACCTCTATTTGGGCAAGGGCGAACTCGCGCCGTCCAATGCCGACCAAGTTCGCAAGATCCGCCGTATCCTCGAGAAACTCTCCCTCATTGTCGCCACGCCCGACGAGGCGCGCGTTATGCTCTTGACCAAGGGAACGGACAACACCGCTTTCTGAGCGACTTAGAAGTGCCGCGTTGCCTTGGAGTTGCCGCCGAACTTTGAGCGGAACCCTAAGACCACAAAGGCTTCCCGTCATGATGACTGCGGTGCTCTGAGCGACAAGGCGGGCCTGGACCGGTCACTCGCGTACTCGCGGAGCCGGTCAGAGCGTCTTTCGTGGGTGCTGAGCTTAGTCGGTCGCCCGGGCTGAAAGGGGCTATCTTAAAGTAGGCAGGTGCCTCATTGCCCGAGCAGCAGCTCGAGGGCGGCGTGCTGCGGATCGAGCTCGTCGAAGGGCGGGTGGGCAAGGTCACCGTTGAGGGCGCGACGCGTTCCGCAGATTACGTGCGCGGGCGTGCGCAGCTGGAACCCGGCACGGTGGTGGATGTGCCCGATCTCAGCGGCCGCATGGCGGCGCAGAACCGCATCAGTGAGGTGCATATCCGCATCGCATTGCAGCCGGGCACGGATTTTGGCCAGAACGATATCACCCTTTCGGTGACCGAGCCGAAGGAAGACATTCTCGACGTCTTCCTCGACAATTTCGGCTCGCCGACGACCGGCCGGTTTCAGCGCGGCTTGCTTTTCCAGCATTATGGCCTGCTCGGGATTGACGACCGGTTGAAGCTCTACGGCGTGCATGCCGAGGGCAACCTCTCCGGCAATGCCTCCTATACGTTCGGCTTCAAGGGGCTGGACGTGACCGGTGGCTCGCGCAGCGCCGGCATCAATTTCATCCAGCCGGTCTATTCCGATGGCACGTGGCTGGCGATGCTCAATCTCGGCGGCACGCTCAGCCATTCGACGACCAAGCAGAGCGGCATCGCCTTTACCGACAATCGCACACTGAAACCCTTGATCGGCGCGACGTTCAACTATTACGGACAGGATTTTTCCGCCTCCTTCGCGCCGTCCTATCCCTACGGGCGGACGGATATCAAGGTCACCGAAGCCCTCGACGAAGCGGAGTTCTTCAACGGTACCGCGTCCTTTTCCGCCGTGCTGCCGCAAGATTTCGCGCTGCAGGGTTTCGGTGCCTGGCAGGTTTCGTCGAAGCCGCTGGTGACGGGCGACCAGCTGTTCCAGATCGGCGGCGCAACCACGGTGCGCGGATACGGCAACTCGGTCGGCGGCGGCAGCGGTTATTATGCCAATCTCGAGTTGCACAAGAGCTTCAACGGCGATTTCGGCGTGGTCGATGTGTTCACCTTCGTCGACAATGGCGCGGTCTAATCCACCAGCCCGTCGAAGATCAGCCTCACCGGCGTCGGTGCCGGTGTTTCCTATTCCTATAACCAGCGCCAGACGCTGGAAGCGACGCTCGGCGTACCGGTCGGTGATCCAGTGCCTGGCAGCCCGGATTATACGGTGTTCGCCCGGGTGATCGGCCGTATCTTCTGATAGGGTGCCGGGAGTGTTTAGGGTTGTCTGCGGGAGAAAGTCTTGAAACGTGTCGGTGTGATCGGACGCGGCCGCATTGCCGGGCCGGTGATCGAGGCCATCCGCAACAATGGCGACTGGCAGCTGGCCGGCGTTCTGGCCCGCAATCCGAGCCGGGAATTCGAGCTGCAGGCCGATGCATTTTTCGACCGTGACTATGACCTGATCATTGAGGCGGCCGGGCCGGAAGCCTTGCATGAACATGCAATCCGGGCGCTGGCAATGGCGGATCTGTGGACCGTCAGCGGCAGTGTGCTGGCCGATGATGGTTTCCGGCAAGCGGTCGAACGGGCCGGAGCGCAGTCCGGTCACCGGCTTCGGCTTCTGTCCGGCTCGATGGCGGGCCTCGATGGCGTTGCGGCGCAGGCGGCGGGCGGTGCTTCAAGGCTTGAAATCATCAACCAGCGGCCGGGTCTTGGCAAACAGGCGGGCACGGTGTTTTCCGGATCGCTGCGGGACGCGGCCGGGCTTTATCCGGACGAGGTCAATGCAGCTGTGGCCGTGGCGCTTGCGGGTCCCGGCATCAACATCACGACCATGACGCTTGTCGATCCGGGTCCGGGGGGCGAACACCGGCTGATGCTGAAGGGTGACGGCGGTTTTGCGACGCTCGACGTCGATATCCTGATCCGGCCGTTGTCGCTGGGCCATCTGCATCCCGTGGCGGCGTCGATTATCGCCGCCCTGAAGGACGCAACGCGCCCGATCCGCATCGGTTAAACCCTCGTCACGCCTTCGGGTCGAGCGCGTCGTGCAATCCGTCGCCGAGAAGGTTGAAGCCGAGCACGGTCAGGAAGATCGCGATGCCCGGATAGATCGCCATCCACGGCGCGAGGCCAAGCGAGGAACGCGCCGAGTTCAGCATGCTGCCCCAGCTCGCATCCGGCGGCTGCTGGCCAAGGCCGAGAAAGGCAAGTGCCGCCTCGGCAATGATCGCGGTGGCGATCGCCAGCGTCGACTGTACCAGAAGCGGCGGCAGGGCGTTGGCGAAGATGTACTTAGTTAGGATCGTCGACGGGCGCACGCCCATGGAGCGCGCCGCCTCGATATATTCCTCCACCTTGATGATCAGCGTCTGGCCGCGGGCGAGGCGTGCAAAGACCGGCGCGGTGGAAACGCCGATGGCGATCATCGCATTGGTGAGGCTCGGGCCGAGAAAGGCGGCGAGCGCAATGGCGAGAATGAGGAAGGGAATGGCGAGAAACGCATCGACGACGCGCATCACCACCACATCCAGCACGCCGCCGGCAAAACCGGAAATGATGCCGATCGGTACGCCGATGGCAAAGGCGATCACCACCGAGACGACACCGGCGTAAAGCGAGGCGCGCGCGCCATAGAGCACGCGGGACAGCACGTCGCGGCCGAGTTCGTCGGTGCCGAACCAGTGTGCAGCCGAGGGCGCCTTGCGCACCAGGCCCCAGTTCGTCTTGATCGGATCGAAGGGCGAGATCAGCGGTGCGACGATGGCGATGACAACGAACAGCGCCACGATGGCAAGGCCGAAGACGGCGGCGCGGTTGCGCGTGAACCGGCGCACCATGCGTCTCAGCTCGGAAACGGTAGCCGCCTCGGTGGATCCGATGGCAACGGGGGCGATGGAAGGGCTCGATGCACTCACAGCGTTTTCGACCTCAGCTTCGGATTGGCCCAGAAATACAGGACATCGGCGAGCAGGCTCATCAGCACGAAGGCGGCGCCCGAGAGCAGCGTCACGGCCTGAACCGCCTGGTATTCGCGGTTGAACACCGCATCGACGACCATCTTGCCGATGCCGGGGATGGAAAAGATCTGCTCGGTCAGCACGGCGCCGGCCAGAAGCGTGCCGAACTGCAGCGTCGCGAGCGTGATGATCGGCACCTGCGCGTTGAGAAAGGCGTGCTTGAGGATGACGATCCACTCCCGCTGCCCCTTGGCGCGGGCGGTACGGACATAGTCCTGGCTCATCACGGTCAGCATCGCGCTTCGCGTGTGGCGCATCATGGCGGCGGCAAGCGCGGTGCCCAGCACGATCGCCGGCATGGTGATCGATTTCAGGCTCGCCCAGGGATCGACGAACGGGCTGACATAGCCGCTGGCGGGCAGCCAACCGAGGTTCACCGCAAACAGCAGGATCATCATGATCCCCAGCCAGAAATTCGGGATGGAGATGCCGGAGAGCGCGGTGATCGTGACGACATGATCCCAGCCGCGGCCGCGCCAGATCGCGGCAAGAATGCCGGCCGGTATGCCGATGATCAGCGAGATGAACATGGCGGCCAGCGCCAGATGCAGGGTTACCGGGATCTTCGCCGCCAGCATCGGGCCGATTTCCTCGCGCGTCCGGTAGGACACGCCGAAATCGCCATGCATGACGCTTGTGATCCAGTGCCAGTATTGCACGATGAGCGGATCGTTGAAGCCGTAACGTTCGCGAATTTCCGCCAGCATGGCGGGCGTCGCCTCGCCGCCGCCGATCACCAGCGCCGGATCGCCCGGCAGCAGCTGCTGGAGACAGAAGACGATGACCGAGATGATCAGAAGCGTTGGTATGGCGACTAGCAATCGCTGGATTAGGAAACCGATCATCAGCATCTCCTCTTTGCGTCCAGAGGGCGGGCCGCCGGAAAGGTGGCGGCCAGAGAGACGACCCGGAATGCCGGGTCGTCAGGCGCGGAAGGACTTGTTCTCAAGTCTGCTCAGTTCAGGGTCAGGCCGTCAAGCTTCGGGAAGCCGTCGCCGGTGGTGTGAAAGCCCTTCAGGCCTGCCTTGGCCACGAAAAGCGGCTTCTGGTGGTAGAGATAGAGAACCGGGCGATCCTTGACGGCGAGCGCTGCGGCTTCCTTGAAGATCTCCATGCGCTTTGCCGGGTCGGTCGCGGTGCGGCTCGCTTCCAGGAGCTTGTCCATTTCGGGGCTCTTGTAGCGGGTCAGGTTGCGGCCGCCGGTGGAGTGCAGCACGGCGAAGGCGACCGTATCCAGGTCGTTGGCGAATTGCGGGCCGATTGGGCCCCAGGATTCGAACTTGCCTTCGTCGGTCATCTTGAGCGTCGTGGCGAAATCGACGACGTCGAGCTTGATCGCAAATCCGGCATCCGAGCCCATGGCTTGGATCATTTCACCGACGCGGACCGACAGCGGCCGGTTCGGCACGAGAATGGTGAAGGGCACCGGACCCTTGATGCCAGCCTCGGCGATCAGCGCCTTGGCCTTGGCGGGATCGCGTGCCGGGACCGGGAATTTCGAATTGTAGAAGGGCGAATCCGGTGCGGCGAACTGGTTGCCCGCCTGATACTGGCCGGCAAACGCAACATCGACGATCGCCTGGCGGTCGATCGAATATTCGAGCGCTTCGCGGATCTTCGGGTTCTGCATCGGGCCGTTGAAGTTGAAGTTCAGAACCAGCGTCTGGTTGTTGAGAACCGTGATCGGCAGGATCTGCAGCTTCTTGTCGCTGGCAAGCGAGGCGGCGTTGGACGGGTCGAGCTTTTCCATCAGGTCCAGCTCGCCGGACTGAAGGTTGGCCAGGCGCACCGCGTCATCCGGGATGATGCGGAAAATCACCTTGTCGAAGGAATATTTGGCGGCGTCGTAATAGGCCGTGTCCTTGGCGAGCACGATGCGATCCTGCGCGACACGTTCGACGAACTTGTACGGGCCGATGCAGACCGGTGCGCGGCCGAGGTTTTCACCGAGCGACTTGATCGCCGCCGGCGAGAAGATGATGCCCGGACGCTCGGCAAGCTTGGACAGCAGCTGGGCGCTTGGAACCTTGGTCTTGATGATGACCTTGTTGGCGCTCGGTGCCTCGACGCTGGCGATGGTCGAGATGTCGTCGGCGCGCTGCGAGCCCTTGCCGAGATAACGCTCGATGTTGATCTTCACCGCTTCGGCGTCGAACGGCGTGCCGTCCTGGAATTTTGCGCCTTCCACCAGATCCATCGTCAGGGTCAGGCCGTCAGCCGACCAGTTCCAGCTCTTGGCGAGACCGGGGGTCAGCGTCAGCTTGCTATCCGTCCACATCAGGCGGTCGCACATGGCGGTCAGCACGGTGATGCCGGTCTGGGCGCGGTTGGTCATCGAATCCAGCGCGTCTGGATCGTCTGCGAGCGCGATGCGAAGATCCGCCGAATGGGCGGCTGCGCCAAACGCTGCGGTAGCCAGGGCCGCAAGCGCGACCGAGCGAATGTGAGAGGCGATGCGCTTCATATAATTTCTCCGTTCCCGTTTATTTTGATCTTTGATCAACTTTTTCTTGAGAGTGCCGTAAACCCTTCGGGCCGTCAATCCCTTGTTGCAGTGCGATCAGGCCGTTTTGTCGTCTGGAACCAGCACGAGGTTTCCATGTGGCTCGACGGTAGCCTGCCAGCCCGGAGTGATCCAGACCGTCGTGTCATCCTGTTCCACGATAGCAGGGCCGCTGACGGCAAATCCCGATCGCAGATCGGCGCGCCGGAAGAGCGCGGCGTCCACCCATTCACCCTTATGATAGACCTTTCGCGTGCCGGATGACTGTGCCGTTCCGGTTTCGAGCACTCGCTCGACCTGTGCTTCGTTCAGGGCTGCAATCGCTAGGCGTACGGTGCTGACCCGAACTGATGCGGCGCGGTCGGCAAAACCGTAGAGCCGCTCATGTTCGGCATGGAAAAGTTCCAGCAGGGCCGCACCGTCAAGCTGCTCGCGCATCGCCTCGGGCACGAAGATTTCCAGCTCGTAGGCCTGGTCGGCAAACCGCATGTCGGCCTTGACCCGGAAGGAGAGCGCGGCACCGGAATCCGTTTCGCCGGCGATCCAGGCAAGCGATTCCTTCATCATGTCGGTGATCGCGTCGGCGACACGGGAGAACCCGTCGCCGGCCGGCGTCAGCAGCACACCGAGCGAGCGGGCAAAATCGCGGCGGATGTCGGCAAGGCTTGCGCCAAGAGCACAGAACGTGCCGGGGGCAAGCGGGATCACCACCTTTTCAAGCCGGGCTTCTTCGGCCAGCAAGGTGGCATGGGTGGCACCGGCACCACCGAAGGCGACCAGCGCGAACTGGCGATGGTCGAGACCGCGCCGCGCCAGCATTTTCGACAGTTCCACGGCCATCTTGGCGGTTGCGACCTTGAGCGCTGCCGCTGCCGCCTCTTCGGCCGGGTTTGCCACATCGAGGTTCAGTGCCCTCGCAAGCTTGCGCAGGCCTTCGACCGCCGGCTCCTTGGCCAGCTGCATGCGGCCGCCGAGGAAGGTGGTCGGATCGAGAATGCCGCTTGTGAGATAGCAGTCGGTGATCGCCACGCGTTCGCCGCCGCGACCGTAGCAGATCGGTCCGGGATCGGAGCCGACGCTTTCCGGGCCGATCTTCAAAATGCCCTGCGCATCGATCCAGACAGCCGATCCGCCGCCGGCGCCGATGGCGGTCACCGCCACGACCGGCAGGATGATCGGGAAAATGCCGACCTGGGCAAGCTGGGTATATTCCGGCTCGCCGCCCATGACGACGGCCATGTCGGTGGAGGTGCCCCCCATGTCGAGCGTCACGAGATGATCGCGCAGATCGGCCGGCGCCATCTTGACCGAGGCGACCACGCCGGCGGCCGGGCCGGAGAGCACGGTGTCGATCGGCCGGGCGCGGGCGGTCTGCAGGCTCACGGTGCCGCCATTGTTGGTGGTGATGAAGATCGGTGCGGTCAGGCCGAGCCCGCGCATGCGGCTTTCCAGCCGGTCGAAATAGGATTTCATCAGTGGCTGGATATAGGCGTTCAAGCCGGCGAGAAGGCCACGCTCGTATTCGCGCATTTCCGGCCAGATGGAGGCGCTTTCGGTCACCGGCAATTCGCCCAGCCGCTTGCGCAGGCCCTCCGCCACCAGCTGCTCCAGTTCCGGATGCCGGAAGGAGTTGATCAGCATCACCGCGACGGCCTTCAGGTCGGCGGCGCGGATTTCGTCCGCCAGCCGATCCAGTTCGGCCTCATCCGGCCTGTGCACGATCTCGCCATTGGACAGGCAGCGGGCATTGACCTCGAACACGAGATTGCGCGGGATGAGCGGCGTTTCGCGCTTGGCGGTGAAATCGAAGGCAGACGGCATGCGCGAGCGGGCGATTTCCAGCACGTCGCGATTGCCGCGGGAGACGACCATGCCGAGACGCGGTCCGTTGCGCTGCAGGATCGAGTTCAGCGCCAGCGTCGTGCCGTGCATGACCAGTTCGACATCGCTTGCCGCAATGCCGGCGCGGGCGAGCAACCCACCGATGCCGCGCTCGACGGCCAGCGACGGATCGCTCGGCACGCTCGGTTCCTTGAAGAAGACGCGTTTTCCCGTGCCGTTTTCAGCGGCGACGAAATCGTTGAACGTGCCGCCGACATCGATGCCGATCCGCCAGCCTGTGCGTGTCGTCGTCGTCATGCCCGTGTCTCCTGTGCTTCCAGTGCCGCGACCAGATCGGCAAGTTTTGCCCGCAGGGTTTCCGCCCTGCCGGCCATGTCGGCAATATTGAAATGGCCTTCGGCCTTCAGTTCAGGCACCACGTCTTCATAGATGCTGCGCCGTTTCCGGCCGCGGATCGAGGCGGGGAAGCGGGTTAGCGTGCGGTTGAGGCGGGTGACGAGTTCGTCATCGAACACGGTTTCCCACAGCTTTCGGTTTTGGCCGAAATCGAAACCTTCCGACGCCTGATGCGCGCCGCGCAACTTGGCCGTCGCGTCCTGATCGACGCTGCCCTTGCGGATCACCACGCCGTAATCGCGCTCCGCGGATGCCTCGCTGACGAAGCCGCGCTCCACGTCGTACGATACCTCTTCGATCGGCCGGGTGAAGGGATCGCCAAAGCCGCCGCCGCCGGGGGTCATCAGGGTCAGCGTATCGCCACGCTTCACTTCCAGCATGTCGACGCGGTTGAGCTGTTTTTCATCCGGGCGGCCGATATTGAGAACGACGCGGCAAGGCGCGGAGGAACGCCCGCCCGATGCACCCCAGGGGGTGAAGAAGAACCGTTCGAGCCCGCGCGCCAGAACGGCGCAGTCGTCTTTCAGGATGCGGATCGTGTAGACGATGCCGGTGCCGCCGCGCCAGCGGCCGGGACCGCCGGAATCGGAGCGCAGCGCATATTCCTCGATCATCACGCCGGCTTCGTCCTCGGTGCGTTCGATCGGCGAATTGCGGGTGTTGGACAGGCCGGATTCGCGCCCGTCCACGCCATCGGACCCGTCGCGCGCGCCGGAGCCGCAGACGATCGACTGGATGACCATGGAGCGGCGAAGCCCGGTGACGGGGTCTGGCTCTGCCAGCACCACCGGCAGAACCGTGCCGCCGCCGGCGGCCGGCACCAGAGAAGGATCGGCCTTGTGCAGCGCGCCGGAGGCGACGTCGATCAGGCGCATGACGGTGGCGTGGCGCACACCGCAGGCGGCCGGATATTCCGGGTTGATCAGCGTGCCCTTCGGGGCTTTTGCCGTGATCGTATCCATCAGACCGTGGTTCAGCGGCGCAGACGGATCGTGGCTGGTGATCATGTGCATCAGCCGCAGCGTCAGGTAGGGATGGCGCAGCCCTTCGGTCGGCACGTTGAAGGCCGACATCAGCTGCGGATCGGTGCCCTCGTAATCGAGGTCGATCGCGCCGTCCTTGACGGTGACCTTGCAGCGGATGCGCACCGGCACCTGGCTGACGAAATCGTGGTCGAGATAATCCCAGAACTCGTAGGTGCCGTTGGGGATGCGCTTCAGCACTGCCTTGGCCTTGTCGGCTGCATATTCCGCCAGCATCGTTTGAGAGGCGACCAGCGCCTCGGCGCCATGCGCGGCGATGACATCGGCGATGCGCTGTCCGCCCTTGTCGAGGGCTGCCAGCATCGCCTTGACGTCGCCGAGATTGGTTTCCGGCGAGCGGCAGTTGGAGAGGTAGATCCGCAGGATGCCCTCGTCCATACGGCCCTCGTGAACGATCTTCACCGGCGGGATCTGCAGGCCTTCCTGGTAGACGTCGGAAAAGCGCGGCGAGATCGAGCTCGGCACGCCGCCGCCGATGTCCGACGTATGGGCGAAGGTCCAGCCATAGGCGACGATCTCGCCCTCGTGGAAATAGGGCTTGATGAATTGCAGGTCTGGCAGGTGGGTGGAAAGCCCGCCATTGGCATAGGGCAGGTTGGACAGGATCACGTCGCCGGGTTTCAGCGGTCCGATATCCTTGAATGACGGGTTGAGGTCGAGATCGACGAAGGCCGAGACGCCGAGCGCTTCCGGATAGGCGAAGAATTTGCCGTTGACCCCGGCAATCGCGGTCGAAAAGTCCGCCACTTCCTTGATATAGATGGTGCGCGCGGAGCGCACGAGCGTCAGCCCCATCTCCTCGGCGGCGGCCACCGTCTTGTAGCGCAGGATCTCGAGCGTCGTGCTATCCGGTATCATCGTGCTATTTCCCCTATGCCATTCCAACGTAAAATCGGGAGCCGATGGTTCTGGCTTTTCTGGTGCCGGCAAAGCTGCTTGACATTTGATCAAAGATCAACAACGTTTTTGAAGAACTTGAAACGGCGTCAAAGACCGTGGGAGCGATGCATGTCTGAAACGGGGATATCCCAGACCGACCATCTGTTCGAGCTCTACGACCTCAAGGTCGAGGTCGTGCGCTGCGGCGAGGGCAAGATATATTGCGGCGCCGAGCCGGGCGACCATTTCGAGCTGCGCGGCGAGATGTTGTATCTGCCGCCGGGGCAGGGGTTCTCGGTCTATTCGCTGGCGGCGGTGCTGCCGCTGCTGGCCGCCAAACAGCGGCCGACGCATCCGAACGACTGGATGACCTCCGATGCGGAAGTCGCCTGCCCCGATCCCAATTGCCCGACGCGGCTGCGCATCACGCGGCTGGCGCGCCGTGCCTTCAATCATAGTGATACGACGAAAGTGGCCCTGCCGGGCGAGGAGACAGCATGACACCTGCGGAAACCTGGACACCTGTGGAAACCACCGAAATCAGGCCGGGATACCGGATCAGCCGGGTGTTGAAGGGCGGCTGGCAGCTGGCCGGCGGCCATGCGGAGATCGACCGTGAAAAGGCGATCACCGAAATGGGCGATTACATCCGCTCCGGCATCACCACGTTCGATTGCGCCGACATCTATACCGGCGTCGAGCAGATGATCGGCGATTTCCGCCGCGCGACGATCGCGACCGGCGATGTGTCGCTTCTGGCGCCGCTCAAGGTTCATACCAAATGTGTGCCCGACCTGCAGAAACTGGCGACGCTGACCCGCGCCGAGCTGCAGGAAACCATCGACCGCTCGCTGCTGCGCCTCGGCCTCGACCAGCTCAACCTCGTGCAGTTCCACTGGTGGGATACGGATGTGCGGCGTTATGTCGAAGTGGCGGGCTGGCTTTCCGAATTCCAGAAGGAAGGCAAGATCGACCTTCTCGGCACCACCAATTTCAACACCGCCTGCATGCAGGAAATGACCGATGCCGGCGTCAATTTTGCGTCGATGCAGGTCCAGTATTCGCTGCTCGACAACCGTCCGGAAAGGACGCTGCTGCCGTTCTGCAAGGAAAAAGACATCAAGATCCTCTGCTACGGCACGGTGGCCGGCGGGTTCCTCAGCGATCGCTGGCTCGGCGTGCCGGAACCGGCGCATCCGCTGGAGAATCGTTCGCTGACCAAATACAAGCTGATCATCGACGACATGGGCGGCTGGGACATGTTCCAGGCCCTGCTGTCGACGCTGCGCCGTGTGGCGGACCGTCACGGCGTGCAGGTGGCTGATGTGGCGATGCGCGCCGCACTCGCCTTCCCGCAGGTTTCCGGCATCATCGTCGGCGTCCGTCATGGCGGTCATCTGGAAGCCCATGCCCGCCTGTTCGGCTTGGAGCTGACGGCAACCGACCACGCCGAGATCAAGGCGATCCTCGACCAGAAGACACCGCTGGAAGGCGACGTCTACGATCTGGAGCGTGATCAGAAGGGCCGTCACGGCCGGATCATGCACTACAATCTCAACGAGGAAAAACCGGCCGCCTGAGCCGGATTGTCGGATAAAGGGGAGGGCAGGATATGGTTTCGATCAGCACCAGCATCGCGTCGGGAAGTGTCGATATCATCGATGTGTCCGACCCGTCCGATATCAAACTTGCCCTCCGCCAGGATCCGAACGGCGTGTTCCTCGGCTGGTTTCACTTCCGGGTGTCCGGCGCGCGGGGCACGCCCTGCCGGTTCAACCTCGTCAATGCCGGCGATATCCTCTCCTGGCGGCTCGCCAACCGGGAGGATTACGAGCACGGCTGGCAGGGAACCGGGCCGATGGTGAGCTATGACGGCCAGACCTGGTTCCGTATTCCCGGCACGTTCGAAGGCACGACCTTCAGCTTCGAGCACACGCCGGAACACGACATCTGCTATTACGCCACCTGGGCGCCCTATGGCGCGGAACGCGAACATGCGGCGATCGCCCGGGCGCAGATGTCGCCGCTCGTGCGGCTCGAAACCCTGGGCACAAGCGTCGAGGGCCGGCCGATCGACATGCTGACGATTGGCGAGCCGGCGGCCGACAAGAAGAAATGCTGGATCATCGCCCGCCAGCATGCGTCCGAAACCCAGGGCGGCTATTTCGTCGAAGGCCTGCTGGACCGGCTGCTCGACCGGACCGATCCGGTGTCGCGGGCGCTGCTGTCGTCCGCCGTCATCTATGTGGTGCCGAACGTCAATCCCGATGGTTCCGCCAATGGCCTGACCCGTTCCAACGTCAAGGGCGCCAATCTCAACCGCGAATGGGTCAGCCCGTCGCTGGAGAACTCGCCGGAAGTTTTTCATGTGCGCGGCAAGATGGAGGAGATCGGGCTGGATTTCTGCATCGATTGCCATGCCGACAAGGAGCTTCGCTGCAATTTCATCTGGCCGTCGGAAAATGTGCCGACCTGGACGCCGGAGCGTCGCGGCATATTCGAGACGTTCGAAAACGCCTGGGCGCAGGCCTCGCCGGATTACGAGCTCGGCCATCCCTATCCCGGCGGCTGCCCTGAAGTAGCCGATCTCAGCATGGCCTGGAACTGGATCGGCAATCGTTTCCCGCATGCGCTGTCGATCCTGCTCGAACAGCCGTTCAAGGATGTGACGCGGTTCACCATGCCGGAAACCGGCTGGTCGCCCGCCCGCGCCTATCGCTTCGGCCGGTCCTTTGTCGAAGCCCTGAGGGCAACTGCCGGACGGCTCGGCTGATGCCAAATCTCATCCCGCCCCGATTGGTGACGGCCTGGGGCGGGCTCAGCGGCAATATCCGCGGCTCGCTGCTAATGCTGATCAACGCCCTGATCTTCTCGATCATGGTAGCGCTGATCAAGGTCAGTTCGAGCACCGTGCCGATCACGCTGGTGATGTTCTTCTCAGTGGCGACCCAGTTCCTGTTCATTGGGCTGCGGCACTTTCGCGGTTTTGGCCAGGCGGTCATGGGCAGCACGCTGCGTGGCGCCCATCTTCTGCGGGTCTTCCTGCTGGTCTCCAGCATGTATGCCGGCTTTTCCGCCGTCGTGCTCCTGCCGCTCGCGGAGGCGACGGCGATCAGCTTTTCCAAAGCGTTCTTCGTCACCCTATTTGCCGCCATCCTGCTGAAGGAGGCCGTGGGGCCGAAACGCTGGCTCGCGGTCGCCATCGGTTTCGGCGGTATCCTCATTCTGGCTCGGCCCGGTGGTGGCGATCTTTCGGTGACCGGCGCCGCACTCGGCGTCATCTCGGCGGCGACGGCCGCGGCCGGCGCGATCTCGACCCGCTTCCTGGCCCAGCGCGATCCGGCATCGCTGCTGCTTCTCTACCAGACCGCCTTCGGCACGCTGATGCTGGCGCCCGTCGCGATCTGGAACTGGGTGTCGCCGGATCTCGCGACGCTCGGCGTCCTCGTCGGCACCGGGCTCCTCAGCGTCATCGGCAATACATCGATGATCATGGCGCTGAAGATGGGCGAGGCCTCGGCGCTGGCGCCGGTCGATTTCACCCGCGCCGTGTTCGCCGTGCTGATCGGCCTCGCCTTTCTGAGCGAGGTGCCGACCCTGACGGCGGTGATCGGCACGCTGGTGGTCATCGCCGGTGCGCTTCTTTCCCTGAGCCGTTCGCCGAAACGGCCGGATATCATTTCCTGACATTGGAGGCCCATCATGAGCTTTGACGATCTTCCCCCGCAGACGCCGATCAATCCGAACGCCGATCGTTACGCCGAGACCTGCCTTGAGCAGTCGCGCAAGGTCGCCGAGACGACCCGTTGCGTGCTCGATGTGGCCTATGGCCCAGACTACTGGCAGAAGATCGACATCTACCTGCCGCCCGAGCCAACGGAAAAGCCGGTGCCGGTGCTGCTGTTCTTCCACGGCGGCAATTTCACCCATGGCTACAAGGAATGGTGCGGTTTCATGGCGCCGGCGATCACCGCGTTTCCGGCGATCCTCGTTTCCGTGTCCTATCGGTTGGCGCCGCACACCTCCTATCGCGACATTATCGGCGACGCCTTCGCCTCGCTCGCCTATGTCCGCGCCCATATCGCGGAGCATGGTGGTGATCCGGATCGCATCTTCATCGGCGGCCATTCGGCCGGTGCGCAGACCGTCGCCCATATGGCACTGCGTCACGATACCCGCCGTGCCGCTGGTATTCCCGAAGATGGCATCAAGGGTGTGTTTGCGGTGAGTGGCAGCTATTCGCGGCGGCTGGCGGATCTGGAGGCAGATGAGAGCCTCCATGTCAGCCCCGAGACGCCCGACAGCCCGATCGAAACCGCCACGAAGACGTTTCCGCCCTTCTACATCACCTGGGGCGGCAAGGAGAAGGAACAGGTGCAGCGCGATGGTCTGGCCTTCGTCGAGGCATTGCGTGCCGCGGGCCAGCCGGTCGAATCTCACGCCTTTGCAGATGACGACCATTTCAGCATCCACCTCAACACCGCCAATCCGGACGATATCTGGACCCGGAAGGTGCGGGAGTGGATGCTGGGCTAGCTATTTGCGGTCCATGTCCGCGATATATTCGGGCAGGAGCTTTCCGGCGATCGCCCAATCCTCGCGATCCACCTCATGGAAAACGATATTGATGTGATCAGCAGGCGAATGGGCTATCTCCACCATCGCCTTGTTGATCGCGGCTGCGATGGCAGCCTTCTGTTCCCTGGTGCGCCCCTTGACCAGGGTGATTTGGACTACGGCCATTTCCAGCTCCGTTTGGGATGAATGCGCGGGGTCCAGAGCTGGACCCGCGTCATCGGCACATCATTTGCGATCCTGCGGAGCCAGCAGGTCGAAGAAACGGTTGATGTCATCCTCGATCGCGGCGCGCACGCCCTTGACGTCGCCCTTGTGCAGGGCGGCCATGGTGCGCAGATGCAGTTCCGCTCCCCGGCCGTCGCGGGCATCGAAATTTTCGGCGGCGCGGCGGATGTTCGGGCCGATCTGCAGCCAGAGCCCTTCGATGATCGGCGGCAGGATGGTCGAACCGGAGATGCGATAGAGCGTGAAGTGGAATTCCAGATTGCGCGAAACGCTCGATTCCACATGCAGCTGTTCGTCTGCCTGTACTTCCTCGTCGACGATTTTCGCCAGCGCCTCGATATCGGCAGGCGTCGCCCGTTCGGCGGAGATTTCAGCGGCGAGGCCTTCCAGTGCCAAGCGGGTACGGCGCAGGTCTTCCAGCTGTTCATGGCTCATCAGCGGCACGCGGGCGCTGCGGTTGGGCAGGGCTTCGAGCGCCCGCTCGGCCACAAGCTGGCGGATCGATTCGCGCACCGGCTGGGCGCTGGTTCCGAACACCTCGGCGATGTCATGGATCTTCAGCGCCTGGCCAGGCTGGAAGCGGCCGACCATCAGCAGATGGCGCAGACGCTGATGGACGCGGGCCTGCACGGTTTCGCGCATGACGGGTGCCACGTCGGAAAGAAGCGTGCTGCTATCGATATCTGCCACGTTATCTGCGCCCTCTCCCAGGCCTTTTACCGGTTAGTTGACCGATTTCGCTCCCATCGAAATCATATAATTGATCAAAAAACCAGATTTGGAAAACGTCATACACCCAACAATGTGCGGGTGAGGGGATGGTGTGGGTCCATCAGCCCGTCCGGAACGCTGAAATGGTGCTTGTCCGGCTCCGCATAGGCGCCGGTTTCAGCACCAAGACCGGTCCAGATATTGGCCAGGAGCTCGTTGTGACGCAGGAATTCGGCACGCTCGTTGCCACCCACCCAGCAGAAGATCCGTGTGTTAGGGCCGGGCTCCAGCAGCACCGGGCTCTCCCGTTGCGCTTCTTCAGGGGTGATCTTCAAGCGCTCGTTGAGGTTGACGCGCATCAGCGGACGCAGGTCGTGGACGCCGGAGATCGATACGGTATTGCCGATCCGGGCGCGAATTCCGGGCGGCAGCGGCGATGTGTTCGACACCATGCGGGAGACCAGATGACCACCGGCGGAATGGCCCGTCAGGTGGATCGGGCCGTCGAACCGCGCGGCGATCTGGGTGATCGCGCTGCCGATTTCGACGACTATATCGGTGATGTGGACGTCCGGGCACAGCGTATAGGTTGGCATGGCGACGGCGAAACCGTGGGCAATCGAACCTTCGGCCAGATGCGACCAGTAGGAATTGTCGAGGCTCTGCCAGTAGCCGCCATGAATGAAGACCACGATGCCGCGCGGCGCCTGTTCCGGCAGGAAGAGGTCATAGACGTTGCGGGGCCGCTCGCCATAGGAAATACCGAGCTCGGCGCGGCCGGCTGCCAGCATCCTGTCGCGGTAGGTCTGGGCCGGTGCGACCCATGCTTCCGGCCAGGCATCACCGCCGGCGATATTGATGCCGTTGGAATAGGAATTTTCCCAGTCGGAAATCCGGTGGTAGATCATCTTGGTTCCTGCATCAAAGGACGGTGCGAACGCGCCAGAGTTCGGGAAACAGTTCGACCTCCAGCATCTTCTTGAGATATTGCGTGCCCGATGTGCCGCCGGTGCCGCGCTTGAAGCCGATCACCCGTTCGACCGTGGTCACGTGGTTGAAACGCCAGCGGCGGAAATAATCCTCGAAGTCGACGAGTTTTTCCGCCAGTTCGTAGAGTTCCCAGTATTTTCCGGGTGCGCTGTAGACCTGCTGCCAAGCCTCCAGGACGTTCGGGTTCTCACTGCGGTTCTCGCGCCAGCCGGTCCGGTTCCCGTCTTCGCCGATGTCGAAGCCGCGGCGTTTCAAAAGCAGCAGCGCCTCGTCGTAAAGGCTCGGCTTGGCGAGAATGGCTTCGAGCTTTTCCAGGATATCCGGCCGGTGCGCGTGCGGGCCGAGCATCGCCAGATTGCGATTGCCGGCCAGGAATTCCACCGCCCGGTATTGGTAGGACTGGAAGCCGGAGGACTTGCCGAGAGAATCGCGGAATGTCGTATACTCGCTGGGCGTCATGGTGCGCAGCACGTCCCAGGCATTGTTCAGCTGTTCGAAGATGCGCGCCACGCGCGACAGCATCTTGAACGCGGGCTGGGGATTGTCGTCGCGGATGGCCGATATCGCCGAGGTGGCCTCGTGGATCGCCAGTTTCATCCACAGTTCCGACGTCTGGTGCTGGATGATGAACAGGAGTTCGTCATGCGCGTCCGAGATCGGCTTCTGCGCCCCGAGCACGTCGTTGAGCTGCAGGTAGTCGGTATAGGACATCTTATCGCGGAAAGACATTTCCGCGCCGTCCTGCGATGGGTCGTAGGGTTTCGAGCTCATGTCACGAGTGCCCGTTGCTTGTATTCGGGCGTGTCCCAAAGGCTGTTCGACATGATGTCCTCAAGGATATCGACGGCCCTGATGACGTCATTCTCGCCAATATAGAGCGGCGTGAAACCGAAGCGGATCGCATCCGGCGCGCGGAAATCGCCGATCACGCCGCGGGCGATCAGCGCCTGCATGATCGCGTAACCTTGCGGGTGAAGGAAGGAAATCTGGCTACCGCGCTTCGTGCCGTCGCGCGGCGAAGCGAGCACCAGCATCGGGCAGCGCCTTTCGACCTCGGCGATAAACAGGTCGCAGAGCTTGATCGACTGCCGGCGCAGGTCCGCCATCTCGACGCCGTCCCAGGCATCCAGCGCCGCATCGAGCGCGGCGAGGCCAAGGATCGGCGGGGTGCCGACGCGCATCCGGTCGATGCCGCCGCCGGGGCGGTAGTCGAGATCGAAGGCGAAGGGCGCCTCATGGCCAAGCCAGCCGGAAAGGGCCGGCCGAATTTTGTCCGCATGGCGCGGCGCCACATAGATGAAAGCCGGCGCGCCGGGGCCGCCGTTGAGGTATTTGTAGGTGCAGCCGACGGCGAAATCGGCTTCCGCACCGGACAGATCGATCGGCAGCGCGCCGGCGGAATGGGCAAGATCCCAAACGGTGACGGCGCCTGCCGCATGCGCCTTTTTCGTCAGCGCCTTCATGTCGTGCAGACGGCCGGTGCGGTAATCCACTTCGGTCAGCATCACCACGGCGACCGTCTCGTCGATTGCGGCCTCCACGGCTTCCGGCTCGACGATCTTCAGCTCATGGCCACGGCCGAGCGAGCCGATCAGGCCTTGGGCGATATAAAGGTCGGAGGGAAAATTGCCGCTGTCGGAGAGGATGACCTTGCGTTCCGGCACGAGATCGATCGCCGAGGCCAGCGCCTGGTAGACCTTGATCGACAGCGTATCGCCCATTACGATCGTGCCTTCGGCAGCGCCGACGAGCTTGCCGACACGGTCACCGATCCGGCGCGGCATCATCATCCAGCCGGCCTTGTTCCAGCCCTTGATGAGCAGTTCGCCCCATTCGTCGGTCATCAGGCCGGCGACGCGGGCTTTGGCTGAAAGCGGCAGAGGCCCCAGCGAGTTGCCGTCGAGGTAAATCACGCCTTCCGGCAGGTAGAACAGCGAGCGTGTCTTCGAAAAATCCGTCATGGCAAACACCTTTTGGTGCATTTTGCCTATCAACAAATTGATCTTTGATCAAGGATCAAATCGAGGGAGACGTTCGGCCAAGCGCGACGTCGAGATCCGCGCATTGGGTCTCAACCTCGTCGTCAGTGCGATCGTCCATTGGAATACCGTTTATCTCCACCGTGCAATCACACAGCTGAAGCGAGCGGGTCGAGACATGCCTGACACTCTGTCGAAGCACATCTCGCCGCTCAGTTGGGAACGCATCGACCTTACCGGCATCTACACCTGGGATGCCGAACATCAGATGCCGAACGGATTTCGATCGCTTCGTATGCCAGCCGGGCTGCGGCGGGTCGCATAAGTACTCAATCTGTTCGCCTTAGCGTACGATTTCGGACTGCTCTTATTCCGACCCCAAACACGCAGGTTCAGGTCGCGACAACCATCGGCTCGCGGAAATTGGAACAAGAACCGGCTAAAGATGTTATGCTGGTTCCACAATGCGGAGAAGCTGTTAGGAGAGAAAGCATGACAAGATGCGAAATAACTCACCGTCGGGCGACCATTGGAAGGCGCACGCTGTTTCTCCGGGAAGCGGGACCGACCGACGCTCCTGTCCTGCTCCTGCCGCACGGATACCCATGTTCTTCCTATCAGTACCGGAGGCTAATGCCGGCGCTTGCCGATCAGTGGCGCACCGTCGCCTTCGACTGGCCAGGTTTTGGCTACAGCGATACGCCTGATCCCGCCGAGTTCGGCTATGACTTCGACGCTTACGCCGAGGTGCTCTACGACGTCGCTGAGGCGCTCCGTCTGGAGCGCTACGCGCTCTGGCTCCACGACTACGGATCGCAGATCGGTCTTCGGCATGCCATCGCCCACCCGGAGCGGATCGCCGCGCTGATCATCCAGAACGGTGACATCTACGAAGACGTGCTCGGCCCTAAATACGGGACGATCAAAGCGTGGTGGGCCGACAAGTCGCCCGAGAAGCACCGCCCTCTCGAGGAGGCCGTAAGCGAAGACGGGTTTCGCAAGGAGTTCCTCGGCGAGGTCTCGGAGGAGGTAGCAAGCCGAGTCCCTCCTGACCTTTGGAAGCTGCATTGGCCGCTCATGGACACGCCGACACGCAAGATGGTGTCAGTCGGCCTTATGGAAAAGCTGGAGGAGAACCTCGACTGGTTCCCGCGCTATCAAGCCTATCTGCGCGAGCACCGCCCCCCGACGCTAGTGGTGTGGGGCCCGCAGGACGGCTACATGCCCGAGGCGTCGGCGCGAGCCTACCAGCGCGATCTCCCCGACGCCGAGTTCCACATTCTCGACGATGCCGGGCACTGGCTGCTGGAGACACATTTCGAACAGGCGCTACCGCTCGTCCGCGGGTTCCTCTCTCGGGCGCTCCGATGATTGCGCCTCTAAGAAAAATCTCGGACTAAAGGAGGCATACATGGTTACGAAGCCCACAATTGCACGCATCTGGCGCGGCCGTACGCGCCGCGACGTCGCCGACAGCTACGAGCCTTATTTGCGAGCCGAGGGCATTCCTCCGCTTCAGGAGGTTGCCCTCGGCGTCCAGCTCTTTCGGGAGGACCGGGACGAGGTGACGTGGTTCACGACTATCTCCTACTGGCCTGACATCGAGGCAATGACCGCCTTCACGAAGGGAGATCCGATCAAAGTTCATCATCTCGATCGCGACGCCGAGTTCCTCATCGAACTGCCGGAGCGCATTGAGCTCCATCGCATCCTGGTGCACGATCCGAGCCTTCGTTGACTAGGTCCGATCTCAGCCTGCCGGCGACGAGCGTCGACCACAGCGGAGTTCGCATTGTGTTGGTGCAACGGCGCCGATCAGAAGAACGAAAGCCAATATGATATCACTGCCCCATCGGATTTCTGGCAACCTGGCGCTTGATCTCGCCAACACCATCAGTTGGCGCAACACGAGTCGGGAAGTTGACCATCTGGCAACCTTCGATGACGTCGTGGCATGGTCGAAAGAAGTCGGATTGATCGGCGATAACTTTGTCTTATCGCCGCCGGAGCAAAAGACGCTGTACGAGCAGGTGCTTGCGCTTCGCAAGGCAATTAGCGCCGCGGGATCGGCGATAGCGAACAACCTCCATCCGCCACGGCCAGATTTGGATGTCATTCGCGACGTTGCCGCGTTGGCCCTGCGCCAGGCGTCGCTTTCCGGAACCCCGTCCACGTTGCATTTCGAGGGCATCTATCGTGTGACCGGCGCCATCGCATGGTCCGCGCTCGACCTGCTTCGGGGAGACGAACTCTCCCGACTGAAGCAATGTCCACCTGACGATTGTCACTGGCTGTTCATCGATCGCACAAAGAACGGCTCGAGGCGCTGGTGCGACATGGGCACATGCGGCAATCGCGCCAAGAAGATGACGCACAGAGCCTCCCGTTAATCCGAGACAGTGCCGATGAGCAGATACCGGGACTCCGCACTGTGATTAAACCAGGATGAGGACCGATGATTACCTGTGTGTTGGAATACCGCATTGATTGGACGAAGCAGGCGGAGTTCGAAGCTTGGTGCAGAATGTGGCTTGAGCTCATCCCCGAGTTTGGAGGCGTCCATCATGGGTACTTCCTGCCCGGCGAGGGACATAGCGATGTAGCGCTCGGTCTATTCTCGTTTCGATCTCTGGCCGAATATGAAGCCTATCGGATCAAAGCGAAATCCCATCCCGGGGCGCTCTCGGCAGACGAGTATAAAGCAGAGACCGGACGTCTCCGCTCGTGGGATCGTCGGTTCTTCACCCCGCTTTTCCCCAGCCAGAACACGCCGGCCTGGAGCGAGCACATAAAGGGAGTTTCATCGTGAGCGGGAGCGCCTCGACACGTGTATTGCAATACCATTTGCCGGACTTCACGCTCGCCATTGAAGATCTGAAACGACGTGTCGACGCCACGCAGTGGCCAAATTCTGTCTATGCCGACGATTGGAGCCGTGGCGTGCCGAAGAGTTACCTGCAAACGGTGGCTCACTATTGGGTCCACGGTTTCGACTGGGAGCTTTGGCAGGCCCGGCTGTCTGGGATGCCACATTTCAGAACCGAGATCGAAGGCCAACCAATCCATTTTCTGCACTATCGTTCGGACCGTCCCGACGCGATGCCGCTCGTGATGACGCACGGTTGGCCAAGCTCATTCATGGAGTTCGACCAGGTTATCCCAGCGCTGCTGAACGGAAATGGCAAGATCTGTTTCAACCTAGTCATCCCGTCCTTGCCCGGATTTGGCTTTTCCAGCCCGTTGCAGAGCTTTGGATGGAACCACCGCCGTATCGCGGCCGCCTGGGGACAATTGATGGGCCAGCTCGGCTATGAGGAATTTGGCGCCTGCGGAGGGGATACTGGATCTTTGGTTGCACCAGCTCTTGCAAGCTTATTTCCCCAGCGGGTGGTGGGAGTCCACGTCAACGGAGGTCTCCTGCGGCCCCACTTGACTGCAGACGAGTATCTGGGATTGCGCGCCGATGAGCGCCGTCGAATTGATTTCGCGACCGAACTGCTGCGGCTTGGAACTGGATATGCGCACATTCAGGCCACCCGTCCTCAGTCGGTCGGTTATGCCCTCACCGACTCCCCCGTCGGTTTGCTGGCCTGGATAATCGAAAAGTACAAGGAATGGACTGATCCGCGAAAACCCTTGCCAGAGGAGGCCGTCGATCTCAATGATATCCTTTCGACCGTCTCCTTATACTGGCTGACCAACACAGCAGCGTCGTCCGCGAATCTCTATTACGAAGTTCGTGCCGAAAAACAGATGATGTCTCCTCTGCCACGGACTGAGGTTCCAACGGGGATTGCTGTATTCCCAACCGATCCCGTTCTGCGCCACCGCGCTGACCAGGAATTCAACGTCGTCCATTGGAATGAATACGACCGCGGCGGACATTTCGCCGCCATCGAAGCGCCTGACCTCTACTCGGCTGACCTGCTCGAGTTTTTCAGTTCGCTCGAGCGCTCGTAAAGAAGAAGTGGAACGCTCCGATCGCTTGCTCTTGAACCTACCGCTGGCAAGCGCCGTGAAGCTCTGTTTCCTCGCAAGGATCGAACCACGGCGATCGCGCGCTTCTTCGTGCATGTTGACGGGTGTGGCTGCGAGAACACGTGTAACTAAAGACGTGAGAAAACGAGTCGGCGACAGATCATCTGGCGTCCGCTCTTCCAGGATCGATACCTTTGGCAGGGCCTTGACGATTGCCTCGACAGTGCTGTCAGGAAGATGCGCGATCTCGCCCTCGGCGGGATCTTCGATCGGCTGAGGGCCCGGTTCTAATATACCTTCGGTGGGTTCTTGCTCGTCGGCCGCCGACAGTACCGGATCGGTCGAATAGTCCATCAACACCAGGCAGGTGGAGTGATACGCATCGTCCTCGCGGCCAAGCTTGGCGAGAAGATCGAACAGCCACTCCGCCGTTTTCGGTTCCTTATCCAGGATATCGGAGCGCAGGCCAAACAGAAACCCTAGTGCCGCAAGCGGGTGGCGCAAGCGAAGGTTCTTGGCATCGCCAAAGGATTCCTCGATGCGGTTTGGCGCGCTCTTCCCGTAGGACGAGAACTAACAGGCCGCCGTTGAAAACATTGTCAACTGGTTGGCCAGACGCTTTCGCAGGCGCAATACGGCTGTCCCAAGCCACGCCCATAGTGCACTCTCCGCTTGCCAACACATCAACAGCTTGCGCACCAGTCGTCCACCACACCGAAACGCTCGACTTGATCTGATCGAGGTTCTTAAAGACGCGATCGACGTCAAGCGGGTAAAGCTTCTCTGGGCTAACACCATCAGCGAGCAATGCCGATTCAAGCAGAATATAAGGCTGACGCTGCATGCTCCGCGGTCCCGGAAAGGCTTTGAGATCAAAGAAATCGGCCCACCTCTTCGGCGCCGGTTTACTGCCGGAAACTGCTTCGTGTTGAGCGCAATATTTGATGAGTAATATTGGAAGCCGACATGATATTCCCCGGCAGCGGCGCCGGAATACTGGCTTTTTTTGACCTTGCTGTAGTCGATCGGCACGACGGCATTGATATCGAGAAGCTCGCCCAGCGGGGCAATGGCAGGAAGGCCAAAATATCCCACTCGACCTGCCCGCTTTCGACCATAGCTTTATGCTTTGCAAGCGTGTAGTTGGCTTCGATGATTTTGATACCGGTTTCGGCGGTGAAGGGCTCCCAGAAAACTTTCTTGGAGTTTGCTGCGAATGTTCCCCCGACTGAATGACATTTGACGTTCCCCTTATTGGTGTGACTTTTAGTCAATTCACCCAGAGTGACCGCTTCAATCGTAATGATTGCGCCTGGTCGGCTCGGTGTGCGAAAAAATCTGTCAGGAAGATCGGCACCTTCAAAGTACCGCTTTGACAGATATCCCAGAACCACTTTGGGGATACTGAAATTAAGAATGCTTGGCTTCTGATGGCTTCCATGCGATTAAAAGCGACTTCGGACTGGGCCCGCGAAGAGCTTCACTCTTCGCCGCCCGCTTGGCTAAGCAGGTTTCAAATTCTGCGTGTGATCTGCATATTCAATGGTCGAGCGCAGCCGCTTGGCATTTCAGATCTGCTCGATCAACTTGGCCACACTTATGCTCGTACCGCGACCAGTTCGATATCAAGACTCTGATGCCGCAGGAGTGGGAAGACCGGAAGAGGGGGTCGAAGGCGGCTACTGAATGAGCCAACCAGAGGTCACTGCAGTAGTTGCAGAAACTTAAGCTCATGAGCGACGAGATATCAGCCGGTCGCCGGTTCGAGTCCTTTCAAAGCGACTGAACTTTGAGAGTTGATAGAGCCGCTTGTAGCTGGAATAGACTGCTGTGTGGTTCCCACCACCATCTCTGGTCCCGGATGTGGTCAATCTCTGCTTACGGATCGGCGTATTCTCACGGGAACGCCCTTATATGCGGGCGTCCCGGATTTTCTGTCGTAATCGGTCAGCGCGATCACCTGGTTCATTTCGGGGTAGTATCCTGCCACGGAGCCGGACGGGATATCGTAGGCAACTGCGGTAAATCCGGCAACGGTTTTGGCATTGCTGGCGCAAATCGCTTCGACATCGATCAGATCGCCGTCTCTTAACCCCCGCATTTTAAGGTCGTTTCGGTTCATGAAGATCACATCGCGGCGGCCGAAGACGCCCCGATAACGGTCGTCGAGGCCGTATATGGTGGTGTTGTACTGGTCGTGGCTGCGCAATGTGGTCAGCACGAGAGCCTCGGGGTCGCGGAAGCGGGCGTCCTCATCGAGACCCGGCGCGACAAGAAATTGGGCCTTGCCGGATGAAGTATGCCAGACGCGATCCGATGCTGCGACAGTAAGGCGGAAGCCACCGGGCGTTTTCACGCGGGTGTTGAATTCGTGGAAATCTGGAAAGACGATCTCGATCTTGTCGCGGATCAGGCCGTAGTCGCCGGCCATACCCTCCCAATCTATGCCGTACCGATCGCCGAGCGTCGCCTTGGCCATGCGGGCAACGATCCAAGGTTCCGAGCGCAGCTGGTCGCTTGGCGGTTTGAGGAACCCCCGCGACGCATGCACCATCGACATCGAATCTTCCACCGTGACGGACTGGCGCCCCGACGCCTGAATGTCCAGATCCGTGCGGCCCAGCACTGGCAGGATGATCGACGTCTTTGCCAAGAGGAGGTGCGAGCGATTGAGCTTTGTCGCGAGGTGGACGGCCAGGTCGAGCTTTCGCATGCCTGCGAATGTCGCCTCGGGATCTGACATGGCGACGGCGAGATTACCACCGAGGCAAACGAGGGCTTTCGATCTGCCGTCAATAATGGCTTCGATGGCCTCCACGGCATTGTGGCCCTTTTCAGCAGGCGGCCGAAAACCGAAGGCTTTTTCCATGCCGTCCAGGAGGGCCGCATTCGGGATTTCGGTGATGCCGACAGTGCGGTCGCCCTGGACATTGGAATGGCCACGCAAAGGGCAAATTCCGGCGCCCGTCCGGCCAATATTGCCACGCAGCATCAGGAAGTTGGCAAGCTGCTGGACGTTCGCTGTGCCATTGGCGTGCTGGGTAATGCCCATGCCGTAACAAAGGATGACGTTTTTCGCCTTGAGATAGGCATCGACGGCGCTGTCCAGCGCCTCCAGCGTCAGGCCAGATTTTTCAACAATTTCAGGCCATTCGGTTTGCTCGACATCGGCTTTCAAAGCATCGAGCCCTATTGTATGGGCTGCGATGAATTCGCGGTCGAGTACGCCGGAGCCACCCCTCGCGATATCGGCCGCGTCCCGTTCGAAGATGCGCTTCATCAGACCCTTAAGTGCCGCGAGATCGCCACCGGTTCGAACCTGGTGATAGGCCGACGCGATCGGCGTCGAGGACATCGTTGTCATCTCGATCGGGTCCTGCGGGGCGGCGAACCGCTCCAGCGCGCGCTCCTTGAGGGGATTGAAGACCACGATGGGCACGCCACGTCGCGAAGCGTCGTGAAGTGTGGTCATCATGCGCGGATGGTTGGTACCCGGATTGTGGCCGAACGAGAAGATCGCGTCGCAATTGTCGAAGTCCTCCAGCGTCACCGTGCCCTTGCCGACGCCGATCGACAGCGGCAGCCCCACGCTGGTTGCCTCATGGCACATATTGGAACAGTCGGGAAAATTGTTGGTACCATAGGCGCGTACAAACAGCTGGAACAGGAATGCCGCCTCATTCGACGCGCGACCGGAGGTATAGAACTCGGCCATGTCAGGGTCGGGCAAACTGTTCAGCCCGGCAGCGATGCGATTGAATGCGTCCTCCCATTCGATCGCAATATAGCGGTCACTGCCAAGGTCGTAGATCAGCGGATGTGTCAGGCGGCCCTGGTCTTCGAGCTTGTGATCGCTCCAGTCCCAGAGATCCGACACCGAATGCGAAGCAAAGAAATCGGGGCCGACGCGCTTGGCTGTCGATTCCCAGGTGATCGCCTTGGCGCCGTTCTCGCAGAATTCGAAAGAACTTGTGTGCTTCGGATCGGGCCAGGCGCAGCCGGGACAGTCGAAACCCTCGGGCTGGTTGGCCTTCAACAGTGTCGCCGCGCCCTCGGCGATGATCTGTTGATGGGCCAGCGTTTTGGCAACGGCCTTCAGGGCGCCCCAGCCACCAGCTGGCGCTGTGTAACTCTCGATCCCATCCGGCCGCTTCTCGCTCATCGCAATTTCCCTTCATGGTATTCGATAGGTCTAGCATCGAACGCATCGACGCGAACCTAGACCGATGTATAGGTCCGGGTAGACGTCCATTGGATGTGCGTGCAACGCCGTTGGACATACCTTGCTCACATCAATTGACGATGGAGCAGGATGATGGAAAAGACAGAACAGATGCAGGGCAGGGCGGCAAGCGCCACCCACAATGATACGGTCGGGCAAGTCGCGCTGCTGGCCATGGCCGTCGCGGGCGGTATTGCCGTCGCGAACATCTACTACAATCAGCCAATGCTCGGCCTCATCGAGGCGGATTTCAGCCAGCAGTCGATCACCGGCATGGTGCCCACGGCAACGCAGCTCGGCTATGCATCGGGGCTCTTTCTGCTGCTGCCACTCGGCGACCTCGTTAACCGCCGTCGCATGATCATCGGTCAATTCGTCGTACTGGCAGCCGCCCTCGCACTTGCAGCACTGGCGCCGACTGCGTGGATGCTCGTCGCAGCTTCGGTCATCGTCGGGGCCTGTTCGACTGTTGCCCAGCAGATTGTTCCCTTTGCCGCATCGCTGGCACCGCCGGAAAAACGGGGTGCCACGATCGGCACCGTCATGGCTGGAGTGCTGTCGGGCATCCTGTTCAGCCGCACGCTGTCGGGCTTCGTCGGCGAACATGCGGGCTGGCGGGAGATGTTCTGGATCGGGGTGCCGTTGGCGCTGCTCGCCGCAGGTCTCATGTTTGCGGTTCTTCCGCATCACCGACCGACATCGACTCTGCGCTATCATCAGGCGATCCGGTCGCTCGGTCACCTGTGGCAGCGCCATCCGGCATTGCGGGCTGCAACTAGCATCCAGGCATTCCTGTTTGCATCGTTCACAGCTTTCTGGACAATCCTGGCGCTCTATCTCGCCGGGCCGAAATTCCAGCTCGGCGCGGATGTCGCGGGTCTGTTTGGGATCGTCGGCGCGGTCGGCATCTTTGCAGCGCCGCTGGCAGGCCGGGTCGCCGACACTCGGGGACCGCATTCTGTGGTTTGGATGGGCGCGGGCTTGACGATCGTCGCCTGGCTGATCTTTGGTGTCTGGGCATCGATCACTGCCTTGGTTGTCGGCGTCATAGTGCTCGATTTCGGCATACAGAGCGCGCTGATTTCCAACCAGCACATTATCTACGCGCTCGACGCCGATGCACGCAGCCGGCTCAATACGGTGTTCATGACCGGGATGTTTCTTGGTGGCGCTGCGGGTTCGGCGATGGCGACATTTGCCTGGGGGCAGGGTGGCTGGCTCTCCGTTAGTGTTCTTGGCGTGGCACTTGGTATCGCAGCCTTCGCGGTGAAACTCATTCATCATCCCCGGCCTTCGCCGACGGTTACCGGGCAGTGAGGTCGGGACGATGAAACAGCTTCGTATCGCAATAGTCGGCGGTTCTCTCGCCGGTCTCTTCGCGGGCATCATGCTCCAGCAGGCCGGTCACGATGTTCGTATCTACGAGCGATCGAGAAGCGGCCTGGCCGGGCGGGGTGCGGGTCTGGTCAGCCAAAGCGACCTGCTGCACATTCTCAGGCTGATCGGATGCGAGCATGTCGCGCGGGTTGGCGTGGTGGCAAAGGAGCGCATCTATCTCAATCATGACGGAAGCGTTGCGCAAACCGTCAGGATGCCGCAGACGCAGATGTCCTGGGATGTGCTGTTCGAGACCGTCGCATCGCATATCGCGCCCGAAACCTATTTCTTGGGCCGGGACGTCGTCGATGTGCTGGACGGCGAGAACGGTGCCGAACTGATTTTTGGTGATGGTACGCGAGAGACAGCCGATCTTGTGATCGGGGCCGATGGCCTCGGCTCGGTGGTGCGCGGGGTGGTCAATGCCAAAGACAATCAAAACCGCTATTCCGGCTATGTCGCATGGCGCGGGTTGATCCCGGAAGCGAGCCTTCCGACCGCCGCCGCGCTGCTTCTCGACCGGTTTGCCTTCCATGTCCGTCCAGGCGTCCATGCACTCGGCTATCTGGTGCCGGGTCCGAAGGGCGAGATGAACAGTGGCAGCCGTCGGTACAACTGGGTCTGGTATCGCAAGGTGCCGCCAAGCGAACTTGCCGGCACCCTCACCGATCTCGATCAGCGGGTGCATCCGTTTTCGCTACCGCGTGGCGGTCTGTCGAACGACCGTCTGCAGGCCTTGCGCACCGATGCCGCACAAATGCTTCCGCCGCAATTCGCGCTGGCGATTGCTGCCGAGCCAAGCCCGTCGAATCAAGGTGTTTTTGACTACGAGGGACCCCATATGATCGGCCGGTCAATCGTCCTGATCGGCGACGCCGCCTTCGTCGCGCGGCCGCACACGGCGATGGGCGTGTCGAAAGCAGCGGGCGCTGTCATGGCGTTGAGCAACTGCCTGGCGTCCGAGATTGACCTTCCCACCGCCCTGGATCGGTTCGAAGCTGATCGCATCGTCGTTGGCCGAGAAATCGTGGCATATGGCCGCCAGCTTGGTGCATCGGCGATTTGAGCATCGACCGATCGTCTATCACCTTAGAGAACAAAATTTCGACCCGCCGGCATCACCAGCGGGTCGTTTTATTTTGAGATGTCCGAATGCTTCAGCGCGGGATCTTCATCAGGCTGAGCGCAGCGTGGATCTGGGAGACAACGGCGGCACCTTCCCCGACTGCGGCCGCGACCCGCTTGGTCGATCCGGCCCTGACATCGCCGATGGCAAAGACGTTCGGCAGGCTGGTCTCCAGCGGCAGAGGCTTGCGGGTGAAGCTGCAAGGCGCATCGAAAGATTGTCCGGTGACGATGAAGCCCTTGTCATCGGTATGGACGCGGTCGCTGATCCAGCCGGCATTCGGATCGGCCCCGATAAAAAGAAAAAGGTGGTGAAGTGACAGCTGTCTTTCGCTGTTATCCAGCCGATTGCGTAAGGTGGCGGATTTCAGGCCGCCTACGGGATCGCCTTCGATCGTATCCACTTCGCAGTGCATGTGCAGTTCGACATTTGGGAAAGCCTTGATGCGGTCGATCAGATATTGCGACATCGTTTCCGCGAGCGCACGCCGGACGACGAGATGCAGTTTCCTGACCTGAGGTGCGAGAAAAGCGATGGCCTGGCCGGCCGAATTGCCGCCGCCGACCAGGGCGATCTCTTCGCCTGCGCAGAGTTTTGCCTCGATCGGCGAGGCCCAATAGGAGATGCCATTCCCCTCGAAGCTCTCGATGTTGGCGATATTCGGACGCCGGTAGTGCGCACCGGAGGCAATGACGATCGTTCGCGACGTCACGGCCTTTCCACCTGCGAGCTCCAGCGTCAGAACTCCTGCATCGCGCTCGGGCGCGATCAGACTGTCGACCGCGACCGGCAATACCATTTCGGCGCCAAATTTGAGTGCCTGGTTATAGGCGCGGCCGGCCAGAGCCTGGCCCGATATGCCGGTCGGGAAGCCGAGATAGTTTTCAATCCGCGACGATGCGCCAGCCTGTCCTCCTACGGAACGTTCGTCGATGACAATGACGTCAAGCCCTTCGGAGGCGGCATAAACGGCGGTGGCGAGGCCAGCGGGCCCGGCGCCAACGACGGCAACGTCATAAAGCTTGCCGGGCGTGAGTTCAGGCGTCATGCCCAGGCACGCTGCGGCTTCCGCATCGGTCGGGTTTTTCAGCACCGTGCCATTGGGGCAAACCATAAGAGGCAGCTCTGAGGCGAGAATGCCCAAACGTTCGATCAACGCGCGGCCTTCACCCTCGGACAAAGAGTCGAGCACGATATAGGGAAAGGCACTGCGGGCGAGGAACCCCTGCAATCGTGAAAGTGCGGCATTGCCGGGAGCGCCGATCAGAACCGAGCCCGCGCCGGCATCAATCAAGCCGACGCGACGCAGGATAAAGGCGCGCATGATGATCTCGCCGACATCCGCCGAGCCGATGACCAAGGCACGAAGATGAGCTGCATCGAATGCGATCGCCGTGCAGCCGTCGGCTCCGGCACGCGCCCCGGCCAACGTCGGGCGGCCGGAAAGTTGATTGACTTCACCTGACAACTGGCCGGCACCATGGGTGGTGATGGACGCCTCATGCGACAGGCCTTCATGGCGAAAGACATCCATCGAACCGCTAAGCACCAGCCAGGCGGGTGCAGCGTGATCGCCAACCTTGTAGACGAACTCACCGGCATTAAAGTGCTCCGGCTCGCCATTGGCAAATCGTTTTGCTGTCTCGATCTGAAGGGTGGAGAGCACCGGATACATCTGGTGCTGTCGGGCGTTGAGATCCGCCATAAATTCTCCCGGGGTTACACTGTCATTTGGCAAACGCCGGTTGGCGTTTCCAGTTAGTAATATCGCGGGATCGGTCCGCGCTGCGGAGTCTGGTCCGGCAGTTCGACCATGGTCTGGTCGACAAAACACCAACCCCAGCCCTCGGGTGGGTCATAGCCCTCGATGATCGGATGCTGAGTGGCATGAAAATGCGCGGTCGCGTGCCGGCCAGGCGACTGGTCGCAGCAGCCGACATGGCCGCATTCGCGGCAGAGCCTCAAATGAAACCAGGCCTGTCCGGTTTCAAGGCATTCCTTGCAGCCGAGCGTTTTGGGCCGAACCGTTCGGATCGTCGATGTGTGAGAGCAGCCGTGCGACATGGAGTAACTCCTCGTTGGCGTGGATCAGTGCTTCAGCGCCCGCTCGAGACACTGGACCAGTTGGTTAAAATTTACGGGCTTGCCGAGAAAGGCAAAAGCGCCACCACTCATCGCGGCCGCCCTTGTCTTGTCGTCGCTATAGGACGTCATGAAGATCATCGGAGGCTTCAGCGTATCGTGTTCGTTCAGCACAGCCTGCAGCTCGAGCCCCGTCAGACCGGGCATTTTGACATCCACGAGCATGCAATCGATCGAGGCGCGATCCTGCGCAGCAAGATACTCTTCCGCCGACGTGAACAGCCGGCTCTGATAGCCGCAGGACAATATGAGATCGTCAAGCGCTTCGCGGATCGACCGATCATCGTCGACGATGGCTATGACTGGTGTTTTGGACAATTTGGATGGGCCTTGCTTCGTAAAATCAATTAGCCTCTGTATGCGCCTTCGAGGTCGCGCGTTGCACCATACAAGGGTCTAGGTTTTTGCCACTCACAGACCCAGCAGCTCAGCTTTGCGCACCAGATCTGCTACCGAGCGCGCCTCCATCTTGCGCATGACATTGCCGCGATGAAGTTTGACCGTGATCTCGCTGATACCAAGGTTGAAGGCGATCTGCTTGTTCATCAGGCCTTGAACCACTGCCGTCATGACCTCGTGTTCGCGACGGGTCAATGTCTTGGCCAGTTCCGTGACGGCGCCATTTGCAGCAGACTGTCGGCGCAGGTCCCTGTCTTTCTGAAACGCTACGGCGACAGCGTCGAGGATATCCTGATCCCGGAACGGCTTTGCCAAAAAATCCACCGCGCCGGCCTTCATTGCCCGCACGGTCATCGGTATGTCGCCATGGCCGGTCATGAAGATGATCGGCATCTGGTTACCGAGCTTTTCCAGATGAAGCTGGAAATCCAGGCCATTGGGGCCGGGTAGCCTTACGTCGAGCAGGATGCAGCCCGGCCGCTTGAGATCGGCATTGTCAAGAAGGTCCTGGGCACTCTCGAAGGCCTTTGCTTCCGTTCGGACCGACAGGAAGAGATCGACCAACGCCTCGCGGATCGAGGGATCGTCATCCACGACGTAAACGACTGGTGCATCGTTGCTCGTGGTTTTGGTGAGCTTTCTGGCATCATTCATGGACAGCCTCCATCGGTACGATCATTTCGAACAGCGCGCCGCCTTCAACGTGATTGCTTGCAGTAAGGGAGCCACCCCGGGCTTCCAGCATGCCGCGGCAGATGGCGAGCCCCATGCCAAGGCCGGTTTCCTTGGTTGTGCAGAACGGCTTGAACAGAGTTTTGAGGATTTCGTCGCTCAGACCAGGGCCGCTGTCACGAACACTGACTCGCATGCCATGGCCCTCTGCCGGGTTGATCGATACCGAAATCCGTCGAAGCTCTTCCGGCGTTGCGGCCATGGCCTGAATGGCATTGGTGATCAGGTTGATCAGCACCTGCTGCAGCTCGATGCGGACAGCACTGACGCTGGTGACGCTGGAAGCCTCGCTTGTCGCGAATGTAATCTTGTTCCTCGAAAGCTCGCTCTCCATCAACGCTTGCGTCTCGCTAACGAGATCGGCCAGTGAGACCGGCTCAAGGACCGGCGTGCGCTCGCTCAACATCGACCGGGTGCTCTGGATAATGTCGCTGGCGCGTTGGCTGTCGCGCACGATCCGCTCGGCCGAGCGGGAAACCGCCGCCAGATCCGGCGGATCCCGATCGAGCCAGCGCTGCAGGGTTTGGGCATTGACGACGATTGCGCCGAGTGGCTGGTTGAGTTCGTGTGCGAGAGACGCCGAAAGGGCTCCCACAGTCGCGGCACGCGATGCGAGTGCGAGTTCGGCCTGGGCCTCGAACAACGCCTTCTGGGCCAGTTCGCGCTCCGTAATGTCGAACATGCCGACGATGACGCGGTTGAAGTTGGCGACGTCCACTGGAAAGCCCACCGTCAGCAAAACCAGCTTGGTGGTGCCGTCGCTGGTGATGATCGTGCCTTTCCCCTCGAAATAACTCTGGTTATCGAAGATCGCCACCATCAGATCGAGAAAGGTCTCGTCGTCCTGCGCGATGTAGCGGCGCATCGAGCCTGCATTCTTTGCACTGACGTTACCGAGAAGCTCAAGCGCCGCGGCATTGGCAGCGACTGTCGGTATGCGGGCAATGCAGTCGCCGATGAAGTTCGGATTGTGTCGCGCATAAACACGCAGATCAGCGACGCCCTGCGCTTTAAGGGCCATCAACGACGCGCGTACCTCGGAATAGTCACGCTCCCACAGAGCGACGCGGCTCTGCTCGAAAATCGTCCGGTAGCGTTCTTCGCTGCTCTGCAAGGCGATATTGGATTTTATCAGATCCAGCCGCGCACGGTGGTTCCGTATGATCAGCGCACAGGTAATCGAGATGGCAGCGACGGCCACCGCCAGGCGCAATATTGCCGCAAGGTCGGCTTCTGTGCCATGGGCCGCGGCGTAGGAGAGAATTGACAGACCGATGCAGACTGCCGTCAGCAGCAGCGTTCCCTTTTCCGTCAGCGTTTCCGCAGAGAGAAGCAGCGTGACGACATAGAGCGTGGCAAGCGCGCTGTGGATGTCGGTGAATGTATCGAGATAGAAAACTGTCGTTGCAAGAACGAACGCGAACGAAAGGATGCTGGTTTCGTAGCGTGCCGATAACCGTCGTTTCGGGTTCACAAGTTCAAGCGAAGGCATGTCGTTTCCCATATTGACGTCGATTGCCTCATCAAGCCATCCCGGTTGGCAAAACGCAAACTCAAAATCGACTATTCCCGTGTAAAACCAGACCGATAGGTTGGCGCGCGCAGCATTGATAGCGCGGATGTTTCGAAATGTGGAGAGTTCCGAAACTATACCTTGGTGTGGGTTTGACTAGCCAAGCATTGGATACCGTGGGGTGGCTTACCGCTCTAAAAAATCCTCAGCAGCCCACACAATCCAAAGGAGATCATCATGGACCGCACGCTCGCTGAGAAACATCGCAAATCGCCGCTCGCAACGCCGACTACCCTCGGTGCCAACGCAACGACCGACATCTCCGGCGCGCTGACCGCGCTTCTGGCCGATGTCTTCACGCTTTATCTCAAGACCAAGAATTTCCACTGGCACATGAGCGGGCCGCACTTCCGCGATTACCACCTGATGCTCGATGAGCAGGGCGAGCAGATTTTTGCCATGACGGACGATATCGCCGAGCGGGCCCGCAAAATCGGTGGCACCACCATTCGTTCAATCGGCCATATTTCCAAGGTGCAGCGCCTGCTTGACAACGATGCCGATTTCGTGACGCCGGCCGACATGCTGGCCGAACTCCGCGAGGACAATCTCACGCTCGTTTCTCTGATGAAGGAGACCCACAATCTTTGCGATGAGCATGGCGATATCGCCACTGCCAGCCTGATCGAAAACTGGGTGGACGAGGCTGAGCGCCGTGCCTGGTTCCTGTTCGAGAGCACCCGTGGCGCCGAGTAAGCGCAACAGTGCGTCAACGGCTAAGCTGGCGGTTTGGCCGGCTCGAAGTCCTGGAGACATCTCATGACCAACGAATTCTCTCTCTCTCCCGTCGGCATGTTCTCCTGACCGGCACCACCATTTCTCTCGCCCTGGCCATCCCGGCTTTGGCTTCTGAAAAGAAAATTTCCCCTCATCAGCAAGGAATTGGACCAATGACCCATAGTTTCGTGACCACAAAGGACGGCGTTGAAATCTTCTACAAGGACTGGGGTCCGAAGGACGCCCAACCGATCGTGTTCCACCATGGCTGGCCATTGTCCTCCGACGACTGGGATGCCCAGATGCTGTTCTTCCTCAGCAAGGGCTACCGCGTCGTCGCACATGATCGCCGCGGCCATGGCCGCTCGTCGCAGGTGAGCGACGGTCACGACATGGATCATTACGCCGCCGATGCTTCAGCTGTCGCCGAGCACCTCGACCTGCGCAACGCCGTCCATATCGGCCATTCGACAGGTGGTGGCGAAGTCGCTCGTTACGTCGCCAAATATGGGCAGCCGCAGGGCCGTGTCGCCAAGGCCATCCTTGTCAGCGCCGTTCCGCCGCTGATGGTCAAGACCGCAGCCAATCCTGATGGCACACCCATCGAAGTATTCGATGGTTTCCGGAACGCGCTCGCAGCCAATCGTGCTCAGTTCTTCCTCGATGTTGCGTCCGGCCCATTTTACGGCTTCAACCGGGAAGGCGCGAAGGTCTCGCAAGGCGTGATCGACAATTGGTGGCGCCAGGGCATGATGGGCAGCGCCAAAGCGCATTATGACGGCATAAAGGCCTTTTCGGAGACCGACCAGACAGAAGACCTCAAGGCGATCACCGTGCCGATGCTGGTCACACAGGGTGATGACGATCAGATCGTTCCCTACAAGGACGCCGTGGAACTCCAGGCCAAGCTGCTGAAGAACAGCACCCTGAAAATCTACAAGGGCTTCCCGCACGGAATGCTGACCACCCATGCCGACGTCATCAATCCTGATCTGTTGGCTTTCGTGGAGGGCTGAACATTCAGCGGCGACGTTCGAATATGGCGGTCGTTCAGCCGCCATATTCTTGAATTGGCAGTGCGGCGCTGATCAGTAAACCGGAACGGGCAAGCTGCCATCTCCTCGAACAACACGCAAAGCGACTACTTCCGAACCTTGCCGGCACGTGACGAGACGACACGGTGCCGAAACGTAACGAAAGAGAAAACCATGAAAATTCTGACCGAAATGCTTCTTTCGCAATCCGCATATTCGCACGATATCGACGTCCCCTTCGAACAGGTCGATATCGCGGATTGGCTCTTCAATCTGCCGGAGGCCGAGTATCAGCGTTGCTGCCCGCCCGACCACATTTCCGCCGGTGCCACGACGACGGATGACGGTCGTCTTATGTCGATCAATGTCGAAAAGATCGGCACCGGTCTAGTCGTTCAGCATTATGTCGCAGACACGGCAACGCCTGCCTATTGCCGGATGAATTCGATCTCCGACGTGTTCACACCAACGGGCGAACGCACGCAGGTGAACGTGATCTGGGAGCTGATCGCCGAACCTCTCGAGGGCAACCGCACCCGATACACAAACCGTGTGACATCTCATCCGACCGAAGCCTTTCTGGCGTTCATCGAGCAGCACGGCCAGACCTTCGAGCAGGCCGCGACCGCTCGTCAGTCAGCAAGCGGCGACCACAACAGCCGCGAAACACCACTTTTTGCGGAAAGCATTGCCCGCACGGCGCGGGCGAAGACAGCGGCCCGGTAGGTCAAATCGGCAGCGCAGATTATCGCTGCCGAACGGTATCGCCCTGCGGGCGATCCTGAGACGCATTGTCTCGTAGGACAACCTAGATCCCGCGCTGCACCTTTACATGTGCAAAGGATGATGCCGAGGGCAGTGCAGCGAAAATCGCAATCTTGGAGACATGAAGTGGTTCTGTCGCAAATTCTTGCAAAGGCCGGAGACAGGGCAATCGCTGGACACACTTATGCTGCGAGTGCGGCAAATTGCCGAAATGCGGATTGGCCACTGGTTCGAAACTGATGCTTGCGGATCATGTGAGCTACCTCGATGGTGGCGTCGCCTTAACCGTCTGGTTGGGATGGAGTTGATATTCGGATTGTCATGACCGAAGCCTCACCCACCCGCTATAGACGCCACCGCTTTCCCGCTGAGATCATTGCCCATGCGGTATGGCTCTATTTTCGGTTCCCGCTCAGTCTCCGGGATGTCGAAGATCTGTTGGTTGAGCGGGGCATCGACGTCTCATTCCAGACCGTCTCCGAATGGGCGGCGAAATTCGGCTTGAAATTCGCCCATCACCTCCGGCGACGTTCACGCGGTCACTTTGCCGACAAATGGCAGCTCGATGAAATGGTGGTGACGATCAAGGGAAGGAAATACTGGCTATGGCGCGCCGTCGATGCCAACGGTTACGTTCTCGACGCCCTGGGGTCAGAACAAGATTAGTGCGAGATCGTACGCTAGCCGAAATTGTGCATGTTTCCAGTAGTTTGCCGCCTGGTCCGAACGCTAGATTTTAAGGAGAAATGCATCAGGAGCGCCCAGTTTTGGGGGGTAATGTCGATCTCGATCATCGTTTTCTCATCTAAACGTACGATTTCGCACTAATCTTGTTCTGACCCCAAATCGGCAGGGGGCGGAAGCCGTTTTCCTTCAAAGCCTTGGCGGTGGCGAAGATGTCGGGTGTCTCGAAGGCGAGATGCTGGATGCCCGACCCGAACTTCTCCGCCATGAAATGTCCTGCGAGCGTGCGCCGGTTTTCCGCGCCGTTCAGGGTGATCCGCAGCGTCGCGTGCAGCGGTTAGATTGGCTGGTCGCCGCGGATATGTCCCAAGCAGGCGTACTGAGATGTTCCGGCATGGGTGACGTCGGAGAGGGCTGCCTCGTTGCGGTCATTTTTGCGGTTCACCCAGTCGCGCAGCCTCATGAGCTATGAGCGTTAGCGTGATCTTAATGATCCAATCCTACTTTCCGCGAGACGAGATCGACAAGGTCGATGCATGAAGCGGATCGTCGCACTTCTCCGGAAGATGTTGCCATCCCTCAACCTTGGTTTGCGTGGCGGTCGTCGCAATCAACGGCTTCGGCGCCCACCCATTCCAGTCATCTCCAAGGTCCTCCGTCGTGCTCAAGAATACTGCCATCAAGCTCAAAATCCTTGCCGTCATCCTTCTCCTGTCGCTGGTCGCATGTATTGGTCTTGCTCATCTGAGCAATGAGTTCTGGAAGACCGACGTCGCGTACAGTCATTTCATTTCGGGCGATGCGATGGGTGCCCTTCAGACATCCCGGGCAAGCGGCGGAACCATGGTCGCCGTGCTTCAGGTGGCGCGGGCGGGCGACCTCGCGCCACGTTCGCCGCAGATGGCGGCAGCGCGCCAGACGTTCGAAAAGTTCATAGACACATCGACCCAGCGCATGGTCGACAGCGCCAAGCTCGTCCCCGGAACCAAGACGGTAAGTGACGATATTATCGCGCGGTTGGCAAATCTTCGGGCGCTCGGCCGCAAGGCATTCGACGCGTTCGACGCCGGGGATCTGCAGACCGCGCGCGGGCATGTCGCGGAAGTCTACTCCTTCATGGACCAGATCACACCGCTCTTCGTTTCCAACAACGACGTTATGACGAAAGCGCTTGTCGAGGGCAGCGACGGTCTAACAGACGAGACCATCTCCACGATCACGTGGAGCCTCTCCATCCTGGCGATTGGGATCCTCGCGGCCATCGCCGCCTCCATGTTCGTCGCCCAAGCCGGGATTACGACCCCGCTCACGAGACTGCGCGAACGGATGATTTCCCTGGCAGACGGCAACACTGCCGACGAGATCTCCGGTATCGACCGCAAGGACGAAGTCGGCAAGATGGCCGCCTCGGTCGCCGTGTTCCGCACGAACGCCATCGACCGGCTGCGGCTGGAGCAGCAGACGGAAGCCGATCGCTCCCTCAGCGAGCGTGACCGGATGGAGAGGGAGACACAAAAGGCCAAAGAGGCCGCCAATCTCCAAGCCGCCATCCAGGTTCTCGGGCAGGCACTTGTATCGCTCGCCAGCGGCGACCTAACTCACCGCATCGACCAGCCGTTCACGGCGGAGCTCGACGCCCTCCGTCAGGACTTCAACGTGGCGATCGCGAAGCTGAACGAAGCTCTGCAGGCTGTCGACACGAACGCCACGGCCATCGCAGCTCGCTCTAACCAGATACGCTCCTCCGCCGATGATCTGTCGCGGCGCACGGAGCAGCAGGCTGCATCGGTCGAAGAGACCGCGGCAGCCCTCGAACAGATCACGACAACAGTGAAGGATGCCTCCGACCGCGCCAACGAAGCCCGCGGGCTGGTCGCTCGGACACGGGAGGGCGCCGAGAAATCAGGCGAAGTGGTCCGCAACGCGGTTCAGGCGATGCATCAGATCGAGCAATCGTCGAACGAAATCAGCAACATCATCGGCGTGATCGACGACATCGCGTTTCAGACCAACCTGCTAGCTCTGAACGCAGGCGTCGAGGCGGCGCGCGCCGGAGAAGCTGGAAAGGGTTTTGCAGTCGTGGCACAGGAAGTGCGCGAACTCGCGCAGCGCTCTGCCAAGGCGGCCAAGGAGATCAAGGCGTTGATCACGACCTCCGGGATGCAGGTGCAGGCCGGGGTGAGCCTTGTCGGGGACACGGGCAAGGCTCTTGATGTGATTGTGAAGGAAGTCCAGGAGATCAACGGTCATGTCCACGCCATCGCCGAGGCGTCCCGCGAGCAGTCCATTGGCCTGCAGGAGATCAACACGGCGGTGAATACTATGGACCAGGGCACGCAGCAGAACGCCGCCATGGTCGAAGAGACGACTGCGGCGAGCCATAGCCTTGCAAGCGAGGCCGCCGCGCTCTCGCAGCTGATGTCGCAGTTCAATCTGGGTAGCGGCTCCCATAGCCAGGGTTTGACGCATGCCAAGGTTGTCGCGAACGCTCGCCCGGTAGCATCGCCCGCTCGAGAACTCGGTCAGAAGGTCGCTCACGCGTTTCGCGGCAACGCCGCCGTGAAGCAGGAACAGGAATGGTCTGAGTTCTGAGAACGGACGTCGAAGCAACTGGATCCGGTCAGGTCGTTCTATGGCCTGACCGAACTCCATGGTCGACTTCGGAAACGTCCTTTTCTGAGTTGTCCACCCGGATGATCTGGCAACGACAACCGAGGTTGTCGCGAGGCTTATGGCGGCCAACCGGTTCGGGCCGCCTTCGGCACGAAAGCCTGACGTGCTGGCGCTATTGTCAGACGCTGACAGTGCCGTTGTACTCGCCGTCCCAGTATTCAATCCGGCCCGCGTGCACTTTGATGAGCACGATCTCAGGCGTCTCGATACCTTCAGGGAACCAGCGGTCGAGATCCTTGGTCCAGTGCTGCTCGAATAGCGCCTTGTCCCAGATGAGTTCGGCTTTGCCTTCGATCGAAATGAATATGCCCGGCTTCCCTAGCAGGCTTGGAGGTTCTGTGAAGGACAGAGTCACGCCGGTGTCCCGTCCGATATCGACGATCTTACGCGTGTCCTCGTAGGAGAAGAACCAGCTATCACCGTCATAATCGACATCGCCGTTGTTGCTCATCGGACGGTTCGAGATCTCGCCCTGCGATCCCTTCGTCGACATCATGCAGAAGTCGATCTTTTTAAGTTTGCTGGCGATGTCGGACAATGTCATTTCACTCATGGGTTCCTCCTGATGGTGTGTAGGAGAACGACGTTCGCTGCATCCTGTTCCTCGCGATCAACCCTCCCGTCGTCTGCTCAAACGGCGGGCCGTCACGCGAAATCTCCGATCCGGCCAGTTTGCCAGCGGCGACACAACGCTCGACGGCGGTATCGGGAATGATACCTTCAACCTGAATTACGGAGCGAGAAGCTTCCTTGTTGGAGGAAGCGGGAACGACACCTTTAGAGCCACTGCACTCACGTGGTTAGAAAACCATTTCGATGGGGGCTCTGATTTCGACACGATTCTCGCAAACGCGAATGGATCTCGTCTCGGGATTTCGTCCATCACTGGCATCGAAGAAATTGCTTCTGCTGGCTTTGCCAATTTCACGATTGAGCTTCAGCTGAATACATCCGGTGGCCCGTCTGCGCCGATCATTGACCTCAGCAAAACGCTCCTGAGTGGCGTTGCTTCGATCGAAGGGACCTCGCAGGGTGACATCATCTACCTTGCAGGGGCCTTCGCAGGAGACTCCGTCAGCCAAACAAGCAATGACACGGTAAATGCGGATTACGGCAACGATTCTGTCTATACCGGTTTCGGCAACGACGTGCTTTACCGCGAGGACGGCAATGACTTGCTGTCAGGAGGATCGGGAAATGACGCTCTGACTGGGGGAGCGGGCGCTGACACTTTCATCTTCAGCGTCGATAGCGACCAGGACACGATTACCGATTTCGTCGCTGGGACGGACAAGGTCCAACTGGAGGACTTGATCGGCTTCGACGATTTTGCCGACGTTCAGGCGGTGATGACAATGAGCGGGGCCAACACCATTGTTGATTTCGGCAATGGCGATGTCCTGCAGTTCGTAAATGTGGCTTCTTCATCATTGACGGCCGTGGATTTCATCTTCGCCTGAGGCGAGCTGCTTGTAAGAACATTAGACCACGGTTGGCGCACCTTGTGTGCGCCTGCCCCTATTCTCGGTGTTTCAGGAAAGACACCCCGTCATAGCTCAGCGAGAAGTCCGACAGCACATATATGCCATCATCCTGCTGCTGGATCAGATTGCCGGAGACCGAGACGATACTCTGCAGGCTTTCGGAAAGGTCCATGGTGCTACCTAGAAAGCGCGCCACGAAACTTCCAAGCCTCGCCTGGTCGGCCGGGTTCTGGTTCTCAGGAGCGGCCAGCATCTGTTGAAACGTATTGAGAAGTTTCAGGTTCTCTTTGACCTCGCCGATAATGTCGTGAGCCTGCCCCTTGAACGAGTTCGCGACGAATCCCGGTTGGTCCCGTCTTAACGCGCTCACGCTTTGTCGTGCCCATTCTTCTCCTTCTTCTCGCATTTCGCGAGCGCTCAGAATGGATGCAACATTTTGCGGGGCATACACTTCTGCAAGCTCTTCGCGAGTGGCGTTTCGGACAAACGCGTTCTCCTCGTGGACGCTTGCGAACCGACTGCCAGGTCCAACGGGTCCCGGCTTTTCCGCCGGCTTCGCAAGTTTGCCAGTCTGATCGTAGAGGAAGGTGTCGATATCGCCAGGATCCAGTCCTTCCACCAACTGCGAAACGGCCGCGTCTCCTGAAATATTGACCGGCGCATCAGTGGCCCCAGGGATTTTGGTCTCCCTTGCCTGAGTCGCGCGCGCGGTCGCCTTGTCCGCGGTGCCTGACCTGAAGGCCCCGGCATAACCAGAGGTCGTACCCTGGGCTATCGATCCGATCGTCGTCATGCTGTCTCTTCTCCTAGCCTCTCCTTCTGATTGCATACTATTCGTGCGCGAGCCTAGCGGAGCAAGCCGATGTGGAGGACCAGACCCAGCACGTACGCTGAGCGGTGCGTGCCGGATCAAATCGGGTTGAGCACCCAGGGCTGACTCCGCCGAGATGGGTCATAACGGACTGGAAAGTTGATGAAATCAAAGGCTAATTCCACCGGGGATGGTGGTTCAGCAGTTCGTGTTCTTTCAAGAGCGTCGATTCCTCCATCAAAAGCTTGTCGACGGGCGGTGTAATGAAAAGATGCACAATTTTATCTTCGCTTCGCTCCGGATACGTCCGCTGAGCATCAGCTAAGCCAGTTCCGGTGCCGCCGAGCGGAGCAGTGCCTGCGTGATCTCACCTCCTCCATGCCGCAATCTGGCGCGCTACCTGGTTTTGCCCCTGTTTCAATCAGTCGCCAGATGGATTTCAGATGGTCATTCCTTGGCTTTCAATTGGTCATTATCATAGTTTCAAACGGTAATTAAAGGAATGAAGCTATGCCGCTGTATCCGAGACTCGTCGAGCAACGCGTCGCCGACGCCATGTCAGACACCCGAGTCGTGCTGATTGCGGGTCCCCGACAATCCGGAAAAACAACGTTGGCGAAGAAGATGGCCAACAAAGGAATGGAGTATTACACGCTAGACAATGCGACAACGCTCAACGCCGCGCGACGGGATCCAGTTGGCTTTGTAAGAGGAATGGATCGCGCCATTCTCGATGAAATACAGCGCGCTCCCGAGCTGTTGTTGGCGATCAAGGAAAGTGTGGATACTGACGAGCGTCCAGGGCGTTTCCTTCTGACCGGTTCAGCCAATCTCATGACGCTGCCACGCGTCGCAGACTCGCTCGCAGGGCGTATGGAGGTCGTCCGATTGCTGCCGCTCGCTCAAAGCGAGATCAGAACAGCCGGTGGAAGCTTTTTGGTCGACGCCTTCCGAAACGAGGCTAAAGCCGGACAACCAATCGTCGGTGACGACCTGGTGGCTGCAGTTCTGGCAGGTGGATATCCGGAGGCATTGGGTCGCAAAACCTGGAACCGCAGACAGGACTGGTATGGGGATTATATCCAAGCGGTCGTTCAACGCGACGTTCGCGATGTCGCGCAAATCGAGCAGATCGCGCAAATGCCGCGCCTGCTACGCATTCTGGCTGAACACTCGGGACAACTCGTGAACTATTCGGGAATTGGCGCCGCCATCGGGATGAACCACGTCACCACGCAAAAATACGTTGCCATATTCGAAAGTCTATTCCTCGCCAGAACGATCCAACCCTGGTTTTCCAACAAACTGAAGCGCCTGACTAAGACCCCCAAAATACATTTCCTCGATTCTGGTCTTCTCGCCTCCCTTCGCGACCTCTCTCTGGAGAGACTCCGGGATGACAGAGGGCAGTTCGGAGCCTTGCTGGAGACTTTCGTCTTTGGCGAGGTCCTTAAACTCGCCAACAGCGGACATACCGGCTTTGAGTTTTCACACTTTCGCGACAAGCAGCAGAACGAAGTCGATATCGTCATCGAAGACAGAAGAGGCATGGTTGTCGGTATCGAGATAAAAGCGGCAGCATCCGTTTCGACTTCCGACTTTTCCGGATTGCGAATGTTGGCCCAAGCATGTGGAGAGCGGTTTGCTTCAGGCATGGTCTTATACGACCATGAAAAGGTGGTCCCGTTTGGGGAGCGCCTGTCCGCGGTGCCAATTTCGGCATTGTGGCGTTAGCCCGTAGTACTTAGCTTCTCCAGGCTCAGGCATTCATGAAACTTCGCGCTTCTCGTCAACTGCAGGCAAGATGTCGAATGACGGGGTCGCAGGTTCGACTCCCATCAAGGCGGAAGCATCCTGTGAATCAGGGATTATCGGGGAGAGCATGCGCATCGAATCGGTTCGCCAAAGCCTTGATTTCTTACAGAAGGCTGTCGATAGCGGCTCTCACGAAGGCTAACATCGCTTTATCAATCAGCCGGCCATCCACGATCTTTTGAAATACTGTTGGAATAACGATCTCAGGATGAGGAACGACCCTCGAGAGGGTCGCGCTCAGCGACGCCCGAATTTGTATCTGGGCCCTTACACCTCCTGTCGCGGCGTGCGAGGAGGTCACAATCAGCAGCTTAGCTTCCAATCATGGCTAGAACGGGCGCAGACCTTGCACTTCTCTTACTTGGCGGCTTTCGGGTCCTCGCCGATGCGGCGACGGATGAACTGGCCCGCCGAGGCTACGTGGATATGCGTCCTGCGCATGATTTCGCCATGCGTGCAATTGCAGCCAGCGCGGATAATGCTTCGGAGCTGGGCCGCCGCCTCTCAATCTCCAAACAGGCGGCGGCCAAAACAATTTCGCTGCTCGAGGAACGAGGTTACCTGGCACGTGCCTATGATCACACCGATGCTAGACGCAAACCGCTTTATGTAACGGAGTTCGGACACGCCGTTATGCGGGAGGGCGAAGCCATCTTCGAGGAATTGCGTGCCGATTGGGAGAGACAGTTAGGAACTGAAGACTGAAAAAGCTGGAAAGTACCCTTATCGCGCTCGTCGGGGCGACGCCCATTCGTATTGATGCACCGGGACGGATACTCTCGGTAACCGATGAAGCATAACGCGCTCGAACATCAGGCCGTCGTCGCAAGGACGTTTTCCGACAGAATTCTATTTACTGAGTTCGCAAACAGGCTCCCGGCAACGTTCATCGATCCGCTGCGAAATTGAGCGCGATACCTTTGCCAGGAGCATTCAGGTCGAGCCATTATCCAGCGGAACCGGTGTCGGATTCAGTCGATCAGACTGCCAGCGATCATTCTCCCGATCAGGTTGATCCGGGCAACTTGCTGGGAGCTGTCGAAACTTCCAAATTGAGCATAAGGGGAGCTGTGTCGACATCGACCAGTTCGACAGCGCGCGGTTTCTTAAGCGCAGCGGCGTGGCGCTTCGCCGGTTTCCTCGGCGGCAGATCCGAGGAAAGCTCCAAAGGTTCGCGATTGGGGCGAGTTATGTCGTCCGCCTCGACCGAGACGACATCGGGCTCGAGTACAACATCGACCGCAGATTTTGCCAGTGAGGCACGTGGCGGTTCGCTGAAGGCGGGGGGCGCTCGACCAGGCTCGAATCTCATCATTTCGCAAACCTCACTTCTGCAGGCCTGGAGTGAAGTCGAAGCCGATGATCCCTGGAGCATCTCGATAACCGCGCACGCCGTCCCGAACATGCTTGACGGTGCATACGCCAAGTAATGGCCGGCCTTCGTTCTTCATCTGTTGCGTGAGCTGCTCCAGCGCGTCTTCCGGGTTGGTACCGTTTCCCCAGTCGGTGAGCAGGTTGTCCGGGAGTTCCAGAGTGGGTCCCATGCCGCTTTTCCAGAGGATGCGGAAGTCGCCCGAGGATTTGCTGAAACCCACCTCCAGCCAGGACATTGTCGGCCACTCGCTTTCAGGGTCGGTGCCATAAATATCAGCCCGGAAATACTCGAACGACTGGTCGGGCCTTTCTGCTAGACCTGCCAGCAGTTCCTTGCTGGCATCATCTATAGGCCGGACAAACGCCCACATGTATTCAAGGTCACCTGCGGCGGCGTCGGAAGGCGAGGGTGCTGTTGTTTCGGGCATGGCTAGTCCTTAGCGCCGAAGCGTGTCAAGCTGTGGATGATACGTGGATAGCCGCCCGCCATGGCGGCCTCGATGTTCTAATTATGTTCTGATGCGAAAATGAGTCAACAGGGATTCTTTAAGGATTTGCTGATGCAATACGGGTTGGCCCAAGCGCCAGCGTTTTAGCCGCGTGTATGGGCCCGGGCAGGAGACGCTTCCGCATATCCACTTGCTTCTCGTCCTCAAACGCTCCGATACCGTTTATTAGGCATATGCCTATGCAATGCAGGCATGACAAAACACTCGCGAAAATGTTCCGAGGCCCATGATGCAATTTCACGCAGGCCATTGCCCGAATTGGCACAACGGCAGGCTCTTTCTCTTTCGCGAGAGCGAAACCGGGGATGTCTACGGACACTGCGAGGAGTGCGAGCAGGGTTATCGATCGCCTGACGAAATCGAGAGTAGAGGCGGGTTTCTAACCCTGCTCAACGACTCCGATGCCGAATGGGCGACGGCGGACGAAATATCTCGAAGTGTCTGGGCCAACTATCGGATTTTCCAGACGTAACCCTCAATGCCCTCGCGAGCGTAGCGTTCGCTCTGGCGGTTGAGCGGTTGGTGCTGGGCGAACTTCCCGAACAGGATCGTCGCCAGCAGGTTCGGCCCGGCAAAATGGTGCGGGCCATGCGCAAAGAATGCGTATCTTGGTTTCATTGAGGCGATGCACCTCCTCCCGCAGAGCTTCGAATTCAGACGGCCCACTCCTCCTCCCAAGGGACGTCTGTCGGAACAGCGGCACTCCTCCTCTTAAGCTGTCTGTTCGGTTCTTTTCGGAAAGCCTGCCGCACCTCCTCCCGCGGCAGGCTTTTTCGTTTTGCGGACTTGCTGATCAGAGCCCGAGAGCTAGCTGCGGTTCTTGTCTGTTTTCTTCGGTGTTGAGCGATGAAAGGGTGATCCCTAAAAGCCGGACTGGACGTTTGAACGGGAACACCGAGCCAAGTAGGAACTCCGCAATTTCCAGCATCTGGTCGACGCCCGAGACGGCTCCCGGCACAGTCTGGCTGCGTGTCGCCTGGCTGAAATCTGAATATTTGATTTTGACGGTGATCGTCTTTCCCGTGATGTCATGGGCCTCGCAATAGCGCCAGACCTTCTCGGCCAGTGGCCGCAACTCGGCTTTGGCAAGATCGAGATCGCCGATGTCCTGGACGAACGTGTCTTCAGCGCCGACGGACTTTCGAATGCGATCAGGTCTAACCTGCCGTTCGTCGATCCCCCGGGCAATGCCGTAGAAATACGGACCGGACTTGCCAAAATGCTGCTGAAGGAAGGCGAGGGACTTCGACTTGAGATCAAGCCCGGTCTCTATGCCATGCCGCTTCATTCGCTCGGCCGTGGCCGGCCCCACGCCATGGAATTTCTTGACGGGGAGGGCCTCGACAAAACCCGGCCCGTTCTTTGGCGTAATGACTGCCTGGCCATTCGGCTTGTTCAGATCGCTCGCCATTTTGGCCAGGAACTTGTTGTAGGAAATGCCGGCCGACGCATTGAGGCCCGTGACCGCCTTGATTTTCGCACGGATCTCAAGCGCAATCTCGGTGGCGATCTCCATGCCCTTCAGGTTTTCGGTGACATCGAGATAGGCTTCGTCCAAGGACAGCGGCTCGATCAGTGGCGTGTATTCTGCGAAGATCTCGCGGATCTGATGCGATACTGCCTTGTAGACGTCGAAGCGCGGGGGCACGAAGATCAAGTCCGGACATTTGCGCTTGGCGGTCACCGACGGCATGGCGGAATGCACGCCAAAGGTTCTGGCCTCGTAACTCGCTGCTGCCACCACACCGCGTGCCGCCGATCCACCGACGGCCAATGGTAGCCCGCGTAGCTCCGGGTTGTCGCGCTGCTCGACCGAGGCATAAAAGGCATCCATATCGACATGGATGATCTTGCGCACGGTTTGCACGCTCCCCATGACGTCAGTTCCCACAGGATAAGCCGGCATTTGGTGAACGGGCATTTGATTGCCCTGGTCGTGGCTCTGTGCTGGTGATCAAAGCAACAGACCTTCCTCGTCAGGCTTCGGTTTTGCCTGTGGCGGCACGATCACCAGCATGTTGCCCGGGAGCGGACGCTGTAGGTGGCGGGCTTCATCCCACGGTGCTGTCAGCCAGGTCTCGACTTCTTCAGGCGTGGCCAGGATGGAGGGCATGGCCTTTTGATGAATCGGCGAGACGATCTCGTTGGGCGAGGTCGTCAGAAATCCGAACAGTTCGTATTCCTGCTCGCCATCCCTGACCTTTCGCACGCCTTTCCAGGGCGTCCAGAAGCCCGCGAAAAACATCAGCGGCCGATCTTCGTTGCCGGCAAACCAGGCGTTCGGCACACGCCCGCCTTCCACTTTGCTGGCTGGGTCAGGCTCGGCAAAAGAGGTGAACGGCACGACGCAACGGCTGGTTGGGCCGAGCCAGCGCCGCCAGTGCGGCGAACTCACATTGCGGATATTGGTGACGCCCGGGTCGTAATTTTTCACATAGGCAGGCGGCGACGGCATTCCCCAGGTCGCCCGGGCAATCTCTCGGCTCCCGTCCTCGGCGACGCGGACAATCGGCGCCTGATAGCCTGGATAGACATCGAAGGAGGCTTCATTCCAGCCGGCTCGATCCCGGAACGCCTTTGTAAATTGCAGAACCGCGTCGCGCGTGGTCGTCACGTTATAGAGATTACACACTACCCGTCCTCCTATCCAATGCGGGTCAGGGCGAAGTTTCCAACCCTTTCGCAACGCAATCAAGTTTTGAAAGCTCCAGCGATCACGTGGGCTTTTGCGGCTCAAAAACCACGGCCGCCTCCAGCAAACGCGGAAATCCCGTCCCGCATCTATCCTGCCCGTCAGAACAGTGCATCTTGTCGCAACCCATTGCCAGGCGACGGCGCAGATCCACAAAACGCATGCTGGCGCCAAACTGTTTCACCAGCGCCTTGCGATCAAGCTCGCCCTGTTGACCGCACGGTTTGCATTCGACGGTAATCACCGGTCCCTTGAAATCTCTGAGCGTCAGCAGGTCGGGCATCTCTCTATTTTCTCATCGACGATATTTTTTCGTCACATTCCGCATCGAATTGAATCTGCTTGATGAATCGATTGAGCAACAGCCGTCTCTTGATGCTGGCTGCAGTCCACCCGATTCTTGCCCGTTGACTCATCACTGTTTAAAGAACAAAAACAGAACATAGCAGCCTTTTTTTGACGATGCAAATGCACTCTTGACGTTGGAAACCGATGCCAATCACTGCCGCCAACCCCGTCATTTCCGAGCTTCAGGACCGCATCCGGCGGCTTGAAGGCGGAGCTGCGCGCAAGGGCGAGGTCCTGTCGTTTGGTATTGCCGAGATCGACGCCAAGCTACCCGGTGGTGGGTTGGCCCGCGGCGCACTGCACGAAGTGGCCGGTGGTGGCGCCGACGCGGTGCATGGCGCGGCCGCCGCTCTGTTTGTCGCCGGCATTGTCGCGCGCACCAAGGGCGACATCCTCTGGTGCCTGACACGGCCGGATCTGTTTGCGCCGGCATTGGCGCAGGCGGGCCTCCATCATGACCGGGTAATCTATGTCGAAGCCGACCGGGAAGAGGACGTGCTCACGAATTTCGAGGAGGGCCTGCGTTTTGGCGGGCTTGGCGCCGTCGTCGCCGAGCTGGTGCGACTGCCGATGACGGCTTCCAGACGGCTGCAGCTTGCGGCTGAAACGTCGGGAACGATCGGAATTGCGCTTCGACGATGGCGGCGCCCGACCGAGGCTGCGGATTTTGGTCAACCCACCGCTGCCACGACGCGGTGGCGGATCAGCGTTCTTCCTTCCGAACCGCTTCCCGTGCCGGGCATCGGGCGCGCGCGCTGGCTGGCGGAACTGATCAGAGCAAGAGCGGGAGAAGCCGCGGAATTTGAAATAGGTGCCTGCGATGCCACGGGTCGTATCAGTCTTTCTCCCAACGCTGTCGACGGACAGGATCAGACGCGCGGATCCCGGAATTTTGGCTGAGACACCGGTGGCGGTCGTTGCCCGTAGCGGATCGAAACGCACCGTGGCTGCGATCGACGCTGCGGCCTACAAAGCCGGGGTGCGGATCGGCATGCCCGCCGCCAAATCCCAGGCGATGATATCCGGCCTGCATCTCGTCGATGCCGACCCCATCGGTGATGCCTTGGCGGTCGAGCGCCTGGCGCTGTGGATGCTGCGCCAATATACGCCGGTGGTGGCGATCGACAGCCCCGATGGCATCGTGATGGATACCGAGGGCGCCGACCATCTGCGCGGCGGCGAGTTGGCGATGCTCACTGGCCTTGTCAACGCTTTGAGAGGCCGCGGCCTTCAGGCCCGCGGCGCCATCGCCGACACCTGGGGCAGCGCCCACGCCATTGCCCGCGCCATGCGGCGGCAGGTAATCATCGTGCCGGTTGGAGAAACGGCCAAGGCCGTTGTCAACCTGCCGATTTCCAGCCTTCGCCTGCCTTCCGACATCGTCAGCGGCCTGGCGGTACTCGGGTTTCGCACCGTCGGCGAGCTTTCCGCAACGCCACGGGCGCCTCTAACACTGCGCTTCGGGCCGGAGGTCGGCCGTCGGCTCGATCAAATGTTCGGGCGTGTCGTCGAACCGATCGACCCCATTCGCACAGCGGACCTGATCGAAGTGATCAGATCCTTTTCCGAGCCGATCGGGGCTGCCGAGACTATCGCCAAATATATCGGCAAGCTGGTGGTCGAACTCTGCGTGGCGTTGGAAACGCGCGGGCAGGGCGTTCGCCGCGCCGATCTGATCATCTACCGCGTCGACAACACATTGCAGTCCCTTCGCGCCGGCACGGCAAAGCCGGTGCGTGATGTCCAGCACCTGACAAAGCTTCTCTGTTCCAGCATCGAGAAAATCGATCCCGGGTTCGGCATCGAAAAATTGTCGCTTGCCGCGACACTGATCGAACCGTTTGAAGAGAAGCAGTCGATCTCCTCGCTGGTCGAAGAAACCATCGTCGACGTGACGCCGCTGCTCGACAGTTTTGGAAATCGCGGCCAGCGCATGTACCGGCTGGCGCCGGTCGAAAGCGACGTTCCCGAGCGCAATGTCGGCCGTGTCTCCGCCATTTCCGAAAAGCTGGGTCAGGCCTGGCCGACCCGCTGGCCGCGGCCGAGCCGCATGCTGGCGCGCCCGGAACGGATCGAGGTGATTGCGCTCACACCCGACCATCCGCCGGCATCCATGACCTGGCGCGGCAAGCGCCGGCGCATCAAGCGTGGTGACGGGCCGGAACGTGTATTCGGCGAGTGGTGGGTTCGTTCATCCGAGATGGAAGCTGTCAGGGATTATTATTCGGTCGAGGACGAGGACGGCAATCGCTTCTGGGTCTATCGTTCCGGCGACGGTGTGGATCCCGCGACCGGAACGGCCAAATGGTTTCTGCACGGGATCTATGGCTGATGCGCTACGCCGAGCTCCAGGTCACCAGTCATTTTTCTTTCCTGCGTGGTGCGTCAGGTTGCGATGAGCTGTTTGCCACGGCCAAGGCACTCGGTATCGAGGCGCTTGGCATTGTTGATCGCAACAGCCTTGCCGGCATCGTGCGGGCCTGGGAGGCGGCCAAGGAAACCGGGGTCCGGCTGGTGGTTGGCTGCAGGCTCGATCTGACAGACGGCATGTCGATGCTGGTATATCCGACGGACCGGGCGGCCTATTCGAGGCTTTGCCGGCTGCTGTCACTCGGCAAGGAGCGGGGCGGCAAAGCCAAGTGCATCCTCGATCTGACGGATGTGGCTCTTTATGCGGAGGGTCTGCTCGCCGTCCTGATCCCCGACGAGGCCGATGACGCATGCGCCGTCCAGCTGCGCAAGGTGAAGGAGATATTTGGCGACCGCGCCTATATGGCACTGACGCTGCGCCGGCGGCCGAACGATCAACTGCGCCTGCACGAGCTCAACAGCCTGGCGATCCGGCACAAGGTCCGGCCGGTCGTCACCAATGACGTGCTGTTTCATGAGCCAGGCAGGCGACAGCTGCAGGATGTCGTCACTTGCATTCGCCATCGTACCACCATCGACCGGGCCGGGTTCTTGCGCGAACGGCACGCCGATCGTTTTTTGAAGCCCCCTGAAGAAATGCACCGTCTGTTCAGCCGCTATCCCGAGGCGCTCGCCCGCACCCGCGAGATTGTCGATCGCTGTCGCTTCGACATGAACGAGCTCACCTACCAATATCCCGAGGAAGCGATCACCCCCGGATTGACGGCACAGCAGACACTGGAGAAGTTCACCTGGGAGGGCGTGCGCGATCGCTACCCCGAGGGTGTGCCTGATGATGTGGTGAAGACCCTCAATCACGAACTCGATCTGATCCGCAAACTCGACTACGCCCCTTACTTCCTGACGGTTTACAGCATCGTCCGCTTTGCGCGATCTCAAGATATACTCTGCCAGGGCCGGGGAAGTGCTGCCAACTCCGCCGTCTGTTATGTGCTGGGGATCACGGCGATCGATCCGGCCGCAAACGATCTGCTGTTCGAACGCTTTATCTCAGCCGAGCGCAACGAGCCGCCCGACATCGACGTCGATTTCGAACATGCCAGACGCGAAGAGGTGATCCAGTGGATCTACAAGACCTACGGCCGGCAGAAGGCTGCCCTTTGCGCGACCGTCACCCGCTACCGCGCCAAGGGCGCGCTTCGCGATGTCGGCAAGGTGCTCGGCCTGCCCGAAGACATGATCACGGCGCTATCTGCCGGCGTCTGGGGCTGGAGCAAGGAGGGCGTCGGCGAAAAGCAGGTCAACGAGCTGAACATGAACATGTCCGACCGCCGCCTGCGGCTGACATTGGAACTGGCGCAACAACTGATGGGCGCCCCTCGTCATCTGGGCCAGCATCCGGGCGGTTTTGTCCTGACCAATGACCGCCTCGACGAACTGGTGCCGATCGAACAGGCGCGCATGCAGGACCGCCAGACCATCGAATGGGACAAGGACGATATCGAGGCGCTCAAGTTCATGAAGGTGGATGTGCTGGCCTTGGGCATGTTGACCTGCATGGCCAAGAGCTTTGCCTTTCTGGAGGAACACAAGGGTATAACGCTCGATCTCGCCACCATAGAGCCGGAAGATGCGCCGACATACGCGATGATCCGCAAGGCCGACACGCTCGGCACCTTCCAGATCGAATCCCGCGCTCAAATGTCGATGCTACCGCGGCTGAAACCCCAGACCTATTACGACCTGGTCATTCAGGTGGCGATCGTTCGCCCCGGTCCGATCCAGGGTGACATGGTGCATCCTTACCTGAGACGGCGCGAAGGCAAGGAGGCGGTCGTCTATCCGAAGCCGGAACTGGAGGCCGTGCTCGGCAAGACGCTGGGCGTGCCGTTGTTTCAGGAAAGTGCCATGAAGGTGGCGATCGTCTGTGCCGGTTTTACCGCCGGCGAGGCCGACGCACTCAGACGCTCGATGGCGACATTCAAGTTCACCGGCGGGGTCAGTAAGTTCAAGGACAAGCTGGTCCAGGGAATGGTGAAGAACGGCTACACCGAGGAATTCGCCGAGAAGACCTTTTCGCAGCTCGAGGGCTTTGGCTCCTATGGCTTTCCCGAAAGCCATGCCGCTTCCTTTGCTCTGATCGCCTACGCCTCCTCCTTTGTGAAATGCCATTATCCGGATGTGTTCTGTGCTGCCCTCATCAATGCGCAACCGATGGGATTCTACGCGCCGGCTCAGATCGTCACCGATGCCCGAGCCCACGGGGTTGCGATCCGGCCGGTCTGCATCAATCGTTCGCGGTGGGATTGCACGCTGGAAGAGATCGAGGGGACCGACCGCCATGCCGTGCGTCTGGGAATGCGCCTGGTCAGGGGGCTGCCTGAACAGGATGCGGCAAAGATTGCAGTGGCGCGCGGCGACGAGCTCTTCGTTTCCATCGATGACATGTGGCGGCGCGCCGGCGTGTCGTCGGCCTCCCTGGTCAAGCTTGCCGAAGCTGATGCGTTCCGGCCGGCTCTCAAGCTTGAACGACGTGATGCGCTCTGGGCGATCAAAGCCTTGCGCGACGAGCCACTTCCGCTATTCGCGGCGGCTGCCGATCGCGAGCGGCAAGTGATTGCCGAACAGCAGGAGCCGGATGTGACGCTTCGGCAGATGACCGAAGGCGCCAATGTCGTTGAGGACTACGGGCATACCGGGGTCACTCTACGAGCCCATCCGGTCAGCTTCCTGCGAGAGGATCTCGCCCGCCGAAATATCGTCACTTGTGCCGAGGCGACAACGGCGCGCGATGGCCGCTGGCTGATGACGGCGGGTCTGGTTCTCGTCCGTCAGAAGCCCGGCAGCGCCAAGGGTGTGATGTTCATGACCATTGAGGATGAGACAGGCGTTGCCAATATCGTCGTCTGGCCGAGCCTGTTCGAAAAGCAGCGCCGCGTCGTGCTCGGATCCGCGATGATGGCGATCAACGGCAAGATTCAGCGCGAAGGGGGCGTCGTGCATCTGGTGGCGCAACGGATGTTCGATTTAACCACCGATCTGGCAAGCCTTGGCGAGCGGGACACATTCCGGGTGCCGACAGGCCGTGGCGACGAGTTCGCGCATGGATCACCCGGCAGCCCCGACAGCCGCGAGCGGCCGCCGATGGGCGTGAGGCCGCGGGAAATTTACATAGATGACCTTCATATCGATACGCTGAAGGTGAAGAGCCGGAATTTTCAGTGACTTCGGGAAATGCGGTCAAAAGCAAGGCCACTGGAAAGCTGAGTGCTGAGGCGGTCAATGCCCACACAGATGCCAACTTAATGACGCGCACTTTTCGTGCGCGGCCTTCGTCCCACTCGTATGCCATGCCCAGTCCTCCAAGCAGCAACGAAGCATTGCGAGGGATTTGAGTCGAGCTGTCGTTTGGCACTTAACTGGGGTCTTCCTCACTTTGTGTGGTTAACAAGTCGTTAGCGGTCATCCCGGTATGGACGGGGATGCGAACAAAATCGAAATGGTCGCCCGGTCCGGGCATCGATGGTGATTGGGTTGTGTCTGCTGGCGGAGCATCCTCGGGTATTTGCCCAGATTGCCGGAAACAGAGCAGAAGTCGGCACGGCTGGTCGTACCGCAGTCTCCAGGACCTGCCGACCCAGGGCAATGAAGTGACGGTAAGGCTGCGATTAAGCCGCTGGCGTTGCAGTTATCGGCAGTGCGAACGGCAAACGTTCACCGACCTGATCCCGGAGATCGCCGGCCCTACGCCCGCACGACAACGAGGGTCGCCAAGATAGTTGGCCTTCTGGGTCACGGCACAGGCGGACGCCCAGGAGAGCGCTTGATGAAACAGCTCGGGATGCCGGTCAGCGACGACACCATCCTTCGGCACTTGAAGCGCATGGCTTCACAGGTCGACAACGAGCCACCCGCGCGGATCATCGGTATCGATGACTGGAGTTGGAGGAAATCGTGGCGCTACGGCACGATCATCGTCGATCTCGAGCGCAGAAAGGTCATGGACATTCTCGAGGACCGGAGCGTGACAAGCGTTGCACAATGGTTGAAGCGGCATCCCTCCATTGAGGTGGTCGGCCGAGATCGATGCGGGCTTTACGCGCAGGCTGCTCGTGAAGGTGCCCCGCAAGCGTCTCAGGTGGCGGACCGCTTTCATCTCATCCAGAATCTGCGTCTTGCTATCGAGGAACAGATGAGCCTCTCCGGACGAGCTACAGGCAGGACATTGCTGCCAGACGAGGACATTGAGATTGATCATGACGATCAGGCTTCGCATGAGCAGGCGCCTGGAACGCGCTGGCCCGATCAGCTTCGCCGGACACATAGGCAGTCCCGGAAGGAGGTGTTCGAGACGGTGCACGCCTTGAGCAAAGAAGGCCTGACCTGCTCGGAGATTGGGCGTCGCACGGGATATGACCGTCGCAGCATCGCGAAGTGGCTGACGTTCGAAACCCCACCCGACCGGCGCAGGGAAGCGCTGCAGCCAACATCCCCTCTGTATTTCGAAGCCGTTCTCATCCAGTGTTGGAGGGACGGCAATCGCCGTGGGCGGCATCTGTTTCATGACATCAAGCACCGCGGGTACACCGGCAACTTTTCTAATCTTGAACGGCTCCTGGCAACCTGGCGCCGCGCGGGGAGGCCGGAAGCGGATAAGGATAAGGGTGACGCGGCGCCGGATCGGATTGGGCTACCTGGTTTTGGCCCTGTTTCAATCAGTCGCCAGATGGATTTCAGATGGTCATTCCTTGACTTTCAATTGGTCATTATCATAGTTTCAAATGGTAATTAAAGGAATGAAGCTATGCCGCTGTATCCAAGACTCGTCGAGCAACGCGTCGCCGACGCCATGTCAGACACCCGAGTCGTGCTGATTGCGGGGCCCCGACAATCCGGAAAAACAACGTTGGCGAAGAAGATGGCCAACGAAGGAATGGAGTATTACACGCTAGACAATGCGACAACGCTCAACGCCGCGCGACGGGATCCAGTTGGCTTTGTAAGAGGAATGGATCGCGCCATTCTCGATGAAATTCAGCGCGCTCCCGAGCTGTTGTTGGCGATAAAGGAAAGCGTGGATACTGACGAGCGTCCAGGGCGTTTCCTTCTGACCGGTTCAGCCAATCTCATGACGCTGCCACGCGTCGCAGACTCGCTCGCAGGGCGTATGGAGGTCGTCCGATTGCTGCCGCTCGCTCAAAGCGAGATCAGAACAGCCGGTGGAAGCTTTTTGGTCGACGCCTTCCGAAACGAAGCTAAAGCCGGACAACCAATCGTCGGTGACGACCTGGTGGCTGCAGTTCTGGCAGGTGGATATCCGGAGGCATTGGGTCGCAAAACCTTGAACCGCAGACAGGACTGGTATGGGGATTATATCCAAGCGATCGTTCAACGCGACGTTCGCGACGTCGCGCAAATCGAGCAGATCGCGCAAATGCCGCGCCTGCTACGCATTCTGGCTGAACATTCGGGACAACTCGTGAACTATTCGGGAATTGGGGCCGCCATCGGGATGAACCACGTCACCACGCAAAAATACGTTGCCATATTCGAAAGTCTATTCCTCGCCCGAACGATCCAACCCTGGTTTTCCAACAAACTGAAGCGCCTGACTAAGACCCCCAAAATACATTTCCTCGATTCTGGTCTTCTCGCCTCCCTTCGCGACCTCTCTCTGGAGAGACTCCGGGATGACAGAGGGCAGTTCGGAGCCTTGCTGGAGACTTTCGTCTTTGGCGAGGTCCTTAAACTCGCCAACAGCGGACATACCGGCTTTGAGTTTTCACACTTTCGCGACAAGCAGCAGAACGAAGTCGATATCGTCATCGAAGACAGAAGAGGCATGGTTGTCGGTATCGAGATAAAAGCGGCAGCATCCGTTTCGACTTCCGACTTTTCCGGATTGCGAATGTTGGCCCAAGCATGTGGAGAGCGGTTTGTTTCAGGCATGGTCTTATACGACCATGAAAAGGTGGTCCCGTTTGGGGAGCGCCTGTCCGCGGTGCCAATTTCGGCATTGTGGCGTTAGCGTAGTATTTAGCTTCTCCAGGCTCAGGCATTCATGAAACTTCGCGCTTCTCGTCAACTGCAGGCAAGATGTCGAATGACGGGGTCGTTGGTTCGGCTCCCATCAAGACCCTCATTTGCCCTGGCAGTACGTTCAAATTTCGCGATGATCACTATGGGCGATGCCCGCAGGCGGACCAGCACCGCCCATCTATGCCCACGGATAGATACCAGTAGATGCTGGCAGAAAGTTTTTTCAGTGCATTAGATCGTACCGTAGCGTATTTTTGGATACCCTCGGATGGGCCTGAACATTCCCGTCTATTTTAGCTCCGATACGCTCCGAGTCTCGCGATTGACGTTGTCAGATCAAGTACTTCCACATATGGTACATTCCGAGGACCTTAGAGCAGTGGATATGGCTGCCATAGGTGTCGTTCCCCGACTTGACGCTCGCGGCTTCCCTGAGGATGTTTGTCGACTTTATCTGCGACATTGCCCGCAGCGTGCCGGTTCCGGCTTGGCCGCGTTGCACCGCCACACCTATATCTTCGCGAAGTCCAGGACCTGCGCCCTGATCGCGACTTCTGTCGGTAGACGTTCCATCGAGCTGGCACCATAAAAGCCGTTACAGCCCTTGCAGCGGGCAAGCACATAGGCCGCATCCGCCGGCATGGCGATCGGACCGCCATGGCAGAGCACGATGACATCGTCGCGCACCGACCTTGCGGCATCCGCCCATTCGTTGATCTTCTCCACGCACCCGTCGAGCGTCAGTGCCGATTCCGCGCCGATCGCACCTCCCGTGGTCAGGCCGAGATGGCAGACCACAATATCGGCACCGGCCTTGGTCATGGCGGCGGCGTCATCGCTGCTGAAGACATAGGGCGTCGTCAGCATATCCTTGGCGTGCGCACGGGCGATGACGTCGATTTCCAGATCGAAGCCCATGCCGGTATCTTCGAGATTGGCGCGAAACGTGCCGTCGATCAGCCCGACGGTCGGGAAGTTCTGGATGCCGGCAAAACCCATCGCCTTCAACTCGTCGAGGAAGTGATCGGGCAGCATGAAGGGATCTGTGCCGTTGACGCCCGCCAACACCGGCGTATGGCGCACGACCGGCAGAACCTCGCGGCCCATCTCCTTGACGATCTCATTGGCATTGCCGTAGGCGAGCAGGCCGGCGAGCGAGCCGCGCCCGGCCATGCGGTAACGCCCGGAATTGTAGATTACGATCAGGTCGATGCCGCCGGCCTCCTCGCTCTTGGCGGAAAGGCCAGTGCCGGCGCCGCCGCCGATGATCGGCCGGCCCTCGGCGACCTTGCGGCGGAGCTTGCTCAGAATGTCGTTTCTGTCGTTACGGGTCAAAATTCCCTCCTTGAGGCATGGATGTCACGGAAGTTGGCGACGAGTGCCGCGGCGAATTCCGGGATGTTGATATGGGCGTCTATCTCGACGAGACGCCTGTTCGGCGCCTCGCGCCAGCCGTTACGGATGGCGGCAAACAGCGCCGCGTCGGCTTCGGGGTCATGGAAGGGCTGACCGGCTGCGTCGATGGCCGAAACGCCCTGGAGCGGCAGCAGAAAGCGGACCGGGCCCTGCATCCGGTTGAGCCGCTCGACGATGAAGGCGCCGATCCTGCGGTTTTCCTCCGGGGTGGTGCGCATCAGGGTCACCTGCGCATTGTGGACGTGAAGCCTGCGGTCGCGGAAGGGCGCCGGCACGGTGTCCCGCGCGCCGAAATTCACCATATCGACGGCGCCGACCGAGCCGACATAGGGCAGGCCGGTGCGGATGATGGCGCCGAAGCGATCCTCGGTCGCCGGAAAGACGCCGCCGATGAGAAGGTCGGGCACTTCCGTCGTCGTCACGTCGATCACGCCCTGTAGCAGGCCGGAATCGGCTAGCTTCTCCATCGACTGGCCACCGACGCCGGTCGCATGGAAGACGTAGATTTCATGCGTCTTGCCGAGCATTTCGCGGACTTGGTTGACGCAGGAGGTGGTGACGCCGAACATGGTCATGCCGATGCCCGGCCGGTCATCGCTGGAGACGGGGATGGGGTTGCGGGCCATGCCGGCCGCCGCATTTGCCGCATTACCGATTACCTTGCGCGAGATGGCATTCAAGCCGGCGATGTCGACGACCGAATACATCATGGTGAGATCGTTCGGGCCGACATAGGGCGCCACATTGCCCGAGGCGACCGTCGAGACCATCAGTTTCGGCAGGCCGATCGGAAGCGTTCGCATTGCCTCAGTCACCAGCGCGGTATTGCCGGTGCCGCCAAGGCCGAGCACGGCACCGATGTCGTTGCGCGATTTCAGGAACGCCGTCAGCGCTTTGGCCATGGCCGAAACCGCGGTTCCCCGATCGGTCTGCCCGAGCACGGCTGCCGCGCCCTCATGATGAAATTCGGCGACTTCGCGCGCCTGGATATCGCCGGCAGCGCCTTCCCCAAGCGTGCCTACATCGACCAGAACGGCATCGGCTCCGGCCGAAAGAACCACCTCCCTGGCGTAGCTCAGTTCAGCACGCTTGGTGTCGCAGGTGCCGACGATATAGACCTTTCCCATTGGTTTTCCTCCCCTTTTTTGATCGGTCTCCAAGTTTCTTCCGATAAAATTCCGAGTTTTGTATTTTCCATATTGTATATTTGTTCGTATATTGCATACTTAAATGACGAATGCCAGACGGAAATGGAGACCATGAACGCACCGCGCCATCTCACCCTTCGCGAGCGGATCTACGAGGAAATCGTTCGCCTGATCGTCTCCGGCGAGCTCCCGAGCGGGGTCTCGATCGACGAAAAGGAACTGACGGAACGCCTGCAGGTCAGCCGCACGCCGTTCCGCGAAGCGATCGGCACGCTCGCCAAGGAAGGGCTGATCGAGATCAAGCCTTATCGCGGCTTCTTCGTGCGCAGCTTCACGCCGAAGGAGATCGATGACCTCTACGATCTGCGCAAGACGCTCGAATGCTTCGCCGTCGAGCTTGCCGTGCCGCAGATGAGCGACCGGCATATCGCCGGCTTCGAGCGTATTCTGGATGAGGCGGTGGCCGCATTGCGTCGAGGCGACATGGAGACCTACGGCATTCGCGACAAGGAGTTTCACGAGACCATCGCCGAGCTTTCGGGAAGCGCACCGCTGATCGAAACGCTGGCACGGCTCGCGCTGCAGATCCAGATCTGCCGCTCGATCGCCAATGAGAGCCGCGATCTGGCCGAAAGGGCAGCCGAAGAGCGCGATCAGATCCTGCAGGCGTTCCGGGCTCGCGACATCCCCCGCGCAAAGGCGTTGATGCATGCGCATATCAGCGATGTCCAGCAGGCCGTCATGGCGCGGTTTAAGAAGGGGAATCCGGCGCGTTAACCGTATGGCACGCCAGGCGCAAAGAAGGAGAGGGAGGTCTCCTTTTCAACAATCGAAAAACGTGGCCGTGGAGCGGCCCCAAGAGGAGGGAGCAATGCTGAAATTTCTTGCCCGCAGCACGGCGCTAGTGGCGATGATCGCCGCAAGTTCGCTGGCGCATGCCGAAACCCTGAAGATGTGGGGTCCCGAACAGATCACCGAACCGCTGGTGGCGCAGCTGTGGAACGGCATCAAGGCCGATTTCGAAAAGGCCAATCCCGGCGTGACCGTCGAATTCATGCCGCCGACCGGGACGATCAGCAACGGCGCGGTGCAGGCGGTGATCCAGTCGGATGCCGGCCCTGATGTGATCCTCACCAATTCCGGCATCGGCCGCATCAGCGTCGTCAGGAATGCCAAGCAGGTCATGCCGCTCACCGAGCAATATGAAAAGCGGGGCTGGAAGGATGAGATCTATCCCTGGCTCTACACCGAGCTGAAGGGCCAGTTCGGTGGCGAGATCTACGAGGTCCCCGATGGCCTTGATGCGCTTGGCATCTGGTATCACAAGGATATTTTCGAAAAAGCTGGCTGGAAGATCCCGGCGACCTGGACCGAATTCGAAGCGCTGACGAAATCGATCCAGGAAACCGGGCTGCAGCCGATCGCCATCGGTCCGCGCACCACGGGCAGCGCCGGCCACCTCTTCGGCAACCTGCTGCAATCGGCGAGCGGCAAAGAAGTGATCGGCAAGGCGCTGCGCCGCGAGATCGCCTGGGACGATCCCTCCGTCGCCGCCGGCGCCATCCGGCTGCAGAATCTCGTCGAGGCGGGCACCATCAAGAAGGAAATGGCAGGTCTCGATCTCGACGGCGCTTCGCGCCTCTGGTTCAACAAGCGGGCGGCGATGTTCGTTGCCGGCCCGTGGTTTACCGCTAACGCCCGCAAGGCCGGCTATGACCTCGCTAACGCCGGTTACGCGCCCATGCCCTCCGACATCAAGGGTGCAGCGATACCGACCGGCGGTGTCGGCTGGAGCTGGCTGGTGCCGGTCAACTCACGGCAGCCCGAACTCGCGATGAAGTGGATCGACTTCATGCTGTCGGATGCGGTGATGAAGAAGCGCGCGCAGGATCCGGCAAGCACGATGATCTATCCGCGCGAAATCCCGGGCGTCGAGCCGCCGACCCCTGTGCTGAAGGACATCTTCGCGGCTGCCGCCGGCGGCGTCGGCTACAATCCAAGCGTCTATCTGCCCGGCATCGTGCTCGATACCTATTTCCAGGTCATCCAGGGCCTGATCTCCGGCCAGGTCGGCGGCGAGGACGGCATGAAGCAGATCCAGGCGAAGATGGCAGAGGCGAAATAGTGGTCATTCACCAAACCCCCGGAAGCAAGGTCGTGGCTCCTCTCAGGGATGCGCCTGCCGTGGCGGGACATACGGGTGGCATCTCCGCCCGTATGTCCGAACGCCGGACGACTGGGGCTGCCTCAACTGCTGGCTCATCCGCTGGCGATGCCCGCACCGCATTGTGGCTGATGGCGCCGGCGCTCGCCCTTTATGCCACCTTCACCCTGCTGCCGATCGCCGCCACGTTCTGGCTGAGCTTCAACAGCTCGGCCGGCTTCAATACCTCCGCGAGTTTCGTTGGCTTCGACAACTATGCCAAGGCGGCACAGGATCCGATCGTCTGGAAGAGCCTCGTCCATACCTTCCTCTGGCTGGCCTACCATGTGGTGATGGCAGGCGGGCTCGGCCTTCTGCTCGCGCTTGCCGTCAGCAGGCTGCGGATCACCCAGGTCTTCTTCCGCACCGCCTTCTTCCTGCCGCATCTGGTGTCGCTGGCGGTGGTCGGCGTTATCTGGGCCAATATCTACGATCCGTTCTTCGGCCTCCTGAATACAGCCCTGACGCGGATCGGGCTCGGCGCCTTCACGCAAGGCTGGCTTTCCGACCCCGCTTTAGTGCTCTTTTCCGTCAATGTCGCAAGCTCGTGGCAGGGTTTCGGCCTTTACATGCTGCTTTTCATCGCCGGCCTGCAGAACATCGACCGCTCGCTCTACGACGCAGCCGAAGTGGATGGCGCCAATGCTTTCCAGAAACTGATCTATGTAACTCTGCCGGGGCTTCGCGAGGTGACGACCTTCGTCGTCTCGTTGGCGATGATCAACGGCCTGAAGGGTTTCGCCACGGTCTTCGTCATGACCAATGGCGGGCCGTTCTATCAAAGCGAGCTCATCACCACCTATATCTACCGGCTTGCCTTCCAGTCCCAGAATCACGGGCTTGCGGCGGTGCTCTGCATCCTGCTCAGCCTGCTTGCGATTACCATCACCATCCTCTTCAACCGCTGGCGCGCGAGGCTTTCGCAATGAGTGTCCGCAATCGCGAATGGCCGGTGGCGCTGGCGTTGGCCCCGGCGCTGATCCTGATCCTCGCCCCCTTCGTCTGGCTGGTGGTCTCGAGTTTCAAGACTGAGGCCGAGATCGGCCAGGCCGACCCCTTCACCTGGCCTGCCGACCTGATGTGGCGGAACTATCTCGATGCGTGGCAGATCGGCGGGTTCGGCGGACTTGTCGGCAACAGCCTCATCAATCTCATCGGCGTCGTCCTCCTATCGCTGATCACCTGCGCGCCGGCTGGCTATGCGCTCGCTAAGATCCGTTTTCCCGGCCGGGAATGGCTGTTCTACGCCTTCATCCTCGGCCTCACCGTGCCGGTCCAGGCGATCGTCATCCCGCTCTACCAGGTGCTCTTCGGGCTCAATCTCATCAACACTCTGACCGGCATCGTGCTGGTGCAGGTGAGCAACGGCATTCCCTTCGGCATATTCCTGATGCGGAGTTTCTTCATCGGCGTGCCGGACGACCTGATCGAGGCCGCCAAGATCGACGGCGCCTCGCATCTGCAGATCCTCACCAAGGTCTTTCTGCCGATCTCGACGCCGGCGGTGCAGGCGCTCGTCATCATCAGCGCGCTCTCCACCTGGAACGATTTCTTCCTGCCGCTGATCGTGCTGATCAGTCCTGAGGTACAGACGCTGCCGCTCGGGCTGGTGCGTTTCGCCAGCACCTATGCTTCCGACTATCGCCTGGTCTTTTCCGGGACCGTCATTTCATTCCTGCCGATCATTCTTCTCTACATCCTGATGCAGCGCCGCTTCACCGAGGGGCTAACGCAGGGGGCAATCAAGGGCTGACCATGTCGCATCATGTCCAGCGGGAAATCCGCTACAATTTCGAATTCGATCACCGCATCAAGACTTGCTTCATCGGCGCCGGCGGTCATGCCTATCGCAATGTCTATCCGGCGCTGCGTTACGCGCCGGTCGAGCTTGCCGGCATCTGCGATCTCGACCTCGGCCGAGCCGAGAAATTCGCAAAACTATTCGGCGCCGGAAAAGCCTATACCGACCATCGCGAGATGCTCGAACGGGAAAAGCCTGAGCTGGTCTTTCTCGTCACCGCCTATCATCCCGACGGCCGGGTGCAGGCGACCGATCTGGCGCTCGACGCGCTTGCGTCAGGCGCCCACGTGTGGATGGAGAAGCCGACGGCGGCAAGTATCGAGGACATCGAAAGGCTGCAGGCGGCAAGTAACACGGCCGGCCGCATGGTGATGACCGGTCTGAAGAAGACCTTTTTCCCCACAATCGAGAAACTGAAGGATCTGATCGGCTCACCCGGTTTCGGCAGGCTGACCTCGATCAATGTCCGCTATCCGCAAAGCCTGCCGCGCCAGGAAGACCGTGCCGATCTCGTCAAGATGCAGAGCTTCCTCGATCACATCTACCATCCGGGCGCGATCCTCAACTTCCTCGGCGGCGAGATCGAACGCGCTGGTTATGAATGGGAAGCGTCGACGGGCGCGACCGTCACTAGCCTGCGCTTCCGCTCCGGGGCAATCGGCACGCTGCATCTTGCCGCCGGCCAGTCGGGCGGCAGTATCTTCGAGCGGGTTGAAATCATCGGCGAAGGCGCCAACGCCATCGTCGAAAACGGCAGCCGGCTGACCTACTTCCGCAAGGCTGACCTGCCGTCCTATGGTCGTGCCGCGAGCTTCATCCAGCCGGACGAGAATGCGGCGCTGTTCTACGAGCCGGAGCATTCGCTCGGCCAGCTCTACAACAATAACCTGTTTTATCTCGGCTATGTGCCCGAAATCCTGCATCTGACGGATGCGATCCTCTCCGGCGCGCGGATAACAAGGGGCACGCTCGAAATCGCCCGCGAGATCATGAAGCTCTTCGAATTCTACAGACGCGCGGATGCCGGCGTCACCACCAATCTCTGACAGGGGAGCGACAGCCTTGACCGATAGCGATGTCATTTTCAGGAAAGCCGGCGGCGAATTCATGCCCACCAGCTGGGGCGAACTCAATTGGAAGATCACCGGCGACGGCACGCCCGGCGCCGAGATGACCTTCGGCACCTGCCGGATCAATCCCGGCGAGCGCAACCAGTTGCACTCGCATCCCGATTGCGAGGAAATCCTCTATGTCGTTTCCGGCCATTGCGAGCACAAGCTCGGCGATGCGCTCTACAGGCTCGAAGCCGGCGACGCGATCCGGATACCCCGCAATATCAGGCACTGGGCGCGCGCGCTCGGCACCGAACCGCTCTTCGCCCTGATCATGTTCTCCTCCGGCACCAGGACGGCGGTCAATCATGAAGGCGAGGGCGCGGCCTGACACGACGATAATCGCGAGAGGGAAATATCATGGCGTCGATCGCGCTCCACAACATCCGCAAGTCCTACGGCAGCCTGCCCGTCATCCACGGCGTCGACGTCGATATCGAGGATGGTGAATTCATCGTGCTCGTCGGGCCTTCCGGCTGCGGCAAGTCCACGCTGCTGCGCATGATCGCCGGCCTGGAGACGATTTCGGGCGGCCGGCTTTCAATCGGCAACCGCATGGTCAACGACCTCCCCTCGAAGGAGCGCGACATTGCCATGGTGTTCCAAAGCTATGCGCTCTATCCGCATCTGACGGTGGCCGAGAATATGGGCTTTTCCCTGAAGCTGCGCGGCACGGCCAAGGACGAGATCGGCCACCGGGTGCAGTCCGCCGCAAAGATCCTGGCGCTGGAACCCTATCTCGACCGCCTTCCGCGTCATCTCTCGGGCGGCCAGCGTCAGCGCGTCGCCATGGGCCGTGCGATCGTGCGCGATCCGAAAGTGTTCCTCTTCGACGAACCGCTTTCCAATCTCGACGCCAAGCTGCGCGTGGCGATGCGCGCCGAGATCAAGGAGCTTCACCAGCGGCTGAAGATCACCACCGTCTATGTCACCCATGACCAGACCGAGGCGATGACCATGGCCGACCGTATCGTCGTCATGCGCGACGGCATCGTCGAGCAGATCGGAACCCCGCTGGAAATCTATGATCGCCCCGCAACCACCTTCGTCGCCGGCTTCATCGGCATGCCGGCGATGAACCTGCTCAAGGGCAGCATTCAGGCCGACGCGCCTTTGATCTTCCGCACCGAAACCGGCGTCGCCATGCCGCTGTCGCTGCGTCCCGGGACGGCCGATCCCGGTGAAGAACTCATCTATGGCATCAGGCCGGAACAATTCGTCATCGCCGATGAAGGAACACCGGCGACGGTCGTGGTCGTCGAGCCCACAGGCGCGGAAACGCAGGTCGTTGCCCGGATCGAGGGGGCCTGGGCCGGGGACGAATACGTCACCATGTTGTTTCGCGAGCGCATCGCCGTAAGGCCGGGCGACACGATCCGCTTCGCCTTGCGGGCCGCCAGCGACCATCTGTTTTCCGCCGAGACGGGCAGGCGGCTTCCCGAAGTGGGCGCGTGAAGCAGACGTTTTCCTTAAGTTTTGCTAAGGCTCTGATGATTGGCGCGTCCTCGACCGGCGCCATAGATTATCGCAGATAGTCGCTGCGGGTCGCGGGTTCATATCTCCTCAAGGCGCCTAGGAATATTTGAACACAATGCTGTTTTCTCTACTCGTCAGACGCTGTGACAGACTCACTCTACTAACTTGCCTGGAAAATCCTTCAGACCTCCTGTGAAATATCCCGGTGCAACGACATGTGATCACGCAACTTCTAATTCTGCATCGACCGGGGCACGTTCCAGATGAACCGTGCCCTTGTATTTCATCATCTGCCGCCATCTCCCCGGCGCAACCCCGGTTCTGCGCTTGAACACCCGGCTCAGCGACAAGTCGCTGTCGTAGCCGACCAGGTTGGCGATGCGCAGCAGGCTCTCGTCCGTTCCGGTCAGCAGCATCTTGACACGGTAGACGCGCCAGCCCGTGAGGTAATCCAGCGGCGCTTCACCGACCACCGATTTGAACAGCGCCGCAAAGCTCGAACGCGAAAGCCCGGCCTGCTGTGCCATCTCTTCGACGGTCCACCGGCGGGCGAGATCAGAGTGGACAGCGTGGATCGTGCGCGCCAGCCGCCGGTCGCCGAGGCCTGCAAGCCAGCAGCTCGTCTTGCCGGTGTCGTTGCTGCACAGCGCACGCAGCGCCTGCACGAACAGTGTGTTGACCAGGCGATCGACGACAAACCCTGAACCATGCTCACCGGCACTGGTTTCCATGCCGATAAGATCAAGGGTCGCCCTGATCAAAGCGGCATGGGTTTGGTTCAGTGGGAAATGAACCAGAGCCGGTATGGACCGAAACAGAGGCTCGGCCGCGACCGCATCAAATGAAAAACGAGCTGAGACGATCTCGGTTTGCAAGCCACTTCCGCCGTATGTCACTACGCCGTCCGTTTCCGACGTCACCAGTGTTTCACAGGCGATCACACGCTGATCAGCCACATCCGACAGATCGAAAGTGACCTGTGGCTGCACAATCATGCAGGTGCCAGGGGCCAGCCTGACAGGATCGGTTATCCCCTCCCACCGCAGAAAGCAGTCGCTTCCGGATATGACGACCAGTCGAGCGTGCTCGCCAGTGTGGAATCGGATCCCCCACGGCGCGCCGAGATGCAGACGGGCATAGAGTGATGTCTCGACCTGCATCTGGTGGATGATCTCATCGAACGGGTTCATGACAGCTCCGGATTGGACGATCGGACATGAATAGCGGACTGCGCGGCATTATTCATCCGAATTACCAATGCTAGATTGACGTCACAGTCAAGCATGGAGTTGAAGATGAAAGTTTACCGCCATACGCAGTTAGGCGACATGAGCACTCTGAAGGTTCGCGAGGAAGCGCTTCGTTCGGTCGGCTTTGGTCAGGTGCTAGTTCGTGTCCAGGCCAGTTCGCTGAACTTCCGTGACCTCATTATTGCCCAGGGTCACTATCCCTTCGGCATCGTGGAGAACCACGTCCCCCTGTCGGACGGCGCAGGTGTGATCGAAGCTGTCGGTGACGGCGTCCGTCGGTTTGCCGTTGGCGACCGCGTCATGAGCAGCTTCTTTCCAGACTGGTTCGGGGGGCCCATTCCCGCTCACCGTGAGCAATACCAGAATGAGCATGATGGCTGGCTGACGGAATATCGTCTGACCAGTGCGGAAGCTTTGACAACCGTTCCCGATCATCTGACTTTCGAGGAAGCATCCGCGTTACCTTGCGCCGCCCTGACCGGATGGTCGGCCGTGTCGGGTGTCGGGCCTGGCGACACGGTTCTGACGCTTGGGACGGGTGGTGTTTCTCTCTCCGCGATCCAGTTTGCAAAGGCATTGGGCGCGCGCGTCATCGCTACCACGTCGTCCAGCGACAAGTTCGAGAAGCTGACTGCGCTTGGTGCGGACGCGCTCATTAACTACCGCGAGACACCGGATTGGCACCGAGCGGTTCGTGATTTGACGGGTGGCCTGGGGGCCGACCGTATCGTCGAGGTGGGCGGACCGGCAACCATTGCCCAGTCCGTTCGCTCGATCCGCGAAGGCGGCCAGGTCTCGATCGTCGGCGCGCTTGGCATGAAGGGCGAAGCGATCGATATCATGAAGCTGTTCTTCAGCCAGGCGACCTACAAGGTCATCAGCGTGGGCAATCGTAGCGACCTGGAGGAAATGAACCGCGCGGTTGCCGCCCACCAGATCCGCCCGGTGATAGACAGCGTTTTTGCGTTCGAGGACGCCCATTCAGCCTATGAGCGCCTTGGGAGCCGAAACGTCTTCGGCAAGGTCGTTATTCGCAACTGACGGTGTCGCTAACTTTCAAGGAGATTTTGGTATGACCGCTTACGCAATTTTCATTCGGGAGCGCAGTCGGAACGCCGCTGAACTGCAGATTTATGCCGAACTGGTGACGCCACTGCTCGGTGAATCGGGAGCGACCGTGCTTGCCGCCTACGGCCCTCTGGATGCCCTCGAGGGCGCCGCTCCCGAAGGTGTCGTCATGGCCAGCTTCCCGACCATGGATGCCGCTCGCGCCTTCTACGACAACCCCGAATACCAGGCGGCCGTGAAGCACAGGTTCCTGGGTGCGGACTATCGCTCCTTCATCATTGAGGGGATCAACTAGGGCTGCAAGGGACTCGCCTACAGGATCTCAATATGCGGTGCCCGCCACAGCGGTGCGGGCACCGCAGTCGTTCAGGCGATGGCTCCTGAAGAATGTCTGCAGGGTTCGAGCTTTCAGAAGCGGTCGTAGCTGACGCGCCAACCTTCCGCAGCATCGATCGGGGAAATCACCAGCTTGTCACCTGTGACCTCGAACTTGCGCTCCAGTCTCTGACCGATCAGGTTGCGGACCAGGGAGGACTCCACGGTGATCGCGAATATGTTCTTGGCATCGTCGATCTCAACCGGGCCGTAATAGGCCTCGTATGCTTTCGTGGTGTAGGGCGTGTCCGCGGCATTCGCATCGGGATTCATCGCCTGGACCGACAGGGTGCCCCCTTCAGTGAAGACAAGCTGGCCTGAATACGGGATGGTCTGAAGATTGCCCGCAGCTCCTACCTCCAGTGCGGTCATGCGCCAGGCGCCAATGATCGGAGACTTCGCATCGCCGGCGAATGCCGGGGTGGTGAAGGCCAGTGCCAGCGCTGCAGCCAAGATCTTGAAACTGTTCATCGAGATGTCCTTTGTTGAGTGGCAGGATGTGGTGGGCTTGTTAAATCCGTTCGATGCCGACGGGGTACGCGCCACGCACCAGGAGCGCGTCGAAACTGTTGTCAAACCGGCCGAGACGGATCAGCCCGTCCCAGCGATAGTCCGCATAGAAAAGAGCCAGGTTGCCCCAGGGCTTGAAGTAGCAGAGGTCGCCTGGCCTCTCGTTGGTGAAGGGGCCGCTACCATCCTCGGTGAGCTTGCGAGGTAGGCGGACGATCTTCTCGTTGCCTCCGAAGTCCTCGATCTTGAGCTCAAGCGGAAGCAGGGACGCAAGGTCGCGCGCCGAGGGGTTGTCGTAGAGCGTCGCTGTCAGCACCAATCCATTGAAGGTCAACCTGATGCGCACGTCGGTCGGCTCCTGGTTGTTTGGATCGCCCCCTTGATGTGCAATGGCGACACGCGGAATTGCCGCAGCCGCCAGCGCGGTTCCCAGAACTTGTCGTCGGCTGATCGGACGAGACATGGCGGTTCCGTCAGACCGGCTGCGCTGTGGGCCGGAAGAGGATTTCATTGATATCGACGTCGTCCGGCTCGCTGATAGCGAACGCGACACTCCGGGCGAATGTACCCGGTCCAATCGCAATCTTGCTGACGAACTCCCGGGTGCCCGCCTGGATATCTTTCTCGCTGATATGCTCAAGAAGTTCGGTGCTGACCGCGCCGGGGGAGATGATCGTTGTCCGGATGTTGTAGGGTTTCACCTCTTTGCGCAGACCCTCGGACAAGGCGCAGACGGCGTGCTTTGTGGCACAGTAGACGGTCGCACCCGGATCGACGACATGGCCGTATACCGAGGAGACGTTGATGATGTGTCCGGACTTCTGAGCCTTCATGTGAGGCAGTGCGGCGGCAATACCGTAGAGCACGCCCTTAATGTTGACATCGATCATGCGGTCCCATTCGTCGATCTTGAGACGCTCCAGCGGAGCAAGGGGCATGAGACCGGCGTTGTTCAGCATGACGTCGATGCGACCGAATCGTTCGACAGCGATATCGACGAGGTTCCTGACCTGATCCCGGTCGGTCACGTCAGTCTCTACCGCGACGACCTTGTCGCCGTTTGCCGTCAACTCCGCAGCCAAAGACTCGATACGGTCGATGCGGCGCGCGCCGATGACCACGGTCGCGCCGCGCTTGGCCAAATGCCGGGCCGTTGCTTCGCCGAGACCACTGCTGGCCCCGGTGATGACGACGACCTTGTCTTCGATTCCCTGTGACATGATGGTCTCCAGTTGTGGAATTTAGTTGTTTAGCTGCTAAGGCCGGGCGAGGGCGGCCAAAACCGTCGACCCGACGAGCAAGCTTGCGGAGAGGACAAAGGCGCTCCACCATCCGACGGTATCGAACAGGACACCGCCTGCGGACGCGCCGCCTGCTATAGCGAGCTGGATCAGGGCGACCTGCAGGCCGCCGCCGGCTTCGAGATCGTCCGGGATGATACGTGTCATCCAGGTGTTCCAGGCGACGGGCACCGGTGTCGACACGACACCCCAGAAAACAAGCAGGGCTGCCGTCAGCCACTGGAATGGTCCGGCTGCGATCAGGAGGAGGGCGATGACGGCAAGGACAACGGGCATGCCGACAAGAGCGACACCGAGATGCCGACGGAGCACAAACCCGATCGCGAACAGTCCGGCCAGTCCGCCCGCACCCAGGCCGAGCAGCACCATGGACAGTGTGTTGATATCGAGCCGGGTCACATGCTCGAGGAACGGCCTCAGGAAGATCGAGAGCGAATTCATGCCGATGAACGTCAGCGCAGTCGCCGCCATGCCGATCGAAAAGGTGCGGTTGCGGAGCAATCCGAACATTGTCCCAATGGATGCAGCTTTGGCAGGGGGCATTTTCGGCAGGACAGCCATTTGCCATATCAGCGCCCCAAGGCCGATCGGTACGGTAAAGAGAAATGTGTTACGCCACCCAATGAGGCTGCCGAGAAAGCTGCCCAGCGGTGCGGCAGCCACGATTGCCATTGCCGTTCCGCCCTGAAGCAGCGCAATCGCCCGGGGAAGATCGGGGCCGGATGCGAGACGCGCGAGAACGGCGGTCGACAGTGACCAGAAGCCGCCGATCGCCATACCAACCATCGCCCGCCCAAGCATGAAGATAAAGTAGCTCGGCGCCAACGCTACCGTGAGGCTGGAGAGCGTCAGGATGGACGTGTAGAAAAGGACGACCGTTTTCCGGTCCAGTTGGCCCAAAACCCTGTTTCCGAACAGGCTGGTCACGACTGCAAAGAAGCCCGAGACCGCGATTGCCAGTCCTGCCTGACCTTCCGTGATCGACAAGTCCTGCGCAATCGGCGTCAGAAGGCTGACAGGCATGAATTCCAGGCCCACCAGAAGGAATGTCAGGAGCGACAGGCAGGTGACGGCGCTCCAGGGCGTCGTCTGATGCAGGCCCTTAAATCCATCTTCTACGGTCAGTTCGGTCATATCGTACTCGCTCTCGTTGCGAGATTAGATAACGGTGTTGAAGTCGTGCTACTAGACAGCATAAACTGCATGTCGTGATGAGAAAGATTCAACAATGCGTCGAGATGAATTTACCGAGATGCGGGCCTTTCTTGAGGTGGCGAGAGAACGCAGCTTTACGCGCGCGGCAGTCAAGCTTGGGGTGACGCGATCTGCGCTTAGTCACACCATCCGAGCGCTGGAGGAGAGGCTCGGTGTGCGCCTTCTTGCGCGCACGACCCGCGATGTCGCGCCTACTGCCATGGGGCAGAGGCTGGTGCAGAGTATCGAGCATCATTTCGAGGGGATTAGTGCCGAGGTTGCAGCGCTGAAGGCGCTCAGTGACAAGCCCTCCGGCCATGTCCGGATTGTCTGTCCCGACGACGCCATCGAACTGGTATTTCGAAAAAGACTGAAGACGTTCCTTTGCGAATATCCCGACATTCAGGTCGAACTCATCGTGGACAATGGATTCACCAACATCGTCGAGCGTCAGTTCGACGCCGGGGTGCGGCTGGGCGAGGCGATCGCCCGAGACATGGTCGCGGTTCGTATTGGTCCTGATGTCAGCTATTCCGTGGTTGGGTCGCCAGAATATTTCGAGCGTTATCCTGTACCGGAGAGCCCGCAGGATCTCACGGCGCACAATTGCGTCAACCTGCGGCTTCCTACATCGGGGGGCCTTTACGCCTGGGAATTCCAGGAGGATGGGCGCGAGTTCAGCGTCCGCGTCGATGGCCAGCTGGTTTACAGCAATATTGGTTCAGCAATCGATGCCGCTCTCGACGGAATGGGTATTGCTTACGCGCCGACCGATCTCATTCGCGGATATGTCGACGACGGCCATCTGCGAGAGGTCATCAAGGACTGGTGCCCGACCTTCCAAGGCTACCATCTCTACTATCCCAACAAGCGGAATCATTCACCGGCGTTCTCGACATTTGTCGATGCATTCAGGTTTCGCCTTGGCACGGGCCATTGAAAAATTCGTGCTCCGGTGGCACTCGCAGCTGAAGCATTTTGAGACGGGTAAGTTGTGTATTAGTGGAACGTCGGTCCGTATCTGTTCAAGGCGAGGGGATCGCTCAGGATTTCGGGCGCTGATCACCCGTACGCGAAAGCTCACGAGCCAGCTCTAGAAAAGCTCTCACGCCGGCCGATAGATTTCGGCGTCCGGGATAGTACAGGCAAAGCCCAGGATAAGACGGCGTCCAGTCCGCCAATACACGAATAACCTGTCCGACCTCGATCTCTGGAAGAATGTCTTGCTCAAAGAGGTAGCCCAAGCCGGCGCCATCAAGCACCGCAGTTCGCGTGAGGCTGGCCTCATCCAGCGTGATCTGCCCCCGAACATCTATCTGAACTTGCTCGCCGCCCTTCTCAAACCGCCAGCGAAACAGGGAGCCATCAGGCAGACGAACGCGAATGCAACTGTGAGCAAGGAGATCCGGGGGGACTATCGGTATCCCGCGCTTTTCGACGTATTCGGGGGATCCGACCACGGCATGTCGTTGAGGCCTGCCGAGCGAAACGGCAATCATGTCGCTAGGAACGAGGCCTTCCACTCGAACGCCGAGATCGAACCCGTCCCTGACGATATCCACCATCTTCCCTTCGGTGACGATATCAACATTCATGTCGGGATAGCGGCGCAGGAATTCAAGCACGAGCGGTTTGATGATCGAGCGTGCTGCAAACGGCGCGGCGTTGATCCGTATCGTGCCGGAAGGCGTCTCACGTTGCTCGCGCACCGACCCGAGTGCTGCATGCAGATCCTGAAGTGATGGAGCGACCTGCTGCATAAAAAGCCGTCCAGCGTCCGTGAGGGAGACGCTTCGCGTGGTGCGATTGAACAGTCGCACGCCCAGCGCAGCCTCGAGCCTGCCGATCGTGTGGCTCAGTGCCGTGGTCGACAACCCCAGATCGATGGATGCTGCGCGGAATGTCCCACGCCGTGCGATCGCAATGGCAGCTTCAAGTTCTTTTAGGGTCGCCTGATCCATTGTCCCGTTCCATTCATCACTTCATGCCGCTTCGTCCTCCTTATCCCTACAATTGTCCAGTGCTAAATGTCATCCCGAGCAATGGAGAACGATCATGACACCAGCACTACCCAAGCCCATAGCGGCCTATGTCGAGGCTAATGCACAACTCAAGCGTGGACGGCATGCTGAAGCCTTTCGCGGACGATACTGTGGTCCTGGATAACGGTGGCCGTCACGAAGGCCATGCCGAGCTGCGAACCTTGTTCGAAGAGGCAGTGATTCCCGCCAAGGCGATCTTTACGCCGGATAGCGTTCGTTACGAGGATGATCAGGTCGTGGTCGAGGGTCCTGCCCACGGCGACTTCAAAGGCAGCCCGATCCGTTTCACCTACCGGTTCACGCTCGAGAACGACACCATCAAAGCATTGGAGATCACGGCATGAACATCAAAGCTGATCCGACCGAGTTTGCAGGAAAGCGCGTGCTTGTCAGCGGCGGCACCAAGGGTGCTGGTCGTGCCACTGTGGACCGTTTCCTGGCCGGCGGCGCCCGAGTCATCACCGCCGCTCGGGGAGCACCGGAACCCATTGACGGTCTCGAGTTCATACAGGCGGACCTGACGACGGCCGAGGGCGGGGAAACCCTTGCCAAGGCCGCGCTCGAGCGCATGGGCGGCATCGATATTCTGGCTCACATTATCGGCGGATCGTCGACACCGGGCGGCGGTTTCGGTGCCCTGACAGATGACCACTGGCTGGCAGAACTGAACCTGAACCTCTTGGCCACTGTCCGCCTGGATCGTCTCCTGATCCCGCAGATGATCGCACGGGGCAGCGGCGCGGTGGTGCACGTCACTTCCATTCAGTCCGTCCTTCCCCTGCCAGAGGCGACCACCGCGTACGCCTCCGCCAAGGCCGCACTCAAGACCTACAGCAAGTCCATCTCCAAGGAGCTTGGGCCGAAAGGCGTGCGGGTCAATGTCGTTTCCCCCGGCTGGATCATGACGGAGTCATCCCAGGACTTGCTGAAACGTCTGCAAGCAGCCAATGGCGGTACGATCGAGGACGCGCGGCAAATCGTTCTTGACAGCCTGGGCGGTATCCCGATCGGGCGTCCAGCCGAGCCCCATGAGGTCGCCGACCTCATCGCCTACCTGGCCTCGGATCGCGCTGCTGCGATTCACGGCGCCGAGTTCGTCATCGACGGCGGCACTGTTCCGACGGTCTGATATCACGTCACCATTTTGATCAGGCGGGTGCGTCCCACCCGCCGATCTGGGAATAAATCGTATTGCGAAGATGGCGGACGTCGCGGTTCAGGGTGGCCAATTCCTGCGGCGTCTGGGTCGAGGCTGCAAGCAAGGTATCGCTGAGACAGCCTGCCTTGTGCTGCAAGGCACGTCCTTTGTCGGTTAACCCGATAACCACCTGCCGCTCATTGCTGAGGTTTCTGGTCCGGCGCAGCAGGCCAGATGTCTCGAGCCGCTTCAGCAACGGCGTCAGCGTGCTGGATTCCAAGGCAAGGGCGTTGGCAATGGCGCCGACCGTTTGCCCATCCTCGCTCCACAGCACGTTGAGCACGAGATACTGCGGGTAGGTCAGACCCAACTCGTCGAGAAGCGGCTTGTACGCGCGCTGGATTGCAATTCCGGCAGTGTAGATCGCGTAGCACAATTGGTCGTGCAAAGGCGGTGGATCGTTATGGCGTTCGGTCATTTCTGAGCTCCTGTAGACCTCCATATAGCCTATGCAATAACAAAATTAAATATCGCGATAAGAATTATCTTGACGCGCAATCTGAACTCTGACATTTCACATGTATCGCGATAACAGTTATCGTGATTAACGGAGAGACAGCCATGACACGCAAGACCACGACCCCCCGTGCCGCCATTGCAGCTGCTGCAGCATTGACTGCCGCAATACCGGCGAGCGCCGCTGAAATCATCCCTCAGAACCAGTCCGTCAGAAACGTTGTACTCGTTCATGGCGCTTTCGCAGACGGCTCAGGCTGGAAGGGCGTTTACGACATTCTCACGAAGCGCGGCTATCGCGTCACCATTGTCCAAAATCCTCTGACTTCTCTTGCCGACGACGTTGCGGCCACCAAGCGTGCGCTGGAGCGGCAGGATGGTCCTGTCATTCTCGTCGGGCACTCGTGGGGCGGCACGGTCATCACTGAAGCTGGTGTCGATGCGAAGGTCGCAGGCCTTGTTTATGTCTCTGCCCTGTCCCCCGATGCAGGCGAGACGACGGCTCAGCAATATGAGGGATTTGCGCCCGCTTCAGAATTCGTCATCGAGACTACCAAGGATGGTTTCGGCTATGTCAGCCCGGCAAAGTTCAAGGCCGGTTTCGCCCATGACGTCAGCGATGCCGATGTTGCGTTCATGAGGGACGCGCAGGTGCCGATCAACATGTCGGCGTTCGGCACGAAACTTGAAAACGCTGCCTGGCGCACCAAGCCGAGCTGGGCAGTCATCGCTACCGAAGACAAGGCATTCGATCAGGCAATGCTGATCCACATGGCAGAGCGCATCAAGGCGAAGGTCACCAAAGTATCGGCAAGCCACGCCCTGTTCATGACCCAGCCAAAGGTCGTCGCAGATACCATTGATGAGGCCGCCAAAACTGTGTCGGCGAAGAAGTAATGTCGGGCTCAGCGTCATCGGGATAGCCTACTGTTCCGATGACGACAAGTCGTGCTTGTTAATCCAGGTATGCATCCCCAACGCGCAGGCCTGGAATGGCACCTGATCTCTGACTGAGATCATTAAGTGCTCTCGCGCCTCAGTTCCCGGCAACTCCATAATTTCATGCAATCTATTCACGGAGGTAATCACGTGAAGCTGAATACTTATGACCAAACCTCGTCCGAACGTCAGGCAATTCCTCTTCGCGAGGGCGGTGATGTCTTCGACTTCATCGTCTGCGGAGCCGGGTCCAGCGGCTCCGTTGTCGCCGCGCGACTTGCCGAGGATGGGAACGCGAGCGTTCTACTGCTGGAGGCAGGCGGGGACGATGCGGCCGAGACTGTGTCAGACCCTGCGCAGTGGCCGCTCAATCTTGGCTCGAGCCGGGACTGGGGCTTCGTCGGGCAGCCGGCTCCTGGTCTCGATGGGCGACGGCTTCCTCTCAGCATGGGAAAGGGACTCGGTGGCGGTTCGAGTATCAATGTCATGGTGTGGGCGAGGGGGCACAAAGAAGATTGGAACCACTTTGCCGCTGAAGCCGGCGATGACGCTTGGGGATACGAGTCGATCCTCGGCTACTACCGCCGGATAGAAGATTGGCAAGGCGCTCCGGACCCGGTTCGTCGCGGAGTGGGAGGGCCGGCCTATGTCGCGCAGCCAAAGGCTCCCCAACCAGTCGCGGAGGCTTTACTGAATGCCGCATCTATGATCGGCATTCCCGTCTACGGTAGCCCGAACGGTGAAATGATGGAGGGTTCAGGCGGCGCATCTATCGCTGAACTGCGGATCCGCGATGGCAAGCGGGAGTCTGTCTTTGGATCCTATGTCCGCCCGCTCATGTCGCGCCCCAACTTAACGGTGTTGACCGACGCCCTGGTCACGCGTCTCATCTTCGATGGCAAGCGGGTGATCGGAGTCGAGGCTCTCGTCGCCGGCCAACGGCGCCAGTTCAAGGCCCGTTGCGAGACGGTGTTGTCGCTCGGCGCGATCAGCACGCCAAAAGTGCTGATGCAGTCGGGTATAGGCCCGGAAGATGAGCTGCAAGCCCATGGCATTCCCTTGGTTCAGCAATTGCCGGGCGTTGGTCGCAATCATCAAGATCATCTCGCATTCGGCTGCACTTGGGCATATCGGAAACCCGAAGCCATTGGTGGTAGCGGCTGCGAAGCAAAGCTTTACTGGAAAAGCGACTCGCGTCTTGCCCAGCCGGATATTCTCCAATGCCAGTTGGAGTTCGCTGTGCCGTCTCCTGTCGAAACCGGTATCGAGACACCTGAGCATGGCTGGACGATGTTCAACGGTCTCGCCCAGCCGAAGAGCCGCGGTCGATTGCGGCTCTCCGGCCCCAATCCGAATGACGCCATCCTGATCGAGCCGAATTCCCTCAGTGAGCCGGAGGACATGGCCGCCGCTTTGGCCGCGGTGGAACTGTGCCGCGAGATCGGCAACAGCGAAGCATTCACCTCGTTGGTCTCGGGAGAGACTGCGCCGAGCCAGAGAGATCGATCAGGCATGATTGAGTTCATCCGACGTTCGGCCGTCACCTATTGGCATCAGTCATGCACGGCCAAAATGGGACGCGACAGCATGTCGGTGGTCGACAACGAGCTCAAGGTTTACGGTATCGACGGCCTTCGCATCGCTGACTCATCAATCATGCCGCGTATCACCACCGGCAACACCATGGCGCCTTGTGTGGTCATCGGAGAGAGGGCGGCCGATTTGATCTTAACGAAGCACGGTCGCGCAGTCTTCTGCAATCACGAAGCTCAGACCAGCTAAACGTATCCATGTAGAACTCGGCGCTCGGTCAATGGTCGCCGAGTTCTCGGGATACCGGGCCAGCGGTTCAGTATGGTTCAAGGCGCTCACCCATTGCCTTTTCTTTTCTTCGGAACGGCTTTCGGCTTCGGTTGATATAAGCGCCGTTTGACGTTCGAACGCAGAGCATTGCGAACATCCTTGTCTGCGATCGAAAGGTCGAACCACTCCGGATCAAAGTACCCACCGCACCACCGAATTGTTTCGGCATATTCCGGATCGTCCCGGTCGGCTATGATCTCCAGGAACCGCTCATATCCCGACACACCACCAACATCTTCGGGCGGGCGCGCCCTTTCGCCGGCGATGCAGCTCCCGTGTTTGGGTGTAGCAGTGAGCGTTAAGACCTCCTCGACCGCAACGGTGTGCCGCCAACCGTCCCCGAAATCATAGCGGTAGCTGAAGACAGAACCTCGATCAAAGTCCAGCAAGCGAACCTCTTTCTGATCGAAGACCCGAGGATCGTCATCGGTCGCATCTTCCGTCAGGATCTCGACATCCCCATACCTCAGACCACCGATGCGGAATTCATAGAGATGATAGTTCCACCAGTTGAACGCGGCCTGAATTCCGAGATGCAGATGCTCCAGGTTCCAGTGGACCGGCAGGACCAGACGGCGCCAGACGTCCGGCGCAACCTCGTCGAGAGATACTTTGATTTGCACAGCGTTTGCGGCTTTGAACATTGTCCGAATGAACATCGAGGGAGGACGATCGTCAAGACGGTAGCTCGCGCCGCACGCCAGGATATGTTGAGCCGTGGCGCATTCGATTTCATCAGAGCGCAGTCTTCATGCCGGATTACTTGTCGGCTGTCGAATATTCTGAGGCTTACGGGATTTTATTGCGATCATGGATGTTATAATCGGTCGGCGGCGTTTTAGGGTCGCTGATTACCTCGCGACTGGCGCTTGCTCGTTGCGACATCATTTCCAATTTGTATAATTGCCGTTGAATGCCTGCATCTGCGGTGTTTCTTGCGTTTTTGAGGGATATGTATTACATAGCTTATTGAAAACTGGTGGTGATGACGATGTCTAGCGTTGCGTTTAAGGTACTGTCGACGGTGAACGCCCCCTACGGGACGAACCTTTCGGCTGAGCAACTCGCTTCGAAGATTTCCGATTTCGCGAGCGTTGAGAATTTCGATGCTTCCGCATTCTCATTCTATTCCGAAGTGAAAGCCGACCTCCAGTACCAGTTTCTGGATGAGATGGAAATCGATCACGGGGCCGCATCCGAGATCGCCCAGAAATTCTCGCAGCTCGCCGGATACCCGCTCGCCTTAGCCGCCTGAGGGCAGTCGTGATGAGCCAATGGGAAAGCCTCTTCGACCAGTCCGTGTCGATTATTAATCAGGCGAACTCGTCTTTTACGCTCCTCGATAGCTGGACGTTCGGTGGCGGCACTGCCCTTATGCTCCAGATCGGCCATCGTGAAAGCTTCGACATCGACATATTCATCGATGATCCGCAGGTCCTCCCATATCTAAATCCGACAACGCAGGGCTATACCCTGCAGGTGGACCCAGATGAATACGTTTCGGACGGTACTCATGCGCTCAAGATCGTGTTCGCGGGAATTGGTGAAATCGACTACATTTGCGCGCCAAGCCTGACCGACGATCCTACGTCCCGTGTCACGGTGCGAGGGATCGAAGTTGACCTTGAGACACCGGGCGAGATCATCGCGAAGAAGGTTCACTACCGGGGTGCCTCTCTTCAACCACGCGACATGTTCGATATCGCGTGCATTGCCAAGGCACTCGGCGATGGATACGTTGTCGAAGCTCTCTTGCCGTTCAAAAACAACGTCGCCGCTGCATTGGCAGTCGCCGAGAGAATGAACGAAGGCCTCGCTAGTACGGTTATGGGGAAGCTTCAGTACAGAGAAAGATATGCGGATATTTCGAGAACTGCACAAGCGAAGACAATCTCGCTTTTGAAAGCGGTGTGCGAATACAAGCCACCGGTATCCGCCGCACCTTCCTCTCCGTTCCCACGCTGATTTTCTCAGCAACCTGGCGACCTCAGCTGTACTGCCGTTCGGTTAACTATCCCTTCGATGCGGATCATTGCGGGTTAGCCAGCGAAACCAAGTGAGGGCGGCGTCAACAAGCGGAGGTCCTTGCTGCGAGGCTTGGTAATGAAGGACATCTCCCCGTGTGAGTGAGCCGTTTTCAAACGTTTAGCGAGTCCACGGCACGTGGTCGACGGTTCGAATCAGTTCAAGACCCTGGTTAGGAAAAATTCTCTAAGACGGCCAGGAATGTGTGCCGATCGCCCTGTCCTTCGGTCAGTCGAACGCGGCCCTCGATGTCGGCCAGATGATGATCCATCAACTGTTGCGCCTTTGCCAGGTCCTTAGCTTTCAGAGCGCCAACAATCTGGCGGTGGTGATCAGCCCCGCAGTCGTCTTTCCGCTCCTCCTCGTAGAGCGACATGACGAGCGAGAGGCGGGCGACGATCTTCGACAACACCTCCGTCAGGACGGCATTGCCACCGAGCTCTGCCAGAACGACATGGAACTTGCCTGACAGCACCGTCTTGGACTTCTCATCACCATGGTGATGGATGTGTTCTTCCTCGTCAGTCAGTTTTTCAAGTGCGTCCAACTGGTCGGCGGTCGCGTGGCCCAAGACCAGTTCGAGGATGACGTGCTCAAGCTTGCGACGGGCCTCGAACAAGGCCTTCGCCTCTTCGATGCCAGGCTCAGCCACAAATGTGCCACGGTTTTTCTTCCGCTCTAGGAGATGGTCGCTCTCCAATACGCCAAGGGCGCCACGCACGACCGTGCGGCTGACGCCGAAGTGGTCGGCAATCGCGTCCTCGAGGATCTTGACGCCGGGTTTGAGCGCGCCTTCACCGATCGCCGTGGCAAGGGTGATCCGGATGCGTTCCGTAACGTCGTCATGGGCGTTTTCCGCCGTGTCCACCGGGGCGTTGGCCTTCGGTGCGGTCTTGGTGCCCTGACGTCGTGTCGTCTTCTTCATTCTCGTCTCCAGCTCCAATCAGGCGATGTAATTATTTTCATGAGAATATTCCTGCGTATATGCGTCTGATGCCAAAAGTCGAGATATTCCCACGGTTTTCTGAGCACCGGCAACAACCGTCGCCGGTGCTGATACTTTCCCCTTTCAGGCTGCTCGCTGTTTCGTGGAAGCCGTCGAGAGTGAAATTCCACTCGCTATGCAAACCTCTTCGATATGTCGGGCCGAAATTTTGATGAACTCTACTGCTTCGCTGTAGCCATAGAATTGGTTCTCATAGGTCGGGTATCCATACTGGCTGGCTTCATAGGCCTCCCAATCCGGGATCTCACCGGCGGCCACCCGCTTCTCGCACGCATCCACCGAGGCGAGATATGCCTTGAGTTCTTCCGCCGTCAGGTCGGGGTGCCCGGCGCGCCAGATCGGATCGTTGATCTCGATGCACTGGCGAGGATAGGTCCTGCGCGGCTTGTCCTCGACGGAAGCCGCGACCTCAAGGGAGAGGTTGAGATCAGGATTGGCCTTGGCGAGGATGGGGATGATCGTCGCAAAATCGACAATGCCCCGACCGACGGGACGGGTCTGGAAATCGAGGCCGCCCGCAGCACGGCCGACATAGGCGTCCTTGATATGGGTCTGGCGAACATAGGGGGCCACGCGTTTTGCGGCAAAGACCGGATGTTCTGCACGTTGCAGTCCGTTGGCGGTGTCAAAGACGACACCCATGCAATCCTCGCCCACCTTTTCGATCAGTCGAAGGATTTCGAAGGAGGTGATTTCGTCATGGGTCTCCATGTTGAGATGGACGCCATTGGCGCGCGCCACAGGGGCGAGCTTCAAGAGCACCTTTTCGATCGCCAGCAGTTGCTCGTCCCAGGTGACGTCGGTACGGAAGCGGTCATTGGCCAGTCGCCCGCGATACTCCGATTTGAAGTTTCCCGGCGACACCCAGAGCTCGCGGCAGCCGATGGCCGCACTCGCTTCGATCATGCGGGTGAAACCGAGGATAGTGTCGCCATCGCCGATTGCCCGGAACTCAGGGGCTTCGGCGCTGCAATAGGGATTGATCTTGCCAACACCGGCTTCGAGATAAAGCCCGAGCTCGTCTGCCTTGGCCCGTATATCGGCCAATTCTCCCTTGTCCAGCGTGGCGCTCATATCGAGGATTGTACTGAAGAAGATGCCACCGAGACCCAGTTCCTTGACGTGGTCGAGGCTTTTGATTGGCCCGCGCTTCCTGGCTTCTGGAAGTTTTTGTCCATCGATGCCTAGTCTCATGATCTGCTCCTTGATGTTTCCTGATCGGATGCGCTGCAATGGCGACCCTGGTTGGTTGGTGGATTGAGTGGGTGGTGTGTCAGGCAGGTCTGGGCGCGCCTTTCTGCGCACCGGCGCTGCGGCCCTTCGGGGCAAGGTGCTTTTCCAGAAAATGCTGACCGATCGATGCGATGGTGGTGATCAGCAGGTACCAGAGCGAGGCGACGCACAGCAGCTCGATCACAAGGAAGTTGCGCGCGTAGATAGCCTGTGCCTGGGTCAGCAAGTCCTGCATGCCGATGACCGAAACGATGGCGCTCGCCTTCAGCATGCCGATCGCCTGGTTGCCGGTTGGCGGTACGATAAGCCGGATCGCCTGGGGCAGGACGACGGTTCGAAGGACCTGGAGTGGGCGAAGGCCGAGTGAGGAGGCCGCCTCGCGCTGGCCTCGATCGACAGCCGTTAATCCGCCGCGAATGATCTCGCTCATATTGGCGGCTTCATGCAGACCGAGCGCGAGGAAGCCGGCAAGTGCGGGAGTGACTACTTCGTTGATCGATATGGAATAGCTGCCGACGCCCAGTTGCGGAATGAACAGCGCGATGTTGAACCAGAAGAAGATCTGGACGATGAGCGGCACGCCGCGGAACCACCAGACGAAGGCTATGGCGAAAGCCTTCAAGACGATATTCTGGGTGGTGGCCATGATAGCAACGATGCAGCCGAAGGCGATACCGAACACCATTGCACCGGCCGTCAGCTGCAAAGTCAGAACGACCCCGTCGAGGATAACAGGATCGACCATGTAACGGGGAATTTCGCCCCACTGAACGGTCTGGTTTCGTGCAATCGTGGTGACGAAGAAAACCAGCGCGAAAATCGCGCTGGTTCCGGTTGTGAGCTGCCCCCACCGGATCGGCTTGCCGACCGGAGGTGCGATGGCCATGCTGACGGGTTGAGCAAACAATGACATCGTCAGTTCACCGGCATGCTGGCGGCGTCGTTGAACTTGACGGTCGTCACGGCGAGGGGCCCGAGACCCCATTTCTCCATGATTGCCTTATAGGCGCCGCTGTCGACCATATGCTGCAACGAGGCGATGACCGCGTCGCGCAGTTCGGGATTGTCCTTCGACGTCAGCATGCCGAGATAACCGACGGCGAGGCGGACTTCCGGGATCGCCTGCAGGCCGACACCTTTGCCGGTCTGGTTTTCCGTCGTGTAGACGCTCGTCGCATAACCGTTGACGGTTGCGTCGGCGCGGCCGGTGCGCACAGCCTGCAGGACGTCAGGCATTTTCGGGATCGACATGATGTTCATCGGTGTCGCGCATTTTGCCGATGCGGCTTCCACCAGACGCGCCTGGAACGTGCCGACGGGCACGGCAACCTTCTTGCCGCAGAGGTCTTCCATGCTCTTGATGCCGAGCGGGTTGCCCTTGATGGTCATGATCGTCGTGGCGTCGAACATGTAGTCGATGACGTCGACCTGCTTTTCCAGCTCCACATCGTCGTTGATGCCGGAGATGGTCATGTCGAAACGCTTGGACAGGACGGCGGGCACGATCGCGGCGCCGGCGCCAACATTGGTCATCTGAACATCGATGCCGAGAATGACACCCAGTGCTGCGGCGATATCGGCGTCGATCCCGATCAGCTTTCCGTCCTCTGCCTGGAAGCTTATCGGCGGCGTCAGGTCTGTCGCCACTTTCAGTGTCTTCTTGTCCTTGATCGCAGGTGGCAGGCGGTCCGCCAGTGTCTGATCGAAGGCGACGCCCGCCAGTTTGGCGACGTCTGCATCCGGTACCATCTTAATGGCGGTCCCTTCTGCGGCGTATGCCGAAGTCGCGAGCAGTGCGAATGCGATGCCGGCCAGGCCGCCTTTGAGACTTTTCTTGAAGCTGCGCATGTGATCCCCTTGTCGATTTTTATGACCGTTAATTTACGAAAACTTCAATGCAATCGGTGTGCCACCTTGGGCGATGGCTTCTTAGTGTTTTGTTTTTAAATGCTTATTTTTCATAATAAAGGTTTTTCATCTATCCGTACAAATATGCGCACAAAGATCCGAAAACGTGATGATTAAAAAACCACCTCACGGATGCTTCCCAGACCGTGCGTTGGCGGTCGCTTGCCTAAGTCACTGCGTTGGCAGAGCATTTTTCTGATTATCCAAGCCGTATGGATAATGGTCTGCTGCGATTTCATTTGGGAAATTCCCGGAAAATCCCTATTTTTTGCCTCAAATAGTGCTTAATGCGTGAGCGGCGTCGGCGAAAGTTGCACATTTTTTAGTTACGGAACGATATTCGCACAAAGTTTACTGGAGATGTGCGAAACTATAGAGTTCAGAATTAAATACGCAAAAACATTGTGTTACCGCTATCGATCAGACGTAACCGGAGAACTGGCATGCAGATTGCTACTCTTCTGCCATGACCGAAACAGAAGCCAACATCATCGACCGACCTCATCTCTGCCTGGTGCCACCACGCGCCGAGCGCTTTGACGACATGGCGAAACCGAAGGGGATATTCATGGCAGAGGCCTTGAAGGCAGGCGAAGGCAAGCAGCTCAGCGTTCGGGGTCTGACTCACAGCTACGGTGGGCAGAACGCCATCAGCGACATTTCGTTCGAGGTCGAGGCTGGCGAGATCGTCGCCCTACTGGGGCCAAGCGGCTGCGGCAAGTCCACGGTCCTACGGGCGATCGCCGGGCTCATCCAACCAAGGAGCGGCGCTGTTCAGCTGGGCGGCCAGAATCTCGCCAACGTGTCCGCAAGGTCCCGTGGCATCGGCATGGTATTTCAGAACTACGCTCTGTTTCCGCACCTGACGGTAGCGGAAAACATCGCCTATCCGCTGGCCTGCCAGCATATGCCACGAGTTGAGCGAAGGGAACGGGTGGAGGAAATGCTCTCGCTCGTGCAGTTGAAGAGCTATGGCAACCGCCTGCCGCGCGAACTTTCAGGCGGCCAGCAGCAGCGCGTCGCGGTCGCCCGCGCCATTGCCGGCCGGCCCTCGCTTCTATTGCTCGACGAACCCTTCGGCGCGCTTGACCGGGCGCTTCGTTTCGATCTGCAGGTCGAGCTTCTGCATTTGCAGAAGACGCTCGGCATCACCACGCTGATCGTCACGCATGATCAGGAAGAGGCGCAAAGCCTTGCGGGGCGTCTGGTGCTGATGAATAAGGGCAATGTCGAGCAGATCGACACGCCTATGGCCGTCTATGATCGGCCGAAGACGCTGTTCGTCAATACCTTCATCGGCCAGGCCAATGTGCTGCATGGGACAGTGGAGCGGCTGGACGCAGAGGCAACGACCGTTGCGCTCCCGAATGGCAACACGGTTGTTCTGCCGCGCCGCCTGAACTTCACGGTCGGCTCCAAGGTCACCATCACCTTCCGTCCCGAAGATGTGCGGCTGTCCACCAACCCGAGTGACTTCGCATTGCCAGCCCGGCTGACAGTGTCTGTGCCACTGGGACCGACGCTCGTCCACGATCTTGTCCTGTCTGACGGGACGGGCCTGCGCGCGTCGCAGGTCCGTGGACCTTACACATTCATTCCCGAGCCGGGAGCCCAACTCTTTGCCGAGATCGACACCTTGAGGTGTCACGCCTTTCCGAGCGACCCGGAAACATCCCGTGAATGAACAACAACAGAGGTGAACAGATGCAAGAATTCAACATCACACGACGTCATTTCGGACTGCTCGCCGCCGGTGCGGCAGCCGCCGCCACGCTGCCCTTCGCTGCACGCGCCGCCGGAGCCACGGCCGTCGCCGCGACCTTCCCCGGCAATTGGGAGGATGCTTATCGCACCACGCTGACGCCGCTCGTCAAGGAAGCCGGGTTCGATCTTACGGTCGCGCCCGCCATGGCGCAGGATCAGCTCGCCAAGGTCATGGCGAGCCCCGGCAACCCGCCCTATGACACGCTGCTGATGTCGCCCGGCCAGATGGCCGTCGCCATCGAGAACGATCTGATCCAGAAGATCGATCCGTCGAAGCTGAAGAACTGGAGCCTGCTCGATCCGGCCTTCCAGGGCGAGTACGGCCCGACCGTGACCGTCGAAGTCAACGGGATCGCCTATAACCCGGACCTGGTACCCGCGCCTAAGGGCTACCGCGATCTGTTCGAAAATCCGGCCTACGAGGGCCTCGTTTCCTGGACGGGTTTTGCCTCCAACACCGGCGTCATGGCCTATTCCGAGATCGCCAAGATCTTCGGGACCGGTCCGACCGACATGGAGGCCGTGTTCAAGCTGTTCAAGGAGCATCCGGAGCAACTGAAAGGTGTCGTCGCCAGCACCAACCACCAGATGACGCTGTTCCAGCAGGGCGAAATCGCCGTCTTCATGTGCTCGACTGGCAATGTCGCGAAGCTGAAGGCATTGGGCCTCAAGGCCGAATTCGTCCAGCCCGAGACAGGCTCTCCGGCAGCTTCGGTCAACATCCACCTCACCAAGGGCGCAAAGAACCCGGATGCGGCTTATGCCTATATGGATGCCGCCATCTCCAAGGCCGCGCAGGACAAGCTGAAGATGCCGCCGACCGAGATGTTCCCGACCAACAGGCAAGTCGAATTGACGCCCGGCATCGAGGCCTATGTGAAGCGCGAACAGCTTGCGACGTTGGTCTATCCGGATTGGGCGGCGATCAACAAGAACCGTGCGGAATGGATCCGCCAGTTCGACGCTCTCGTCGCCGGTTGAGGGTATAAAATGAAAGCGAGCGGCTTCCCATACGTTCTCCCGATGCTTCTGCTGTCGGTGGCGTTCTTTGCGACGCCGCTCGCCGTTCTCGTGGGGTTCAGCTTCATCGGCCCCGACGGCCCGTCCCTTCACAACTACGCGCGCTTTCTGGGCGATGCGTTCAACTACCGCGTTTTGATGAACACAGCCAAGCTCGGCATGCAGACGATTGCTAGCACGACCCTGCTCGGTATTCCGATCGCGCTTCTCTACTGGCACAGCGGCAAAACCGCGCGACAGGTCATCATCTTCCTGACGCTCATCCCGATGCTGACCAGCAATGTGGTGCGCACCTTCGCCTGGATCGTCATCCTCGGGAGGCAGGGACCGATCAGCGAGACATTTGTGGCTCTCGGACTTGCAGAGCGCCCGTTCACGCTGATGTCCACCGAACTTGGCCTCGTATTGGCCATGTGCCAGATCGACCTGCCACTGATCATCCTGCCGTTGATCGCAATCCTGTCGCGTACGCCGGTGCAGTTCACGGAGGCCGCACAGGTCTCGGGCGCCGGACCGTGGCGGATCCTGGTAACGGTTCTCCTGCCGATGATGCTGCCGGGCCTGCTAGCGGGCTGGATCCTGGTCTTTGCCAGCACCAGCGCCTCCTTCGTCACCCAGGCAGTCATCGGCGGTGCCCGCAATGTCTATGTGCCGCAGCTCATCTATCGCGAGGTCGGTACGCTGTTCGACTGGCCAATGGCCTCTGCCATCGCGGTCGTCCTGCTTTTGTCGACCGGCATCCTTCTCGTCGCCATGACCACGATTTCCCGCCACAGGAGGCTTGTCGGCCTTGCATAGTCCTCGCGAAAATCCGTTTCCCGTCTTCCTCTACAGGGCTTTCATCTTCGGCTTCGGTGGTCTCAGCCTGATCTATCTGGTGGCGCCAATTGTCATCGCGATCACCATGTCGTTTACCGCGGGCCAGACGCTCAAATATCCGCCCGAGGGCTTTTCGCTCCGCTGGTACGAGGCGCTCCTCGATCCTGTCCGCTCCGGAACCGAACATATCGCGGCCGGCAATTCGCTGAAGATCGCAGTCCTCGCGGTACTCGGATCGCTCCTGTTTGCCGTGCCTGCCACGATCGGCATGGCGCGGATGCGGCGCAGCACGGTCAATTCGCTGGAGCCGTTTCTCTTGGCGCCGCTCGTCCTGCCTAGTCTTGTTTATGGTCTTGCAGCGTTGATCGTGGCGAATTTCATCGGCTTCCAGCCATCACTCTGGCTCACTGTGGTCGGCCATGTCGTCGTCTTCGGGCCGCTGATGTACCGGGCCGCATCGGTTGTCGCGCAGGGCATCAACCCGTCGCTGGCGGAGGCCTCCACCGTGATGGGCGCGACCTGGTACACGACGCTCCGCCGCGTGATCCTCCCGCTGCTGGCACCCGGCATCCTGGCCGGTGCCTTTCTCGTCTTCATCCAGTCGCTCGACAACGTCTCCGTCTCGCTCTTCCTTGCCGACGCTCAAACGACTGTGCTGCCGCTTCGCATGTTCGCGCTTATCGAAGAGTCGCTCGATGTCCGGGTGGCTGCGATGTCCGGCATCCTGATCGGGCTGACCCTGGTGGTGATGCTGGTTGCAAGGCGGGTGCTGGCGCCACCCAGGCAAGCCTGACCCATAGAAAAAACACTTCTGGAAGGAATACCCCATGAACATACATGCTACCAGGGCAGGCGCCTACCGCATCGGATCGCTGCTTGCCGATTTCCAGCCGAATTTCGATTTTGCGGCACCCTTGCCCTTGCCGGTCGAGGAATTCGAGGAGCGCCTGCGGCGCATCCGCCGCCAGGCCGTCGAGGCCGGGCATGACGCGCTGATCGTCCACACCGGCGGCGTCGGCTGGTTCCACACATCGAACCACTACCTTCGCTACATCTGCGACTGGATGCGTGAGGGCGTGCTGATCATTCCGACGGATGTCGACACGCCGCTGACGCTTTTGTCCTTCTTCACCCAGTCCGTGCTTCTGCCGCCGGGCGGCGAGCCCGTGCTGGTCGAAGATATCTGGCAGATCGGCCCGATCGGCCGCGAATATGCCGACCGTCCAGGTGATAGCGTGGTCAAGACGGCGGAGAAATGCGCCGAACTGCTGGCCGGCATGGGACTGTCGAAGGCACAGATCGGCCGCATCGGTGATCGTACTTCGCTGACCTTCTGGTCTGGTCTGGATGAGTTGATGCCCAAGTGCAAGTTCGTGGCTGACAACGCCATTCTCGACCGGATGCAGAAAGTGCGCTCGCCCCGGGAGATCGAGATGTTCCGGGCCGCCGCGCAACTCGTCAGCATTGCCACTCAGGCGGCCTATCACGTGGCGAAACCCGGCGTGACCGATCATGTAATCTATGCCGCCTTCACACAGGCGCAGCTTTCTTTCGGTGGCGAGACGGGTGACGGCTACCAGATCGGCATCAACGAGTTTGGCACCCATTGCGGCAAGCCATACGGCCACGTCGTCCGTCCCGGTGATCTGATCAATCTTTACGTCTCCAACATAACCTACCGCGGCTACACCGCCCAGACCGCCCGCATGATCGCGGTTGGTAACATCACCAAACGGCAGGAAGAGGTGCTTGCCGCCTGCACCGAGGGCGTCAAACGTGCTGAAAAGCTGATCCGGCCGGGGGCTCTGATGCGCGACGTTAACAACGCCGCCTTCGAGGCGATGATCGAGCGCGGCATGCTATCTTCGCCGGAAGCGCGCACCATGCCCTATAACTGGGCGCCGATGGACGATGGCAGCGCGCGGCTTATCCCGCGGCAGTATGTCAAAAATATCGACTGGGAGGCGCAGGGCCGCACGCTGATGCATGTCTACCCGGCCACCCACGGGCCGCATAACCCCAATCTCGGTCATTCCGTCGGCATGGCGGGCGGGCAGAACAGCTTCAACATCTCCTCCCATAATTACGACCGGATGGAGGAGGGCATGGTGTTCGTGCTGCATACGCAGTGGCTCGAACCACTGTCTGCCGGCTGCAATGTCGGCGACATGTATGTCGTCACAAAGGATGGGTTCGAGAACCTGTCCCGCCATACCCCGCTTGAAACCCACCGCATTGCAGTCGAGGCCTGACATGACCGAGCACACCCATTTCGATTTCGCCAAGCTCAACGAGCGCGAGCGTTACAAGCTACTCATTGGAACCGTGATCCCGCGCCCGATCGCGTTGGTGACGACCGTGAGTACTGATGGCCTGCCGAATGCCGGGCCCTTCAGCTTCTTCAACGTCCTGACCCATGATCCGGCAATCGTCGCGATCGGGGTCGAGAACTATTCCGACATGCGATTCAAGGATACCGCCCGCAATATACGCGAGACTGGCGAGTTCACCGTGCACATCTGCGACAATGCGCTGGTCGAACAGATGGAAGTTTGCGCCATCAAGTTTGGCCCCGAGATCGACGAGATGGAGGAAGCAGGCCTTGCGACCGTGCCCGGCCAGATGGTGCGCAGTCCACGCATTCTTGCTGCACCGGCAGCACTAGAGTGCCGTCGCCACACGACGCTGCAGGTCGGCCCGGCGCGAGAAATCATTCTGGGGGAGGTACTCGGCGTCTATGTCCGCAGCGACACGGTGAACCCATCGAACCTGCATATCGACCAGCACCTGATGGACGCGGTCGGCCGCATGGGAGGACACACTTATACCCGCACCCGCGATCAGTTCGACATCAAGACGCTGACGCCACAGGAATGGGAAAGCCGGAAGGACAAGTCAAAGGCAGCTGCCGAATGACCAGTGGGGGATATTTCTCGCAGGTCGGCGGCTTGCCGCCGCAGACGCAGACGCTTTCCAGCAAGGCGTTATTCACCAGCGCCTATGCCGTGATCCCGAAGACAGTGATGAGCGACATCGTCACCAGTGTTCTGCCGCATTGGGAAAAGACTCGTGCATGGATCCTCTCGCGGCCGCTCAGCGGTTTCGCCGAGACATTCGCGCAACACCTCATGGAGGTCGCTCCCCGCGGGGGTAGCGTGATGCCGGAACCGAATCCGCGTGCGCAGGCCGCGATCTTCGTTGTCGAGGGTGAAGGTACGATCACCTACGAGGCCAGGGTCGGCCGTTGCGTTCAGGTTCCTTTGCCTATCTTCCAACTGGTGCCAAGTGGACGTTCAGAAACGACAGTTCCGCGCCGATCCGCTTCCACTGGGTGCGCAAGGTGTTCAAGGCCGTGGAAGGCCTGGACCCGCCGCCGACGGTATTTACCCTCGAGGACGAGTGCGTGCTCGACTGGATGCCTGACACGGAAGAGACGTGGGGCACGACCCGTTTCTTTGATCCGAACGACGTGCGTCACGACTTTCATCTTAACATCGTCACTTCGAACCGGGTGCCAGCATCCCCTTCATGGAGACCCACATCATGGAGCACGGGCTCTACGTGGTGGAAGGCAAAGCCGTCCATCGACTGAACAGCGACTGGGTAGAGGTTGATGCAGGCGACCACATGTGGCTGCGCGCCTATTGCCCGCAGGCCTGCTATGCCGGTGGCCCGGGCCGCTTTCGCTACCTGCTCTACAAGGACGTCAACCGGCATCCTGATCTGTGAAAGCGTTGAGAGACAGTTAGTTAGCCTAACTGTTGCTTCAGGTCGTAAGTTCGTATCCGTTCAAGGCGTGCTGTTTGATTGTGATTCTATACTATATTTGCGAAAATGGTATAACAATATTGCTCGAGTTGCCGCCCGCTATTGAAGGAGCAAGGTGGTACTTGTGTCCATCGAGACTGAGCAACCGGGTTTGCTCACGAACCGGATCTATACTAGATTTTCGATGGATTGATCTCATGGTCGCGGAGCTGCAGCCACGGGCATTTGACGACGATTGGGCGGAAGACTCAATGGAATTCGAAGCGGGTAGACGTCAGCCGACCCTCAAGACCGGTTTGACCGCCGCGCCGCTCTGCTGGGCATGGAAGGCATCGTTGATGTCCTCGAAATTGAAGAACTGGATCAGCCGGTCAAACGGGAAATGTCCGCGTTTGTAGAGGTCGATCAGGAACGGGATGAACAGTTTCGGATTGCTGTTGCCTTCGACAATGCCGCGCACCTTCTTGCCGAGCAGCATGCTGCGTACCGGGATCGGCAGTTCCGAACCATCGCTTGGCGCGGTCACAAAACCGCAGACGCCGCGCGGTGCCAGCACGTCGATCGCCTGGCGCATGACTGAGGCCACAGCCGTCGTATCAAGTGACTGGTCGACACCGTCGCCGGTCAGCCGCATGATGTCCACAATGGCATCAGTTTCGGTTGCGAGGATCGCGTGGTCGGCTCCGAGTTCGAGGGCCAGATCGAGACGTGCCTTGATGCGATCGACGGCGATCACCGTCTTCGCCCCAGCATAGCGGGCCGCCATGATGGCGCTGAGCCCAAGGCTGCCGGCGCCGAAGACCGCAAAGCGATCGCCCGGGCCGACTTTCAAATCGTTGAGTGCCGCGCCCGCGCCGGTCTGGATGCCGCAGCCGAGCGGGCCGAGGATTTCAAGCGGCAAGTCGTGTGGTACCTTGATGACATTGCGCTCGCTGCCGATCGCATAGGTCGCGAAGGACGACTGGCCGAAGAAGTCTCCGTGAACATCCTCGCCGTTGTCGCAGAGATAGCTCCTGCCGGCATCCGGTCTCGCGCAGCTGAAATTCAGCGGATATTGCTGGTAGCAATAGGCCGGTTCGGCTTCACGGCAGCTTCGGCAGGTGCCGCAATAGGCGAATGTCATCACCACATGGTCGCCGGCGTTGAGTTCCGACACCGCCGAACCGACCGCCTCGACGATCCCGGCTCCCTCATGTCCGAGGACCACCGGACGGGCTTTCACTAGGATATTGGAACCGGCGCACTTCAGATCCGTATGGCAGACGCCGGCCGCGACGATCTTCACCAGAACCTCATGCGGTCCCGGTCCTGCCAGTTCCAGCGGGCGAATGGTGATGGCGTTGTCCTTGCCAACGACGGCGGCTCTGATCTGCATGTTTCCTCCAGACATTTTTCGCGACCATCTGCTGCGTCGGCAGGAATAGTCGCCTCTCTTATTCGTTAATATAAAATGCTATTTGACGAAAATACAATATATGGATACCTTATATTTGGCGCGAAGGGAGGAGACTTTCGCGTCATGATCGTCCGGCATCGCTTGCAGGCCGGGCCTGGTTTGGGAGGAAAATCAATGAGACGCTTGGTGGCCTGCGCCTTGGCGCTGGTGGTTTCCGCATGCCTGACGACTGGCGGCGCATTCGCCGCTGACGACAACTATCCGAGCCGGCAGGTGACGATCATCACCGGCTTTGCCGCCGGCAGCGGCGCCGATATTTATTCACGTTATTTCGCAAAGCAGATCGAGGACGCGACCAAACAGACGGTCGTGGTGGAGAACAAGCCCGGCGGTTTCGGCAGCATTGCGGCGGTTGCCGCTGCGCGTGCGACGCCCGACGGCTATACGCTGTTCATCGGCGGCGCCGATACCTTCAGCGCCACGCCCTATGTCTTCAAGCAGTCGCCCTTCGATCCTCGCAAGGATTTCATTTATGTCGCGCCGATCTTCGGCCAGGGCTTCACCATGCTCGTCAGCGCCAAGTCGCCTTACAAGTCGCTTGCCGACCTGACCGCGGCTATGAAGCAGAAGGGGGCGAAGTCTTCCTACGCAACCTCAAACAACGTCTCGACCATTCTGGCCGAGGTTTACAAGCAGAGCGCCGGGCTGGAAACCGTCCAGGTCCGCTACAAGGCGACCGCCGATGTCCTGAACGACCTCGAAAGCGGTTCAATTGACTTCATCGTGTCGGACCCGGTCTTCGGACTGGCCCGCGCTCGAGACGGCAGCGGCAGGCTGCTGGCGATCAGCACGGCAAAGCCGATCTCCAGCATGGTAGACGTAAAACCATTCAAGGAACAGGGCGTCGATGTGGATCTGAACATCTGGTGGCTGGTCGCAGCGCCCGCAAAGACGCCGCAGCCGGTCGTTGACAAGCTGAACGCGCTTCTCACCAAGATCGCCAAATCCGACGGGACCCGCGAGTTCGTCGGCAAGAATGGCGGCGAACCGCTGACGGCCGATTCTTCCCTTGCGACCTACAAGATGGTCGAGCGCGAGATCAACGACTGGGCGCGTTACGTGAAGGTCGGCAATATCGAGCCGCAATGATGCTTTCCGACAAGGGCCGGCGAATCGCCGGCCCTTGTCGTATCATGCGAATTGCCGAAGGTCGGCTTTCAACAGATCGGCGGCCTTTTCGCCGATCATCAGCGTCGTGGCGTTGATATTGCCGCTGATGTGATCCGGAAATACCGAGGCGTCGGCCACCCACAGGCCATCGAAGCCGCGTACCTTCAAGTCCGGCGTGACGACCGCATTCTCGTCCGTTCCCATGCGGCAGGTGCTGATCGGGTGCATGTAGCTGCGGGAGTTGGCGCGCACGAAATCCCTGTCCGCCTGTTCACACGCCTCGTTGGAAGGGTAAAGCGATCGATCGACGATATGCTTGCCGAACGGTTCTTCATCGACCAGCGAACGCATGATCTTCAATCCGCGCACCAGCGTTTCCAGATCGTTCTCGTTCTCGAACAGCCGGTAATGGATCTCGACCGGATCGGCGGGGTTTGCCGACCGAATCGTCACATGGCTGCGGCTCCTGGGATAGTTCATGTTGAGGCCGACCGAGATCAGCGATTTCGGTTTCAGAACGGCCCTGCCGGTCGTCGGCGCGAATTCGCTGGCATAGGGGAAGAACGTCACCTGAAGATCAGGCGTCGCGACGCTTGCGTCTGAGCGAAAGAAGCCAACCGCTTCGGCCGAAGCCGCACCGACCGGCCCGCGTCCACCCAAAAGCCATTGGGCAAGATGATAGGGCGCCCGCAGGCCGCGCGACTGATTGTTGGCGGTCGGCGTATCGACCTCCATGATCATCCGGAAGCCGGTATGGTCGAGCATGTCCTGCCCAACGCGGGGCAGGTTTTGGCGCACGCCGATACCGTAATGTTGCAGTCGTTCCGCGGGGCCAAGGCCGGATAGCATCAGAAGTTGCGGGCTGTTGAACGTCCCGAGCGAGACGACGACACCGCGCCGCGCCTTGAGCTGCAGCAACCTGTCGCCCCGCCTTGCGATCAGTCCATCCGCGCGATTGCCTTCAAAAGTCAGTTGCTCGGCCCGGCATCCGGCAAATATCTGCAGGTTCGATCGGCTCAGATTGGGCGCGACATAACCGTCATAGGCCGATACGCGAACGCCGCGGCGGATCGTGCCCTGCACATAACCGATGCCCTCCTGCGTTTCGCCATTATAATCTGGGTTGAAGGGAATGCCGTGCCGTCCGGCCGCGGCAATGAAAGGGTCCGTCAGGGGATGGCGATAGGTTGGTAACGTCACATCCTGCGGGCCTAACCCGCCGCGCAAACTGTTGTCTGCAAGATCGGACGTTTCCAGACGCCGGAACAGCGGCAGGACGCTCTGCCAGTCCCAGCCTCGATTGCCCATCGCCGACCAGCGGTCGAAATCCACCGGCGCGCCGCGTGCGAAGATCAGGCCGTTGATCGCCGAGGAGCCGCCGAGCACCTTGCCGCGGGCGATCTGGTCGACGCGGCCGTTGCGGGTCGGGTCCGGCTCGGTCTTGAAGCGATAATCGTAGCGCGGATGGCCGAGCGTATTCAGCACGGCCGCCGGCACCTTTGTCAGGCGCAGGTTATCCTTCGTACCCGCATCGACGAGCGCGACCTTCAGCCCGCTAAGCTCGCTCAGCCGCCCGGCGACGACGCAGCCGGCACTGCCGGCACCGACGACGACGATGTCGAATTCATGCGTCTCATTGGCCATGCTCCTCTCCTACCTCGGATGCCCAGAAGGCATAGGCCTTGGTGTGGTCGCCATGGCCGCCGATCGCATCGCGCGCCTCGACCATGCGGTCGTGCACGGCATGGATCAGTGTTGCCTTCACCGCCTTGGCATCGGCGAGGTCGGCGGCGATCTTGATATCCTTGGTGAAGAGGTCGAGCGCGAAATTACGGCTCTCGTTGCCGGCGATGATGCGGCGAATGGAGGTTTCGGTCGCGAAGCTCCGGGCCGTCGAAACGTTGAAGACGTCCACCATCATGGCAGGGTCGAGGCCGTATTGGCGGCCGATGATCAGCGCCTCGCAGGCGCCAACATAGGCTGCGGCGGAGACATAGTTGTTCATCGATTTCATCACATGGCCGGAGCCGAGCTTGCCGAGCCGGAATATCTTGTTGCCGAGATGCGAGAGAACCGCCGCGGCGCGTTCGACCGCCTCTTCGCTGTCGCCGCCCATCATGAAGACCAGATTGGCGTCGCGTGCGCCCATCCAGCCGCCGGACACCGGCGCGTCGATCAGCAGCACGCCCTGACGGGCAAGATCGGCGCCCAGTTCGCGGGTGCTGTCCGGCGGCGATGAGGTTGTATCGATGACGAGACTGCCGGGTTTGAGCCCGGCGAGAAGGCTCTTTTCACCACCTTTGTTCAGCGCTGCACGCACGACTGCACCTGTCGGCACCATGGTAAGGATGACCGATGCCGGCGCGAGATCGGCCGGGGTTTCCGGGACGACCGTCCCATATTCACGGGCAAAGAGCGTGCGCTTTTCGGGATCTATATCGTAGGCCAGAACCTCGTATCCGGCCTTCACCAGATGCGCCGCCATGTGCGAGCCCATATTGCCGAGCCCGATAAATCCTATAATGCGATCCGTCACGTTTTCCTCCCGTCGTGATGATCTCTTATCTACCTTAAATTTTACGATGATGGATTGCGTTTGTCTATCATGAATACTAAGGTTGCCTGATACTCGCAGAGGAGCACTCCTGGAGTGGCGAGAAGGAGGAAGCATGAGCGTCAACGTTTCGATGGCGGCGATCCCTGCTGCCGTGAACGAATTCATTCGTGGGCCCCACAAATTGCTGATTGACGGCAAGTGGGTGGCGGCAGGATCGAACAAGACCTTTTCAACCCAAAATCCGGCCGATGGCAGCCTGCTCGCCGAAATCGCATCAGCGGATGCGGCCGATGTCGATCTCGCCGTCAATGCCGCCCGCCGCGCCTTCGACGACGGCCCGTGGTCGAACATGACGCCGGCGGCCCGCGCCAAGCTTATGTGGCGATTGGCAGACGCGCTGGAAGCGCATGCCGAGGAATTCGCCTTCATCGAAACGCTCGACAACGGCAAGCCGCTGAACGATTCGAAGGTAGTCGACTTGCCGCATTCGATTGAAGTGCTGCGTTATTTCGCCGGCTGGTGTACCAAGTTGAACGGCGAGTCCATCTCGATCTCCAATCCCGGCACCTGGCATGCCTATACGATGCGCGAACCGGTCGGCGTCGTCGGATCGATCACGCCGTGGAACGCGCCGCTGATGATGGCGGTATCCAAGATTGCTCCGGCGCTCGCTGCCGGATGTACTGTGGTGCTGAAGCCGGCCGAGCAGACGCCGCTGACCACGCTGCGGCTCGGCCAGCTCATCCTCGATGTCGGTTTCCCCGAAGGCGTGGTCAACATCCTGACCGGCTTCGGCGAGAATGCTGGTGCGGCGATGACCGCGCATCCGGGCATCGACAAAGTGACATTCACCGGCTCGACGGATGTCGGCCGCATCATCATCCGGGCTGCTGCCAACGACTTCAAGCGCGTCACGCTGGAACTCGGTGGCAAGACCCCGGTCATCGTCTTCCCCGGATGCCGATATCGACCGGGCGATCGAGGGCGCGGCCCGCTCTATCTTTTCCAATGCCGGCCAGATCTGCAATGCCGGCTCCAGGCTTTATGCCCATCGCGACGTTTTCGAGAAACTGCTGGCCGGTGTTGCGCAACGGGCGAGCGAATTCAGGGTTGGCCCCGGTCTGGCGGCTTCGACACAGATGGGACCGGTCGTGTCGCAGGAGCAGCTCGACCGGATTTCCGGCTTTATCGCTTCGGGCCAAAACCAGGGCGCGGAGCTTCGCGTCGGCGGCGGCCGCATCGGCAGCGAAGGCTATTTCATCCAGCCCACGGTACTGACCGGAACGCGACCGGACATGGATGTCGTGCAGCAGGAGATATTCGGACCGGTGCTCTGCGCCATGTCCTATGAGGAGGCCGATCTCGATCGCATCGCCCGCGAGGCCAATGCGACGAGTTACGGCCTCGGCGCGGTGCTGTGGACGCAGAACCTTTCGACGGCGCACAAGATGGCGAAGAAGCTAAAGGCCGGCACGGTTCGGGTCAATGGCGGCGGTCTCGATCCGGCTCTGCCTTTCGGGGGCTTCAAGCAGTCAGGCTGGGGCCGGGAACTCGGCCGCGAAGGTATCGAGGCCTATACCGAGCTGAAATCGGTGGCGATGGCGCTCTGAGCCTTTGGGTTTCGTGCATCGGGGGCATGACGCCCCCGCTCTCAAGGATCGGTATGGCGGAGGAGGCCGTGCTGGTGAACTGCAATAACCTGCAGTCGGTGTGTCATGCCGGTCTCTTCCGGCCGGCAAAAGGGAGGAGAGGACACGATGTTTCGCAGAACTTTCATGGCGCTGACGCTCGCCGCGGCAATGCCACTTGGCGTCCAGGCGCAGGACTATCCGAGCAAGGACATTCGCATCATCTGCACCTTCCCGGCGGGAAGCGGCGCGGACATTCTCGTCCGCTTCATGACGGAGAAGATCAAGGCGCAGGTTCCGGGCGCCACGATCATCGTTGAAAACAAGCCGGGCGCAGCCGGCAGTATCGGAACGCAATATGTGGCGCGTTCGGCGGCGGATGGTCATACCATCCTCATGGATGCCGGCACGACGATCGCCTCGATTATGTCGCGCTTCAAGCAGCCGCCGATCGACGTCGCCAAGGACCTGCAGATGGTCGCGACGATCAACCGGCAGGCCTTCATGATCGTGGTCGATGCAAAGAGCGATATCAAGACCCTCGAACAGCTGACGGAGAGACTGAAGGCGGAAGGCGACAAGGCGTCGTATGCCGCTGCGGCCAATTCCGGCATGGTGCTGGGCGAACTCTACAAACAGGCGGCCAAGCTGGAAACCGTTCAGGTGAAATACGAGTCGGCGCCCGCGTCGCTGAATGATCTCCTGTCCGGCCGGCTTCTTTTCGGCACGCTGGACCCGGTCTTCTCCCTGGCGCAGCAGCGCGAAGGGCGGCTCCGCGTGCTCGCGGTTGCGAGCGGCGAGCGGCTCGCCTCGATACCGGACATTCCGACGCTGAAGGAAAAGGGACTGCCGATCGACGTGACCACCTGGTTCTCGGCGGCGGTTCCGGCAGCTACGCCGAAACCGGTCGTGGACAAGATCAACGGCTGGTTCAATACGGCGCTCAAACAGCCGGACACGATCAAGTTCCTCAACGATTCCGGCGGCGACCCCTGGGCGAATTCGCCCGCAACCACCCAGCAGATGCTGATCAAGGCGATCGACGACTGGCGCGAGTTCATCCGTATCGCTAACATCCCGCCAGCCGGTTGACGGGCGGCATTCGGGCTTCCGCCATTCCAGCGGAAGCCTGTCTCCCCAGAAGGCATGAAGAAAAGCATGACTGCCACATACGACTATATCATCGTCGGTGCGGGCTCGGCTGGCTGCGTGCTTGCCAACCGGCTGACTGAAGACGGAACGACGCGAGTGCTGCTACTCGAAGCGGGGAGGCGTGCCCGACATCCGTGGCTGCAGATGCCGATCGCCTTCTATATGATGTCGTTCAACAAGCGTTACACATGGCAGTTCGACACAGAGCCGGAGCCGGGCTTGAACGGCCGCCGCATCCTGCTGCGCCGTGGCCGGGCGCTGGGCGGAACATCGATGATCAACGGGATGATCTTCGCCCGTGGCAATCCCCGTGATTATGACACATGGCGACAGCTTGGCCTTGAAGGCTGGAGCTATCAGGACGTCCTGCCCTATTTCCGGAAGCTGGAAAACAGCTGGCGCGGCGAGGGTGAGTTTCACGGCGGAAGCGGCCCGATCAAGGTCTCCCAGACCCGGCATCCGCAGATGCTCTACGACGCCTTGAGGGACGGTGCCGCTACGTTCGGTCTTCCCGATCGCGACGACTATAACGGTGCCGATACCGAAGGCGTCAGCAAGATAGAACTCGCCGTCGGTGATGGCGTGCGACAGAGCACCGTTCGGTCTTACCTTGACCCCGCACTCCCGCGGCCCAATCTGACGGTCGAGACCGGTGCCGTTTTGCGCCGCGTGGTGATCGAGAAAGGCCACGCCCGAGGTGTCGAATACAGGCAGGACGGCCAGTTGCGGGCGGCAGTTGCGGAGAGCGAAGTCATCCTGTCGGCAGGGCCCTACAAGTCACCGCAGATGCTGATGCTGTCCGGCGTCGGGCCTGCAGATCATCTGCGCGAGTTCGGGATAGATGTCGTGCACGACCTGCCGGGTGTCGGGCAGAACCTGTCGGAACATCCCAATATGCTGGTGATCTTCAAGGCGAAGAACAAGGGCACGTTCCTGGAACAGCTTCGGCTGGATCGCGCGGTCGTTTCCGGCGCCCGCTGGCACCTGTTCCGCAGAGGCCCGTTCACGAATAACGGGGCTGCCGCGGTGATCTTTGCCAGGACCGAACCGCATCTCGACCGGCCGGACGTGCAGCTCGTCTGCTCCTCAGTCGCAAATGATGCGAAGTTATGGTTCCCCGGCCTGACGCCGCCCGCCATCCATTCCTTCACCGCCCGTGTCGGGACGCTGTATCCGCGCTCGCGTGGATGGGTGAAGCTCGGCTCGGCAGACCCGGACGCCTCTCCGCGCATCCAGTTCAATCTCTTCACTGAGCGCTCCGACATGGACGACATGATCAAGGCGATCCGGCTGACGCGGGAAATCTACAATTCCGGCCGGCAGAAGGACCTGATCGAAGACGAAATTTTCCCCGGCGGGGACGTAAAGACCGATGCCGACCTGGAGGCGGTCATCCGCAAGACGGCGCTGGTCCGGCAGCACGCATTGGGCACATGCGCCATGGGCGTGACATCAGGTGCCGTCGTCGATCCGGAACTCAAGGTTCACGGCATCGAAGGCCTGCGTGTCATTGATGCTTCCATCATGCCGGAAGAGCCGGGCGGCAATACCAATATCCCGACGATCATGATTGCGGAAAAAGCGTCCGACATGATCCGCGGGCGCGGTGCTGCCACACCGGTTGCGTAACAAGTGCAAAACGACACCACATTCTGCACAACCGGAGCTGGGACAGGAATACCAATTCTTCGCATTCGACCTTGCCTGGCACAGCAAATCGCTGCCGCCTGAGGGCTTTGAAACTGAAGATCATCTTCTCAGCACCGAAATCTATCTGGAAATCGTGCTCGCCGTCGTTTCGGCGCTTGCGGTTACGCGCCCGATCCTCGCCGGATGTTCGATGGGAGGCCGGATAGCCCTCCAACTTGATCCCCTTCATCCAGACAGGTTCTCAGGTTTCGTGGCGATAGAGGCGTCGGATTTCCGGCCCGCGTGGTATGATATAGACTGGTTTCATCGTCCGAACGCCCACGGTGGCGAATGGGCGCCGCTCTCGTCTCGGCCAATATTTCGCCGCATGCTCCCAGTGTCGAACGGTGGAACACCCAGTGGATGTTCATGCAGTCCGGACCGGGCGTCTTCCGGGGTGACCTCGCATTTTATACTCAGGACAGGAGCCCGGTCGATCGGCTATCTCTCATCGACACGCAGGCGACACCCGTTCACATCCTGGTCGGGGCCACGACCTCACCTGCACCCCCGATGACGCACGCCGGACGGCTCACGGGATTGCCGGGGCAACGCTGACCGTTATGGATGAGATCGGTCATTTCCCCATGTCAGAGCATCCAGCGGCTTTCTGGCCCTATTTTCTCGAAGCGCTGAGGATGGTGACCCACTAGCGATAGTTGGAGTCTAGGATCGCAACGCCGTCTGTAGTTTCCTAGATAGGCGTTATCACTCACCTTCGATTTATCAAACGCTTAACTCATCTGCGTAAGGCGCCGACGGTGCGGATCCCATCAAGGCGGAGACGACCGGGAATGTAGACGCCGGTGGAGCCTGTCCCGCATCGGCCCGTATGATGAGGATAAGCAATACGTCCGGACGCTATGCTGCCTCCGACACCTGGTTGGGTATCCGCGCGGCCGCCTGTGGGCGGTTGCGATCACGCGGATATGCATCAATCTTCGTCCTCCGTCGCTGACCGAGGTACATTGAGGGTTTTAGGTGTTCCTCTCGATATCCGCGTTAGCGGTTCTTCCAGACGGGTTTGCGCTTTTCGGCAAAGGCACGCGGCCCCTCGATAAAGTCCTCGGTGCCGGTCAGGGTGGAATTTATCGGGTAGACGGTCCTGATGGCCTCCTCCAGTGTCGGCTTGTCCATCGAGGCATACACGGCCTCCTTGGCGGCACGCACGGCAATGGGCGCCTGTTCCAGAATCTTGTCGGCCCAGGAGAGGGCCGCATCCAGCGCCTTTGACGTCGGGACCACCTCGTTGACGAAGCCGAGCCTGCGTCCCTCTTCCGCCGTGACCCTTCGTCCGGCCACGATAACTCCCAAGGCTTCCTTTTGCGGAATGATGCGCGGCAGCCGCTGGACGCCGCCACCTGAGGCAATCATGGCCACCTTGCCTTCCGCAGGCCGAAGTAGGCGTTCTCCGTCGCGATAATCAGGTCGCAGGCCAGCGCCACTTCGAACCCGCCGCCCCGCGCCAGGCCGTTGACGGCCGCGATTACCGGTTTTGCAAGATCGAAACGCATGGCAAGCCCACCGAAACCAGTATGCGGTCGCGGGCCCCGCTTGCCGGCAGCCTGGGCCTTCAGGTCATTTCCGGCCGAAAAAGCCCGGTCGCCCGCACCCGTTATGATGCCAACCCACAGATCATCATTCTCGGCGAAATCATTCCAAACAGCCTCCAGGTCGTGGCTCGCCAGGCGGGCGCCATCCAGACATTACGATGCCGAGACAATTATTTCCATGGACTTCCATTAAGTACATTGCAAGAAGGGTCAGTACAAAACGAGCGCCCATCTAAGGAATTAAGATGAATTTCAATGGTATTCGCCTAAGTGTTGTTGCAATCACTGTCAGTTCAGCGTGGAATGGATTGATGACCACTGCTGCCCATGCGGCAGAGTTCTCTTTCACAGCTACCAATACAACCAAAACCGCCATCACCAAGGTAGTGGTGTCTGAAAACAAAAAAGACTGGGGCTATTTTGACGTTGGCAGCGGCATCAAGCCAGGAAAGACTGCAAACCTCGTCTGGGACCAGACCACAAATAGCGAAAGCTGCGTACAATGGGTCAAGGCGACCTACGCAGACGGCAGCGAATCTGAACCGGCCAAGTTCGATTTCTGCGAAGACGGGCTTGAGATCGAATTCTGAGCAGATTTCCGCCAAGCTGACCATGAGCCTGGCAGGCTACCGTCGGTCACGTCGATGGACGGTGCCGTGCTCGTGACGGCTGCTTTCGCCCCCGACCGGTCATTCGGCAAAAGAGAACGGCCACCCCTAAATTTCGAGGTGGCCATTTTTTTGCTTCAGCAAATCTTGCGTTGATTGACCAGTCTGCTGCGGTAAGTCGTGAAAGCCTTGCCATCAAACAGGCCGTAAGACTTCCAAAGCGTATCGATGAATTCCCCTTGCCAGACGCGTACCAAAACTATTCCATCATCCATTTCTTGGACTATGGACACAGTGAAGTAGCCGCCCATGCCGGAATCCACATCATAGACCTCAACACCCTCATCGGGCGTGGCCTCAGTGGCTCGCATTGTGTGCTCCAAATGCTCGATAGAAATTCGGACATGGCGCACAAGCGAAAGAGTGAACTCGCGCTTATGCGCTTAGAGTTCGACCTGCCTCATGGGATATTCCTTCCCTGTTAAACCGTACAATCCGGCAAACGGTTGATGACATTATATATAATGCCGGTCAACGCGAATGTCAGGTTCTGGCGCATCAGAGCCTGGCGGATGGCCATCCTCAAATCTCGATCTCTGTCAGGGCAGCGGACAGCGAGCTACCTTTTCGCCATTCAATGGCATTCCAGCCACAGGCTCGTGCGGCTACAACATTTGCAGGCGTGTCATCAACTAGAAGTAATTGGTCTGACTGCAGACCTGCAAGGGCCGCCACCTGTTCAAAGAAGGCTCGATCGGGTTTGCGGCTTCCCAAGGCTGCCGAATAGTACATGCCGTCACAATGGCGGCCCAACCCGAGCACTTCAATCAGGTACGCTGCCCGGACGTGCTCCTGGTTGGTTGCCAGATAGACTTTCTTTCCAGCCTCCCGCTGCTGATGAAGCTCTTCAAGCAGCTCGATGTTCAGTCGTGCATCGTTCTCAAACCCCAATGAAATCATCGTAGGAGAGATTGGGAGCCAGCTTTGCTAGAGCCGGCTTCAGGTGATCAACCAACGGAGACCTCCCAAGAACGATCTCGTTCCAGTGAGGAAGGAAAAACTCCCGTTGAAGGTCTACGACTGACAAGCCCAAGTCATCCTCAAGGGCAGATGTCCAAGGTCTGCCGTCGGAAGGGCGGCCGCAAACCAAAACGCCGTCCACATCGATCATCAACGCGGCGTAATCAGCATTCTTGCCGACCATATCGTCTCCTCGTGGGTCTGATTGCCTCGAGAATCGGGTTTAGAGGATACGTAGCTTCTGACCAGACACAAATCCGCCTTTGGCGCGCAGCATACGTCATTCCACGCCCAACAAGACACCAAGCCTCTCGGTGACCGGCCGAAGGGGTCGACCACGCCAAGATCGAGGCGCCCTAAGCTATTGCCTTGCGAGCTCGGTCGATGGTCACCTTGCTGACGCCATGCTCGCCCCCGCGTTCAGGCCAGCGGGACAAAGCCTCACGCGTCCGATCAATCGCGTCGGCGATCGTCTGCTTGTTCAGTTTGGCAGCCTCGCCGAGCTTCAAGAGATGTTGGGCAGCGGGATTCCGGCCCTCCCCCATGACCATGGTGCTCTGTTCTCCGCGCGGGCCATGGGAGAATGTCAGGTCATAGGCCGGGGACAAAGTCCATTGGCCCGTTTCGTCCATCAGGAACGAGAAGTTCTTGCTGTGGTCGTCGCGGTTGTGGGCCAACACGTTGAAAACGGCCAGGCGAAACATCTTTTCGATTTCCCGGATGTCCTTGGTGAGGAAGCCGGTCAGGGCAATCAGGTCCTCATAGTCTAAGGCCGGGACGCGGAAATCCGAATGCAGCACACCGCAGGCGGTATGCATGTGCAGCCGCTTCTCCCCGTTCCGGTCAAACCGTTTGGTCGCGAAATAACCCGCACCTTTCTGGGCCGGGAAAAGGTGGACATCGGGCATCTCTACACCGGCTTCTTGCGCCATCAGGGCATAAACATATTCGACCGCTCCGGCGTCGCTTCCATCCTGTGAATTGGCGAACTTCACCAGCCAATGCTCATGCCCCTCCGGCAACGCGGTCACCCCATGCGCGATATGCCGACGAGTGGCATCCAAGCCGATCATCGCCTTGGGACGCGCCCCGGCCGAGGAGCCGTTCAAAAGCAGCAATTCTTTCAGGACATCCTCCGATGCCCCATCCAGCACGTCCTGGGCCTGCCTGGCGAGCTCATCCAGGTTGAGTACGTTGTCGGCATCCTCGACGCTGTAGTCTGGTTCGTAGACCAGGGCGCCCATACCGCTGCGGCCGACATGCGCCAGCCGGTCCAAGGGTGTCAGCGTCTCCGGTGCGATCCCCTGGGATCGCGTGAAGCGGTCGAACAAAAGGCGGCCCCAGCCGTCGGGAAGACTGTCACTGAACACACCCGGCAGGCCCTCGAACAGCGCGCCGTCGAATGTCGTAAGTCCGGGTTTCAGCGGCAAACGGAGCGGGGAAATCTCCATGCCCTTGCGAATGAAAGCGGCGTCGTATTCAAAATAAACGCGGCGCTCGCGGGTGGCGAGCCGCCCGATGGGTATGGTTTCGCCACCAAAATCTAGGCCGACCTTGATTTCCGTAGCGGACAGATAGTTCTTCACGAGCGACGGCCCCGCTTGCGGATGACCTTATTACTGTCGGCCTTGAGGACGTCATCGATTGAGGCAAAAGGTGTTTCGCGCGGCGCTACAGCCTGCACCACCTCTTCCATCCCGCCGACCACCATGAGAAGTTTCAAAAAGGCTTCGAGCGAGATCACGCCCTTCTGCTCGAACTTGCGCAGGCTCGGCAGCGGCACGCCGGAACGCTTGGAAAGCCCCTCCTGCGTTAGCTCCATGGCCAGCCGCCGGCTACGGACATGATCCGCGAGCTTCTGCTGGGCAAAAGATGGCGTGATAAATAATATCATGGTGTTAGAAATGCCTGCTTAGCGGTGCTTTTTTACCACTATAATATCAATAACTGCCGTTGCAAGCTGTGTTTCGGCGTGGAATATTGGGTCTGACTCAGTTTTGATGCCACGATCGTGTGTGACTTGGAGCGTCGGCGGACGATCCGTCTCCTGCCCGACCGTGAGCCAGCGACGGCTTTTTGACGGCCTCCTTCTCGGCGTCCGAAGCCGAAACGGAATTTTTTCGCAATGAAATCAAACGCGTAGTATATGGTTCGATTCCCATCAAGGCGAACACAAAAGCAACCGGCGACCCCCACCGATTAAGCGGCAGACCTTACGGGGGAAAATGCGAAGCTCGGCTACCAAGTTCTGCGATCCTCCTACAAAAGACCCTCCTGCCAAGCCTGATACACAGTCCTTATGCTAGGGCGAAATCCCAGGCTGCGAGCCAGAGACGTGTCAACATGCAGGTACCATGGATTTGCAAGAGGCTCGGAACTTGAATCCACCCGGGACCCCACCATGCCCGCCAGTTCGTAGATTGAGGACGGCGCCTCGTCGGCTAAGTTTACCACGCGCCGATCGAAGACACCCTCCAGCGCAAGCGTGACTGCCTGCGCGATGTCACGATGGTGAATCGTGCTAATGCGTTGCGCCGGATGCCAGGTGCTGACGTGCTTGGGAAGAGATTCGAGATGTCCATCACCATCTCCATAGACGAAGGGGAAGCGAAGGATGGACCAGTTCAACCCGCTTTCGCGCAGTTCCTTTTCCGCGGCAACCTTGCTTGCGGGATAGGCGTGCTGCTGATCGACCGGGTCGTCTTCCCTTCCCGGATGCGGATTGTCCTTGTTGTAGACATGGCTGGTGCTCGACATGATGAATCGTGCGTCGGGAGCATGGGTCTTCACGGCGGCAATCAGGTTGCGTGTCCCGTTGAGGTTGCTCTTCCAGATGAGATTGGTGTCCTGCGTGCGAAAGACGGCGGCGAGGTGCACGATAGCGGAAACTCCTTCGACGGCGTTCGTCAGGGTTGAAGGGTCGAGAATGTCGCCCGTCACGGCTTTTATTCCGCCGGGGCCGCCCTTGCCCGCCCGGAGCAGGATGCGGCAGGCGAAGCCGGCCTCCATCAGCCGCGGCAATAGTCGCTCGCCGACGAGCCCGGAGGCTCCGGTGATCAATACGGTCATTTGCTCAATCCTTTCGCAACAAGTTCTGCAGTCGTTCGGTCGCTGATTTGAGGACGCGGATGGTCGTGGCGAGATCGGCCTCGTCGATCCCGCCGAACGCAGCCTCGTGAATGAAAGAAAGATCAGGAAGCCTGCGCCACAGCGCCTCGCCGGCAGTTGTCAACGCGAGCACACGTTGACGCTGATCGTCTCCGTTCGCCGTCTGCGCGATCAGATCCTTTCGGACCAGCGTGGTGATGATTCCGCTCAAGGTCGCGCGTTCGAGTTCGAGTGCGCGGCCCAGGTCGCGCTGGAGGGACGGCCCGTGGTTGGCGAGATACCAGAGAACGTACCATTGGGTGGAACCCAGATCGAAAGGCCGCAGACGCTCGTCCATAACGGCCCGACCCGCGAAGTAACACCGCTTCGTCCATGCACCCACGGAAGGAATTTTGGTGTCGGCCTGATCGCGCATAGAAAAGCCCCTGCAATTCGTTCGCTACCATACGATAATCGCAAGGTAGCGAACGAATGTCAAGGCTCGCTGCGATAGGGTCCGGGTTAGGTTATCTCGGACCGCCAGAAGATAACATACGTCTTCACCGAAGGTGATGCGATAGCGTGGGCAATCCGGGCGACCACGATAAGGGAGTGCCCTTAAGGGCAACCGTGGTCCTCAGGGCGTCAGCATCGACCTGCTGCGCCCGGTAGTTATGCGTCACGAGAGCGATGTCATAGGCTGCGCTATCGCCAGCGCTTTACGTGATCGACGAGTGCCCGAAGTTTCGGAGCGAGATTGCGCCGGCTGGGGTAATAAAGAAAAAAGCCGGCAAACGGTGGGCAATACTCCTGAAGGAGAGGGACCAATTGACCGGATTCGACATAGGGCTTGAAGGTGTCTTCCATCCCGAAGGTGATGCCGCCGCCAGCACATGCTGTTCTGATCATGAGCCACATGTCGTTGGTGGTGATCTGGGGGCCGACAGACACGTCAAACTCACGCCCATGCTGGCCGAATTCCCATCGGTAGGGCGCACTTTGTGGCGCTGGACGCCAGCCGATACACCGATGGGCAGAGAGTTCTGACGGATGTTCGGGCTTGCCGAAACGATCAATATAGGACGGCGCAGCGAAAGCGCCCTGGCGCTGGTCGCCTGAGACCGGAACGGCAATCATGTCCTGATCGATGACTTCGCCTAAACGTACCCCCGCATCATAACCTTCCGCGACAATGTCGAATTCCTCGTCCGTGACGGTCACGTCGACCTGAACGGCGGGAAATGTCTCCGCGAAACGCGCGATAAGCGGCCCTGAGATGAACTGCTCGGCGATGGATGACACTGCCAGCCTTAACAGTCCGCTCGGTGCGCTGTCGCGGTCCGCCGTGGCGTCGAGCGCCAGTCCGATTTCGGAAATAGCCGGCGCCACCCGCTGATACAGTCGCTCGCCGGCCTCTGTGAGACTGACACTGCGCGTGGTGCGCTGCACGAGTGCCACTCCCAGCCGATCTTCGAGACGCCGGATGGTCTGGCTGACGGCGGGCCTCGTGACGCCCAAATTCGCCGCGGCCACGCGAAAGTTCCGCGCTTCGGCGACTGCCAGGAAGACAGAGATGCCATTCAGATCGATCGCCATTGGTTAGAACCAGTTACCATAGTGGTCATCATTGGGCAAGTTGTTCGCTCTCTTTGGCGCGTCTAGCTTGGATCTCCCAGAGCAACTGATGATTGGCACTGCCGCGGTCAAACGCCGAGACTGACCTGGGAAACGACGTGAGGCCTGTCGACCGGGCACTGACCTTCGTTGCCCTTCGACCGAACCTATCAAACCCTCTGCAACAGGAAAGGACCGATACCATGACCATTTTCCGGACATTCCACCGGGTCGGCGGCCAGAGCCGAGCAGCTCTGGTCACAGTGGCAGTGCTGTCGCTCGGCCTGCCGGGCGCGGCTATTGCCAACACCGCGGGAACGCAGGTGCAGTCCGCGGACAGTGCCGCAATCGAGCAACGGAACAAGGCTGTCGTCGAGGCCGCCTTCGAAAAATGGCGCGGGGGCACTTATGTCTTCGCGGAACTTCTCGCTCCCGATGTCGTCTGGACGATCCATGGTTCCGGCCCGGTCGCCGGCACCTATCGCAACCAAAAGGATTTCATCGAACAGGCATCGCGTCCCCTGACCAGCCGGCTCGCGACCCCGATCGCGCCGGAGGTGCACAACATCTTCGGCGACGGCGACACGGTCATCATCCGCTTCGACGGAACAGCGACCACGACGTCGGGCGCACCTTATCGCAACCAGTTCGTCTGGATACTCAAGATGAAGAACGGCCTCGTAGTCAACGCGGAGGCCTTTCTGGACCTCGTTGCCTATCAGCAGGTCGTCGACAACAACGCTCCACGGTCCGAGTGACCGACGCCTGCGGTTCGGCAGCCCAGGACGTCTGCCGACCGATAGCCGCGCATCCGCGCGCCACCGCTTCCAAACCGAGAACAGCAACACTCAATGGAGCCAGACAATGCGACAGCCACTTGCAGCACTCATCACATCCGCCACCCTTTCGATCCAACCCGTAGAAGCACAGGAGAACAATTTGCAGCCGAACCACCCATACGTCGGCATGTGGGTCACCGACGACAACCGTGTTCGCCACGAACTTCTGCCGAACGGACGCTATGTCGAGGCCCGCGGCCAGCGCGAGCGAGCCTATGAGGGCCGCTATGGAGTCGACGGGACGCATATCGAGTATTGGGACGACACGGGTTTACTGCGGACGGCGATTTCGTCGATGCCAATACCTTGCATCATGGCGGGATGATCTTACGTCGAAAGCCAGCCTCGCCGTGACCGACCTCGGGCATTCGTGATGCGCAAACAGCTCAAGCGGTGGGTGTCGCTGATCCTCATCTAACGGGGCCGGATGCCGTTCACCGTCGCCCCTTCAGCGCGACCTATCCACCTCCCGGAGGAGATCGATGAAGGCCCGTAGCGGAGACGGCACATGCCGGCTGCGCGAATAATAAAGGGCCAGGCCTGGCGTTGGCGGGCACCACTCGTCAAGGACGGTCACGAGCTGGCCGGACTCCAGAAACGGCCAGGCGAAATATTCCGGCACATAGGCGATACCGCGCCCGTCTGCCGCCGCTTGCACCAGAAGATCACTGTCATCGAGAGTGAGATTGCCGGGCACGTCGATCGCGACTTCAGCGCCGCGTCTGGAAAACTCCCAGCGATAGCGCTTTCCGCTCGGCAGGCGCTGGCGGATACAGCAATGCGCATTCAGGTCGTCTGGTGTGTTCGGCCTTGCTCTGCCGTCGAGATAGGACGGCGCCGCCACGGCGATAAAACGGACGTCGCCACCGAACTTCACCGCGATCATGTCTTTCGGGACGGCTTCCAGCAGACGTACCCCCGCGTCAAAACCTTGTTCCACGATATCGACGAGCCGGCCTTCCGACACCAGATCAAGCTCGACGTCGGGATAAAGATCGAGAAAGCGCGGCACAACGTCTGCAAGGAGAATGCGCGCGCCGCTCTTGTTTGCATTGATCCGCAGGGAACCGCTGGGGGTACCGCGTTCTTCCGAGAGAGTATCGAGTGCCTGATCGAGATCCTGAAGGACGGGATCGAGCCGCGCGAGCAGGCGCTCACCGGCCTGAGTCAGCGACACGCTGCGCGTCGTCCGGTTGAAGAGCCGGACGGCCAGTTTTCCCTCCAGGCCTATGATCGTGTGGCTGAGGGCGGAGCGCGAGACCCCCACGACGTCGGCCGCCCTACGAAAGCTTTGGTGATTGGCGACTGCCGCAAAGGCGGCAAGATCGTTCAAACTCGGGCGCGCCATTCGTGATTTATCCTCACCACATCATCTCAAATTGAATATCTTATAGCACCAATGTCACTGTTCTACATCTGGGGGACGAATAGACGAGGAGTTCACATGCCAAAGACTTGGTTCATTACCGGCGCTTCATCGGGGCTTGGTCTCGAGATGACGCAACAATTGCTTACACGGGGCCACAAGGTGGTCGCAACGATCCGCCGCGCTGAGGCACTAGCGCAACTCAAGCACGGTTACGGCGAACGCCTCGACGTCGTTCCGCTCGATCTGGTCATGCCAGAGAGTATCCGCTCGGCAGTCGAAGGCGCATTCGAACGTCACGGCCGAATAGACGTGGTTGTCAGCAACGCGGGCTATGGTCTGTTCGGTGCGGCGGAAGAGCTCACGAATGAGGCGATCGACAGGCAGATCGCCACCAACCTTACCGGATCGATCCATCTGATCCGTGCAGCGTTGCCTCTTCTTCGAAAGCAAGGCGGCGGGCGAATTGTCCAGGTCTCGTCCGAAGGGGGGCAGATTGCCTATCCGGGCTTCAGCCTCTATCACGCGACCAAGTGGGGCATCGAAGGCTTCGTCGAAGCGGTGGCGCAGGAAGTGGCTCCCTTCGGCATCGACTTCATTATCGCCGAGCCGGGACCGACAGGCACGAATTTCGGGGTCAATCTTGTCCACGCGACACCAATGGATGCCTATGATGAAACCCCTGCCGGCGCCGTGCGCCGTGCGCTTACTGACGGCAGCTTCGAGATCAGAGGAGATGCGGCGCGCACCGTGGCGGCAATCATATCAGCCACTGAGAGCCCAACGCCGCCACTGCGGCTGACGCTGGGCAGTACGGCCTATTTCTCTATCTCACGGGCGCTTTCCGCGCGCCTGGATGCTCTTGAGGCGCAGCGGGAAGTGGCGAATTCCGCCGACAGGCAGGATCTGTGAACCCACTGGCGGCTGGAAACACAGGCCGCATGAATCGGAAGGAAACAACATGTCCATTCGACCTATAATATTGGCTCTCACCCTTGGTATATCGTCTTCTGCCCTCGCGCAGACCGCCGCAGAAAATCAGGTCGTCGGCACGTGGCGGATGATGTCGGCGACGATCGATCCCGGCGGCAAGAATATCTCCGCCTATGGAGAGCAACCCAATGGTCTTCTCGTCTTCACGCCCGACATGCATTTTGTTGAAGTCTTGACCGACGCCGACGTCCCGCGGTTTGCTTCCAATGCTCGCGGTGAGGGAACGGACGATGAAAATCGCATGGCCATGGCACGCAGCATCGGGTTTTTCGGGACCTACACCGTCGATGAGAGGGGCGAGTTCAGCGGCAACCGCGTCGAAGGAGCGACATTTCCAAACTGGGTTGGCAGCGTGCGAACGCGTGATGACCTGACGCTCGAAGTGAAAGGTGACCGCATGACCGAACAGTTCCGCAGGCCGGAAGGCACTGCAATCAGGATCGAGTGGCAGCGCGTCAAATGAGGCACAGGAGCATCCGCGCAGCTATCAATTCCTTATCTGACGCGTGCAGGAACGGCGTCAACCCTGGCCTGCCAGTCGTAGCTCCTCATGTAGTCGAGGAAGGCGCGCATGGCGGCGCTCGGAAGGCGGCGGCTGGGGTAGTATAAAAACCAGTGTGGCAAGGTGGGGCTCCAGTCAGAGAGAAGTTCTACCAGCTTGCCGCTTTGGACATATGGCTTGGCGTAGTCATCGAAGACATGAGCGATTCCTCTACCCGCCAGTGCAGCTTGAAGTTCATTATGCGCAGAACTGACCGTCAGGCGGCCCGTCGGCGTAACTTCGATATCTTCGCCGCCCTCTTGGAACCGCCAGGTAACGAGCGTGCCACCCGGGAAACGACGCCGTACGCAGTCGTGGTCGCCGAGTTCATGCGGCGTCTGCGGCTGTCCGCATCTCCTGAGGTAATCGGGCGAAGCGACGATAGCATAACGAAGCGCCGGTCCAAGCGGCAGCGCAATCATATCCTGGGCCAGTTGCTTGCCAAACCTGACGCCAGCATCGAAACCCTGTTCCACGATATCGATGACGGCCGCATCGCTGATGATCTCGATCTTCACCTCGGGATAGGTGTCCATGAAGTCGAACGCCAGCGGACAGAGAAAATGATCGACGGCCGGCGCCGGCGCGTTAATCCTAAGAGTTCCGGACGGGCTATCCCGCAACTCGTCGACCTCCGCTATGGCGAGCCTGATGTCGCTCAACGCAGGTGCCAGTCGCTCAAGAAGGCGCTGCCCTGCCTCAGTCGGAGAAACGCTCCTCGTTGTGCGATTAAGAAGCCGAATACCCAGAGCCTCCTCCAGAGCGTTCATTGTTTGGCTTAACGCCGATGATGAGATCCCCCGCTCGTGCGCAGCTGCGCGGAAACCGCCACAGCGCACGATTGCAACGAAGACGTCGAAGCTATCCAGCCGAATTGGGTCCATTGTGAAGTTTCTCTAATCAAGCTGATAAACTTACTACAGGTTATCAGAGCAATCACCCCGTGTCATGATCGCGGGAAAGCTCATCTCGTCGGTGTCTGATCACGGAACGAGACGAGGCAGCGCGCACAATGAAGAAGGGAAAACCAATGACTGCGTTCACTCTCAATCGTCGAGCAATCATGCTGTCCGCTGTCGCAGGCGCATCAAGCATGATCCTCCCGAACCTGGGTGGCCCGGGGCGCGCCAACGCCCAGGCCACATCCGCCGTAGCTGGCAATGCGGGTCACTACCGTTTCCGCGTCGGCGAGATCAGCGCGACTGTCTTGAGCGATGGTGTGATTGGTGGCCCGCCCCGCGTCTATGCAAGCAACGCGCCGGAAGCCGAGCTTCAGGAGGTCCTGCGGCAAGCATTTCTGCCGACCGACCACATGACGCTCAATCTCAACACGCTGCTGATCGAGACCGGCGGCCGGCGGATTCTGATCGAGGCTGGCGCGGGCAAGACCATGGGCCCGAATGGCGGGCGCATCTTCGATAACCTCGCGGCGATCGGCCTCAGTCCTTCGGACGTTGACGCGATCGTCATCTCCCACACCCATCCCGACCATGTCGGTAATCTGAGAACCGCAGACGGCAGCAAGGCCTTTCCCCGCGCCACCGTTTTCGTTCCGAAGGCAGACTGGGATTTCTTCGTCGGGACCGATCCGGACCTCTCTTATATGCCGGTCCCGGAGGAATTCCGCCTGCGCTTTGCCGCGAACATCAAAAACAGCCTCCAGCCGTTCATCAGCGATGTCGAGCTCTATGAAGCCGGCGCCGAGATCGTGCCGGGCCTGACGACGATAGTCGCATCCGGCCACACGCCGGGCATGGCCACCTTCCTCGTCCATTCCGGAAACGACCAGTTGCTGCTGACGGCAGACCTTGCCTATCACCCTGTCGTCAATGTCGACAGGCCTTGGCTTCCGGGCCCGGACCGCGACAAGGAGACGGCCCTTTCGTCTCGCAGGCGCATTTTCGACAGGGCGGCCGCCGAGCGCATGCCTGTGCTAGGCTTCCACTATCCATTTCCGGGGCTCGGGCGGATGCTGAAGACCGATGGCGGTTACGCCTGGGTCCCCGCCAGCTGGCAGTTCTGACGATTGAGGAAACAGGAGAGGTCTCATGAACCAGTCAAAGATCAACCGACGTAGCTTTCTTGGCACGTTGGGCGCCACGGCAACGGGACTGGCACTCGCTGCTGGTGCCACGGCGCTAGCCCAGGAAACGAATGCGGTGTCGCCGGCCTCTGAATCAAGCCCGGACGTCGTGACGCGCAGCTTGCCGCGGACCGGCGAAAGGGTTACGGCCCTGGGCCTCGGCACGTTTCTCACCTTCGACCTGAAGCCCGGCGATCGCCGCGACGCTCTGCGCCAGGTCTTCGAACGGTACGTCGCCGCAGGCGGTCGCGTGGTCGACACATCACCGCTCTACGGCTCGGCGGAAGTCAGCGTGGGCCAGTTCATGGGAGAATTTGAACGATCCGACGAGATGTTCCTCGCCAACAAGGTCTGGTCGACGGGAGAATATCTCGGAGACGAAAGTCACGCCGTCGAAAGCTTCCGGCAGTCGCGCATGCGGACATGGCGTGACACGGTCAATCTCATGCAATGCCACAGCATCACCAATGCGCCGGTCGTCATTCCGCTGATGAAGGCATGGAAGAAGGAAGGGCTCATACGCCACGTCGGCGTGACCCATCACGAGTCGGCAGCGCAGGACCAACTCTTGGCAATCGTCCAGCGCGACGATGTCGACTTCATCCAGACGAACTACTCGATCTTCAACCGCGATGCCGAGCGCCGTCTTCTCCCGGCCGCCGCTGACAAGGGCGTCGGCGTCCTGATCAATCTGCCGCTCGAAAAGGCACGGCTGATGAAGGTGGTCGAGGGACACCCGCTCCCCGGCTTTGCGCAGGAGTTCGGAGCCACCAGTTGGGCCCAGTTCTTCCTGAAGTGGGTCATGGCGCATCCCGCGGTCAGCACCGTGCTCTGCGGCACCTCCAACCCCGACCACATGAGTGATAATGTCCAGGCGATGACAGGCCCGCTTCCCGACGAGCGCATGCGTGCCCGCATGGTCGCGCATATGGAAACCATTCCGGGCTTCGGCTCCATCGGCACGATGCCGTGGTACCCCGGCAAAGAAAAGATGTATTCCGGCCTCATCCGGGAAGCACAGGAGAATGCCGCGCAACGCCTGCAGTAAGGCCGCCTCGATTAACCCGCCATCACTCTGGAACATTCACTGGGAGATCCGCCTTGCCTGCCACCAGACGTTCGCTTCTGACGGCCTTTCTGACGCTGCCCCTCATCGACGTGGCGAGAAGCAGGGCGTTTGCGCAGGCCGCTCCCGACCTGCCGCTAACCCTTGCATGTGACGATGAAGACGAACTGACCCTCGAACGGGAAGCAGGTCCCTTCTTCAGGCCGAACTCCCCGCTCGAGCGGGATCTCTACCCCGCTGCGCCCGAGGGCGAGCGAATAACCGCCGCTGGCTTCGTCTTCGACAAACGCTGTCGGCCTCTAGCCGGCAGTCTCGTTGAGATCTGGCATGCCGACGAGAACGGCGACTATGACAGCGTGGGTTTCCGCCTGCGCGGACACCAGTTCACCGACGCCCAAGGGCGCTGGTGGTTCAACACCATCGTGCCCGCGCTTTATCCCGGCCGCACCCGGCATTTCCATTTCAAGGTCCAGCGCCCAGGTGGGCGGGTCCTCACTACTCAGCTCTATTTTCCCGGAGAGGCCAGAAATGCCGGAGATAGGCTGTTCGACGAAGCGCTGCTCCTGGAGATCAAGCAAACTGATGACGGAAAGTTTGGACGGTTCGATTTCGTGATCTGAAGAAGGTACCGTTCTCGATTGAGCAATGCGGCCGAAGAGCCCACGATAGCTGGGGCTTACTATCGACCACCCATGTCAGGCGCTGCGTTCAGCCGTCGTCGAACCATGCAGGCGATCGCGCTAGTAAAACTCAACCTGACCAAGCCTTACCGTGTCGCATCCACGGGTACCGGATCGCCCTCTGGCGCGGGCTGGGGAGCATCGGCAGGCTTGCCGTCTTCGTCTTCCAACCCGAGTTGTTGAAGAATTACCTCTTTGATTTGTTGTTCGATCGCCTCTCGATCCTTCTCGTTCATCGCAGCCAGCTTGTCTTCATTAAGCTCACGGTCTTTCAGAAAGAAGTAGCGGATACGTTCCGCTGGCGTCATCTTAGATACCTTCAGGAACTCGTCACCTGCGTCGGGCCGCTCATCCTTGTTAAGCGCGATGCGGTGTGGCTTTTGGTCCAACACAACGCCGTTGCTCTCCATCGACCAGAGGGCGTCCGCGAGCTTCGAACTATGCCGCGAATCAAGAGAGACGGTGGGGACGTTCCCACTCGTTTTTCCTTCATGCGATTCCCGGACTGTGTCTTGTCCCGGTGAGCGGGAGGATGACTGTAACAGCAGAGGGACCCTTGAGTTACCTGAAACAAGCATTTGATTGATTCCTTTGGATGTTCTGCTCTCTGGCTATCGCACTGGTGGCTTGCTCTGGGCTGATCGGGGCTTCAAATAAGGTCATGGAATGTGCATGCACGTTGGTTACAACAGCTGCGCAGCGTGGTTTCGCTGTGTCGTCCTCTTCAAGGGCGAAGGATCACCCGCCCGAGTACCGAGTTGTTCTCAGCATAGGCATGCGCGTCCGCCACATTTGCAAGAGAGAACGTACGATCGATAAGCACCTCAAGTTCACCTGCTGCGGCTCTCTTCAACATGTGGGCGACGGATGCGTGAACGTCTGGCTTGTCGAGCTCCGTTCCCATGAAAACACCGATCAGAGTCTGGTTTGCTTGCAAAGCTGGCCACAGATCGACTTCAAGAGATGAACGTCCGGCATTTCCGACAAAGACGAGGCGTCCCCCCGCCCGCAACACTGAGAGCGAGGTCCGTAAAGTCGAGCCTATAGGATCAATGACGAGGTCAACCCCCCGATTATCGGTAAGGTGCATAAGCGAATCGTGGACGTTGGTCAGACGATGGTCAATCGCATGGGTCAGGCCGAGATCCTTCAATTTTGCGATCCGCTCTGCTCCGGAAACGGTTGAGATGACCTCTGCCCCGTTCCGGCTCGCCAGTTGAATAGCAGCCGCACCCACGCCGCCCGCGCCGCCTTGAACGAACACAGTTTCGCCTTCGGCTAAATGTCCGCGTGGGAACAGACAATGGTGAGCAGTACCGAAGGAGATGGGCAATGCGGCCGCGGCATCCACGCCCAAACCGTCAGGTATGACCCAGGTTCTGTTCGATGCGACCCCGCGCAGCGCCGCATGCGACCCGTGCATGTCGAACGACGTAACTTTCTGTCCGATGAAGCGATCACGCACATCAGAGCCGACAGCGATGACCTCGCCTGCGGCCGCGTATCCGACGATCCCGCCTGGATCAGGCGGAGGCGAGGAGGCCCGATTGATGAGATCTCCACCCTCGACGGAGATTGCCTCGACCTTGATCAAGACACCGTCCGTCGGGCAGGTTGGATCTGGAACGTCTATGTAGCGCAGGACGTCAGGAGCGCCGGGTGATTGGTAAACCGCGGCCTTCATTGGCTTTCCTTGTTAACTGTATTGCGCGGGGAATCACGTGATCAGCCGACCCACTGAACGCCATCTTTAACGACTTTGGCCGGTTGCCGGCGACCATAGCTCCAGACCCGAAGAAGTTTTTTACATGACGTTGCCACGGGACGGGTCTGAAAAACCATGCCTAAACTCCCAAAAAAATTGCCTAATGTTCTACAGAAGCCTAGCCCGCACGCTCCAATCGTTTGGAAATTTGTGCGCGAAAGAACAGAGCAGAAGCTCGCGATGGCCTTAGCTGGCCCGCCGTTGACGATGCCAGCTCGAAGTGGGATCGCCGGGGCAAGGAATGACTGATACACGCGTATCGTCCTAGCAGTGACCAAGAACCGCGCCGGGTGCCGTCGAAAAGGGGCCGGAAGCTACTTTTTCCTCCGACCCTGTGTCTTCCTGCTAACCAGATCAGGCGTTGAACCCGGCGTCCACGTTGAGAACCGCGCCCGTTATCAAACTTGCGGCGGGACCAGCCAGGAAAGCGACCGCACTCGCAATTTCGCGGGGCTCGCCAAACCGTCCGAGCGATGTGAGGCTCCGCTGATAGTCAGCATTCTCTCCATTGGCCGGGTTCATTTCAGTGTCTGTGGAACCAGGAAGTACAAGATTGACGGTGATACCTTGAGGCCCGAGTTCGCGCGAAAGTCCACGCGTGAACGACAGGAGCGCCGATTTCGACATAGCGTACGCCGTCACACCCGGGAAAGGCACACGTTCTGCCAATGAGGAGCCGATAGAGATGATCCGGCCGCCCGATGAGAGATGCGGGATGGCTGCCTGTGCAAAAAGGACGGGCGCGCGAACGTTCACATCAAGCATGGCCTGCAGGTCGGCAAGGGCTAGAGCCGCGGTCATGCCTGCGGTTCCGATGCCTGCGCTGTTGACCAGAATATCGAGCCCGCCAAGCGTCTCGACCGTCTGACTGACGGCGCGACGGATGGCGTCCGGGTCAGCACTGTCGGCCTGAATGGCAAGCCCACGCCGACCTTTCTTCTCGATCGTCTGAACGACTGATGCAGCCCTTTCCACCGAGCGTTGATAGGTGAATGCAACATCTGCACCATTCTCGGCAAGGGCAGTCGCAATCGCAGCCCCTATTCCCCTCGATCCGCCATTCACAAGTGCGCGTCTTCCAGCCAGTTCCATGGTTTTCCTTTTCTGCAGTGATCGATGTAGAAATGGGTAGGACCATTGCAAACTGTCGTCAACTGATTTATGCAGCGGTCGATGCAAAATGATGGTTCGATACCGCCAGCCAGTTCACCCTCGACCCGTCCGGCACGCGGACGGCCGCGGGAGTTCGATCGCGTGGCTGCGCTTGCCGCGGCTACACGGTTGTTCTGGATCAAGGGTTATGAGGCGACCTCGATCGCAGATCTGACGGAAACGATGGGGATCGGAACCAAGAGCCTTTATGCGGCCTTCGGTTCGAAGGATGCGCTCTATGCCGAGGCACTCCGATACTATTACACGACCTACGAGGGATTGGTGTGGACCCGCTTCAGGGCTGCTTCGACAGCGAGAGACGCAGCGCTGGCGTTCCTTCAGGATTCCGCGATTGCGATGACCGGTGGAGATTGCGATCTGCCCCATGGCTGCATGGCGACGCTCGCGACCGTGGGCAGCGAGGGGCATTCCGAATTGGGCGAACTCATGCGAGCGACCCGTGCAGGCGGCTTTGAACTCCTCAAGGCGCGCTTCGATAGAGCAAAGAGCGTTGGTGACCTAAAGGCCACGGCAGATACGACCAAACTGGCCAGATTCGTGCAGACAGTCCAAAGCGGGATGGCGATCCGTGCACGGGATGGAGCGGACCGCGCCGAACTGCACGATGTGGCGGAAATTGCGCTTTCCGGCTGGGACAATATCACCGGCAACTGATTAAACCTGCGGGGCAAAGCCCGATCCTATGGCAGTGAGACCAATCAGAACGGTAGCGGGCGTCAAGGCTGCTCGCCTACGCGGAGCGGACGGAGATTTCTGTGAACCGGCTTGGCGAGCAACCGACGGCGCGCGTGAACGAGGTGCTGAAGGCGCTCGCCGACTTGTACCCAATCGAAAAGGCGATCTCCTCGATCCTCACCGTTCCTGACTTTAGCGCCTCCTTGGCCAAGGCCATGCGCCACCGCAACAGGTAGGTGATCGGACCGATCCCGACGACGGCACGAAAGCGCGTTGCAAAGGCGGACCGCGAGACACCGCAAAGCCTCGCCAGAGACTCGACCGTCCAGTCCTGCCCGGCATTATTGTGCATGGCCCGAATTGCTTTGGCCGCGACGGGGTCTCGGAGGCCGGCGAGCAGCCCAGGGTTGGTGGGGTCGACCGTTTGGCTCGAAAAGTTCATTGTCGGCATCCTGAGAATTTCGACCAGCGCCAGCTCGACGAGACGGACGATGATGAACTCGCTACCAGGTCCAGGGTCGCGGCCTTCGGATTCCATCAGCGTCAGCAGGTTGTGAAGCCGGTGGAGTTTGGGCGAACGGGAGGGGATCTGAACGATCGGCGGGAGAAGATCCGTCAGTAGATCCTCGTTGGCTGTCGAGAATAGAAATTTGCCCATGTGAAGCGAAATCGGTCTTTCCTGACCGGAGCCCAGCTTCAACCGCCCCTCCTGTTTGGCGGCCACCGCCATGACGCTGTCCAAGGGTTCTACTTCCTGACTTGAGGTCAGCGTAAAGGAAAGCGTTGTCCGCAGCAGCACGAAGTCGCCCTTTTCCAGCGACAGCGGATCGCAACCGGGTCGTATCAGCTGGCAAGTGCCGTCTTCTATCCAGAAAAACAACAGGTCTCCCAGCGCTGGAAAGCTGAGGCCCCAGTCACCGGCGGCATCGATGCCGCGACCCAGAAGCGCAGCACGCGGCCGCAGCAGTCGGATAAGATCGAGGAAGGGATCCATTTTAGGGTTTCAGATAAAGTATTCTGGGGTTTCCATTATGGAGCGTGCCGTGGCAACAGCATAATTTTCCGGGCGATTGAACGAGGCTGAAGCCCCTATCACGGAGAATTATCATGATCAAAGTCACCGCCGCAGATATTGATCGCTTTCTTGCCGAAGATGACGAGCAGCCCATCGTGATGCTCAACTTGCTTCGGTTCAAGGCAGACGGGGGGCGCCAGCGCTACTTGGACTATCTCGCCATGGCCGGCCCGATCGTAAGCCGGTATGGCGCGGAAATCATCTTAGCTGGCGATGGCGCGACCGCGCTCTGCGCCGAACCCGGTCAATCCTGGGACGCGGTGGCGCTGGTACGCTACCCACGACGGACAGCCTTCGTCGAGATGATCGCCGACCCTGCCTATGCCGTTGCCGACCCGATCCGGATGTCGGCCCTGGAGGAGGCGGTACTGCAGCCAATCCGCACAATGACTCGATGAAGAGTTAGGCAGTCGCGCATTTCAAAAGGCTGCGAGATCGCGCCACTCTTCCGTTGTGCCCAGGAAAGAGCATCGTGTGCCCTTATTTCGTCTCGCATGCCTTGCCGTTGAGACCTGCTTTACAGCAGGTCTTCAATCCTGATGGGTAGATGTCGTACACGTCTGCCGGTCGCATTGTAGACGGCATTGACGACGGCTGCGGCAGCTCCGACCATTGCGACTTCGCCAAGACCCTTGACGCCGGACATGTTGAGCTTGAAGTCCGGTTGATCGATGAAATCGACATCGATTGCGCCGATGTCGGCGTTGACCGGCACGACATATTCAGCAAGGTCATTGTTGAGCACACCGCCGAAGCGGGGGTCTGTTTCACCGGCCTCGCGCAAAGCCGCGCCAATACCCCAGACGACACCGCCTCTGACCTGGCTTTCCGCCGTGCGCCGGTTCATGACCCGGCCGCAGTCGGCAACACTGACGACGCGTTTGACACGCGCGCGCCCGGTCGATGTCTCCACGTGAACTTCAGCAAAATGGGCGATCCAGCTGAAGGCCATGAAGTCTGGATATTCAGGCCCGGTGGTTGAGGGGATACCCCGGCGCAATTGCTCGATCACCTGCCCGTCCTTGCCGAGTGGGATCGTATTGACTGTGACTTCCAAGGAGGGGCGGCGGGTGCGGGCAAGCTGGACATGGACCGGTTCTTCCGACAATGGCGCGCCGGTTAGAACGCTAAGCTCTTCGCGCAGTTTCAAGGCGGCGCTTCGCGCTGCCGGCGCGACGCTTCCCGTTCCCCATGAGCCCGCGGTGATATGCTGCGGCGCATGTCCGGTATCTCCGATCCGGATATCGAGCCTGGTTGGGTCCACGCCGAGAATTTCGATCAGCTCCGCGGCGATGACGCTACGAATGCCCTGTCCCATCTCGTGGCCGGATGTGGCGATCTCACATCGTCCGCTTGCCGAGAGACGAAGTGTCGTAACAGCTGCCGTCATCGATCCTTTGTAGCTCCCACAGGCAACACCGAGGCCGATGCGGTCGCCATTCTCTGCTACCAAGGAGCCAGGTTCGCGGGCTCGTCGGCTCCAGTCGAACAGCTCCGCCCCGCGTCTTAGACAACCAACGAGATGACGAGAAGAAAATGGCTTGCCAGTAATCAGGTCGTTTTGAGCGTCGTTGTGGATGCGGAGCTCGACGGGATCCATCCCGACAGCCTCAGCCAACTCATCCAATGCGCATTCGGTAGCGTAACTAGAGGGATGCTCATGCGGGGCACGCTGATGGCCGGGCGTTTGGGTGTCGACCCGGATGATCCGGTCGCTTCCTGCCCAGGCACCATATTCGTACATGCGAGGAGGATTGGCGCCGTGATCACACGCGAACCCATCATACCGACTGTTTTGCTGGACCGTTTCATAAAGGCCTGCCAGGAGGCGCCCTTGTTCGTCCGCCCCGAGCCGAACCCGGTGACGGCTTCTGGGGCGATAGGATGCCGTATGAAACAATTGACCGCGCGGCATCACGAGTTTCACGGGACGGCGCAGTAGAATGGCGGCGCTTGCAACCAGCACGCTCTGCTCCTGAATGCCGTTCTTCTGGCCGAAGCCACCGCCTGTGTAGGGGCTTACGCCGCGCAGCCGTTTCGGCTCCATCCCCATCATCCCTGCAAGGCCGCCGGCAAAAGCTGACGCCGCCTGGGTGCCCTCATAGATCCGGAGTTCACCATCCTCGAATGCGGCGGTCGTCGAGATCAGCTCGATCGGATTGTGATGCTGTTGGGGATGCACGTACTCGACATCAATGCGATGATCGGCAGTAGCAAAGGCTGCCTGCGCATCACCGGAGGACAGCTGGCGATCGGGCTCCGGCTCCGGACTGGCAAGATCATCCTCCATGTGGGTGCTGAATGCCTCTTCGGCGTAGCGGACCTTGATGGCTTCCGCGCCCTCGATGGCGGCCTCCAACGTTTCGGCGACCACCAGGGCGACCGGTTCGCCCCGGTGGCGCACGACCGGGCTCGTCATCGGCTGATGGCCTTTGCCGGGCTGACCATAGGCACCGCGAGCGGCAGGTGTCGTCTTGATCTGCGAGAAATCCTCATGCGTGAAGATGCGCACGACGCCTGGCACATCTTCAGCGGCAGTTGCGTCGATCGCTTCAATACGTCCCTTGGCGATTGTCGCTGGAACCGTCATCGCATGAAGCAGACCGGCGATCGGCTGATCTGCTGCGTATAGTGCTCGACCCAGCACTTTTTCAAAAGCATCGACCCGAGGGCGGTCAGTAGTGCGTTCCTGCGTCATTGCATCTTCCTTCCAGCTGTCATGATGGCGTCGGCAAGGGTGCGAGCACCGAGTTCAATCTTGAACGCGTTGTGCGCGCCGGGTCGGGCATCGGCGAATGCCGCTCTGCCGGCAGCCAGCGCAATCTCTGGTTCGATAGACCGGCCCGTCAGAATCTCCTCCGCCTCGCGTGCCCGCCAAGGCCGGGTGGCAACGCCGCCAAGTGCAATATGCGCCTGTCGCACGCGATCCCCATCCATCGCTAGCGCCACGGCTGCCGAGGCCAGGGCAAACGCATAGGATTCTCGGTCGCGCACTTTGAGATAGGTTGAGTTTTTGCCCGCGTCTGTCTTGGGCACAGAAATACCGGTCACGATCTCGCCGGCTTCTATCGAGAACTCGAGATGGGGCGTGTCACCGGGCAACCGATAGAATGCGGAGATTGGAACCGACCGTGTACCGGCGGGACCCCCGATCTCTATCGTTGCGTCCATTGCTGTCAGTGCGACGGGCCAGTCACCCGGGGACACGGCGGTGCAAGCGGCACTGATGCCGAGCACGGCCTGGCCGCGGTCCACGCCGCCGATCGCTGCGCATCCGGAGCCGGGCTCTCGCTTGTTGCAGGGGTAGGCACCGATTGCGCCGTTCCTGAAATAAGGACAACGGGTGCGCTGCAGGAGGTTGCCGCCGACGCTCGCCATGTTGCGCAGCTGCTGAGAGGCGGCTTTCGAGAGGCTCTCGGCCAGAACCGGATAGTCACGGCGCACGACCTCATCTTCGGCAACATCGGCCATGCGGGCTCCGGCACCAAAGAACAGAACGTCGCCGCTGGTCTCGATCCGATCGCCTCCCTCAAGAGAGGCGATATCGATCAGGTGCGCGGGGCGCTCGACACCCAGCTTCATCAGGTCGTAGAGAGTGGTTCCGCCAGCGATATAGCGAGCACCTTCGCCTGCCGCCGCAAAGGCTTCGGTCGCTTCGCTGACAGTTTTGGCGCGGATGTAGGATAACGATCTCATGTTCAGCTCCGCTCAATCAGGGGAGCTGCCTGCGCGATCGCGGCGACAATGCCGACATAAGCTCCGCATCGACAGATGTTGCCGCTCATATATTCCCGGATCTCCTCGGGCGTAGACGCATGACCTTCCTTGACGCAGGCGATTGCCGCCATGATCTGGCCGGGCGTGCAGTAGCCGCATTGCAGGGCGTCGTGGTCAATGAAGGCCTGCTGCATGGGATGTAGAGCGTCCGCGCGGCCGATACCTTCGATGGTCGTGACATCACGGCCATCGACTTTGGCGGCAAGCGTCAGACAGGAGGCGACCCTGCGCCCGTCTATGTGGACAGTGCAGGCGCCGCATTGGCCATGGTCGCATCCCTTTTTCGCACCAACCAAGCCCAGTCGCTCGCGCAGCATATCCAGCAAGGATGCCCGCGCATCAATTTCCAGTGCACTCGGCTGGCCGTTGACGTGGAAGCTCACCTGAACTGTCGCGCCGTTTTCCCGTGTTGGCTGCGGACTGGGCGCTTGGGCTTGCGCAGCTACTGGCAGCAACCCGGACACCGAGACAATCGTTCCAGCCTCTAAGACCTGTCGCCGGGTGATCTCAAGAAACTGCCTATCGTGCGTGTGTGACATGTGGATTTCGTCTCCTGTTGGGTTGCAACAATGCTGGCGTCATCCGTTCCGGCCTAAACCGAAACCGCATATTCCTTTCAACGTAAGTCAGGCCAGCCGGGAGGATTAGCCCGCAAATATCGCGCGGACTGATTAGCTCCACTTAGCAATGGCTTTATGTGCACCGGCCGTAGCTGGGCGCGCGAAGTTCGCGTTGCCGTCAGGAAATCGAAAAGCCGGCATTCATTGCGCCATTGAGGAATGGCAGGCGCTGTGTCGGCGTGCCAGATAAGGCGAGCATGGCATTCGCCACCGCTGGCGCGATCGGCGCCACTCCCGGCTCACCCATTCCAGTCGGCTTGTTGTCAGACGCGACGATATAGGTTTCGACAGCGGGCATCTCGTTCATTCGCAAGACTGGGTATCGGTCAAAGTTTGTCTGTTGTACCAGTCCATCCTTGAGCGTGATCTCGCCGTAAAAGGCCGCGGACAGGCCAAAACCGATACTTCCTTCCATCTGAGCCGCGATCTGATCCGTCGCAACCGCGATTCCGCAATCGACGACGGCCACAACGCGACGCACGATCGGCCGGCCATCGAGCAGCGTAACTTCAGCAACCTGGCCAACGATCGTTCCGAACGCCTGGTGGATCGCCATGCCCCGCGCCCACCCCGCTTCGAGTGGGGTATCCCAGCCGGCCCTGGCGTAAAGCTCGTCCAGTACCGCCAGCCGACGCGTATCGCCAGCCTTCTGATATAGAAAACGACGGTAGGAGACTGGATCCTTACCCGCCCGGCGCGCCAGCTGATCCACGATGTGCTCCATCACCATGGCGGTATGCGAATTGCCGACCGAGCGCCAAAACCCGACAGTGACTGGAAACGCCGGCGTGAAAATCTTGCCATCGACAGTTGTCGCGGTGGAAAGATTAGGCGAGTCTGCGATACCCTCGGTCGCCGTAAAATTCGGGGCGAGGGGAAGCAGGTTCTGGCAAACCGAATGGACCCGCCAGCGCTCGGGAAACCCGTCCGAGCCTACCTGAACCCATACCCGATGATGTGACATTGGCCGGAAGTAACCCATCCTCATATCGTCCTCGCGGCTCCAGATCAGCTTGACGGAGCGACCCTCGACCCGCTTTGCGATCCGCACGCACTCGACGACATAGTCAGAGCTCATTCCACCGCGGCGGCCGAACGAACCGCCTGCAGGGATCACCTCGATGTCGACCCGGCCCGGAACGGTCCGAGCAGTAAGTGCTGCCTGAACCTGATCGACTGTTACCAGATGAGCGCCCGATGTTATTGCAACATCCCAGCCGTCGACCTTGGCGACGCAATTGAGTGTCTCCATCGGCGCATGTGCAAGATAAGGGAAATCAAAGGCGAACTCGACAACATCACCGTCGAAAGGCGCTTCCGGCGTGTCACCCTTAGTCTGGAAACGGCCGGGCTTGACATCGGTACGCCCGGCTGCGATGTCACGGAAATATGCCACAAGGTCGGGAGACGAACGCGTCTCGGCTTCGCTGTCGTCCCATTCGATACGCAATGCATCGCGCCCACGCTTGGCGGCAAACGTCGTCTCGGCAAGGACGGCAACGCCCGTCTCGATGGCGAACACATGTCTGACGCCCCTTACCTTCAGAGCGTCCGATGCATCGAACCGCATCAGTTTTCCGCCAAAGCGGGGACTATGGGCTACCATTGCGATGAGTAAGTCCGGACGCTGGATATCCTGCGTATAGACCTGGGCACCTGTGCTCTTCGGCAGGCTGTCCTTTCGGCGCACGCGCTCCGTGCCGATTAACCGATAGTCTTCTCGGCGTTTCAGGATCGGCGTCTCTGGCGGAGTTTGCCGGGATGCGTCGGCCAGAAGCTCGACGAAGGTCGCGGTTCGGTTGGAGCCAGGATGGGATAGGGTACCGTCGCGGACAACGATGCCACTGCCTTGCACGCCCCAGCGAGCGGCTGCCGCCTGCACGAACATAGCGCGTGCTGCAGCACCCGCATTCCGCATCAGATCCCAGTTTGAGGCGATCGAATTTGAACCGGCTGTCATTTGCACGCCGTAGGCGCGGAAGTTGCTGCGCGCGTTGACCACGCGCACCTTGTCCCAATCCGCGTCGAGTTCTTCCGCGACGATCGCGGCGAGCCCAGCGTGAATGCCTTGGCCGAGTTCCTGCTGTTTGTTGACGATCGTCACCCAGCCGTCATCGGTGATGCGGATAAATGGTCCGAAGGCGCTTGGCTCCGGGTCGTCGCCGCCGCCTTGCAGGACGGCGCCGATAGCCTGCATCGGGTTGGTTGCGGCGTAGCCCACCACGAGCGCCCCACCGATCATCGATCCACCCAGGATCAAGCGTCGACGGGTCATCCGAAATCGTGGCTTCCTGTCTTGGGCGTCGGTCACGGACATTCTCCTATTGTCAATCCTGCTCTCACTTGAGCCTACTCACTGTGGGCACGCTGCGCCCGCATCGAGCCAAGCCTTGATCAATGACCCGAAGGCTTCCTGAGTGCCGGGGGCGGGCTTGCGGTTCGCGCCCGGATGCCAGGCCCAGCCCACCAGTTCGTCTTGCGCCATGTGATGAAGCAGTTCCTCGCGGGTCATATGCGAACGTGCCGGATCGAGGAGCTGCCTGCAGATGTCGCCGAGCGTCTTGCCTTGCCAAGCCATCTCGATCGGCGCGAGCCTCCACTTGGGGTTCCCCGGTACACCCGACGCCTCAAAGTTTTCGGCCTGATGGCAGGTTGAGCAACGAAGCGTCGGGGGCCCTCCGCCGTCGGCGCCACGTGTGACCCAGGGCGTATGCGGGCGCATCGCGTCTGTCTGGGTGGGTCGGTCAGTTCGTGGATGACAGTTCGTGCAGCGTGGGTGCTCGATCACACGGCCGGCTTCCGTGAATAGCGCCACAGACCTCGCGGTCGGGTCGGTAATCGCATTGAAGTCTGAAACCTCGCGCAAACGATCAAGTTCAGCGGGCTGCAGTCTAGCCAAAATTGTTTGTGTCTGCGGCATGGTACGGGGATAAAGGGCGTAGACGAGGCCCGCGGCAGCCGCGACAAAAATTATCCCGAATATCGACGCAAACGCGACTTTGACCCGGCGACGCCATCTTCCCTTTTTGGACGGGGGTGGGGTCATGTCGGCGCACCGAGCTTTGCCGCCGCATCGTGGATGGCCGCGCGAATTCGAGTGTAGGTGGCGCAGCGACAGAGGTTACCGCTCATCGCAATGTCAATGTCCTGATCCGTAGGCTGTTTATTCGCTCGCAGCAGTGCGATCGCGCTCATGATCTGACCGGATTGACAAAACCCACATTGCGGTACATCGCGCTCTACCCAGGCATCCCGAAGAGCTGCTGCTTCAGCGCCGTTCATGCCTTCGATTGTGGAAATCTGTGCCGACACGGCCGACCGTAATGGGACCGAACAGGATCGAGCTGGCCTCCCGTCGACATGGACGGTGCAGGCGCCGCACTGAGCTGCGCCACAGCCGTATTTTGTGCCCGTCAGCGACAGGTGATCGCGAAGCACCCACAGAAGCGGGGTTTCGCCATCTTCGTCAACATCATGGGTCCGGCCATTGACCGAGAGTGTAAAAGACATGGACTAAATCCCTCTGACAAAGGTAGTTTGGATCGTGCGCACCTGCTCGGACATACCCGATCCGACAAAAAACATGCCTAATCCTCGGCAGCTACAGTGTGATGCCACTCACGATTTTGGGACCCACGTGTGAGCGGTGAACATCAACGTGGCGCAGGCAATGAAAGCGCTTGCGGCCACGAACAGGGCCGATGCTGAGAGGTTGGCGCTCGCGGTGCGACTTTGCCAACCGGCACGGATGACGAATTCCGCGACAATCAAGTTCGGGATGCAGAAAAAGAAAACCATAAGGGCGTCGAACTAGTCGCTGAATTCCGCCATGGACCCGGAAAATCGCGACAGCAAAAACCAGGCACCATATTCTATACGATAGAGCCAGGAGCCGATGGTGAGGGCAAATAGGCGGATCGCCCAGGCACGGTGCGAAGAGTAACGGCCCGACCGCGCGTGGAGATAGGACATGGTTGCACTCAGCACCATGAGGCCGCCGCGAAGGCCGAACCCGACATCCATCAGAGTGCCGCCGATGGTGCCGTGCCCGACAATGAAAGCCAAACCTCCCACACCAGCTGCGGCGGCCGAAACCACATAGATCCGCCCGAGCCACCGGTGAAGCCGCGGGATGCTTCGCCGCAACCTGCCGAACCGGCCCCAGCAGGACGAGGATACTGCCGGCCACGAAATGGGCGCCGATGGCGATCGTCGACAGGCGCGATGACGGATCGTACAAACCGGGCAACGCCTCGTTCCATCGATAGGCTTCACCGCCAACGCGGATAGCGCCGAAAAAGCCAACGATGTAGGCGGCAAATATAAGCCGCTCAGCCAACACACCGCCACAAGCAATCGCGCGCTCCGGCTCGCATCCAGACTGTGAAAACTGCGGCGGTTTCCCGGGAAAGCCGTCATTGCGAGCGATACAAAACCATAGTCCGTCCGAGGAGCGGCGTCCACGCATAACCTCGCAGTTCGAGCGCACCATCTCGCATCGATGCCCGCCCTGAATAGGTGCGCCCCGACGTCCGTCGTAGAATTTGCCGTCTTCCCAACGGCGATCCTGTCGATCCCATCTCAGATCGGTGGGAAAAGTGATGCCCTCAAGCGAGCGGCCTCGTAGCTTTGGGTCGGGATTGTGGATGTCCTTTTTGAAGGTCTTTCCGTCCGCTTCCATCAGCCGATCGCCATAAATGACACGGGCAGCAAAGCTGCCACCGGCGTCGTATACTTCGAACTTGAAGTTGCCTTCCACTGTTTCCCAAACGCCCTCGATCTCGCTTGGCGACGAAGCTTGAGCGGCAGCCGCAGTGACCTGTAATCCCGTAATTCCAGCCGTTAGCATGACTGCTAGTGAGAACTTCTTGATTTTCGATTTCAGTATATCGACGTCCTTTTCCGTTTAAGGAGAAAAACTACGGCCGGGGCGCACGCTGTAGAATGTCGAAAACCTCAAATTATGTGCCTGATCGTCCGAGGCTGATACTTCGGTAGCTTTGCCGCCTCGCCGCGGATCGTTGGTTTCTTGTCGTATCGAGGGCTGCCCGCCCCGATTATCGCGGAGCCTGAGGATAAGGAAGTTTATCCAGTGTGGCGTGGCGCAGAAATTGCTGGCCAGACGTACAGAGCCACAGCACCGCGCAGACCAGGACCTTCCTTTGGGAACCTCGGGCCATGGTGGGATGTCCGAGGCCTGCCTGCCTCAACCAGAACAAAAAGAGCCATCCAGATCGCGTTGATGCTCACCAAGACGGGTTTTGCCGACCATTAAACAACAGATTCCGACGGGTTGGTGCGAGCGCTCTCCGCGGTCGTCGTCGGCTGATACGGTAGACGGCTGCAGGTGGAATATTGGCGAAGGTCCAGCCGATATACGTCGCCTTCAGGCCGAGACGGTCGAGCAAGGGTCTGGCGATCGGGCATTTCGGGCCGTAAGTGAACTGGTAGAATGCTCCACCCGGACGAAGATGCGAGAATGCCCCCTCCAAGATGGCATGCACTTTGCGTAATGGCATCGATAGAAGAGGAAGGCCACTGACGACAGCACCTACAGGCGCTAAGGCATGAAGCGACAACTTGCGCAACTGAGCAGCATCCATCTGGACGATTTTTGCTCTTGGGAAGCGATCGCTAAGTTGGTTGGCAAACTCAGCACCATACTCGACCAGCACGAGATTCTCTTCAGCGACACCTCGATCCAGCAATGCTTCCGTAAAAACGCCTGTTCCCGGACCCAGCTCAATGACCGTGCCTGTGTCCGCAGAAATTTCGGTTGTCATGAGTGAAGACAACGCGCGCCCTGATGGGGTAACCGAGGCGACGCGAAGAGGCGCGGAAAGCCACGCCCGAAAAAACAAAAAGGCATCGGCAGTCCTGTTCGTCATCGCTCGCGGGCTCCCGGTTTGACACGCATCGTATATCGTCGCTGAAGCCGCCATACCAAGGCCACAAGTCCCTCTGCGACAACCAGCAGGATCAGTATCTTCAGTGCGAGCGCGGATGAATTGATGCCGGGAATGGCCAAAACAGCGAGATAACCTGCGGCGATGAACAAGCCGTTCCACAAGACTATGCCGACTGCTACGCCAGCGACAAACCGTAGCGTACTTGTGCCTAAGAGCCCAGCCGCCACAGGCGCGATCAACCGCACCGTGGGAATGAGTTGCGACAGGATCGTCAGCGCTTGTTCCCGGTCGCGCAGGGAGGACAATGTCCAGTCAATGCGAGGTCGCGATAGACCCACCCAGCTGCCGACCGCGTAGAGAAGCGTTGCGGACCTCTTTCTCCCGATAACACGCACGAGAAAATAGAAACCGAGGGCGCCCATGAAACTCCCGAGCGTCGTTGCGATGACGGCGGTGTGGAGGGACCAAAGACCGTCGGCGGCGATACCGATGGCAACGAGAACACCATAGGAGGGCAGGGCAGGCAGGAAGCGCTCGGCCAGCCCGATCGCGAAGAGACCGAATATGCCGTATATCGCAATCCAGTCGACAAGATTTCCGAGCGGGTCCATCTCTTACGCGTCCCGCGCGAGCCTTGTCGCGCCCGGGCCAGAGAGCTCCAGGGTCGGAGCCTGCGCGTTGAAGGAGATGCCCGTGAGCTTTTCCGAGGTTTCCCAAAGCTTTTGCGCCACGTGCTTTTCCAGCGCCTGGCGCGGGATTTGTGCTTCCGTTGGATGTCCACGCGTCTCGCTGAGCCTGTCGGGACCGTAATAGCCGCCGCCTCGGGCTTCTGCGGATGTTGCCGCAAACAAGGTCGGCAGCGCGCCTTGTGCAACCGGCTGGAACAGAAACCACATGAACGACCTGAGGAAGCCTTGAACGCTGCGTCGACTAGGGCCGTTGTGGAGGAGATCCGTGCGCGATACGCCTGGGTGGGCAGCGATGCTGGTGATACCCCAACCCGCTTCCTCGCTCCGCCGGTGCAGTTCGAACGCAAACATCAGGCAGGCCAGTTTCGACTGAGTGTAAACAGGCATCGGCTTATAGCCACGCTCCGCTTGCAGGTCGTCGAAATTGATTGCGGCGCCTGCGCTTCGAACAGCAATGCTGGAAAGCGTGACGACCCGCGGGTCTTGTGCTCGCATGAGCAGCGGCAGGAGGTGGCCTGTCAGAGCAAAGTGTCCGAGGTAGTTGGTGCCGAACTGTAGTTCGAAACCATCCTTGGTTGTCTCGCGCGTCGGCGGCGTCATGACACCGGCGTTGTTGATGAGAACATCGATATGGTCGCGGGTTTCTTTGAGCCTTTTGCAGAGCGCCTCGATCGATGCGAGGCTGGCGAGGTCGACGATTTCCAGAGTGACAGATGCCTTGGGTGCCTTTTCCTTGACGCGCCGGATAGCATCGGCACCCTTGGTCGGATCGCGCCCTGCGATGATCACGTCAGCACCGGCTTGGGCCAGCGCAAGTGCATCTTCGAAGCCTAGACCACCAGTTCCGGTGATCAGGATCGTCCGGCCCTTTTGAGGTGGCATATCATTGAGTGTCCACGATTTTGTCATAGTCAGTCCTTCGTTTCTTTGGGGCGAAATGTCCGCCGAAGACGCATTGTTTGGGGGACGTCTTCGGCGGACAGGAGATCGCTTGGGGTGAAGCGACCTTTCACGGATTCGGAATGGGGCGGTTCCGGGATCCGAGCTTATGGGGTGGCGTCGATCGGTTTGCTGAGAGGCGGCTTTGGCGGGACCTCACGCGTCCGCTGCATCCAGCCGGGATATTCGGGAGCAAGCCTGCTGACGGCGTCCAGCTCGGCGATCTCATTGGCGCTCAGCGTAATCTCCGAGGACCCGATACTGTCATCGAGCTGCGCGATCGTCTTCGCGCCGACGATGACGCTTGCGACGTGCGGCTGGTGCAGCAGCCACGCCAGCGCAATTCTTGCGACGCTGACACCTTTGCCGGCGCCAATGCGTTCCATCACGTCGATCACGTCGTAAGCTCGATCCATAGCGACCGGGGGGAAATCGAAAGTGGTCCGGCGACTACCTTCCTCGCCCTGCTTGTCGCGGCCGAACTTGCCGCTCAGCAGCCCGCCGGCAAGCGGGCTCCAAACCAGAAGACCAAGTTTCTCGGCCTTGATGAGAGGAACGATCTCCCGCTCGATATCGCGACCTGCAAGCGTGTAGTAGTTCTGCGAGGTGGCAATCTTCGCGATCTGAAGGCGTTCACTGTGGCCCAGCGCCCTCGCCATCTGCCAGGCCGACCAGTTCGACACACCCACATAGCGAACCAGACCCCGCTGGACAAGCGCGTCCAATGCGGCAAGGCTTTCCTCGATCGGCGTTACATTGTCGACGTTATGGAGCTGGTAAAGATCGATGTGATCCACCTGTAGCCGTCTCAGACTGGCTTTGACGCTATCGAAGATGTGGCCGCGCGAATTGCCGGTGTCGTTTGGGCCCTGGCCCATCGGTCCGCAGACCTTGGTTGCGATAACCACCTCTTCTCGCCGAACACCGAGGTTTCTGAGCGACTGACCAACGATCTCTTCTGCGACGCCACCGGAGTAGATATCGGCAGTGTCGATGAAGTTGATGCCATGTTCGAGCGCGCGGGCGATCAGTCGCTGAGCGTCGTCCTGCTGGACGTTGCCCATAGTGGCCCATACCCCTTTGCCGCCGAATGTCATCGTGCCCAAGCAGAGCTCCGAGACGAAGAGGCCGGTATTTCCGAGTGTGTTATATTTCATGACGAGGGTGTCCTGTAAGAGTATCCGGTCGCGAACGGCTTCGGCGCAGGGAAGCGTCAGCCCGCATCGATCAGGCGATGCCGCCTGAAGAGTTTTGAGATGCTGCAGACGTGATGAGTAAGCTGCGTTTCGTGCTCAGTTCCGGCGGAGGAACGTGCCGACACGACGGTTTGCGACGAGCAGGGCAAAGCCCGACAAAACGCTCGCCAAAGGCACGATCAACAAGCCAAGGCCGAGGCCGTTTGAAATATCGGCTGCGCTGGCAGCATCGCTGACAATGCCAACGATCAGAGGGCCAAGCGCAGGCCCGAGGAGGCCGCTTCCGATCATGACGAGGCTGGTCGCCTGCGCCTGACGTCCTGTACCGGCGATCAGATGCGAGGCGCCGAAGCCCCACGGCAGCATGAAGGAAAATGACAGCATTCCAGGCACGAACAGCGCAATGGACATCCAGCCGGTCGGTGCAAATAGCGCCACCGTCGTCGTTATGCTGGCGATCAGGAATAGAATGGCCGGAGGACCGAGCACCTTGCCGGTGCCTGAACGAACAGCGAAATCAAACCATCGGCCGCCGCCCAGTGTACCGATGATCCCCATCAATCCTTGCAACATGCCGAACGAAACGCCGACTTCTGTCGCGGTAAAACCGTAGGTACGGATCAGAAACGGTATGGAGAAGGCGTAGAAAGGCGCGCCTGCGAAGCCCAGGAAAATGGTGCCCACGAACAACCAGCGGAATGCCGGAGACGACAGCAGGTCAACGCTGGTTCGCAAGAAGGGTTCGTCGCGAGAGGCGGTTGTCGGAAGTGGAGAGGTGGGGCCGGCAACGACGATGGCCAACAGCCCGATCAGGGTTCCGATAGCTCCAGCACCGATCAAAACGACGCGCCAGCCGAAAACATCCGCGATCGCACCGCCGGCGGCAAAGCCCACCATGGTGCCCAACGGGATGCCCATTGCGAACAGACCGATCGCAAGACCGCGCCGCTCCGGGCCAATTTTGCGGACGATGAGAGCGTGGCCCGCGGGGATCGCGCCGGCCTCGCCGAACGCGACGCCGAAGCGCGTGAGGGCCAGGAACATGAAACTGGCGGCAAAACCTCCGAGTGTCGTCATGACGCTCCAGATCAGGACGCAGGACACCAGTACGAGCCGGGGAGAGCCCCGATCTGCCGCTCGGGCGAGCGGCAATGAGAGGAGTGCGTAGCAGACTGCAAACGCAAGGCCGGTGAGCAGGCCCATTTGGGTGTCGGTCAGCGACAGGTCTGCTTTGATCTTTTCCGCCAGGATGAACGGCAATATTCGATCGATCTGGGAGAACGCGTTGATCAGCAGGAGCACAATGCATAGGGCGGCCATTCGCAGGCCTTTGGCATACTCCCGGGAAGCGGCAGCAGGCGGCGCTCGTGTCTCTAGGGGGTCTCTTGACCGGGCGACGATTTCTGTCATCTTGAGGTCACTCCTCGCTTGGTTGCACCCTTAAGCTAGATGGAGTGTCCAATGACCAGAATGCCCGAACCTTCAAGAAACTTGCCTATTCCTGCAGGAGAGGCGATGATGCCGGCGAGGAACCACGTCTTGCAGTGGCCCCTGAAACAGCCGGAGCTCCGTTTGAATTCTCCATTGCTATCTGCCGTAACGGCCTACATTGAAGACCAAGGTGGCGGGCAGGGCCTGTTTCCGACGGCCATAGAAGGCTTCAATATCGTGCGCTCGTTTCAATCGATGATGCCCATGCGCAACATCTATCGGCCGTCGCTCTGCGTCGTCGTTGAGGGCGGCAAAGAACTGCAGCTTGGAGAGGAGCTGCTGCGCTACAGAACGATGGAATGCCTGGTCGTTAGCGTCGGCGTGCCAGCAACCGGTCAGATCGTCGAAGCGAGTGAGGAGACGCCATACGTTGGTGTGATGATTGACTTTGATGTGGCGACCGTAAGGGAAGTCCTCGAACAATTAGAGGCGCTCCCTCTGCAGTCGGAGGCATCAGGTCCGTGCGCTTTCGTCGCGAAGGTCGATCAGCCCTTGGAAGATTGCATCCTTCGTCTCGTTCGGTTGCTGGCGACACCGAAAGCGATTCCTGTTTTGGCACCTTCGATCGTCCGGGAGATCTGCTACTGGCTGTTGAGCGGGCCGCATGGCGGCGAAATCTGCAAGCTGGCCTTACCGGAATCGAACATTGAGCGCGTCGTCAGAGCTGTAGCAGTCCTGCATACCAATTTTGCGGAAACGCTTCGGGTGGAAGAACTGGCTGAGATTGCGCGGATGAGCCCGTCATCGTTTCATCAACATTTTAAGGCGCTGACAGCTATGACACCTCTGCAGTTTCAAAAACAACTTCGCCTGCTGGAGGCGCGCCGACTCATGGTAACTCAAGCTGCGAATGTCGCCGAGGCCGCCTACAAAGTAGGGTACGAAAGCCCCTCTCAGTTCAGTCGAGAATATTCCCGAACCTTTGGTATCGCGCCCAAGCAAGATGCCTTGAAACAACAACAACTCCAAGACCTATATGCTAGCCGTACCGTGCGTTCAGCGTAGTGCATTAGCGGAGTCGCCGATATAGGGAGAGTCAGCAGTACCACATGCGCTGCCGCCTCGGATTGCAGCTGGCTTCAATAAGCTGCCTTTGCGAGAACTTTAGCAGGGAAGATTTGTCTCGATCACATCAGGTGGCCAGATTAACGATTTCACCCACGATGGTGGCTCCACGCGCGTCTTCTGCAAATCGTTAATAGCTCCAGTGGCTTTTCCAAAAGGCGCGGCGTGGCGACGGTTCGGGTTGGTCCAAGAGCGTAAATGATAACATTGGCTTGTCCGAATCCGGTCACGGGCGCAAAAGCCTCAATCAACGCGCTACGCCGTACGGCGCGCTGAGCCTACTCAAGTGCTGATGCAGCCGATCGATGATGGCAGTGCGCGTACCAGATCGCCTTTCTAGCAGCCCAATCGGCCGCAATATCTGCGGTTCGCCAAAGGGTACCGAGACGATCGGAGCCGTAATGTCTCTCAACGCGATCCAGGGAACCACGGACACGCCGAGACCGTGAATAACGCAGGAGACCACCGACGCAATCGTGTCGATCTCGGCTATCAAGTTTGGCTCGACGCCGGTTTTTGCAAGCTCGGTCTCGATAATCTGGGCGAGCCTGAATTTACTGTTGAACCTGACATAAGGCAGCGTGGAAAGCATATCGAGGCCAGACATGTGTGGAGTGCCGTCAGGACCGATCACCAGTAGAGGTTCGTTGATAAACGGGTGCCACCTTAAGGCTGAAGGAATTCCGGAATATTCGGCGACCATCGCGCAATCCAGACGGCCTGACATGACATCGTTCATTAATTCATCCGTATTGGCGACCTGGAGCTTGATCCTGAGATCGGGATAGTCGGCCTTGAGGGCGACGATTGAGACAGGCAGTAGCGAAAGAGCACTTGAGCGAACAGAGCCGATCGTGAACGTGCCGCTTACGGCTCTGCCGGAGATAGCGTCAATGATGTTGTCTGCGCCACGAACCAGAGTACGTGCTGCTTCAAGCATCTGTAGACCATGGCCGTTAAGCGTGATGGGCCTGGTCGAGCGATCGAACAGGTCTCCGCTGACCTCCAATTCCAGTGCTTGCATCTGCTGACTGACTGCGGACGGGGTCAAACCTACGGCCTCGGCAGCCTTTGCAAAAGTTCCGTGCTCAGCTATCGCGATGAAGGTTTTGAGTTGTCGCGTATCCAAACCGACCTCCCACGCATTAAGTTTTCCTGTTCATCTTGGCCAGAATTATTCGCTTTAATCAAGGGTCCCTTATGTTACGTTCTCTTCAGGAGACGCCAGGAGGAACTTTGGCGTATGGGAGGACGGTGAAACGGTGCGAAAGCAGCGCCGCGTCCTCGCGCATTCCAGTTCGAGGTACGCATGGGAAGCCGAAACATCCTGGTCACTGGACCAGCCATCAATGAACAAGCCGTGAGCCTGATTGCCAGCAAAGGCTACCAGGTGTCTTACGTCCCCCCTTACACAAGCGAAGACGATTTGGTCCGCATCGTGACGGATCTCGACCCGGTGGGCGTCGTGGTGCGAATGGGGCGGTTCGGTTCTGCGGCGATTGAGGCTGCGCCTTCGCTCCGTGTCCTTTCGAAGCACGGTGTCGGCGTTGACAATATCGATGTGGACGCAGCGTCGCGCCGCGACATACCCGTTGTCGTCGCCGCTGGTGCGAATGCCCTTTCAGTCGCTGAACATGCGATTGCACTGCTCCTTTCCGTCGTAAAGCGGATCGTGCCACTCGACAGCAGCCTTCGCGCCGGGCGCTGGGAGAAGCCGGGCTTCTCCGGGAAGGAACTCGCCGGCATGACCATTGGTCTTGTCGGCTTCGGGGCGATCGCTCGCCATACCGCATCCTTTGCCAAGGGGTTAGGCTTAACGGTGCAGGCGTTCGACCCTTTTACCGACGAAGCGGGGTTTGCCGAAGCCGGAGTCGCCCGAGTAGCCGATGTCGACGACCTTATCGCGTCCTCCGATATTGTCAGCCTTCATTGCCCCCTTACTGCCGACACACGCAACCTGCTGGATGATCGGCGTCTGGGTATGATGAAGCCGGGCTCATTTGTCATCAACACCGCTCGGGGCGGCCTGATCGACGAGGAAGCGCTCCTTCGCGCCGTCGAGAGCGGACAGATCGCCGGGGCCGGGCTGGACACATTCCAAACTGAGCCGCCCGCGGACAATCACCCATTCTGGCAAAATCAGCGGATTGTCGTCACGCCGCATATCGGCGGCGTGACCCAGGAGGCGAACGTTCGGGTCGGGGTGGACGCGGTGGAAGGCATCTTCGCCATTGTGGAAGGACGTCCACTTGGTCGCGAGAGGATCGTTAACCACCGGGCACTGGCCAAGACGCCCGCCTTAGGCCTCACCAATTCAACAGCATAAGGAGACGACGTTGACCATAGGATTCAGGGTTCGAAACAGGGACAGGGTCATCGATCAGGAATGGATCGACAAGTTCAGGGAGCTTCCAGTCGCCAATATCAGCGACAGCATGCACCGCATGTATGCGGGCGGGGCCGAGCTTCGTCCGATGCACCGCGATGGCAAGCTCGTCGGTCGCGCACTGACTGTCAAAGCGCCTCCGGGCGACAACCTCATGCTGCACAAGGCGATGGACATGGCCGTGGACGGCGACGTCATTGTCATGGATGCCGGGGGCGATGTGACACACGCCCTGATGGGCGAGATGATGCTCGACTACGCTCATCGCCGTGGCGTCGTCGGTTTCGTTCTTAACGGTGCGATCCGTGATGCGGACGCTTTCCTCGAGATGAACATCCCCTCGTTCGCAGTCGGCGTCACCCATCGAGGCCCCTACAAAAACGGGCCGGGCGAGATCAACACTCCGATCGCCATTGGTGGAATGGTCATCATGCCCGGCGACCTGATCGTTGGCGACGCGGACGGCGTGGTGGTTGTTCCGATCGACGATGCCGCTGAAGTCTATGACAGGACGGTTGCCAAGCACGCAGCCGAGCAGAAGCAGATCGAGAATATCAAAGCGGGGACGCACAATCCGACATGGTTCAACGATGCCCTCGTCAAGGCCGGATGCGAGCTGCCAACGACAAACTAAACACCGCTGGCCGACGCTCCGGAGGGGAAACGTCGGCCAGTTATCGAGGCTCTGGAATAAACCGATCAACACTATCCTGGGAGGATAAGATGAAGCATCTGATTAGAAATACCGCTTTGGCGACGACGCTGCTCTTCGGCGCAGGCGTAGCACACGCCGACTGGCCCGCCGACCGTCCAATCGAGTTCATCGTGGCGTTCGCTCCGGGCGGTGGCACCGATGTGATGAACCGGACGCTGGCCCCTTTCGTCGAGAAAGAGTTGGGCGCGAAAATCACCATTCTAAACCGTCCCGGCGCTTCGGGCGAAATCGCCTATACCGCGATGACACAAGCCCGGCCCGACGGTTACACGGTTTCCTCGCTCAACACGCCCGGCTATCTAACGATGCAGATGGATCGCAAGGTTCGGTTCGATCCGACGAAGCTCTGCCTCGTTGCCCGTATCGTCGAAGACCCCGGCTCTTTCATTGTCCAGGCTAATTCCAAGTTCAACTCGCTCAAGGACCTCGTCGCCTACGCGAAGGAAAAACCGGGGGCCGTGACTGTCGGCACGACTGGCCTCGGAACCGACGAGCATCTTGCCATGCTCCAGTTGGAGAAGTCCGCAGGCATCGACCTGACGGCCGTTACCTTCAACGGCGCCAACGAAGCGCGCACCGCTCTTCTTGGTGGCCATGTCGATACGATCGGCATCAACGTCGGGGAGTTCGTGGGCAGCGACCACTCCGCGTTCAAGAACCTCGGCCAGTTTGCAGAAGAGCGCGCCACCATTGCTCCTGACCTTCCGACCGCAAAGGAGCAGGGGTTCGAAGTCCTGATGAGTTCTGAGCGCGGTATCGCAATGAGCTGCGACGTTCCCGAGGAAATCCGGACGAAGTTCTCAGCAGCGATCAAAAAGGCTCTCGACAATCCCGAGTTCCAGGCAAAGGCTAAGCAAATGTCGCTTGCCCTTTCCTATCGCTCATCCGAGGAGTGGAACAAGGAGCTTCCGGTACGCGGTGAGCGGTTGGGCGCGATCTGGAAACTGGCCAAGGAACAGAAGTGATGGCTGCTCCCGGCAAGGCTGGAGGAACCGGTAACCGGCCGGACCTCTTCACCGCCGCGCTCTTCATCGGATTTGGCGCGCTCGGCCTCTGGGCCGGGCGCGACCTGACCATGGGCACGGCGTCCGCCATGGGTCCAGGCTATCTCCCGAGAATAGTGTGCTGGCTCCTGATCATCATCGGTACTGCGATTGGCGGGTTCGGCGCGGTCCGGGCGCGTGTCGATATCGATAAACCGAGACTGTGGCCGCTTGTGATCATCTTGGCAGCCGTCGTCGGCTTCGCGTTCATCGCGGAATTCTTCGGTTTCGTTGCAGCTTCCGTCTGGCTGCTTCTTGTCGGCAGTATTGCCGACCGGGAGTCACGGGTCCGCGAAGTCATCTTGCTCACTGCCGGGCTGACAGCGTTCGGCGCTTTGGTCTTCATCGTCGGCCTCGGCGTCCAGATGCCGATCTGGCCGTTCTGAGGGAGGTAAACCATGAACTTCGTCGACCTTCTCATGCTGGGCTTCAGCGAGGCCCTGACGCCCACGAACCTCGGCTTCTGTCTTCTCGGCGCTCTCCTAGGAACCTTGATTGGGGTCCTGCCGGGTATCGGGCCGACGGCGACGATCGCCGTTCTTCTCCCGATCACATTCTACCTTCCGCCTCTTGCGGGGCTCATCATGCTCGCCGGCATCTACTACGGCGCACAGTACGGTGGATCGACAACAGCGATCCTCGTCAATCTTCCCGGCGAAGCGTCATCGGTCGTGACGGCTGTCGACGGTTACAAGATGGCTCAACAAGGTAGAGCTGGCTCTGCGCTTGCAGTCGCAGCACTCGGTTCCTTCTTTGCCGGGACGGTCGCGACATTCGGTCTTGCTATCGCCGGTCCGACACTTTCGTCCTTCGCCCTTTCTTTTGGGCCGGCGGAGTATGTGTCGCTCATGCTCTTCGGGCTCCTCGCCGCAACGATCCTCGCACGCGGACCAGTCCTGAAGGCGATTGGCATGATCCTGCTTGGCTTGCTGCTCGGCATGGTCGGTATTGACGCCAGCTCCGGCGAGGAGCGCCTCACGTTCAGTGCGGTCGAACTCTTCGATGGTATCGACTTCGTGGTCATTGCCATCGGGCTATTCGGTTTCTCGGAGATCATCGAGAACCTTGAAAATGTCGAAGCCCGCGGCGTGCTGGTCAGCAAGCTCAGTCGTCTTTGGCCCACGCGAGAAGACTTCCGGCGCGCATGGCCGGCCGTGCTGCGCGGAACTGCCGTCGGCACGTTCCTTGGCGTGCTTCCGGGCGGCGGAGCCACTCTGGCCTCCTTCTGCGCCTACTCCGTCGAGAAAAAGGTCTCCAAGCGCCCTCACGAGTTCGGCGAAGGTGCAGTCGAGGGTGTCGCTGGACCGGAAGCTGCAAACAATGCAGGCGCGCAGTCTTCGTTCATCCCGCTTCTGACTCTGGGCATCCCGTCGAACAACATGATGGCGATGATGTTGAGCGCCTTCATCATCCACGGCATCACCCCAGGACCGACGGTGCTTGCAACCCAGCCGGAAATCTTCTGGGGCCTTGTTGCCAGCATGTGGATCGGCAATCTGATGCTTGTCGTGATCAACCTGCCCCTTATCGGGGTCTGGGTGAAGCTCCTGACCGTCCCGTACCGACTGCTGTACCCGGCGATCCTTCTCTTCTGCTGTGTCGGTGTCTACAGCATCAACAACCGCATATTCGACGTAGCTTTGGCCGCTGGGTTCGGATTGCTGGGATATGCCTTCCGCAAGGCAAAGTGCGAGCCGGGTCCTCTGCTTCTGGGGTTCGTCCTCGGACCGTTGTTGGAAACCAACATCCGTAGGGCTCTGACAATCTCCCACGGAAATACCAGCGTCTTCGTGGAGCGGCCGATCAGCCTCGTCCTGCTGATCGCGACAGCCGGAGTCCTTCTCCTGATGATCCTGCCGTCATTCCGCAAAACGCGCGAAGAAGCCTTCCAGGAAGAAGAAGCCTGATGCCGACTTACGACGAGCGGCCGCTTGACCGCGGCCGCTGCTCTCTCCTCGAACTGGTGTCCTCTCCAATGTCTGATAACCCGCAATCCTCTTCGCTTCGTTCTCCTCGATCGCAAGACCTTGCCCGACGACATTCACTTCCGTGCGTTCTCCTTCGCGTACGAGCTCATACAGTTCGACCACACGGCGCCCGACGAGGTGTCGGAGCGCATCAAGGACGCCGACATCGTCATCACGAACAAGGCTCCGTTAAGAGGTCCGGCGACCGCATCCGCCCCGAACCTCAAGCTCGTTGCAGTAGCCGCCACGGGAACAGATGTCGTCGACGTCGCCGCATGCGTGCAGCGCGGAGTAACGGTTTCGAATATTCGCAATTAGGCGGTCAACACCGTTCCCGAGCACACCTTCGCTTTGATCCTCGCGCTTCGCCGTAGCGTTCTGGCCTATCGCAACTCGGTACAGGCCGGGCGCTGGCTGGAAGCAAACCAGTTCTGCTACTTCGACCTCCCGATCAACGATCTCGCCGGTTCGACGCTGGGCATCATCGGTGACGGTGCTCTCGGCCGCTCGGTGGCGGACCTTGGCCGCGCCTTCGGGATGAAGGTCCTGTTTTCTGACTACAAGGGCACAAAAGGAATGGGGCCGCTCTATACGCCCTTCAAGAAGATTCTCGAGAACAGCGACATCATCACCTTGCACTCCCCCTTGATGCCATCGACCCGCAACACGATCTCAACGGCGGAGTTCGCACAGATGGCCAGGCGGCCACTCCTGATCAACACCGCGCGCGGCGGCCTCGTCGACGAGGCCGCGCTGGAGCACGCGTTGAGAAGCGGCCAGATCAGTGGCGCCGGCTTCGACGTCGCCACCGCAGAACCGCCTGCAGACGATCATCCGCTGATGGGTCTCCTCGATCTGCCGAACTTCATCCTGACGCCGCACGTGGCGTGGGCTAGCCCCGAGGCGGGCCGAAATTCTCCCAGAATGCGCGCGCTCAAGGGTGCCCGTATTGTCTATGGTAGCGGCACGAGGACACGCGACTGCACTGTGCGGAACCTGTCCGCAGGGGGCGCAAAATTGGTAATGCAAAGCACTGCGGATGTCCCGGACGTATTCGATCTTGTGTTCGATGACGGTGCCCGGCGCGCCTGCGTAGTCAGGTGGCGAAAGCTCGGCGACCTGGGTGTCGAGTTTGTTGTATGTCCATGAAAGGGCGGCGGTTAACCCCGGTCTTGCCGAGATCTGCCCGAAGCCGGAAAACAAAGCGTTTCCGAGGTGTTGCCAAGTTGTTTGAGTTGTCTGCGTAGGCTATGGAGCCGGATGAATATCCCGTGCCACATGCCGCGCCTGAAAGGCTTTCGCTTGACCCCTGATGACAATTTAGTTTGGCCGCGTCAGTAGGAACACCGTCAAAAACACCAACGGCGTCCGCGACGAGATCACTCGGAGATTCCAGAGCCTGGGCAGTAAGCTGCAGGCCTGCGTCGTTTACGGCTGACATCTGCGGCGATCCTCGCGACACCAACTACTTGTTTGCAGGAGGCGCAACTGCAGGGGGAAGGCCTGATGCAGGTGCGCCTGACATCGGCTGGCTGGGACCACGCATCATGAATGCCGCGACTAAGATAACCACGACTAAGCCAAGCAGACCGATCATTGCATTTTTTCGCATTCTGACCGGCCTTCAATTCAGCAGGAGCCAGACCGCACCGGCGATAAGACAGCCGAGAGCAACGTTCAGGCAGACATAGAACGCGAAGTCGTGACGGTTGGACGGGTTGCGGTGCATCTGAATCTCCTCCTGGAGATCAAACTGACCTGCGCATCCAATGTTCCGGCTGCCTAGTGAAGGTGTGCCGGTTGCATCGCAGCAAGAGATCCCTTGAGTTCCGCGACGATCTGCTCGTAGTCTGCGACCCGCTGACAGTGTCCAGCTGTGGACTGCCTGGCTTTCATCTCCTTGATGACGTCGGTGAAAATCCGAACCTGATGCTCAAGTTCTTCCCTTCCACTGGCTGATTTACGCACTGCTCTTCCCCGGCTAGTTATCCCCCAGCCACCGAGCATAGAACGCCGATCGCTTGCAATGGACAAATCAGCTTTTCAGAGTAATCCACAGGCTCAAATGATGTAGAGCAAACGCCCTACGACCGCTCAAGCGAATTCGGGTGAAAGCGAGCTCACTCCGTCAGCCCCGTGACGCAGAAATCAGAAGTAGTAACAGGATTTCAAAAGGTTAAACGGGCACAATCCGTTCCGTAACCATTCGTGCGCGTATTAGACAATTCTGCTGGTGCCGGGTGTGGTGACGCAAGAGATTCTGGCCTAGGTTCTCAGAACGAATCAGATGTCCGCGGACGGCTTGCGCGATTCAGCGGGGCTTCTTGATCAGGTGGATGCCTGGATTTCCACGCAGGACCGCGGGACTCAAGTCGCAGACGAATACAGCGGCACGTTCGTTCGTAACGAGCCGATGATGCAGGCAGGTTTCGTAGCGATGGGTTTCACACCGCAACAGGTCGAGGCCTTTTCATCGCGGCGTCGAAACTATAGAGAGCCGTCAAGCTTTGAGCAGGCGCTGGTTCTTCTAAAGATCCAGAGCTTGGGCTACGATCAAAGCAGGTACTCCTGCAGTAATCATCCCCGCCAGAAGCGCCGCAATCATCTTGATCGCATTCGCACGTCGCGCTCGCCGCGCGTCCCACTCATAAACCATCAGCTCGCCCCTACGCACCTATAGTCCCAAAATGAAACACTGCCTTGTCCGAGAGTCGAGTAGCTATTTAGAACAGGGTAACTTGGGGGGCGGAGCGAGCCAGGTTGAGCAAGTGAGCAAGGCTGGGCCTCTCAATGCTTGGCCGACAGGGCCTGCATTGGTCCGCCAGGGTGCAAGGCCCTCGACCCGACGCGGAACAGCAGATCCAAAAAAGAGAGGGCTCGCCCGTTTTTCCCGTTCGAGCCCTCAACAGTCTCTTGGCGGCGGGAACATCGCAGATAACCTGATATCGCGCATCCCCCATTCTGGCTACGTCGTCTGACGTAGTCTGGTCCGCCCGGATGCGTTTCTCACCCCCTCAGAAGGACATCGCCATAACCGTCATCACTGCCGCGCAGATCCGCGCGGCTGCAAAATCGCCTGTCAACGAAGGCAACATGAACTCGGTCCTTGTCGCGCTCGACAGGTCCGGTCTCTGGCGAGGGTTGAACCGGGCGCATCGGGTCGCACATTACCTGGCGCAGCTCATGCACGAGAGCGGCGCTTTCCGGTTCGATCAGGATCGGTAATCAAGAGGCTGCCCCCTGGAGAGCCAAACAGTATCCGGGCATTACTAAGAAGTGCATTACCAGTTGGGGAAGGATCATTTGACCTTCTTGCCGGAAACGTGTGTCAACAACAGGGCCGGCTTTCCATTAGCCCAAGGCAGGCCCAAATGATAAGCAGACTGGCCTCCGAGGGCCAGCCCTGCCGTGTCGCGGTGAATTCGTTCCGACAAAAAAGGCCGACACATGATCGGCCTTTACTTCAATTGATGGATGTTCAGCAGTTTGAAGACTGACCATTGGTGTTGGTGCCAGCGGCGCCTTCAACAGCTGTGGAAGCCTGGCCGTCCTTATTCGGCGTCGTTGCGGAGCCCTTGGTTGCCAGATTGGGAGCGCAATTGGTACGCGTCGAATTCGTGACGGTATTGTCCGTCTTCTGGGGCGGATGCATCGGACCAGGATCGGGCTTACCAGAATCGGTGGACTGGTTTTGCTGGTTGCTCGAGCTTGGGTTCGATGAGGATTGCGCAAAAGCGACACCGGTAGCGAGACCAATAGACACGAGCGATACCGAAATAATCTTCAGCATGGATATCCTCCTGATTGTTGGCGGCTTTGCCAATGCTCCCCAACCTCAGCCAGAGAATTTTGTTCCAAGCTTAATGCGACCGTGGAAACCCGTTCTCCCGATGACCATGAGCTGTTTAGAGTTGCGCATTTCACTATGGCCACGTTGTTGATTTGCAGAGAAATGACCTGTTGGGATGCAGGCGAAAATTTGGACCCACCCGAGGTAGTTCAGCCAAGGGTCTCGGCAAGACGACCGAGGACAAGCCTTTATCCGACTTGAACAGCAGCCACAGCGCCTTGAGCCAGGTGCGCAACGGAAGCTTCGTGGCGTGCAGGGGCGTATGTGTTGTCACAGTGAACTGGAAGCGGCAATCACCGCTGGAGCATTGGTAAAGCCCCGGCCGCGCGCGGCGCTTGCCCATGTCGCGGCCAGCTATCGCGGTCGAGCGCTTGTAACCACAAGCGGGGCAGACCCTGCCATTCGGCCATACCATGCTTTCCAGCAAGCGACGGCAACGCTCCTACCTCGGACGCGTAGGAGGCGTGAACGATCTCCCGCCCTAGACGTTTTGCATATCCAAAGCAAAAGCTTTGAGCACTCGGATTTAGAACCGGTGATTGCGATGACGGAGAGAAGATGACAAACGTGCGCACCAACAGCCAAGATGCGAAGGTGGAGCTTGACCGCTACATCAAGGACGCAGACGACAGCCGCGCCATGCGGGGAGGTCCGCAGCGAAATGGACTGGATGAGCTTGTATTGGCGAGATCGGAGCTAGCCAAGCTTCACGAAGAGGTTGCGGACCTACGCACCCGTCTAACGGTGATCCGCGGCGAGACAGATGGCATATCTCACGCGCCGCAGACGACCGACGAGCATCCCTGGCTGCGCATCGGGCTGACGATGCTGGCCACCTTCGTTCTTGGGAAACTCGTGCAGCGGCTTCGTCTGGGAGCGCCGGGTGCTGCAGCGGTTCCCCCGATCGCCGCTCAGATCGATCGCCGGCTCTGATGGGAAAATCCTATGGTCCAGCATTTTGGCCGCGTCATCGACCAGGCCCATCTCCGTGTTCGTGACCTCTCGGTGAGCAGGACAATTCTATAGGGCGATCTCTGACGCGCTTGGCCTGGGAGACGCATGGCACGAAGACCACCATCACTTTTCGATCGACGAAATCTGTGTCGATGCAGCGAGCGACTACGTCTCAAGGGCTCACCTGGCATTCCAGGCGAGAAGCCATGAAGAGGTTGATGCGTTTCACGCTGCAGCAGTCGCAGCCGGAGGCACATCGAATGGCAGGCCCGGGTTCAGGCCGTATCACGACCGTTACTACGCAGCCTTGTGATAGATTCCGATGGCAAAATATTGAAGTCGTCTGTGATGGACCGACGAAGAGGAGCGCGCAATCAGTAACCTCCCAGCGGGTCTGAATGCGGATGTTCTTGACCCATCGCAGCCCGCACTGCCGTTAGCTTTCGAGAAAAATCGCCAGCGCGCGGCCGACGGAGACCGGGTCTCAGGAACTCCAATCTGATCCATACCCTGTCGTAAACAGCGCTTCTCGAAGCTCCTCAGCTCGGAATGGCTTTGTCAGTCTCGGCAAATCGGGAGCGATTCCTTCGACGTCTGCATAGCCCGAAATGATCAGGCAAGGCAGGTTTGGACGGGTCAGCTTCACACGGCGCACTAACTCGGCACCATCCATGCCCGGCATCAGGTGATCCGTCACAAGCAGCTTCAGATCGGGCAGACCGTCAAGCAAAGCCAGTGCTGCCTGCGCGCTCGAGGCCTCGACCACTTCAAAGCCCAGCTCATCAAGCATGTGGGCCGCGCTGGTGCGAACGATCGCTTCGTCGTCAACAAGCAACACTTTGCCACGAGGATCGATGGATACGGTGCTACCATTCGAGCTGACTAAGTTTTGAATGGCAGTGTCGGCCGCCTGCGGCAACCAAAGCTCAACATTGGTCCCGACTCCGATCTTGCTGAAAATCCGGATACCGCCTCCCAGTTGCTGAGCGAGACCATGGACCATCGAAAGGCCCAACCCGGTTCCTTGCCCTACGCCTTTCGTGGAGAAGAACGGCTCGATTGCGCGCGCGACGACTTCCTCGCTCATTCCCTCGCCGGTATCAGCGACGGAGATCACGACGTAGCGGCCGTGCTTCAACTCCTCCTGCTCACCGGGGAGGATTTCACAAGAGCTTGCACTGATCCGCAAGGTACCTCCCAAGGGCATTGCGTCCCGGGCATTGACGCTCAAGTTGAGGAGTGCCATCTCCACCTGATTATGGTCGGCGCGAGCGGCCGGCAAATTATCAGGGGCGTCAATGACGACCTGGATCTGGGGGCCAGTCGTGCTGCGGATCAACTCACCCATGCCCGATATCAGCTCTCTGACATCGATTGCCCTCGGTTGAAGGGGTTGCCGGCGGGCGAAGGCAAGAAGTCGCTGCACGAGAGTGCGGGCACGCTCTGCGGACTGCAGTGCACCACCGATCAGCTTTTTCTCTCGATCGTTGCCAATCTGTCTTCGCACCAGCATGTCAAGCGCGCCGATGATCGGGGTCAGCAGATTGTTGAAGTCATGCGCCACGCCACCTGTGAGCTGACCGAGGGCCTCGACCTTCTGCGCCTGTCGAAGCTGATCTTCGGCCTCCGCCAAACGGCGTTGCTCCGCCATGCGCTCGGTAACGTCGTACACGATTTGATACGCCCCGATCTGGCGCCCGGCGGCGTCTCTCAGGACGTTGAAATTCAGTTCGAACCAGCGTTTTGAGAACTTTTCGTCCCCGAACTCCTCCACCAGCGTGAACTCTTCCCCCGCAAGCGCGCGAGCCCATGTGCGACGCACATGTTCGCGGTGCTCGGGGAGATGATCGATCACATCCAGCATCGACGCTCCGACCCTGGGACGTACACCGTAAACCTTTTCGAAGGCTTGGCTTCCTGCCTTGTTCAGCGCCAGCCACCTGAACTCTTGATCCGCGACAAAGATGATCGCCGTCGTGTTATCGACGACATCGGCTAGAAGCTTGCGTTCCGCCAGGCTTTCGGCAACCCGCGCTTCAAGTGTCTCATTGAGATCACGCAAGGCGAGCTCGGTCTTTTTACGCTCCGTGATATCGATCGCGGTTCCGATCACCCGCAGGCACCGGCCATTCTCGAAGACGCCGCGCCCCTTAGCCGCGACCCAGCGGACGAGACCGTCCTCCTTGCCGACTGTCCGGTATTCGACATCATACACTGCACGACGCTCAGGATCTGCCGCGGTTGCGTAGGCGGCAGCAGTCTTTTCGAAGTCCTCCGGGTGGATGCCGGCATAATAGTCTTCCATCGAGACGGGCCCGTCCGGCGAGATTCCAAACATCGCCTTGACCCGGGGCGGCCAGAACAAGGTGTCTGCGACAACGTCCACGTCCCATAGACCGATCTCGGCGGCGTCGATGGCGAGACGAAGTTGCTCTTCGCTCGCGCGAAGGTTGGCTTCGGAACCGACCCGCTCGACATGCGCCCATGATCGTTCTGTGACTTGGCGAATGACATTAAGCTCGTAGTCGGACCATTGATGCGGCTTGTTGTCATGAATGGCCATCAAGGCCGCAAGGCGGCCATTTTTTACCAGCGGCATGCAGATCGTCGCCGCAATGCCGATGTCCTGGAAAGTCTTCGCCTCCTCCGGCGCTATCTCTTTCAAATTGTCGTTGATGATCAGCGGACGGCCCGCGGACAATTCCTGGACGGCAAGCTTGCCGAAATCGGCCAGGCTGTAGTGCCCCACGATCGAGGGGGACCCGGACGCATGCCAATTTCCGCGGATCGTAAAACCGTCCTGGTCGGCATCCATGTCGGCAAAAGCGCAGTTGGAAAGCTCGAGATGGGCTGCGACCATGCGCGTCGTCACAGCAAGGACCTCATCCGCATCATGCAGGCCGACTACCGCAGTTCCAAGCTCATCAAGGAACCGGTAGAGCCCTTCGCTCTGTGCAAGCCGGCGCTCAGCAAGCACGCGCTGAGTGATATCGAAGACCATTGCTATCGAGCCGATCGGCCGACCGTCCCGATCTCTAATCGGCAGATACTCCAGATCCATCCAGACCTGTTCGGCTCTGGCATGCCGCCAGAGCTCCAATTCCTGCGCGTGAAAACTCAGTGACTCGCCTCGCAGTCCGGCAGAAATAACCAAAGCATTGAATTCGGCGGCTTCGGGCCAAACCTCAAGCAGCTTTCCTCCGAGAGCGACCGGGTGGCGAGGTCCGCACACTGCCGCATAGCCATCGTTATAGATGAGGATGCCTTCAGGGCCCCAAATTACTACCATTGGAACAGGAGATGCGAGGATGGTCTGAACGTTCGCCTTCAGCTCTGACGGCCACGACTCGATCGGCCCCAGCGGGGTCGCTCCCCAATCCTTATGTCGAATGAGATCGCCAGCCTCGCCGCCGCCAACGAGTGTATGTTGCCCATGGCATTGTTTTGCATTTTCCATTAGCGGACATTAGCGCGAGTATTATCGATTGCACAGCGTCCAGCGCCCAGCATCGCCTGGCCAATAGCTGAGAAGGTTGACCAGATCGGCGGAATTTATTCAAAACAGCATGTTACAGGAGACGAAGTATGTTCACTCATGTGATGATCGGCAGCAATGACCTGGAGCGAGCCAGACGCTTTTACGACGCTACCTTCGCTGCATTAGGTGGCAAGCCTGGCGTGTTGGATGCAAGAGGCCGACTGATCTACGATCACGAGGGAGGCCGGTTGATGATCACCAAGCCGATCGACGGCAAGCAAGCGACTGCCGCCAACGGTGGGACGATCGGCATTGCCGCAGCGAGCCGCGATCATGTTCTGGCGTGGCATGCCGCCGGCACCGCGCATGGCGGGACGGCAATCGAGAGCCCCCCTATGGAGCGTTCAAACGGTGCTTTCGTTGCATATCTTCGAGACCCTGACGGAAACAAGCTTACCGCGCGAACTCTTCCGGTGACATGAGGCAGACCGAGTGGGCAGGCGCTATCGCGCTCTGTGGCTACCTTGAGCTTCATCATCTGACCTACGCCAACATGGTTCTATTTCCAAGGCCTCGGCGGTTCAAAGTCGCTGTTTGTTGGGTATTACAGACTGGCGCCGCCTGCCATACCACATTCTCCGCTGCGGTAGTCTCTTCCAGCAATGGCACATCCGCCACGTCCCGGAGTATACCCCAGCAGGAAGAAACCCGCCGACCGCCTTCGCTGCGTTGATCAAGCGGCCAGCGACATTTTGACGCCAGAAAGCCAGCATGGTGTGAAATCGATGGTGTCCATCTCGCGGCGCTGATTGGAATGGCAATCTCGCGTGATTGCAGGAGCTCCGCGTGGTCCATGATTGGCACGCATCCTAGCTTTCAGTCGATACCTGATGATCCGCGCGAGAGCGACTCTCCTTTCGCCAGCAGCCATAGGGCGAAAACGCTCATCGAACCTGCTAGTAAGAAACGCACGAGCTCACGCCATCGGCCGCCCCTGCGCCGGATGGCAGAGAGCGAAAATAGCCGTCCAGCCACGACATACCACGCGAACGCCATCGAAAATATCAAGCAACAGGCAACGGTTACTCCCCCTGATGTTCGTAAGGATGGGGCGGCCAGATAGAAGCTTACGAAGAACGGTACGGATAGGGGATTGGAGAGAGCCGTCGCCAGACCAAGGGCGAAGAGCCTTATGGCCAGGGTTTCAGGTGTGGATGCTTCGGGAGGCGAGGACGCTGGATGTCGCCTGATTAGGCGGAAAGCCGAATGGATCAAGATGCAGGCCAGCAGGATCCGACTCACGGTCTCGAGCTTATCGAACTTCTCGAAGGTCGAGGCGCCGAAGGCTGCGAGGAAGCAAGCAACCGTTGCTCCACATGCGATGCCTGCAGCGACGGCCATCACGCGATGCCATGAGGGCTTCATGGCAAGACCAGTGAGGTGAATAATGCTACCATGATTGTACAGGGCGCTTTCTTGACAGGGCGATTGAGGCTGGGCGACGCTGCATGTCCAGAAGCGGCTGAAGGAAAAGAGAGCGAACCGCAGGTGAAGGAAAGTAACGTCACCCGCACCGCCAATTGCCGTTGCCCAACCGCGAACGATAAGTCTCTCGCTGGTTCGCACGAGCGCGAGCCCCACCCCATACCCACACAGTATTGGCCACAAAAGAGGTGGCTCGACCGTTTTTCCCGTTCGAGCCACCCAGCAGTCTGTTGGCAAGTGCACATAACAATCTTGCCGTCAATCGAGCGTGAAGCGGCCGTCAAATGGAACGGCTTCATGCTGTGTAGGTTATTATTTTCGGCTTTCCCGGACGTGGTGCGCGACCGCAAGCTCAAGAATGTCGTCGAATTCGACCGGTTGGTCTGTAGCCAATCAGCGGCAATGGCGCTTGAATGTATAATCATTTGAGTTATTTTAATGCTCAAAGGAGCACGACAAGCGATGTCGTGATATTCATATGGACCCGGCAGCAGCAAGAGATACTTCGACGCTCGAAGTCAAATCCGATTTCGATCAGATGAACCCGGAGGAAAAGCTCCTGCGGGCGATTTTCGGCGAGAAGTCGGAATCCGGGCGTCGCGGCAAACGGAAAAAGACTGTTTCTGTTTTCGACTTCGAGGAAATCTTCCGAGCACCGGCTTGGCAGCGGATTGAGATGATTCGCGAAGGGATCAGCGCACGAGACGTAAAGCATCTGCAGGAGCGGCTTGGCATACCTCAGAGTCTGCTTCTGGAAAGCCTCAGGATGTCGACCGCCACGTTGAACCGCAAGGTGAGTAAGCAGGAAAACCTATCCCCGGAAGATAGCGAGCGCGTGTTGGGCGTTTCCAAGCTCGTCGGCCAAGTTACTGAGATAGTGCGACAGTCTGGCGATGCGCGAGGCTTTGACGCAGCAAGCTGGCTGGCCGCTTGGCTACAGCAGTCCGTTCCGGCTCTTGGGGGTGCCCGTCCACTCGATTTCATTGATACACTTGAGGGGCAAGCAATGGTGTCGCAATTACTCGCCCGGATGCAGAGTGGGGCCCATTCCTGATGCCCGCAATTTGGCGGATCGCGGCGGACACTCCAGATTATGAAACAGACGACCTCACAGGAACGGGCGCAAAAGTTACCGGGGGGAGGTGGAATGCGCCGGGCTTCGCCGTGCTCTACTGCGCGGAAAACATCTCGCTCGCGGCGATGGAAACGCTCGTGCATTTTGCTGCGTCTAGCTTACCTTTAAACCGCTACCTCGTCAGAATCGACATACCTCAAGACCTCTGGGACGCAAGCGAGCGGCTGGATGCCAAAACAGCGCCGGTAGGATGGGATGCGCTACCGGCGGGGCGGGCCAGTTTGGCTTTTGGCTCGACTTGGCTGGCTGAACGTCGGTCGGCCTGTCTCTTGGTTCCTTCGGTCATCGTACCAGACGAGTCGAATGTGCTCCTCAATCCGCTACATCCAGACGCTAGTAAAATTTCAGCGACGAAGGTTCGCAGGTGGCTCTACGATTCACGCGTGAAGTCGAAGTCCTAATTCGCTCTGGAGTCCAACCCGAGATCGTCGCTGGCGCAACTATCTCGAGTCGGAGTACTCGACCTGGAGCATCGAGATGGAAGAATAGACCCATCACCTCTCGATGACACCGAGATTGAAGTCCTTCCGCCGGAGACCTCGCTGATCCGGCGACGCCCGTTTGCGCCTGTTGCGGACGGCCTGCGTCATCCGACGAAGACTGCTACGTATTTGCGACGAGTGTCTGTCGCCGTAATTTGCTCGCCACCAAACCTCATCGCGCCACGTTGGTGACAGTTGATCGTTCTCAGACGAGACGCCTTGGCTCGATCGAGCCAGACGAGCGGCCTCTTAATGCACGGCCAGGCAAACTGACCCTCTTCATCTAAGATGAGCTATTCATCGTTTAGTTCAATCCAGACCGGGGCGTGATCGCTGGTGTGCTCCCAGGACCGCGCGAACTTGTCGACGCCGCAGGTTTGTAGTCTTTCCCGTAGCGATGGGCTCAACAGGAAATGGTCGATGCGCAGCCCGGCGTCGCGTGCGAAAGCGTTTCGGAAATACTTCCAGAACGTATAGATCCGTGCTTCTGGATGCAGGAACCGAATGGCGTCCGTCCAGCCCGTGGCAATGAGCTCGGCATAAGCTGCGCGAATCTCAGGTCGAAAGAGGGCGTCATCCCGCCAGCGCTCCGGCTTGTAGACATCGCGATCTGTCGGCATCACATTAAAGTCGCCGACCAGAGCTACAGGCACGTCGAGCTCGAACAGTTCAGCGGCATAGGAATGCATGCGCTCGAACCAGCGAAGTTTGTAGTCGAACTTCGGCCCTGGTGCTGGATTGCCGTTGGGAAGATACAGGCAGCCAATGATGATGCCATCGATGGCAGCCTCGATGTAACGGCTGTGACTGTCGTCAGGATCGCCCGGCAAGCCGCGTCGCGTCTCGCGCGGCTCCTGATCCCTGGCAATGATCGCCACGCCGTTCCAGGATTTCTGACCGTGCCAGATGGCGCCATAACCGGCACGCTCGAGCTCGCGGCGCGGAAACTTCTGGTCCGGCGCCTTTAGCTCCTGCAAGCAGACGACATCAGGTTTCGCCTCAGCGAGCCACCGGAGCAGGACCTCAAGCCGGCCGTTGATGCCGTTGACGTTATAGGTGGCGAGCTTCACCGGCGTTTCCGTCAGTGCTTGCGATCGCCTTTGTCCCCCTGGCCGGGCTTCGCATCATGCTTCGCGTCGTGGCGAGCATCTGCGGACAGCGATCGGGAGACGTCGACGCTTTCCTTGAACTTGCCTTCCTTATCACGGCGGACATAGCGCTTGCAGGTTCCGGTATCGATCAGTTCGCGTTTGCTCATGGCAGGACTCCTTTTTGGTTGCTGCCGAAGAAAACGCGCGTCACCGCCGAAAGATGCATGCGAATCAGAAGGCTAACGACGACTCGCAAAACGGGTGGTGCTGGTTGTCATAAGTCCTTGAAAAATGATTCGTTTCGACTCGGAACAATTACATGCTGATTCGCTTGAATCGCACTGGTTGTGTCAGGAGTTCTGCGTCATGGTCGCCCCACGAGCGAATTGGAAAGGCTTCATCAAATTCGGAGAGGTCGCTTGTCCGGTGGCTCTCTACACGGCCGCATCGTCGTCGGAGCGGATCGCCTTCAACACGCTAAACCGCAAGACCGGTAACCGGGTGAAGCGGGAGTTTGTCGACAGCGAGACCGGCGACCCGGTCGAGCGGGACGAGCAGGTCAAAGGCTACGAGATCGAGAATGGCCAATATGTCATCCTCGAACCTGACGAAGTTGCGGCAGCCGTTCCCGACAGCGACAAGACGCTCAGGATCGATGCCTTCATCCCGTGCAATGAGATCGACGACATTTATTTCGACAAGCCGTACTACCTGGCGCCCGACAAGATGGGCACCGACGCCTTCGTGCTGCTGCGTGACGGCATGAAGAAAGCCAAGGTCGCGGCGATCGCCCACACGGTCCTGTTCCGGCGGGTCCGCACGGTGCTTATCCGTCCGCACGGCAAGGGATTGATCGCCACGACGTTGAACTTCGATTACGAGGTTCGCTCCTCCGAAGACGCGTTCGAGCAACTGCCCGATCTGAAGATCGAAGGCGAGATGCTGCAGCTCGCCGAGCACATCATCGGCACCAAGAAGGGCAGCTTCGACGCCAGTACGTTCGACGATCGCTACGAGGCGGCCGTCGCGGAGCTGGTGAAGGCCAAGATCGAGGGGAGGGCGCTTCCGAAGAAGAAGGCGCCGGCCGCGTCGAAACCCAGCGACCTTCTGCAGGCGCTTAGAGAAAGCGCCGGCATTGGAAGGAAGACCGAGCCGAAGCGGACGGCTGCCAATGTCAACAAGGGCACGTCGCGCAAGAAGGCCGCCAAGCCCGCCGCTGCCAAAACCAAGCCTGCGGCGTCGCAGACCCGCCGCGCCGGTTGATCGGAGGATAACATGGCTGTCCGTCCCTATTGGAAAGGCTACCTCAAGCTCTCGCTCGTCACTTGCCCGGTGCAGATGATGCCGGCGACCTCCGAGAGCGAGAAGGTTCGCTTCCACACGCTGAACCGCGAGACCCAAAACCGCGTGGTCAGCCACTATGTCGATTCTGTCACCGGCAAGGAGGTCAAGGACGAAGACGAGGTCAAAGGCTACCAGCGTGGCGAGAATGAATACATCATGCTGGAGGACGAAGAGCTGGAAAACGTCGCGCTCGAAAGCACCAAGACGATCGACATATCGACCTTCACGCCGCGCGACAGTGTGGAATGGATCTGGCTCGACACGCCCTATTATCTGTCGCCCAACGATCCGGTCGGACAGGAAGCCTTCTCCGTCATCCGCGACGCGATGGAGGCCCAAGAGATGGTCGGTATCTCGCGGCTGGTGATCTCGCGCCGGGAACGCGCCGTCATGCTGGAGCCACGCGGCAAAGGTATTGTCCTTTGGACCTTGCGCTACGGGGATGAAGTCCGTGACGAGGATATTTATTTCGCAGGCATCGACGACGACGAGACGGCGGATTCCGATATGATGCCTTTGGTGCAGCAGCTGATCAAGAAGCAGACGAAGCACTGGGATGCGAACATGGTAATCGACCCGGTGCAGGACCGGCTGCGCGACATCATCGCCGCCAAGAAGAACGCGATGAAAAAGCCGGCGAAAGCCAAGCCGCCAGCGCCGGGGAAACCCACGCCAAGCAACGTCATCAATATCATGGATGCATTGAAGAAGTCGGTCGCAGCCGAGACCCGGTCCAGCAAATGAGACGCCCTGCCAAGCCGCTTCTGCAGGACAATAGCTTCACCGCGAAATCGCAGCCGCGCCGCAAGCGCGACCCCGCTCAGCCGAATCTTCCGTTCGATCCAATGCCAGACCGGGTCGAGCCGTGCCTGGCGCTCCTGAAGGCCACGCCGCCGACCGGCCCTGACTGGGCCTATGAAATCAAATGGGACGGATACCGTCTGGCGATCCACATCGAGCCGAAGGGTGTGCGGATCATCACCCGCGGAGGCCATGATTGGACGCATCGCTTCCCGACGATTGCTGAAGCCGCCAGAAACCTGGGCGTTTCGACAGCCATCCTCGACGGTGAGGCCGTGGTGCTGAACAGCGAAGGACGCTCGGACTTTGGAGCGTTGCAGCGCTCGCTCGGCGGGCGCGGCGGCAGGCGGGTTTCGACGGAATCCGTCTTGTTCGCCTTCGATCTTCTTTACTTCGATGGCCACGATCTGACCCGGACCGAGCTATCGGTCCGTCGCCATCTGCTTGAGGATCTGCTCGAGGGCGCGGTCGGTGCCATACAGTTGTCCGAGGAGGTGGCGGGTGACGGCGCCGAACTTCTGGAAAACGCCCGCTCGCTTGGGTTGGAAGGTATCATCGCTAAGCACCGGGACCGTCCATACCGCTCGGGCAGGACAGGCGACTGGCTAAAAATCAAGTGCGTGCAGAGCGAGAGCTTCATGATCGTCGGCTACGAGCAGTCGGCGGTTGCCCGCGGCGGGATTGGCAGTCTGCTGCTCGCCGCCCGGCGCGGATACGATTGGGTATCCGTCGGGGCCGTTGGCACGGGCTTCAAGGAAAAGGACGCCACATACCTGAAGAAGACGCTGGATATGTTGAAGACCAAGACCCCAGTCGTGCCAGTCAAGGGCAAAAACTATGTCTTCGCGCAGCCGACCCTGATCGCCCAGATTGAATTCCGCGGCTGGACCGACGACGGCAATCTGCGGCACGCATCTTACAAAGGGCTGCGCGATATTCAGGACAACGCCGCGGTTTATGAACTCGACTGAGCAAGGGGTTTCAGTCCGTCGGCGAGGCCTAAAATTTTTTCGGACTGTGCTCTTGAATCGGAAATTCTCAAAAACCAAATCGATTCCCGCCAGCTGCTGAGGACAGGGCTGGCCTTGCTGGAGGCGCCGTCTTTCGGCCCTCCCGTACCCATGTTGCTTCAAGGAGGATATGGTTATGGCAACATCTTACGACTATGCACCCCTCTTCCGCTCGAGCGTCGGCTTCGATCGGGTCTTCAACCTTCTCGAAAACGCCCAGCGCGCCCGTTCGATCAGCGACTGGCCGCCCTATGATATCGTCAAAACCGGTGATGACAGCTATCGCATCTCGATCGCGGTCGCAGGTTTTGCCCAGGACGATCTCGACATTACCTTCCAGTCCAATCTTTTGACCGTCACCGGCAAGAAGCAGGAGACCGCCAATGACGGCTATCTGCATCGCGGCATCGCCGGCCGGCCGTTCGAGCACCGGTTCGAGCTTGCCGACCATGTCAGGGTCGACGGCGCGGACCTGAGCAACGGTCTCCTGTCGATCGATCTCGTTCGCGAGATCCCTGAGGCCTTGAAGCCGCGGAGGATCGATATCCAGACCAACCCGGCTCTTACACAAAAGGTCGCCCCGGCGCAGATCGAAGCGCAGAAGGCTGCGTGATCGAAACCTTGGAAAATGGGCGCCGCCGCCGCGGCGCCCATCGACATCGCGGATTGGGAAGGAGAGAGTCATGAAACCCGATATGTTCAGACAACCTGTTACCATCCTTGTCGGCCTTGGCTTCCCAGCTGAGGTTGGGAGCGTCATGGATGCCTACCGGCATCTTGCCGAATGGCCAGCATCAATGCGCGACGCGGCACACTCCATCGCGCTGAAAGCCTGTAGTGCGGCACTGCGCGGCGAGATCGAAGCCGAGACCGTGCGCGGCCTGTTTGCCGCCTTCGCTGAGAAGCACGATCTGCTGGCGCCGGAAACCAAGGTGATCGCCGCCTCCAGTCGCCGGCGTGACAAAGATCCGCACGTTCGCTAAGGAGGCCGACATGCACGAGGTTTTGCAGCAGGCCGCAAGCAGTGCCGCTGCGATGGGTCCGACGATCCTGCTTCAGGGCATGCAGATTGAGCGGCCGCTTGACGTGGTGAAAGCGATCGCACTCTCCGCAGACGACAAACGGATCATCTAGCCTCATGGCCTCGGACTTCTACGCGGTCGACTCGAAGCCGGCTTTCGGCCATATCCCTGGAACACCGCAGCCGGTTTCCATCGATGAGGTTCAGGCTGCCCTCAGAGAACTTAATCGGCGCTATAGCGCCTGATCAAGGGGATCTCACGCGGCCTGTTTCATCGACTTCGCCAGCCGCTTGATAGCCTGCTCCAGCGAACGCTGCCCATCGCAATAATCCTGCCAGGCCGTCGTGTTCGCCAGGAGCGCGGGCACGGTTCGGATTGTGAAGCGTTTCGGATCGAGATCCGTCTTTACCTGGCTCCAGGTGAGCGGCATCGAGACCGTGGCGCCCGGTCGCCCGCGTGGCGACAACGGCGCGACCGCCGTCGCCATCCGGTCGTTGCGCAGGTAGTCGAGGAAGATCCGGCCGTTTCGCTGGTTCTTCGCCATCTTGATCAGATAGAGCTCAGGGTTCTCGCGTGCCATCTGCAGGCAGACGTCGTGCGCGAAGCCTTTGGCCTCCGGCCAGGCGAGCTTCTTGCCCTTCGCTGCCGCCAGCGGCGTTACGACATGAAGGCCTTTGCCGCCGGTGGTCTTGCAGAAACTGACGAGGCCGAGTTCTTCCAGCCGGTCGCGCATTTCCCGAGCGGCTTCGATGACGGTTGAGAACGGGACATCCGGACCGGGATCAAGGTCGAAGACAAGACGGCCTGGCACCTCAGGCTGGCCCGGTTCGCAATTCCACGGATGCAGTTCGACGCCGCCGATCTGGGCGATGGCGGCAAGGCCCTCGACCCGATCAATCTGCAGATAGGGTTTCTTGTCTCCAAACACCTTGACCAGTTCGAGAAGGTTCGAGGTTCCCGGCATCGCATGTCGCTGGAAGAACTGTTCGCCGCCAATGCCATCCGGCGTTCGGATGATCGAGCATGGCCGTCCCTTGATATGGTCGATCAGCCATGGACCAACGGCTTCGTGATAGCGGGCCAAATCTTCCTTGGTCACCGGCTCTCCGTCATTGGCATCGGGCCAGAGCGGCTTGTCCGGGCTGGAGATCATCACGCCCATCACCTCGGCCTTGGCATTCTTGCCGCGCGACGGTCTTGATGGCTTTGTCACGGCCGGCGTCGGCGTGTCGGTCTTTGCCGGAGATGCCGGCTTTTCCGCCTCGACTTCGGCTGCAGGCTTGTCCTCGCGCATTCCCTTGAACGCCGCCTGACGCACCAGTCCGTCCGCCGTCCAGCCGGCGAACTGGATCTCGGCGACCAGTTCGGGTTTGACCCAGACGATATTGGGATCCTTCTTAGGCGCGCCGATGCCCGTGAACGGTGATTTCTGGGCCTCGATCTCCCGAAGCTTCGGCAAGATGGTATCGACCGTTTTGGCACCGTAGCCGGTTCCAACCCGGCCGACATAGACGAAGTGATCACCCCTGAAGACACCGACCAATAGCGAGCGGAACTTGCCGTTGGTCTTGGCATAGGCGCCGATGACGACTTCATGGCCAGCGCGGCACTTGGACTTCGCCCAGGTCTCGGTACGGCCCGATTGATAGGGCGCGTCGGCCTGTTTCGAGACGATGCCTTCCAGCGACAGCTTGCACGCCGATCTGAGAACGGCGTCGCCACCGGTTTCGAAATGTTCGACGAAACGCAGGCGTGGGTCCTCGCCGGCATCAGCCAGCAGTGTCTGCAGGCGTTCCTTGCGTTCGGTCAACGGCAGCGGTCGCAGATCCTGATTGCCCTCGAACAGCAGATCGAAGGCGAAGTAGACCAGTTCGTCGGTCTTGCCTTCCGACAGTGCGGCCTGAAGTGCTGCGAAATCCGGCGCGCCGTTTTCATCGAGCGCGCAGATCTCCCCGTCGAGGATGGCATCAGGCAAGTTTGCGGTCGATGTCGCAATCGCCGGATACTTGGCGGTCCAGTCCAGGCCCTTGCGGGTCTTCAGCGTCACCTCGCCGTTTTCGATGCGCGTCTGGATGCGGTAGCCGTCGAACTTGATCTCGTGGATCCAGCCATCGCCTGAAGGCGGGCGATCGAGCGTTTCGCAAAGCTGCGGCGGTATGAACTCCGGCATCGCGGACTTTGCCGGTTTTTTTGGTGCTGGTTTTCGCTTTGTCGTCGTGTCCGCGGCACGTTCCTCCGCCGCCAGTCCATGATTGCTGTCCCAAACGGCATCCGCCTGAACGTCGCTGCTCTGCACCATGAACGGTTTTGGCTTCCTGCCCTTGCCGGCGGCGATCGCCTCCATGGTTCGGCCGGATGCAACGGAGGTTGCATTGTCCTCAAGGATGGCAGCGCCATTCTCCTCGACTGAGTAATCGTCGTGATGCTTGATCAGCAGCCAATTTGTGCGCTTGCCGCCGTCGCGATCGTTGCGCATCCGCACCAGCACGAAACTGCCATGCAGACGCTCTCCGTCCAGCGTAAACTTGAAATCACCCTTGGCGAGCGCCTGTTCGGGCGTCTTGTTGCCTTCCGGCTCCCAGTAGCCGCGATCCCAGAGCATGACCGTGCCGCCGCCATACTGGCCCTTCGGTATGGTACCTTCGAAGTCGCCGTAGTCCAACGGATGGTCCTCGACCTCGACAGCCAGGCGCTTGTCGTGCGGATCCAGCGAAGGTCCTTTGGTGACGGCCCAGGACTTGAAGACGCCATCGAGTTCGAGCCGCAGATCATAATGCAGCCGCGTGGCGTCGTGTTTCTGAATGACGAAGCGCCTGCGGTTCGACGCCTTCAGCTTTGCTGCGCCACTCGGCTCCTGCGTTTTCTGAAAATCGCGTTTCTGCTTGTAGGTCGAGAGCTTGTCGCTGGCCATGGCAGTCCCCGGTACAAATCCGCCTCCCGCCTCGGATGAAGACGGGATGAGGCACGGCCGGACAGGTTGGACGCTCGACTGCCGTTTCGTTGGCCGCGATGAGAAACCGGAAAAACCATCGCGTTCGTCATTCCTGTCACGTCCGGTTGACACAGCACGCGACCTCAACAAGCAAAAAGCAACAGATTATCGTTTTGTTCCGATTAGTTAGATGTTTCCTTGCTGCGCTCGCTGCTTTGCCAGGTGATCTGCATTTTTAGCATGACTGCGCTGCAGCAATGTCTATTTAATTGGCGCGGAGAACCGGTATGGTGTCGTTATCGAACTGATGCACCTCCTCCCGCGTCGGTTCGTTGTGCAGACGTCCTAATCCTCCTCCCAAGGGCGTTTGCGGGAACGGCAACATTCCTCCTCCCAGTTGCTGTTCGCTTATTTTCGGAAAAGCCTGCCGCACCTCCTCCCGCGGCAGGTTTTTTCGTCTCTCAGCAGCGCGACTGCGTGCGCGGAAAGTTCTCGACCGCCACGGATCTGGCACCCGCAAGACCCGTGACGTGCTTTTCGGAAGAGGAACTTTCTCAGCGTAGGTTGCGACCAAATCTCTTGCTCAATTCAATTAAAGCCCGCTCACAACCTCTCGCAAATTTAACGGGTTGGCGGTTCGTATCTGTTCAAGGTACTCACCCTGACCCATTGCCTTATTCTTTTCTTCGAACGGCTTTCGGCTTCGGTTGATATAAGCGCCGTTTGACGTTCGAACGCAGAGCATTGCGAACATCCTTGTCTGCGATCGAAAGGTCGAACCACTCCGGATCAAAGTACCCACCGCACCACCGAATTGTTTCGGCATATTCCGGCTCGTCCCGGTCTGCTATGATCTCCAGGAACCGCTCATATCCCGACACACCACCAACATCTTCGGGCGGGCGCGCCCTTTCGTCGGCGATGCAGCTCCCGTGTTTGGGTGTAGCAGTGAGCGGTAAGACCTCCTCGACAGCAACGGTGTGCCGCCAACCGTCCCCGAAATCATAGCGGTAGCTGAAGACAGAACCTCGATCAAAGTCCAGCAAGCGAACCTCTTTCTGATCGAAGACCCGAGGATCGTCATCGGTCGCATCTTCCGTCAGGATCTCGACATCCCCATACCTCAGACCACCGATGCGGAATTCATAGAGATGATAGTTCCACCAGTTGAACGCGGCCTGAATTCCGAGATGCAGATGCTCCAGGTTCCAGTGGACCGGCAGGACCAGACGGCGCCAGACGTCCGGCGCGACCTCGTCGAGAGATACTTTGATTGCACAGCGTTTGCGGCTTTGAACATTGTCCGAATGAACATCGAGGGAGGACGATCGTCAAGACGGTAGCTCCCTGATGGCGCGCATCGATGGCGTTGGCCCGGAACCGCTGCAGAGCGTCGCAAAGCCCGTTTGGTCGAAGATGGCACCGAAGGACTGAAACAAGAACGCCCGCCGGATCGGCGGGCGTTTTTTGTCGTCTGAATCAAGGATCAGGCGAATTCGCTGAGGCCGCTGCCCCACGGGCCCTGATGCTTGTCGACGCCGTCGAGGCGGTCGAAACCATGGGCACCGAAGAAGTCGCGCTGTTCGCTTGGTCGTCTACGGTGATGCGCAGGGCGACCTGTCTCCCTGGTCGTTCGAGCGCGATGGCCGAACGGTGTCGGTCACGCCTGGCCGCGGGCCGGTGTTCAACGACGCCGACCTGCTGGTGGCCGCCGCCCTTGAGGGTTTCGGCATCCTGTACATCCTGGAGGAGCTGGTGGCGGCGCCGATTGCCGGTGGCCGTCTGATACGTCTTCTGGAGCCGTGGTGCGAGCCATTTGCCGTTTATCACCCTATTACCCTAATCGTAACGGGACGAGGGCTTACGAACTATTCAAGGAAGCGCTCAGAGAGATTAAAAGATGCGGCGGCGGCGCCAGTTCGAGGTGAACCTGCTCAGCAGGCTTATCTTCGGCGACGACGCCCGGAAGTGGGCCGGCACCAAGGTCGACCAATTGCGGAAAGTGATCGTGCAGTCCGCCGATCGCGGCTGGCACGGCAGACAACGGCGCTGGCAAATGGTTTCCGCCCTTTCGAGAGTTCCGCTCCGGTGCTGAGGTGCTGCCAGGTAGGTTCTCTACCTGCATCAGCAGTTGGGCCAGTCAGGACTGACACAGAACCTCAAAGGCCTCGTGACGCCGCCAAGACCAACATAACGACTATTGACTTTACACTTTCCGGAAACGGCGCGGATTTCCACGCGCTGAAGCAGCTAAAGCTTTGAAATATCGATAACACGCTAGCTGGCGACAATACAACTCCGCCCTGAACCCGTCTCCGGGGCAAGCAGATCAACGATGGTCCGGAATGGAACCGGCTTACCGTAGCGGTATCCCTGGCCGAACGGACATCTCAAGTCAATGAGTGCTCGTTCCTGCTCCTCGGTCTCAATTCCCTCGGCGATCGTTTTGAGCCCCATCTCGCGACTTAAGCCAATCAATGCGCGAGTAATCGCAAGATCCGATGATTTATCGTTGATGTGCTGCACGAACCCCCGGTCAATCTTAAGGGTTGTCAGCGGATAGCGTTGCAACGAACTGAGCGAAGCGTATCCCGTGCCAAAGTCATCAAACGCAATTCCCACTCCCAGATCACGAAGCGCCGTCATGGCTTCGAATGACTGATCATCATTTGCCAGCGCAATGGTTTCCGTCACTTCGAGTTCGAGCCGGTCCGGTCTCAGCGAATGACGCTGAAGGGCATTGGCGACCTTGTGAATGAGATTGGGAGCGCGCAGCTGGCTCGGAAAGAGGTTGACGCTCACCTTGATGTCATGCCCGTCTGCTTGCAAGGCGCCGGCGCGCGCGGCGGCTTGATCGAGCGTCCACCAGCCAATTTCCAGCGCCAGAGCGCTTTGGTCCAACGCGGGCAGAAATGCGCCGGGGGCAAGCAGGCCCCGTTGCGGATGGTTCCATCGCAGCAAAGCTTCAAGCCCGACGATCCGTCTGTCCAGAAGGTCGACCTGCGGCTGATAGAACAATTCCAGTTCGCCGCCCCGGAGCGCCCGAAGAAGCTCGTCGCGAAGCTCGCGGCGGGCAGCAGTTTCGCTGCGCATTGTCGTATCGTAAATTCGAATGACATTTCCGCCTTCGGCTTTTGCTCTGTACAATGCGAAATCCGCACTGGCGATCAGCTCTTCAGCGTCATTTCCGTGAGTGGAAGCAAACGCTATGCCGATGCTGGTTCCAAGTTCCAGCACGTGCCCTCCCACGTCGAAGGGCTTGCGGAATGCTTCGAGAATGGCTTGCGCCTGGGCGTGAGCTTCAAGAGGGTCATTGACGCCTTGGAGGAGGACAGCAAATTCATCCCCTCCGATGCGAGCAACCTCGGCATTTCGACCGAGCAGGTAGGGGAGGCGCACGCCGACCGCTTGAAGTAGGGAGTCGCCGACCAGGTGCCCGTGGGTATCGTTGACCTCCTTGAATCCGTCCAGGTCGAGGAGAATGATGGAAGCCGTACCACCGGCCTCAAAGCCTTCCGAAAGAAGGCTGGAAAACCGATGACGATTTGAAAGTCCCGTCAACGTATCCTGACTGGCCAGCCGAAGCAGCTTGCTTTCCCGCTCCCGTCGATCGCTGATATCGGTAATGACGGCCCCTGCGCAAAACCCTTGCTTGCCACTCCAGACAGAAAGGGTGATCTCTATGGGGAATTCTGTGCCCTCTTTTTTCAGGGCGTAAACTTCCACCGGCCGTCCGCCGAGGTGAGGAGCCTGTCCTTCAGCCACTCGCTGCAGACCTGCCATATGCGCACCCCGCATTCGCTCAGGGATGATGATCGTGATCGGCTGCCCGATCATCTCGGACTGAGTGTAGCCGAACAACTTGCACGCAGACGGGTTGACGAATTCGATGTTTCCCTTGCTGTCGATCGACACCAGAGACAGATTCGTCGCCTCCGCGAACTGGGCGACGGTGAAAGCTAGGTGCCTTTTGGTTTTTGAGGGAAATGAATTTGGCATTGGTGCGGGTGGCCCCGGGTGAGCTTTGATCAGGACTTACGTGCGGCGGCAGTGCTGTCTGATGCTGAACTACATGAATGAAGTTTGATTTAATCACCCTGAAATGATTGTCCTGCCGTCAAGCCACCCAGGCGCGGCTGCACCCGGTGACGCCATGCCTCCGGAATGCATAACTGCTATAACGCGATAAAAGGCGCCCAGCGTGGAAAAGCAGAGGTTGCTCAGCTTTTGCCGAAAGCAGGAGCTCGAACTGCCGCAGATCGATGTCCTCGACCTCCCGCGCGGAATGACGGTCCCGCATCAGCGATCCATCGGACCTTCGATTGAAAATCGCATAGGTGACAGCGGCTTCCACCGCGACGAATTCCCTGACATCTCCGGTGAGTGAGGAACAACTTACGCACACCATGGTTTCGCTAATGAGAGCGCCAGTTCAGCGGCGCCACCATCGGACGGGAGCAACATATGAAAGCGCTAACCTGGCACGGCAAACACGACATCAGATGTGAGAGCGTCTCAGATCCCAAAATCGAAGAGGGTCGCGACGCGATCATCAAGGTCACCGCCTGCGCCATTTGCGGATCCGACCTCCATCTCTACAACGGTATCATGCCGGACATGCACAGTGGCGACATCATGGGCCATGAGACTATGGGCGAGGTCGTGGAAGTCGGCAAGGATAATAAGAAACTTAAAGTCGGCGACCGCGTTGTCGTCCCCTTCACCATCTCCTGCGGGGAATGCTTCTTCTGCAAACGCGGGTTCTTTTCTGGTTGCGAACGGAGCAATCCCGATCCGTCGAAGGCGAAGAAGCTTTGGGGTAGCTCACCTGCAGGCCTGTTTGGCTACACGCATCTTCTCGGTGGCTACAGCGGCGGCCAGGCGGAATATCTGCGCGTTCCCTATGCCGACGTCGGACCGATCAAGGTACCAGACGGACTCACCGACGAACAGGTTCTGTTCCTCTCCGACATCTTTCCGACCGGTTACATGGCGGCAGACTTCTGCAATATCCAGCCGGGAGATACGATCGCCATCTGGGGATGCGGTCCCGTCGGTCAGATGGCGATCAAGTCCGCCTTCATTCTCGGCGCCGAGCGGGTCATCGCCATCGATACAGTGCCGGAAAGACTGGCGCTTGCCGAGAAATCCGGAGCGATTACCCTCGATTTCATGGACAAGGACATTTACGACCGGATCATGGAGCTGACCAATGGTCGTGGCGCTGACGCCTGCATCGACGCCGTCGGAACTGAAGCCGAGCCCTCGGCAAGCTGGGATTCGCGACTAGACCGCATCAAAGTCGCGACCTTCATGGGCACTGACCGGCCGCATGTTCTTCGCCAAGCCATCCATTGCTGCCGCAACTTTGGCACAGTCTCCATCGTCGGCGTCTACGGCGGCTTCCTCGACAAAATTCCGATGGGCTCGGCCATCAACCGCGGCCTGACCTTCCGCATGGCCCAGACGCCGGTCCAGCATTACCTCCCACTTTTGATGGAGCGAATCCAGAACGGCGAGATTGATCCGTCTTTCATCATTACCCATCGGGCCTCGCTGGAGGAAGGCCCCGACCTGTACAAGACCTTTCGGGACAAGCAGGACGGCTGCATCAAGGTTGTTCTCAAGCCCTAAGAAGGAGGAGCATCATCATGGGAATCTCACAACAGAAAACCGGCCTTGCGGTGGTTACCGGCGCCTCGAGTGGTATTGGTTTCGAACTCGCAAAGATCGCCGCGTTTACGCCGTCGATTCCAAGCCGGCGCTCCGTCAGGTGGCGGGAACACGAGACCCAGTCTTGATGCCCCATCACTTTGGGGCCGCAGGTTCGAATCCCATCAAGGCGACCGACACCTATGAGGTTGGGTCCTGTTGGAGCACGCCTTTTAGCGTGTTTACAAATGTCTGCGCGGCGAGCGACAGTGGCCTGCGTTTTGGCAAGATCATACCAACGGATACGGGAATTCGTGGCTCGAACTGACGGACGACAATGTGGTCCAGTTCGTTCGCGTCCCATACAGAGAACTGGTCGACGAGTGCCACGCCTCGGCCTCGCTCGACCAGCCGCCGGATGAGTTGGCTTTGATTGGAAATCAGGGTATTCGACGGCCGCACTCCTTCATCGGACAGTGCTCGGAAGATTGCCGCGCCGAAAGGCACCGAGCGGGGATAGGTAACAAATGGCTGATCGGCAATGTCGCTCGCCAGGATGATCCGATGCTGCGCGAGCATGTGGTCAGGTGGCATGATGCAGACCATCGATGAGGTCTTCAGCGTCTGCGTCATCAGGTCGGACTCGTGTTCTGGGTGGTGCACCAGTCCGAAATCGTAGTTACCGCGGCTGACATAAGAATGGATTTTGTCGGAGTCGAGCAGATCGACCTGCACCTGGATGCCGGGATATTGGTTGTTGAAACTCTCGATGGCCATCGGGATCAAGGCCGTGCTGAACGCGGACAAAATGCCGATGTTGACATAGCCTTGCGTCATGGCCGTGAGATCAAGCGACAGGTTTTCGAAGACCGTTAGCTCATCCATCAAGCGTGCCGCGTGCGAAAAGAGCAGCTCGGCCTCGGGTGTCGGACGTAGCCTCCCTGCGCTCCGCTCGAACAGTTTGATGCCTGCGAATTCCTCAAGCTGTTTCAGCGACTTGCTGGCATTCGGCTGAGTGGTGTGCAGAACAAGCGCCGCTTCCGTCACTGAGCCGGTCTTCATGAAGGCCGCAAGCGTGTCGAGATGCCTCAGCTTGATCCGTCGCATGATGTGGTACTCCCTGAACATTCCATTTTGGAATGGAAAGCTTGAATAATTGAATTTTACAAACTTGGGGAGTCAATTCTAGATGTCGTTCATGACAGGCAAGGCGGCGGTGTGAAGCCGGTGCCACAGCGCAAAAGACCAGAGCATCATGGGCAATATCAGGGTCGGCATCGATGTCGGCGGAACCTTCACAGATTTCACGGTCCTCGATGACGAGACCGGAGACATGCGCCATTTCAAGGTGTCCTCGACGCCTCACGATCCGTCCGAAGCGATCGAGACCGGCATTGCCGGTTTTGCCGAGCGTGGCCTTCAGGCCTCCGACGTCATCCATTTCGGTCATGGTACGACGGTTGCGACCAACATGGTCATTGAACGGCGCGGCGGAAAGACCGGCCTCTTGACCACCGAAGGTTTTCGCGACGTACTCGAGATCGGCCGCCAGACCCGCCCCGACCTGTTCGACATGAGCGTTCGAAAGCCGGACCCGCTGGTTGTCCGTCCGCTGCGCCTCGAAGTGGCGGAGCGCCTCGGCCCGGCCGGGGAAATCATCGTGCCGCTCGACGAAGCGGGCGTCGAAGCCGCCGCGGAACGCTTCAAACAAGAGGGCGTGGAGGCCGTCGCAATCGGCTTCCTGCATTCCTATCGCAACCCGGTGCACGAGCGGCGCGCCGGAGAAATCATCAGCAAGCGCCTGCCCGGTGTTTTCATCTCGCTGTCGAGCGACGTCCTGCCCGAGTTCCGTGAATACGAGCGCATCTCGACCACGGTGATGAACGCCTACCTGATGCCGCGCATGGACGGTTATCTCGATCGCTTCATGACGCGATCGCGCAAGGCGGGCATCGAGGCCAAGCCCTATACGATCCATTCCAACGGCGGCCTTATGTCCACCGAAACGGCGCGCAACTATCCGGTCCGGACCTGCCTCTCAGGCCCTGCGGCCGGTGTTGTCGGCGCATCCCTCGTGGGCAAGGCGGCGTCCTTCCCCGACATCATCACCTATGACGTCGGCGGCACCTCCACCGACGTCGCCCTGATCGCCAATGGCAAGCCGGCCTATTCCACCGACCGCGACGTGGCAGGCTATTCCATCCGTTGCCCGATGGTCGACGTCAACGTCATCGGTGCCGGTGGCGGCTCGATCGCCTGGCTCGACGATGCCGGCGGTCTGAAGGTCGGCCCGCAGAGCGCGGCCGCCGTACCGGGGCCTGCCGCCTACGGCAAGGGCGGAACGGATGCGACGATCTCCGACGCCAATATCGTGCTGCAGCGCCTCAACCCGGTCGCGCTTCTTGATGGAGCCATGCCCGTCGATCGCGAGGCGGCCCTCAAGGCCGTCGGCGCCGTCGCCGAAAAGATCGGTCGCTCCGTCGAGGATACGGCCTGGGGCATTATCCGCATCGCCGTCGCCAACATGGCGCGCGCCATCCGGGCGGTATCGATGGACAAGGGGCACGACCTCACACCCTTCGCACTGATGGCTTTCGGCGGCGCCGGGCCGCTCCATTCCTCGCTGGTGGCTGCAGAAACCGGCCTGAATACCGTCATAATTCCGGAATCCCCCGGCACGATGTGCGCCCGCGGCGTGCTTCTCTCGGACGTGACGCGCGATTTCGTTTCCACGCAGATCAAGCGGGTCCAGGGTGAAAGCTGGCTCGACATCCGCTCCGCCCTTGAAGGTCTGGAAGTCCAGGCACGCGAATGGCTAGAGGCGGAAACGATCCCGGATGAGAAGCGTGCGCTCCAGCATATCGCCGAAGCCCGCTATGCCGGTCAGAACCATGAAATCCGTGTCGAGGGCATTCTTTCCACCCCGGAAGACTTCGCCGCGCGTTTCGCCGAAGCCCATCGTGTCGTCTATGGTTATGCGCTGAACGATCATCCGGTCGAGATCGTCAATCTGCGCATCCAGGCGATCGGTCATGCGGGCCGGCCGCTTCAGACAGTGCCGGGTGTTGCCGGCACCATCAAAGACGCCATCGTCGGCGAGCGCGAGGTCTATATCGATCCGCAGACCGGATGGCTGACCGTGCCGGTCTACAAGCGCGCCTCGATGCCGCAGGCCGAGAGGTTCTCCGGTCCCGCGATCATCGAGGAGCTGACCTCCACGACCTACGTCCTCCCCGGCCAGTCGGGCGTCGTCGACGCCTACGGCAACATCATCCTCAGCTTTGTGAAGGACCGTGCCTGATGCAGCAGCACGTCAAACCGCCGCGCGAATTCGACGCCATCGAGATGGAGGTCTACTCCAACCGGTTCATGTCGATCACCGATGAGATGGGACTGAGCCTCGTGCGCTCGTCTTTCTCGACCAATATCAAGGAACGCAAGGATTGCTCGGTCGGTCTTTTCGACGGCCGTGGCCGGCTGATCGTGCAGGCGTCCCATATTCCGGTCCACCTCGGTTCGTTGCAGGGCGGTGTCGCGGCGGTTCTGGAAAACTACAAGCTCGAGGACATCAGGCCGGGCGACGCGTTCATCTGCAACGACCCCTATCTCGCCGGCGGATCGCATACGCCGGACATCTCGATCCTGACACCTGTTTTCTATGATGGCCGGCTCTGCTTCTTCGCCGCCAATCTCGGCCATCATTCGGATGTCGGCGGCGGTGTTCCGGGCTCCTGCGATCCCAGCCAGACGAGCATATTTGCGGAAGGGCTGCGCATCCCGGTACTGAAGATCGCACGCGAAGGGGTTCTGGACGAGCAGATCGTCAAGCTCATCAGCACCAACAGCCGCGACCCGCTGGAGCGTATTCTCGATCTCAAGGTGCAGATCGCCACCAACGAGATCGGTCAGCGGAAACTCGTGGCGCTTGCGGACCAGTTCGGAATCGCGACTGTCGAGAAGGCGATCGACGACCTGATCGCCTATTCGGAAAGCCGTCTGCGCAAGCGCATCAGTGATCTTCCTGATGGCATCTACAGGGGCGAAGCCTTCATCGACGGCGACGGCGTCGGCTACGAGCCCTGCCGCATCGAGGTGGCGATCAAGGTCGAGGGCGACGGCATCACCTTCGATTTCACCGGCACCGATCCTCAAGCGCGAGGTGCGGTCAACATTCCCAAGACCGCCCTCGACGCCACCTGCTACTACACGATCAAGGCGTTGCTCGACCCGGCGCTGCCGCCGAACGAGGGCATGGCGCTTCCCGTGACGATTGTTGCGGAAGAGGGCACGCTGGTGCGGCCGAAATTCCCGGCTGCCGTGGGCATCCGTTCGACCAGCTGCCAGCGTGTCGTCCGCGCCATATTCCAGGCCTTTGCCGACGTGCTGCCGAGGGAGAAGGTCTTTGCCTCCTCGGCCGACATGAACGCGACGATGATCTTTTTCGGTCCGCACAAGACGCGCGAAGGCAGTTTCGTCTACCTCGAAACCGTCGGCGGCGGTGCTGGCGCAAGCCTTGACCACGACGGCATGAGCGGCATTCAGGTGCATATCACCAACACCTCGAACCTACCGGCCGAAGCGCTCGAAATCGAGTATCCGCTGATGGTGCGCCGTTATGCGCTCGCCACCGGCTCGGGTGGTGAAGGCCAGACGACGGGCGGCATGGGCATCGTCCGCGAAGTGGTCGCGATGACGGATGGTGTGCGGGCGAACGCATCCTGCGAAGGCCTCCGGACTCCGGCCGACGGCGTCTTCGGCGGCGGCCAGGGCGAGGTCGCCCGGCTGAAGTTCGCGAATGCAGATGGCACGGTCAAGGAATACGACATCTCGATCACCAACATCCTGATGAACCGCGGGGACAGCCTGTTCCTGCAAACGCCGGGCGGCGGTGGCTTCGGCCGCGCTTCCTGAATTCCCTTTGGAGAATGAATGACATGGCTCTCGAAAACCTGACGCCGAGCGACGAACAGATCAAGTCCGCTCCGAACCCGAACTACCTCGAAGGCGACTATCTGAAGGGCGTCCTGGAGATGACCTTCCGCGACGGCAACCCGGTTGCCGAAAAGCTGGTCGATGAAATCTTCTCTTCGCGCCAGATCGACTCCATCTATCTGGTCGGTGCCGGCGGCTCGAACTCCTATATCGAGCCGGTCAAATACATCCTCGACAAATATTGCGACCTCAGGATCGAGCGCATCAACTCGACGGAACTCGAAACGCGCCGTCCGAAGCCCGTCAATGAAAAGGCCATCGTGCTCCTCACGTCCCATAACGGCGAGACCGAAGACACGGTCGTCGCCGCCCGCTGGGCCAAGACGACCGGCGCCGTCACCGTGGCGCTGACCTCGGGTCACGACAGCGGCCTTGCGAAGATCTGCGACTATCTGCTGCCCTACAGCAAGGAGTTGCCGGGCATGCCGAAGACGATGATCGCCTATCTCTTCGCCGCCCATTTCCTAAAGCGCCTCGGCAACCCGGTCGGCGCCCAGCTCATCGCCGATCTGGAAGCGATGCCGGCCAAGCTGCATGACATCAAGAATGCCGAGCGCGAGCGCGGCATGGAACTCGCCCGCCGTTACAAGGACGAGAACATCTACTATGTTCTTTCGAGCGGCATTCTGTCGGCGCTGAACTACCAGTACTCGATCTGCATCTTCAACGAGATGCTGTGGCTCGACGCGTCCGACATCCATTCGGGCGAATTCCGCCACGGCCCGTTCGAAGTCGCCGATCCGGAGATGGCATACGTTTTCCTGATGGACAACGGCGAGAACCGCAAGATCGACCAGCGGGCGCTGAAGTTCACCCGCCGCGTCACGGACAAGATCATCACCTTCGATGCCGGCCGCTACGAGGATGTCTCGCCGCTGCTGTCTCCCTTCGTGATCGGCGTCACTTGGTATTGGTTCGCGCATACGCTTTCGGTTCTGCGCGAGCATCCGCTCAGCGTGCGCCGCTACATGTGGAAAGTCGACTACTGATGACGAAGACGTCCGCCGACATCGCCTACAATCCCGGCGTGAGAGTTTTGCGCCGGATCGGGCTGCGCGTTTGGCGGATGTCCCACCCGTCTCGGCACCGCACGACAGGGAAGGCGGTCGAGAAATGATGACGCCAGACAAGACATATTCGGGCCTTAAGGTCCTCGGGCTCGGCGACAATGTTGTCGACCGTTACCTGCATACGGGCAAGATGTACCCGGGCGGCAATGCACTCAATTTTTCGGCCTACGCCAGGATGCTCGGCGCGGATGCCGCTTTTCTCGGCACGTTCGGCACGGATGCTGCGGGACGCCATGTGCGCTCCACGCTGGAAGAGCTTGCCATTCCGACACCGCTCTGCCGGATGGTCGAAGGCGAGAACGGCCATGCGGATGTGCGCGTCGTTGATGGAGACCGCGAGTTCGTGTTTTCCAACAAGGGCGGCGTTGCGCGGGAAAATCCCTTCACACCGGTCCAGGCCGATCTGGACTATATTGCCGGTTTCCGCCTCGTGCACACGAGCTGCTACAGCCATCTCAATCCGCATCTGGCGGCATTGAAGGACGCGAGCGCTCTGCTTTCCTATGATTTTTCCTATCGCTGGCAGGTGGACGATCTAATCGGCCCCGTAACGCCGCATCTTGATTTTGCAGCGCTTTCGGCGGGCGACGTCGGTCGTGAATGCGGTCTTGCTGTCCTGCGCGAAGCCATTTCCAACGGCTGCAGCCTGGCCCTGGCGACCTTCGGACCGGAAGGCGCCACGGCCTATAACGGCGAGGACTTCGTTTCCGTTCTGCCCACGCCTGCCAATGTCGTCGATACGCTCGGCGCCGGCGATGCATTCATCACAGCGACGCTCCTTTCGCTGCTCGCGGCAGGCTGGACGCGCGGGAACCGGCCTTCGGCGGAAGCCATCGTTATCGCCATGGAAAAAGGCAGCAAGTTTGCAGCCGAAATCTGCGGGGTCGATGGCGCATTCGGTCATGCCGCTCCCATCACCACCGACGAACACGTCTGAGAGGGGGGCGGATGCTCGAAGTCAGAAACCTCTCGATCGCCTTCAAGACCAGTGCGGGGCTGAAGTCGGCCGTGCGCAATATCGATTTCACCATCCGGCCGGGCGAAATCCTCGGACTCGTCGGTGAAAGCGGCAGCGGCAAGACCATCACCTCGCTCGGCGTGATGGGACTCCTGCCGCCGAACGCGGTGATCACCGGTGGTGAGGTTCTGGTAGACGGCATCGACATCCTGAAGCTGCCGCCGGCGGAACTACGCAAGCTGCGCGGCGGCCATATCGCCATGATCTTCCAGGATCCGATAGCGTCGCTCGATCCGATCTTCACCTGCGGCGACCAGATCATCGAGGCCATCCTTCTGCATAACCCCATCGGCCGCGCGAATGCGCGCCGGAAGGCTCGCGACCTGCTGGAAAAGGTCCTGATCCCCGATCCCGATCGCGCCATGCGGGCTTATCCGCACGAGCTGTCAGGCGGCCAGTGCCAGCGCATCATGATCGCCATGGCGGTCGCCTGCCGGCCGCGCGTCATCATTGCCGACGAGCCGACCACCGCGCTCGACGTCACCGTGCAGAAGCAGGTGCTCGACCTGCTCCGCGAATTGAACGACGAAGTCGGCGCGGCGATCCTGCTGATAACGCATGATCTCGGCGTCATTTACGAAGTCGCCGACCGCGTCGTGGTCATGTATGCCGGCAACAAGATGGAGGAGGCGACGACCGCCGATCTCTTCTCCGCCCCCCAAAGCGACTACTCCAGGGCGCTGATCGATTCCATGCCGTCGCTTGGCCGCGACGCCGAGCGGCTGCCGGTGATCGAGCGCGATTCATCGGGCAAGGTGCGCAGCGTCCGGCCGGAACCGCGCCCCCGCCCCGCATCCTCGGGACCCATTCCGGCAGGGGGTGATCCTCCGCTTCTCGAAATCCGCGATCTCTGCAAGTCCTACTGGGTAAAACCTTCGCCTCTCGCCATGCCGGTCGAGATGCGTGCCGTCGATCGCGTCAGCCTGTCGATCGCGCCGCGTACCACGCTTGGCCTCGTCGGCGAATCCGGCTGCGGCAAGAGCACGCTCTCCCGTGCAGTCATAAGGCTCTACAAGCCCGATTCCGGCCAGATCTTCTTCAAGGGCAAGGATATTGCGGGGCTCTCGGACAAGGAGATGCGGCCGTTCCGGCGCGAGATCGCCATGGTCTTCCAGAACCCCTACGGTTCGCTCAACCCGCGCCAGACGGTCGCCCAGATCGTTGAGGCGCCGATGCTCATCTTCGCCGATGGCGATGCGGCGGGGCGTCAGGGGCGGGTCCGCTCGCTGCTCGACGCCGTAGGCATGCCCGCTGCCGCGGCCCAGAAATACCCGCATGAATTCTCCGGCGGGCAGCGGCAGAGAATTGCCATCGCACGTGCGCTTGCCCTCAACCCGTCGCTTGTCATCTGCGACGAAGCGGTCTCCGCGCTCGACGTCTCCGTCCAGGCCCAGGTGCTGAACCTGCTCAAGGACCTGCAGGCGGAGTTCGACCTGACCTATCTCTTCATCTCCCACGACCTTTCCGTGGTCGAGCATGTCAGCGACACGGTCGCGGTCATGCAGAAGGGTAGGATCGTCGAGTACGGACCTGCCGCGGAGATCTTCGGCAATCCTATGGAGCCTTATACCCGCATTTTGCTGGATGCCGTGCCGACCGTCGGTTCGCTTCGCGGCGGAAAGGAGGGCGCATGAACGCCTCGATTGGGGCTCTGCTCCTTGCCGCGCGAAAGCTCCTGACCGCTTTAATCCAGCTTGTGGTCGTCGCCACCCTGATCTTCTCCGTCATGTACATCATGCCGGGCGATCCCGTGCTCCTGCTGCTCGGCGCCGACAGCAATCCGTCGCCGGAGGCGATCGCCTCGATGCGCAGCCAGCTCGGCCTCGACCAGCCGGTGGTGTCCCAATATTTTATCTGGCTCTGGAACGCGCTGCATCTCGATTTCGGCAAGTCGCTGACCAACGGTTATCCGGTCGCCAACTACGTGATGCAGAACCTGCCGCGCACACTCGAGCTCGCATTCGCGGCGATCGTCATTGCAGCGCTCATCGGCGTCCCGCTCGGCATTGCGGCCGCACTCAAGCGGGGCAGCATGCGTGATACGGTGCTGACCTCGATCGCGACGATCGGCATATCGGTGCCGGTCTATATCATGGGCACGCTGCTGGTGCTGTTCTTCAGCCTGAAGCTTGGCTGGCTTCCGGCAAGTGGCTACACGGATATCTCGCGCAATATACTGGAGCATTTCCGCAAGCTGGCCTTGCCGGCGCTGGCTCTGGGCTTCGGTCTGGCAGCGTCGATCGCCCGCATGACGCGCTCCTCCATGCTGGAAATCCTCGGCCGCGATTTCGTCCGCGCGCTGCGTGCCAAAGGCATGTCCGAACGGCGGATCATCTGGCAGCACGTGCTGCGCAACGCCGCGATCCCGATCGTCACGATCATCGGCCTGCAGCTCGGTAACCTCATGGGCGGCACGGTTCTCGTCGAAGCCATGTTCAATTGGCCGGGCCTCAGCACGCTGCTCGTCGGCGCGGTATCGGCGCGTAACTATCCTCTGGTCCAGGGGGCGATGCTGGCCATCGCCGCAGCGTTCATCCTGATCAACCTGGTGGTGGAGCTGCTCTACAGCCTGCTCGATCCGCGCATCCGGAGGAAACGCTCGTGATACCCCAGGCAATCTTCCGCGCGACCCGCAACCAGCCATCCTTCCTTGCCAGCATCGTGCTGCTCGTCGCGGTGGTCTTCATCGGCGTGTTCGGCAGTTGGCTTGCTCCGCAGGACCCGTTCCTGCTCAATCCGCAGACCGTCAACCAGGGCAGTACCACGGCCCACTGGCTGGGCACCGACGAATTCGGCCGCGATTTGCTGAGCCGGCTGCTGATAGGGGTCCAGCCGACCTTGCTGGTTGCGATCGGCGCGACCGTGATCGCCGGAGTTCTCGGAACCATGATCGGCATCGCGGGTGCTTATGGCCGGCCGCTGATCGCATTCCTCATCATGCGCAGCGTGGATATCATGCTGAGCTTTCCGCCCATCCTGCTGGCACTGCTGGCGGTCGGGTTCTGGGAAAGCGGAATCTTCAGCCTCGCCGTCGTCATCGGTGTTCTCTACGTCCCGCATTTCGCCCGCGTCGCACACGCCGCAACGCTGCAGGTCTCGCGGATGGAGTTCATGGAGGCCGAACATGCGATGGGTGCGTCAGCCCGCCGCGTCGTTTTCACCGCCATCCTGCCGAACATCCTGTCGCCGCTGGTCGTGCAGGCGACATTGACGGTCGCGGCCGCCATCCTTCTGGAATCCGGCCTCAGCTTCCTCGGCCTCGGCATCGTGCCGCCGGAGCCGTCCTGGGGCCAGATGATCGGAACCGCGCGCGGCTATCTCGGCCAGAACCCGATGTACGTGATCTGGCCGTCCCTTCTTCTCGCCTTGACGGTGCTTGCCATCAACGTGGTGGGCGACCGACTGCGCGACATTCTCGATCCACGACTCAGGGAGGAGTAACGGGCATGGCAATTTCGCATCAACAAACAGAAGCAAAAAAGGGGTACAGCATGAAAAGGAAGATCTTCGGGCTCGTCTTGGCCCTGGCATCGGGCGTCTTCGCTCAACAGGCGCTTGCGGATGGTGGCACGCTCTATTTCGGCATTTCCGGCGAGCCATCGACGCTTGAAAGCACCATCAATGCGGGCACGCCGGCGCGTACCATCCGGCTTGCAATCCATCGCGGCCTCTTCAACTATGGCGCCGACGGCAAGCTTTCGCTGGAGCTCGCCGAGAGCTACAACGTCGCTCCTGATGCGCTCAACTATACGTTCAGGCTGCGCGAAGCGAAGTTCCATGACGGTTCTCCAGTGACGTCGGCGGACGTCAAGGCGTCCATCGAGCGCATGACCGCCAAGGACAGCAAGGCGACCTACCGGAACGAACTCGGCGTCATCCAGTCGATCGAGACGCCGGACGCCAAGACCGTGAAGCTGGTGCTTTCCAAGCCGTTCGTGCCGCTGGTGCATTATCTGGCGCTTCCGGAATCGGCGATCATTCCGGCGGCCTGGATCAAGGCGCACGGCACGGACCCGAATGCGGCGCCCGTCGGTGCCGGCCCCTTCAAGTTCGCCACCTGGGAGCGCGGCCGCGAGCTGACCGTCGAAAAGTTCGACGGCTACTACAAGAAGGGCAAGCCGCATCTCGATGACGTGCACTATGTCTTCTACGGCGACGAAAACACCCGCGTGAACGCGCTGAAATCCGGCGACGTCGATATCATCGACTACGTTCCCTGGAAGGATGCCGGGTCGATCGAAGGCAGCTCGGACCTGAACCTGGCGAGCACCACCGGCCCGTTCATGATGTTGCAGTTCAACACCAAGTTCGAGCCCTTCTCCAAGCCGGAAGTGCGGCAGGCGATTTCCTACGCAATCGACCGCGCGACCGTCATCAACACCGCCTTCAACGGCCGCGGCACGCCGCTCTTCGGTATCGCCGTGCCCGAAGGATACATGGGGTATTCGAAGGAAAAGGCGAACTTCTTCAAGTATGACGTCGCAAAGGCCAAGGAACTGCTCGCCAAGGCGGGTTACCCGGACGGTTTCGAAGCCCGGCTGCTCGCCACTTCGCAATACGGCTTCCACAACAACACCGCGATCGCCGTCCAGGCCGAGCTTGCCAAGATCGGCATCAAGGCAAAGCTGGATCTTCCCGACTGGTCGGGTCGTATCGCCAAGAACAATGCAGGCGACTACGATTTCCTGGTCGCAGGTACTGCCGGGGACATCGCCGACCCCGACTGGCTCAGCAACTTCTTCTACGGTGGCCAGCAGCTGGTACGGCTCAACAACTCCGCCTACTTCAACGACACGGTGATCAATGACCTCCTGGACAAGGGACGTGTCACGCTCGATGCCGGCGAGCGCGAGAAAATCTACGGCCAGTTCGTGGATCGTGCATTGGAGCAGTCACCATTCGTCTATTTGATGTGGCGTGACCAGAGCTTCGGTCTAAACAAGAAGGTCAAAGGCTTCACCAACATTCCGGGCTTCCTGACATTTCAGTCGGGCATCACGGTCGAAGACACGGAGGTGGAATAAGCGTCAGGGATGGTTGTGCCGTTGCCCCCGACCTTTCAGGTGGGGGCAGTCCGCATTTGGCTGACGCCATAAGTGCTATAACAAGCATGTTCACGCCGTATGAATACATCTGCAGCATCTGGACAAAAGAGCCCGAACGATTCAGGCTCGATCCGATCCATCAATTCCCAGGACCAAACACCTAGGGCAACCTCTGGCGGAATGCAGCAGCTCGAGGCATCATTTTTTTATCCCGAAACGGGGTACTCCAATCTCTGACCGCCGGTCCAAGCGGCGATAGGGAATAGATCGATGAACGCTCCCAGCTAGTCGGCGCTTTGGCGGCCATCTGCTGAGACTTTCGGAAACAAGCCGCAATTGGCAGATGCCATGGAATAGCCGGCAGGGCCGGTTTTGACCTCGCCATCGGCAAGCAGCCGCGAAAGGCCGATCTGGAGGATGATTTCCATGTCACTTCTGAGTTCCGGACAAGAAAGCTTGTAAAAAGAAAGCGACAAATTGGGGATAACGGTCATATGCTCAAAGGAGCAAATTGCCTTCTCGCGCACAGTCTGCAGACCTGCGGCCCATGCCCGAGAAAATAATTGTGGTGCCAGGCTTTCGGGTGACATCATCGGCTCCAGCAAAATCACCTCGATGTCTCGACCACCTTCAAAAAGGTGGTTCGAGCGCGATGAACGCTCGAACCGAACAAGGTTGGGACCTCATATTCACGTTTCGGGATGGAGCCGTCATCATCCGATCGGGTGAGGTTGTGCTGATGTTTAAGGCGGTAGCAGCAGCATCGGGCGGCCATGTGCCGGAGGCTAAGCCGGAATGGAGGCGATGACGCGCGCTAGACTAGGTTGCGATCGGACCCCGACCTTTCCGAAGCAGCGGGCAGCGTGCGTTTTGATTGTGTTGGGCGACACGCCGAGCGCTTTGGCGATATCATGAAGGTTCATCCCGCTGCCGATCAACGCTGCAACCCGCGTCTCTGCATCCGTCAAGTCGAACATCGTCTGCAACCGTCGAGCCTGCAGCCGGGTCTTTGTTTCCGGATCGACAATCTGCAAGAGAATCCGTGCCTGGCTATCTGTTGCGTCCCATATGGCGGATGATGTTGGCGCCAGCGGTGTGATCGTCGCGAGGTAAGGAGGAAGGCCTGATGGCCGGACAATGGGAAAAGCTCCATCGAAAGGCGTGGCGGCGCCATTCGCGACCATAAGCGCCTGTCGGATACTGGTTGTCATGCGAGAAGCGGTTTCTGCAACCTGTGCCCTGAGAAGCGAGCGCTCCGATCGGCTGATCGAGATGCCGTCGGCCTGTTTTAGTAGCGTTTCAGCCGCCGCATTGAGAAGGATGACCTCCCCTCGGCTTCCGATCAAGACGGCGGCATCCGGCATCGCGTTGATCAGCCGCTGCGCCAGGTCGGGGCCATGGTCAATGCGGGTGATGTGCAAAGACAGGTCGATTGCGCGCTCAAGATGCGGCGCCAGCTCGGTCAGTCGATTGAGCGCAAGCTCGGCATGCTCGTCTTGCCGTTGAGACAGAAAGAGTGCGACGCCTCCGATGCCGCCCCGCTCGTGCAGGCTGGTGTGCGGCATGAAGAGTTGGTTGTGAATGTTTTGGGGCTTGCAGATGTCGGTATAGAACGAAGACTTCTGGATCGCGGCCAGATCGATCATGGTGTTGCCAAGCACGACATTGCCAGGCTTTATTTTTTCGTAGGCGCGTGCGTACGGGTTCTGAGCATATTCCTGCAGATAGAGGGTATTCAGGTCTTCCCGCATCCTGCCCGGGATGAGAAAACTCCCGCGTCCTCCCGGCGGCGCCTGATAAACGATATTTCCTGCGACGGCCCCGACATAATCGACGATCGTGCACAGGGTCCGTGGCCATAGTTCATATCGGATGGACGCCTGGTAGATGGCATCGATGATCTGGGCATGTTCCATGTCAGCGCCTCTCATCATGGCGGAACAAGCCCGCCAACCGCCGCTACTGATGCACTTAATCAAGCGCTGCTTGTCTAAGACGAACTCAAGCCGCCGACGTCACCCAATCGGGTGACGTCAAGAATTCTTCTCCTATTCTGGAATTAGGTCAAGATTAACTGCGGCTGGTGACTAGCCGAAGCGGAACATCATTGCAGATGGGGCGAAGTAATCGCTCCCGGCGGCGGCGCTCAGCATTTCGTCCGACTGAGCGTGGTCGAGCACCTCACTCCCGTGTAACAGGCGGACAGTCGCGGCTCAGAGTAATGCGTTGAAAACGGTGCCATGAGGAGGAGGATCCTTACACCTTGTGGAACCGTAGCTGACAAGTTATCGCCCAGCCGGGTGACGCCAAACCAACAAAAATCACCAATCTTCGGCCCCTCGATCGAAGGCTCCGAGATTGATGTCATGCCGCTGCTTACCTCGCTCGCGCTCTCGTACTCGCTAGTCCTCATTGCACCAGGCCCGAACCTTCTTGTTGTCCTGCGAGTGGCGGTTAATCCATCCTGGGGCCGCTTGCTCAGTGTGGCCGCCGGAATTGCATCGGGAGCCGCCATTGCTTGTTGTCTAGCTGCCATGGGAACAGCGACCGTTTACACGGGGGAGGGCCTGGAATCCTGGGGTTCCATGGTCCTATCCTTTATCCTCCTTTACTCGGCGATCCGGCTGTTGCGGCATCCCTCCGGCTCCAACCCATCCCGGGAGGTCGAATCAAATACTGTAAACCTCAGGCTCTATGGCTTGGGCTTGGCAACAGCACTGTGTAACCCTTTGTCGATCCCGTTTTTCGTCAGCATCTACATCGCCCAGCCTGACTTTCGGACCGGAATGGGGGGAGCAGCCTCCTGCCTCATCTTCGTAATGGCGCTGTCCTGGTTCACCCTGATGGGTCGGATTTTCTCAATGACCGCCATCCGGCGGCTCGACCCCGCATGGTACAGGCCTGCTCGAGCCATCCTGGCAGCTGCCATGGGACTTTATGCTTTCACGCTACTTTATGCCCATTCAATCTGATGAAACCATGAGCAGGCTCTAGCCTGAGAAGACATGCCCAAGCGGCAGTGAATACCAAGCAACCAGCAGTGCATTCGTTGGTGACAACAGGAAACCTCAATGGAAACCAAACCTGTAGAAGTCGGAAAATCTCGCGACCCCGCCGCACTCTTCAACGCCTATGTAGAATTCATGAAGTTGACGTTCGCGAACCTCTTCCTGCTTAACGCCGGCTCTGCGACGGCGCTTATGACCCTCTTCGGCGGCCAGCCGAAAAGCGACATTGATATTCATCTAGTCAGCCAACAGGGCGCAAAGTGGGCCGTCACCGTTTTCGCCATCGGTGCAGCTTGTGCCGTCTCGGCAACTGCATTCGCAGGCTTGACTGAAGGCATGAACGCGGGAAACCTCGAGCGAAAAGAGAAACTGTCTGTTTTCCTCGGCATCGCCTCTGGGTTCCTCGTTCTTGCAAGCGGCGGCTGCTTCCTCACGGCCTGCATTCTCGGTGTCCACTTCGGCACTGGATAATCGTCAACATGGCACGCCCGTGACGGGAACATGTTAGCAGTAGCGTCTCCAGATACCGGTCCGTCACTGCCTGCATTGTGATGTTCACGAAGACCTTCGGGAAAACGCCGACGCGATATTTCGCAGGCTAACCGAACGGGCGTATTCAGCTCTGGAGAACGCTTTGGAGCAGACCTGTCACGAGTGGATCCGGCAGCCCTTTATCTCGCCTGGCTATGGTGGTGTCGGCGCATCGCGCGCGGTTGAACATTTGAGGACGATTGGCACGGAATTGCCGCTGGTGGCCACTCACGCGGCTGTCCATATTGGCCGCGGACATTTCATCGCGGTCGCGCCGGAGAGGTGGCAACAATCCGATCGAGGACATTGAGCCGAGTGTGCTCACTTTAGCGCAGGGTTTGGATGAACTGGCGTGGTCGGAAGAAGGCCACCACGGCTGCCAGAGCGTCGGAGCAATGACACCGACGGACCGCGGGCCAAACGCAATGCGCTGCTCTGGTCAGTACCGCACTAGTGAGTCCGAGAAGCCTCTGAAGCTTCGTTGACGACCGCGTAGAGTTCCTCGCGAGTCGCGCCGTCCCGGGCCTGGACGGACATGCCCTGCAGCACGACCACCAGAAAGCGAGCGAGGGAACGGGCTCGATCTGGCTCGAGCCAACGTCCGAGCGCTTCCGCAATCGTCTCTCGCATCGCATCGCGGCGCCGGGTCAACACCAACGCGAGATCGGCGTGTTCCTCTGCGCATTGGAGCATCCCGCTTGAGACCATGCAGCCACGCTCTCCTCCAGGGTCGGTCACGGCATCGGCACCTTGACGCAAGATGGCCGCAACGGTGTCATCCAGTGTTGACGCTTCATCGAGGTTGAGAAGCGCGCCTGGAATTCCGGCATATCGGTCCAGAGCCTCACGATATAGCTGGGCCTTGCTCCCGAACGCAGCATAGAGACTCGGCGGTGCAATCCCGATCGCGGCCGTCAGGTCATTGAGCGATACACCTTCATAGCCGTACCGCCAGAAAAGTCGCATGGCGATGTCGATCGCCTCTTCCCGCTTAAACGTACGCGGCCGGCTGCGCCGCTTTTTGATCTGCTTATCCATAGCGATCACTAAAGACTGCTTGACACGGGAAATCAAGGGGCTAGTTTGTAGTGATCACTAAATATAATGATTAGGAGAAAGATGTGACCGGGAATTGTTTCGTTAGGACAGCAAGGGGCATGTTTGCGGCTGCCGTACTGCTGATGGCGGCGTCGGCTGCTGCGGCTGCCGACAAGGAATACACCGTCAAATCGCCCGATGGTGTGGTTATCGCCGTGGAGGAAACCGGAAATCCTGCGGGACAGGCAATCGTGTTCGTCCATGGACTGCTTGGCAGCCGCATCAACTGGGACAAGCAGACGACCGACCCTGACCTGCAGAAATTTCGGTTGATCACTTATGATCTTAGGGGACACGGGCTTTCAGGAAAACCGGATGATGCAGAGGCCTATCAGGAAGGTCGCCGATGGGCAGACGATCTTGCTGCGGTTCTGAAAGAGAGCAAAGCCAAGAACCCCGTGCTGGTTGGTTGGTCTCTGGGGGGCGTGGTACTTTCTAATTACCTTGCCGCTCATGGCGACGCCGGGATTGGCGGTCTCGTTTATGTCGATGGTGTCATCGAACTTAAGCCCGACCTCATCACGCCACACCCGGAGGTCTACGCTGGGCTGGCGTCGCAAGATCTGCGAACACATCTCGATACGGTGCGGACCTTCCTGGCTCTCTGCTTCCAGACGCAGCCAGACCCGGCAACATTCGAACGGCTGCTTTCCAACGCAGCCACGGCATCGTGGGTGATGACCCGCACTGTCCCGTCGATCGCGGTTCAGGCGGAAGAGGGCCTGCCCAAGGCAAAAGTGCCGGTTCTGTTGATCTATGGCGGCAAAGACAATCTGGTACGGCCTGAGGCGAGCATTACTCGCGCGAAGTCATTGAACGGGCAGATCAAGTCGAAGATCTACGACAACTCCGGCCATGCGCCTTTCCTCGAGGAAGCGGCACGGTTCAACAAGGATCTGACCGAATTCGCGGTTTCTGCCGAAGGCAGCAAGTAGCATCAGGAGCCGGTATGAAAATGTCGGCTCCATTTTTACGGCATCCCGCTTAGCGCCGATGGCTTCGATATCGACGAATTCACCCTTCGGAGAAAAGGTGATGAGATGAGCAATCGTGACGTCGTTGGAGATTGCGTCTTCTATCCAGGTTGGCGGCCGCTCCAGATGGAGGCGGACGCGGTTCAGTTCAGTGGAGTGGTCGGTGGCTCCGGGCCACCGGTCCTTCTTCTGCACGGGTTTCCCGAAACACATATTGCCTGGCGCCGCATGGCGCCGGCTCTTTCTCGCGACTACAGCCTCGTCATTCCAGACCTGCCGGGATATGGCAGGAGCATAATTCTCGCTCGCTCTGAACGCTTCACCAAACGCCGCGTGGCGCGGGCGGTATCGTCTCTCATGACAGCGCTCGGCCATGAGACGTTCGGTGTGGTCGGTCACGACCGCGGCGCGCGCGTTGGCTATCGCCTGGCGCTCGATCATCCGGACCGAGTTAGGGCATTTGCGTCGCTGACAGTGGTTCCCACTCTTGATGCCATGTCTTCCGTCGATCCCGAGTTCGCTCTGAAGAACTTTCACTGGTTTCTGTTCGCGCAACCGGATGACCTTGCTGAACATCTGCTTGATTTGGATCCGCCCGGCTGTCTCGAGCGCGTTCTGGCAAGGATGACAGAGCGGCGTGATTTCCTGGAGCAGGAGGTCACTGATGCCTATCACGAAGCGTTCGGCCGACGGAGCGTACGACACGCCATCGTCGAAGACTATCGATCTGCACTGCGTGAGGACCTGGAACATGATCGGGCTGATCGCAGGGAAGGGCGCAAACTTCGCTGCCCTGTTCTCGTATCCTGCCCTAAAGGAAATAGACAATCCGACGGCACGAGTCCGATTGAAGTGTGGAGGCAGTAGGCAGACGACGTCACCGGCGGAGCAACATCGGGTGGTCATCTGCAGCCGGAAGATGCGCCCGAGGAGGTTCTTGCAATGCTGACGCCATTTCTGAGCAAGAGCTTTTCTGCTTGATTGCGCTTAAGGTCCTATGCGTGAGGGACGAAGCGGCTGTTTAGTATCCGTTGAGGCATGGGATCACCATGGCTGCGTTCAATTACATGGTTGGGGGCGGGCGGGCATAACGCTGCTAACGCGCCAAGTCGTCGTAAGACAATGATTGCTTGTCGATGGCTGGTGCTCGATTGATATGTCGCCGAGCCATATCCCATCAAGGCGCCCGGATCGTTCAGGATTTCGCACGGGTGTCACCCGTACGCGAAAGCTCACGAGCCAGCTCTAGAAAAGCTCTCACGCCGGCCGATAGATTTCGGCGTCCGGGATAGTACAGGCAAAGCCCAGGATAAGACGGCGTCCAGTCCGCCAATACACGAATAACCTGTCCGACCTCGATCTCTGGAAGAATGTCTTGCTCAAAGAGGTAGCCCAAGCCGGCGCCATCAAGCACCGCAGTTCGCGTGAGGCTGGCCTCATCCAGCGTGATCTGCCCCCGAACATCTATCTGAACTTGCTCGCCGCCCTTCTCAAACCGCCAGCGAAACAGGGAGCCATCAGGCAGACGAACGCGAATGCAACTGTGAGCAAGGAGATCCGGGGGGACTATCGGTATCCCGCGCTTTTCGACGTATTCGGGGGATCCGACCACGGCATGTCGTTGAGGCCTGCCGAGCGAAACGGCAATCATGTCGCTAGGAACGAGGCCTTCCACTCGAACGCCGAGATCGAACCCGTCCCTGACGATATCCACCATCTTCCCTTCGGTGACGATATCAACATTCATGTCGGGATAGCGGCGCAGGAATTCAAGCACGAGCGGTTTGATGATCGAGCGTGCTGCAAACGGCGCGGCGTTGATCCGTATCGTGCCGGAAGGCGTCTCACGTTGCTCGCGCACCGACCCGAGTGCTGCATGCAGATCCTGAAGTGATGGAGCGACCTGCTGCATAAAAAGCCGTCCAGCGTCCGTGAGGGAGACGCTTCGCGTGGTGCGATTGAACAGTCGCACGCCCAGCGCAGCCTCGAGCCTGCCGATCGTGTGGCTCAGTGCCGTGGTCGACAACCCCAGATCGATGGATGCTGCGCGGAATGTCCCACGCCGTGCGATCGCAATGGCAGCTTCAAGTTCTTTTAGGGTCGCCTGATCCATTGTCCCGTTTCATCACTTCATGCCGTTTCGTCCTCCTTATCCCTACAATTGTCCAGTGCTAAATGTCATCCCGAGCAATGGAGAACGATCATGACACCAGCACTACCCAAGCCCATAGCGGCCTATGTCGAGGCTAATGCACAACTCAACGTGGACGGCATGCTGAAGCCTTTCGCGGACGATACTGTGGTCCTGGATAACGGTGGCCGTCACGAAGGCCATGCCGAGCTGCGAACCTTGTTCGAAGAGGCAGTGATTCCCGCCAAGGCGATCTTTACGCCGGATAGCGTTCGTTACGAGGATGATCAGGTCGTGGTCGAGGGTCCTGCCCACGGCGACTTCAAAGGCAGCCCGATCCGTTTCACCTACCGGTTCACGCTCGAGAACGACACCATCAAAGCATTGGAGATCACGGCATGAACATCAAAGCTGATCCGACCGAGTTTGCAGGAAAGCGCGTGCTTGTCAGCGGCGGCACCAAGGGTGCTGGTCGTGCCACTGTGGACCGTTTCCTGGCCGGCGGCGCCCGAGTCATCACCGCCGCTCGGGGAGCACCGGAACCCATTGACGGTCTCGAGTTCATACAGGCGGACCTGACGACGGCCGAGGGCGGGGAAACCCTTGCCAAGGCCGCGCTCGAGCGCATGGGCGGCATCGATATTCTGGCTCACATTATCGGCGGATCGTCGACACCGGGCGGCGGTTTCGGTGCCCTGACAGATGACCACTGGCTGGCAGAACTGAACCTGAACCTCTTGGCCACTGTCCGCCTGGATCGTCTCCTGATCCCGCAGATGATCGCACGGGGCAGCGGCGCGGTGGTGCACGTCACTTCCATTCAGTCCGTCCTTCCCCTGCCAGAGGCGACCACCGCGTACGCCTCCGCCAAGGCCGCACTCAAGACCTACAGCAAGTCGATCTCCAAGGAGCTTGGTCCCAAGGGCGTGCGAGTGAACGTCGTTTCCCCCGGCTGGATCATGACAGAGTCATCCCAGGACTTGCTGAAACGTCTGCAGGCCGCCAATGGCGGTACGATCGAGGACGCGCGGCAAATCGTTCTTGACAGCCTGGGCGGTATCCCGATTGGGCGTCCGGCCGACCCCCATGAGGTCGCCGACCTCATCGCCTACCTGGCCTCGGATCGCGCTGCCGCGATTCACGGCGCCGAGTTCGTCATCGACGGCGGCACTCTTCCGACGGTCTGATCTCTCGTCACCATTTTAATCAGGCGGGTGCGTCCCACCCGCCGATCTGGGAATAAATCGCATTGCGAAGATGACGCACGTCACGGTTCAAGGCGTGAATACGTTTAATCGGCGCAATGGGACACTTAATCTTCGGGGTCCGATGTCAGCTACGCGCCGAACTTCGAGATGAGCATTGCTGTTTGCGTGGTAGCAGTTGCGACCCGGGGACACTGCGGTTGCGCCGGGCTCGGACGGTTCTCAATCGAGCAAGTAATTGCTGCCCCGGTTCCAAGTGGTGTCTCATGGCCATAACTCATCGTTGCATGCTCGTACACTCGGCTGGTTTCCGGGGTCGCGAGGATCATGCGATGGCGCACTGGCGATAAGGCGGCAACAGAAGTGTCATCCCCGCTTAATGCGCAATCTCTGTTATGCTTCAACGGCGTGCCGAAGGCCGGAGATGAGAGTTGTGTCGCTGCGCCAGGGTGAAGCCGAGTTCAATGAGACGATGACAACTTACACGACACAGTCCTTATCCCGAATCCTCTTGACCAGCGCCGGTAGGGAATGGACGGGGCTTGATGGCGATTTTGTGCACATCCCCCGAGGATTGTCGCATGTGCCGGGCAGCGTCGATGGCCGCGATGGTCAACCACGGCGGCTATTGCAAAGCCGGCATGAAACTATTCCATTTTTATCATGTCCCTACCGCTTCGTCTGAAGTAACCTGCAGGTAACTTCGATATCAGAGCTCATTCAATGACTTACGAAAATCGTGCCATTTTGCGTTCGCTTGGTATATCCGTTGGCCACTATGCTGTGGGCAAGCTGAACGCGATCACCGACGTTGCCGGTGTTTCAGTGGGCCATGTCACCTGCGTCGAAGGCGATCGGATCCGCACGGGCGCAACCGCCGTCCTGCCGCATGCCGGCAATCTGTTTCAGGACAAGGTGCCGGCGGCACTTGCCGTCTTCAACGGCTTCGGCAAGTTCGCGGGTTCGACCCAGATCGTCGAGCTTGGCGAGATCGAGACGCCGATCCTGCTCACCAATACTTTGGGCGTCGGTCGCGCAATCGAAGCTATCAACCGCCATACGCTGGCACAGACCGGCAACGAACGCATCGTTTCGCTGAATGCAGTCGTCGGCGAGACCAACGATTCCCGGCTGAACGATATCCGCGCGGCGCGTCCGAGCGTCGATGAAATGCTGGAAGCACTCTCCACTGCCAAGGCCGGCCCGGTCGAGGAAGGCGCAATCGGCGGCGGCACTGGCACGGTCGCCTTCGGACTGAAGGGTGGTATCGGAACCAGCTCGCGCATCGTGCCGGTCGCTGGCACGTCCTATGTGGTCGGCATTCTCGTTCAGTCGAATTACGGTGGAAAGCTGACCGTCGCCGGCCGACCTTACGAGGCGGAAGGCCATGACAAGGACGGTTCGATCGTCATGATCGTCGCGACCGATGCACCGCTCTGCTCGCGAAACCTCAACCGTCTTGCCGAACGCTGTTTTGGCGGTCTGGCACGCACTGGCGCGGCGCTCAGTAACGGGTCCGGCGACTATGCGCTCGCCTTCTCGACGGCTGAAGAGGTGCGTCGTACGCCGGAGCGCCGCAAGGCGGTCGCCAATTATCCCGTTCTCTCCAACGACGTCGTCTCGCCGCTCTTCGAAGCCGTCATCGAGGCGAGCGAGGAGGCCATTCTCAACTCTATGACGATGGCGGCGACCACGCACGGCTACAATGCCGGGACCGACAAGCCTTCGACCATTCACGCGATTTCCCTCGACGCCCTCAAGCGCCGCTGACTTTTAGACTGGAGTTCCCATGCCTGCCGAAATGCCCCGCACCGTTTACCTCAACGGTGCCTTCCTGCCGGAAAACGACGCGCATATCTCGATCTTCGATCGTGGTTTTCTGTTCGGCGACGGGATTTACGAGGTGACTGCCGTTCTCGACGGAAAGCTGATCGACAGCCCGCTGCACATGGCTCGCCTGGAGCGTAGCGTGCGGGAGATCGGCGGCACATTGCCGATTTCGACCGATGAGATCGTTTCAATCGAAAAGCGTCTGGTCGAGGAAAACAAGCTGACCGAAGGCGTGATCTATCTGCAATATACGCGCGGTGCCGAAGATCGCAATTTCCTCTATGCGGACGATCTCGAGCCGACCCTGCTGCTCTTCACCCAGGCAAAGACGCTTGAACATGTGGCCGCCGTCGAAAAGGGCCTGAAGGTCAAGATCGTGCCGGACCAGCGTTGGGAACGCCGCGACATCAAGACCGTCTGTCTTCTGCCGCAGGTTCTCGCCAAGCGTATAGCCAAGGCCGAAGGCTGTGACGAGGCCTGGATGGTCGAGGACGGTTTCATCACCGAAGGCGCGTCGTCGACGGCCTATATCATCACCCATGACGACAAGATCGTCACCCGCGGCAACGGCAATGCCACGCTGCCGGGCTGCACTCGCCTTGCCTTGCTCGATCTCGCACGCGAACAGGGCCTGACGATCGAAGAGCGCCCGTTCTCGGTTGAGGAAGCCATGGCTGCGCGTGAAGCCTGCCTGACCAGCGCCTCGAACTTCATTGTGCCTGTCACCTCGATCGACGGCAAGCCGGTCAGCGATGGCAAGGCTGGTCCGATGTTCAAGCGCTTACGCAGGTTATACATGGACAACGCCCGCCGCACCGCGGTTTGATGAAATCAGCCAGCGGCCAGAACGTCCCAGATCCGTTTGACGATCGGCCGCCGGTTTTCTTTTGAACGATAAAGCCGGATCTCGACATCGATATCCCAGTCAGGCTCCGCCGCCCTGACGAGTCGGCCATCGGCAAGTTCCGCGGTAACCAGGCTTTCCGGTATCCAGGCAAGCCCCCAGCCCGCCATGACCATGCCCTTCAGGCCGACTGACATGCTTCCGACATGGACACGGTTTTCCACCGGCAGCCGATCCCCCATGGCGCCGGCGACGAGCTGTCCGAAGAACGAGATTTTTTGATAGCTGACATGTGCGAAACCCGGCTCGATATGGTGTTGGTGCAGTCCATAGGCGTCGGGGGCGCTAACTGCGATGATCGTTTCTGCGCCCAGCTGATGATGTTCGAACTGCGGATCGAGCAGCATCGGCACATGCTGGTTCTGGTAGGTCAGCAGGAAATCTGAATCGCCGTCGATGAGCGAGTTGAGGTTCTCCTCCATGCTGCCGGAATCGGGCCGCATATGCGTAACGATTGGTCCGAGCTTCGCGTTGAGCTCGTTCAGCCAGTTCGGGAAGAAGGTGAAGGACAAAGTATGCAGCGCCGTCACGGTGACCGTACGCGCGTCACTACCCTCTTCGTGCTGCAGATTTCGGCGGGCCTGATAGAGGCTTTGCAGGGTCTGTTCGGCGATCGGCACGAAGCGTTCGCCGGCATCGGTCAGACGCGACGGGTAGGTGGCGCGATCGATCAGGCTGGTTCCGACCCAGGCTTCCAGCTGCCGGATCCGCCGGCTGAAGGCGGATTGGGTGACGTGGCGCTCTTCTGCCGCCTTGGTAAAGTTTAGCGCCTGGGCCAACGCCAGGAAATCTTCAAGCCATTTGACTTCCACCACAAGCTCCAACTGGAAACCGACCGCGGTTCTCCATTGGTCTGAATGATGGAAAAATGCAATCAGCCGGCGCGGCTATATTCGATCATTCTCGCACGAGCCAAGACGAGTTCGAGACGATTTTCGGACAGGAGGTGAAGGCAGACACGCTTCGTCCACGGCCCATCCTTCAGCGTGAAGAGAAAACGGCCGCCGCCCAGCGCCATGAGCGGCAGGCGATGACGCACCGGCCCAACGCCCATCACGACGACATCGCCAGTAATCTCGAAGAAAGCCCCTTCATCGGAAAACCAGCGTCCAGAGAGCGAGGCCGGCACACCGCTATCGACTGATGGCAGCAGGCGGCGCACAGTATGGCCGATCTCGCCAACGATGGCGGATCCATCCATCTTCAGGCGCATCGGCGACGAGGCCGAAAACGACGATACGAACTCGCCGTCATCCTGGTAAACCGTATCGTCGGAATCGAGCCAGGTGACGGTCGAACCCTTGACCTCGGCCCAGAAGGGACCGGTTTCTGAGACATAGATGCCGTCGTTGAGCGTGGGGGAAGGGACGGGCAGGGCAAGGCCCAAGAGGGCTGCCATGGCTTCCTGGGCAATCTTGTTGCCGTTCGTGTCTTCGCGGTTGGAGACGATGACGAAGCCGCTTTTGCTTTCGTGGTCGAGGAGGAAATAGGACTTGTAGCCCGGATGCGAGCCGCCATGGCCGGTAAACCTCCGGCCGCCGAGAAGCGTGTGGCGCAGGCCGAGGCCATAACCACTTTCACGGCCATCCTTCAGCGCGCGCGGCGCGGCGAGGCGGTCGAGCATGCCGGCAAAGGGCGCATCGCCGCGAAGCAGGAGGCGCAACCAGTTGGCAAGGCTCATCGCGCTGCCGGTCATGCTGCCGGAGGCGGAGATATGCAGGCCGGCGGCGGACAGCTGCCACTTGTCTCCGTCACGCCAGTAGCCGGGCACGAGGCCGTCGACGGCGTCGTTCCAGACCTCAGGGGCATCGAGGATCGCGCCGGCGTCGGCACCCGCCTTGCGGATGAAATCGCGAAAGAACAATCCCTTGCGCTCGAGCGCGGTCTCGACGAGGCGGTAGCCGGTATTGGAATAGGAAATCTCCGTGCCTGCCTCATAGTTCAGGCGCGTCTGGCGGGCGAGAAACTCCATCAGGGGGCCGGCCTTGGTTTCGGTATAGACCGACAGGCCGAGCAGCGACAGGCATTCGCGCGTATCGGGCAGGCCGCCGCTCATGTCGAGGGCGCGGCCGACCGTAACGCTTGCCAACGGTTCCTGCAATTCGGGCAGATGCTGGCCGAGCGTGTCGTCGAGGGAGATTACATCCGGATGCGACAACATCATGGCGCAGAGGGCATGCTTGGTTACGGAGGCATAACGCACCACCGTCTCGGCCGAGAACGGGGCCATGGTGGAGAGACTTCCGACGCCGCCGACTTCCGCAAAGCGGATGCCATTGGCATCGAAGCCGATCACCGCGCCTCCAGGCTGGTCGGCGCCCCAACCGCCAGCGAATTTCCCAGCGACTTCCTGTGCCGCCTCCCAATAGGTCGTGATCGACATGCTCTTCTCCACTGACTGCTTTTGACCGGACCGGGTGGCCAGACCCTTCTAAGGTCAGGCCGGTTCTTCGAGCTCCACGCTCAGGCTGCGCAATTCGCGGGTATGAGCATGATTGACATTGCCAAGTCTCAGATCCTCGGCGGTCACCTGTTCAACCATGTTGCCGTCGATCATCACGCCGACTTCGGTGCAAAGATGCGCGATGACGCTGAGATTGTGGCTGACCATCACATAGGTGAGGTTTCGCTCGGCCCTCAGATCCGCAAGCAGATTGAGGATTTCCGCCTGCACCGACACGTCGAGCGCCGAAGTCGGCTCGTCGAGCAGCAGCACTTCCGGATCGGCGATCAGCGCGCGGGCAATCGCCACGCGCTGGCGCTGGCCGCCGGAGAGCTGGTGCGGATAACGGAAACGCGCGCTCAGCGGCAGGGCGACTGCCGACAAGACCTTTGCGATACGGTCGTCGATCTTGTCCATGCCGTGCACGAGCGGCAGTTCTGACAGGATACGGTCGATCGTCTGGCGCGGATGCAGCGAACCGTAGGGGTCCTGAAATACCATCTGCACCTTGCGGAAGAAGGCCGGCGGGCGTTTCAGCGGTGCGTCCTCGCCGGAAAAGGCGATGCGGCCCGACCATTCGTTGTTGAGGCCGGCCATGGCGCGCAAGACGGTGGATTTTCCGGATCCGCTTTCGCCGACGATGCCGAAACTGGCGCCCTTGGCGACATTGAAGGACACGCCCTTGACGACTTCGCGGTCACCGAAGCTGATGCGCAGATTGTCGATCTCGATCGTCATTTCAGCCACTCCGGATCACGGGTCAGCACAGGCAGGCGCTCCTTCGGATGGATCAGCGAGGGCATGCAGTTCAGAAGTCCGCGCGTATAAGGATGCTGGGCGGAGAGTAGTTCAGACGCCTTCAGCTCCTCCACCACATGGCCGGCATACATGACGGCGACGCGGTCGCAGAAATGCGAGACCAGCGGCAGATCGTGGCTGATCAGCAGAAGACCCATGCCGCGTTCCGACACCAGTTCCTCGATCAGGCGCAGGATTTCGGCCTGCACGGTCGCATCGAGCGCGCTGGTCGGTTCGTCGGCGATCAAGAGTTCCGGATCGGGTGCCAGCATCATGGCGATCATGACGCGCTGACCCATGCCGCCCGAAACCTCGTGTGGATAGGAGGCCGCGACCTTTTTCGGATCGCGGATCTTCACCTGTTCCAGCAGCATGATTGCGGCTTCCAGCGCCTGTCGCCTGCTGCCACCTTTGTGGGTGTGCCAGGATTCGGCCACCTGACTGCCGATCGTCTTCACCGGGTTGAGTGAATATTTCGGGTCCTGCAGAATGAAGCCGGCGCGCTTGCCGCGGATCGAGCGCATCTGCTTTTCAGAGGCAGCCAGGATGTCGATCCCGTCGAAGGCGAGCTTGTCGGCTTCGATGACCGTCTGCTTCGGCAGCAGCTTCATCAGCGCGCGGGCGGTGAGGCTCTTGCCCGAACCGCTTTCGCCGACGATGCCGAGCTTTTCCGTGCCGAGCGTCATCGAGACGCCCTTCACCGCCTGATGCAAGCCGGTACGCGACTGAAAACCGATCTTGAGATTGTTGATTTCGACCAGCATCCGTCAGTTCCCCTTCGGATCCAGAACATCGCGCAAGGCATCACCCAGGAAGTTGAAGGCGAGCGAAACGAGGAAGATGGCAATGCCGGGAATGGCCGCAACCCACCATTGTTCGAAGATGAAGCGTTTCGCGGTGGCGATCATCGCACCCCATTCCGGCGACGGAGGCTGGGCGCCCATGCCAAGGAAGCCGAGCGAGGCGGCGGTGATGATGATCGAGCTCATGTCGAGCGTGACACGAACGATCAGCGTCGGTACGCAGAGCGGCATGATATGCCGGAAGATGATGCGCCACGAAGAGCCACCGGTGAGGCGATAGGCGGCGATGAAGTCGCTGCCGCGCACCGTCAGCGTTTCGGCGCGGGCCATGCGCGCGTAAGGCGGCCAGGCGGTGAGTGCGATGGCGAGGACGGCGCTTTCGACACCGGGCTTCAGCGCTGCCACGAAGGCGAGCGCCAGAACAAGGCGCGGGAAGGCCAGGAAGATGTCGGTGATGCGCATCAGGATCGTATCGACGATGCCGCCGAAATAGCCGGCGATGCAGCCGATGGCGAGCCCGATTGGCGCGACGAGCACGACGACGGCGATGACCATGCCAAGCGTGACGCGGCCGCCGTAAAACAGGCGCGAATAGATGTCGCGGCCGAGTTCGTCCGTGCCGAACCAGTGGGCGGCGCTCGGCGCGGCAAGGCGATTGCCGAGTTCCTGGGCGGCGGGATCATGCGTCGCCAGCAGCGGCGCGAACAGCGAGATTCCGATGAATATGAGAACGATGGTCAGGCCGATCATGCCGAGCGCGTTGCCGCGCAGGTTCAGCCAGATACGGTAGCGGTTGCCCCAGGCGGCCTGCCGGCGCGATGACGGACTTTCATCCAGCGCCCAGTTTCGGAAGGTGGCGATCATTATTTTACCCGTGGATCGAGGACGCGGTAGAGAATGTCCGCAATCAGGTTGAGGCCGACATAGATCAGGCCGATCAGCAGCGTCGTACCGATGACCGGGTTCATGTCTGCATTCATCAGCGATACGGTCAGATACTGGCCGATGCCCGGCCACGAGAATACGGTTTCGGTAACGACGGCACCTTCGAGAAGGCCGGCATAGGTCAGGGCGATGACGGTGACGAGCTGGACGGCAACGGTCGGGAAGGCATGGCCCCAGATGACCTTGGCCAGCGTAAGGCCCTTGGCGCGGGCGGTGATGACGAATTCGCCCTTCAGCGCATCGATCATGAAGGCGCGCGTCATGCGGGCGATATAGGCCATCGAGAAATAGGCAAGGATGATGACCGGCTGCGCCATATGCGCCAGTGCATCCCGGAAGGCGTCGAAATCGCCGGCGATCAGCGTATCGATCGTCAGGATGCCGGTGACCGTGTCGATCATCCCGTCATAGATGATGTCCTGGCGGCCGGGGCCGGGCGCGATGTCGAGCGCCGAATAGAAGACCAGGAGCGAGATCAGCGACAGCATGAAGACCGGCACCGAATGGCCGGCAAGGCAGACGACGCGGATGGCCTGATCGGTGAACGAGCCCTGGCGGACGGCGGCCCAGACGCCGAGCGGAATGCCGACCAGGGCAGCCAGCAAGAGGGCGGCCGTGGCAAGTTCGAACGTCGCCGGGAAGAAACGCACGATATCCTGCGCCACCGGATTCTTGGTCAGAACCGACATGCCGAAATCGCCGTGGGCGAGCTGGTAGACATAATGCAGGAACTGCACCGGAATGGGCTGATCAAGGCCCATTTCGGTGCGAGCGCGAAGAATGACGTCCTCCGGTGCATTGTCGCCAACGGCGGCAATGACCGGATCGACCGGCATGACCCGGCCGATGAGGAATGTCAGCACAGTCAAACCGAACAGCGTCAGGAGGACGCTGCTCAGGGTTGCTGCAAGACTCTTGAAACGTCGGTTCACGCCTTGTTGGTCCCCAGGTAGGAATTGCCTTCCGAGAGAACGCCGAGCTGGAAACCATTGACGTTCTTGCGGCAGGCCGCCGTCTTGGTGGTCTGGAACATCACCGCGAACGGGCTGTTTGCCATGAAGTCGCGCTGCAGCGTTTCATAGAGAGCCAGACGCTTGGCCGGATCCTTCTCGTCGCGGGCGGCTTCCGCCTTGGCGGTAAACTCGTCGCTCTTGAAGCTTGAGCGCCATGCGAAAGGCTTCTTCTTGGCGTCGTCCGAATTGTCCTTGTTGATGCAGAACACTTCGGCATTCGAATTCGGATCAAAGTAGTCCGTGCCCCATGCCGACAGCGCCATTTCATGGCCGCGGGCGCGCATCTTGGTCAGGACCTGACGGTTTTCGGCCGACTGCAGCTTCACGCGGATACCGATCGCGCCGAGATTGGCCTGGATCGCCTGGGCGAGGTCCGGATAGGGCTGCGCCGAATAGTGGTCGAGGGTGATGTCGAAACCGTCCTTCAGCCCGGCTTCGGCCATCAGCGCCTTGGCTTTTTCGAGATCCTGCTTGAATGGCGTGTCGGTGACCGTGCCCGGGAAGCCGGCCGGCTCCATGCTCTGGTGAACGGCGTGCGTCAGGGGCACGATGTTCTTCTGCATACCGTCATAATCGAGGGCCCACTTGACGGCCTGCCAGACCTGCGGCTTGGCAAGATTGGCATTGTTCTGGTTGAGCGAGATCAGCACCAGCGAGGCGATCTGCTTGCGTACCAAAACAATGCTGTCGTCCGACTGCAGAGCCTTCAGCTGTTCGGAGGTCAGGTCGCGGGCGATATCGACGTCGCCCTTCTGCAGCATCAGCATCTGTGACGAAGGATCGACGACGTGGCGGATGATGACGCGCTTCAGGTTGCCCTTGTAGGGACCGTTTTCGTTGAGCGCCAGGGTGATGCTCTCCGAAGCCTTCCAGGCCTGCAACTTGAAGGAACCGGAGCCTGCGCTGTTCTTCTGCAGCCAGGCGTTGCCGAGGTCGCCATTCGTCTCATTGGCGAGAACGACCTTCTTTTCGACGATCGCGCCAATATTTGCCGAGAGGCAGAACAGCAGGAAGGAAATCGCGGTCGGCTGTTCGGTCGTCAGCGTGACGGTCTTTGCGTCCTTGGCGACGATGCGGCTCTCAACGTTTTCCGCGGTGAAGCCGAACTGATTGATGATAAAGGCGGGGCTCTTGTTCATCTTGATGGCGCGCTGCAGCGAAAACGCCACGTCTTCGCCGGTCACCGGAGCGCCGGAGGCGAACTTGGCGTCGGCGAGCTTGAACGTGAACACCTTATTGTCGGCATCGGCTTCCCATGACGCGGCGACGACGGGTAGAACCTGGTCGGGATTGTCGCTGTTGGCACGCACCAGCTTCTGGTACATGTTGCTCATCACCTCGCCGCCGACAGCCTCAAAACCCTCATGCGGGTCAAGGCTGGTCATGTTGTCGAGCTGCTGGGCAACGACGAGGATATCCTTTGGCGTGGCAGCGAAGGCGGTGTCTGCCAGTTCGATATAGGACAGGAAGGGCAGGGCTGCGCCGCCGAGCAGAAAATTGCGTCTGGATACCATTGTTATATTCCCCTTGAACGACCGGTCCTCCGGAATGCCGGAAGCCGGCAAGATTTTGCCGCAAAAAGATGCAGGTCTCTTATCAGGCGCGATTTCAGGCGACCAATTCCGTTTTTCGAATGGGTTATGCGCGGTTTGCATTTGCGGCCGCCGCGCCCGGTACTTAACGGTAAACGCAATTCCCAGGCTCCGGCAGGACATTTCAGAAAATGCTGAACAATTCGCTCCCGATCTTCGATGGCCATAACGACGTGCTGCTGCGCCTCAGGCGCGCTGGCGGAGAGGACCCGGTCAGGCGTTTTCTCGAAGGCGAGGAGGTCGGGCATATCGACCTGCCGCGCGCAAGGGCCGGTGGCCTGGCGGGTGGCCTCTGCGCCATCTACGTGCCGTCGCCGAGCATGACCAAGGATGCCAATGGCGATTTCCCGACGCCGGCGCAGCCGGAAGCGCTCAACGAAACGCTCGCCATGGCGCGGATGCTGTTCGATATCGAGGCACGCTCAGAGGGTGGGGTGACGGTGTGCCGAACGGCCTCGGACATCCGCCAGTCGATCGAAAACGGAAGTTTTGCAGCCGTTTTCCACATCGAGGGCGCCGAAGCTATCGCCGCAGATCTCGATGCGCTTCACGTCCTTAATCAGGCCGGGCTTCGCACGCTGGGTCCGGTCTGGAGCCGGCCGAACATTTTTGCTTACGGTGTTCCCTTCCGCTACCCGTCATCGCCGGATATCGGTCCGGGTCTGAGCGACGCGGGCAGGGACCTGGTCCGCGCCTGCAACGAGCTGAAGATCATGGTTGACCTGTCGCACATGAACGAAGCCGGTTTCTGGGAGATCGCGAAGATCTCCAAGGCACCGTTGGTGGCGTCCCATTCGAACGTGCATGCGCTTTGCCCGCACAGCCGCAACCTGACTGACCGCCAGCTCGACGCGATTCGCGACACGCGCGGCCTGGTCGGCATCAATTTCGGTGTGTTGTTCCTGCGCGACGATGGCGTCCGGGACCCGAATACCAGCCTCGACCTGCTTGTCCGCCACGTCGCCTATATTGCCGAGCGCATCGGGATCGACCATGTGGCGCTCGGCTCGGATTTCGACGGTACGACCATTCCGACCGAGATGAAGGATGCCGCTGGTCTGCCGCGCCTCGCCGAAGCACTTCGCCGCAACGGTTTCAACGATGCGGAAATGAAGAAGATCGCCTATGAGAACTGGGTCTCCGTACTGGAACGCAGCTGGGCAGCCTGACCGTAGCCCGTAAGGTCCCAAGTCCCACCATATCCTTCCAAGCATATCCAGCGGCGCTGGTGCACGGATAAGATTTCCACAGTTTCCGCCTATTTGGCTGCGATCGAGGCAGCTTGATTGATCACCCATGCCACACAAACCTAATGCCGCTCGTCACCACATTGGAAAGATGAAGTACAAGGTGACGAACTGGGTTGTCATTTCGCACTTAATCGGGGTCCTCCTCACTTTGTGGTGACCCCGTCAATTGAGCGATAGCATGCGTTCGTCCGGGCCAGTTCTGAGCGCCCATTTGATCGTCTTCAATCAACTGATCTGATCTCTGAGTGGCCGCTATTTCACCGGAATTCTCTTTGGCCGGTACGGCGCCCAGCATTCACCCACAGCAAATTCCACCATCACACAAAGTGAGGAAGACCCCGATTAACTGCAAAACGACAACAAGCCATCGTTCGGCATCGTGACGACCGAAGATAAGGTCCTCTCACCCGACTTCCTACGGCGGATATATGGGCGCACAGCCACGAGGGTGACCGACGTGAAATCACGTCACATGGCCTAAATGTCCCACCCACAGGAGACAGCTGATGTCATTCTTGAGGCAGTCAGCTCCATAAAGTGACGACAGGTCGAGCGATCGCGTGGATGAACTGGTGGTCATCGAGTGAGTCATCATCAGACCTCCAGGGTTGGTAATCGGAAACCCATCTGAACAACAGGCGCCCGGTGCATCTGATGTTTGGAGCACTACGGGGCACGACCTGGAGCCTGTCATCGAGCGCGTTCGCTGTACCCGACCTATTCGAGATCGGGTACAACTTTTCCACAGATCCTTAGACCTGCCGCAGGCCGCCGTCCACACACAGTTCGACACCGGCAATGTAGCTTGCGTCATCGCTCAATAAGAACAAAGCGGCCGCAGCCACTTCTGAAGGCCGGGCCATGCGACCCATCGGGATCGGAGCGACAATTGCCGCGCGCGTGTCCTCCGCCACAGCAGCCATCATGTCCGTATCCGTGGGGCCGGGGGCAACGACATTGACCCGAATACCTTTGGGTGCGAGTTCTGCCGTCCAGGTCCTAGCGTAAGATCGAACGGCCGCTTTGGTTGCGCAGTAGGTCCCATAACCCGAGTAGCCCGCGTTGCCGGCTATGGACCCGACGAGGACGACCGAGCCGCCTTCTATCATTGCGGGTAGAGCTGCCTGGAGGCCGAACACCATTCCTCGGACGTTGACGTCGAAGTGGCGGTCGAAGTGCTCCGGCGTAATCTCGGCGATCTGCGAAGGCTCGGAAAGACCTGCATTTAAAACAAGCGCGTCGATCCGACCGTATGCCGTGCGCACAGTTTCGACGGCACCTACCATGTCTTCCGGAGAGCTTGCGTCAGCGGTCAGGCCGACGGCGCCATTTCCAATGCCGTTGGCCGCCTTTTCAGCATCTTCACCTCTACGACTGGTGATGAAGACATGTGCGCCTTCGGCAGAAAGTCGCTCTGCAATTGCCAGGCCGATACCCTTCGCGCCGCCAACGACCAAAGCCACTTTGTTATTCATTCGAGCCATCGTAAATCCTTTCACTGAATGGTCTCGAGATGATATACGGTGGGTATCTGATATCAATTACGCACCTGGAATAGCCTAGATATGGACGAGTATACCGACCTGGAAGTCCTTTCTCATCGCGCACTTTGCGACATGGCGCAGGTTCGCCCGGTGCTCGACAAGATCGCTGACAAATGGACTATCCTGATACTGACGGTGATCTGCCCGAAGCCTGCGCGCTTCAACGAACTCAAGCGGCGTCTCGATGGGATCACCCACAAGGCTCTGGCCGATGCCCTGAAGAGGCTTGAGCGAAACGGCCTTGTGACGAGAACCGTGCTCCCAACGCAGCCGATCGGCGTAGAATATGCAATCACTCCTCTGGGCCATTCCCTGCGGGAGCCGTTTGAGGCATTGTGCTCGTGGGCGGCGGCCAATGGCGACATGGTCGAGGCAGCTACGCTGCGCTATGACAACGGCTATTGATGACCTCGGAGATTATCGTGATGAGGTGAAGGGAACGCCCCGCACCAATGCCCCCACGAGGGCCGCAACTGCTCCTCACGCGCGTCATCCCGAGGCTACGAGCCCGGCATCCCGACCTTTGGGTAGACATCGTTTCGCAGGGGTCCTGATCGATATTGTGGCTGAGGGTTTCGACGCCGGCATAAGGCTGCGCGATAGCATTCCGCTCGACATGATCTCTGTGCCCCTGACCAGCGACATCCTCTTCGGCCCGGTTGGCGTGGCGGCAAGACGAGGCGTTGATTTGTGGCGGCGGGGTTGGAAGATCAGATTGATCTGGTCGTGGGCGGTGAGAAACCTCTGTGCTTGCCGTGGTGACTTGAACCGGCCGAATATCTTCTCCCGCTTTCGTGTCGGCCTGTGAGACTTCGACCGCATCATTGAGCCCTTTGTGCGCCCGATGCCCGGCGCCTGCTGCGAGGGTTCGGATCGGATTGATGGCGATGATCCTGCAAGCTTCCCGCCGCTCCTTTGGCCATTTTGGCAACTTTCGCTTCCGCATCCGCCCAGGCTTGCTGCGTCGTGTCGCGAACAAGAGCGGTGATCCTCCGGCCGAATTCCGGTGGCGGCAGATCGCGATCAAGTGTGTTGCTGAGCGTCTTCAGCCGATCGATCCGCTGTCGCACGCCATCAAGTGGTTCGCCCCAGAACATCTGCACATCGGCCTCGGTCGCCGCGACCCGTTCGGCAGAAGCCGGGCTATCGCGCCCGGGTGCCTAGATCGCCTGAGGTCTGAAGTCAGCCGTAGCGCTGGGCATTACGCCTTGCAGGAGGGCAACCGATTTCTCCAGGCCTTCCATGGAATTCAAGAGCACATCCTCATGCTCGATCGAAAGCCAGCCGTCATATCCGGCCATCTTCAGGCGATAGCAGAACTGACGCCACCACTCTTCCCCGTGGCCAAAGCCCAGCGTGATATAGGACCAGCTGCGAGCAGGGACATCCATCAGGCTACCGTTTTCGAGGAGGCTCGTAACAGCCTGCTTCGGAGTGTTGAGGAAAGTGTCCTTGGCATGGACATGATAGATCGCATCGCCGAGAGCTTCGGCGACAATCAACGGGTCTGCGCCCATCCAGAAGAGGTGAGAGGGATCGAGGTTCGCGCCGACGGTCGGGCCGACGGCCTGACGCAGCTTCAAGAGCGACGGCACATTGTACACACACTGATTACCATGAAGCTCCAGAGCAATCCGCTCGACGCCATTCTCCTTCGCAAGCGCGACGATCTCCTCCCAAAATGGAAGCAACTTCTCTTCCCACTGATATCGAAGGATAACCTGTGTCTCTGGCGGCCAAGACGAGACGACCCAGTTCGGCATCGTGTCGTTGGGGCTGCCGGCAGGCAGGCCTGACATGGTGCAGACGGTTTTAATTCCCATTTCGCCAGCGACCCGGATCGTATCCTTCAGCCCTTCACCTTGCGTAGGGTCTGTCGGATGCAACGGGTTGCCGTTTGCGTTCAGGCTGATCACCTCAAGGTCGCGGTCGGCAAATCCCTGAAGAAAGCATTTCTGCGCATCCCGGTTACCCAGCATTGCTTTCAGATTGAAGTGCGGCGCGGTCGACCATCCGCAAGTGTTGACCTCCACCCCGGATAGGCCCATGCGCGTGGCGTGATCGAGCAGTTGATCGAATGGCACGCCGCCAAGGCTGTCGGATACGAAACCCAGTTTCATGCATAGAACTCCGGCTTATTGATCATTTCGACTGCGACTTTGCGCCCCTCGTTCAAAGCTTTGGCGCCAGCTTCCGCGACGATGGCCGCGCAGTAGCCGTCCCAGCAACTCGATGCGATCTCCGGAAATTTCCGGGTCTCGACGAAGCGGAGGAAGGCACGGTTCTGGCGACGATAGGCCTCATAGTATCGGCCGCGCCAATCGGTATCATAACCGGTGTGTTGACCGAGACGCTGGTCGATCCGCGTAAATGCAATCGGGTTCATCGCGATCGAGGCTGTTTCACCAACGAGCTCCGCGCGCACGTCGTAGCCGTAGGCCGCGTTGTTATTGATTTCGATATTCACCAGCTGTCCATCTGCGGTCTCTAGAACCATGACGACAGGAGCGACCAGCGCATCCGAACGCTTCGGCTGAAACGCCGAGATCGACACATAGTCTGTGCCCAGCACATAACGGACCACGTCGAATTCGTGCGGCGCCGAATTGGTAATTGCCATCTCGCCCGTGAAGTCAGATGCTGGCGTTTCCACATTGCGATGAAAATTGTGCATCATCAGGGGACGCCCAATCGCGCCGCTTTTTAACGCCTGCCGCATTTCCGTATAGGATTGGTCGTACCGTCGCATGAAGCCGAGCTGCACGAACCGGGCTGCGGCTGCCATTTCGGCGTTCATCACCTTCAGGCATTCGTCGGATGACTGTGACAGAGGCTTTTCGCAAAGGACCTTCTTTCCAGCTGCGATACAGGCGAGTGAAAGGGGGGCATGGGTGAAATCGGGGCTTGCCACGATAACCGCATCAATGTCGGCACGGCTGATAGCCGCTTCCGGATCGTTTCCGACATCAGCGGCACCATACAAATCGGCCACCTTGCGCGCACGGCTTTCGTCCATATCGCAGACGAGTTGAAGGGTGGCGCCCTGCATTTCTTCTGCAACGATCTTCGCGTGATCCGCGCCCATCAGGCCTGCGCCGATAACTGCAATTCTTATTGTCATGGTCTTTCCTGTGTTTCGGACAAATGGCTGATGGACAGGTGAAAGGTTCGGCGTGCCGGAAACGGATTCCCGACACGCCCGGGAGGTACTACTTCTTGATGAACTGGTTGACGTTTTCCTTGGTGATGGAGGCGAAGGGAACCAGCTTCTCGGCCGGCGGCTGTTCGCCCTTCTTGATACCCTCAACGACCTCGAAGGCGGCCTTTGCCTGACCGGCTGCGTCTTGGAATATCGTCTGGGACATTTCACCGGCTTTGATGGCCGTCAATGCATCCGGAACACCGTCGACGCCGGAGATGAGCACGCCCTTGACGCGGTTTGCACCCTTGAGAGCTTCGAGAGCGCCCAGCGCCATCTGATCATTGGCGGCGATAATCCCGTCGAACTTCGGGAAGCTCTGGATCCAGTCTTCAGTCACCTTCATGCCTTCGGCGCGATCGTAATTTGCCGAGAGGCTGGCGAGCGTCTTGACGTCGGTACGGCCGAGGGCGTCTCCGAAACCTTTCTTGCGCTCCTGCGTATGCGACAGGCCCGGCGTGCCTTCGAGATAGAGGATCTTGGCGTCCTTTGGCAGGTTCGCCTTCATAAATTCGCCCTGAAGACGGCCGGCGTCGATGTTCTTGGAACCGACAAAGGTGTACTTGCCACCGGCTGACTGAATACCGAGAGCAATGACCGGAATTCCTGCCGCGTTGGCCTTTTCGACGCCTGGGACGATGCCCTGGTAATCGACGGGGACGACAACTATCGCATTGACCTTCTGGGCGATGAAGTTGTCGATCTGGTCAAGCTGTTTGCTAGCGTCATTGTTGGCGTCGGAGAAGTTGACTTCGACAGCCGGATCGGATTTGGCGGCTTCGATGAAGGCATTCTTGCGCGCCATGACGAAGACGTCGGTGTCGGCCATATTCGCATAGCCGACGATGAATTTGTCGGCGGCAAAGGCGGCACCTGTCGATAGTGCGGAGACGGAGACAGCGCAGGCGAGAGTAAGTTTGGCAAATAGTTTCATAGGATCCTCCCAATTGAGACTAGGTTACGTTCAGCGCCGCTAGGCGCGCATATAGTTGGTCCCGGCCGCCCTTGTGGTGCGGCCCGAACGGTGTCAGGCCTTCTTTTTGTTGCGGGCCGATTTTGTCCAGACATCGAGGATGACCGCGATCGCAATGATCAGTCCCTTGATGATCTGCTGCCAGTAGGAGCTGACATTGAGGAGATTGAGGATATTGTTGATGACGCCGATGATCATTGCACCGATGATTGTCCCGGTGATCGTGCCGGTTCCGCCCATCAAGCTTGTACCGCCGACGACGACTGCCGTGATCGCGTCGAATTCGTAGCCGACGCCTCCCGCCGGCTGACCGGAATTGATGCGCGACATCAGTACGATCCCTGCGACCCCGCAGAGGATCCCGTTGAGAATAAACGCCTTGACGACGATGCTATCGGGGTTGATGCCGGAGGCCCTCGACGCCCGCTCGTTACCGCCGACCGCGTAAACGTAGCGCCCGAACTTCGTCTTGTTCAGAAGAACCCACGACAAGATGACAAAAGCCACCAGGATGAGCACGGAAATAGGAACCGGACCGAGCGAACCCTGACCGATGATCTTGAAGTCGCCAAGCCCGGTGATGGGCGAGCCCCCAGTGTAAAGCAGCACGGCGCCACGAGCGACCGTCGTCATCGCAAGCGTCATGATGAAAGACGGAATCCGGAAGAACGTGATGACAAAGCCATTGATCAGCCCGGTAAGGACGCCGACCGCGGTCCCGGCACAGACGGCAAGAACCACGCTGCCAGTCATGACCATGACGCTTGTGGCGATCACACCGCAAAGTGCCAGCACCGACCCGAGCGAGACGTCGATATGGCCAAGGATGATGATGAAAGTAACGCCGCAGGCAAGAAGACTGACGACCACGACCTGCCGCAGCACGTTGGTCAAGTTGGCTTCGGTCAGGAATGTCGGGCTCAGAAGCGACGCCAGAATACAGATGCCAATGAAGATCAGAACCGTTCCGTATTTGCGGTAAATCTGCGCAAAGTTCACATTGCTCAACAGCGACGCCTTGGCGCCCTGCTTTTCGCTTTTGGTTGCTGTTTCGATGCTCATCAGTGTCCTCCCGTCGCAAGGCGCATGACGCTTTCCTGCGTCGCCTCGCTTCTTGTCAGTTCGCCAGCAACCCGGCCCTCGCTCATCACCATCACGCGGTCACTCATTCCGAGCACCTCGGGAAGTTCCGACGAGATCATGAGGATCGCCAGGCCCTGGCGGGCAAACTCAGTCATCAATTTGTGGATTTCAGACTTGGAGCCGACATCGATGCCGCGCGTCGGCTCGTCCAGGATCAAGACCTTGAGATCGCCCAGCAGCCATTTCGCCAGCACTATCTTCTGCTGATTGCCGCCACTCAGGTTTTCGGCAATCATCTCCGTGCTCGGCGTCTTGATCTGAAGCAACTTTATCATTCGCTTGGCGGCTGTTTCCTCTTGCCGCTTGCTGATGAACAGCCCGGCCGCGAATTTCTTCAGATTGGCGAGCGAGATGTTTTCACCGACCGATCGGCACAGCACGAGGCCCTCTGCCGTCCGGTCTTCCGAGACCATGGCGATGCCATGGCGGATTGCGTCAGTCGGAGACCCGATCTTGATCGGCGTCCCATTGAGTCGAATAGTCCCGGCATCGCATTTGTCGAGTCCGAAAATCACGCGGGCCACTTCCGTTCGTCCCGCACCGATCAATCCTGCCAATCCGACAATCTCACCCGCCCGCACCGTCAGATTGACGTCCTCGAAGACTCCGGTGCGGCTGACATTCTCAATGGACAGAACGACGTCGCCGATGGGCACATCCTCTTTCGGGAAAATACTTGAAATGGTGCGGCCAACCATTTGGGAGATCAGCTTTGCTTCGGTGTAGCTGCTCGACGGCCCTGTGGCGATGAACTGACCGTCTCGCATGACGGTAATGTCATCCGCGATCTGGAAAATCTCTTCCATTTTGTGGGTTATGTAGATGATCGCAACGCCGTTCGCCTTGAGGTCGGCGATCTGCTGAAAAAGCATGGAGACTTCAGTGTCGCTGATTGCCGACGTCGGCTCGTCCATAATGACGAGAGAGGCTGCGCGGGAGATCGCCTTGACGATCTCAACCAATTGCATGGCAGCGATCGAAAGATCGCGCATTTTTGTGTCGGCCGAGTATTTTAGCCCTAACGCCTCAAAGAGCTTTTGTGTTTCAGCGTTCATCTGAGTGAAGTCAACGAACGAAGCTAACACGCCCTTTCGCCCGATCGTCGGCTCACGGCCGAGGAAGATGTTCTCGGCGATGGTCATGTCGAGGACCGGGCTGAGTTCCTGATGGATCATTGAGATCCCGCGCTCCAAAGCCGCCGCGGCATTTTGATGGTCAAGCCTTTCCGCCTGAAAGAAAATCTCACCCTCATCGATCGCGTAGATGCCGCTCAGGATCTTCATTAGGGTGGACTTGCCGGCACCGTTTTCGCCGACCAGGACGTGAACACTGCCTGGCCGGACGCGCAGGTTCATACCGTCAAGTGCGCGGACGCCCGGAAAAGATTTGGTAATCCCCCGCATTTCAAGGACATATTCGTTATTGGCCGCGGCGAATGATGTCGCCGGGGCTCCTCCCACCGAAGTCATATGAATATTCCTCCTAACCACAGGCTCTCCCAAGCCCGGCGCCGCAAGGCGTCTTTTCTGTTTGCATTCTGTGTCTATTTCCTCATTTTATGTCAATTTCCCTCTATAATTTTCTCTCAAATTCGTTCAGTATTGCTTTCATGAATTGGGAGAATATGTTGTGTCACGACCGACGATTGCCGATCTGGCAAAAGCAGCGAATGTTGGAATTTCAACGGTCGACAGGGTCATCAATGGCCGCCATCCGGTGCGGCCGAAGACAGCCGAACTCGTTCTCGAGGCCGCCGAGCGCATCGGGTTTCATGGCCTCACGGCGATCAAACGACGAATCGAGGCGGACAAACCCGTGATCAAATTCGGTTTTCTGCTTAAGCAACAGCACCGAAAGCTCTACCAGATGTGGAGCGAACTGCTCACCAGGGCTGTCGATGCCTACCCCGAGGCCCACGGGCGGGCGATCGTGCGCTTTATGGATGACCTTGGGCCTGATAAGGCGGCTGCGGCTATTCATGCCCTCAGCCGGGAGGCTGACGTCATCGGGATGATCACCTCGGATCATCCTCAGGTTAATCACGTCATCGCCGACCTTGCTGCTGATGGCATCCCTGTCGTGACGATGATTTCGGATGTGTCGGCTCCCGAAAGAGCAGGCTTTGTCGGTAATGATTGCGCAAAGAAGGGGAGAACGGCAGCTTGGTTCATTGCTCATCTCAACGCAAGGCCCGGCGAAGTAGCGGTATTCGTAGGGAGCCATCGCTATTTGGCCCAAGAACTTTGCGAAATGGGCTTTCGATCGTATTTCCGGGAGGCGGCACCGAAATTCCGGATGCTCGAGACGTTGGCGACTCTGGAGGAGCCAGAGACGGCCTACGAGCTGACAAAGCAACTTCTAGCGTCGCAAGAGCGCTGGGTGGGCCTTTACGTCGCAGGGGGCGGAGTGACAGGAGTAATGCAAGCCCTTCGGGAGGATCGTAGTCCCGCAGCTCAAAGGTTGGTCGTAGTGGCTCATGAACTGACGAATGAGACGCGTGCGGGTTTAGCGGAGGGGCTGCTGAAGGTTGTTCTTTCCCATCCTGCACGTCAGCTAACAAAGACATTGGTGCGCGCAATGGGAGATGCCGCTATGAACAAAGGCGAGCCGATTGGGATGACGCAAAATGTGCTGCCCTTTGACATCTACACGGCTGCAAACATTTGAGAAATGACGTTTCGATGAGCAATGGACTGCGGCTGTCCGTAAATGCTGTGTTAACAGACAAGTTGCGCGGACTATCGAGACTTGGTTCCATGAACGGGACAGCGCCTCATAAAACGTGTAACGGGTTGAAATGGTCCGAAAAGCCCGCACAACCTCGGTTCTGATCGTTCAAGGCGGGATACCTAAACAGGTTCGTCCTCTTTAACGAACCTCCTTGGAGTCTGCGGTCATTGCGCATATCTTGATATCAAAGCCATCATGCATATGGATATGATATCAATGCCGGCAGTCACCATTCGAAACCTTTCTGATGAAACACATCGCGCTCTGCGGGTGCGAGCGGCTCATCACGGCCGGAGCACCGAGGCCGAGATTCGGGACATTATCGAAGCCGCAGTTCGTCCTCCTGGACGTGTCAAGCTCGGTTCCTTGCTGACCGCCATTGGTCGCGACGCCGAGCTTTCCGACAGGGACGTTGAAGCCCTGCAGAAAAGTCGCGACGAGACACCTGCCGAAGCTCATCACCGAAAAGATGGTGACGCAAAAGGAGATGGAATGGCGGACGAACCGCGGCTCTGAGGACAGGGCTCGCGCGGAAGCCGCATTGAAGGAAGTCCGCGACGCCTAGGTCCCGCGCGAGGCGCTAGACCGCGTATGGGCGAACTACGATCAGCGGTTCCAGGACCAGCAGCGCCAGATCGACGAGGTGAAGACGCACAGGGGAGCGTCTACGGCCAGCGCGACATCATTCTCGATCTTCGGGAGCGGCTCGACCGGGACGAAAGGCAGAGGATTGCTTCACCAGGTGGCTAACCGCCAGTCGCGGTATTGATTAATCCGGGCGTGTCGTTCGAGCCTGACGCCTGATTCTAGAAATAACATTGCGGTCTTCGGCCGCCTGGTCGACTGTACGCTGATCGCCCGCCACACATGCGACCATTCCTCATCACATCGTAAGGACAGTCGCACGAACCGATAACGGGATCGCGGATCGCCTCTCCGCTCCGGTCGGAGCGTGGTTTTGCTGGAGATGCGGCTGGCGGTTGAGATCGCTCTAGTTTGAATGCTGCCGCGGGGGCCGGTTTTGTGGCACTGAGGAGGTCTCCGCGTATCCAACCCGAATAGCCCGATACCGTAGTGTAATGCCATTCTTGCTCTCTCCGGATCGAGATCACGTCAGAGCCGGCGGGCGCCGTCCAAATAATAGGCGCGGCGGTCGACGGACTTGCTCTCAGGCGGACTTGTGTGGTGGTGAAAAGACGAAGTTCCGTTGGCTCCTCCTCCACCTTCGCAGGCGGCAACGAAGGAGGGGCAGGCCTAGACGAGGCCGGGGCGGGAGCACTCGGGGCTGAATTTTTCGGAGCTGTCGGCGCCCATGGCGAAGTCGACTGCGGCTTGAGCGTCTCTGTCGGCGCTCTAGACTTTGGATCACCGGAGCTCAGCCAGCTGAACGCAAAGGTTCCCGCGATTATCCAGCCAGCAACACCCTTCTTACCCATTCATTCCCCCACGTAGAGGGAATAATGCCACAACCTGAACAAGAGTCGAGTGAGGAGCCGGGAGTAGGTCGCGGTCGCACTGCGTCCGTCTCCTGGAAAAGCGAGGATGCCTGGATGATATGAAGCTGTCCATATCGCGCGGTCCTGAAGTTACCGCAACGTCGGCAGCCATGACACAGATACACCTGAATCCGTAACCTCTCAAATCATTCAATGATGGATATTCATAGACGCGGCAACGCAGAACTTTAACGTCTCCCGCTTAAAGTAGTGATTTGCGTTGGTAAAGAAGATCTGTCAGCCAGCGGGCGTCAGCAGCCAGAGGTACTTCGGAGGGTTGATGAAAGAGCTGTTTGGTCGGGCGGCGGAGGGCAATAATCCCTCGTACCGAGATCTATATAGTATTCTCGACGCCTTACCGGTTGCTCTATCCTGGGCTACACTTCCCGGCGGGCATATTCGATACGTCAATCGCACTTTCCAGCGTATGTTTGGCTATGACGAAAGGCGTTTTCCGACTGTAGACCACTGGATCACTGAGGTCTACGAAACGCCACTCGAGCAGAGGACGGCACGTGAGCGGTGGGCTGCACTATGGCAAGGTGAACACACCGGTGTCAGTGAGATCGAGCCGCTGGAGCTGCGAGTTCGGTGTGCGGATGGCACATTCAAGACAACCCAGCATCGAGGCATGCTTCTTTGGGACATCGGGATCGGAGTCGCCACCTTCGAGGACATTTCTGAACGCAAGCTGGCAGAAGATGTCATGCGTCGGGTTGCGCTCGAAGATCCCTTGACCGGACTTGCCAATCGTCGCGCCCTGCAGGACGGTTGGCAAAGTGAAGTCAGTTCAAGAAGCAAAGCGCAGCCGTCGAGGATGGCGGTTCTGCTTGTTGACCTCGATGGTTTTAAGCCAATCAACGACCAACTTGGGCATGAGGCCGGTGACGCGGTGTTGAAGATGGTAGCGGATAGACTTCGACTATCGGTGCGACCTACGGATCTTGTAGGACGCGTCGGCGGTGACGAATTTGTCGTGCTCTTGCCGTACCTCAAAGACACCACCGAGGCAGACGCGATCTGCCGAAGTGTAAGCGAGGCTTTGTCAACTCCTTTCCACTGTGAAGGGTCCATCGTCAAAATCGGCGCCAGCATCGGAATCAGCCTGTATCCGCAGGACGGGCAAAATTTGCAGACGCTGATGCGCCACGCGGATCAAGCCCTTTACCGTCGGAAGAGATCGGGGCAGGGAGGATGGGAATGGTTCGCCTTTCCTGCAGCCTGACGCGTCTATTCGTCATCCGTTTTGTGAGCTACTAAGGGCATTCATCAGGCCTGCCTTTCGGCGCACCGTTAAGCCAACAACGCGACAGCCCCGTCAACATTGATCCGGTCGAACGGCATGCCCTTCTCCAGAAGAACGACGGCCCCGCTCAACGAGCGGGCAAAGTGGACTGCTCATGAGCGTCAGATTGGGCTCTGGCATGATTATCTCGTCTTTTCGCAGGTGGTTGTGAGGGTGACTTCGTCGTCGCGGACCTGTTCAGCAGAGATGTCGAATGTTGTGCCGTTCGCCCACTCCGGGTCGCCGGATAGAATCGCGGCTAAAGCGCGGCCAACATCGTCAGGCTGACCAACGCGACCGAGCGCAATGCCCTGCGCCACATAGACGTTTACATCCTGATGGTCGCGCACTGCACCGCCGCGTGGCCGGTTTTTACTCCGCCGTTGGCAGCTTCCGGTCTGCGATGTTCCGATGTAAATCTTGACCTTGCCCCAAGTCTCATCCCGACCAGCACCATGCGGGCAGCATCCTCAGCTGCCCTGGATAGGAGTTTCGGAGCGCTGAAGATAGCGTCCTCCAGCGAGCACGGCCTGCTCAGGATCGAGGCAAAGGCATCAATGCCATGCTCGAAATTAAGCCGCACGCCTTTGCCGATGGTACCCGCAAGCGCAATGACGGGCACGCCGGCAGTCTTTGCCCGAGCCGCCACCTCCGCAGGCACCTTGCCGAACGGCGTTTGCCCATCAAGACTGCCCTCTGCGGTGATGACGAGATCAGCCTTTGCCATGAAACGGTCGAGCTCGAGATACTGCATGACGATATCATAACGCGGGTGCAGTTCGCCGCCGAGGAGACCGGACACCGCAGCACCGAGACCACCCGACGCACCACATCCGGGCGCCATGCCAACCTCGATGCCCGTCGTGCGCCGGATCTCCGCAGCATACGTCTCCATTGCGGCAACGAGCATTTCCACCTGCGCCGGCGTTGCGCCCTTTTGCGGTCCAAAGACGCGGGCAACGCCGCGCTCGCCAAGCAACACATTATGCCAGTTGACGGCAGCATCGATGCGCACGCCCTCAAGGCGCGGATCGCGGCCCGACATATCGATGGCAGTAAGATGGGCCAGCGCAGCGCCACCGCGAGGCAGTAGGTTTCCCTTGCCGTCCAGCAGCCGGATGCCGAGCGCTTCAGCCATGCCGGCGCCGCCATCATTGATGCCGCTGTCGCCGCAACCGAGAAGGATGCGGCGTGCGCCTTGGTCGAGCGCAGCGCGCACCAGTTCGCCGACACCGTAGCTCGTCGTCAAGCAGGGGTTGCGCCGGTCGCGCGGCACAAGGCTGAGGCCTGCGGCAGCCGCCATTTCGATGACCGCGGTCAGCTCGCCGCTTCCGCCGAGGAAGCCGAAATGCGCCTCGACAGGCTCGTTGACCGGACCGGTCACCGTCATTTGATGCAGAACGCCGCCGGTCGCCTTGACGAGCGCCTTTGTGAAACCCTCGCCGCCGTCGACCATTGGCGCCTTAATGACAGTAACACCGGGAAAGGCGCGCAGGACGCCATTTTCGATGCAGTCGGCTGCCTGATCGGCCGACAGACTTTCCTTGAAACCGGAGGGGGCAACGAGAACCGTGAAAGACATGGGAGCGTTCCTTTCTGCTATGACGATCATGTGACAGGGGAGGAACGGGACGGCTCGGAATCTATTCCGGCGAACCGAAAATAAATGAGCCGACTAAATAAAAAAAAGGCCGCACGTGGCGGCCTTTTCTTTGGTCTGTCCATGAGGATCATCTGAGCGGCAGGCCTTGCAGTGGCCAAACGAGCGTGGCGAAGACGACGAGCAGCACCATGAAGGGCACGACCAGCATCATGGCGAGCCGCAACAGGTCGCCCTGACCGAAGGGTGGCGGGTCCATCGCGCCGAACAGCGCCACCGGCTTGGCGGAGACCATCAGTGTCTGGCAGAAGCCGCTTGCGAGCGTCACCACCATCACGAGATTGAGCGGATCGACGCCGAGGGCCGCGAGCGGCAGGGCGAGGGCTGGAATGAGCACGGTCGCCCGCGCGGTGCGCGACGTGATGGCGAGGTGGGAGAGGGTCGCAACGACGGCGGCAAAGCCGATGACGAGGGCGGGCCAGGCTGCGATGCTGCTGCCGGCAAGGCCAACCACCCGTTCGGCCAGCACGTTCGCTGTTCCGGTCTCTATCAGGGCTTCACCGATGACAAGCGTGCCGGCGAGGAACAGCAGCAGGTTCCATTCCACGCCCTTGAGCGCGGCCTTCAGCGCCAGGCCGGAGATCCGTTCGGTCGCCAGCAGCAGAGCGGCGGCGATACCGATGAGTGGCATGCCGATGCCGTGCAGGGGCTGGGCGGCGAAGAGCAGGATCATCGCGCCGGTGATGGCGAGAACGGTCCATTGCTGGCGTGTCAGCGATGTCGGCATATCTCTTTTACCCTGTGGTGCGATGGTCATGGCGCGTTCCTCGCGGGTGAGGAAAAACCTCAGCAGCACGGCACAGGCCAGCAGTGAGCAGAGAAGGGAGAAGGGACCGGCAAGCGCGATCCAGTGGAGGAAATCGGGGCTTTGGCCGCTCAGGCGTTCCATCATGCCGGCCGCCACGAGATGGGCGCCCGCGCCGATCAGCGATGCGCCGGCCGAAAGCAGGATGACCGAGGGGAAGAGCAGTGCAAGCGCGCGGTTGATCCGCGCATTATCGATGGCCGCGGAAAGGCCGAGATAAACCGGTGCGAGCATGGCGGCACGCGCTGACGTCGAGGGGATGATAAAGGCGGTTGCGAAGATCAGGAGCGTCACCGTCCAGAACAGGCCCTGAACGGTGGCAAGTCGGGCGAGTAACCGGCGGATGATCTGCTCGATCACCCCGACCTGTCTCAGCACGCCGGCCACCACGAAGGCCGCCAGCATCAACCAGACGATATCATTGCCGAGCGAGCGATAGAGCACGTCCTCATCGATCGCGCCGACGACCGGCAGGAGGGCAGCACCCGCCAACGCCACGGGCGTATCCGGCAGGTCGAGGATGGTCCAGGCGGTGATCGTCGCCACGAAGACGGCGAGCGTCAGCCGCATGTTCATGGTGAGGCCGTCGATCGCGAGAAAGATCAGTATGGCGCTGAAAGCCAGCACGATCACTGCTACGATCTGCTTGACGCGGGCGAGCGGCATGCTCGGCTCCAGCATCGGGGACAGTTCCCCACGCCGATCGGCGTGGGGTCCGGGAGGGGCGATTGCATAAAGGGCCATGATCGCCCTCCTTTCGGTCTTGCAGGTTGCTATCTCAATCGTCGTCGGACGACGAATTGGAGGAAGAATTCGAACTTGAATTGCTCGAAGAGTTGGACGAACTGTTTGAGCTGGAGTTGCTCGACGAATTGGAGCTGCTGTTGGAGTTCGAGTTGCGGTTGGAGTTGGAATTGGAATTCCGCGAGGAATTTGACGAGCTGTTGGAGTCGCGATTCGAGCTCCAGCCGCCGCGGCGATCGTCGTCGCGGTCGCGGCTGTAGCGGGCCTGGCTCGCCTTGCTGGAGCGCGTCATCTTCTGCAGGAAGCGGTAAACCGGGTCGTCGGCGACGGCGGGCGCGGGGGCTGCGGCGCCGACCACCAGGAATGCGCTCAAGATTGCGATGACCTTCTTCATGGTGTTTCTCCTTTGAGTGACAGCCTCGTTGGCTGCGAAGGAGAAACGGTGGCGGGCGAATCCTATTCCCGATAAAATCGAAATAATTTCAATAGGATAATCTCCTTCTTCGGAACATGCGGCATTGCCGCCGCTGCGGCGCGCAGCGACGGCCAAGGCGTTTTATCCGGCTTAGACCCTATCGTTGGGCGCGGGCGAACTTGCGATACCAGCCGTCGGCGGCGAGTGTCTTGCGCAGGATCGTCTTGCGCACCACGCTCTCCGGCGCATTTTCGGCACGAATGTCCGCGTCGAGATCGGAGGCATCGCGGCGGAAGGGGATGACCTGGACGATCGGCGTGCCGCGTTCCAGCATATGCAGGCCGTCCTCGCCGATGGCGAAGAAGGGGAAGTGGATTTCCGACTGGTAGGTATCGGTATCGACAACGCCGGCGACGACCTCGAAGACACCGTTCGGCCGGTTGAGTGGCGGAATGAACAGGCAGCTCCAGCCAGGCGGTGTGCGGATGGTCCAGTAATTATGAAACTTGCAAGGCGGCAGCGGCTCGCGGGGATTGCCGGCGACCTGATGGCTGGCATGGTTGCTGACCAGCGTGCGATCGAAATCCCAGCCGCAATCGACCGTCTTGCCGCCGTCGGAGATTTCCATGCGCACGCTTGCCGCAAGCCCGATCACCCAGCCGGCGGCCATGGCGTCGAGGAAGGGCATGCAGCGCTTCACGGTGATGCCGCTGTTGGTGGGCGAGATCCGCGTCTCGTCGACAGCGGGCAGTTTGCGGAACCAGTCGGGCAGCGCCGTCCTGGCGCGCACCGGCGGCGGGATGACACCCTCGTCCTCCTCGCGGCAGAGAAAGGTCAATCGGGGCTGCGGCTTCTTCAGAAGGGCGAGTGCCATCGCTGTTCTCCTTGTAGTGCGATGCGAGAGGAACGGCGATGGAAGGAGCTTATTCCGGGGGGACCAAAAAATTTCCCATAAAAAACGTGGTCAGGTGACGCGATAGAGCTGGACCGACCGCTGGGGCGCGCATGATGTTGCCCGTTGCGTCGAGGTCAAGCCGCACGGCCTTCATCCACCAGCCTGCTTTCTGTCGCCCTGGAAAGCCGTCTCCGACACGAAGGGCAGCAAGGCCTCTGTTCCTGGGCGATCGTCATACTGTTCAGCAAGGGGGAGAAAAGTCTCACGCATCACGATGTATTTCGTGCGGTCGAGCCGTTCGTGCCACCCCGGATGTGGGCTTTTCGACCTCGATCTTCTCAGACAGCAAGTTGTTGCCAGGCGACTGCATCCACGAGCGGGTCGACCGGGATTGCAGCGGAGGCGCCTGACAACGGTATCAGGGTGCAAGCGCCTTGCGCTCTTCCTCGGGGGAAAGTGGTGAGCCAGCATGGATGGAGGCGAGATATGCGTCGATCGTTTCCTGCGAGGAGGCCGGCACGTAACCGTCCGCCTGCGGGGTTGTCAGCGCAAGCCGCGTCTCCCAGTCGCCTTCCTGACGGCAGGCGACGGTGAGCGTACTGCGTGCAGGCTGCTTCAGCTCATATTCACGGCAGAGTTCGCCGCGCTCATCACGAAAGGTGGCAACGACATGCAATACCGTGCCGGAAACATCAAGCCGCACATCCTTGCCGGATACCTCGCGATCGAGGACCGCGGCGATCTCTGAAGCCGTCCCTGTTTCGGAGAACCCCATGCGGCCAACGGTAAAGCCGACCACGCCGGTGATCACCGCAACAAGACTTGCCGCAATCGGCATAAGCCAGCGCCGTGCTGTTGGCTGCAGCTGCTGTTGCGTCTTTTGCCGAAACGAGACGACATTGTCCCGCGCTGCTGCTGCTTGCTGCCGGGCCTCCTCCGCCACGCGGCCCACCGACGCGAGGAGCGCCGCTGGCACCGGTTCGTCGATCAGCGGTTTCATCGCATCGCCCACCAGCTGACGGCTATCGAGGAAGACGGCAAGCCGTTCGGCAAGCGCGTCATCGGTTGCAAGCGCTTCCTCCAGCGCAAGGCTCCCCGCCGCGTCCAGCTCGCCATCGGCAAACGCCATCAATGTCTCGTCGTCGAAGTCGATTTTATTCATAGAACGCTGCCTTTCGTATCTGGTGAACGGCCTTCACCAAACCTTATTCCCGTCAGCTCCATCAGATTCTTCCGCGCACGCGCCAGCCGGCTCATCACAGTGCCGATCGGGATGGAGAGCACCTCAGCCGCATCGCGGTAGCTGAAATCCTCCACGCAGATCAACACCAGCACCTCGCGCTGTTCGTCCGGCAGCTTCTGCAGGGCGGCGGACACCGCGACAAGATCCATGCGAGCATGGGCAGCAGCCTCGCCGGAGGGAACGGAAACATCGCGTGCCTCGTCAATGTCGTCATGTGGACCGGCGGTCTTCTGGCGGCGTAGATGATCGATCCAGAGGTTGCGCAGGATGCGGAACATCCAGGCATCGAACCGGCTGCCGGGCGCAAAACTGTCCGCGCCCAGGATCGCCCGTTCGCAGGCGGCCTGTACAAGATCATCCGCGAGTTCTCGCGATCGGCAGAGCGAAATCGCAAAGCGTCTGAGGTTCGGCAGGAAGGCCACCAGCCGTTCTGGGACAGTCAGCATGTCGTCAGTCATCCGGCTTTTTTGCATGCGAGGGAATAAGCTGTCGAGTCCAACGTATTTCCCAGATAGTTTGATCGAAAGGCGCTTCCCGACCTGAAAGCTGATTGGGAAGCTGCCACAGGAGACCTGCCGTGTTGCTCATAGTCAAAATAAAACCATTGCGCCTCCTCGCTGCCGCAATCGCCGCAGTAGCATTCGCCGTTTTGCCATTACGTCTGAATGACGCTGCATTCACCGTTCCTATTGCGATTGCCGATGACGATGATGGAGATGACGGTGGTGAGGGCGGTGGTAGCAATGGTGGCGGCGACGGAAACGGCAGCAATGGATATCATCGCGGTGGCAATGCCCTGCGCGACCTCCGCTCGCTCTTTCGCTGGCCTTCCCGTGAGCGCCGCGCAGCTGTACGCCGTCCAGCCGCAGTTCCGGAGCATGTGGAAAACGAGCTCGTCACAGTGGGCCTTGGGGAAGATGCGCTCGCCGGACTGATCCAGGAAGGATTTACCGTCAATAGTCGTGCCCGAATTTCACTCATCGACGAGGAGATGGTGCGGCTCATCGTGCCGCGGGGGATGACGCTCGAAGCGGCGCGTGCTGCCGTTGCTGTCCGCGATACCACGGCAACGGTCGATTTGAACCATTTCTATCAGCCGGAATCGGATAACAAGTCAGGCTGCGCGGGCAAGGGTTGCACGCTTGTGCGTGAGATCGTGGGGTGGCCAAAGGGCGATACCGCCGGATGTGTAAAGCCGCACCGTATCGGTCTCATCGATACGGCGATCAATGCCGACCACGTGAGCCTGGCAAATTCCCGGCTGGAGGTCATCCACCTTGATGAGGGAGAGGGAAAAGGTTCGGGCGCGCAGCATGGCACAGCCGTCGCAGCCCTGCTGGTGGGTGGATCCGACAGCCGCGTTCCGGGTCTCCTGCCCGGGGCAGAACTCATCGCGGTCGATGCCTTTAAAAGAACTGAAGGGTCGACCGACATCGCCAGCATTTATGACCTCGTGCGTGCATTGGACCTGCTTGTTCAACGCGATGTCAGGGTCATCAACCTGAGCCTGACCGGTCCGGCAAATGCGGTGCTCGAAACGACGGTGAAAGCCGCGGCCGGCCGAGGAGTTATCCTCGTTGCAGCAGCCGGCAATGATGGCCCGAACGCAAAGCCTGTTTATCCGGCAGCCTATGACGACACGATCGCCGTAACGGCAGTCGACAAGGGGCGCAATCCTTATCGTCGGGCGGTGCGTGGAGATTACATTGACATTGCCGCTCCCGGTGTTGGGGTCTGGACCGCGGCGTCCATCACCGGTGCGCGCCAAAAAACCGGGACGTCCTTCGCCGCCCCTTTCGTGACGGCGGCAGTCTCAGTGCTGATTGCAAACAACCCGGGTATGTCACTTGAAGGTCTTGAGGCAAAGATCAGGCAGTTCACCGATGACATCGGAGAGCCCGGGAGAGACCGTGTGTTTGGATGGGGGCTTCTCAACGCAAGGAGACTTTGCGACGGTGAAAATGAAAACAAGCCGTCCACGCTGTGAGTCCGCGCGCCGGTTGCTTGCGTTGCGCCAGACATCGTAGCGAAGCAGGACAGGCAGAGCGGACTGGTTGGTGATCCCAGAACCGATCGGCGGCTCATGATTGACCAAGGGAACACGGTCTATCTTGATTTGCGCGGTCACGCAGCTGGCGCCTTCAGCAGCGCGTCGAGATCGGCATTCGATCCATGAGCCAGCACCAGGTTATCCGCACCCTTGATAATCGCCGTCAGCACCTCGGCCTCTTCCCACCCGGCCTTTGCGGTGGCCTCAACTATCTCCTGCAGCGGGATCTCGATCGCCAACTGGCAAAACAGGTGCTTGTTCTCATGGCCGACCCCGACAGTAGGGGCGGGAATATCGTCATCGGAGGGAAATAGAAGCTTAAGCGACGTCGGCAGACGGAAGAGCTGCTGCCCGGTGCTGGTCCAAGAGTGGCTGCGGTGAAGAGTGTCGCGAGAGCGTGTTCGTGGGGCGACGAACTATGTATTGAGGGACGGGGGTTTGTCCTCGCGACTTCCCCAGAACGCAACGGCAGCAATTAGTTGCGACACCCTGTAGGACCGTCAATCGTCCGACACTTCAAGGAACGCGGCCGACGTCTGCTTCATTGGGTCAGCCCCGATGAAGCCGCGCGTCGCGTCCGCGAGGACGATCTGAAATCGATGCTCCTCGCGTTCAAGAAAGGAGGCCGAGGGCACGACAGGCTGAGTTCAAATCCAGGGGATGACACCAACTGCGGCATAAACGAGCGCTGCTGTCACGGCCAGCGCGATCAGTGTCATTCCAAGCCCGAGGAGAACCACGAGCCCGTCACGCTCGATCAGCCCGATGGCGATGGCACAGAGTGCCGCGACGGGGGCGAGGTTTCCAAACGGGATTGGCAGAGCGACGGCGACCGCAAGGCAGAAGACCGGAAGCGCAAGCAGGTAAGGTATGCGCGGCCCGGCGAACGCCTTCATCCGACCCGGCCGGACAAAATGCTCGATCCGCCGGACCAGCGGCGCCGCATACCGCTCCAACGCTTCGAATGCCTTCGCCGATATGCGGCGATTGGCCAGCAGCGACGGAAGCCACAGGGATTCGAACCCGATCGCGAATTGAAGCGAAACGATCGCAAGCGCGGAGCCGAATATCATCCCGAAGGGACCGGGAATGGGGATCAGCGCCGGCAGTGCCAGGAGAAGCATAACGAAACCGAAGCCGGACCGTCCCATGAGCCCGAGGGCATCAGCGATCGTCAGACCATCCCGGCTGCGTGCTTCCGCCACAAGACGGAACAAGGTCGTGGATGCCGTGCTGGTATTGCGCCCGCAGACTAGTTTTTCCAAGGTCAACCTTCCGCCTCGCGCGTGTTCTCTGTGCCGATTAGTCCCCGCAACGCGTTGCAGGCTGGATCGGCTCCGTCGAACAGCCGCTGAGGTGACATCCACCCGGTCGAGATACCGATCGCGGTCGCCGTCGCCCAACCTGGCTCATTGCCGGCCTTGTCGATGAGGCGTGGTACCTCGATGGCCAGGCAGCGGCGCGACTGCTGCACGATTTCTACCGGCACGTTTGGACGATCGAGATGTTGCCGCATCTCGGCGTTAAGCGGATCGACAACGAACAGCGTAAAAATCCATGCGGCAATGTCTGCGATCATAATTCTGGTCCCGTGGCGTACGGCATCTGTCGGTTTAAGGTCGGACATCGCGAAAGCGCCGAAGACTTTCACCAGAGGGGCCCGGACCGGCGGGTCAGGTATGATTTGGGAAGCGGATGAGAGGTGTTCAAGGCCGAGGTGCCCTTGACGGGGCAAGTGTTCTGGTCGATCACGCTGCATCGCGCGAATAGAAAGCAGCCCGCATGCCGTATTATCTCGTCACCCAGACGTCGCTCGTGGAAGGCGAGGATGAAGTCGAAGCAGCTCGGAAAGCCCTGACGAAGTTACAGTCAGGCGGCGCCGTAGAATTCACCGTAAAATACGACGAAGAGAATATCCGGCAGGTCACGGTCGCCAATGCCCTTGCCTCGGGAGTTGCACAACCGGCTCCGCAGGAGGTCCGACCGTCCCCGGAGCCGATCCTGGAAAACATTGCCTTTGGTGCCTCAGCCGTCAATCAAGCCGATACAGGCGTCGCCAAGCGGCGACGCCTGTCAGCCAGGAGTGTCGTCTTTGGATTGAACCTGTTCGCAGCCGGCCTCATCGTGGGGCTGGTCATCATGGCTTTGGGTGATGGCACTCCTGGATGAGCCACGAGAGTTTCCCAGAAGACAGTACACTGGAGCTGTCTTTCGCTGGAACATGATCGCGCTCGTCCTAGTAAGAGCTATGTCAGAACATGACGAACATATTCATCCTGAGGCCGCAGTTGCTCCGGGATATCTTGCCATCCACGCTGCCCGGGTGTTCAACCGGTTGGTGGACGCGGCCCTGCGGCCCTATGGGCTTTCCCTCTCCCTGATTGGTCCGATCATGCTCCCGTCGTGGAGTGGCGTCGAGAGGTGTATGTGCGCTTCGAACTTCCCGGTCGACAAGCTGTTTGACAGCTAAGACAAGATCCTGGAGGGGTTCAAGGTGATCACGGCCCATTATACGCAAGACGAGCGCCTTGCCTTGTTTCACGACAACGCCGCGCGCTTCTATCGGCTATAGCGTCGTTTTGGAGTCGGCGTAGATGTCGGCCCCGGCCTGCACTCGACAATCTCCATTTCGTCAGCGTCTTCTCCGCAGTCCGAAATCTGTTTGTCCCACCTGAGGCACTCAGCAATCGAAATCCATGGGCATCGTCTCATGGCGATTGGCACAATGGAAGGGGGCGGCTGAGCTATTCTTGAGCGGCTGCCGCCGCAACGCAAACGGGTTAACAGCGTCTATTCAAGACAAGGATCCCATTGCCGTTGCCAATCTGGGCCCTATTTGCTGAAGGCTATCGATAAGACGCGTACGGCGACCTTGTCCAGCTACAGCAGATCGGAGGCGGAGTTGAAAAATGACCTCGGGGGCCTCCGCCGTGTCTATTCGATCTCGCCATCCTCTCCCTCGCGCATGCCCGCATTTGCAAGTGTTCTCGCGGTCATCGCGATTTTGTTTTTTGCAAGGGAAGTGCTTCTTCCCCTTGCGATTGCGGTCTTGTTGACCTTCGCCTTGGCCCCGATTTCCTCTCGACTAAGAAAGCTTGGTCTACCGAGGATTCTGGCGGTGATAATCACGGTCGCGCTCGCTTTCCTTGTCCTAGTCTTGTTCGGGCTTGTGGTGGCGGGACACGTTGCTGACGTCGCTCAAGACCTCCCAGCGTACCAGAATAACATCATAACAAAGATCCGGGCCGTCCAGGAAAGCGGAACAGACAGTGGTGTTCTTCAGCGCCTAACATCGGTTGTCGAGAGCGTCGGTCGCGAACTAAACAGTGCAGGGAAGCAGCCATCGGCTCCAGGTGGCGGATCTCCTCCGAGGGAGCCCCTGCTCGTTGAGATATTCTCACCTAATCGTCCTATTGAAACGCTGACCAGCCTGATTGGCCCCCTGCTCGGTCCCATTGCGTCGCTGGGCTTGATCATTGTTGTTGTCATCTTCATGCTTCTGGAGCGCGAGGAACTTCGCGACCGCTTCATTCGGCTCGTCGGATATGGAGATCTCCACCGCACAACAGAAGCCATCCAGGAGGCGGGCAGCCGCGTGGCCCGTTACCTCCTCATGCAGCTTTTGGTAAATTGTGCTTACGGGATCCCTTTGGCACTTGGCCTGTGGGCGGTAGGGATCCCCAATGCAGCGCTTTGGGGCATGCTCGCAATCGTCCTACGATTTGTTCCCTACATAGGGCCAGCGATAGCAACGGTTCTGCCGATGTTTCTGGCCTTTGCCGTCGACCCCGGCTGGACACTCGTTCTGTGGGTTGCGGCTATTTTTCTGTTGCTGGAACTGATCAGCAACAACATCGTGGAACCCTGGCTCTATGGTTCTCGAACGGGCCTCTCTCCACTGGCAATCATTGTCGCTGCAATCTTTTGGGCATGGCTCTGGGGACCGGTCGGTCTTGTCCTGTCGACGCCGCTGACCGTGTGCCTTGCAGTTCTGGGACGATACGTGCCTCAATTCGAGTTCCTGGAGGTCCTTTTTGGCAGCGATCCTGTACTTGATCCCAAGGAGCGCCTCTACCAGAGGCTTCTTGCCGGGGATCCTGACGAGGCGACCGATTATGCTGAGGAAATCCTTGAGGAGAATTATTTGGAGGACTATTACGGCAAAGTTGCCATTCCGGCACTTCTGCTCGCCGAGAAGGATCGGCGTCGAGGTGTCTTAACCGAGCAGCAGATGGAACAGGTCTTCGCGACCGCCATCACTTTGGTCTCGAACCTAGCCGAAATCGCCCAGGAAGAGGAGCAGGAAGAAAAGGGGCAGGAGAACAAAGAAACGCTAAGCGGACGGCCGACTACGCTCGGCGAGGGATTAGATGGGGATGAAGGGGCGCTTCCGGACGGACGCGGCAAGACTATCCTTTGCATCGGAGGCAGGGGCGCGCTCGACGACGCGTCAGCGGCAATGCTCGCCCAGGTTCTCCAGGTTCAGGGTACCGAGGTTGTCGTAGCGAAGCACACCGACATCGCCAATCGTCGCGCCATGACCCTCTTACCGAAGCAAGCAGACGCCATCGTCGTTTGCTTTCTCAACGAGGACTCCGCAAAGCATGCGGGCATACTCATCCGCCGGCTGAAGCGCTTGTTCCCCACAACCCGCGTCGGCGCGGTTCTGTGGGCCGAGCGCGAGCAGGACATTCCGCCGCCCGCGCTCGACGAGGTTGACTTCATTACCTCCACCTTGGCATCCACTGCCCGCGAAGCGCTGTCGGATGCACCGCCATCAGTGATGGCGCCCCCCCGTAAAATTCGGGTCAGGCGGCCTCTGGACAAGTCCGCTACCGCCGCCGCGCAGCCTGGCATCTAGCGGACGCACGGTTTTACATTAAAGACGGGCTTTCAGGTCTGGCACAACGATTAGGCTGAATAAGACCTCGCGCGATATGGCGTGGTTCAGGGCAATGTCGAGGTCCCCCGTCAGGAGGGTCGCAGGGGGCGGATCCAGTCGTTGTCGAGCCTCTATCGCTCTCTACGCCGGCGGCGGAACAGAAACCGTCGATCTCGGTACTTATGTGAGCCTGGTCGCTTCATCCGTGATGGCGGCTCACGCGGTCGACGGCAGTCGGTTGAGCATGAAAGTTGACACATGGCCGGTATCGGACAATGTCGCCATGCCCGTGGGCCTTCAAAAACGCATTCGCCTGTAGCGACGGCGGTGAAATCAAGGTGCGCTGCGCCGTTGATGATGAGGGCTGTAAAGGTTCTCGTCGCTGCCGATGGTGTTGGACTTTCGGATGAAGCCGATTGGCCAAGAAGAGGCAAGCTCAGCGCCATGATTGCGCAGTCGGTCAAGCGCAATGCTAGTGCCGGGATCAAAGTTGATTCTGGGCCAGGTCGGGGCATGGCTGTAACCACCGCCTTCAAGCGGTGGGGACGAAGCTGAGGTCTGAAATGCTTCACAGCCGGTGGCGCTGGCAGGCGCGGGTGCGCCTCACACGGGGCGTGCTCCCGCTATGGGTGGACCGATGAAGGCGAAGAAGGGCTTGGCCTCCACATCTCTTCGGAAATCGCGCAGGCCATGTTGACGGCAACATCGACTTCTTATCGTCGCCGCGGCACGCATGGACACTGCCTTTGCTTCCGTCGACGATATGTGGCGACCGTCTGGTGTGCCATCGGAGGCGCTTGTCCAGCTTACCAAGGCCGATGCTTTTCTTCCCCGCTGAAGCTTGAGCGTCGGGACACACTCTGGGCGATCAAGGTGCTGCGCGACGGACCACTGCCATTGTGTGTGGCCGCGGCCGAACGGAAGATGGTGGCGATCGCCGATACGCGGGAAGGGATGTCGGCCCGTAGGTTCCTAGTGGTTCAAGGCGAGAGCGACTCGTGCGGCATGGATCGCATGTGTAGCAGGCGTGAATCGTATATCCCATTGACATATCCCGTCAAGAGGGCTATGTAATTACGTCGTGATCAATGCAATTCGGAAACGTGCAGATGGCGCAGGGTGCAGTATTCCAGAGCAATCGTAGTCAAGCGATCCGTTTGCCAAAGTCGGTTGCTCTGCCCGATGATGTAAAGCGTGTCGACATCGTTGCGGTGGGACGCACTCGTATCATTGCACCAGCTGGTGAGATCTGGGACAGCTGGTTTGAAGGAGCGGAGGCGACATCCGACTTCATGAGCGAGCGTGATCAACCTGCCTTGCAGGAGCGTGAGGCATTTTGATGTTGAAGTACATGCTCGACACCAATATCTGCATTTTTACGATCAAAAATCGACCGCAGCAGGTGCGAGACGCGTTTAATCGTTCCCATGATCAGCTGTGCATCAGCTCGGTTTGCTTAATGGAATTGATTTACGGAGCGGAAAAGTCAGTCAGTCCTGAAAAGAACCTTTCCGTTGTGGAGGGCTTCGTAGCGCGCCTCGAGGTATTGCCGTACGACGAAATGGCAGCAAACCATAGCGGTCAACTGCGAGCTGAATTGGCGCGTAGCGGAACTCCGATTGGTCCATATGATCAATTGATTGCGGGACACGCGCGCTCGCGGGGACTGATTATGGTCACCAATAACCGCCGGGAATTTGATCGCGTGCCCGGCCTACGAGTGGAAGATTGGACAACCTAGTTTAAATAATCAATCCCATAGCCGGATCTCGCAGATTGCAGCAAGTATTTAACCGCCGGGTGTCTGAGCGAATCCCATCACATCAGGCCTTTTGTCAATTGTTCGTGTCGGCCCGTGCGAGACTTCGACCGCATTATTGAGCCCTTTGTGCCCCCGACACTCGGCGCCTGCCCGAGGGTTCGGATCGGCTTGATGTAGCTGCGGAGTTTGTCCGTAACGACGACCCTTGGTATGCCGAACCGAGCAACCAGGTCGCGCAGGAAACGCCTTACGGCCTTCGCATTTCGACGTGGCTAAACCAGAATGTCGAGCACAGGGCCGTCCGCGTCGATGGCCCGCCATAGCCAATGCTTTTGCCACGGATCGCGATCCCGACCTCGTCGATGTGCCATTTATCGCGAGGCGCACGTCGATCTCGCCGGACACAAACTGCAAAATGCCGCCCGAAGCGATTGACCCCAAAGCCGGATTGCTTCCCGGCTGACAATGACACCACGTTCGGCGAGCAGGTCTTACACGTCGGCGGTGCTGAGCGCGAAGCGATGATAAGCCCATACCGCACAGGCGATGATTTCACGGGCAAAGCGAAGCCTTTCAGACGCGGCATTTGGCACGGGATATTCATCCCACTTGGACAGCCCACGCAAAAGTCAAACAACTTGGCAATACCCTTGCCCTTGTTTGCTGCCGCGGCCGAACGTGAGATGGTCGCGATTGCGGAGCAGCGGGAGCCGGAGGTTGCTCTTCGGCAAACGACGGACGGCCACAACGTCATTGAAGGCTACAGTCATACCGGGCTCACCCTGCGGCAGCAACCGGTTGCCTTTCTGCGGGCGGACCTTTGGGCACGCAACATCATCACCTGCGCAGAGGCGATCAGCGTATCGACATGAAGGTCAGGTACGAACATGTCGCGGGCGGCGACAGTTGGCTTCGGCTTGTCCCGTGGATTAGGGCCTTCGTCGGGTTTCTGCTTTTCGGCATCATCGACGCTTGATGCTCGCGGAGGCTTGCTCGGAGATGAGTTCAAGAGGGGATTGAGCGTGCTTTACACAACCTGTGCCCCCTATGTCGGCCTTCACTCAAATCGGACAACCGACTTGAACGGCAGGATGGCGATCACTTCGCCGCTTTCACTGGTAATTTCGAAGGTCTCGCCATCGACAATCTCGCCTTTGGCGACCTTCTCTCCCATCATCTCCCGCGCCCCTTTAACGGCTTCATCATACGCGAGAGCCGGTGTTGCAAACTCAGTGCCATCGGGGTCTATCTCAAGGACACCGGCTGTTCGGACGTGGAAGTAATACCGGGGCATGCTTTCCTCCTTGAAGCTTAGCAAACCGAACTTCCGTGGAAGGATGCTGTTCCCGGCGCACCGTCAGCGACGCAAGTGATCCCGCTCCTATCATTGCTCACCTGCAATTCCGAGCTACCCCCCACCTGCGTTCCGCGATGAGTCTCCGGCCGATGCTCCCATGCAGGCGCCGTACCCGCAGAGTTCATATGCCAAGGGCATCGGCGATGTTTAGCGAGAGGCCGCAAAAAGGGCTCATCCCGGCAAACTACACTACGGCCATTGGTGGTGTCGAATGTTTACTAGGTATGTTCGCCGTCTTGGCGGAGTCGTCGCACGACTTTTATGCGGCTTGGATATCATAGCACCGCAAGGCTTGGTGGCGTGCTGCCTTTAGGAGGTGTGCCACGATTTCAGATTGTTTTTTAACCGAAGGCCGGTGGCGCGATCGGCTGGTAGGGGTGCCCTGGATTCCGCAGATCGCCACTACGCAGTTTCGCAAAATCCGATGGTCCCCAAATCACGAGGGCATCGAGATAAGGGCATTCGCCGCATCGAGTTAAGAACCCTTCGACACGACATCATTCATGGTGGAGGCGTTCAGCAGTGTGGCGATCGCCGTTGTTTACTGCATGGGCACGAATGGCTTTGAGATCAGGACGGTCCCCGGGCGCTCCCTTCAGGGCCCACTCATCGGCACAGAGGAGGTGAGTAAAACCGCCCAGGCCGCCGCCGCACCGCTGCTCTTCTTTCCGGCGCGGGTAGGTTTGTAACTCTGCATCCTGGCAAGCGTCTGCTTCAGGATTTGGTGTTGAGTTCCAAGTCCTCAGGAATAAAGACACGGGCAGAGGAGTTCTTCGACGAGTCGTTGAGTGCGACAAGTGCGACGACCATTCCCGCCATGGCCATTAAAACCATAAGGACGGGAGTGCTGCTGCGGCTGCTTCTGGGCTGATTGTACATCACGGACCGATCCAAGACGATCGGGCGTGTATCCGACGCCCGATCCAGCTAATTAGTTGATGACTTGGATGACCTTCCGCGAGGAAGGCTCGACGATGACGCGCTGCTCGTTCACGACTGCGTAGGCGTAGTTCGGATTGTCCGGTATTGCCTTGACGACGACAGTCGAGGGTAAGGGCTGGCCGACGACCACCTTCTCCTTCATGACGACCCGTTCCGTTGGTGCGGGCAAGTCACGGACATAGGTGACGACAGTCGGCGGCGGCGGATCGATCGCCGTACCTGCGACCGCGCCGACTACGCCACCGACCGCAGCCCCGACTGGACCACCGACGATAGCGCCGGTTACCGCACCGCCGGCGGCTCCATTGACGGTGGATGACTGAGCAAAGGCCGTTCCGCCTGCCAGCGCGAACAGGGCCGTTGCCAGGATGAGTTGATTTCTCACTATGATTTCCTCCTTCGTTGCTGCGGCCGAAGCCGTGAGCCACTAACGTGGCCCCAGCTGCCACGTTCCTCCCTTCGGACTTCGGTCCAAGCGCCATAGGCCTTTGTACCCGATGCTGGGGAGGAGGGTTGGGCCTTTGGTCCCAGACCATTCGGACCGAAGTCCGAGCCCGGAACACGATGAACCTTCCGGGGTTGTTCCAATACCCTCGCGAGGCGAGTGCGTGAACAAGGAAAAGAAGGATAACGTGATGAAAAAGTACGTGATTTTCGCAGCGGCAGGCGTAGCCGCCATGGCAGGAACTTTCGCTGCTTCGGCACAGACCGTGGTTATCGCCCCGGAGCAGGAAACGGTGATCAAGGAGTACGTCACCAAGCAGAAGGTGAAGTCCGTGGATGTTCCGAATGTCACCGTCAGCGTCGGGGCATCGCTTCCCGATACGGTTGAACTTCACACGGTCGACGTCCCGGACGTCAAGTACCGTTACGCCGTTGTCGGCGGCAAAACCGTGCTGGTTGAGCCGAGCACGCGCAAGGTCGTGCACGTCATTAATTAATCAGCTTGGAAATCTCGCGTCCTGGTAGTCGCCAGATATGTGGGCGCCGTAAACACAAGATGGAGAACCAGCATGAGACTCTTTGATAGGAAAGCCCTTCTCGTTGCCCTGCTCGCGGGGTCTACACTTTCGCTTCCTGCACTCGCTCAGAACTCGTCGAGTGGCTCTGCCGATCCAAGACTTCTTCCCAAGGAGGGAACCTCCAAGCAGGGTTCTGCCTCGGGTAGCCAAGGCACCAAGGCCACCACGCCGGAGGCGGGCGCCTCGAGCCAGTCAGCAGGCGGCAACGGCCCGGAGGCAAAGCAGCAGCCGGCGCAGAAGCAGGCGCAGTCGGAGCAGCTTCGCAAGCCCGGTGAAGCAGGTAGCGGCGCGTCGAAGGACGCCCAGAACGCTGCCACGAAGGAGAGCCAGAGCAAGACTGGCACCGATTCGGCGCAGACTGGCGACCAGAGAAAGAACATGAACCAGGACGCCGCCGCCGGTTCGAGCGCTGATCAGACAAAGCAGTCGGCACAGGGCTCCGGCACTTCGACCGAAAAGAAGGATATGAACGCGGCCGGCAGCAACACTCAAACAAGCTCCGACACCAACACAGCGATCGGTACCCAGCAACGCCAGTCGAGCGAGACGACCGCGGCCTCGGCTGATCGGCCCTCGAACGAGGTCACAGGCAGCATCAATATCTCAACCGAGCAGAAGACCGAAATTCGAAACGTCATCGTGGAGAACAAGGTCGAGCCGATCAAGCCGAGCTTCAGTGTATCGGTCGGCGTCGCAGTCCCCAAAACGGTGGAACTGCATCCGCTTCCGCCGAGGGTCGTCGAAATTCTCCCGGCCTATCGCTCGTACCGCTATTTCGTGCTCGCCGACAATCGCATCGTGATCGTCGAGCCGGATACCTACGAGATCGTTTACATTCTCGTGGTCTGACTTCGGTCGCCACGTCTGGAGGGAGTGCCGCGGGGAGGGTAGCGGCGCTCCTTCTTGTTCCCGCCGCGCTCCGACGTTGGCACGCTCCGGGAGGATGTCCATCACCATCTCGCCTCCAACCCATGTTGCTAGGTCAGCCCTTGCGAGGGAAGACAATGTTGGAGGACTTTATTGAAATCGGCCAAAACCGTCTCGAATTGATAGCTTCCAGGAAGGTGCCATCGGCCTGCAGGATGAGCAGCCGAGAGGTTCGATGACTGTCGATGTAAAAATAGCGATCACCTTTTTGGTCGGGGATGCGGAGCACCTCTATGGCATGCCCTTCAGCGTCCTGACATAGGATTGCTTGAGTAGGATCTGGTCTCATCTCCACGACTCTCCCGCCTCGCCGATGATGGAACAGCGGTTCGCATGAATCAACAGGTCCTCCGATCGAGATACCACCATGGAAAAGTTGTACCTCCCGCTTGATCAAGTGCCACGTTGAGGTTGCGCCATCCTTCATTTTCGCTTGATATTTCCGGTCGTTAACCAAATCGATTGCGGGAGGCTTAATCTGCGCGTTTTATTCTCTGCTTAAATACGAAAAGGCAGATATTTGCATGATCAGTCAGTCGCAGTGGTTCTTGAAATGGCTCCTCCCCACGATCGCATCGGCATTAGTCGGAGGGCTGCTCCTAGGAACATTGTACTGGGCCGCGGCTAATGCCGATCAGGTGGCTGCGGCACGTCAGAAGGACCTGGTCACTCTGATTGTCTCCAAAATGCAAGCCTCGGTGGCCCACGATCAAGAGAGTGCGACCGTTTGGGATGACGCCGTCATCAAGACCAAGGCCGGCGATCTCGAGTGGCTCGGCACCAACCTGGGGCAGTGGATGAACACCTACTTCGGCCACGACGCCGCAGTGGTGCTCTCTCCCGAAGGATTGTTAATTTATCAGTTCATCGCGGTGTCAGACAACGCGCCTTCTGCAGACGACTTACGTGAATCTTACCTGCCATTGGCCAGGCGCCTTCGTGGGAGGCTGAGCGCGGCCGACCAAGAAGGGGTTTCGGATACTGTCCTTTCGATCGGGCAAAGCGACCTGACATATGTTGGGCAAAGACCTGCGATCGTGAGCGTTAAACCAATCACTTCCGACACCGGCGAGATTGAGCAGCGGGCAGGCGAGGAGAACCTGCACGTCGCCGTGCGTTTCCTGGACGGTGATTTTCTCACCGAGATCGCCAACGAGTACCAGTTCGCGGAGATGCAGTTCACCGTTCATGAACCTCAGGACAAGAGCCATTCTCAAATCCCCCTCAAGTCCGCATCTGGGCGGCTGATCGGTTTCTTCAACTGGCATCCATTCGAGCCGGGCTTGAGCGTCTTTTATGCGACGCTTCCCGTGATCGGACTTTCTGTCCTCTCAATATACGGTGCCGCCAGCCTTGCAGGGCGAGCAATCTGGAAGCGCTCCGTCAGGCTCGCGTCTAGCCGCCAGGAACTTCAACATCTCGCCTTGCACGACAGCCTCACAGGATTGGCCAACAGGGCTCATTTCGAACGGGAGCTTACCAGCCGGCTCGAGAGCGCACTGCCGCAAGATAACCTCGGTGTGCTTTTCGTAGACCTCGACCGTTTCAAGGCGGTCAATGACACCTACGGGCATCCGACTGGGGATAAACTGATTTCTCTCGTCGCGCTACGGCTCGTTGATCTCCTTCCGAACGCCCTGATTGGCCGGATCGGAGGTGACGAGTTTACCGTCCTGGCTGAGAGCTACGAGTTTCAAGAAGTCGGCATTCTGGCGGAGAGTATCGTAAAACGCCTACGCGAACCCTTTGACATCGATGGCGCTCATGTTGTGGTTGGGGCGAGCGTCGGTGCCGCGCTAGCAACCGGTGGGTTAGATGCCGTCGAACTGACACGCAGAGCCGATATCGCGCTCTATCATGCGAAGGCGGCCGGACGTAACACCTACGCGATCTTCGGAGACCATATGGACGATCTCCTTCGCAAGCGTAGGCGCCTGGAGCACGACCTGCGTGCGGCGCTGGAACGCAGAGCGCAGATCGAGATCTTCTATCAACCCGTCTACCCTGCCAATAGTGTCCTCCCATGCTCATTGGAGGCGCTCTCGCGGTGGCGGCATCCGGAACTGGGCCTCATTCCTCCTGACGTGTTCATCCCCCTCGCGGAGGAGATTGGCGTCATTCATGAAATTGGAGCTCTCGTCCTTGAGGACGCGTGTAGCATGCTCGCTGATCTGCCGTCGATAGATGTCGCGATCAATGCCTCGGCCGTTGAGCTCGGGTCTCCTGGGTATCCTCTGCGTGTCCTATCGACACTGGCGAAGTGGGGCGTCGAGCCGAACCGCCTCGAAGTTGAGATCACCGAGAGTCTGGCGGTCAGTGGAGAAGAGCAGACCACCCGCAACGTTGAGATGTTGAGAGAAGCGGGCGTGCGGCTCGCCATTGATGACTTCGGAACCGGACACTCGTCATTCTCCAGGATCCAGAACATAATTGTAGACCGGATCAAGATCGACAAATCGTTTATTCAGGACATCGCTCAACGCCGAAGTAGAGCCGTCGTGGAGGCGATTATTACCATGGCTCGTGCTCAGGGGTTGGATACGACGGCCGAGGGAGTCGAGACTGACGAACAACGAGACGCCTTGATCTTGCTTGGATGCGACAACTTACAGGGTTTCCTGTTGTCACGGCCGATTTCACGTGGACAGGTTGTGGCTCTGTTCAGTGCAGGGATAAGGGCGCCGGAAACCGCTAGAGGTGGAATAGGCTATTGATCAAAGCCCCAAAATCTCATTTTGCGACGCGAACTGATTGCCAATTTCTCAACTAGCTCATCGGTAATAGGCCTGCTGATGGCGCAAATGGCCACTGCGAAGAGATGTTTCCACTTGCCCACGAACAGGGGCATCACATGCAGTCTCATGGCCGTCAGATCGGCGGTGACGCAAAGGCCGAAGAGCTCGCAGCCGATTGTTTGCCGCAAGTCTATGTGCGCAAATCGAAAGGACAAACGAGTATGAGATACAGGGCTTTCGCATCACCAATCCATATATTTGGACGTCCGGCGGAATACTCCTTCTCAGGCATCATACGACAATGCCGGCCGGCGGGGGCATCCACATGGGGTAATCGCGGGAGCCATGCCCCTCTGGATCTCGACTGGACGCCGGGCCCAGCATCAACGTAGAACAGCCATGGACGAGTATATCGGCCTAGACGTATCAATGAAAGAGACGGCAATTGCGATCCGTCGAGATGGGGTCCGTGTCTGGCGTGGGAAATGCGCCTCATCGGAATTGCCGGTATCGGGCTCCTTGTGGATGTCCCTAAATCTTCGACGGTAGCGCTAACTCGGGCCGGCGCTCTCTCGGGCCTTTTGAACAAGCCAGGGCTCGCTTCGAACCCTCAGGAGCACTTCCAACCGGTTGCTCGCGTTGAATTTCCCCAGCACCGATGAGACCTGATGCTCGATGGTGCGCAGCGAACGCGAAAGTGTACGCGCGATCTCCTTGTTGCCCAATCCCCGAACGAGAAGGGATAAAACTTTCTCTTCCGAGAGTGTCAGACCGAGTGGATGCTGGCGCGCCGACGTATAAGGTCCGCGACGCCTTTTTGGCAATGCATCCGCCAAACCCAAACGCGTCGCTCGCCGGCGTGCCAAGACCGCCGCGGCTTTTGCCTCTTGCTCTTCAAACAAGGTGACGGCGCGGGACAAGGCCTCGCCCGTGCTTTCGTCATCGACCTGCATCAATGAGAGCGCTGCCTCATAGGGTTGATCCAGGGTCAACCAAAGGTTTGCCGCCTGTTCGAACTTTCCTTCGAGTTCCGCAGCGCGCGGCGCCGGCAGGTCTGCGTCAGGCGTTTCGAACGATATCGGCAGGGACAGGCGCCGCAGCCAGACCAGCATCTCGCCGAGATCCCATGAGGACAGTTGCTTAAGTCCTATGTCGACGAGTGCGTCGACATGTTCGCGTGCCTCATCGCGGTTTTCCCGCAGCCAGGCCGCCTCCAGAAGGGCGAGCCGGACCGGGATGATCCGTTGAGGCTCGGTGGTCGTCACGCCTTGTCCGAGTGCCTCGTTCAGAAGATCGACCCCCTCCGCCTGACCGAGTCGCATCTTCACGCGTGCAAGAACCAGAAAGGCAGGCAGCCGCATGACCCGCGGAAAACCCGTTTTGGACATGACGCCTTCGGAAATCATCTGGGCTTCGTGCAGGCGGCCCTGCTCCATCCGCAGCTGGGCGTGCCGCCCAAGCAGATAATGTGCTGCTGCATCGAGATCATACTGGACGCAGTAGGAAATCCCTTCCGTCATCAGCCTTTCGGCCATCTCGAATTCCCTGGCCAACATGCAGCCTTCGGCAAAATTGGTGTAGGCCCGCGAGGCATGGTCGTGAAATCCGTGCTGCAACGACAGGGCGAGACTTTCCTCCAGCAGGCCGCTGCCGCCGGATTGCCCGGAAAATATAAGTGACGTCCCCACATTGTTGAGAGCATGGATCCTCGTCTCGACCTCGCCCAGCCTGTCAGAAAGTTCGATCGCGCGTTCGCCCCAGACGATCGCCTCTTCGAACTGGTCCTGCAGCATGAGAAATTGCGATCGCGTGCTGTAGGCGAGCGCAAGTTCCCTGCACGCCGGCAGGCTTTCCAGTTCGCGAACCGCGTCCTCGGTATAGGCGATTGCCCGATCGGTCTCGCCCCGGCGCCAGTGCAGGCGGGCAAGACGGCAGAGATTGAGCCCGACCCTCTCGATTTGTGTCTGTGAGCGCCAAAGCGAGATCGCAAAATTATAGGCACGCATGGTTTCATCCGAGGAGACGCTTCCTGCCAGGAAGGTCTCGTGGGCCCAATCTTCATAAAGCTGGGCTGCAAGCGGCGGTGGTGCCAGGGCGACATGGTCTAGGGCGGTCGCCAGATGGTTTGCCGCTTGCTGATGGGCGCCAAGCAATGCCGCCTGTGCCGCGGCCTTCGGGGCGAGCTGGAGCAAGCGCTCGGCATTGCCCGACAGCGCGATATGGTGGAGCCGTTGCGCCAGGAGGTTGGTGTTGCTTTCGGCGTTTGGCAGCGCTGCGAAAATATCGTCCATGTGGGCATGAAGAACGCGCTGATTGGCTGGCGAGATTCGTTCGAGAGTGGCTTGCCGGGCGAGCTCGTGGCGAAAAATAAGCGCTCCCTTTTCGTCGCGCCTGAGTAATCCCCGCTCGATACTCTGATCGACCACCCGGTCCGCGTCCTCGCCTATCAAATGCGGTAGCATGAACGCAGGCACACCGCTCGGCAGGATGCTGATCATCTCCAGAAACGAACGGATGGCGGCAGGCAGGCGCGACCATCGTGCCCACACTGCGTCCCGGATCGAAACCGGCAAGTGCCCTTCGCCACCATTGCCATCCGCGAGCAATTCCGTCACGAAGAAAGGATTGCCCCCAGTGGCTCGATAGAGGTCACCATCTTCTTTCCGGTCCCCGGCAAGCATGTCTACGGCTTCGCGCGACAGAGGCATCAGGGCTATTCGGGTGACAGCGGCTGTCGGCAGATCTCCCAAAAGGATGGTTGCCGGATGGTCTCGGTCAAGCTCGGTCGGCCTGATCGTCACCACGATCATGACTTTCAGCAGCGAGACCCGTCGCCCAAGGAAACGTATGAGATCCAATGTCGCGTGATCGGCCCAGTGAAGATCTTCGAAAATGAGAATCGACGGTTCCGCCGCGCGCGCAAGCGCATTGAGCACGGTCGAGAAGATGAGGTCCGGCGATGCGCCGTTGCGCAGCATGTCACCCACTTCCGAGTTAAAGGTCGCCACCATGTCGTGAAGGGCGCCGAGCGGTCTCGGCGTCGTGAAGGGATCGTTCCATCCCCAGTGGACTCTGAGCTTTGCGTCCATCATGTCGCAGAATGACTGCAGCAGGGCGGTCTTGCCGATGCCAGGTTCGCCTTCGATCACGACCATGCGTCCCCGGCCAGTGGACGCTTCACGCAATGTCGCCACCAACGTTTCTGTCGCGGCTTCTCTTTCCAGCAGCATCAAGCCCGTTCCATGCAGCGACCTTTGGTCTTGCTGTTAACGCCGGTTATAATATCGAAACCGGGCCACTCGACGGATAACCATGAAATAGTCTGGCAGATCCGGCTTTCCGTGCCTTCAAACGGAAGGTGGAAACTATAGACTGTCTGGATTGCTCAATGAACTGCTACGGGACTATTTTTTTGTCGGCAGACTAAAATTTGATGATCGACTTAAACTCCTTGAGTCAACTCGGTTGCCCTCCCGGCTGTTACCTCATTGCCATATGTAATCCCATTCCAATCAGAGCCGGTCCAGCGACAAGATGAAGATTAGATAACACGCGCTTCGGCAGACGCTCCTTTAGCGCCCAAGCCGAGCCGCTCAGCGTTGCATACCAGGCAGCGCTGCCAAGAAGGACACCGGCGACGGTCAAGGGTAGGGTGAAAAAGCCGTCCCTGCCGACAAACAGGCCGGAACCGGCGAGTGCCAGGTAGGGAAGAACTGTCGCAGGGTTTGTCAACGCCAGCATCAGGCCAGCCAGATAGTCGGCACCGCCTCCTCCTTTTGTGTCGAGGAGAGAAGGTGCAGTTGCCGTCCTCATGACCATCTTTAGGCCGATTGCCATAAGGATGGCACCTGATGCAAAATGGACGGCGGGTTGCCAGCCAATGAGTGATCCGGCCACGGCGTCCGCGCCCACGACTGCAAGGATTGCAAACAATCCATGAGCCGTGGACGCCCCCGCGCCGCAGATCAATCCGCGCAACGCCCCGCTTAGAAGACTACGCTGTACACACATCAACGAAACCGGGCCGAATGGAAGGGCAACCGAAAAGGCAAGAAAGGCGCTGGCGGCGATGGTCGACATGAATGCGCAATTCCCTCGTGCGTCAACATGCGAGCCCGAACCCACGAAGGGCAGGTACCGCCGGTGCAGCGTGTTCAAGCTTCATTCGCAGGTCCCCGAGGAGGGGTAGAAGACATTAATAGTCGGGTTTTCCGGCGATCACATCGGCGCAACTACCTAAGTTTCGATTCTTTCGCCCCTAGATTTCAGGCCGCGCCTGTAGTCCTGCTTCGTTTGGGCATGTCCGCGGTTGGATGGCTGCGGAACCAATAGAGAGCTGGCGGGTTCTGTGTTCACGGGTCTGTGATCCATGACCCGAATAAAAGGAACCTTCATGAAAAAGATAATTTTTGCAGCCGCGCTGCTTGGCGCGTCAACGGTTGTCGCGCTCGCTCAGACGACACCCGCGCCGAACGCGAACGGCAATAAGCCGGCCGTGGCCACACCGGATTCCAAGAATGTCACGGCTCCGGTCGAGGGCGCTAATAGCTTCACCGAAGCCCAGGCTAAAGACCGCATCGAAAAGGCCGGGTTCTCGGGTGTCAAAGACCTGAAGAAAGACGACAAGGGCATCTGGATGGCTGCGGGTATGAAAGACGGCAAGGCCGTCGTGATCGCCCTCGACTATCAGGGCAACGTCGTCGCTAAATAATTGAAAACGATAATCACAGGGAGATACCCATGAAAACCATTACAGGTCTTTTCGACGACTATACCGATGCCAGCGCAGCTGTCAGCGCGCTTGAATCATCCGGCGTTCCGTCGAAGGACATCAGCATCGTCTCGAACAATGCCGACAAGCGCCACGGCGATTCCAATGCCGGCGAAGGCGCCGGCACAGGTGCTGGGATCGGCGCCGTCGTCGGTGGTGCCGGCGGTCTCCTGACAGGCCTCGGTCTGATGGCCATCCCGGGCGTCGGCCCGGTCGTTGCAGCCGGTTGGCTTGCTGCCACGGCAGTGGGCGCAGTTGCCGGCGCGGTCGCCGGTGGCGCTGCCGGCGGGATTATCGGGGCGATGACGAGTTCCGGCGTTTCGGAAGAGGATGCCCACGTCTATGCCGAAGGCGTCCGTCGCGGCGGCTCGCTCGTTACGGCCAAGGTCGATGACACGCTCGTCGCGGAAGCTGAAGCAATCCTCAAGCGCTCTAGCTGGGTTGATCCGGCAGAGCGCCGTGCCGCTTATAATGAGCAGGGCTGGACCAAATTCGACGACAGCCTCGCCCCCTACGGTCCTGAGCAGATCGAGCAGGAGCGCGGCCGCTATCGCAGCGCCGGGCTCTGACGTCAGCGTGCGCGTCCTTCGGGACGCGCATTCACTCGTGCCTACCGAGGTCACCGGATGCTGGCCGCAATCAGGAGATGATCATGGCCAAGGAAGTCAAGAAGCTCGACGGGCTGTTTCACGATACACTGAAGGACGTCTATTTTGCCGAAGGCAAGATCGTCGATACCCTTCCGAAGATGGAAAAGGCTGCCAAGAACAAGGAGCTTAAGGCCGCATTCGCCAAGCATCTCGCGGAGACGAAGGTGCATGTCGAGCGCCTCGAGCAGGTGTTCAAGATCATCGGCGCCAAGCCGGAAAAGAAGACCTGCGACGCCATTCTCGGGATTACCAATGAAGGCGATGAAATCATGAAGGAATACGAGGGGTCGCCCGCCCTCGACGCTGGCCTTCTTGCCGCAGCGCAAGCCGTCGAACATTACGAGATGTCGCGCTACGGTACGCTGAGGACCTGGGCACTGGAACTTGGAATGAAGGATGCCGCCAAGCTCCTGCAGACGACACTCGATGAAGAGCAGGCGACAGATCTTGCGCTGACATCGATCGCCACATCGGTCGTCAATCAAAATGCCGAAGGCTGATATCCTCTCTACCGGCTGGCGCAAACGTTGCGCCAGCCACACCGCCTTCACCAACGATGCGGAATGCCTGATTTTTTCCAACATCAGCTGTCGAACTACACGGAACAAGTTCGTGCGATCATTATTTCTATGGCCATGAAACATGCTGTTTTGTGCCAATCACTTTTAATCACTCTCACCTTCTGCGGTCCGGCGATCGCCGCTCCGTTCGACGCACAGGCTGTCAACACAGCGTCTTTCGAGGGACTACCGACCGAAGCGCCACCGCAAAAGCCGAATGAACCGGATGCCCGCATCGTCCGTCTGCAGATCCTGCTGGATCGCGCCGGCGCCTCTCCAGGCGTTATCGATGGCTATTTGGGTAGCAACCTCATCAAGGCGATCGCCGGGTTCGAGGCCCTGCGAGGCCTCCCGGTTGATGGAAAACTGGATCCCGAAGCTCTTCGCGGACTGATGGACGATGTTCCGGCCGTCCAGGCTTATGCAATCACGGCGGACGACGCGAAAGATCTGGTCGACAGCATTCCAAAGGACTACGCGGAGCAGGCCAAGATGGAGCGCCTCGGATATACGAGCGTCGCCGAAAAGCTGGGCGAGCGGTTCCACATGGACATCGGGCTCCTCAAGGCTCTCAACCCGACCGCCGCTTTCGCGCCCGGCGAAACCATCGCGGTAGCGATACCCGGTTCCGCAAAAACCGGCGCGGTCAAAACGATCGAGGTACGCAGGCGATCAGGCGAAGCTTTTGCTTTTGCAGAGGGCGGATCGCTCCTTGCAGTCTATCCTGCTACGATCGGGAGCGAGGGCTCCCCGTCGCCCACAGGCACACATAAAATTCAGGGTGTGTCGCGCATGCCCACCTATACCTACAACCCGAAGATCAATTTTCAGCAGGGCGGCAACAAGAAGGTCCTGCAACTCGCGGGCGGCCCGAACGGCCCGGTCGGAACGGTCTGGATCGATCTGACGGAACCCACCTACGGCATCCACGGAACGCCCGAGCCCGAACTGATCGACAAGGTCGGTTCGCATGGCTGCGTTCGCCTGACGAATTGGGACGTCGAAGAGCTGGCCGGCATGGTCAAACCGGGGGTCATCGTCAAATTTGTTGACTGATTGCCGTAGCAGCCAGAAGTGAAAAGCCACGATACGGCCGGGCCTGCCGCCGCCAGTACGCAAGCTCATCGAGGTCGGATGTTGGTTTTCCCAAGATGCTTTTGCTGGAGCGGATAGGCAGTTCGGGCCGGGACGCCGTGCGGCTCGGTTTCCGGAAGGTGAAAGGATTGGCGGTCGCTGACGCTGCGCATCGCCGCGGCACGCATGGACACTGCCTTTGCTTCCGTCGACGATATCTGGCGCCGGTCTGGGGTGCCATCGGAGGCGTTTGTCCAGCTTGCCAAGGCCGATGCTTTTCTTCCCTCGCTGAAGCTTGAGCGTCCGGGACACACTCTGGACGATCAAGGTGGCGCGCGACGGACCACTGCCGTTGTGTGCGGCCGCTGCCGAACGGAAGATGGTGGCGATCGCCGATACGCGGGAAGGGATGTCGGCCCGTAGGTTCTTGTTGGTTCAAGGCGAAAGGTTGTACGCGTGCTCGACCCACGCTGACATCACCTCCTGCCGGCCGCTCAAAGCTTAGGCGTCAGCATGTCAAGGCAAAACCGTGGACGCGGCGCGCTGCTCGGCCTCGACGGGAGTGGCGCGGTCTGTGGTCCGCCCCAGGAACTGGATATGGGCCCCATTCTCGGTCCGCTTCATGACATGTTCGCCGACCTCAACATCGAGGGCGCGGTTGTCGTTGGCGACGAGTAGCGCTTGTTCCAGCGCGGCAACAAGCGTCAAGTCGACAACGCGATAATCCGCTACTCCCTTTCGCAAGTCCTCAATGCCTTGTGTAACGCGCACGCGTATTCCATCGCGCCATCCGCCACCAATCGGATCAACCTTGGTTCGATCGAAGGCGTTCCCTTCTGCTTCACCGATAAAGCGGCTTTGTCCAACGGTGACATGGTGTTTTGCGCCTTAGCGGAAGATACCGAAGATGCTAATAACGAGGGGTTTGTATCGGCGCTGCAATCGGGATCCTCAGCAACGATGGACACTTGTTATCCCTGCAGCAATTTGACCGGCCATTCAAAGTGGAGGGCATCAGTGCTCGAGGGTGCGGCGACCGACTGGATCTCCTGCTTGTCACCGATGCGGACGACCCGGCCATACCGGCGTTGCTGCTGTCCACATCAATTGCGAAATAGCTCCAACTTCCAAACAACACCAGCGACATTTCCACATTCCAGGGTGCGTTCCAAAACTGACTCAGGTTTGGAGTGAACCCCACGCAGTTCAATGGAATGAGGGGCTCCAGTTCGCTTCCGCTCAAGGCGTGATGGTCGCATCATGTGCGCGGCCTTCATGGAATGAGACGCAGGTGTCCCGCGTCCCGGACCGCGTCCCATACTGCGTTGTCACGGGAGGGCGACCAAGACCTCAATCTCGAGGAGCCATTCGGGCATGGCTAGTGCTTCGACGCCGATCCATGTGCTTGCGCAAACCGGCCATTTTTCGCCGAATATGTCAGCGCCCGCCCCGAAGATCGCTGGAACGAGACCCGGAGCGTGGCGGACCACGTAGATCTTCATTTGCAGGATGTCTTTAGGATCCGCCTTTATGGCCGCGAGGGCGTCGAGGACATTGCTGAAGCATTGCCTCGCCTGGGCCGCTTGATCGTTTCCACCGACGAGTTGACCTGACCTATCGACCGCGACCTGGCCGGAGATGGCGGCAAGCCGCGCGCCAGGTGGGGTGATGGCGATCTGTGCAATCAGGTGCGAGAAGACACCCGTCAGGGACGGGGGATTTAGAGTTTCCATCGATGCCTCCCTTATTCCTGATCGACAGCGGCGACATAACCGTCGGGCCTGACCAGCAACGCCCGAACGCCGCGAAGGGCGGCGTGGTCGGATGGAGCTGCCGTCAGGGATTTGACGCTGCTGGATCGCAACCATTCCGGCCCGGATACCGTTGCGCCTGGTTTGAAGGAAATGTGAAGCCAACGTTCTTCGACCAGCAGGCTGTAGAGCGACATCGATACGCCGTTCTTGCCGACCAGTTCTATATCGGGAATGCGTAACCCTGCCGCCAATCGTCCGGCAGCAACGGCCGCCGTCGCATCGGTGCCATAGGCGACGTCAAAGCCGGAAAGCTCACCGGCAAGACGATGATTGACCGCAGGAATTTTCAGGAGCTGGTTTAGCGTCTCCCGCAAGGCAAGGGTTGCCGGATCGAACCGGGTGACGAGCCCAGCCTGCGCCAGGGTATTGGTGTAGAGGATTTGTCCTATTGGACGCCGTTCCTCGTCATAGGTGTCAAGCAGTTTGTCGGGCGCTTCGCTCTTCACGACCGCGGCCAGTTTCCAGCCGAGATTCAATGCGTCCTGCAGTCCGACATTCATGCCTTGTCCGCCCATCGGAGCATGGATATGAGCGGCATCGCCGGCGAGCAGGATGCGTCCCTTGCGATAGGTTCCGGCAAGGCGCGTCTCATCGGCGAAACGCGAAAGCCAGATCGGGTCGCGAGGCTGATAGTCCTTGCCGATAATGCGCGCGGTCGGTCCTGCTACCTCTTCCAGAGTGACCGGTTCGGTGCGCGGCACATGGGTTCGTTGGGGATCCACGAGCACGATGCGGTGGTGCTTACCGTCACCGAGAGGCGCGATCATGACCGAACCATGTCCATTGGTGACCGACACGACGGGTTTTGTCGGTGGTGAGGCAAGAACCACGTCTGCAAGCATGAGCGAATTTCGGGCCTCTGCCCCCTCATATGAGATGCCCGCCTGTTCCCGCACGATGCTGCGAGCGCCATCCGCTCCCACCACATAGGAGCTGGAAAACTCTCCGCTGTCGGTAGAGATGTGGACCCGGCTCCCGTCGTCCAGAATTCCTGTTGCCGCCATGCCCCGCACGATGACGACGCCGAGTTCAGTCGCGCGTTCTTCGAGACGCTCCTCGGTCACGGCCTGCGGGATAAACAGCGTGTAGGGAAAGCGGGTGTCGAACGGTGAAAAATCCAGCCTTGTATCGAGGACCGCGTAGTGGCCGGTCGGGATCGGTTTGCCGGTGCTGAGGAAGCGATCGGCGAGACCGCGCAGGGCAAACACTTCGAGCGAACGTCCATGGACGGTGAGCGCACGCGACTGCGCCGTCCGCTCCGTTCGCCGCTCGAGAACGGCGACATCCACACCGGCAAGCTTCAATTCGCATGCCAGCCACAGCCCGACAGGTCCGGCGCCGACAACAACAACATCGTAGTTCATTTTCATGAGGAGCTCTCCAATCTAACGTTGTTAGATGTGCCTAACAATGTTAGAGAGTCAACAGTAAAACTGGAGACGGACATGCGTATCGTGAAAACCGAAGTCATCGCGACGGCGCTGAAGCTGTTGGATGATGTCGGCATGGAGGGGTTGACGATGCGTAAGCTGGCGGACGCCTTGAACATTCAGGCGCCGTCGCTCTACTGGCATTTCGCGAACAAGGACGCCCTGCTCGAGGGAATGGCGGATGCGCTGATGGAGCCTGTCGCCGCAAGCAATCCGGAAGGCGAGGCGTGGGATGCGAGGCTTGTGCGCGTGGCCTCTGAGGTGCGCGACGCCCTGCTGTCGCGCCGCGATGCTGCTCGTGTTTTTGCCGGCACCTATCCTTTATCCGATAACGTGCTGCGTGTCGGCTCGTTGCTGATCAGCTCTCTCAAGCAAGCCGGAGCTGACGATCGCACCGCAAGCTGGGGCGCATTCACGCTGGTCTATTTTGTGATCGGCTTCGTTATCGAGGAGCAGGGTCTTGGACGCAAAAAGGAACCAGCGGGCCAGGACGAAATCTCCCTGGCAGCAAAGTTTCCTCTGGCTGCAATTGCGATGCGTGAGATTGCCGGAGCCAATGCCGATCAACGTTTTGCGTTTGGGCTCGATCTGCAGATCATGGGCTTGAAGGTGGCGCTTCGTCTTTCCTGAGATGTTGGCAAGGTCGAAGCGCACCTTTATTACGACCTCAGACTATCCGCCAGAAATTGCCCGACGGACTGCGCCTCTGCAGAGAGGCTCCCCCGTCCTTTCACTAGCGCCATCTCGGACGCGGGCTGGTAACCAAACCCGTCCAACGGTCCGAGTTGTCGGTGTTCGGGTAGCACCGCGTCGGAAGGTAGCAGACTGATTCCGAGGCCGGAAGCAACCGCTGCCTGCACACCCATCAGGCCTTGGCTGGTATAGGCGATCCGCCAGCGGCGACCACTGCGCTCGATCGCGCCGATCGCGCGATCCCGGTAGATGCATCCGACGGGAAAAACCGCGAGAGGGACCGGGTCCGTCTCGACTGGACGGGTGGCACTTTCCACCCAGATCAGTTCCTCCTTCCAGCTCGCAAGACATGCCCCATCGCCAGGCTCGCGCTTGATCAACGCGAGGTCAATCTCGCCCGCATCCAGCAGGCGGCGAAGCTCGATGCTCCATCCGCTGACCGTGTCGAGCCTGATATGAGGTGATGCGGCCGAGAATCCCGACAGCAGATCGATAAGGCGCCGCCCGGCAAAATCTTCAGGAACGCCAAGACGGACAGTGCGCGGAGCCGAAGGCCTTCGCATGACCTCGGCGGCTTCATCGGCCATGGCGAGTAATTTACGCGCGTAGCTCAACAGCAACTCGCCGGCTTCCGTCGTTTCAACAGTTCCGGTCGATTTATCCCGATGCAGCAGCAAGGTGCCCAAATTGACCTCCAGCTTCTTGATTTGCTGGCTCACCGTCGATTGTGTCAGGTGTACCCGTTCGGCCGCTTTGGTAAAGCCGCTGCAATCGACGACCGCAGCAAATGTTTTCAGAAGATCCAGATCGAAACCGAAGCTCATTTGATTTCTCGATGAAGACGATGATGAGATTTAATTTTGCAATAGATGCAAGTTTTGTCAATGTCGGGAAAACGAAGGAGACGAGACATGACGCTTTCTGGTCCTAAGCCGACCTGGCTGACTTTCGATTGCTACGGGACGCTCATTCAATGGGACGAGGGGCTGCTTGCGGCCGTGGACCAGATACTATCGGCCAAAGGTCGAAACATCGATCAGACGGCCTTCATCTCTGTCTACGACCGCCAGGAACATGTGCTGGAACAGGAACGCCCTCACCGGATTTTCGCAGACGTCAGCGCCCTTGCGCTGGAACGAGCCATGGGCGAATTTGGATTGCCCTTTGAGGTCTCGGATGCCGAGATCCTGACGTCCTCGATCGGGAAGATGCCACCGTTTCCGGAAGTGGTTGCAACACTGGAAAAGCTGAAGGCAGCCGGTTTTCGTCTGGCGATCATCTCGAATACGGACGACGCCGTCATTGCCGGCAATGTCGCTCAGTTGGGTGGCCATGTAGACCGGGTTATCACTGCCCAGCAGGCCGGTGCCTATAAGCCTTCCTCCCAGATTTTCCATCATGCCTGGAAAAGCCTCGGTATCGGCATGGAGGAACTTGTGCATATCTGTGCCAGCCCGCATCTCGATCTTGCTGCGGCGCGTGAACTTGGATTTCGCACGGTTTGGATCGATCGTGGCACAGGCCGCAAACCACTGGACGATTACCGCCCGAACGGAATCGTCTCGACGCTCGACAAGGTGCCTGCCATCCTTGCCGCGGCAGGCTGGATGTAGGACAAGGAGACCAACATGGCTCACGAACTGAATATTTCGCAGGTCAACGCTGCTCTGCGGCCCAATCTTTTGCTGGATACCGAAGAGATTTGGCAAGCACGGGTCGATCTCGCCGCCAGCCTTCGGATGGCGGCGCGTCTCGGCCTCGAAGAAGGTATCTGCAACCACTTCTCGGCTGTTGTGCCCGGTCATCCCGACCTCTTCATCGTCAACCGCCTTGGCTGGGCCTTTCAGGAGGCGACCGCCTCGTCGCTGCTGATCTGCGATTTCGACGGCAATGTGGTTGCCGGCGATGGCGTGCCCGAAGCAACCGCCTTTTTCATCCATGCGCGCCTGCACAAGATGGCGCCTCGCGTGGGGGCCGCCTTTCATACCCATATGCCGAATGCGACCGCGCTCAGCATGGTGGAAGGCGAACCGCTGGTCTGGGCAGGCCAGACGGCGCTCAAATTCTACGGTCGCGTGGCCGTCGACGAGAATTACAACGGTCTCGCCCTGGACGAAAGCGAAGGTGACAGGATCGCCTCTGTCCTCGGTGACAAGGATATCCTGTTCATGAAAAACCACGGGGTGATGGTCTGCGCGCCGAATATCGCCGAGGCATGGGACGACCTCTACTATCTCGAGCGTGCGGCTGAAGTCCAGTTGAAGGCGATGGGCTCCGGCCGCAAACTGCTGCCGGTTTTGCCGGAGATCGCAGCCGAGGCAGCACGGCAGATGCGGGAGGGAGATCCGGAAAGCGCAAGGCTGCATCTGGAAAGCATCCGGCGGGTCCTCGACCGGCAGGCGCCAGAGTATCGTGATTGATGCAAGATGAAGGGCGAGGCGTTTCGAATTCGCCTTTCTAATAGTCCCTCTGGGTCAGGACGTCCCATTCAGCAGGGACTGATCACCCAATGTTGCACCCATGTGCTCGATGAAGGCGCGCACGTGGTGGGGCAGGGGGCCGCCACCACATAGACGGCACACACAAGTTCGAGGTCGCACGGGGGTGCTGTCAGGTTGTCCTCGGCTTAACGGTTGACGGATAACCGGACGTGATGAGCGCGCCGACCGTCAGCTACAAGAACCACCGTTTCCCGCCGCAGATCATCGCCCATGCGGTCTGGCTGTATCTTCGGTTCCCGTTAGGCCTGCGGCTGGTGGAAGAAATGCTGCTGGAGCGCGGCATTATAGTATCCTACGAAACGATCCGGCGCTGGGGTCGAAGATTCGGTGCTGCCTACGCAAAGCAGTTGCTCAGAAAGAGGCCGTCGCAAGAAGATACCTAGCATCTGGACGAGGTGGAGGGCCGGGTTTCGCCAATAATGATTGCTAACGTCGTTTTCCCGACTTGGCGAGGGCCCAACAGCGCAACCGCAGGGCTTTCGTCTAACAGATGCTGGAGTTTGGCCTCAATTCTTCGCTTAATCATCCTTGCATTTATGGAGTTGTGATCCGTAATTGCAAGGATAATTTTGCCTGTGTGAGCCGCTGCGTGGCCCGACCGCTACGCAGTGTCGCACTGTCCTAGTAGCTCGACGCCTGCCGCACTTATCGGTGGCGCGATTGCTCCATCGCTTCAGGTAATGGGATGCCGCGATTGGTGGGTTCGGTCAAATAGGCTGACCGCAATCGATGTGCCGAAAACTCCCCGCTGTCCAACCCAGCCATCTCCGCCCCTGCTTGAGGATCGCACTGACCGACTGCGGATCGAGCGCCCGCCGCGAGACGCTTTCCCAGCGTCCGGTCCCCGAAACACGCTCCCGTTCTCAATCTTGGCCGTCGTCATCCAGGCATTCAGCGCGTCCACCGGCCGACCGGTCAGATAAACGATCTCGTCCTGCTCGCCGGTGGATGTTTTGGTGCGACCGAGATGGATGGCGAGAGAGGGGAGGGGAGGGCCATCCGGTATCTCGATCGGCGGCTCGACGGTCAGTTGCTCGCATCGCGGCCCGGCAATCTCGCTCCGCCGGCGCAAGCCGGACGCAAAGGCGGACACACTGCCCAATCGCTCGACCATGGTGGCGCCGATCGACTTCCTCAACATGCACACCTATTTTGATGCGCTGGTACTGATGTACCGTGTGACCACCCAGCTTGCGGCGAAATATCACCGGTCGGAGGATCTGGTCACCATCCGCGAGCATCAGGCCGCCTTCAGCCGTGCGGTCGGAGCCCAGGATGCCTTGGCAGTGATCGCCACCAATGCCGACTTTCATCTCGCCATCGCAGCAGCCGGGCGTAACGCCTATTTCACCGCTCTTTTCAAACGTCTTCTGGACGAGGGCCGGCGCATCCTGCGCCTCTACTACCAGTCCTATGAGGACCGTCTGCCGCGCCGCTTTGTTGAGGAACACGACGAGATCATCGCTGCAATCGAGACGCGGGACGAAGCGGGGGCTGAACAGCTTTCGCGCGAGCATGCCCGGCAGATCGTGCTGCAAGTACAGAAACTGATGGTGCGTGGCGACAGCTTGGACATCCGGTTGTAGAGCAAGATCGTCAGCCTGTATATTTTTTGTCGACAGATAAAATACAAAGATGTAGAAAGGTTTCATGCCGGGGCTGGCCTCCTGTCAGGACCCCAATTGAAAACGACATGCGATGGAGCAAATGATGGCTGCCAATATCTTCTCCGGCGTGGTTCCCGCCCTGATGACGCCATGCATGGAAGACCGCACCCCCGATTTCGACGCGCTGGTGCGCAAGGGTAGGGAACTGATCGACGCCGGCATGTCCGCCGTTGTCTATTGCGGTTCGATGGGCGACTGGCCGCTTCTGAGTGATGCGCAGCGCATGGAAGGGGTTGAGCGTCTGGTCAACGCGGGCATCCCCGTCATCGTCGGCACGGGCGCTGTCAACACAGCTTCCGCTGTTGCCCATGCGGCCCATGCCCGGAAGGTGGGCGCGAGGGGCCTGATGGTCATTCCGCGCGTTCTTTCGCGTGGCACTGTCATTGCTGCCCAGAAGGCTCATTTCAAGGCTGTGCTCTCCGCAGGGGGCGATATCCCGGCGGTGATCTACAACAGCCCCTATTACGGCTTTGCCACGCGTGCCGACCTTTTCTTTGCACTTCGCGCCGAGCATCCGAACCTCGTCGGCTTCAAGGAATTCGGCGGTCCTGCCGACATGCGCTATGCGGCGGAAAACATCACCAGCCGTGACGACGAGGTGACGCTGATGATCGGTGTCGATACTGCCGTCGTCCACGGTTTCGTCAATTGCGGCGCAACGGGTGCGATCACCGGTATCGGCAATGTTTTGCCCAAGGAAGTGATCCATCTGTGCAAGCTGTCGCAGGCCGCCGCTGCCGGTAATGCCGATGCCCGCCAGCGGGCGCAGGAACTGGAGCAGGCTCTGGCCGTTCTTTCGTCCTTCGATGAAGGCCCGGATCTGGTGCTGTTCTTCAAGCATATGATGGTTCTGAAGGGCGACAGGGAATATACGCTACACTTCAACGAAACCGATGCACTGTCCGACAGCCAGCGTGGCTATGTCGAGGCGCAGTTCAGACTGTTCAACAACTGGTATGCTGAGTGGAGCAAGCTGCCGGGCGCAGTTCAGACCTGCAGAGCGTAATCACGGGCCAGACTGGCTGACAGGAGAGGGTACGGGCCGCCGGGTTCGCCCGGCGGCTTTTTCGTGTTCACACGGCGTCGAGACCGCGCGAAAGCAACGTGTCGAGCAGTTCTATCTCCGCTGACGTCAGGGTGATGCCATCCTTTTCCGCTATCGCTCTGGCCCTGAAGCGACGCTGCGAGGGCAAGCGCGCGCCCTGGCCGACAATGGCTTCGAACAGCATTTCGGCCCGTGCGAAGGGGTCGCCCGGCCTGCCCGCCGCAAAGGCCTGTGGCGAGAAGGCGAGCACCAGTTCACCATGGCGCGGTGCAAGCGTCGTGCTGCCAAGCACTTCGAGTGCGCCCTGGCTCGTCAGATCGCCGATCAAGATTCCGGCCAGAAGTTCGATCATCGTGCCGATGGCCGAACCCTTGTGGCCACCGAACGGCAGCATCGCCCCCGCCAGCGCCGCTGTCGGGTCCGCGGTCGGCGCGCCACCGGCATCAATCGCCCAGCCTTCCGGCAATGGCTTTCCGGCGCGGCGATAAAGCTCGATCTCGCCACGGGCAGCAACCGAGGTCGCGAAATCGAAGACATAAGGCGGATTGTCGATGCGCGGCCAGCCGAATGCCAGGGGATTGGTGCCCAGGAGCGGGCTGTTGCCGCCGGTCGGCGCGACAGTGGCGTAGCTTGGGCACATGGCGAGCGCGGCCAGTCCCTGATCCGTCAAGGCCTCGACCTCCGGCCACAGCGCGGAGAAGTGGACGCAATCATTGACGACGAGGGCTGCAACCCCATGGCTGCGGGCGCGGGCGACAAGGTGTGGCAGGGCAAGTTCGAAGGCCGGATTGGCAAAGCCACCTTTCGCATCGACCCTGACAATGGCTGTGGCCTCGTCCCCGATGAGTTCGGGCATGGCATCGGCCACGACCTTGCCAGCCTTCAGCGTGCGCAGAACGCCCTCGATACGGTAGATGCCATGGGACTTGCAGGCGTCGCGTTCACCGGCGACGATCACGCGGGCCAGCGCGCTGGCCTGCGTTGCATCAAGCCCGGCCCGGATAAGGAGGGCTTCGACGCGCTCATAAAGCGCCTGGATGGACAAGGTCGTTGTTTCGTTCATTCGATATTCCGTTTCCGGTGCCTTCCGGCCCCTGAGTTGTAAATACATTTGCAAAAAATCGACAAGAGCCAACCCGTGCCTCACGGTCGCTCGGTCCAGTTGCTCGCGCGCAAGTTGCTTCAAACAATTTGGCGATATCCGTGATAATGCCGCCAACGACACCGGCGGCGACGGTGGACAACGAAACACATCAAATAAATCGTGATATCTAGTCCACGAGGCGGTGGGCCGTAAACTTGTCTGTCACCAGGGTGTCTATGACGCCGACCCTCAGTGCACCTGCAATTGCGTCGGTTTTCTTTGCGCCCCCGGCCAACGCAATCACTCGATCCACGCGCTGAAGCTCTTCGAGCGGGAGACCGATGACACGTTCGTCCAAGGGCGTTTTCACGGGCTTGCCGTCCTTGTCGAAGAACCGCAGTGAGATGTCTCCAACGGCGCCCGCTTCGGCAAGGTCGGCGAGTTCCCGCGAGGAGAAGATATTTCCCGATCTGGCGAGTAGTTCTGACGGTTCGACCGCGCCGATACCGACAATTGCAAGCGTTATGCTGCCGAACAAGTCCATCGTCTCCCGGACGAACGGGTCGGCCTGCATCAGGAGTTTGGCTTCGCGCGACGAGGTCACACCTTGCACCGAAAGGAGCTTCGGCTCGGCGCCTGTCAGCCGAGCCAGACGAGTAGTAAGCTGTGTGGCATGCGTCTGCACGGAAGGATCACCCATGCCTCCAAGAGTCTGGACGACATACTTCGCCTGAGCGCTCTTTTGAGGATGGATGTTCTCGACCATCTTGAAAATAGTCTGGCTCCAGCTCGAAACGCCGATGATCTCGCCTGGCGCAAGCGTCACTTCCAAAAGATGGGCCGCTGCCTCTCCGATACGGGCCATAATGGCTCCGTCGCGATCTTCGGTGCATTCGACGACGATTGCCTCCGGCAGATTGTATTTCTCGCGAAGCGCGCCCTCGAGCTCGCTGTAGGTGCCGACGGGAGGGATCACGCTGGTTCGCACGATATCTTCAGCCTCGGCACGCTTGAGCATACGCGAGACCGTCGCTTGCGAAAGGCGAAGGTGCTGCGCGATCTCCGCCTGCCGCCGTCCCTCCAGGTGATACATCTGGGCGACCCTTGAAATGAGGCGGAGTTCGTTGAGGCGAGTCATCGGTAATCCCGGCGTGAATTTTTATTCACCATTAGCCTTTGTTTGGCGGGACGTCGAGCGGGCGAGCGCATCATTCCAGGTATCGAGAAGTGCCGCTCGATCCACGGGTTGTGGCTCAATGACATGCGACTTTCGCGGCAGCTTCGCGACCATGTCGAGATCGCTCCACAAGCCGAGGGACAGCCCCGCCAGGTAAGCGGCGCCCAAGGCAGAAGCCTCGGGTGCTTCGCATTGGATCACGGGATGTTCGATGAGGTTCGAGACACACTGCATCAGGAAGCGGCTCTGGCTCGGTCCACCATCCACATAGAGCGCGCCGAGTTCGCCGCCGCTCTGTGCCCGCATGGCGGCGATCACGTCGTGTACCTGGAAGGCGATCGAGTCAGTGACCGATCGCGCCATTTGCGCACGTGTCGTGTTGAAGTCGATCTGGGAGAACAGGGCACGGGCATCGGAGTTCCAATAGGGTGCGCCCAGTCCTACGAATGCCGGCACGAAGCCCGGTCCGCCCGGTTCGGCGCTCGCGGCAAGTTCGACAAGGGCCGCCACGTCCGAAAGGCCGAGAATGCCTGCCATCCATGGGAGACTGGCGGCGCAAACGAGAATATTGCCTTCGAACGCGAAAGTCGGCATTCCATTCAAACGCCATGCAACGGTGGTTGTGACGCCGTTGCGTGGAGGAACAAATCGCGGAAGCGTCGTCATCACCGAAGAGCCGGTGCCGAAGGTTACCTTGCCATCGCCGGGCTGGAATGCTCCGTGACCGAACAGCGCAGCATGGCTGTCGCCGATTGCGGCCATTATCGGAGTTCCGTCCGGCACGCCTGGCAACCCTTGCGTCCTGCCGAAGTCGGCAGAGCTGTCGAGTACCTCTGGCAGGAGCGGGATATCGACGCCGAAGATCTCGCCAAGTTCCTCGCTCCATCTCTGCTCCTGGAGATCGAACAGCTGGCTTCTGGCGGCATTGGAAGCATCGCAGACATGCCGGCGGCCGCCAGTCAGGCAATGGACAAGCCAGCTGTCAATCGTGCCGAGCCGGACCGAACGCCCCTTCGGAATGCGGTCGAGCAGCCATCGGAATTTCGAGCCCGGGAACATCGGATCCAGTGGCAGGCCTGTGAGCGCCAGCACGCGGTCAAGGTGGCCTTCGGCAATGAGACGTTCGCAATCCCGTGCCGTTCGACGGCACTGCCAGCTTACCACCGGTCCAAGCGCGTCTCCCGTTTCGGCGTCCCAGGCAGTGACGGACTCGCGCTGGTTGGAAATGGCCAGGGCTTCGACAGTCACATCGGGGGCGGCCGTCAGGCAGGCGTCGATCGCTTCGCAGACCGATGCGTAGAGCCGGCGCGGGTCCTGTTCAACCCAGCCCGCCTTCGGGTAGGAAATGCCGACAGGAACCGAACCTCTGCCGACGATTTCTCCCGTTTCGGAAACCAGAACTGCCTTTGAATTGGTCGTGCCCTGGTCGATTGCCAGAATTGCCCGCATTCTATCCTCCCCAGATCAGGTGGCGGCCGGGCCACGAGAAAAGCGTCCCGGCTGGTCACGGGACCCCAGTTACTTGCGGCTGATCAGCGACTGCGCGGCGTCGGCGATTGCGGACGGCGCCATTCCGAATTCGTCGAGCAGGAACTCGGCGGATCCGGTCGGGGCGTAGATGCCGGGAACTCCAAGACGTTTCATCGGGACCGGAGCATTGTCGACGACCACTTCGGCGACCGCGGAACCGAGCCCGCCAAAGATCGAATGCTCCTCGGCTGTAACGATCGCTCCGGTTTCCTTCGCTGCGGCGATGATGGCGTCCTCGTCGATTGGACGAACCGTTGCAAGGTTGAGCACTCTGGCATTGATGCCGCGGTCTGCGAGAATCTCGGCAGCCTTCAGGATTCGATGGGTTAAGGTGCCGTTTGCGATAAGGGTGACGTCGAAGCCCTGGCGCAGGAGATTTGCCTTGCCGAGTTCGAACTTGTGACCTTCCGGAAGGAGATCCGGCACTCCTACGCGAGACAGACGCAGGAAACAGGGCCCGGCATACGCCGCGGCCCACTCGACCGCAGCCGCCGTTTCGATGCGGTCACAAGGGGCAATGACTGGAAGATTGGGCAGAACCCGCGTCCAGGCAAAGTCCTCGATCGAGTGATGGGTTGGGCCGAGTTCGCCATACGCCAGTCCGGAAGAAATGCCGACCAGCTTGACGTTGGCATTCGAATAGGAAATATCCGCCTTGATCTGCTCCAGCGACCGTCCCGTGAGAAACGGAGCGGCGGCGCACACGAACGGAAGGCGCCCTCCGTTGGCAAGGCCTGCTCCAACCCCCACCATGTTCTGCTCAGCGATCCCGACATTGACGAGGCGCTCCGCAAACTTCGCCTTGAAGCCGCCGAGCTTGGAGGAGCCCACGGAGTCGTTGCAGACGGCAACGATCGTTTCGTTTTCGGCTGCCAACCTCTCAAGCGTAGCAGCGAATGCGTCGCGGCAATCGTAGAGCTTGGGTGCGTTTATTGGCGCGTTCATTACAGTGCCTCCGACAATTCTGCCAATGCGGTTTGGTATTGTTCCTTGCTCGGCACCTTGTGGTGCCAGTCGACTCGGTCCTGCATGAACGAGATTCCGTGCCCCTTGTTGGTGTGGGCCACGATGCAGTGAGGTCTCAATCCCCGGTGTTCGAGGGCTGAGACGACTTCGCTCATATTGTTCCCGTTGATCTCGGTCACTTCCCAATCGAAAGCTTCAAGCTTCGGACGAAGCGGGGCAAGATCGTTGGTTTCTGCCAGGGCCGCGCCCTGCTGGAACCTGTTATGGTCGATGACCAGCGTCAAATTGTCGAGCTTGAACTGCGCGGCCGCCATGATCGCTTCCCAGTTTGAACCCTCCTGCATCTCGCCGTCACCGGTGACGACGTAGGTATGATATCTCGCGCCTGATAGCTTGGCGGCCTTTGCCATTCCTATGGCAACCGGAAGGCCGTGGCCAAGCGGCCCGGTATTGGTTTCGACACCAGGAACTTTGTTGCAGTTCGGATGCCCGTTCAGCCTCGAATGCGGCTGCAGAAAGGTGGAAATCTCTTCCTCCGGGATGAAGCCGCGCTTGGCGAGCGTCACATACAAAGCGCATGCAGTATGTCCCTTGGAAAGAACGAACCTGTCGCGGTCGGGGTGCGTCGGTTGATCGGGCCAAACATTCAGCACACGGAAATAAAGCGCCGTCAAAATGTCGATGACCGACATTTCTCCGCCAATATGGCCGGCGCCCGCTTCAAAGACGGCCTGGAGATCGCGCAATCGGATCTGGCGGGCGATGCGCTCAAGTTCTGTCGTATCCATGGATATTCTCCGGTGAATAAATATTCAATCGGCAATATTTTTGCATAAGAGGCCGATTAGTCAAGCCCCTTATGCCCGGCCTGGGGAGCGACGAGCGGCAAAATGACGTTGACAGCCACAAGCCAAATTGTTAATGAATTTTCCAGCAGATGTGAATATTTATTCTAGCCTGCACGAATATCGGATACAAGCCAACGCATAGGGAGGAGCAATGGCGCTCGATATCAATGAACACAGGCTTTCTTCCGGCGCTTGGTTGAGCAAGGTCAAGGGAGCGACCGGCCCGCTCGTGGGATTGCTCGCCCTTTGCGTCTTCCTGAGCCTCAGCACAGACACGTTTCTTTCGGTTCGAAACGGCCTCAACATCCTCGATCAGATCACCGTTCTCGGCATCATGGCCGTCGGAATGACGTTCGTGATCCTGATCGGTGGCATCGATCTTTCCGTCGGCTCGGCACTTGCCTTGGCGATGATGGTCATGGGCTGGACCGCAAACGTCGCGGGTCTGCCGCTGCCGGTAGCGATCGCCTTTGCGCTGATCGCCTCGGCGATATCAGGCCTGATTGTCGGACTTCTGGTGACGCAGTTCAGAGTTCCAGCCTTCATCGCCACGCTTGCGATGATGTCTGCGGCTCGTGGTGTCGCAAATATGATTACGGACGGCCAGCAGATCGTCGGATTCCCCGACTGGTTCATGATGCTCGCAATCGATCGCCATTTCGGCATCCTGACTGCCACGGTATTCCTGATGCTTGCGGTTGTTCTTGCTGCGTGGCTTTTCCTGCGCTTCCGGTCCGAGGGCCGCATGCTCTATGCGGTGGGCGGCAACGCAGAAGTCGCACGCCTGGCCGGCATCAACGTCCCGCTCGTAACGATAGCTGTCTATGTCGTGAGTGCCGTCCTTGCGGGGCTCGCAGGCATCGTGCTCGCCGCACGGCTAGATTCGGTCCAACCATCCAGTGGTCTGGGCTATGAACTGGACACCATTGCCGCAGTCGTCATCGGCGGGACTTCGCTCTCCGGCGGCGCGGGCGGCATCGGTGGAACGCTGATCGGCGTTCTGATCATCGGTGTGCTTCGCAATGGTCTCAATCTTCTCAACGTCTCGCCGTTCCTTCAGCAGGTGATCATCGGGATCGTCATCGTGCTCGCGGTCGGCGCAGAAACCATTCGTCGGCGTCGCGCCTGACGCGCATGGTTCGCCGCATTGGCGGACGTGGAATTCCGCTCCAAAACTTTGGGTCGGATCAATACCCCGAGGGGGAGGAAATACCCGAGGGTTCCATCAAACAACGGAGGAAAATACAATGAAAATAGCCCGAACCATGCTCGCGTCTGCTGCACTGCTCGGCCTCATGCTCGGCCCCGTACATGCGGCGGAACTGAAGAAGCTCGGCCTCGCCGTTGCCAACCTTCAGGCAAACTTCTTCAACCAGATCAAGCAGTCGGTCGAAGCCGAAGCCAAAAAGCGCGGCATCGAAGTCATCACCGTCGACGCAAAGGGTGACGGGCCGACGCAGGTCAACCAGATCCAGGACCTTCTGACCCAGAAAATCGACGCCCTGATCTACATTCCGGCAGGCGCGGCGGCTGCGACGGTTCCGGTCAAGCTCGCCAAGAACGCCGGCATCCCGGTCGTGAACGTTGACCGCAACGCCGAGGGAGCTCCCGGCGATACTTTCCTTGCAACGGATTCCGTCGCATCTGCCAAGGCCGTATGCGACTACATCCTGAAGGAAGCCGGCGGCAAGGGGAAGATGGTCATCATCCACGGCCAGAAGGGCACGACGCCGGAAGTCGATCGCTCCAAGGGCTGCGCTGAATCGCTCAAGGCCTATCCAAACGTTAAGGTTGTCGCCGAGCAATATTCGAACATCTGGAGCCAGGACGAAGGCTTCCAGATCATGCAAAATATGCTGCAGGCCAATCCGGATGTTTCCATCGTCTTCGCACAGGCCGACGGCCTGGCACTTGGCGCCGCGCAGGCGATCAAGGTCGCCAATCCGTCGCAGAAGATCGTGGTCGGCGGCTTCGATGGCGACACCGCGGCTCTCGAAGCGCTCAGCAAAGGCGTCTTCAACGTAACTGCGACACAGCAGACGCAGAAGATGGGCCGCGATGCGGTTGCGAATGCGGCCAAGCTTGTCGCCGGAGAAAAGGTACCCCCGGTACAGCTCATGGATGCCACGCTGACAACCAAGGAAAACGTCGCAGGCTTCATCGCCAACCATCCGTAATGAAGCCGAGGTCCAGAGGAGGTGTGCCATGACTGATCCAGTTCTTTGCCTGAGGGACATATCCAAAAGCTATGGACCGCTCCAGGTATTGAAGGGTGTCAGCTTGGACGTCTATCCGGGCGAGGTGGTTGCACTTCTCGGTGAAAACGGAGCAGGCAAGTCAACGCTATCGGGCATTATCGCCGGGTCGCGCACGCCTTCCGAAGGATCAATGACATGGCTGGGGCAGCCTTATGCCCCGGCCACCCCAAGGGAAGCGATCGACAAGGGCGTCGTCCTGATCCACCAGGAACTGCAGCTTCTGCCGCAGCTGTCGATCGCGGAAAACGTCTTCATCGGACGTTGGCCGATGAAGAACGGCGTCGTGGACCGTCGCCAAATGGTTCGTCGGGCTCAGGAGCAGCTCGCTCGGTTGAACCTTCACATCCCCGCCACGCGGACGGTTGCCGGCCTTTCCACCGCAAATCAGCAACTCATTGAGATCGCCAAGGCGCTGGCGCTCAACGCAAAGCTCCTGATCCTCGACGAGCCGACCGCCGCCCTTGGCGGCGCAGAAACGGAAGCCCTGTTCGAACAGGTTAGAAAGCTTCGGTCCGAAGGCGTCGGCATCGTCTACATTTCCCACCGCATGGAAGAGATCAAACGGATAACCGATCGGATCGTCGTTCTTCGCGATGGCGAGCGCGTGCAGGAATTCTCAGACAGCGCGACTCCGGTGCGAACAATCGTGGAGAGCATGGTCGGGCGCCCGCTTGACCGCTTGTTCCCGGCCCTTCCGGTTCCGACAGATCATCCGGTACTCCAGGTGTCGGGGCTGAGCTCGCCGGACAACTCTTTCCGTGACGTCACCTTCGATGTGCGCGCCGGGGGAAATCCTCGGCATCGCCGGACTGGTCGGTGCGGGCCGCACGGAACTTGTGCGCGCGATTTCGGGCGCGGACCCAATCAGTGCAGGTTCCATTAGGCTGGAAGGCGAAGAACTCAGGCTGCGCGATCCGGCGGATGCGATCGCCAAGGGCATTGTCATGGTCCCGGAAGACCGCAAGGAGCAAGGCCTGGTTGTCGGGCACCGGATCGGCGAGAACATTATCTATGCCAACCTCGACAAGCTGGGCGGGCGTTGGATTACGCCGCGCGTCAAGCGCACGTTTGCAGAGAAGGCAGTTGCCAAGTTCGGCGTGAAGGGCCGTGCGGAGCAATATGCCTCGGACCTGTCCGGAGGCAATCAGCAGAAGGTCGTTATCGCGAAATGGCTCATGCGCGATCCTAAGGTCGTCGTACTCGACGAACCGACGAGAGGCATCGACGTCGGGGCGCGCGCCGGCATCTACGACATCATCGTCAATCTTGCCAAACAGGGCGTTGCGGTCATCGTCGTAAGCTCGGACCTTGAGGAGGTTCTCGGAGTCTCCAATCGCATACTCGTCCTTGCCCAGGGAAAGCAGGCAGGGATCCTCGATTGTGACCAGGCGAATGACGTTTCGGTCATGGAGTTAGCTACCATCTAACCAGACAGAGAAAGGAAGAGCGGTGTCCGACATCACTCTGAACGCCCCCAACCTTTTCGATCTCAGCGGCCAGGTTGCCCTCGTTACCGGAGCCGGGAGCGGCATTGGCCAGCGCATCGCCATCGGCCTTGCGCAATGCGGCGCCGACGTGGCGTTGCTCGATCGCAGAACCGACGACGGGTTGGCCAAGACGGCTGAACATATTCGCGCCGCCGGTCGCCGCTCGATCCAGATCGCGGCGGATGTCACGAGCAAATCGTCCCTCGGAGATGCCGTTGCACGGACCGAAGCGGATCTCGGCGCGCTGACGCTTGCAGTCAACGCTGCAGGCATCGCTAACGCGAACCCGGCGGAAGAGATGGAGGAGGATCAATATCAGACGTTGATGGACATCAACCTCAAAGGCATATTCCTTTCCTGCCAGGCCGAGGCCCGCGCCATGCTGAAGAACGGACGCGGCTCCATCGTCAACATCGCATCGATGTCCGGCGTGATCGTTAACCGGGGGCTGAACCAAGCACACTACAACGCCTCCAAGGCGGGCGTCATCCACATGTCGAAGTCTTTGGCCATGGAATGGGTCGACCGCGGCATTCGCGTCAACACTATCTCCCCCGGATACACGGCGACGCCCATGAACACGCGTCCTGAGATGGTTCATCAGACCAAGCTCTTCGAGGAGCAGACGCCAATGCAGCGCATGGCAGCGGTCGATGAGATGGTCGGTCCGGCGGTGTTCCTGCTGTCGCCCGCGGCAAGCTTCGTAACCGGTGTCGATCTGCTTGTCGACGGTGGTTTCTGCTGCTGGTGATGCAATGAGAAAGCTCATCGCTGGTAATTGGAAGATGCACGGTCTGGCTGCCTCCCTGGCTGAGATCGTGGCGCTGAGGGGACTAACGGGCGAGGCGACGTGCGAGATCGTCGTCTGCCCGCCCTTCACGCTGATCGAAAGGGCTGCACGGGAAATCGCGGGGACACCGCTTTCGGTCGGCGCTCAGGATTGCCACCCGGCAACCGCGGGAGCCTACACCGGTGATATATCGGTGCAAATGCTGGCGGACGCCGGATGTCGCCACGTCATCGTCGGTCATTCCGAAAGACGGACAGTCTATGGCGAATCTGACGCACTGATTGCTCGGAAAGCACGTGCGGTTCATGAGGCGGGATTGAACGCGATCATCTGCGTCGGCGAGACGCAGGCCGAACGGGATTCGAATGAGGCGCTTTACGTGGTCGCAAAGCAGATCGCCGGATCCGTCCCCGACGGCGCTTTGGCGGCAAATACCGCAATTGCATATGAACCCGTGTGGGCTATCGGCACCGGGCGGGTGCCCACCCTGGAACAGATCGGCGAAGTCCATTCGGCCATCCGCAACCAGTTGGAAAAGCGGTTCGGGAGCGAGGGTGCCGACATCAGGATCCTCTACGGTGGTTCGGTCAAGGGTTCGAACGCAGTCAGCATATTCACTATCCCTGATGTGAATGGTGCCCTGGTCGGGGGAGCTTCGCTCCGGGCGGCGGGCTTCGCGGAGATTGTTACCGCAGCGCTATAGACGAGAGTTGCCGCGAGATCATACGGCCGGGATTTGATTGGTAGCAGATCCAGTTCGAGGAGAACGTCAATGAACCGTTTCGAAAACAAGACCGTCGTCATCACCGGAGCCAGCCGCGGCATCGGCGCTGCGATTGCCAAACGCTTCGCGGGCGAGGGTGGCAATCTCGTGGTCTCCGCCAATGAGGAGAGCGTGCATACCGTCGCCGAACAGATCAAGGCCGATGGCGGAAAGGCAATCTCCTTTGTCGGCGACGTCACCGACAAGGCAAGCGTCCGGGCACTCTACGATGCGGCTGAGAACGCGTTCGGCACGGTCGACGTGTCGATCCAGAATGCCGGCGTCATTACCATTGCCCGCATCGAGGACATGACCGAGGGCGAGTGGGACAAGGTCATGGCCGTCAACACCAAAGGAGTGTTCCTCTGCGCCCAGGAGGCGATCGCCCGCATGCGCAAGCACGGCAGGGGAGGCCGTATCATCAATACGGCCTCCGGACAGGCTCGCGACGGCTTCATCTATACGCCTCACTACGCCGCCTCGAAGATGGGCGTTGTCGGGATTACCCAGAGTCTTGCCAAGGAAGTCGCGACCGAGAATATCACTGTCAACGCGTTCTGCCCCGGGATCATTGAGACCGACATGTGGGCGTACAACGACCACGCCTGGGGCAAGCTGCTGGGCAACTACGCTCCTGGCGAACTGATGAAGGAATGGGTCGAAGGCATCCCCATGAAACGGGCAGGTTCCGGCGAGGACGTTGCCGGCCTCGTGACCTTCCTCGCCAGCGACGACGCGGCTTACATCACCGGGCAGACGATCAATGTCGACGGCGGACTGATCATGTCATGAGTCTTTGGCAACCGGAAGTGCATGTGATTGCGCTCGCCAGGCTGCGTCATTGCCGTGGCGTGCGCTGAAAACGATGGCGTGGCAGTTGTCAGTTCCAGGGAGATGCATAAAAATGAACAGTGCGTGCTCTACTTTGGGCTTGCGTTCAGGCGGTTGAATTTCCTATGTTGGCTGGGTTCTCAGGGCGGGGCGAAACTCCCCACCGGCGGTATCGGAAGCAATCCGGAGCCCGCGAGCGCCTTCTCCAAAGGAAGGGTCAGCAGATCCGGTGAGATGCCGGAGCCGACGGTATAGTCCGGATGGAAGAGGACAAGGCAGGGTACGCCGCGAAGAGCGGCGGCATCATGGCGTTGTTCGCCCAAGGGATATTGGTGGCTCACAGGCCATGCACGCCGTTTCACACCGGCTAACCCTTGAAAGGCACGAAGAGTGGCAATTTCAAAGATTGAAGATGCAGTCGCCGCGATCGCTCGTGGAGAGATCGTTATCGTGGTCGACGACCGCGACCGGGAAAATGAAGGTGATCTCCTGATCGCTTCGGACAAGATCACGCCTCAGGCGATCGCATTCATGATGAACCACGCCCGGGGGCTGATCTGCGTCCCGATGGAGGGCGGACGCCTCGATGAGCTCGACATTCCGTTGATGGTCTCCCGAAACACCGAGATGCTCAAAACCGCATTCACCGTTTCCGTAGACTATATTCCCGGAACCTCAACCGGCATTTCCGCCGCAGACCGGGCCGCAACCGTTCGCGCCCTGGTTACGGATGGTTCCCGACCAGAGGATTTCGCTCGGCCGGGCCATATCTTTCCGCTTCGAGCCCATCCAAATGGCGTTCTCTCCCGTCCGGGCCACACCGAAGCAGCAGTAGACCTCGCGAAGCTCGCTGGCCTATCCCCGTCCGGCGTGATCTGTGAAGTGGCGAATGATGACGGCACCATGGCGCGTCTGCCGGAACTCGAAGCATTTGCCGAGCGGCACGGCCTCCATCTGATCACGATCGAAGACCTCGTTGCGTACCGGGCGTCGGCGTCGGTCGTAAGGGCCGCCTAGTTCGCCCTTTAGATAACCGGAGCACCTGGGGTCGAATTGACTTGGGCGTCGACTGAGATGGTTATCACGTCGCTGCGCACATAGGACTGGTAGACATCGAAAGCGCGGCCACCTTCCGTCTTCGACACGAAGTGGATTAGAAGCACACCCCCAGGCCGCTGGCGGTCACAGCGGCCCGTAATTCCTGCGGCTTCTGATCGAGCTTTTTGAGCTGCATCTTGTTGTCCAGCTCCTAAAACGACGCTGCACTGACCAGGATAATATTGGCTTTGTCCTCGATCAGTGATCGCTCTCTGGCCGAGAGGCGTTCGCTGCCGATCGTCCACCAGTAGACGGCGTGTTTGGCACGGGTGAAGATGGGCGGACTTTGCCAGGTTCAGCGGAGTTTTTCGTTATGTCAGGATCAGGTCGCGCGGGCTTCGGCCAGCCTGTGGTTCGCCGGCAATAGCCCGCGGCAGCCGAAGAAGGGAATCTGCGCTCTCAAACCAGCATCGACTGCTGGGCGAAGATACCCGCCATCGCGCCTTGCCATGTTGCCGTGGTGACCGAGGGAATTCCGGGGTTGGCGAGGTCGCCGGCGGCATAGATGCCGGGAATGCTGGTTTCGCGGCGCTCGTCGGTCTTGATAGCGATGCCGGTTGGCGTATTGACCGTGTCGAGGCCGAGTGAATCATGCAAGCTTGCGGACGGCTTGCTGCGCGGATGCGCGAACAGGATATCGACTGCGACATCGGGGCCGGTATCGAGCTTGATAGTAGCATTGTGGTCCCCGTGACGTGCGATCCCGGTGATCCGGCCATCAACGACAGGTACTTTTCGGCCCGCCAGATCGGTCCGGATGTCGGGTGCAATGTCGTGACCATCAGCGAAGACCGTCAACGTGTCGGTCCAATCGTGGAACAGCCTGACCTGATTCATCGACTGCGGGCCGGACCAGACGAGGCCCCAATGCTGGCCGGCGACTTCGAAGCCGTCGCAATAGGGGCATGGGATGATGGATGTGCCCCAGCTTTCGGAAAATCCCGGAACAGCAGGCATCTGGTCGACAATGCCATAGCTAAGAATCAGACGGCGCCCGCCAAGGCTCTCGCCATCGCCGGTGAGAATAGAGAAATTATCGATCGTACCGGAGATGCTGTCGGCCCGAGCATTGACCATTCTGATCGCAGGATAACGCGTCAATTGCTGCCGCGCCTCGGTCAGGATGTCCGATGGTGGCTTGTGATCGTGGCCGAGCACGCCGTGCGAGCGGCCCGCGAAGCGATTGCGCGGCAGGCCGGTATCGAGAACGGTGACCTTGCGGCGGGCACGGCCGAGCTGCAGGGCTGCGGCGAGGCCGGCAAAGCTGCCGCCGATGATGATGACGTCATCCATTGTGATGGGCTCCGTGTTATGGATGGAGGGGGCTGGGCTAGGCCTGGTGCGAAAGCGGCTCAGGGAAACTTGTTGGAGGACATGGTAAAATCCAATCTTTGGCTTGCATATTTCTGATACTGCATGGTATCGTAATTCACGAATAACGATACTGTCAAGGACTGGAATTGTAGTGGGCGAAAATAGCCAGGGCCGGCGCGGCCGGCCCGCCAACGAGGCGCTTGGCCAAACGATAGTCGACGCCGCGTGCCAACTCTTTGTGGAATTGGGTTTTCAAGCGACAACCTTGGACAAGGTCGCGCAGCGAGCGAAGATATCCAAGCTCAGCATCTATCGGCACTTCGAGAACAAGGAGGCGCTGTTCAGCGCGGCTATTGAGGCCCACTGCCATCAGTTTGCACCCCAGTCCCTTTTTGAAGGCGTCGACGGTTCGGCGGAAGATCAGCTCATGGCGGTGGGATCATCCCTGCTTCGCACGCTGTTGAGTCCGGACGTCCGCAGTGTCGAAGCCATGGTCATGGCCGACAAGACGAACCAAAAGTCGATAGGCAAGCTCCATTACGAAGCCGGCCCCGCCTATGTCATCGCCCAGATCGAGGCCCTGTTGCGTCAGTTGCACGCGAAGGCGATCCTGAACGTGCCCGATCCTCTTCGGTCTGCCCGCTTGTTTGCGGCGCTTTTCAAAGGATCCGATCTCCTGATTATCGCACGCTTCGATACGGCGAGAGCAGAAGACGACAACGAAATCGAATCTTATTGCCGCTCTGCCGTCGCTATGTTCATCACCGCGCACGGTGGCAAGGACCACCCGGGCCGGTATCCTGGTTAAAGAATGGATCAGTACCGGGACGAACGCATGACAGAGAAAGATGTTTATCAGGCAGTCGACTGGAAAGGCCAAAGCGGGGAGCGCTGGCTCGCCTACCAGGCCCGGCTCGATGCTATGATGGCGGTGTTCGGCCAGGCCGCGATCGAAGCCGCCGCGCCCGCCACGGGTGAACGCGTGCTGGACGTTGGCTGCGGCGCTGGGGCGTCAAGTCTGGATCTGGCCGGCTGCGTCGGCGCGGGGGCCATGTGCTAGGCGTGGACATATCCGAACCGCTGATCGATAGAGCGCGCGCACTTGCGCCACAGGATACGCCGGCCCTGTTCCAGGTGGCCGACGCCAGCAGCGCCGAGTTGCCCGAGGGCGCGTTCGACATCCTTTTCTCGCGCTTCGGAGTGATGTTCTTTGACGATCCTACGGCCGCGTTCGCTCATATGCGCCGTGCGCTCAAGCCGGGCGCGCGGGTCGCTTTCGTCTGCTGGCGCGGCATAGCCGAGAACGATTGGGTTCGCTTGCCGATGGGCGCGATGAAGGGCATCCCCCCGCCGATGACGCCGCCCGATCCCGAAGCGCCCGGCCCGTTCTCGTTTGGCGACCAGGGGCGGGTGGCGCGTATTCTAACGGGGGCTGTCTTCACCGATGTCGCTATTGAGCCCTTCGATGCCTCCATCCCATTCGGCAAGGGGGAGACGCGGGATGCGGCGCTCGACGACGCGGTGAAGATGACACTCGAGGTCGGCCCGCTGTCGCGCGCTCTCGCTGATCAGCCCGACGATATCCGCGCCCGCGCCTCGGCCGCGGTTCGTGCCGTCTTCGCCGGCTGCCCCGGTGAGCGGTCCGTGATGATCGACGGCGCGGCGTGGATCGTCACGGCGCGCAATCCGGCAGGCTGACAGGGGTAGACGCCCCGTCTCGATGGCTCGGCGTCGGCCGTGACGCGATCGGCCCCGCACTGCTTGCGGCCGGAACGCAGAGGAGGCAGGCGGCGGGCTTTTGTCCCAGGTCGCACCGCTGCGATTGGTTTATATCGCGCTCATCGGCGACTGCTTCTGGAACGAAATTGACCGCCCTCTCGAACTATTCAGGCCAATCCGCGCTAACCACTCAATCGAAACATGTCGGGGCCACGCACTGCCCGCAAAATCACCCAATTCTGCAAACGGGACCATTTGAACTCGCTCATCAAAAATTGCGCTGAAAATCGTCGGTGCTCCTTCTGACATCAACGGCTTTCATTGCACCAGAGCCGCCAGTCGCCATATCGAGTCGCATTCTTTCCTTCATACGCCATGCTCGCGGCGTCAGGCCGCTTTCCTTGAGGAAAAACCTGGAGAAATAGGCAGGGTCGGCGAAGCCGAGACGTAATCCGATCTCACCTGCCGAGGCGATGGAGAATAGTAGTTCCCGTTTTGCTTCTTCGATAAGTTTGGCGCAGAGAAGGTCATGCACAGTATGTCCCGTCATCGCCCGGGTAATGCGGTTGAGATGCGTCAGTGACATGCCCAGCTCGGCGGCGTAGAAGGATGCCGGCTTATGCGCGCGGAAATGTTGTTGGATAAGGCCGCTTAAAACCTCCATCCGACGTTCTCCGCCTTCGGCCGGAAGCTGACTGGTGTCACCCTCGTGCGAGATCCGCGCCGTCAATCTAAGTGCCTGTGTGACATAGGCGGCCAGGAGTTCGTTTCGGCCGCTACGGCGGTGCTCGAATTCCTCGCCGAGCCGTCGCAGGGTCAGAATTGCGAACGCCGCCTCGTCATTTTGCGGATCGAGCCGCGTCACACGCGACGCTGCCAGCCAGTCGCCAAAACGGCTTCGTTCCGACGATGAATGGCCAAGATGCGAGGTGAGGATCGTAATGACCAGGCCCTCGATATCACGCGAAAAACGAAAACCGTGGTCCACGCCGGGCGGGATCGTGACGACCACCGGTGGATCCAATGGGTGGACCTTGCTGTCGAGGGTCGCGTCGCCCGATCCTGCCTCGACATATAATATCTGAAAGAATGACTCGTGTCGGTGCAGGCGTATTTCCCAGCGGTGAAGGCTGCTCCGCGACTTGATAGTCTCACAATGCAGCCAAAAATCGGGCTCTTTGCCGCTGTTTTCACCATAGAGATGATAGGTAGGCACATGTCTCGCCACGAGGCTTCTCCGGAGAAGAATGTGAGATTAGTGCAATTTTCGGTCCGAATTGTCCATTGCTTCTGCGATCGCGCCCGCTCATTATTCGGCAAAAGACAGATTTGATTTTGGGAGGAAACGGTTGCGCACTCAGGTGGCCATCATCGGCTCAGGCCCGTCCGGTCTACTGCTTGGCCAACTTCTGACGGAGGCGGGCATCGGCAACATCATTTTCGACCGCGTGAGCAAGGATTACATCCTTGGCCGGGTCCGCGCCGGGGTGCTGGAAGAAGGCACTGTTAGGCTCGTCGACGAGGCGAAAGCTGGTGCGCGTATGCATGCCGAAGGGTTGCCACACAACGGATTCTCGCTTGCATTCGACGGGCGTGATCACCGGATCGATCTCCACGGGCTGACCGGTGGCAAACACGTCATGGTCTATGGCCAGACCGAAGTGACACGCGACTTGATGGAGAGCCGCGAAAAGAGCGGTGCCGAGACGATCTACGAAGCAAGCAATGTTCAGCCGCATGATTTCGACAGCGCCGCGTCTTACGTCACCTACGAAAAGGACGGCACGACCCATCGCATCGACTGCGACTTCATCGCCGGTTGCGACGGCTTCCATGGAACGAGCCGCAAGGCTGTGCCGAAAAGCGCAATCCGCGTTTTCGAAAAGATCTATCCGTTTGGCTGGCTCGGTATCCTGGCGGAGGTCGCCCCCGTCAATCATGAGTTGATCTATGCAAACCATCCGCGTGGTTTTGCGCTTTGCTCGATGCGCTCGCCGACCCGCAGCCGCTATTACATCCAGTGCGCCCTCGACGAGAAGATCGAGGACTGGAGCGACGACCGGTTCTGGGACGAACTTCGCCGCCGCCTGCCTGCGCATCATGCGGAAGCGCTGATCACCGCGCCATCGTTTGAAAAGTCGATCGCGCCGCTGCGTTCCTTCGTTGCGGAGCCGATGCGGTTTGGCCGCATGTTCCTCGTCGGCGATGCCGCTCATATCGTACCGCCGACCGGGGCAAAGGGTCTGAACCTTGCCGCGAGTGATGTGTACTATCTCTTCAACGGATTGCGGGAGCATTATCAGGAACGTTCTGCTGCCGGCATCAATGCCTATTCTGAAAAGGCACTTGCTCGGGTATGGAAGGCCGTACGGTTTTCCTGGTGGATGACGACGATGTTGCACCGCTTCCCTGAGACTGGCGATTTCGACCAGAAGATCCAGGAAGCCGAGCTGGATTATCTGACTCATTCGCGGGCCGCCTCCATGGCGCTTGCGGAGAATTACGTGGGCTTGCCGTATTGATGGCAGGCCATCGCCAGCGGGCTTCTTGGAATGAATTTCGATTGTAATCGGTGCACAAGCTACGGAGGCGTGCGCCATTTCGAAGAGGGAGGACTAACCATGAAAAAAATCATTCTCTACGCCCTTGCGGCGTTGGCATTGAATAGCACGGCTTACGCCGACGTCATCAAGGTCGGCGTGGTCGGCCCGTTCTCGGGTCCGTTCGCGCTGCAGGGCAAGAACTTCAAGGCCGGTATTGACGCCTATATGGCGCTCAACGGCAAGAAGGTCGGCAGCGATACGATCGAGATCATCTACCGAGACATTCCGACCGCCGATCCGGCGCAGTCCAAGGCGCTCGCCCAGGAGCTGATCGTAAAGGAAAAGGTCAAATATCTTGCCGGCTTCTACTTCACCCCGGACGCCATGGCCGCTACACCGATCCTGAAACAGGGCAACGTGCCGATGGTCATCATGAACGCCGCCACCTCGGCGATCATGAAAACCAGCCCGCTCGTGGTGCGCACTTCGTTCACTACCTGGCAGACTTCCACGCCGATCGCGAAGGTGGCGTTCGATGCCGGCGTGAAGAAGGTGATCTCTGTCGTCAGCGACTATGGTCCGGGCATCGACGCGGAAAATGCCTTCAAGGCGGGCTTCACGAAGGCTGGTGGCGAAGTCGTGGAGTCGATTCGCATACCACTTGCCACCAACGACTTCAGCCCGATCATGCAGCGCATCAAGGATTCCGGAGCCCAGGGCGTTTTCGCTTTCCTGCCGTCCGGTCCGACGACACTCGGCTTCGTCAAGGCCTATAACGACAACGGCCTGAAGACCGCCGGTATCAAGTTTTTCGCACCCGGCGACCTGACGCAGGAATCCGATCTGCCCGCACTCGGTGATGCGGCTCTCGGCATCCAGACGACATTCCACTACGCCGTCTCGCACGATTCCCCGGAAAACAAGACGTTCGTCGATGCAGCGGCCAAGGCGATCGGCAACAAGGCCGAACTCTCCTTCCCGGCTGTCGGCGCCTATGACGGCATGCATGTCATCTACAAGATGATCGAGGCGACCGGCGGAAAACAGGATGCCGAGAAGGCGGTGGAAGCGGTAAAGGGCCTCTCCTGGACGAGCCCGCGCGGCCCGGTTTCCATCGATCCGGAAAGTCGTCACATCACGCAGAACATTTATCTGCGAGAAGTCGCCAAAGGTACCGACGGGACCTATATCAACAAGGAAACCAAGACTTTCGAGAAGCAGGGCGATCCGGGTCTGGCTGCTACGAAGTAAGTGGGTTGTCGATATCTACTGTTGTGCCGTGAGCCTCTCATTCTCCCCTCCGGGAGAGGCGGCGCGATTGGCCGGCCCAGAAATGACTTCTCCCCAGCGGGGAGAAGGTGCCGATAGGCGAACGAAAGGCCACACAGGGCGGACCCCCTGGCCATCTCCGCACCGATAACAAGGACTACGGGAAACCTATGCAGACAGTCTTCAGCATAGCCATTGACGCGCTTGCCTATGGCATGGTGCTGTTCGTCATCTCCATCGGGCTCTCGGTGACGATGGGCCTGATGCGCGTCGTCAATCTTGCGCACGGCGCCTTTGCGATGATCGGCGGCTATATCGCCTCCTATGTCGCGCGCGATCTTGGCATGGGCTATGCGGCGGCGGTCATCGCCGCCGTGGTGATCACCATCGTCATCGCCATCCCGATCGAACGACTGCTCTATCGCCGCATCTATGGGCAGCCGGAGCTCACGCAGGTCCTGATGACGATCGGCATCACTTTCTGCATCATCGGCATCGCCAATTACGTGATGGGACCAACGCTTAAGACGATTCCGCTCGCCGGTCCGTTGCAGGGATCCGCCGATCTCGGCTTCCGGGCCATTTCCATCCATCGCCTCTTTGCCATCATATGCGGCCTCGTCGTGGCGCTTGGCCTTTGGTTGGTGATCGAGAAGACCAGTTTTGGCGTAAAGCTGCGCGCCTCGGTGGACAATGCCGCGATGGCGGCCGCACTCGGCGTACGCACCGAGTTTGTCTACGCGGTGAGCTTCGCCGTCGCCGTTGGGCTTGCGGCCTTCGGCGGCGTGGTCGGTGCCGAGCTTTTGCCGGTCGAACCCTATTACGCGCTGCGCTACATGGTGACCTTCTTGGTCGTCGTCTCCGTCGGCGGGGCGGGCTCCATACCGGGTGCTCTGATCGCCTGTCTCGTGCTCGGCGCGATCGATACGACCGGGCGCTACTTGATGCCGGAGTTTGGCGAATTTTTCTTCTATCTCGCAGTGATCGCGATCATCTGCGTCTTCCCGCGCGGCTTTGCCGGGCGTGTGACGTAAGGTGGACCCGCACAAATGACAGTGGCCATGAACAACGAGACCATTATCAACCGTCCCCGAAGCGGTGCCCTCAAGTGGGACCTGATCGGCATTATCGTCATCGTGGTCTGCGCCGCTTTGGGGTATGTCCTCTTCCCGGACAATCTCGCGCTGTTGACCCGCATTCTGGCCGTTGCGCTGCTGGTGCTGTCACTTGATCTGGTGACCGGGTATTGCGGCGTTGCGACGCTCGGCCATGCGGCCCTGTTCGGTTCCGGTGCCTATGCGGCCGGCATCCTTTCGGCGCATTTTGGCATCAACAATCCTTTCTTGATGACGTTCGGTGGCATTATCGCGGGTGCAATTGCCGGTCTTTTCTGTGCAGTCATCATGCTCAGGGCGCATGGACTGCCGCAGCTCGTGCTGTCGATCGCACTGATCTACCTGTTTCACGAATTCGCAAACAAAGCCTCATCATGGACGGGCGGCAGCGATGGCCTTGCCGGGATCATGCCCGGGCCGGTCTTCGGTCTCTATGAGTTCGACCTCTTCGGCCATACCGCCTATTTCTTCGGTGTGGCACTGCTGCTCATCGTATTCGTGCTGCTGCGTATCCTGTTGCGTTCGCCGTTCGGCCTGTTGTGTCGCGGCATCAGGGAGGACCCGTTGCGCATCCGTGCCATGGGCGCTTCGCCCAAAACCGCCCTCGTCAAGATGTATGTGATTTCCGGAGCGGTGGCCGGGACGGGCGGGGCCCTCAGTGCTATCTCCACTCAGGTCGTGGCGCTCGACGCACTGTCCTTCACGCAGTCGGCGGAAGCGCTGGTCATGTTGGTCCTTGGTGGTACCGGTTCGCTATTCGGGGCGATCGCCGGCACGCTGATCTTCATGCTGTTCGAGGATTATGTCTCGGCCGCCAACCCGTTCCATTGGCTTACAATGGTCGGCGCGCTGCTGATCGCTGTGGTGCTTTTCGCGCCCAAGGGTATTTACGGCACGGCAGTCGCGCGGTTCAGCCGCCGCGGGGAGGGTAGCCAATGAGCGCCCTGTTTGAAGTCACCAATCTCAAGCGATCGTTCGGAGGGCTCGTGGTCACCAATAACGTGTCGCTTTCCATGGCGCCGGGTGACCGGGTGGCGCTGATCGGTCCGAACGGTGCCGGCAAGACCACATTCGTAAACCTTGTAACCGGCACGTTACCGCCGAGTTCCGGCGAGGTGCGCCTCGGCGGCGAGACGATCACCAGGATCAATGCAATCGGCCGGGTGCGGCGGGGCCTGGTCCGATCCTTCCAGGTAACGCGGCTCTTCCAGGACATGACGCCGGCCGAACATGTTGGGCTTGCCGTCCTGCAGCGGGATGGCCGCGCTGGCCGGCTGTTCGGCAACTTCCTCTCGATGCCGGATGTGATGGCCGAAGTCTCCGGCCTGCTGGAGAAGCTAGGCCTCGCAGAACTTTCCCATCGCAAGGTCAGCGAGACCGCCTATGGCCAGCAGAGGCTTTTGGAAATCGCGCTCGCGCTCGCGCTGAAGCCGAAAGTCCTGCTGCTCGACGAGCCTGCGGCCGGCGTGCCGCAGAGCGATACCGGCCTTATCGAGCAAGCGCTCGATGACCTGCCGAAGGATCTGGCGGTGCTGATGATCGAGCACGACATGGACCTTGTCTTCCGCTTCGCCAAGCGAGTGATCGTGCTCGCCGGCGGTAGCATCATCTTCGACGGTTTGCCCGCCGATGTCACCAAGGATGCCCGCGTGCGCGAGGCCTATCTCGGAAGTTACGCCAATGCCAGCCACGTCGCTTGAGGTCGAAAACCTTTCCGCCGGATACGGGCCTACCCGGGTTCTGGAGGGCATATCCTTTTCCGTGCCCGCCGGACAGCGGCTCGCCGTGCTCGGTCGCAACGGCATGGGCAAGACAACGCTGCTCGCCTCACTCGTCGGCCAGACGAAACGATATGGCGGCCGTATCCGTCTCGGCGGCGCCGATATTACCGCGGCGCCGAGTGCTTCGCGCGCGATCCAAGGCCTTGGCTATGTTCCGCAGGCGCGTTGCATATTTCCGACACTCACGGTTGAGGAAAACCTCTTTGTGGGTCTGAAGGCTCGGCCGAGGACGGCGCTCGAGGAGGCCTATCAAATGTTTCCGCGCCTAAAGGAACGACGCCGCAACCTCGGCAACCAGCTTTCCGGCGGCGAACAGCAAATGCTGACCACAGCCCGCACCATTCTCGGCCGTCCGTCTGTTCTACTGCTGGACGAACCGTTGGAAGGTCTTGCACCAGTCATTTGCGAGGAACTGATGACAGCCTTTGCCGAACTGGCCAAAACCGGCAATATGACGATCCTGTTGGTGGAACAGCGCATCCAAAGTGCGCTTGATTTCGCCGAGCAGGTTATAATTCTGGAACGCGGCAGGCTCGCCTGGGCAGGCGCGCCTGAAGTGCTAGCCCGGGATCAAAATACTGTCGAACGCCTTCTGGGTGTCGGCGGGCTGCACTAAATGCAAATACGGGTCTGCGTTGCATCTGCCCTGATCGGGATCGCCAGATGCGATGCGACGGTGCGGTATCGTCAACTTAATGGACTCCGGTGAAACTTCCGCCGATCACGTTCGCTTAGGCTGTTTGCAGGTGTTCGACCTTGTTCCACATCTGTATGGCGGCGGCTCGGATTCGCGGTAATTGTTCCTTGACTGGCCGAAAGGCGTGGCAATCCGGACAGACCCGTCAAAGCAGGGCGTAGGCCTCCGCCTCCTCGTTCACGACTGCGCTCTGCAGGGGCGACCATGATCTTCTTGCCATCGTCGATCTGCAGGCCAAGGTCTCCGTCACGCACACGCTCGCCACCTTTGTCGATCCGGACCTTCCGGCGACATCTGTCGCCGAGTTCGTTCGTCCCCTCGATCGAAATCGTCCACTCCATTGCCACCACTATCTCCGCAACAACAGAGATAGTGATGGCCCAGTCGGCGCTAACAAATCGTGGCCCGTCACCCCAGAGAAGGTTACCGGCCTCGATAACTATTCCGATTTGGAATGGGCCATCTTGTTTTCTCATTAGACAGGGAGGCCTTGATCGCTCCACAATGCACATAACATCATCATGCCTATAAATTAGGCAGACAGTGGTGCGCATTGGAGCGGGCGAATGCAGTCGCAGCAGCAGGGTGAACAGAGCTTCTATCTCCCGGTGGACGAGGTTCGAAGCCTCTATGTCGAGGTGCATGGCAATCCTGAGGGTATCCCTGTCGTTGTTCTTCACGGCGGGCCAGGTGCTGGCATGTCCTTGAAGCAGGTCGAAACCTTTGATCGCTCCACGTTTCGGATCGTTATCTTCGACCAGCGCGGCGCCGGCCGGTCGACGCCGCATGCGGATCTCGACGGCAACACGACGACGGCCCTGGTCGCCGATATGGAATTGCTGCGGAACCATCTCGGCATCGACAGATGGCTGGTTTCCGGTGGATCATGGGGCAGCTGTCTGGCACTGGCCTATGGGGAGGCGTATCCCGACCGCTGCCTCGGCTTTCGCCTTCACGGCATTTTCCTCGCCGGCAAGGAGGATATCGATTGGTGGTTCAATGGTGTGCGGGCCATCTTTCCCGATCAGTGGGAGGAATTTGCGGCCTTCATTCCCGAAGCCGAGCGTGGCAATCTCCTGTCGGCCTACTACCGGCGGCTGACTAGCGGCAATGCCCATGAAGAGGTGGCCGCGGCGCTCAGCCTGCGAGGCTTTTCCGCCAAGACCCAGACGTTCCTGCCGGACCCCGGCCATGTCGCAGCCCTGATGGAGCCGATGGCCGCGCTTGCCGTCGCCCGGCTGTTTACGCACTACTGCATACATGGCGCGTTTCTCGCTCCGGGCCAGTTGCTCCGCAATATCGGCCGGATCCGTGACCTGCCCTGCGAGATCGTCCAGGGACGGTATGACACGGTGACGCCGATGGCGTCGGCGTGGCGGCTCCATCGGGCCTGGCCGGAAGCCGGCTTCTCGATCGTCACGGAAGCCAATCATCAATCGACCAAAGGGCCGCTTTTCGAAGAGCTGAAAAATGCCTCCGAGCGGCTGCGCGGCAAGCTTGCCGCCGTCCACGTGCATGAAAGCCGGCAGGGCATGATCTGATGACGACGTCGTTTGAGGCTGAAGCCATCGCTCCGTTCCTGGAGATCCAGTCCGTCAGATCGCCGGCCGTGTCGCCAGACGGCCAATGGCTTGCCTATCTCTCGAGTGCCACCGGCTTCAACCAGCTGTGGGTCAGGCCATTGGCCGGCGGGCCGGCACGGCAGGTTACCGCCATGCCCGAACCGATCGGCGCATTCGCCTTCAATCCGAAGGGGCCGGGAATCCTCTTCACCCTGGATTGTGGCGGTGACGAACGGCATCAGCTCTGGCTTTTGCCGGACATCGATGCCCAGCCCGTCGCGCTGACGCAGGCGCCGGGTGTCGTGCATGTCTGGGGCGCCTGGTCTCCGGACGGTGAGCGGATCGCCTATGCGTCCAACGCCCGTTCCCCCTACGACATGGACATCCACGTCATGAATGTGACGACGGGCGAGACGTCGACAGTCTTTGTCGGCACCGGCATGCGCGAGGCGCTCGCCTTTTCCCCCGACGGAAACGCTCTGCTGGTGCGGGAATCGCTGCGCTCCGGCAACGACCAGGACATGTATCGGCTGGACATCGTCAATGGCGAACTGACGCCGATCATGCCGCATGCCGGGAAAGCCCGCTATGTTGCCGCACGCCTGTTCAGGGACGGCAGCGGCGGTGTGGCCGTCTGCGACCAGGGCCGCGATTTCATGGCTATTTGCCGGTTTGCTGCCGGAGACGGCAGCGTCGCACCCTTGGTCGAGCTTTCAGACCGCGATATCGAAGCCGTGGCCCTGTCGCCCGACCAGCAGCGCATTGCCTACGTCTCCAACGAAGACGGCTGGAGCAGCATCGGCCTGTGCAACCGTGACGGCAGCGATATGCGGTCATTCGAAGGGCAGCAGGTCGGGGTCATCACCTCCGTCGCATTCACGCCGGACGGCCAGTCGCTGGTCTTCCCGCTCGAAGGGGCTGCGACGCCGCCGGGCATCTGGAGGCTCGATCTGGCCAGCGGGCGTTTCGAGCTGGCGGTCGCCTCCGACACGCCAGGTCTGGACGTCGGATCCTTCCGGGAGCCGGTCGTCGAACGCTTTGAAAGTTTTGACGGACGGCCGATACCGGCCTTCGTCTACACACCATCCTCGCCGGCGCCTGCCGCCGGTTACCCGGTTCTCTTCATCGTGCATGGCGGGCCGGAAATGCAGTGGAAGCCGGATTTCCGCGCCGACGTCCAGTTTCTCGTTTCGCAAGGTGTCATGGTGGTGGCACCGAACGTGCGCGGCAGCACCGGCTATGGCCGTGCCTTCCACGAGCTGGACGACCGCGAAAAGCGTCTGGATTCGGTGGCCGACCTGCGGGCGATCCGGCTCGCCATCGGGGCGCGAGCGGATGTGGATGACAGCCGTATCGGCGTGTTCGGCCGCTCCTATGGCGGCTTCATGGTTCTGTCGGCGCTGACCGAAGATCCCAAACTCTGGAAACTCGGCGTGGATTTCTACGGTGTCGGGAATTTCCTGACCCATCTTCTTGCGACCGGCCCCTGGGGCCGGCAGCAGCGGGCCGCCGAATATGGCGAACCGTCCGTCATGCGCGAGGCTTTGGAGCGGTTTTCGCCGATCAACCGGATCGCCCGGATGAAGGCGCCGCTTCTGATCGTTCATGCCAACCGCGACCCCCGCGTGCCGATGGGGCAGAGCGAAGACGTCTATTCGTGCCTGAGCGGTCTCGGCCACGATTGCGAATACCTGCGCATCGACCACGAGGGGCATGGCTTCGCGCGCCGGGAAAACCGCGTGAAGGCGTTTTCCGCCTTCGCCCGCTTCCTTGAAAAACACCTTTGACATCAAGCCGCATGGAGACTTTGAAATGCAGAATAGCGAGCGAATCTGGGATCTGGTGGACGAGCACAGGGCGGAATTCGTCGCCCTGAGCGACCGTGTCTGGGGCATGCCGGAAATCGCCTATACGGAATACGCCTCGGTTGCAGAACACGCCGCCATGCTCCGCGAACAGGGCTTTCGCGTCACCGAAAACGTCGCGGGCATCCCGACCGCGGTGATGGGCGAGGCAGGCGAGGGCGGGCCGATCATCGCCATTCTCGGCGAATACGATGCGCTGCCGGGCCTGAGCCAGGAGGCAGGCATTGCCGAGCCGAAGCCTCTGCCAGGCAACGGCCACGGCCATGGCTGCGGCCATAATCTGCTAGGCTCCGCAGCGATGCTGGCCGCGACGGCGATCAAGGATTGGCTGGCCCAGTCGGGCAAGCCCGGCCGGGTACGCTATTACGGTTGCCCGGCGGAAGAGGGCGGCGCGGCAAAATCCTTCATGGCGCGCGAAGGCGCATTCGACGGTGTCGATGCGGCTATCACCTGGCATCCGGGCGCCTTTACCGAGGTCGCCAAGGCCCTGTCGCTTGCCAATACCCGGATGGATTTTCGCTTCACCGGCCGATCCTCGCACGCTGCCGCGACGCCGCATCTCGGCCGCTCCGCTCTGGATGCCGTCGAATTGATGAATGTCGGCGTCAACTATCTGCGCGAACACGTGCCGGATTCCAGCCGTATCCATTATGCCATGCTCGATTCCGGCGGGATTGCCCCGAACGTCGTGCAGGCGAAGTCGGCGGTGCGCTATGCGATCCGCTCGCGGGACCTCAAGGGCATGCTGGATCTGAACGAACGGGTCAAACAGGTGGCGCTGGGCGCGGCGATGATGACCGGAACGACGGTCGATATCTCCATCATGAGCGCCGTCTCCAACCTGCTGCCGAACCGGCCGCTGGAAGAGGCGATGCAGCGCAATCTGGATCGGCTCGGACCCGTTCCTTTCGATGCGCAAGACAAGGCGTTTGCGGCACAGATCCAGGCAACGCTCAGCGACGAGGACATCGACAACGCCTATCTTCGCGTCGGCCTGCCGCGCAAGGAGGAAACTCCACTTTGCGATTTCATCGTGCCGCTCGATGTCGATGGCGAGCCGATGATCGGGTCGACGGATGTCGGCGATGTCAGCTGGCTAATGCCGACCGTGCAGGCGCATGCGGCAACCGTCGCCATCGGCACGCCGGGCCATTCCTGGCAGGTGACGGCGCAGGGCAAGACGGCTGCCGCCCACAAGGGCATGATCCATGCCGCCAAAATGATGGCCGGCACCGCCATCGATCTCCTCAGCGACGGCCAGTTGCTGGCTGCGGCCAAGGCGGACCATCAGGCGCGTTTGGGCAGGACTGCTTACGTCTGCCCGATCCCGCCGGAAGTGCAGCCGCCGCTGCAGCCGCGCCCGAAGGAGGCCGCCTGACCCTTGAAGACCGGGGAGGGTCCAGCCCCCCGGGCCGAAATCAGAGCTTGAAGTCACAAAAACAAAGGGAACCAGAAGCATGATTACCAAACGCATTTCCAGGATCGGTTATATTGCTGCCGCCGCGGCCCTGTCGGCCTCGATCAGCCTGCCGGCGCGGGCGGCAACGCCGGACACGGCGCTTGTCATGGCGTGGAATATCGATGCCATCAGCACCTTCGATCCGGCGCAGATCGGCGAAGTCGTGACCAGCGAGCTGATGCAAAACACCTGCGATTCCCTGGTGGATTTCGATCCGAAGGACGAGTCCAAGGCCTTACCGCTTCTCGCGAAAAGCTGGGATGTGTCCGAAGACCGCAAGCAGATCACCTTCCATCTCAATACCGGCCTGAAATTCCCAGGCGGCGCCCCGGCGACGGCGAAGGAATTGGCCTGGTCGATGCAGCGCGTCGTGCTGCTCGGTTACGGCAATGCCGCAACGCTGACCGAATACGGCTTCAGCAAGGACAATGTGAAGGAACGCATCACCGCGACCGACGACAACACGCTCGTGTTGAAGCTGGATAATCCCTATCCGACCAACCTTATCCTGCAGGCTATCGGCGCCAATCGCGTGTCGGCGCTCCTCGACCAGAAGACGCTGATCTCGAAGGAGATCAATGGCGACATGGGAAACAAATACCTCGCCACCAACACGGCCTGCGTCGGTCCCTACAAATTGGTGCAGTGGAACTCCGGCGAGTCCATCGTGCTGCAGGCGAACGAGGACTATTACGGCGCCAAGCCGAAGCTGAAGCGCATCCTGATCCGTCACGTCGCCGAGCCGGGCACGCAGCGCCTGCTGTTGACCCAGGGCGATATCGATATTGCCCGCGACCTATCGCCCGACGATCTTGCCGATCTCGACGGCAAGCCTGGCTTGAAGGTTGAGCGCGTGCTGAAGCCCCAGCTGTTTTTCTGGACCTTCAACGCCGCCGACCCGATCTTCAAGAATGAAAAGGTGCGCCTGGCGATGCGTTACCTGATCGATTACGACGGCCTTGCCAAGTCGGTCATGACCTATCTCGGCGTGCCGCGGGCAAGCTTTGCCCAGCTCGGCGCCACCGGGGCTCTCGATGCCAAGGAAGGCCAGCCGTTCAAGCTCGATATCGAGAAGGCCAAGCCAAGGCGCTGCGCGGGCAAGCTTTGCCCAGCTCGGCGCCACCGGGGCTCTCGATGCCAAGGAAGGCCAGCCGTTCAAGCTCGATATCGAGAAGGCCAAGGCGCTGCTGACCGAGGCCGGGTATCCGGATGGCTTCGAAGCCAACGTGCTGATCGGCACCTTGCCGCATTCGGCGCCGATCGCCCAGAGCATCCAGCAGAACGCGTCCAAGATCGGCGTCAAGCTCAATCTCGAGCGCATGGCCAATGCCCAGCTCTTTGCCCGTATCCGTGGCCGCGAGTTCCAGACCGGCATGCTGGCCTGGCAGACCGGTGTCCCGGATGCGCACGGTAATGCCTCGCGTCTGGTCTATAATCCCGACAACCGTCCGGAAGCCAAGCTGACGCAGATCCCGGCCTGGCGCTCCGCCTACCAGAACGAGGGCTTCAACAACCGGGTGAAGGCAGCCCTTCTGGAAGGCGATCCGGCCAAGCGCAACGAACTTTACTACGCGCTGCAGAAAGACGTCATGCAGCAGGGGCCGATGGCCATCATGTTCCAGATGTACAATACCGTCGGCATGAGCGGTAAGGTCAAGGATTGGACCTGGAACGGCTTCCGCGTCTATTACAACCTCGTCTCGAAATAAGGGACAGGCGTTCATGACGGACCCCACCTTCCCGGTTCCCCGCAGCGATGCGGGGAATGTGGCCAGGCAGAACCCGGCATTCGCCGTGCTGAGCATTTTCGGCAGGACGCTATTGCCGGTGTTCGTGACGCTGTTCGGCCTTGCGGCCCTGACATTCTTCATCGGCAGGATGCTGCCGATCGATCCCGTCGCTTCTATCCTCGGCGACAATGCCACGCAGGAAGCCTACGAGAAGATGTCTCGAGCGCTCGGCATGGACAAGCCGCTCTGGTACCAGTTCGGCGTCTACGTGAAGGGTATTCTGTCGTTTGATTTCGGCGACGCGCTGACCACCGGCAAGCCCGTGATGGAAGACATCGCCCGCGTGTTTCCCGCCACCATCGAGCTTGCCACCCTGGCGATCGTCATCGGCACGGGCCTTGGCATACCCGCCGGCGTGCTGTCGGCCATGTACCGCAATTCCTGGCTCGACAATACCATCCGCTTCACGGGCCTGATCGGTTATTCGGCGCCGAATTTCTGGCTCGGCCTGATGGGCCTGGTGCTGTTCTACGCGACGCTCGGCTGGATCGGCGGGCCGGGGCGTATCGATTTCATCTATGAAGTCGACCTAGAGCCGGTCACTGGCTTCCATCTGATCGACAGCGCGCTTGCCGGCAACTGGGAAATATTCCGCAACGTTTTCGGCCACATCATCCTGCCCGCCTCGATCCTCGGTTTCGGCGCACTGGCCTATATCAGCCGCATGACGCGCAGCTTCATGATCGAGCAACTGGCGCAGGAATACATCGTCACGGCCCGCGTCAAGGGCGTGTCCTGGGCGCGCACCGTCTGGGTGCATGCGTTCCGCAACGTCGCCGTTCAGGTGCTCACCGTCGTGGCGCTATCCTATGCCTTCCTGCTCGAAGGTGCCGTGCTGACCGAGACGGTGTTCGCCTGGCCGGGCTTCGGCCGCTATCTCACAAATGCGCTCCTGGTCGGTGACATGAATGCCGTCGTCGGCTGCTCGCTGCTGGTCGGCGTCATCTTCGTCACCCTCAACCTCATCTGCGATCTCCTTTATCGCGTCTTCGATCCCAGAACCCGGTGAGGCAGCCATGACGGATAAGTCCCTTTCGCAGATCGCAGACCCAGCAATGCCCGCTGCCGGCCTCGGTGCATGGCTGCGGGCGCCGGTGCCGACCTCGCCCTTTCATGCCCGCATGCAGCAACTGTGGCTGCAATGGCGGCGGCTGCGGTCCAACGCGTCGGCGCTGTTTGGTCTTTGCGTCGTCGTCGTCATGCTTTTAGCGGCGCTGCTGGCGCCCATTCTGGCAACGCATGACATCTACGAGCAGAACCTTGCCGCGCGGCTGCTGGCACCCTCCTTCCAGCATTGGCTCGGCACAGACGAGCTTGGTCGCGATGTCTATAGCCGCCTGCTGTTCGGCGCCCGCATCACCCTCTACATCGCGCTTCTGACGACCGTCATCGTCGCGCCGATCGGTCTCATCGTCGGCACCACGGCAGGTTATCTCGGCGGCTGGGTCGATACGGTGCTGATGCGCATCGTCGATGTGTTCCTGGCCTTCCCGAACCTCATCCTGGCGCTGGCCTTCGTCGCAGCGCTCGGACCGGGCATCCAGAATGCCATCATCGCCATCTCGCTTGCCTCCTGGCCGCCGATCGCCCGCCTGGCGCGCGCCGAGACGCTGACGATCCGCAAGTCCGATTATATTGCCGCCATGCGCCTTCAGGGCGCATCCAGTGCGCGGATCATTTTCGGACACATCATGCCCATGTGCATCCCGTCGGTGGTGGTGCGCGTCACGCTCAACATGGCAGCCATCATTCTGACTGCTGCCGGCCTCGGCTTTCTCGGGCTTGGCGCCCAGCCTCCAAGCCCGGAATGGGGCACGATGCTGTCTTCAGGCCGCGAATTCGTGATGACCAGCTGGTGGATCGCCGCCATTCCCGGCACAGCCATTCTCCTGACCAGCCTCGCCTTCAATCTTCTCGGCGACGGCCTGCGCGACATACTGGATCCCCGCCATGGATAAGCCGCTCATCGACGTCAAGGACTTGAGGATCCGGTTTCACGACGCCCAGCGCAGCCATGATGCCGTGCGGGGCGTCTCGTTCACCATCGGCCGCGAGAAGGTCGGAATTGTCGGCGAATCCGGCTCGGGGAAATCGCTGACCGGCCGGTCGCTCCTGAAGCTGACCCCGAAGGGCGCGGAGATCAGCGCAACGCATATGCGCTTCAAGAATATCGACCTTCTGTCGGCCAGCGAACGGGAAATGCGCAAGATCCGTGGCAACCATATTTCGATGATCCTGCAGGACCCGAAATATTCGCTCAACCCGCTGATGCGGATCGGCAACCAGATCGTCGAAGCCTATCGCCTGCATCACAAGGCGCGGCCGGCCGAGGCGAAGACCAAGGCGCTCGCCATGCTGGAGGCCGTCCAGATCCGCGATCCGGACCGGGTGTTCAAGCTCTTCCCGCACGAAGTATCGGGCGGCATGGGGCAACGTATCATGATCGCCATGATGCTTATCCCGGAGCCGGATCTGATCATCGCCGACGAACCGACCTCCGCTCTCGATGTGACGGTGCGCCGGCAGGTTCTCACCATTCTCGACGAACTGGTCACCCGTCGCGGCACCGGACTGATGTTCATCAGCCATGACCTCAATCTCGTCGCCAGTTTCTGCGACCGGGTTCTGGTCATGTATGCCGGCCGGATCATGGAGGATCTGCCGGCGAGCGAACTGCACAACGCCCGGCACCCCTACACGCAGTCCCTGCTCGAAAGCCTGCCGCGGCTCGATGTCGCCGTTGAGAACCTCACGGTGCCGGTGCGGGACCCAAGCTGGCTCGACGGCCCCGTCTATCGCAATGGAGAGCTCGCATGAAACCGACGAGACCGCTTATCGAGGCCATTGGTCTTTCGATCAGTTTTGGCGCGAAACATGCCCGCACCCGTGTGGTGGACGACGTTTCGTTCCGGATCAACAAGGGTGAGGCCTATGGCCTGATTGGCGAATCCGGTTGCGGCAAGTCGACGATCCTGCGAGCCCTGAGCGGGCTCAACAGCGATTATGACGGTGCCCTGACGCTGACTGACAAGGAATTGCCAAAGACGCGGAGCAAGGATTTCTTCCGCCGCGTGCAGATGGTGTTCCAGGACCCCTATGGCAGCCTCCACCCTCGCAAGATCGTCGAAAAGGTTCTGGCCGAACCGCTCGCCATCCACGGCATCGACCGAGCCTCCGAACGCATCGCCGAAACGCTCGATGCTGTGGGTCTCGGGCCGTCATTCCGCTATCGTTACCCGCACGAGCTTTCCGGTGGCCAGCGGCAGCGCGTTGCGATCGCCCGGGCACTGATCACCGAACCGGAAATCCTGCTGCTCGACGAACCGACTTCGGCGCTCGACGTCTCCGTGCAGGCGGAAATCCTCAACCTCCTGAGACGACTTCGGATCGAGCGCAACCTCACCTACCTCATGGTGTCGCATGACCTTGCCGTCATTGCTCATATCTGCGAGCGCGCGGGCATGATGTATAAGGGCAAGATCATCGAGGAACTGACCTCCCAGCAGATCCGCCAGTCGCAGGCCAGGCAAGACTATACCCGAGAGTTCCTGCAGGCCACGATCGAGGCCGTCGCGAGGCGGGACGAGGCGGTGGCATGACCGCGCTCCAGGCATATGCCATTGACGATGCCGGCGATCCTTCCGGGACATGGGAGCATTTTGCCACGCCCAGCGACGCAGGTCTCCGCGCAGATGCACTCGAAAGGGTGCGCGCCATCGCCGCGTTGCAGGCCACCGACATGTTGCTGGTCATCCGCCATGGCAAAGTGGCTTTTACGCTCGGCGATCCGACGAAGAAATTCCTGTGTCATTCGATCCGCAAGAGCTTTCTGGCGGCGTTGATCGGCGCTGAGGTCGAGAACGGCCGGATCGACCTCTCGAGCACCCTGGAAACCTTGGGTATCGACGACCGCGAGGGGTTGAGCGAGGTTGAAAAGCAGGCGACCGTCTATGATCTGCTGACGGCGCGCTCGGGCATATACCATCCGGCCGGATATGAGACGCCCTGGATGCGCCGGATCAAGGAGCGACGTCATGCCCACGCGCCGGGCACGTTCTGGTGCTACAACAACTGGGATTTCAATGCGCTCGGAACGATTTTCGAAACGCTGACGGGTGAGAGCATTCACCAGGCCTTTGCAAGGCGAATTGCCGGTCCTACCGGCATGCAGGACTTTTTGCTTGCTGACGGACAATCCGGAGGCCGGCAAGACGGCTGGCACGAGAGTTTCGACATCAGCGAGCACCGCGCCTATCCTTTCCGCATGTCCAGCCGGGATCTGGCCCGCTTCGGGCAGCTTTTCCTGCGCCACGGCGTCTGGAATTCGGCTCAGGTTCTGCCGATCGGCTGGGTGCAGGAATGTGTCCTGCCCTATTCGCATGCAGGCACGCATGGCGCCTATGGTTACATGTGGTGGCTCGAACGGGACGGCGTTTTCCTGCCGGGCGTGGTGACGCCAAAGGGCAGCTATGCCGCAATGGGGGCCGGGGGACATTATTGCCTTGTGATGCCCGCGCTCGACATGGTCGTGGTCCATCGCGTCGATACGGAAATATCAGGCCGCCAGGTCAGTGCCTTCGGCTTCGGTCGGTTGCTGCGCCAACTGCTCGCGGCGGTAGACCAGCCTTCCTGACGATAGCCGACATCCAGGTCAGTGATCGCGCTTGTCAGGAGGCGCGAACGCGGCCGCGCGTCTTCAAATCAAGAACCAGCGAGTTTCCCATGAGAACCGTTATCGAGACTATCGCAGACTGGTGTGCCGCCCCGCCGGCGATCTCCGGCGATGCACGCCGGCTTGCCCATCAGGCTATCGCCGACACGATCGCTTGTCTCTATGCCGGTCGTGCCGACAAGAGCACGCTTGCCGTGGCGCAGGCCTTTGGCTGGCTGCGCAATGGTGAGGAACCGCTCGTCACCGGCGGACGTCAGTCGGCCTCGGTGGCCGCGCTGGTCAACGGCACCGCCGCCCATGCCCTGGATTACGACGATAATTTTCGTCCCGGCATGAGCCACGCCTCGGCCGTCATCGTGCCGGCGCTTCTGGCCGTCGCCGGTGGGCTGGGCGTCAGCGGGCGGGCGCTGACGGATGCCTATCTCGCCGCTCTCCAGGCGCAGGCGTTTGTCGGCAGCGGCGTTGCCGGATCGCATTATACTGCCGGGTGGCACGGCACGTCGACGGTCGGCAGTATCGGCACGGCAGCCGGCGTCGCCAAGCTTTTGGGAATGAATGCTGCCGGCATTGCCCGGGCGCTGTCGATGGGCGCCAGCATGGCTTCGGGCACGAAAGGCCAGTTCGGCACGCCGGCAAAGCCCTTCCACGCCGGGATGGCGGCCCGCAATGCCGTGGAGGCAGCGCTTCTGGCCGGGACGGGGCTTCAGGGGCGTCTCGACATTCTCGAGGGTCCGCAAGGCTTCCTGGAAATGTTCGGCGGCGAGGCGCCGAAGGGCTACGACCTTGCGGATATCTCGGGCACACGCGAGCATACGATCGAAACGGTCGGCGTCATGCCGAAATTGCATCCATGTTGTGGCTCGACGCATCTGATCGTCGATGCGGCCCTCGACCTGATGAAGGACGCCCCGATCGATCCGGATGCGATCGTATCCGCCGAATGCCATGTCGGGATCGCCAACTACCGCAACCTTGCCTACCCGCAACCGCGTGACGAGATGGAAGCCCGTTTCTCCATGCAGTATTGCCTGGCACTGGCATTCCGCAACAAGAGCCTGTCGCTGCTCGACTTCACCCCCGCAAGAGTCGGCGTCGTGACGAAAGACCCGCTCCTCGCAAAGATATCGATGACCCACTACAGCGCCGCGGAAGAAGCAAGTGCAACGAGCTACCTGCCGCACCGCTTGCGGATCACCCTCCGCGATGGCCAGGTGTATGGTGTGGAACGGAGCTTTGCACGCGGCGGCCTGTCCGAGCCGTTTTCGGAGGATGACCGCAGGACGAAGTTTGCAGACTGCCTGGAAGGTGTTGCAAACCCCATGTCCATCTATGCCGCTCTCGACGCTTTGGACGAGCAGCCGGACCTGGCATTTCTGGCCCCGGTTTTCGACGGCGGTGCCAGGAATGACCGAGATCTAGCCAGGAAGGGTCGGTAGTCTAGCGGTTGGCTTGCAGCGCGACCTCCTCCGCCTGCCTCCAGAACTGACCGGCCCGCTTGCCGCGCAGACGATGGGAGCGGTAGAGCCTGATTTCGACTTCGATATCGAAGGAGGGATCGGCCGCCCGGACGAGTTGACCGGTCTGCAGTTCCTGAATGGCCAGGCTTTCCGGGATCCACGCAACCCCGTGGCCCGACACGGCCATCGCCTTCAATGCCGCCGACATCGCATTCTCGTAGACCGTATTAAACCGGAGCGCCTTCTTGTCGAAGACGGCATTCGGCAAGGCCTGCGCGAAAAACGAATTGTCCCGGTAGCTGAGGTAGTCGATCAGCCTACCATCGGATTGCACGCCATGCAGCGGATCGCCATTCTCGGCCGGCGCCGACACGGCGATCACCTGCTCGGCTCCAAGCGTCAGATAATCGTGTTCGGAAAGGTCCTGCATCGCGGGAACGGAATCGTGGGCGTAGATCAGCAGAAAGTCGCACTCGTTGCGGAACAGTGTCGCGACATTGTTGGAAAAGGAAGAATAGGCTTCGGTGAAGCGTGTCCGGAACGGCCCTCCCAGCGCCTCGACCTTTTCCATCCAGGCCGGGAAGAATGTCAGTACGAGCGTACTCATCGTCGCAAAGGAGAGGACCTCCTCCGTCGAGCCGTGCGCCTCGATCGTATCTTCGCGCAAGGCGCAGAGCATGTCGACGCTCTTGCGCGCCTTCGGCAAAAAGCTGTAGCCCGCCGGCGTCAGCTTGACGGGATAGGTCGAACGGTCGATCAGCGGCAGGCCCACCCATTGTTCTAGTTGCCGGATACGGCGGCTGAGCGCCGACTGGGTGATGTTTCTGTCATGGGCCGCAAGCGTGAAGTTCATGAAACGCGCCAAGCTGACGAAGTCTTCAAGCCACTTCAGTTCCATCCGGCTTCTCCAACCATTCGCACTGTTTCCAGCCGGTCTTTGCCGACGCAGATATTGCCAAGGCACTGGCGCGACTGAGGATTATGCACAGCGACGGCTATGTAATCAAAGAGAAAGCGAACGTACAATCGCACTCCGACGGTTCATATGCCTCGCGGCTTTGATGCATCGCCCCCGGCGTGAATGGATTCGGCTCTTTGATGTTGTGACTATGCCGTAGCTGTCTTGGAACAGAACTTCTTGACCTCAATGATGAAATCAGGCGGTTCGTTGGTTGCCTTCTTTGATCGGCCAATCGCAAACGCCCTGGGATTCCTCACGCTGCTGATCTGGATCTCCCCAGGGCTCTCGATGCTCAGGCGACGGCTGTCTTTTTCGAAGAAGGCGTGATCGGAAATGTCGGTATCCTGCCGCGGCTTCGACCCGCCCCCGATCTCCCTGACCATCGGTCCGCTGTTCCGGCCGCGACTGGCGAGGATCGGTGTCTCGAGGACTAAACCCTTGCATCCAAGCTTGCCGTCCATATCGTCCGGTCAGCCGCCCGTGTCATCTTGTCGAAGCAACTGTGGTTGCAAACAAAGGTGGTTCGCAACGCGTCCATGAACTCCATCACGCGATGTTGCTCCTGAACTCCGATGTAAACGTCACTCTGTTATGTGACTCGAACCCTCTCAACTCGACCCCGCCTTTTGAGCAAATGCCTATAGCTTTTGCGGCCGTATGCCTGCAGCAAGGCACCCCGACGGAGTAGCTTGCCGTCATCAGTGTGGTCCAGTTGATTGGCGCGGTTCTTGCTTGGCGTCACCTCGAACATAAAGGTAGCCTCCTCAATGACCGATGCCGCTCGCCCGGCTATTGCCCACTTGGCTGGCTCCACGGCGATGATCCAGAAATCCCCGCCGCTGGTGACTTCCAACAAGGCGCGACGTCGTCACGGGCCGGAAACGCGGTGCGGTCGCGCGCATGCAGGAGATTTCGAACAGCACTGGTTCAGCAGACCAACATCGACCAAAAAAGAAGGGGAACGAAAATGACTGGGAAACATGAATCAGACACGCCGTGCGACTGCTGCGGGGAACCGATTGAGCCGCGGTTCGGCCGCCGCTCCCTGCTGTTGGGTGCGAGCGGCATCGCCTGCACGGGAGTGTTCGGACTTGCAGCGCCGGCTCTGATTGCACCAAGCCCGGCACGCGCGCAGCAATCCGCGCCGCGGGCCTTGCCGGACCGCCGGGAATATCTCATCAAGGGCGGCTCGCTGCTGACCGTAGATGAGAAGCTTGGGAATATCGAAGGCGCCGACATTCACGTCCGCAACGGCGAGATCGTGGCGATCGGAGCGAATCTCCAGGCTCCCGGCGCGGAGGTCATTGATGCATCGCGCATGATCGTCATGCCGGGAATGATCGATACGCATTTCCACATCTGGACCAGCATCATGCGCAACATGCTGGCGCCGGGTCTGGAATATTTCGGTGTCAAGCGCGCCTTCGTGCCACAGATGACGCCGCAGGCTTTTTATGCGAGCGATATGCTGGCCATGGCCGAAAGCCTGAACGCCGGCGTGACGACCCTGCATAACTATTGCCACCACGTCATGTCGCAGGAGACTGTGGAAGCCGAAATGCGGGCGCATAAGGATTCCGGGATGCGGGCGCTGTTCACCTTCGGCCATCACGATCAGCTCGCGAAGGACAAGCTCATCGACCTCGAACTTGCGGGGCACATCCAGAAGCAATGGTTCGATGCGAACTCGCCATTCGAAAAGCTGGTTTCCTTCGGTCTGAATTCCCGCGGCCCGGCCACTCTGACCGAAAAGCTGTTCCGCACCGAAATGGACTGGGCATTCGAACGCGGTCTGCCGGTAGCCATGCATGCCGGCCAAGGCGGCTACAGCTACGGCGTCGTCCCCCTGAAGACATGGGGTTATCTCGGCCCCAAGACGATCATCGTGCATTTCGTCCATGCAAAGCCCGAAGACCGTGCTGCGATGGCCGAAACCGGCGCGCCGCTCAGCTACTCGGTGCATTCCGAGCTGCGGCTGGGAAACTCCGGTTACCAGGCGCAGCAGCTCGTGCATATGTTCAATGACGGCGTCAACGTTTCGCTGTCTTTCGACGCCAACGCGCTTGCGCCGATCGACATGTTCGAATCCATGTCGTCGGCCTGGTACATGGGTATCCCGTTCAAAGGGCTGGACACGGAAAAGTCGAAGCCGATCAACTTCGCCGATGTCATCAAAATGGGGACGATAAATAGCGCGAAGGCGCTGGGCATTGCCGACAGGACCGGATCGCTTACGGTCGGCAAACGAGCCGACATCGTGCTCGTTCGCGCCGACGACCTCAACATGCTGCCCTACGGCCGGCCGGAAGCCATGATCGGTCGCACCGCGCGCGCCGCCAACGTGGATACGGTGCTTGTTGATGGCCGGGTCATGAAACGAGGCGGAAAGCTGGTCGGCCTCGATGTGGAGCGCATCAAGGAGGAGGCCGTGCGTGAAGCCTACGACCTGCGCAAGCGCGCCGGGGGCGATATGGCCGCGCTGAGTGATTGGGCCAAGATTCACTAGCCCATTACCCCGCTTGCAACCCGCCTTGGTAGGGGGAAGATGGCGGCCGCACCCCGAGCGGCTTCATTGACCCCTAAAAATCAACACGGCCATCCAAGTTACAATGGCCGTGTTTTTGCAAGAAGATCGAAATCTCCCGCCTTTGGCGAGTGCCTCGCCATGTAGGTGCTCATCATTTCTTTGCGGGGAGAGCTATCCGGCTTACGCTTTACTGGCAGGTTCTCTCTTTCTCGCCTGTAGAGCTAGTTTTCACTCTGCTTACCTGGGGATATGGGCAATACAGATAGCGAGCACCGACCAATGCTTTCGCTTCGCTGTTCTTTTGGGTGATGCCTGCTGAGACGCCCTGAGGAGCAATCCCTTTCTCAACCCAATCCACGAGCGGGGAGAAGAAATCAAAGTCATCGTAGGATGGACCGCCGGCACCGTGAGGCATCCCTGGTATCCGGTAAAACTTGACAAAGGACTGCGCCGCGCCTTTGTTGTTGGCATCGAGTTTCTGATACCAATTGACCGTATCGAGCACCGAAAACACCGGGTCGGCGTTGCCGTGAATCACGATCATCTTGTGCCCGGCATCGCGGAAGTCCTTTAAATCCGGATTGTCAGAGCGTGGCGGGATCATAAACTCGACTGCGGATTCGGTCATCACTCCGTCTTTGGCGAAGATCTTAGACGACTCGGATTTGATGTCGAACTCGAGAAGGAACTTCTGAAGTTCTTCCGGCGTGCCGCCGACGGGTGTAGGCGGTGTCGTGAAAATCTGTGCAAGGGAAGCCGCTCCCATTACTCCGATCGTGGGTCTACGACCCCACGAATCAACCGCGCTTTCAAGTTTCCATCCACGCCAGTTAGCCGAGGCCATTCCCGGATCCCAGGCCCAGGCGCTGTAGAGCTGTTCGTCCTTGGGTCCACGTGGACCGGCGTGGCTCGCCAAAAGAGCGGTGACCTGGGCTTCGCTGAGGCAATCACCAGTCCTGCCATTCGCGCATTGGAGGACCTGGGGCTTAAATGATGTCTCGCAAGAATCCGGGTCGCCTACGATCCCGTCCGCCAGCCCATCGGATGCATCGCATGCCGCTAGAATGCCTTTCGCAAGTGTGGCCATATCCTCTCGCGAAAACGCCTTGGAAATGTCGCTGTTAACCTTGGCCCAAGATTGGATGTCGAGGGCATGTTGGAGAGCGGCCCTTGGAAGATTGAAGCCAGGATAGCCTGCAAGGATACCATCGAAGTCGTTTGGCATGCGGGTAGCAGCCATCAGGCCATGTCGCCCCCCGTTGGAGCCCCCGACCCCATAGCTGAAAGCGATTTTCTTACCGTAGTGAGTTTCCACGAGATTGACGGCAATCGGGTTGAGCTTGGCGACCGCCCCGTATCCATAATCTCTCCGCGCCTCGGGATCGAACCCGAACGCTGCTCCGGCGGCGAGCCCCCGGTCGGGATTGGCTTTGCCGTCATGCCCTGCATCGCTCGAAACGACCGCGTAACCTCGCGCAAGAGCGGTGTCCTGCTTGTTGCCTCCGAGTAATGGTCCGACAGCCGGAACGACAGTTCCGTCGTTCCCTCCGTTGAACTGGTGGACGTACCGCCCGTTCCATTCATCGGGAAGACGCAACTCGAAGCGTATCCCGTAGGACACCCCGTCTGTTCCCTTGCGCGCGCCGACGATGCCGCGAACCAGGCAGTGCCCAACCGGGATGTCGTTGGTGGGATTTGTCTTTGCGCTCTCGGTTATCGTGATACCGACAGATTCAGTTTTTGCCTTCAAGTTCTCGCATTCGACACCCGCGTTGGCAGGTGAGTGCCAAACGAATGGGATAAGACCCGCCAGGGCGATTAGATAGATAGTCTTTCTCATGCCTTCCTCCTCCACATCTGCACGCCCGGTCGCCGCGCAATCTTGTCCGATAGCCACTCAACGGATGCCCGTGACAAGATGATCCGCCGAATGGGCCGTCATCTCCCGTAACCCTCGGTCCATCGCTCTCCGTCCCGCGGACGTGGCGGGAGCGCTAGCGAAAATCATCGGCCAGTACGTCATCCGGAATGTTCTGGTAGCTGATCGGCTTCAAAAATCTCAAGATTGACATCGGCTTCTTCGCAAGACCGCTATCGCCTTCGGTGACAGGAAGCCGGTCGCTTAACGCCCATTCTCCTTGCGCCAGATTTCGTACCTGGTTTGATATTCCTCTTTCGTCCCCGGATACAGGCCAATGATGGCTTCGCCCGCTTTGACCTGTTCGAGTACGAAATCTTCGTAGCTTTCCATTCCGGTGCACTCGTCGGCGAGTTCGTCGGCGAGATGGGCCGGGATCACCATGACACCGTCTCGGTCTCCGACCAAGACATCACCTGGGAAAACCGGCGCGTCACCGCATGAGATCGGAACATTGATGTCGAGTGCTTCGTGAAGTGTCAGGTTGGTCGGCGCCGAGGGTTTGGCGTAGTACGCGGGCATGTCCAGTTCGCCGATGCCTGTCGCATCTCGAAATCCTCCATCGGAGACTACGCCCGCTGCACCGCGCAACGCCAGACGGGTTATCAGGATCGACCCTGCGGTGGCGGCGCGGGCGTCCTTGCGCGCGTCCATCACCAGAACCCAACCCGGAGGGCACGTCTCCATGGCGACGCGCTGCGGGTGCTTGGGGTCACGGAATATCGTGATCGGATTCCGATCTTCCCGCGCAGGAATATAGCGCAACGTAAAGGCCTGCCCGACCATGTTTTCCGTCTTGGGCGCGACCGGAAGCACACCCTGGATGAACTGGTTTCGCAGCCCGCGTTTGTAGAGGGCCGTCGCGATCGAGGCTGTGGAGATTTTTTTATACTTCGCCCGAGTGGCGTCGGAAAGGGTGTAGTCCGTCATGGTGACCTCAGTAGATGTCGGGTTCGCCCGCGGTGCGGCCGAAATCGGATTGAAGGAAATCAAAGTCGCAGCCCTTGTCGGCCTGCGTGACGTGGCGTGAGAACATCCACCCATAGCCGCGTTCGAAACGCGGCTCGGGAGCTCGCCATTCGGCGCGTCGGCGCGCCTGCTCCTGGTCGCTGACGAGCATGTCCAGGCGACGGTTGGGAAGGTCGAGACGGACCATATCCCCCGTCTTGAGCAACGCCAGCGGTCCGCCGACGTAGCTTTCCGGAGAGACGTGCAGGACGCACGCGCCGTATGATGTACCCGACATGCGCGCGTCGGAGATGCGGAGCATGTCGCGGTGGCCCTGTTCGATCAGCGCCTTGGGTATCGGTAGCATGCCCCATTCGGGGAACCCGGGACCGCCTTGGGGGCCGGCGTTGCGCAGGACCAGGACGTGATCGGGGGTGACATCGAGGTCCTCGTCGTCGACAGCCTTTTTCATGTCCGGATAGCTGTCGAAGACCAGTGCGGGGCCTTCGTGCTGGTAAAATCTCGGATCGCAAGCGGCAGGCTTGATGACGGCTCCGTCGGGACAAAGATTGCCGCGCAGCACAGCCAGTGAACCTTCGTGGTAGACGGGGTTCGACAGCGGACGAATGACGTCGGAGTTGAACACCTGCGCGCCTTCGAGGTTTTCACCCATCGTTCGCCCGGTCACGGTTACGGCCGAAAGATCAAGTCTGTCGCCGAGTTGGGCCATGAGAGCCCTGAGGCCGCCCGCGTAATAGAAGTCCTCCATCAGATAGTCCTTCCCCGAGGGGCGGACATTGGCAATCAGGGGGGTAACCCTGCCAAGGGCGTCGAGATCGTCGAGCGACAGATTGACGCCAGCTCGTCGCGCCATGGCGATCAAGTGAACCACGGCGTTGGTGGAACAACCTGTCGCCATCGCAACGATTGCGGCATTCCGGCAGGCCGCTTCGGTGATGATGCGGTCAGGAGTAAGGTCCTCCCAAACCATCTCGACAATTCGGCGGCCGCTGTCCGCTCCCATACGCTGGTGATTGGAGTCGACCGCCGGGATGGAGGAAGCTCCTGGAAGGCTCAGGCCCATGGAGTCCGCGATCGCGGTCATCGTGCTGGCTGTCCCCATCGTCATGCACGTCCCGGCCGAACGGGCGATACCGCCTTCGACGCCGAGCCACTCCGCGTCCGATATGTTACCCGCTCGCCTTTCGTCCCAGAATTTCCAGGCATCCGAGCCGGAGCCCAGAATCCTGCCCGCGTAGTTGCCCCGTAGCATCGGGCCTGCAGGCAGGAAAATCATCGGCACGCCTGCCGAGATTGCGCCCATGACCAGGCCGGGAGTAGTCTTGTCGCATCCGCCCATCAGAACGACGCCGTCGAGCGGATGCGAGCGGATCATCTCCTCCGTTTCCATTGCCAGCATGTTGCGGTAGAGCATTGACGTCGGCTTGGTGAAACTTTCGTCCACCGAAAGCGCGGGCATCTCGACAGGGAATCCGCCTGCCTGCAACACACCCCGCTCGACGTCCACGACCCTTTCCTTGAAATGGGCGTGGCAGGTGTTGAGTTTTGACCAGGTGTTCAGGATTCCGATAAACGGCTTTTTGCCGAAATCCTTGTCGGAGTAACCTAGCTGCATCATCCGCGAACGGTGACCGAAGCTTCGGAGGTCGTCGGGGGCAAACCACCGCGCGCTTCGAAGCGATGATGGCGTCTTGTTATTCTGCATGGATAAGACTTTCTTCCGGGAGAACGGCGCGTGGCTATTCCTTCATTCCCCATTTCTGGATCGTGCGCTTTTCGATCGTCTGGAAAATCAGGTTTTCGACGATAAGACCGATCACGATCACTGTAAGGAGGCCCGCAAAGACCGCCGGGATATCGAGAAGGTTGCGGTTTTCGAAGATGAACCAGCCAAGGCCGCCTTGGCCGGACGACACGCCGAACACCAGCTCGGCCGCGATCAGGGTTCGCCATGCGAAAGCCCAACCGATCTTGAGGCCAGTGAGGATCGACGGAAAGGCGGCGGGGATCAATATCCGCGTGACGTAGGCAAAGCCCGTCAATCCGTAGTTGGCGCCGACCATCCTGAGCGTTCGGGATACCCCGAGAAAACCTGAATGCGTGTTCAACGCTACTGCCCAGAGTACCGAATGCACCAGGACGAAGACCAGGCTAGACGCACCCAGTCCGAACCAGATCAGAGCCAGCGGCAGAAGCGAAATCGCGGGCAGGGGATTGAACATCGCCGTCATGGTCTCGAGGAAGTCCGTCCCTATGCGGGTGTTGATCGCGAGGACAGTGAGGATCGCGGCGAGAACGCTGCCCGCGACGTAGCCTGTGATGAGAATCTTGAGTGTCGTCCAGATGCGCGAGGGCAGGGTGCCGTCCGCGAACCTGTCCACCAGGGTCGCGAAGGTGTCCGTCAAGGTCGGGAAGAGAAGAGGATTGTCGAGATGGGAAGCGTAGAGCTGCCAGAGCACTCCCAGTACCACGATTATCAGCGCCTTGCGCAGGGCACTTATACCCCAGAGGGTTTCGAAGACACTGAGCTTTTGCTCGACTATCGAGATGTTCGACATCGGAGCGCCAGTTTGTGCGTCGGTGGCGGCAAGAAGGATTTGAGGTTTTGTCATGTCTCTCACTCCCGATGTCCGGGTTCGGAAAAAAGCATGTCGTGGATTTCGCGCTCGAGAGCAGCGGCGCTGCCGTCCTCTGCTGATGCCTTGTCGACATTGATCACTTCGGCTTTCACCCGACCTGGGTGCGGCGACAGCAGCAATATGCGATTGGCGATCTTGATCGCTTCGGCAATCGAGTGGGTCACGAATATGACGGTGAACTTCGTGTCTTCCCACAGCTGCAGGAGTTCGTCCTGCATTTGCCGCCGCGTCAGAGCGTCGAGAGCGGCGAAGGGTTCGTCCATCAGCAGGATGTCCGGCTGCATGGCCATTCCGCGGGCGATGGCGACGCGCTGTTTCATGCCGCCCGAGAGCGTGTGGGGGTAGCTGTCGATGGCGCGGGTCAGCTTGACCTTCTCGATATATCCCCGAGCGATGTCCTCGGCTTCTTTTCTCGGCAGCTTGCGGGCAGTGACGAGAGGAAACACCACGTTCTCCAGAACGGTTTTCCACGGCATCAGTTGATCGAATTCCTGGAAGACCATCATGCGATCAGGCCCGGGCTTGGTGACGGTCTTTCCGTTTATCTTGATAGAACCGCTGACGGGTTTCATATAGCCGCCGACAGCCTTCAGGAGGGTGGATTTGCCGCAGCCAGAAGGGCCGAGGAGGATGAAGCGGTCTGACTGACAGACGTTGAAGCTCACGTTTTCGGTCGCCGTTACCAACAGGCTCGGAGTCTTGTAGCGCAGCGTGACATTGTCGACCGTCAGAAGCGCGTCTTCATTTCGTGCCTCGGTCAGTGACGCCGGAGCCTTTTCGATTGTCTGTAACATCGCGATGAATCCTTGTGAAAGGCTCGAGCGAAGCCGACGGGAGACCTCGCTCGAGCAACGGCACGCTCAGTTCCCGTTCAGGTCCGCGGAAACAGGGAGGTAATAGTCAGTCCACGCTTTGGGCATGGTCTTGAGCGTGCCGACTTTGTTCAGGTGAGTGGCGAACTTCATCGTGCCCTGAGGATCTATGCGGTACTCGTTGATAAATCCTGGCTCGTTCATGATAGCCATCAGGTCGTCAATCGACGTTTTGTCCCCCGTTACAGCCTTGTAGGCTTCGAGCGCCGCCTTTGGATCCTTCTTGATGAACGCGATGGCCTCCTTGGTCGCCTCGCGAACCGCGACGATGAGCTTGGGGTTCGCTTCTGCAAAGCCGGTCGTGGTAAAAAACGTCGCTTGGGTCAGCGCCCCGCCGAGAATCTCGCGGGAATCCGTCACGCGATGAACGCCCTTCTGTTTGAGTTCGATGTACTGGAATGGAGGAGCGGCGAAATGGTTCTTGACTTCGTGGTTCGGATTCGAGATCGCGGCGACCGCGTCCGGATGGCCGAGCTGCACCGTGTTCGGATCGAATTTCTTTACCTGCGCATCGCCATACTTCGCGGCGGCTGCAATCTGCAGGAGAATGGCCTGCGTCGAGACGCCGACGGTCGGGACGGCGATCTTGTCCGTCGGAGTGATGTCATCGAGGGTTTTGATCCGCGGATCGTTGGAGACCATGATCACGGGCTGGGCGGAACTGGTGATAATGCCCTTTACCTTGCCCTTTGTACGATCCCAGAGAAGCAGCAGGTTCCCGGTACCCGTATTGACGATGTCGACGTTACCCGCGAGCAGGGCATCCGTCTGTGCGCCGCCGCCGCTGAAGGTCCGCCACTCGACGGTCACGCCCTTGATACCCTGAGCCTCAGCCTGCTTCTCGATGAACTTCTGCGTCTCCATCACATGGCTGGCGAGGTAGAGAATCCCCGGTTGGCGCGTGATGGATATGGACGTCTTCTCCTGAGCGACGGCGGGTAGAGCGACGCCGACCATGGCGACGAGCGCGGCTACGCCGCGGATTAACTTCTTCATCTTGGGTCCTCCCAGAACGTGTGCGAAACCTACCGCCTCCATGCGATCGGTGATGCATTAGTACACTAAAACATCAGTGCATCAACGGGAATTTCATGCTAGTCAGATGTGCGTGCCAACGGAGTCCGGAAATGCCACTGAAAAACAACGTCATGACGCTCGACAGATCGCGCCAGGTAGCGGTTCAGGTTCATGAGATATTGAAGGCGAGGATCCTTACTGTCGCTCTTGAGCCGGGCGCTCCGCTCTCCCGGACGGCTCTTCAAGACGAATTTGGCGTGAGCGTGACACCAGTTCGCGACGCCCTTCTGCGGCTGCAGGAGGACGGGCTCGTTGACATCTACCCCCAGTATGCGACGCGCGTTTCGCGCATCGATGTCAATCATGCCCGCCAAGCGCAGTTCCTGCGCCTTTCCGTCGAGTTGGAAGCCATCCGCCGGCTGATTGCCGAGTCTCCCGCCGAGACCGCGTCGGCTCTCGAGCACATCCTCAAACAGCAGGAGCGTTCTGCCGACCCGGCCACGTACGACAGGTTCGACGCCTTCGACAAAGATTTTCATCGAGTGCTCTACACCCGCAGCCGCAACCCGGAACTCTGGAAGGTGGTACGCGAGAAAAGCGTCCATCTTGACCGCCTGCGTCGCCTCAACCTTCCGATGCCCGGGAAAATGCAGTCCCTCCTGGCTGACCATCATGAGATCGTGAAGGCGATAAGGAATGCCGATGTGGAAACTGCAGCCGCCGCGATGCGAAAACATCTTTCGGGCACCCTGTCGATAATCGAAGCGATCCAGCTTCGCTTCCCGGACTTCATTCAAGATGACGGTGTGCGGGGTGGCGACTCGGACGGGTTCGCGTCCGAACTGGCCTAGCTGGCTAAGTTCCTCGACTGTCTTCCCACTCGGCCGTTCTCCTGACCTTCCTCGATCATCGACTGCCGGGCCGGTCGATGATGAAGTCGTCACGCGACTAAAGGCCCTCCGGTGTCCCCATGAACGGGTCGCCGCGCCGATGGCCGGGACCGGGTAGCTCTTTGCCAAGCAAATCTGCTGTTCCATGGCTGACTAGACCATCATTCTTCGTGGGCTAGGGACCAATTGTCCGTGAGCCAGGGAGTTAGCTCTTCCGGCTTCAAGTCCAGACCGAGACCGGGGGCATCGGACAGACCGATACAGCCGTCCGACCCGACGTCGATCGCACGCAGAGCCAAGAGCGGGTTGAAGGTCATGTCGTATTCGACATACGGATAGCTTGCCGGACCACCGCCGCGCCGCTCGGGTTCCAGCGCGGCCAGATGCAAAGAGGCGGTCGCGTTTACGATCGTACCGAAGCTGTGGGGGATCGTCGGGACATCATATGCCATGCCGAGGGCCGAAATCTGGCGGTATCCGGTAAAGCCGCCGCATACCGTCGGATCAGGCTGTAAAACCGAAAAGGTGTCGGCCTCCAGGAAGTCGCGGAATGCCGCTGGTGTTCCCAGCGCCTCGCCTCCGGCCAACGCCACGCGGGAGGTTCGCGCCAGTTGGCGGTACCCAGACAGGTTCTCTGGCTGCAGAGGTTCCTCGACCCACATCAGTCCCGCATCTTCCATGCGACGCAACGACTCGATCGCTCCGCTGAGCGAATAACCCTGGTTAACGTCGACCATAAGGCCGATATCGTCACCGACCTGGGACCGAACCTCGTTCACCATGCGGCCGTCTTTGACGGGGTGTAGCCCGGCACGCGGCTTGACGGCGCGAAACCCGCCGCGGAGATAGCTTTCGATCTCGGTCGGATAATCCTGATATCCGCGCCCCTCTTTGATGAACGGCCCCGAGGCATAGACGAATACGCGGTCGCGGACCTGGCCGCCAAGTAGGGTCGCAACCGGGAGCCCTAGCACTTGCCCTGCCGCGTCGTGCACCGCCATGTCTATGGCCGACAGGGCCATCCGACCCGCGCCGCGCTTGTCGTAGGCAAGGGATGTCCGCATTCTCTCGAAAAGCGGGATTCGATTGATGACGCTCTCGCCCAGCACAAGGGGTGCGAGCTTGGCTTTGATGAAGGCGCCAGCGGCGAAGGGCGAATTGAAGACCTCGCCCCATCCGCGTTTTCCGCATTCGGTGACCACGCTTACCAGCAGGAAATCGCGGCGGCGGATGAACGTCTGGGCGTTGCCGAGCGGGGGATCGGGGTTGAAACCGAGATGATACCCCTCGATACGGGAAATTCTCATCAATGCACACGCTCCTCCGTTTCAGGAGGATAATGGTGCAGGCCTTCACATATTGTCTAACTGCAATTTGGCAACTATCCATAACCAGAAATGCATGTAAGACCTTTCTAGGTGCAGGCTTACGTCAGGCCATTGAAACGGGAGCGGAATATGCAGATCAGTCTACGGGAATTCGAGCTGTTCGTCGCGACAATGGAACTTGGCACCCTCACAAGCGCCGCGAATGCTCTTGCGATGTCGCAGCCCGCGGCAAGCAAACTGCTGAGGAACCTCGAGATCAGGCTTGGTATTCCCTTGTTTCGGAGGCAGAACAAGAAGCTTCTCCCGACGCCCGAAGCATTCGACCTCTATCCCGGACTTCTTCAGGCACTGGCGGCCATGGAGGCCGTAAAGAGGAACGCGACCAACCTGCGCGACGGCCACGACGGCCAAATCCATATCGTGACGAACCCCGTCGTGGCGTCAAACTTGTTGCCCGACGCCCTGTGTGAATTTCGCGCGCGTTATCCGAATATTTCTCTGATCGTTCGCACGAGGACGACGATGGAAATCTCGGAACTGATCGCTAAGAACAGGGCCGACATCGGGGTAATCTACGAGGCGACCGTCGACCAGTCGCTCGATGTCGAATATGTGAATGAGGACGATATCGGGTGCCTGATGCCCGAAGGCCACCCTCTCACGTCTCTGGAGCAAATCGAGCTGGCCGATTTAAAGCCCTACGACATAATTGCATTGGGGAAGACGCAGCCTGTGGGCGCTGCTCTTAGGCGCGTCATGAGCGAAACAGGCATCGAGCTTCCGATTTCCATTGAGGTGTCGCAATCGAATACTGCGTGCAGCTTCGTGAAAGCGGGCCTCGGGATTGCCGTGCTCGACGAGGCCGGACTGCGCGAAGGCCGCGAGCGGGGCCTTGTATCGCGCCGTCTCTACCCGAGCGCGACCGTAAAGCTCAGCCTGGTGCGGTCGGTCAACCGCAAAGGTTCCCGCTATCTGAACGAGCTCGCCGAATGCATCCGCCGGGCCTGCAGGAAATCAAAGGAAATCTCCAAAGGACTGCAACAACAGACACCATGATCCCCCTTTGACCTCCTGCCGAGCGACGGCCTTGTCAGTCGTCCTCGACGAAGACCTCGGTTCGCTTGCGGGATATGGCAGGCAGGCTCACGGCGACGAGCGTTGCTGCGGCTATAAGCAGGAGCACCGCGCTGATCGGTCTCTGGACGAAGACGAGGGGGTCACCCGCCGAAATGAGCATCGCCCTCCGGAAGTGTTCTTCCAGCATTGGCCCGAGGATGAATCCGAGAATGAATGGGGGAAGCTCGCATCCGACTTTGACCAGGAAATAGCCGATCAGGCCTGCACCGATGATGACGTTGACGCTGAACGCGCTGTTCTCGACGCTGAATACTCCGATGCAGCAAAACGCGATGATGGACGGGAAGAGCACGTCATATGGTACCCGTAGCAGCGTCACCCATATCCCCACGAGGGGGAGATTGAGGATCACCAACATGGCGTTCCCGATCCACATTGACACGATGAGTCCCCAGAAGAGATCGGGATGGCTCGTGACGACGTTCGGCCCGGGGACGATACCCTGCATGACCATCGCGCCGATCATCATCGCCATTACGACGTTGGAGGGAATCCCGAGCGAAAGCATCGGGATAAAGGACGTCTGGGCTCCTGCGTTGTTTGCGGCCTCCGGGGCAGCGACCCCTTCGATTGCACCTTTGCCAAATTCGCTGGAGTTTCTGGATACCTTCTTTTCGACGTTGTAGGCGACGAATGACGAGAGCAGCGCGCCACCGCCGGGCAATACGCCGAGGAGCGAGCCGATCACCGTGCCTCGGACGGACGGGCCGAGTATGCGGACAAAATCGGACTTCGAGGGCCAGAGCCGTCCCACCCTGCTGATGACGCCGCCGCCAGAATGGGACGTCTCCAGATTTCGCAGGATTTCACCGATCCCGAACATGCCGACGGCAATCGCCACGAAGTCGAAGCCGTCGAGAAGATCGAGGCTGCCGAAAGTAAATCGAGGTGTGCCCGTGTTGATGTCGGTGCCCGTCAGGCCCAACAGAAGACCAAGGCAAATCATGCCGACAGCCTTGACGACGGAACCCGACGCCAGCGCGATCGACGAGACCAACCCCACCATCATGAGCGAGAAAAACTCCGCCGGACCGAAACTCAGCGCCATGGCGGTAAGAGGCCGGGCGATCACCGCGATGACGATCGTGGCCACGGTGCCCGCAAAAAAAGAACTCAGCCCGGCTGCGGCGAGTGCTGGCCCGGCGCGGCCACGCTGCGCCATTTGATAGCCGTCGATCGTCGTCACGGCAGACGAAGATTCGCCCGGCAGGTTGAGCAGGATTGCGGTCGTCGAGCCGCCGTACTGGGAACCGTAATAGATCCCGGCCAGCATGATCAGCGACGTTGTGGGATCGAGGCCGAAGGTGAGGGGCAAGAGCATCGCCATGGTCGCGAGCGGACCGATGCCGGGTAGGACCCCGATTATCGTTCCGAGCAGTACGCCGAGAAAGCAGTAAAGCAGGTTTATCGGTTGAAGTGCGCTTGCGAAGCCGAGCTCCAGATTTGCGAAAATATCCATCGTCATTCACCCCCAAACCAGGTTCCGACAATCGGGATGGGAAGTCGAAGTCCGAAGCTGAACACGACGGTGCAGAAAACCGCTATACCCAGCGCGATTGTAACGCCCCTGACGGGATTGGCCTCTCGCTTGCCGAAAAAGGCCACCAAGGTCGTAACGAATACACATAGCGGTAAGCCGAGCTCGTCCAGGAAGTTAGCGAAAATAAGGATCGCCGCGGTGATGAGGGCGATCGCCCTGTAAGGGACCTCGCCGAATTCGAGCACCTGCACCGTACGGAAACTTCGTGCGATCATGACGATGCCGAGGAACGCTAGAACGCCCGAGAGAATAGACGGGAAATAGCCCGGACCCATGCTAAGCGCTTCGCCCATCGGGAGGGTCTGGTAGGTGGTCAGTGCGTACAGGACGCCGACGCCGAGGAATACGGCGCCTGATACGAAATCGCCGGTATTGATTTGTGTTTTCACCTGTCACATCCAAATCGTGGCTGCGTATAGTCGTGTGGCGCACCGCCGACCCCGCCCGCGGTCAAGGCGCTTCGTTGCGCTACGCTATAGGTATTGTCCCCGCTCGGCCCGCCGCCGAAGGGAGGCAGGGCCGACCGTGGTCGCTCACTTAGGGCGTTCGCCGCTACGCTCGATCACGCCCGCCCATTTCGCGATCTCCTTTTCAAGCCATGGTTTGAAGTCGGTCGAGTTGCTGCCGACAGGATTAAACCCTGTCTGGACGACTTTGTCCCGTATCGCACCTTCTTTCAGAGCGCCACTCGCAGCCTCGCTCAGCTGAGCGAGTATCTCGGGCGGAAGGCCCTTTGGGGCGATAAGCCCGAAGAAGGGTGTCGCGTCAATCGCGGGGAATCCCGCCTCTTTCATCGTCGGCACGTTCGGCAGCAGCCGGGCGCGTTCCGACCCCGTCACCGCCAGCGCCCGGAGCGAACCGGACTCGATGAAGTCCCTCGCAGACGCGACCACCGGAAAGGCCACCGGAACGTGGCCCCCCACGACATTCGTTAGAAATCCGCCGCTGTTGAAAGGTACATGCACGATGTTTGCGCCTGTCGCTTCCTTGAACTGCTGACCCGCAAGGTGAGGCGCGCTGCCGACACCTGTCGTGGCGTATCCAACCTTCCCGGGCTCGGCCTTAGCAAGCTTGACCAGTTCTGCAATGTTCTGGGCCTTGACGGCGGGGTTGACGACAAGAACCAGCTGGGCGGTCGCCATGAGCGATATGGGCGTGAAATCCTTTTCCGTGTCGTAAGGCAAAGCTGCCCCGACCAGGCCTGGATTGATGGCGAAAGCGGTATCTATAAAGCCAAGAGTTCGCCCGTCCGGCTTCGCGGTAGCTACGGCTCGCGTCCCGATCTGGGTACCGCCGCCAGCCCGATTGTCGATCACGACGGTAGCCTTCAGCTTCTGTTCAAGCCCTTGTGCAAGTAGCCGAGCAAGATTGTCCGTTGCCGCGCCGGGCGCGTAGGGAACAACAATTCGAATTGTCCCGCCTTCGAGGGTTTCGGCGCTGGCGAGGCTTGGCAGCAGGATTGCGGAGACCGCAAGGATCGCAGCCCTCACGAAGCCTCGGACTTCGCGGAAATAGAAATTCATATCAGTTCCTCCATCTCATCTGCGACGGACGAAACGTCGCAATTCCTCCAGATCCATTGTCACATTGAGATAAAACTATGCATGTTGTCTAACTGCTATTTCGCAACAATCCATAACCTAATTGGCATGGTTTTATCGGTTTTTTTGAGCGTCGGAAGGGACATTGAAATGGCAGTGAAACGACGCACGGCAGAATAGAGCGTCGCGAAGCTTCGTCAGGTTGACGTGCTGAAGGTACAGGCCAAATCGATGGCAGAAGCGATCCTGTCGGTAGGCGTGACGTTGCGGATTTCAACCGCATTTACACGGTGACGCCCGCTTTGCACGAAGCGGCAGGGGCAGCTTTTGCCGGTTTGCCAGGATTGGACGATCCGCGGTGCGTATTATCGGAAGCGGGTCAATTATCCACGATCGTACAGAAAAGTTACCAAAGGGCTCTCGCCCGCTTAGGGGCCAGTTGGAGCTGCCATACCAGGCTCGATCGTGGGTCATTGTAAGCAATGCCTCGCGTGGGTCAGGATAAAACGTGGCAGGGGGTGAATTTAACCCGCGCGCGCTTCCTGCCAATCGCACCTGAAACTCAGTTTAGGGTGCGATTGGTTGGTTGCTTGGGTGGCAAAGCGGTGACCTACTCAGCCGCGAGTGCTTCGCCTAAAGGAGGGCCTGCGGGCAGGGGTGGGGCCAGTTTGCTGCGCCCTTCGAGGTCGTCCAACAGCGCGATCCATAGGGAGATGCACAACCCGATCATAACGACGAGGAAGGGTGCTGCCGCGATGATCGACGCGGTCTGCAGGCCTTGCAAACCTCCCATCACCAGCAACACGCAGGCCGATGCGCCTGCAAGGACGCCCCAGAGGACGACGACGCCGCGTGCAGGCTCAAGTGTGCCGTGAGACGACAGCATGCCCATCACAATCGAGGCGGCATCCGCTCCCGAGATGAAGAAGATCGCAACAAGGAATATCGCGAGGAACGAAGTGAGCGCGGTTCCCGGATATTGTTCGAGTAGCGCAAACAGTGAGATTGCGGCACCCTGATTATTGACCGCCTCGACAAGACCACCAACCCCCATCAGTTCCGAATGCAGCGCCGTACCGCCCATGATGGTGAACCAGAGGAAGGTTACGCCGCTCGGAATGAGCAGGACGCCGATGACAAATTCGCGGATGGTGCGCCCTTTTGAGATGCGGGCGATAAAGACGCCGACGAAAGGCGCCCAAGACACCCACCAGGCCCAGTAGAAGATCGTCCAACTCCCTAGCCACTTGCCGTCGCTGAAGGCGGCGGTGCGGAACGACATTGTAACGAGATCGGCCAGGTAGTCGCCGAGCGCTTCGGTAAAGGTGTTGAGGATGAAGATGGTCGGTCCAACGATAGCCAGGAACAGCAGCAGCGCCGCGGCGACCACCATGTTCATGTTGCTCAGGAACTGAACGCCCTTGCCCACCCCGGACACTGCCGACAGGATAAACAGCATGGACAGCACCGCGATGATCGCAAGGGCAATGCCTGTCCCTTCACCAGTTCCCCAGAGAAAATTCAGACCGCTGTTGATCTGCTGTGCACCAAGTCCAAGCGACGTCGCCGTGCCGAACAGTGTGGCGATGACGGCGAGAATATCAATCGTTTTACCGATCGGTCCGTTGACCGCCTTGCCGAGCAGGGGGGTGAACGCGCTTGAGATCAGGATGGGCAAGCCCTTGCGGTAGGTAAAGTATGCGATTGCCAGGCCGACAATCGCATAGATGGCCCAAGGGTGCAGGGCCCAATGAAAATAGGAATATTTCATCGCAAGCAGTGCAGCTTCCTTGGATTGCGCGACCGCCAGCCCGTGAGGCGGTGCGCCAAAATGGAAAACTGGCTCGGCAACGCCCCAGAACATCAGCCCGATGCCCATCCCGACGCTGAACATCATGCATACCCACGAAACCGTCCGGAATTCCGGAAGCTCGTCATCAGCCCCAAGCCTGATCTTGCCGAAACGGCTGATCGCCAGGAAGCCAGAAAAGACCAGGAACAACGCCGTCGAGACAACGAAGCCCCATCCGAAGCCGTTGATGATCGCCGAAAGCGTGGCCTGAGTGACCGAGGCGAGGCTATCCGGGGCCAATGCTCCCCATGAGATGAACCCGGCTGTTATAGCTAGGGCCGGCCAGAATACCGCCGGATCTACGCTTCGCAGTCTGTCTGTAGTCGACATGCTTTATCCCTCCAGATTTATGTAGTGACGTTCCCTTGAATTTCCGGATACCGCGACGGGCCGACTTCTCGAGAGAGGCCAGGTCGTGGGCTGATAATGCTGTTGAGGTAGCGACGCCGGACGCGCCTTTGTGCTGATGCGGATCTACGGCCGCTTTCCTTGGGTGATTAACAGATCACTCGCTTGCACCCGTGTCAGTTACGACCATGAGCTTGTCCAAAACCGAATTCTTGTAGGCGAATCTCGTGGCTACTTGCGGAAGAAGCCGGCATTCGAAACAACGCGGCTAATGATGGACAAGACCGACCGGAAGATTGCGGCTCGATCTGGCCAGCACCAGATAGCTGGCAAGCAGTCATCTCTCATGAGATTCCGTCTTTGGATCGCGACGGAAGAGTTATTGATGTCGGCAAAGAGCACGATTTTCGGACCGAAACGCAGCCGTCCGATATCCGCCAGCGCGTCCAGAGCCTCGGCATCTTTTGGTTGTCAGAAGAGTAACAACGGCGATGTTGGGCCATCAGGTCGCAAAAACCTGGTCTTTCCATTGCTTGATTTGATTGGCGTGTATGTCGAACTGCTGGGATAATTCCACCAGCGTCTGCTCGCCCCTGATCGCCGCAAGCGCCACCTTTGCCTTAAAGGCCGGGGTATGGTTCCGGCGCGGTCGTCTCGTCATGGTCTCTCCTGTTCCCGGCATTTAAGCCGAAGTCAGGCAGAAATTCCACTTATCCCGCCCGGTCCACCGTGCGGTACGGCGTGCCGCTGTCGATATACGATAGCCCGACCATCCGGCCGGTCATAAGGAGTGCGGCGCAACCGTGAACACGTGCGTGACGGGCGGTGTGGCGAGGAACGGCGCGGTCAGCGGTCGATTGGCCGCCATGTGCGACGATGTCCGGTGCGCGGCGAGCGCGGCCTCGTCCTCGTAGATTTCGATCAGCGTGTAGCTGTCGGCCAGGGTGCGCGACTTGAACAGTTCGTACAGGCGGTTACCTGGTTCCTTGGCACGCACTGCGGCGGCCTGGACCGCGAAGGCGCGTTCGAATGCGTCGGTGTTACCCGGCGCGACCGAGAGTTCGACCATCATCCCGATCATCGTATTGCCTCGCATCTAACGGCCGACGGAAGCCCGGCCCGATAACCGGGCCGGGTCCAGCGGCGGATTATGCCTTCGCCACGAACTCCTGCGTGGTGATCGCGTTGGCGTAGAAGGGTGCGATCTCGGCCACGAAGTCGTCCTGTTGCTTGCGGGTATAGCCGGCTGACGCGTCGTAGATGACATTGGTGTGGTAGCCGAGGTCATGGGCATTGCGCATCGAAGACTCGACGCACTGGCGCAGCGAGAAGCCGGCGAGGTAGATGTCGAAGATGCCATTGTTGCGCAGGTAGCCGTCGAGCGTGGTTCCGACGAAGACGCTGCTGCCGCCGGCGCGCTCGCGAACGACATGCTCGCCTTCCGCCGGCTCGAAGCCGGGGAAGAAATCGGCCTGCTCGCCCAGGAACGCGCCATGGTCGCGCGTCATCTTGCGCAGGCCGTACTTGGCCTCGCCCAGCACCTTGAAGGTCGGCTCGAACTTCAGCGCTGCGTGGATCACGTGCAGGCCGCGACGGCGGGCCTCTTCAAGGATGATCTTCGAATTGGCGATCGCGGTGTCGACCTGCTCCCGGTCCTGAAACACCGGATAAATGCCGCCGGTCGGGGAGAGCCAGTCGTTGACATATTCGATCAGGATCAGCGCGCTATTGGATGGGTCGGTCATGATATCACTCCTTCTGGTTGTTAAGCCGCGATCATCGCGCCTTGCTGGCGCAGGTGTTCGCGAAACAGGTCGGGATAGGTGTCGATCACGGCGTTCCTGACGCTGGATCGCTCGGCAAGTGCCGCGCGCCACGCCGTCACACGTGGCAGGCCAGCAAAGATCGGGTCCGCCACTTGCGGATCAATGATCCCGAAATAGCGGAACAGCGGTGCGTAGACCGCATCGACCAGACCAAAGTCCGCCCCGGCGAAATACGGGCCGTCGCCCAGTTCCGCTTCGATCTTGCTCAGTCGATCACGGAAGGCGGCCCGCTTGGCGTCGGCGGTCGCCATGTCCTTGGCGTGGAGGAACTGCCAGCCCTCCGTAAAGGTCTGGGTGGCGAATTCGATCCAGGCGCGATGCCGGGCACGCAGCAATGCATCGTCGGGATACATCGCCGCGCCACCCTGCGTCTCGTTCAGATATTCGCAGATGACCACGCTTTCGAAGAGGATCGCATCCTCACCGTTCGGCTGGCGCACCTTCAGCACCGGCACCTTGCCGGTCGGCGACAGGGCCAGAAACCAGTCAGGCTTGGCCGACAGATCGACGTTGACCCGGTCGAACGCCACCCCCTTTTCGAGAAGGACGATCGCGGCACGCTGGACGAATGGGCACAGCGGGTGGCTGACGAGAGTGAGGTTTTGCTCGGTCATGACGGATCTCGATGCGCTGGAATGGGGATCAGAGCGACTGGCCGCCCGACACGTCGAACGTCGTGCCGTTGGCCCAGCCGAAATCGTCGGACAGGATTGCAGCGACCGCGCCGCCGATATCGTCGGGCTCGCCGACTCGGCCAAGCGCGATCTTGCTCGCGACGAAGGCATGAGCCTGTTCGTTATCGCGGACCCTACCACCGCCGAAATCGGTGGCGATGGCACCGGGCGCGATGGCGTTGACGCGAATCTGCCGCGCGCCGAGTTCCAGCGCCATGAACCGGGTCAGCGTCTCGAGCCCCGCCTTGGCTGCCGCATAAAGACCGAAGGTGGCCATCGACGTGCGCGTGAAGCCCGTCGAGACATTAAGGATGCGTCCGCCATCAGCGATGATCGGTAGCAATGCCTGCGTCAGGAACACCGGTCCGCGCAGGTGCATGTCGATCATCATATCGAACTGTTCCTCGCTTGCGTCAGCGACCTGCACGTGGACGACCGCACCGGCGTTGTTGACCAGATAGTCGAACCGGTCGCTGTCGAAGCGGCTCCGGAGCGTCTCGGCGAAGGATGCGACGAAGGCCGGGAAGCTTGCTACCTTGGTGACGTCGAGCTCGAGCATCGCCGCCGTGCCGCCCAGCGCCTCGATCTCGCTTACCAGCGCATCGGCTTCCGCGGCGCCCTGGCGATAGGTGCCGACGATGCCGACGCCGCGACGGGCCAGGTGCAGCGCCATGCTGCGACCGAGGCCGCGGCTGGCGCCGGTAATGAGTGCGATCTTCTGAGACATGGCTACATTCCTTGTGATTCTGATTATCGGATGGCACGCCGCTGAGACGTAACCCTCCATGCCAGTCAGATAGGCGATTGCTGTGTCCGACGCCCCGCCTGATGCTCTCAATTGCTTGCCTGATTGTCTCAAGCGCTTTGCAGATGGGAGAAATGCTGTCATAGTCTTTGCCATGACCGACAACCTACAGCCGCATCGCGATATCGCGCTCCGCCACGGGCGGACTGGAATGACCCTGACGCCGATCCCGCGCCTGGAAATCGGCGTCGGACAGGCAACCTCGGGAACGTCTCCGTGTCTCTACCGCTCGATGATCTGCTTCATTCTGCAGGGATCGAAAGAGGTGGTCATCCACGACGACCTGCTGCGCTACGACGCGTCCCAATATCTGGTCAGTGCACTCGATCTACCTTTGAGCGGCCAGATCCATGACGCTGACAACGGCAGTCCTTATGTGGCGATTTCGCTGGTCCTCGATCCGGCACTCCTCGCCGAGGTCGCATCGACAATGCCGGCGGTGCGCGACGCGGACACACCAGGCAGCGGCATCGCGCTCAATCCGATGACGCCGCCGCTGCGCGACACGCTGCTGCGACTGCTGGCGTTGCTCGACACGCCGGCGGACATCCCGGTACTCGCGCCGATGGCTGAACGAGAATTGCTTTATCGTCTCCTACAAGGCCCGCAGGGGCGACTGTTGCGTCACATCGCCCGCCCAGAAGGCCCGCTCGGCCGAATTCGGCGCGCGGTTGAATGGATTCGGGACCACGGCAACACGCAACTCCGGATCGAGGCGCTGTGCGATGCCGCCGGGATGAGCCGCGCTAGTCTGCACCGCCACTTCGTCGCGCTGACTGGATTGAGCCCAATCCAGTATCAGAAGCAGATACGCCTTCAGGAAGCGCGCCAGATGCTGCTCGCTGGCGACCGTAGTGCCTCCGACGTCGCCTACGCGGTCGGCTATGAAAGCGCTTCTCAGTTCAGCCGCGAATATCTGCGGCAGTTCGGATCTCCGCCCGTCCGCGACATGCGCAGACTCAGGCAGTCAATTGGCGATCAGATGATCAAATAGATCGCTGCCAGCTCCGATGTTGTTGACTGCGGGGCGTCTAGCGGATCTGGCGGCAATTCGCCCTATGGTCATCCGGGGCCGTGGACTTCCCAGTCTGCCGCCCCTTCCTGTTAACATGCGGGAGGTTGGCATCGCCATGAGATCGCCAAAATCTCAGACCAACGACGTTCGTACGGATCTGCCGTTACTCTCTTGCTTACCCAAATTTCGATTGATCTCCGGAGGCAGGGTTTAACCCTTGGCGGGTCAAGGGAAGCGTCTGTAAATTTCTCCTGTTCTGGAACCTGAGAGTGAAATTCTCAAAACAAAATCGAAATCCACCGGAAGCCGACAATGTGAGACGCGAAGCCCCAGGGCGGAACCAGTGCGCGGTTCCCCCTCAACTTTCTTGGCGTCGTTGACGTGCGCTGACGTAGTTTCGACGCTGAGTAACCGCGTGTTTACGAATCCTGCGCAACATCCCCTAATATAGAGGTACCCATGGCTGTTGTTCGTGCTTTTGGCAAATCATCGATCGAAGCCGTACGGCGTGAGATGGACCGTCTCGCGGCGCTGGACCAGCTTGACATGTTGGACACACCACGGGACCTGGGCTTTGAAAGACTGGTCCGATTGATCAAGGAAATATTCATGGTCGACATCGGCATCGTCTCTTTTATCGACGCCCATCGTCAGTGGTACAAGGCATGTTCCGGCCTTCCGGTAGACGAGATGCCGCGCGGAGATACCTTCTGCCGACATGTCGTTGAGTGCGAGCAGTCCATTGTCGTTGCCGATACGACTCGCGATCCTCGGTTTGCGTCCAATCCCGCTGTGACGGGAGAGGCTCACATCCGCTTTTATGCCGGAGTGCCACTTAAGACAGTAGACGGTCATACCGTGGGGACCGTCTGCGCGATTGACAGGAGACCGCGCTCGTTCGGAAACAGAGATCTCGTCATTCTGCAGGAACTGGCAGGCGTTGCCATGGATCGGGTCGAGATCTTGAAGTCGGCCGCTACAGACGGATTGACCGGTGCCCTCACACGCCGTGCCTTCAAGGAAGAAGCCGCTCGCCTTCTGGCGCAGGCAGCGCGGCACAATCATGATGTCTCCTGCATTGTTCTCGACGTCGACCATTTCAAGAAGGTGAACGACACTTACGGGCATGCAGCAGGTGACGATATCCTGAAGCTAGTAGCAGCCACTTGCCGGGAGCAGCTTCGAGGGGGCGATCTACTCGGCCGGTTAGGAGGGGAAGAGTTCGCAATTTTGCTGCCGCACGTTGACCGAGAGGGAGTTATGGGCGTGGCGGAGAAGCTGCGTCAGGGACTGTCTGCAAAGCAAATGGCGGTGGGAGCAGACACGATTCTGGTGACCGCAAGTTACGGCGCCACCTCCATGTCGATCGTCGCGAAAGACATTGACACTCTGCTGGCTCAGGCCGATGCAGCCATGTATCGAGCGAAACAAGCCGGCCGCGACCGATGCATGTCCTGGAGTTCTGCGGAAGCGCCGGGATTAGGTGAGCGACGGCGCGTCCTCAAGGCGGGCATGATCATCTTCAATGATAGACGCTCCACTTTCGACTGCACAATCCGCTCCCTTGGACCGGACAGTGCAAGTATCACGGTCTCCAACACTTCCGGCATGCCGCCGCAGTTCATCCTTGCTATCCAGGCTGAGGGTTTCGAGACTAATTGCCGTGTAGTTGCCCAAGATCGTCAGCACTTGGAGGTCAGCTTTCGATAGAAGCCTAGGTGCCGGTTCGCGGATACCGTTCGCACTCTTTGAACCGGCCAGGTAAGCGGAGCAGCCCGCGCGCAGGGTGTGGCGCGTCGCCCCAATCGACATTTGACGTCTGATCGGTTCCTGCGGCAGGCGGCCTCGCCGCAAAGCCCAAACCTGCACCTCAAGGCCGCGGCATCGGCGTGAGGCGACAGAGGCAGCCACGGCGATGTGGCAACCTCCAGGCTAAGCGCGCGCCCTACCTTCGGAACCGACCGCACGATGATTGCAAGCTTAACTACGCCAAGTCTCTTGGAGAAACAACAGGATTGAAGCAATAAGGCCCATCTCCGTGGAGGCCAGTCGATGCTCGGCGATCTTGGGTTTCCTTGAAGTTTGCGCCGTTGCCGCCGGAAATCACCGACATTCGCTCACGTGGCAATATGGGCCGGTTGCTGATAGTTTGAAGGCTGGACCCATCCAGTGAGGAGGATATCGTTGCTTTCCCTGCACCATGTATCGATCATTACTTCTGATCTGCGGAGGTCGCTACCTTTCTATCGCGAGGTATTCGGTCTTGTTGAAATTCCTCGGCCGCACTTCCCTATACCCGGCGCCTGGCTGGCTTGTGGCAGCTTGCAGGTGCATCTTGTTGTTTACCCGGAAGGCAGCTTCCGCCGGAATCCCACGATTGACCGGAACGACTGGCACTTCGCTTTCCAGACAGCCGACTTTGAGGCTTTCGTTGAACAGCTTACGGCTCGCGGCTTTCGGGATGATCTTCCACAAGACGATCCTCAATGCATGTTGGTTTTTCGCACTGGCCTGGCAGGTTTTCCGCAACTGTATCTTAGAGACCCGGACTTGAATGTCGTTGAGGTCAACGCAGCCCATCAGCCGACCATCCAGCCTCTTGCATAAAAGCCTGCGTTGATCGGGATTCTCCCGGGTAATAGGCCGAGATTGACGTGGCTGATTGATCGGGATTTCGCGTGTGGAAACTTGCCTGGGCTGAGCGATACAGTCACCCGAGGATCGCAATGAATGCGCAGCGACCGGTGCGGGCCGCATGCCCTGGTCGACAAGCTTTCAACGCTCGTGATGGAAGGAGACATGGCGCCTGTCCCGCCGTCTCGCCCGTTCCACCAACCCACCGTACCGTTGGTGTCGAGGAAAGGTCGGACATCATGACGGCATCGAACCATGCTGCGTCAACAGGAACATGTTTTAGGCTGGAGAGTTGCCCCGCCAGACCCAGATGATATCGGTGCCCGCATGCCGCAGACTTCCATACTTGTGATCGAAGACGAGTCATTGATACGAATGTCTATAGCGGACGAGTTACGTGACGTCGGTTTTGTTGTACTGGAGGCGGTGAATGCCGAAGAGGCGCTTCGCCTCCTCTCCAAGGAACGTCTGATACGCGCGATCTTTACGGACATCGAGCTGCACGGGGAGCTTGACGGGCTGAACCTTGCCCGAATGGTGAAGGAACGATGGCCGCTCATCGAAATCATCATCACGTCCGGTAACCGGAACGTTGCGGCGAACGAGATGCCGGAAAGGTCGCTTTTCTTTCCCAAGCCCTACGCACCTTCAGCGATTATTGACGCGCTCAAGCGGATAACCGGGTGAGAAACTGCTCGACAAAAAGCGTTAGGTGCTCCTTTTGGCGCTGTGATACTAAGTCCGCGTGTATACTGCTCGGATGCTCATGACCAATCCTGACGATCTTAATCCGCCGCTCCCGACGTCCGACCTTCCTCATCTTGCCGAAGCGCTCGATGACGATCGGTTTCGCCAATTCCTGGATCATGTCCCCTTCGCGGTCGCTGTCTCAGAATTTGGAACCCAAGAGACCTTGATCTACGGGAACATCGAATTCGAACGCCTCACCGGCGTTTCGGCTGAAGAGCTGCAGGGGAAATCCTGGTCTTTTCTCCCCGCCGCACCTCCCGTCACGGACGGGCCTGACCTTATTCGTGCATTGATCGAGAACGAAGAGTATCTTGGTGCCTTTATCCTGACGGCAGGAGAACAAAAACTCGTCATCGATGCATGGTCGAACACGATCGTCGATGATATCGGGCTGCCTCTGTTTCGGCTGCTGGCGATGTCAGCGCGCGGTCAATCCGATGATCGTGCCAATTTCGGAGAGCTCCTTGAGGAGAAGGATCTTCTCCTCAAGGAGCTTCAACATCGTGTGAAAAACAACCTTCAGATGATCACCGCGTTGATCCGTATGGAAGCGCGTAACGCGCAACGCTCGGAGGAGAGTGAAGGCTTCAACCGGTTGGCGGGTAGGATCGATGCTTTATCGATCCTTTATCGCTCGCTTTATGGCGGCAGTGAAGCGGAGACGGTCGATCTTGGCACCTATGTCAGCCAGATAGCGTCGTCAGTGATGGCGGCTCATGCGACGGAAGGCATACGCCTTGATATGAAAGTCGATACCTGGCCAGTTTCAGTTAACGTCGCAATGCCGGTCGGGCTTGTTGTCAACGAGCTCCTGACCAACGCCCTGAAATATGCTTTCGCCGGTCGCGATGGCGGTGAGGTCAAGGTCCGTTGCACCGTCGATGAAGAGGGATGCAAGGTTCTCGTCGCCGACAATGGCGTCGGGCTTTCAGATAAGGCCGACTGGCCTCGGCGCGGCAAGCTCAGCGCCATGATCGTGCAATCGGTCAAACAGAACGCGAAAGCGGAAATTGAGGTCGAGTCCGCCCCGGCCAGAGGGATGGCGGTGACGATCGCCTTCAAACGAAACGGTGCAGCCGAGGCTTGAATGTCGCTGTTGATCGATCAAACGATGGTCGAGGGATAGAAGCCGGTCCTGTCACCCTTTCTTTTCCCGGAAACGCTTAACGCGCGCATGGGTGCCGCAGCTGGCTTCGGAACACCAGAGACGGCGCCCGCTCTTTGATGTATCCAGAAACAACCACCCGCAATTGTCACCTTTGCACGACCGCACAGGGCGCCGCCCATGCCGGTTTGTGAGCAGCTCAGCGGCTTGCGCGGCAAACAGATTGACAAGATCGGCGAGTTCGTCGAGCGGCTGAACCCACCGGAAGCCATCATCTGTTTGGCACAGGACCTGGCGCGCGCGCGCGCGTCTGGCCATATCATGAACGATTGCGAACGGCTCCTTGGGATAGGGCTTCTGGCCGTCTTCCGCCAGGAAAATCGCGTAAATCGCTTCGCGCAACCTGATTGCCTCTAGCAGAACCTTTTTTGCTTCTTGCGGTTGATCTTTGGCAAGCTGGCTTAGCTCGGTCATCTGCTTCTCATTGAGCAGGCCCACCCGGCGTGCCAGGGTGATGATATCATCGCAGCCCAGCAGCAGGTCAGGCCCCCAACGTCCACGGCGGCTGTCTACGGTATTGGCCAACTCAAGCGCGGCATGGCCGCCGCTTAGCCGCATGTCGGTCGTCGAAGTCGCCATCTCATCATCGGAACAAGACCGCCATTACCTGGTTTGTAACGGGTATATCAGGTTTAAGTCGTTACGACAGGATAAGCCTAATGTCGTCCACGGGCAACATCACCAAGTTTCTCATCCTGTGCCTCGTCTGGGGACTGACGTGGATCGCCGTCAAGGTCGGCGTCACCTCCACTCCGCCAATGCTTTTTGCCGCGACGCGCTTCATCTTCGCAGGTCTGGTGCTGCTTGGCTGGGGTGCGGCAAGAGGCGTCCTTACGCTGCCCTGTGTGCGGCATATCGGGCGACTGCTTGTCACGAGCCTGTTGATGATCACCCTCTGTTATGGTCCCTTGTTCTGGGGGATGAAGTTTGTCCCGTCGGGAACAGCCGCCGTACTGGAGATGTCATTGACACCCCTGGCTTTGCTCGCATTCGGCATAGCGCTGGGCGAGGAGCGCTGGAGCGGGATCCGGCTTGGCGCCATGATGCTCGGAGTAACGGGTTTGATCATTCTTTTCGGGCCGGCGGCCGCGACCCCAGATGCAGGTTTGTGGACAATCTTCGGCTTGGTTGCGGTGGCCTGGGCGGCAATCTCTTCCGCGTGGGGGTCGGTTCTGGCGCGTCCACTCGTATCCGGGTACGGAAGCACGACACTGTCTGCATCAACGACGCTGATCGGCGGCATTTTGCTGCTTTCGGTGTCGTTGACCATTGAGACGGATGCGACAGCTGCGCTCGTTACCCTGTGGAACTGGCAAGCGAGCGCAGGATGGCTCTTTCTTGTCATTTTCGGTTCGCTGATTGGCTACAGCATTTATCTGCAGCTTCTAAGAGACATAGGTCCGGCAAGAGCTGGAAGTTTCGCCTTCGTATCGCCCGCAATTGCCGTCGCCGTTGGCGCGATCCTGGCCGGCGAAACGGTGACATTTCAGAGCATCACGGGGATGATCTTGATGATGCTCGCCGCAGGAGGATGCCTTTTCGCCGACCGGATCGGCGCTGTTGTTCTAATGAGAAAGAAAGCGTGAACCCATTCACCGCCGAACTCGGCTGTTGGCCATCCGCGAGGCTCGTTCAAAACTAGGCATGAACATATAGCCGGATCTATGGCACTCGTGCCTGACATGGCGCAAGTGGGTTATATCAGAGCCGATGTTGCGGGTTGATCTCGGCCAGCTGCCGGAAATAGAGCCAAAACGCCACAAGTGGAAGCGTTAGCGATACAGTTTCAACCCGATCGGGCGAGTGTTCAGGTCAAGGCTGCTGCGGACGCTCCCGCGATCGGACAAGCCGATCCTTTCGCCGCGCTACCCACCAAAGCCTGATCTCCTTCAAGAGTGCCGGCACAACCGGGATAGCTACTGCTAGCAACATCATCCAATCCGACTTCGCCATCAATTCAGTCTCCGCGAACATCACACCCCATAAGGATGCGCCAGGAATGAATGAAGGGGATTTTAACGTGCGATTGCGCGCCCACGGGGCTTCCTAACTCCTTGGAATTACTACACTGTGGAATCTTTCCGCTGCCAAAACGAGCGACGAACTTCCCCGCTGCTCCCATGCCGGCAACCCAAAGACAACCATTGATAACTAACCGGTTGTCCGAACCAGTGCGCCCTGGATCGCCGACCTTGCCGGGCAACAGCGACGCGATCTTCGCCCATTGACCATCACGCAGTCATACCGACTGGCCGCCGTTCAAACTCATTTGTGATCCACCGCTTTGCCCTACGAACCAGCCTTCGACCGATTTGGGAATATTGAATGTCGATTGGTCCTAAGGGACACTCCGCGGACAGAATGCTTTGAGCCTTCGGCGATCGGACCAATAACAGATGATTCTGGTCGAGCCGCGTCTCAAGTCCTCAGCGGGCGACGGTGACTTGAACCAAGCTTTTGGAGTTCCGGGTGGAACTAAAATTCGCCGCCAGTCTTAACGCTGGCCCTCTGATGAGGATCAGGAGACCGAGATGCTTCCAGCCTTTTTCAATGGCATGCCAAATGCACATGAGCCGCCTGTCCGCGTGCTTCTGGCGGAAGACGATTTCCTGATTCGCCTCGACCATGCCGGAAGCATTCGGGCTCTCGGCTGGGATGTCATCGAGGTATCGTCTGCCGATGAGGGGATCGAGCTCCTACGCCATGGTGTGCGTTTCGACCTGGTGGTGACCGACCTGAATATGCCCGGCCGCTACAAGGGCACAGACCTTGCCAGAATGGTCCGCGATACCGCCGACTTGACCAAGGTTGTCATTGTCTCCGCCGAGAACCCAGCCGACGACCAGCTTTACGATCTTTTCCTGAACAAGCCTGTCTGGGACATCGGGCCCCCGCTGTTGGAGATCATGAAAAAGGCAATGCATGGTGGCTGAAGATGCCGAGACCATTCTTCTGGTTGAAAACGACGCGCTGCAGCGGGCGACGGTGGCGCGATATTTGCGCGAATGCGGTTATCGGGTCATTGAAGCTACGAATGCATCTGAAGCGAGGCAAGCCTTGGCTCGTTTCAACATCGCGATCGTTGTCACCGATGCAAGTCTTCGTGACGCGTCCGGATTCGAGCTGTCCACGCTCGCCCGCCAGCAGCGCCCGGGCGTGCGGGTATTCCTGACGCATTCTGTCGAAAAGACCGCGAGACTTGCCGGCGAACTCTGTGAGGACGGCCCGCTTGATCAACCTTACCATCCACAGCACCTTGTGGATCGAATCAAAAGGATGAGAGGCGGTCGTGGCTCCTGACTCACCGTGCCGGAGGGTGTTGAGCCAGGTGTGGAGCAACGCTCGCCCGACAGCCAGTGCGGCGGCTCGAACCACGATCTGGAACCAAACGGGAATTGTCGCATTGTACGGAGCTTGATTTCTGCGGGAAGATCATGGCGGAAAAGAACAGATCTAAAACCGACGCGCAAAACGCCGGCGATCGCCTTGTTGCGAGCCATGTTCGAGAAGATCCCTTTGCGGCGGCCTTCAAGGCAACACGCATGTCGATGATCGTCACAGATCCCAGTCAGGACGATAATCCGATAATCTTTTGCAATGCGTCATTTGAGAAGCTTACCGGCTATTCGAGCGACGAATTGGTGGGCCGCAATTGTCGCCTTCTCCAAGGGCCAGAAACAGATAAGAATACAGTCGCTCGTATCCGAGAGGCAGTGGGTGCAGGGCGGGATATCGCGGTCGACATCCTGAACTACCGCAAGGACGGCAGTACCTTCTGGAATGCCCTGTTTCTGAGCCCCGTCCGAGATGATGAAGGCAGGATCGTTTATTTCTTTGCTTCGCAGCTCGACTTTACCAACGTTAAGAGCCGGGAAGCCGAGCTCGCATCGGCCCGCCATCAAGCCGAGAACGAAGTCGCCAAGAACACCGCCGATCTTCGTGCTGCGCTTGCCGCCAAGACACTCCTCGTCCATGAAGTAGATCATCGCGTCAAAAACAACCTTTTGACCATGGCTTCAATCGTCAAGCTGCAGGCTCGCACCACAAAAGATGAGCGCCAGAGGCATACCCTCATGGCCGTTCTCAATCGGGTGGAAGCACTCAGCACCGTCCAGAGAAAGCTGTTTACCCTAGACGATATCTCCAGGTTCGATGTCGCTGACTTCGCCCGCGAACTTGTAACCGATCTGATCGGCGGTATCGGCCGTGACGACATTCATTTGACGCTTGACCTGCAGCCGCTTTACGTTCCCGCAGTCAAGGCAACACCGCTATCGCTCATCGTCAATGAGCTCGTTGGTGACGCAGTCAGACGGGGCTTGAGTGACGGCGGCGGCGAAATCCATGTCGTCGTGAAACGGTTGAACGGACACTTCCTGATCCGCGTCGAGGATACAGTCGAACCCGTGCAACCTGACCCGGAAAGCGCAGAATTCAGCCGTTTGCTTCTTGAAGCTTCTGCCCAGCAGCTTGGCGCTCATATCGAGCGGAGCAGCCAGGGCAGAAAGACTACGGTGGAGGTGACGCTGCTTGTCGATGAACATCGGGAGAATGAACATTGAAGGTAATGATCGTCGAAGACGAGATGCTGCTTGCGATGGAACTGGAAAGCGAAGTGGAGGCAGCTGGACACGAAGTAATTGGTGTGGCGATGAGCAGCCATCAGGCTCGCGATCTTCTGTCTGCCTCAAGGCCAGATTTCGCGTTTGTGGATATCCATCTGATGGACGGCCCGACCGGGATAGATGTCGGCCGCCGTCTTGCCGAGGCGCGGGTGCCGTTCGTATTCGTCAGTGGAAACATCAAACGCCTTCCAGATGACTTCGTGGGCGCACTCGGCGCGATCGAGAAACCCTATACGGTGAACGGGATGAAGAACGCGCTACAGTACATCTCCGCTGTGCTCTCAGGCGTTGACGACCTCGCGCCCCCGCCCAGCCTCGTTCTTGCCGGCGACATCCAACCGCCGACGGTGCGCAGGCATGCATAGCTTGGTGCCATAGTTATAACAGCCCGTCGGTTTGACTGAACACTTGATAGACCAGAGCCAATTCGATCAAAAAGGAACTGGCTGGAGTTCGGAAAATAGGACAAGCGCCGCTGGCCTTAACGGCGCGCACAGGACCATTCCTTTGAATGGAGATTGGCGACAGGCTGATCTTCGAACCGTCATCGAGCAGGCGATCTCACCCTATCCAAGCGAGAAGTTTTGCGTGGTTTGGCAAGCGTCGTGTCAGTCAGGTTCCGCCTGCTCCTTCGACAATCCTTTGTGTGATCCAGAAACCTGCCCCTGCTGCCACCGCGGAAAGGACGGTTCCCCAAAGCAGATCCGCGATCGTCAGCAGTGTCGACCAATTCCTGAGCGTCGACTGATTGGTGAGGTCGTAAGTGGCATAAGCCGTGAAGCCCACCGCCGCACCATAAAGCAAGGCCGTTGCAAGCGAGCCAGAAATCAAGCCGGCTCTCGTTGCAAGAAACGTCAATCCTCCGGCATAGAGGATATAGAAAGCAATGGCGGGACCGATACGGAACTCTGGCGCAAGCATATCGCCCAGTATGGGACGATAAAGCCGATCCGCCATGGTGCTCAACCAGACGAAGTCGATAGCAACAAAAACGATCAGGGTGGCGAGATAGGCAACATAATATGTCTTCATGGTCTCCTCGTTTACGATTTCCGCCGATGCTTCAGTTGATCCGCGTCCAGTCGATCCCCTTGCAGATCAGACCTGCAGCGACGCAGCCCCTTGTGGTCATCCTGTTGCCATTCACCTTCACGGTGAGATTGTAGGTCATGTCGCGCTGCGGATCGTAGGCCGTCCCGGAATAGACGCCATCGGCACCCGCTCTGATCGTCATGACGAGCTTGTCGCCAGTCTTTTCCTTCGCCATCCCCGGCTTGATCCAGGTATTGACTACGCAGACGTCGGCCCCACAGGGGGCAATCCTGACCTTGGCGTTTCCGTCTCCACGCGCCCACTGACCTTCGATGTCGCCGGCTTGGACAATCCAGGCGAAGCCAAGCGAGAAAACCGCAGTCGCCGTAGCGAGAAGCTTCATCTTGATCATCCTTGTCCAGATGCCTTACGCATGTTCAACCGTGTAAAGTCCCACATTGATGCACCCCTCCTCGAAGCCGGCCTCGCAATAGCAGAGGTAATAGTGCCAGAGACGCCGGAAGTGCCCGTCGAAACCCTGAGCGGCAATCGCCGGCCAATGCGCGTGAAAGCGTGACCGCCACTCGCGCAGTGTGCGCGAATAGGACTGTCCGAAATGCTCGATCCCGGTCAGCTTTAGGCCGGCGGCGGAGACAGCCCTCTCCAGCGCGCTGTCCGAGGGCACAAAGCCGCCGGGGAATATGTATTTCTGGATGAAATCGATACTGCCGCGATAGGCCTCGAAACGCTTTTCCTCGATCGAGATAATCTGGAGTACGGCGCGGCCATCGTCCTTCAAGCATCGCTTCAGGACGTCGAAATAGCTCGGCCAGTACGCTTCACCGACTGCCTCGAACATCTCGATCGACACGATGCGATCGAACTGCCCCTCGATATCTCGGTAATCCTGCAGCCGCAGATCGACTTGGGCCTCCTTTCCGCCTGCCATCACAGCATCCTTCGCCCAGAGGAGTTGCGACGGCGAAAGTGTCAGGCCGACAACATTCGCATTCGCTCGGGTGGCAAGCTCGACAGCCAGCGCACCCCAGCCACAACCGATTTCCAGCACGCTTTCGCCGCCTTCCAGCGCCAGTTTCTCGCGAATGACGTCGAGACGCTTTTGCTGGGCGGTCTCCAGGCTCGGCGTCGTCTCGTCAAAGATCGCCGAGGAATAGAGCATGTTGGAATCGAGCCATTCCTTGTAGAAGTCGTTGCCGAGATCGTAATGCGCCTCGATATTGCGGCGACTACCCTTTTTCGTATTGGCATTCAGCAGATGCCCGACCCGGTTGACGAGCCGCATCAGGACATTCCCGTTGATCGCCGGCGAAAGGGCATCGCCGTTGCGGGCGGCAAGCCGTATGACCGCGGTCAGGTCCGGCGTCGTCCAATCTCCGTCGATGAAAGCTCCTGCAAATCCGATGTCACCGGCGGTGACAAGGCGGCGGAGCATACGCCAGCGCTTGATGACGATGGTTGCGTCCGGCCCGGCCTCGGGTCCTGCGCCCTTCACGACCGCGCCGGAGGGCAGCACGATGGTCAAGAGACCGCAACGGATATCGCGGATCAGGCGAGCCACCAGCCGGCCACCAAAGCCAAGCATTTCGTCGCTCGACGACAGTTCGATCGATATCTGGGAAAAATCGTCAAGCTGGCTCATGGGATATCAGTCTCTCCATGCGATGTGCGAGGCTCGGCCAACGCCTTGCGGATCAATGAAACCGGGTTCTCCGGCGGACGTGGCCTGGCGCGAAGGCGAATGCCCTTGAGCCAGATCTTCAGCGCCTCCCAATAGATGCCGCCAATGACGCGTATCGTCAGGAAGGGAATGGCAACAAAAGCCCTTGCGAGCGCGGCATCCGTCAACTCGGTTCGCTTCGCCAGATGCCGGGCGGTGAGCACCAGTCCGTCGCGGTCGAATGTCTCGATGCGGATCGAGAGCCAGTCAGTCGGGACGACGACACGGAATTCGTAACGCAGATCCATGTCCATGAATGGCGAGACATAGAACGCCTTGTTGCATTGCTGGACGATCTCGCGGCCCCCACGATCCTCGACAGCGATCATGTAAGCGTGTCGTTCGCCGAACGTGTTGTCCACTTCCCAAAGGATCGCCCTGACGGACCCGTCCTTGCCGTAGCAGAAAAACACGCTGAGCGGGTTAAAGGCCCAGCCCAGGAGGCGCGGCATGGTCAGAATCCGGATCGGCCCACCATCCGGCTCGACCCCGGCGGCACGCATGGAGCGATTTACCTGGGCCCTGAGATCGCTGCCCGAACGGTCGCCGCGATCCTTTGGAAAGAAGGAGAAGAGGTTGAAGCGATCGACGGAAAACAGCCGCAGGCGGCGGTCCAGCAGGTCGAGTTCGTCGAGGTCGATCAGCAGCGAATAGAGGCGATAGGCAAGCGTGTGCTGCTTCGGCCTCAGCCGCGAATGCGTAACATGCCCGGTAAAAAGCGCGGATTTCAGGCTCTCCGTCATGCCGGCACCTCCACGATTGGCAGGCCAGCAGCCCCGATCAGCGGTCTGCGCACAATGCGGGCGCTTTCCTGCTCCACCTGCCACGGGCGGCGAACGCCCCCAAGGTCTTCCGCGACCGCCAGACCCGCCTGGATGCCGTCCTCATGGAAGCCCGAGCCGAAATGCGCGCCGCAAAACCAGGTGTTGCGCAGGCCTTGCAGCGACCAGATCTCCTGTTGCGCCCGATCGGTGGCAAGGTCGAAGACGGGGTGCTCGTAGGTATCGCGGCGGATGACGGTTTCTTCGCGCGGCGCACGAAGCGGATTGAGCGTCACGAATGTCGGCGGGGCGGTGCCGAGTGGCTGCAGCCTGTTCATCCAATAGGTAATCGACGGCTGCGTCGGCCCGTTTCCGGTATCTGCCCGCGTATCGGCGACATAGTTCCAGCTCGACCATGCAGCGCGCCGTTTCGGCATGACGGCCGTGTCGCCATGCAGCACGGCCTCGTTGCACGAATAGCGGAAGGCGCCGAGAATGCGGCGCTCTTCGTCGTTCGCATCGCCGAGCATGCGTAGGGCCTGATCCGCGTGGGTCGCGATCACGACGTCGTCGAAGACCGAAACGCGTCCGTGCGAATCGCGAATCTCCACCGATCCGGGCCGACGGCGTACCGCTTCCACCGGGGTCGAAAGCCGGATGCGGTCGGCAAAAAGGCGGCTCAACCGCGCCACATATTCCCGGCTGCCGCCTTTGACGGTGCGCCAGACCGGGCGGTTCCAAAGTTCGAGAAGTCCGTGATTGCTACAGAATTTTATGAAGCCGGCCGCCGGATAGGAGCCGACCTCCATAGCCGGCGTCGACCAGATTGCTGCTGCCATCGGATAGAGATGGTCGTCGCGGAAGGCACGGCCATAGCCATTGCGGTTAAGGTAATCGTCGAGAGAGACGCTGCCCATGACCGCAAGGTCGCGCGGCGCGTTGCGGTAAAACCGCAAGAGATCCCGCATCATCGACCAGAAGCGCGGCCTGACCAGATTGGTTTTTTGCGCGAAGAGACCGGAGCCCGTGCCGCCGGAATATTCGAATGCGCCGCCATTCAGTGAGACCGCGAAGGACATGTCAGAAATGGTGGTCGGCACTTCGAGCGTGCGGAACAGGGCCGTGAGGTTCGGGTAGGTGGTTTCGTTATAGACGATGAAGCCGGTATCCACCGCCACAGGTCCATTCGGGCTTTCGAACTCGACCGTATTGCTGTGACCCCCTATGCGGTCCGCCGCTTCATAGACGGTGACATCATGTCGGTGTGACAGAAGCCAGGCGGCCGAAAGGCCTGAAATGCCGCTTCCCACGACGGCAATATTGAGGCGCCTTCTGCCCACGATACGCTCATCGAATGCCATCAAATCCTCTCGCTCAATCCATCGTTACGGTCTGCATTTTCCAGCCTCACCGCGCCATGTACGGGACCGGCGACGACTTAGTTTCGTCAGGCGAAAAATTTTCCAGATTTTTGTTGCTCGCATGAAACTGAAACTTGCGCTTCGCCGTAGACGATCCCGTGTCGCAAAAGACCTCGCGAGGAAAACCATGGATTGGGCACTTCTGCTCATCATTGCAATTTGCTTGTCGCTGGCGATGGCCGGAGCCTGGGCCGTGCAGCGCCGCACCGGCCTAAGCGGCTGGATCGATACGATCTGGTCCCTGGCGGTCGGGCTCGGCGGCATTGCCGCCGTGCTCTTCGCGAATGGTGATTTCGGGAGGCGTATCGTGTCGCTGACCCTTGTTGTGGCCTGGGCGGTGCGGCTTGCCAGCCATATCGGCTCCCGCACCCTGGGCCGCAGTGAAGATCCGCGTTACGCCAAGCTCATCGAGGAATGGGGCGACAACGCCGCTTGGCGGTTATTCCTGTTTCTGCAGATCCAGGCGCTGGCCGCGTTCATACTGGTGCTTGCAGTCTATCTGGCTGCGACGAACGACACGCCTTTCCCCGGCCTTCTGGATGGGCTCGCCGTGCTCGTCGCTGTCGCCGCGCTGGCTGGCGAAGCGATCGCCGACCTGCAGCTTGCCCGCTTCCGCCGCCTGCCGGACCGGACCGGCGTCTGCGAGATCGGCCTCTGGGGCCGCTCCCGCCATCCCAACTATTTCTTCGAATGGCTCTTCTGGTGCGCCTGGCCGCTTTTGGCACTGACCCCGTCCCCATGGACATGGGCATCGCTGCTTTCGCCGGCTCTAATGTACTGGTTGCTGGTGCATGTCTCCGGCATCCCGCCGCTCGAAGAACACATGCTGCGTTCGCGCGGAGACAAGTTCCGTGCTGTCCAGAAGCGCGTCAACGCCTTCTTTCCCGGCCCCCGTAGAAACGGAGAACTACCATGAATTTGCTGGCTTTCGCCATCAATGCCGCCGAGCGGGCGCCTTTGACCGACGGCATGACACTGGCGGGCATCGATTTCCTATGCGCTCGCAGCAAGCGGCGACTGGCCGCCGCACCACTCAAGGAGGAACTGGCCTTCATCGAAACGATGGACCGTTTTCCCGTTGCCACCCACACGGGCGAAGCCAATCGCCAGCATTATGAGATACCAGCCGATTTCTTCGCTTTGGCGCTAGGTCCGCAGCGGAAATATTCCTGCTGTCTCTACCCTGGGTCCGACACCACGCTCGAAGAAGCCGAAACCCATGCGCTTGCCGAAACGTTGAAACATGCTGCCATAGAGGACGGCATCAATATTCTCGAACTCGGTTGTGGCTGGGGTTCATTGTCGCTTTACCTCGCCCGGCAATTTCCGAACTCGCGAATCACCGCGGTCTCGAATTCCGCATCGCAGCGGGCCTATATCGTCGATCTTGCCCACGAACGCGGGTTGGCGAACCTCACCGTCATTACCGCCGATATGAACGATTTCACGACGAATGAGCGCTTCGACCGCGTGGTTTCGGTGGAAATGTTCGAGCACATGTCGAACTGGCGCGCTCTTCTGGAACGGGTCCGCGTTTATTTAAAACCGGACGGCAAGCTTTTTCTGCACGTCTTCAACCATAGAAACCGCTCCTATCGCTTCGACCACAATGATCCGGCAGACTGGGTGGCCCGTCATTTCTTCACCGGCGGCATCATGCCGGCGCATGATTTGCCGCACCGGTTCGGCGATCTCTTCACGGTTGAGGAGGAATGGCGCTGGTCGGGCACGCATTATCGCCGCACGGCACTCGATTGGCTTGCTGCCTTCGACCAGGCGATTGACCGCATTCAGCCGATCTTCCGGCAGGTCTATGGCAAGGATGCCCCGCTCTGGCAGCGTCGGTGGCGACTGTTTTTCCTGGCGACCGCCGGCATGTTCGGCCATGACAATGGCGATGTCTGGGGCGTTGGCCACTATCTGCTCACCCCAACCCGTTCCAAACAAGCCGCCTAATGGGTATTTCGCGGCCTCCACTCGACCCGATGACCCAGGCGACCGTGACGATCGCTTGGGTGATCTTCGCCAACAAGCCGTTCTATCCGTTGTATGTGTGGTATCTCCTCGACAGCGGCGTGGCGGCCTCGCTCGGCACGCTGCTCGCAGCGCCATTTTTCCTTGCCATTCCGTTCATCGCCCGCCGCGCGCCGCTGGCGGCCCGCATCGCCCTGCCGCTGGTCGGCACGCTTGATACTCTGTTCGAGGTCAAGCTGTTCGGCACCGGTTCGGGCACCGAGCTTTTCTTCGCACCCTGCATCATGCTGGTCGCCCTCTCGTTCCGGGTGGAGGAGACGCGATGGCAGCGCGGCTTGGCCGCCTTGCTGTTTCTGGTTTTCATATTGTCCCGATACACCATCGACACGCCGCTGCATGCCTGGAGCAAGGGGGATCTCGCCATTCTACTCGACCTTAACGCATTTGCCGTCGCCTGCCTTATGGTTTTCATCTGTTTGCGATATGCCGGAATCCATAACAGTCGTGACTTTTCGGCCGCGCCGAAGTCCGACAAGGTCGAGCCGGACCATCGTCGAGGAAAGTGGCTGTAAGTGGAACGTTTTCCACTTTCAGGACTGACACCTGAATAGAGCCAGACAGCATGGGCGATGCCTCCAAAGCGGCCGCCGTGCCAAACGATGTGGCCCGCACCGTTTTGCCAGGGCGAGACGCGACCGCAGTCAACCATGAGACTTGTAGTTGGCTGCAAGCTGTCTGCAGGCGCGGATTGTCATGGCCATCACTGTCAGGGTGGTTCCTGACACCCCGCCGGTGGGAAAGGCACTGGCGTCCGTAACCAGAAGGTTCGGCACATCCCAACTGCGGTTCCAAGCATCGAGGACAGATGTGTCTGGTGATGTGCCCATTCTCACGCCGCCACTTTCGTGAATGGCCGCGCCCATGGGCATGCTCCGGTGGAACATTCTGCGAAAGAGGAAACGGCTAAAAGGGTCGGCATTGGGATAGGCACCTCTGCCCATTTCCTTGAGGCCAAGAGGGGAGCCGATGAATTCCAGCTCGCCACCCGCCTGCTTCACCATTTCGATCAGCGTCTGCTCCTGCCGAGCGAGGAGCTCTCGCTCCCCCTCATTCATTGCGCAGCGGATGTGCGGGATGGGGATGTCCCACGCATCCTTCCTGCTTGGATCGAGTGTGACGCGGTTATCGGCATGAGGCAACATTTGCCCATAACCGAAGAATGCCATGCGCCCTGGCGTGTCGCTGGAGACGATCCCTCTCCCAACGGTTCCTTGATAGGCGAAGTCACTTCGTTTCTCGCCGCGTGCGAAGTTCTTGAAGCGCGGAATGAATATTCCTCCAGACCCTGGATAGAAGGGATCCGGGGGGGCGGTCTCATCCTTCGTCCAGCCGGGAACCGGAGGAAAAGCTCCGATCGCAAGACAGGGCAGTTGATCCATGAAGTAGCGCCCCAATGTTCCCGAGCTGTTGCCGAGCCCCGCAGGATGGAGCGGCGCTGCCGAATGCAACAGCAGCCTGATGCTTTCGATCGGCGAGGCGCATACAACTATATTGGCGCCCCGTACCGTCTCCGTTCTGCCATTGGTCCCGTCCGTCAACTCTGCGCCGGTCGCCAAACCGGTCTTGTCGTCCGTAGTGATCCGGCGCACCACGGCATTGTAGCGGATGGTTAGCCGGCCACTCGCCTGGGCGTCCCGCAGGGGACGGGGAACGCGCTCCGGTTCCGGAGCGATGTAGCGCCAGGAAACAACCCGCCGTTCTGGCCAGCGCGTTTCGACGGCTGCCTTGAACACCTCTTCTGCTGGCGTCAGGTTAGCGCGCTTCGCATAAATACCGTCAGGCAGTGTCGCGACGTTGTCTTCCTGACCGTAGAGGCCCAGATAGGATTCGACCTCTGCATAGAACGGAGCCAGATCCGCATAGGAGATGGGCCAGTCGGCCCCCTCTCCGGTGCGGCTGTGCAGGTTGAAATCATCGTCAGTCCACCGCATGAGTACTCGGCCGAACGCGTGCAGCCTGCCGCCAGCCTGTCGTCCCCTAATCCATAGGAATGGCGTGTCAGCTGGTGTCGTATAAGGGTTCTTGCGATCATTGACGAAGAAATGGCTCATCCACTCCTTGAAAAAGATGGCGCGAGCCTGAACGGTCTGACCATTGGCAAAGGCCATTGCCCGTTCCCAGATATTGATGTCCTTCTGAACCGGCTTCTTGCGGGACGGATCGAAATCCTTCGCGCCGACCGCCGGCCCAGCCTCCAGAAGAAGAACGGAGAGACCCTGCGCGGTCAATTCTCTGGCCGCAAACGATCCGGCCGCGCCGGATCCTATGACCAGTGCATCATAAATGGTTTCAGACATAGTGTTCCGGTATCCTGCTTCCGGCAAGCGGCTGTTCTTGGAAGCGGCAGCCAAGACGAATTCGACCGCTGCTCGTGTGTTCAGTGGAGGGGCCGCCGCAAGCTCGCGAGCCATTCGGCACTGACCTTGGCGCATTCGAAGGGCGGCAGCGTCGGGAAATCGACCTCGGCGATCAGCCAGCCGTCGAAATCGCTGCCGAGCGACGCAAGCATGCCGGCCAGATCGAGTTCACCGGCGCCGGGCTCTGCCCAAAGACCGGAAACGACGGTCTGCTGATAGGTCTTGCCGGCGGCCTTGGCCGCATCGCGGACCTGCAGACGGCAATCCTTGACGTGCATGACGTGGATCCGGTCGCGATAATCACCGATGAGGCCGATCACATCGGCACCGGCCCAGGAGAGATGACCGGTATCGGGACCGAAGCCGAGCTGATCTGCACTGATACTGTCGAGCAGACGGCGGGTTTCGGTTTCCGTTTCGATCCAGGTGCCGATATGCGGATGAAGCGCCGCCCTGACGCCTTCTTCCTTGATGACGGCGGAAGCACGATCGATCAGATCGAGGATCATCGCAAACCGGGCTTCGTCGAACTGTGCGCCGATGCCCGGGTGTTCGACGCGCGGCGCGTCCCTGGTCATCCGGGTGGCGACGAACATGTCGGTCAGGCCCAGCTCTGCCTGCTGCGCGGCGTTCGCGCGGGCCGCTTCCAGCATGGCTGGCATCTCCACTCCGTGCTCCGGCAGCGCGATCGACAGGTAGCCAGGAGCTGGTTTGAGGCCGGCATCCTCCAAGGCGCCCTTGTACTCCGTCACCGTCCATCCTGCCGGCACCTGCGCATGCACCGCCTGAAAGCCAGACCGTGCGATTTCCCTCAGCAGATCCCTGGGCGCCGGCCCCTTGTCGGGGTCAAGCCACCCGTCATTGGTGGCGAACCACTGGATCGGGTTGAGAGCATATCTGTAACCGCCGGAAGCAACGCGAGGATCTGTCATGAGAATATCCGCTTTGGTTTACCACACTGCGCAATGCCCCGTTCGGGCACGGCTTCGCCATCAACCGGACAGTCGTCTGGATGATGCCACATGCCCTGCGACATTGTTTCTGTTGGTTCGCCGGCCTACTGACGCGGCTACTATATCCAGAGGTACATGAGCGTCCTCGTCGAATAAAATAACTTCGATTGGCCAGGGTATAACCAATGGTCATGGCTCCCCGGTGGCGAATTTTTCCTAGCCAAAATCGCCGTAGCGGCTGATTTCCTTTAACAGCACTGAAACAGTTGGACGGACCTCACCTTTGCGTCGAAAGACCGCGTAGATATCGCGGGTCAAGGAGATTTCGTGGAAGTCAAGTGGGACCAGGCCTAGTCCGCTTCCTTCAAGATTGGCTCTTGTCAAATATGCTAAATGGCTTGTCCGAGCGATCATGGAAGTGAGGAAATTGATCGAAGTGGTCTCTATGGCAACCACAGGCTTCGGAAGTGATGCGTTCTTGAAAAAAGCTTCAAGAATCAGCCGGTCTGATTCGGGCAGGGGCGGGAGCACCCAACTGAATTCCGCAAGGTCTGCAGCCGTCACATTCTTACGGTTTGCCAAGGGATGTGATTGATGGGCAACGATTGAAACAGGTTCTCGTGCGACAAGTCGCCACTCAAAGTCCTCGTTGAGGAGATCGCTCTGTTTGACGGTGAAGACCACATCAAGCTTCCCCGAAAAAAGCTGTGGTAGCAGAACCTCATTGACGCCCTCGTGAACCAGCACGCTAACGTCTGGACGGGCGACGGCAAACTGGTTCAAGGCGTCCGGGACCAGTTGCCGTAAAGCGGCCGCCATACTTCCAATCCTAAGCGAGCCACTTCGCGCGCCCCGAAGTGAGTCGATTTCGTGCACCGCCTCGTCGGCTAGCGAAAGCAGAAGCTCACTGTAGCCGAGCAGCTTTTCCCCGAACAGTGTGACCTGGATCCCAGTCGGTCCGCGGTCCAGGAGCCGCACCCCAAGCGCCTGTTCCATGCTGCGGATGCTTTTGCTGAGCGCCGGTTGCGTGAGCCGGAGGTTCTCCGCCGCCATGCTGAAGCTGCCCGTATGCACGACCGCGAGGAAGTGCCGCAGTTGCCGAAGGTCTAGTCGGTGCAGATTTTTGTTCATGGGTCCCGGCCGCACAGAGGCATCTACCACCCCAGTATGACCAAAGGTTATACCCTGAGCAATGTTAGTTGTTTGACTTCGTGCCCCCGGTGAACAGACATTGATCCCATAAGTGCCGGGCGACTATTGCCATGGTATGTTGCCGCGAGATTGCTCGCGGGCCGGCATGCCGGATGCAGTCAGCGCCACGACAAGGGGAACACGATGATTGCGCCGATTATCCCAAAGCCGAGAGGCGCCGCGTCGTAATCGCGAGAGACGTGCAACGGCGTGACTGGAACCGCGCCGCAGATTTGTCCGCAACGTATTGTCCGTTTTCCGGGAAGGTCCGGAAATCATCGGGATATCCGTGCGCGCAAATATAAGAATCCACGAACGGACTCTAAAAACAGGAGGTAAATGCATATGGTATTCCGGAAAACCGAAAAGGCGCTCATACCGAGACGGCTGTCCACGTGTTTGGCGGTCGCGCTGGCGCTGGCTTCCTCCGGCAGGCTGGCGCATGCGCAGGCAGTCGAGCTTCCGAAACCGCTTCTCGATGCAGCGCAGACCTACGCCTCGACACTGACCGGCGGGCAGAAGATCGGAGGCAAGGTGTCGATCCTTGGCGTCAATGGCGGCCGCGAACTCGAGATGCTGAAGGCAGCCTGGGCTCCTTTCCAGGCGGCCACCGGAATTGTCGTCGACTACACGGGCACGACCGATTTCGCGGCGGTCCTGCAGACCCGCGTCCAAGCGGGCGATCCGCCGGATCTGGCCGGCTCCACCAATATCAACAACCTCGTGCGTTACGCCAAGCGAGGAGCCTTGAAGGATGTCGGCGCGATGATCGGCGACGCCTCCATGCAGGGTAAGTTCGATCCGGGCCTCCTCAACGCCGCGAGCGTCAACGGCAAGATCTACGGTGTCTGGACCGAACTCAACAATTTCATGGTCTGGTATAACGCCCATACCTATGATGGACCGAAGGACAACCCGACCTGGGAGCAGTTCGATACGTGGGCGGTTAGGCGCGCCGCAGCCGGCAAGACGCCCTGGTGCTACACGGATGAACGCGGTGCTTCGTCAGGCGCCATCGCCGGCAACTGGATCCAGGCCTATATCCTGAAGAATTCCGGGCCCAAGACCCTGCAGGGTTTGGCAGACGGCTCGATCTCCTGGACGGCGCCGGAAGTCAAAGCTGCATTCGAAGCGTTCGGCAAGATTGCCCTTGATCCGAAGATGGTGCCGGGGGGCCCGGTCGCTGCAATGTCGACGCCCGCTGTCAAGATCGGCACGGGACTGTTCTATGAGCCGCCTCAGTGTTCGGTTCTTCTCTGGGGAACCTATGCCTACGGCGTGACCAGCATCATATATCCCAAGATCAAGCCGATCGAGGACCTCGATTTTATGCCGGTTCCCGGCAAACCGGAGAACGCCAATTACGAGACCTTTGGCGGTACGCTTTATCTTGCCTTCCGGGAAACGCCGCAGGTGAAGGCATTCCTGTCCTATCTTGTGTCAGACCAGGCGCAGAAACTCGTCGCTTCCGCCGGTAACTGGACGGTTGCCAGCCAGGCGGTTCAGCCGTCCGACTATTCCAACCCGGTGCTGAAGCGCGCGCGTGAAACCCTGCTAAAGCCGGGCGTCACGCTCGTCGCCCAGCCGACCCAGGTTGTCGATCCGCCTGTCATCCAGGCATTTTGGAAGGGGATCGTGCAATATGTGCTTGATCCGAACAGTCTCGACGAAGTGCTGCAGTCCATCGACGCTGCAAAGTAAGCCTGACGATCAATTCCCGGGAGTGGCCTGGCGCCGCCCCCGGCACAAGACGGAATAGCGCCATGAGCAGTCAGATCCTGCAACTTTTCCTCGGGCTCCTTGCCGTGCCCGCAATGGCTTTCGCCATCATCCTGCCGGGGGAACTGGCCATTAGGCGGTTTTCGCAGAAACGCCAGAGCAGCCTTCGTCCTTGGATATGGCTCTCACCGGTGCTGGCGCTGGTAGGCCTCGTCATAGCCTATCCCCTCGTTGCCTCGATCGTGCTCAGCTTTCGCGATGCTAGCGGGAGCAACTGGGTCGGGTTCCGGAACTTCGTATGGGCATTCGGAACCGCCATGCGGCCCGTTCTATTCAACAATGTCCTCTGGATTGTCGTCTTTCCGCTATTGACTGCCATGCTCGCCCTATCGGCCGCGATCATGCTGGATCGGGTCAAATATGAGCGCATTGCGCGAACCTTCCTGATCCTGCCGACCGCCATGTCTTTTGTGGCCGGCGCCGTCATCTGGAAGATGATGTACACCTACGCGCCGCCGCTACAGCCGCAGACTGGCACGCTCAACGCCATCTGGACGGCGGTCACCGGTAAAATGCCGATCGCCTGGCTGATCGACCGCAGCATCAACAATTACGCACTTATCTTCGTCGCCGTCTGGATGAGCATCGGCGTTTCAACGCTCATCCTGTCTGCGGGTGTGAAGAACATCCCGCGGGAACTTGTCGAGGCGGCGAAGATCGACGGGGCAGGAGAGTGGGCGGTTTTCCGTTTCGTGACGCTTCCTTCCCTTTGGCCGACGATACTCGTGGTCCTGACCACCCAGGCGATCTTCTCCCTCAAGGTCTTCGATATCGTCTACGTCATGACCAACGGATCCTTCGGCACTGACGTGATTGCCAACAAGATGTATTCGGAACTCTTCGTGAGGCAGAACCTTGGAACTGCCAGCGCCATCGCTGTGCTGCTCCTCATCCTGGCATCCCCCGTGATCTTCATGAACATCAAGCAGATCCGGTCGGAGGGAGGAGAATGATGATGTCCGCAATTGAAAGCCGCAGAGCCATGCCCGTAGCTGCACCTTCCACCTCCAGGCTCGGCGGGCGACTGAAGCGCATCGCACTTCACGGTGCGGTGCTACTTCTTTGCGTCGTCTGGTTCACGCCTGTCCTGTCGCTCTTCGTGACGACGTTCCGCTCGGAAAGCGACTCATCCCTGACCGGCTGGTGGCATGCTTTCGTCGAGTGGCGGCCTGTGCTGTCGAACTATGTCGAGGCCATCTACCTGGCCGGCGTCGGGCGCAGTGTCGTGAACTCGATCGTATTGACCATCCCGACCGTGCTCGGCACAGTATTGTTCTCCGCCATCGGTGCGTTTGCCCTGGCGCGCATGCGGTTTCGCGGGCGTATTGCCGTGTTTCTGGCGATGGTCGGCTTCCAGGTTCTGCCGCCTCAGTTGGTGCTGGTGCCGATGCTGAAATTCTTCCTCGCGCTTGGCCTGACGGGGACCTTCATCCCGGTTTGGATCATCGAGATGGGTCTGACGGTGCCGTTCGGGATCTTTCTCCTTTACGGCTTCTTCGCCAGCATTCCGTCCGATCTGGTTGAGGCGGCGCGCATCGACGGCGCCTCGGAGCCGAGAATTTTCTTCCAGATCATCCTGCCGCTGTCGGGGGCCGTTCTCGCCTCGCTGGCAATCCTGCAGTTCATGATCGCCTGGAACCATCTGCTGATCCCGCTGATCTTCCTTGGCTCCGGTTCGCTTTCGCCCCTGACGGTGCAGGTCGCGAGCCTTGCCCAGACCAATGCCGGCGGTCTCAACACGCTCACTGCTGCGACCTTCATCTCGGTGGTCGTGCCGCTGGTGCTGATCGTCAGCCTTCAGAAGTATTTCGTGCGCGGCGTGCTCGGCGGCGCGGTCAAGGGATAACTATCACCGGTTCGCCGATCCGCCTTGCGCGGAGAGCAGACCGCGACGCCGGACGGACCAGTCGGGCTAGAGAACGAGGAATGAAAGCATGGCAAACGTAAATCTCCGCGATATTCGCAAAGTCTACAACCACACCCAGGTCATCCATGGCGTGAACGTCGATATCGACGACGGCGAGTTCGTGGTTCTGGTCGGCCCTTCGGGATGTGGCAAATCGACCTTGCTGCGCATGATCGCTGGCCTTGAGGAGATCAGCGACGGGCAGATCCATATCGGCTCGACCATCGTCAACGAAATGTCGCCCAAGGACCGGGACATTGCCATGGTCTTCCAGAGCTACGCGCTTTATCCGCACATGACGGTCGCGCAGAACATGGGCTTTTCGCTGCAGTTGCGCGGCGGCGCGAAGCCGGAAATCCGCGCCCAGGTCGAGAAGGCGGCGAAGATCCTCAATCTCGAAGCGCTGCTGGAGCGCTATCCGCGGCAGCTTTCGGGCGGCCAGCGCCAACGCGTTGCGATGGGGCGTGCGATCGTGCGCAACCCGCAGGTCTTTCTGTTTGATGAACCTTTGTCCAACCTGGACGCCAAGCTGCGTGTCACCATGCGCGGCGAGATCAAGGCGCTGCACCAGCGTCTCGGAAGCACCATGATCTACGTAACGCATGATCAGGTCGAAGCCATGACCATGGCCGACAAGATCGTCGTGATGCGGGATGGTTTCCTTGAGCAGGTCGGCACACCTCTCAGTCTCTATGATCGTCCCGCCAATGTGTTCGTGGCAGGCTTCATTGGTTCGCCGGGCATGAATTTGCTGTCCGGGCGGTACGCCGAGGGCAATGTCTGGATCGGCGATATCGCGCTTCCGGTCTCTGAGCGCCCTTCTTCGGCGAGCGAGGGTCGGCAAGTAATCTACGGTATCCGGCCCGAGCACCTCATCCTCTCCGGCGACGGCGGCGTGCCGCTGGTCGTTGAGGTGGTTGAGCCGACCGGAGCTGAAACCCACGTCATCGGTCGCGTGGCCGGGCAGCGTGTGATCGGCGTCTTTCGCGAGCGGATTACCACTCGTCCGGGCGATTTCCTGAGCATCGCATGTGATCCCGCAAAGGTTCACCTTTTCGACCCGCAGAGCGAGCACCGGATCAACTGAGGATGCGGTGGACGCGGGAGCCCGGCATCGATGAACTAAATGCAAAAGAACACGAGCTCACTGATCTCGATCAGTGAGCTGTTGGTGCCAACTCATGCCATTGGTTTGTCGTGTGAAATGAAGGGCAACCGACAACTGGCAGCCCGTTCGATATCGCCGCCTGTGCGTCGGATTTTGTAAGGCGTCAGGCCCCTCGACGCTTACGAGAGCTTCCTGATGGTGCTGTAAATGATGTTGCGGTTGGTACCGAACCAAACCGTCGTATCAACCGAGTCTTCCGGGGCGCTGGCATTGGCAATACGCCATATGTCGGCCTCGGAACGCTGGAGAAGCTCCCAGTTCATATAGGATTCCATATATCCGTCATCGGCCATCTCATCGGAGAAGTTGGCAAATAGGAAGATGCCGCCCGGCTTCAGCATTTCCATGCAAATCTGCGTCAGGCGGATTGCTACCTTGTCGGTGAGGTAGTCGTACAATCCAGCCGCATAGATGAGATCGAAAGTGCCAATCTGGTGCTTTCGTGCAAGCAGCCCCCGTACAGATCCATCAATAGGTTCGACGGAAGTCCCGTGGAATTGGCTCGCGATCGAGCCAATACTTTCAGGATCCTGATCGAGTGCGACCCAACGCCTAAGGCGGCCTTCCGCAAGTGCTTTTGATGCCTCGGCTTCGCGAAGATGACCCGCGGCGATCGCAAGGATCTCGGTGTCTGAACCCGTTCGCGCAGCGGTCTCATCAACGAAGCGGGTCAGGATGTCGCGACGTTCCCTTACGGCAACCGGGCCGGGAGCGTTTATCGTGTACTCGAAGATTTCCAGACCGAGAGGGGGGGATCCAGCCACCTCTTCGGCCACCGCCGGATGCCGATAAATAAAGTCTATAAGACCGGCGTCACCGGAATAGCCGCGAGGTTTTTCAAAGGACCAACGAGTAAACGGGCACTGCTGCAGAATCTTTGCCGAGGGATGGGCCTGAATGATCGGGATGAGCTTCTGCCACACAGCAACGCCGAATTTCTGTCGCGTGTCATGGAGTTGACCAATCAACCATCTGACTGCGTCCGGCAGGTCCTTGCCCGTGGCGAACCGTTGCATCGCAATGTTGATGACAACAGCAAATTCAGCTTGTGCAGTTCGCAGGAGGTCCGTTTCATCATTTTGGTTGGGTGAGCGAAGCTTGTCGCTGACCGACTGCGGTGTGATCAAGCTTTGGCCGTCAAGGGAGAAAAGGGGTTGAGCCACGGAAACCTCGCTGGTGAATAATGATTTAAAACACTATCTAAGATCTTCAGCATTCTCATGAAGGTCAAGCGTCAAGGTTTCCCGCAGCGGTCGCGGTGCACGTTCTAACTTTAGAAAATATTAGTGAACCCGAGAGATACTCCGCCAGTTAAGGCGCGCTCGCGCGTTATCCGTTGATGTGGAGTCTGCCTAGCGCTATCCAACTCCGGCTAGCGGTCTGCGTAGGGCTACCGCTGCAAGATGTTGGGTGGCAGGGGCATGATGCACGTGTTAGCCGAGACCGCAGTCGCCACCATGCGGCCGTCACTGTCGCCAGAACAGCTGCGTTGCCTCTATCGGCAAAAGAGCGAGAGCAGCCGTAAGTGCGCAACGCGCAGCGGCCTCTGGATTGCGGTAGCCGTTTACCTTGCCTACTCTTTCACGGATTATCTTTTTATCAGCGACGTAGTCCAGTACACGATCGCTGGCCGGCTGGCGGTCGGCGTTGGCGCTCTATGCATTCTGGAGTTCCTGCTTTACCGCAACGCAAAGGCCGATACGGTCGACATGGTGGCGGCGGCGTCCGTGCTGGCAGCCTATCTTGTCTGGCTTCTCACCGCCCAGATGACCACGGTCAAGGACGCCTTCTCATACTACATGGTTTTTGGGGCGATCTTTATGATGAGCGTCAACCTGTTCTTCAGCTTCCGGTTTCCGGTTGCTCTTGCGGCGTCTGCAACGAACATGCTCATCTTCATCGTCGCCCTCTATCTGTTCGCGCCGATGTTGCTTCTCCACAAGCTGATCCTTGGTGCTTTCTGCATTTCTTGCTTTATTTTTACGTCATACGTGAATCTTCAGCTCAACAGAGAGCGCTACAAAGTTTTCCTGAATGCTCTGGAAGCAAGCCTGCAGCAAGCTGCTGCCGACGAAAGGGGCAAAGCCCTTTTGCAGCTCTCAAACACGGACTCGTTGACCGGCCTGGAAAATCGCCGGGCAATCGATCAACGTCTGCGTGACTATTGGGAACGCTGGCAGGACCACAGGGTGCCGTTTGCCGTCCTGCTTATCGATGTGGATTACTTCAAGCACTATAACGACTGCTACGGCCATCAAGAAGGTGACCGGTGCCTTGTCGCTGTCTCCCACCTTCTCCAGAGCGTGGCGTCGTCCTTCGGCTCGATCATCGGGCGATACGGGGGCGAGGAATTTATCGTCATCGCACCAATGCAAGATTCGGAAAGAGCGACCGAACTCGCAGAAGCAATGTGTGTTGGCGTCCGAGCATTGGCGTGGCCACACGAGCACAGGCGAGATGGGACCAGTGTCATCACTGTAAGTGTCGGGGTGTCCTACACGCGAGATCAGACCAAGCAGGTCGACAAGGTCATTCATGAAGCTGATCGCGCGCTTTACGCCGCCAAGGCGACTGGTCGCGATACCCTTGTGGTCTTCGATCCCGAAGACCCGCAGAGCAATGACGACAGCGAGGATATAGCCGCGACCCTGAAGATCGCGCTTGAACACGGCCTTGTTTCCCTCGTCTATCAGCCGATCCGCAATGTCCAGACAGGCAAGACGGACGCTGTTGAAGCTTTGATGCGCTTGGCTATGCTGGACGGAACGCCAGTGTCGCCCGGGAAATTTATCCCCGTCGCGGAAAGAACCGGATCGATCATTGAACTGGGTCGATGGGCAATTCGCACTGTTTGCCGGGACCTGTTGGCGACCGACCTTGTGCAAGTTGTGAGCGTCAACGTTTCGCCGATTGAACTTAAGGTGCCGGGTTTCGCCGGCTATGTCGCCGCAACACTGGCGGAATTCGACGTGACGGGCGCTCGGCTTGCTTTCGAAATTACCGAAGGCGTGGAACTGGAAATCGACAAGGATGTGGTTCGTTGCATTAGCGATTTGAGAAAGCTAGGCGCTCAAGTCTGGCTCGACGACTTTGGCACAGGGTTCGCGGGCCTCTCTTGGCTTCGCCTGATAGAATTCGACACCGTCAAGATCGATCGCTCATTCCTCCATGACTGCAACACGGAGAGAGGCAAGAGGATGTTGCTTGACATCATCACCCTATTACGCAACCGCGGCGTGAAGATCCTTGTCGAAGGTGTCGAGACCATTGAACATCAGCGTCTGATGCAGCAGTACGGAATCAGCCAGCTTCAGGGTTATTACATTGGACGACCCGCGCCGGCTTCCCAGCTTGAAGCCGATAATGTGCTGCGGTTCAGCACGATCAGGAACCCGGATTCCAGACGGCTATTTCGGAATGGATTGTAGGGCAGACCTTTTTACAGCAGGACTTTTGTCAACGGTCCTTTGATGTGGCATCGAATTCATCTTGGTAATTGGGCCATGGTCCAAGCCCATGCAACCGGCTCGTTCTCGGGCCTGTACAATCTCGCATCCAGTCGCTGCTTGTTGCTGTCGCTCTGAAGAACAGCCGTCCAAGCGGCTACTCATGAGACGCCGGCCACGACGGCATCCGGTCGTGAGCCTAGCTGCAAAGCGTTTGTAGATATCTACCATATTCGCTTCTGCCCAGCTCCTTGCCGACCGCCTCCAGCTGCTTGTCATCTATAAAGCCCTTGCGCCAGGCGACCTCTTCCGGGCTGTTGATTTTGATGCCCTGCCGCTTCTGAAGGGTGCCGACAAAATTCCCTGCTTCCAACAAACTCTCGGGTGTGCCGGTGTCGAGCCAGGCAAAACCCCGGCCCATTTGTTCAACGTTCAACTTGCCACGTTCGAGATAGACTCGGTTGACGTCGGTGATCTCCAGTTCCCCGCGCAGCGACGGCTTGAGGTTTGCGGCAATGTCGACCACGTCCTTGTCGTAAAAATAGAGGCCGGTAACAGCCCAATTTGATCTCGGCACCGTCGGTTTTTCGACGATCGAGATCGCCTTCCTTGCCTTGTCGAACTCTACAACGCCATAACGTTCCGGATCCTGAACATGATAGGCGAACACTGTGGCGCCATCGTCGCGCGCCGCCGCGCTTTCGAAAAGCTCGGTGATGCCATGGCCGTGGAAAATGTTATCGCCGAGGATGAGGCAGGATTGATCCGATCCGACAAAATCGGCGCCGATGATGTAGGCTTGAGCAATGCCTGCAGGTGAAGGTTGTTCCGCATAGGAGAGCGAAATTCCCCAAGCCGAACCATCACCCAACAGGCCGCGAAAATCCGGCAGATCATGCGGAGTGGATATGATGAGGATGTCGCGTATTCCGGCCAGCATCAACGTTGAGAGTGGATAATAGATCATCGGCTTGTCATAGACGGGCATTAGCTGTTTCGACGTGACAAGTGTCATCGGATGCAGACGCGTCCCGCTGCCGCCAGCCAGAATGATACCTTTCATCGACAATTCTCCTCAAAACGCCTTTTTATGGCTACCCGATGTGTTTTACCCGGCACCGCCGGCCAGGAGCCGTTGCAACGTAGTCGCAGTCGCGATTTGCCAGTTTGGCAGACGAATACCGTGAATGCTTTCGAGTTTGCCGCAATCCAATCTCGAATTGTTTGGCCTGCGCGCCGGTGTCGGATATTGCGCAGTCGGGATCGGATGCACGATCGCAGACGGGCCGCCCATCTCGGCAGATATGCGCAAGATTCCGGACGCGAAGTCGGCCCAGCTGGCCTCGCCGCTTCCCGCCATGTGGAATATACCGCGCAGGCGTCCGTCCCGTGATGACAGCAAGTTGTCGGCAACCGTTAATATGGCATCGGCGATATCGAGTGCAGATGTCGGATTGCCGTATTGATCGGCGACGACATGGAGTTCGTCGCGACTAGCAGCAAGATGGAGCATCGTGCGCAGAAAGTTTTTGTTAAAGGGGCTGTAGACCCATGCGGTCCTGAGGATGACATAATCTGCTCCCGAGGCGATGAGACGACGTTCGCCCTCGAGTTTCGATTGGCCATAGACACACAGGGGCGCGACGGGGTCGCTCTCATGATAGGGCGAGGTCTTGTTGCCGTTGAAGACATAGTCCGTCGACAGGTGAACTATCGGCACGTTAAGCTTGGCCGCGACCCGACTGATCTCATTTATGGCCGCGCCGTTGACCAGAAAAGCTTTGGCTGCGTCGCTTTCCGCTTGGTCGACGGCGGTATAGGCGGCAGCGGAAATGATCAATTCAGGTCTCGCCTCCGTAAGAGCTCTTTCGATCGTTTCGATATCGGCAAGGTCGAGATCGGGTCTTGCCAGCGGGATAATTTCTATTTCGCTGTGGCGCTCGACACGCTCGATCAGAGACTGCGCGACCTGCCCGTTACGTCCGGTGACCACATAGCGACGTGCCATCAGTTGTCTCCGGACCCGTTAAGGAGACCGAGCCGGCCGCCGCTGGATTCCTGACGCAGCGGCGTCCACCACCATTCGTTTTCCAGATACCATTTGACCGTCTTTTCGATCCCGGTATCGAAGTTTTCTTCTGCCTTCCAACCTAATTCCGTCTCGATTTTCGTGGCGTCGATCGCGTAGCGTGCATCATGCCCGGGCCGGTCTGCGACATATGCAATCAATCGCACGTGTGGGGCTTTTCGCGGTCGCATGTTATCCATGATCGAGCAGATTTTCCTGACCACCTCTATGTTGCGACGCTCATTGCGGCCGCCGATATTGTACGTTTCGCCCACCCTCCCGCGTTCGGCGATAAGGCCCAGCGCCCTGGCGTGATCCTCGACAAATAGCCAGTCGCGGATATTGGCGCCGCTGCCGTAAATTGGCAGTGACTTGCCCTCGAGAGCATTCAGCACACTCAGCGGGATCAGTTTTTCAGGGAAGTGATACGGGCCGTAATTGTTCGAGCAGTTGGAGACAATAACCGGCATGCCATAGGTGCGGCCCCAAGCTTTGGCCAAGTGATCAGAGGCTGCCTTGGACGCTGAATAGGGAGAGGAGGGATCATAGGGAGTTTCTTCGGTAAATAATCCGTCTTCGCCGAGAGAGCCATACACCTCGTCGGTAGAGACATGGAGAAAGCGAAAGTCTGCTTTGGCTTTGCCGGCGAGATCCTGCCAGTAGTGCCGGGCCGCCTCCAGCAAGGTAAATGAGCCGATGACGTTGGTTTCGACGAAGTCGCGGGCACCGGTAATAGAACGGTCCACATGGCTCTCCGCCGCCAGGTGCATGACCCACTCGGGTTTGAAACTGTCGAACGCCTCTTGCATCATCGCTCGATCGCAAATGTCTGCCCGAAGGAAACGATGCAGCGGGTTGCCGTCGATGGGGGCAAGCGAGGCTAGGTTGCCGGCATAGGTCAGCTTGTCTACGGTCAAGACGTTGTAGTTTCGAACGAGAACCAGATGACGCACGACAGCCGATCCGATGAACCCGGCTCCGCCGGTAACGAGGACGCGCATTACATGTTCCCTAGCTGCCAGTGCCTATTGTGAATGACGTCGTCTCAAGCTCGGCGAGACATGGTTGCGTTCGATCTCTCTCCGAAAGCACGGCGCTTTGTGCCGTCACTGGCCACCTGATATTGAGCTCCGGATCGTTCCATAATATTCCACGGTCATGGTCGCGGCTGTAATAGTCTGTTACCTTGTAGGAGATGATGCTGTTGGGCTGGAGAGTGCAGAACCCATGCGCAAACCCCGCGGGTATCCAGACCTGGCAACCGTTCTCGGCGGTCAGTTCCGTCTGGACATGTTGTCCAAAAGTCGGTGATCCTCTCCGGATGTCGACTGCGACGTCGAGGATGGAACCAGCGATACACCGGACCAGCTTTCCTTGAGCGCGAGGTTCAATCTGGAAGTGCAGGCCCCTGACCGTTCCAACGTCTGCTGAATGCGACTGGTTGTCTTGGACGAAATTGAAGGCGCCGATGTTCTGGCCAAAGACGTCGGACCGAAAGGTCTCTGAGAAATATCCGCGATGGTCACCGAATTTTTGCGGCGTCACCAGCACGACGTCGCCGATTTTCGTTCGTTCGAATTGCATGCCTTCCTCGCAGTCGGGTCGCTAGATCATCTCGTCCACGTCATGGACACGTCCGGCCGCATTCACCGGTCATTCCGAAGAACATCGCCAAAGAGCATTTTTTCGTTCTTGTGCCGTTGCAACGAGGCCAGGCTCCGTTTCCTCCGGTTAATGCATTCAGGCGAGAAACATCTTGTGAATGCAGGGTATGATTCGTATTCTTCAAGCTTGATAACAATCGTTTAGCCAAGAAAGGGATATATAGGAACATATATTCCTGTTGTGCGGGTAAATCTGACATTGATGTTAAGCAACGTTTTACGCATGATTGCATATCGGACAAAATATAGTTCAAAAATTGAATTACTTTTGTTCTAAAAGCATTTGGTGGTGGCCGTATGATCGTATTTTCAGATGAAAACCTAGAGGTGATACATCATTCCGGGTCGTCCCCCTATCTTCTCGTCACATTTAACGAGATGGACATGAGGGCGAACGGCAGTCGCTTCTGGGGGCAGAGATTGTGCGAGAAGGCCGACATTTCGGCGCTTGGTTTTATCAGTCGGCGGCCAAACTGGTTTCCGGCGGCAAGCGTCGTCAAGGCTGTCGAGGCCGCCGCGCCTATACTTCAAGCGGCATCGGAGCGGGTCCTCTATGGGCATTCGCAGGGCGGCTATGCGGCGTTGCGGTACAGGCGGCGATTCAATGCCACCGTGGCAGTCGCCTTTTGCCCGCAAGTCTCGATCGATCCGAAGGCCGTTCCTTTCGACGGCAGGTTTGCGCGTCATTTCTCGCCCGACCTTCATTCGAATATGGCCATCGCGCCTGATCACGCGGCAGGGCGGGCCTATCTGTTCTTCGATCCGTTTCACACCGTCGATCATCAGCACGCGGTTCGGATCGCGGCGCTACAGGAGAGGACCCGTCTGGTGCCTGTCCATATGACCGGCCACGGCACCGTTCGCGCATTTGCAGGGACGGCGCGCGCGCTGTCGCTGATCGAGGCTTGCCGCGGAGACGATCTTCCGGGTCTGCGCGGTCTCGCCCGTGCAGCGCGCGTGACTGCGCCGATGCGGCCCTATCAGATCGCCATGACGGCGATTGCTCGGCATCGGGCCTGGGCCGACCGGTTTCATGCGCGCTTCGGCCCGCATTTCTCCCCTGTCGAGCGGGCAAATTTCCTCTACCATCGGGCCAACCGCCATATTCGCGACGGGGAGCTTGTAACGGCGCGGGCCATGCTGGCGGAAGCCATGGCGCATCAGCCGGACAATATCGGCTTCGGTCGCCGGCTCGAGGAACTGGACGGCCGTATCGCGCGGCTCGGAGCGGCTGGTGCCGCAAAATCGTGATCCGAATGTTGCCCGGCCTGCCCGGACAAGGCCGACTTCGCCAGTCGGACCGCCTCTCAGCGGTTCTTGCGACGGATGTCTTAAAGCGCGGGCGAGAGAAGCTTGGGGCTCTCGGCGATCGCGGCATCGAGCTTCCGCCGCAGCAATGTGCGATAGAGTTTGACGTGTTCGCGAGCGCAGGCGGCGCGGTCGGCGGGCTGGCGCATGGAAACCCGCAGCCGCTCCCAGATTTTGCCATCGCCCAACACCTCGACGATGCGATCCGCGAGATCCTGGCTGCTGCCTGCGCGGAAGTGCAGGCCGTCCTTTCCGTCACGCACCTTCTCGGCCATTCCGCCGATATCGGAGCAGATCATCGGCCTGCGGTGGAGCAGAGCTTCCTGAATGACGACGGGCGAGTTTTCCCACCAGACGGACGGCAGAACCACCCAGTCGACGGAACGCATGAGACGCGGCACGTCTGCGTTCTGGTAGGCGCCGTAGAAGCGGACCCGGTGGCCGGCGTCGGCGATCAGCTTCTTCATACGGTCCTGGAATTCGGCCGGCTGTCGCTCGAGATTACCGCCGAAGATCATCAGGCAGGAGTCTTCGCCCCATATCTCCTTCGGGATGCGCGAGACCGCGTCGATCAGAAGATCGGCGCCCTTGAACGGCGTCATTTGTCCGAAATAGGCAAATCGATTGCGGCGCGGCTTGGGACCTTGAAACTCGCGCGCGGGCGCCGCTGTTTCCATGGCGATGCCGTTTTCGATCACGTTGATCTTGTCCCTTTCGATGCCCCATGCGGCGTAGCGATCCGCCAGGAACCGGCTGGGGGAGATGAAAGCGTCGGCAAGGCCGAGCATGCCGCGGGCGAACAGTTCCCGCTTCAGGAAGCGTGATACGGGGATCTCCGGAAAGCAGCCGTGGCAGGCGAGGGGGGACGCGGTTTCGCAGAGCTGCCCGGACGCCCGTTTCACCATCTGCCCGTGATTGTGGCAGATCGACAGATATTCATGGAACGTGACGATGATGGCGGCGTGCGGGAACGCTTCTCTCAAGGCATAGAGCGCTTCGAGGCCGATGCCGAGAACATGATGGAAATGGATGACATGGGGCCTGAGATCGCGCACAAATCGCAAAAGGTCCCGGCTGATCGCCTGCGTATCACCATTGGACAGGAAGAAGTGGTCGTAATCGTCTGTGTGGAACAGTAATTCGTCCTCCACGAGGCGCAGGCTCATCAGCGCGGATGCGGCGTGCCGCGGCACCGGGTGTCCGATCCGGGCCAGATAAACCGATTCCACGTTCGGCAATGCTTTCAGACCGAGATGAAGGTTGTGGGAGGCGATTTCCGCTCCGCCGAGGGAGACCGACGGATGGGCATGCGAGACGACAAGGACGCGAAGCTGCTCGTTCATGCGGGCCTCTTTTCCAGCTGCTTTTCAACGGCGAGGATAGGCAGCCATTGGCTCTTGAAGATTTTTCGATCGACCTCTTCTACCAAGGCCGTCATCGCAGGGCTGTCGCCGGCGCGTGCGTCGTCGCAGCCCCACATCTGCACGGACGGCAGCAAATAGGAGTCGTATCCGGACCGGCTGAGGCGCAGGCCGAGATCCAGACCCTTTTCCTGCCTGCCGAGATAGCCGCCGGAAAAGCCGCCCGCGCGCGACAGGGCGTCGCGGGGCATGACGCAGCATTCGAGCGAGGCCGCCGCGATGCTGGTCACCTTCATGTCGGTCACCGCTTTGAGCGGATATCCGGCGTAGCGGCCGACAACCGGTTGTTCGTCATTGCCGTCGTCGATCCAGCTTCCCGCCCAGCGAACCGAATGATCTTCGTACGCCAGGACGGGCGAGACTATGCTTCCTTTCATCGCCGAAGCCGCGGCCACGAGCTTGCCGTACCACCCTGTCCCGTGCGGGATCAGTGAGGCGGAGAGCGACACGACCGTTTCACACGAAAGCGCCTGCGTGCCCGCCTCCAGCATGTCGTAGACGTCGCCTGTCCCCTTCGTCGACACCAACCTGACCGAAAGGCGATAGAAGCGCGCGAGTTCCTTGAGGCGGGCGGCCTGCCTGCGAAACCGCTCGGCAGGCATGGCTATCACGATCGGCGCGCCTCGGGTTTCCGGGTCGAGCGCGAGCAGGGCGAGCAGCGGGGAGATGTCTTCCTCGCTCTCGCCTAAGCCGAGGACGATCGGCAAGCCTTTTTCTTCATCGAAGAAACCGGCATCCACGATCGTTTCGATGACCGGCACTGATCTTGCTGATGATCGTGTGAGGAACGGGACGATGTGTGTATCGACGATCGCCGGCAGCGCGCTGTTGGCGGGATCGATCGAGCCGATCTGGCGTAAAGCCGCCGAACGCGCCGCAAGGCGTGTCGGTTTTGCCGGCAGAAACGCGCGGCGCGAATCCTGTAGCGTCAGTTCGAAATAAAGGGGGGCACCGGGGTCTTCACCCGATAGCTGGGCGTGGGCGACGAAGCCGTGGGCGTGCTGATCTCCCGCAAGACCCGGCACAAAGTGGGCTTGGTCGCTGAAGCTGTCCGTGACGTCGGGGCGATCGAAGCATGTCCAGTGTTGGTCGAGGCGTGTGGCAGCGGCGCGCCGGCGCAGTCTAACCGTCGCGACGTGGCCATCGGGGTCGTAAAGCCAGCCGGAGATAAGGAGATTTCCCGCATGAGCCTCGAATAGGCCGTCTATCCCCATCCGGACGAGATAGGGCAGGCTGGAGAGGGTTTCCTTGCCCTCGAAGCTGTTGGCGGCGCCCCGCAGGGACAGGAGCACGTCCGGCGTGCCATGGGTGCGCATCAGAACCGAGCGGATATGCTCAGGGGTTTCCTGCGGATCGGCGATGCGCTTTCGAGGATGGACCGCAACATGCCTCCAACCGGCGCGCCCTCTAAAGATCAGACCTTCAATGTCGGAAGCGCAGGCAGCCTCGTCCGCCTTGACAAGGCCGACAAAACCCGCGGCTCCATCAGGAGCGTCGGGACGTGTAAAAGTGGCTATGCCGCATTCCGAAACCACCGGTGTCGCCCTTCCGATCAGGGACATCCGGCAAGGCCCGGGCGCCATGCCGCGGCTCCAGCCCTGCAGGAATGTGACGCCGTCATGGCTCTCGCCGATCAACTCAATGAAGCCATCGTTGGCTTGGGTCGTCTTTAAAAGCGCAGCTATGGCGAGAAGCCTGCGGCGGCTGAGATCACCGGTCATCAGAGCGTCCACGAGCCGGTTTATGACGGTGGCCGACTGAGATCCGGCGGACTCGAGCATAAGCGCGGCTGCTTCCTCCATTGAGGCAAGACGGGGCGCAAGGATGTAAGGCGCTCCCGTTTCCTTCTCTCCGAAGCGGATCGCGGCCATGGCAAGGTCGATGTCCCCTGCCGGAATCAGTGCCGCAAAGCCTTGGCTGGCCCGCGGTGAGGATGCGGTCAACCGCCATTCCGAGACAAATGCAGTTCGCTTGTCGGTCTGATCTTCGCCGACGCCAACCGTCACATCACCGGCCGGCACCTGGCCGAGGCCGATAATGAGCAGGGTTGTTTCGTCGATGCGGCAGCCGATAACCCTTCCGGAGCGCATCGCCCTGCTCGCCCCCTGCTTGGCGGGCGTTGGTTTGGCGACCAGGGGGCTGGCGACCAGGGGGCTGGCGACCGGAGGATTGATAACAGTGGAGGATTGTTCCGTAACCAACATGCCTTGCCCCTCCCTCGGTCAGATCTTGACAATCAGCGTAAGGCCGGCGCCTGCGGCAAATCCGACGAGAACGAACAGCAGCAAGAGCATGGGTTTGAATTCGGCGTTCGCCCGCTTCTTCAATGTATTCAGGTTCTTCTCCATCCCCGCCACGACCCCGTCCAGCCGCATCAGGTGGACATCGAGGTCGTTCAGTCGTTGGCTGACCTCCACCTTGAGGTTTTCGACGGCGTTGCCGATTTCAGTCAGGTCGGTGGTTTCGGTCTTGTCGGCATCGATTTCCGGTGCGCGCTGCAGGGAGCGCTGCGAGACCTGCAACTGCCGCTGCGACGCCATCAGCACATCAAGCTTGTCGAGCACTTTTGCCAGCGGCGCGGCGATCAGGGCTTCGGCCGCCTGTTCGTTCGGCTGCGGAACACGCAGAGCCTGTTCGGAACCGCTTCCATTGCGCGCCATGACGACGATATCGTTGGCGCGCGAATGGACAGGGTCGGGCAGCGTTATTTCGAATGCGTGTTTGCCGTCGCCGATACCGTTGCGCCGCAGGTCGGGACGATTGCGATCGGCAACGGCCTCGGCAATTAGCTTGCCATCGAGAAGGACACGGATGGTCAGCCGTTGATCCGGCGCCATCGGGTCGAATGCCCAGCCGAAAATCCTGCCCATGTCGACGGCGTCCACCCGGCCGTTCATCGGCTTGACGTTATCCTGTTCGGATGCGGCATCCGGTCGTTCGGCGGGACTGGTCATACGCTCTCCAATGCCTGAACCCGTGCCGTCTCCATCCACTTGAGATAGCGGCGGGCGGTCGTTTCGATGTCGTCGGGCTTGCGGGCGTTTTGCGCAAAAAGGTGCAGCATTTTCGGGTCTTCCACGATGTCGCGCATCGCCGCGGCGAGCGCCCGGGCATCGTTGGGTGGGACGGTCAGGCCGTTGACGCCATGCTCGACCATTTCAGCCATTCCGCCGATATTGCTGGCGATGACCGGGCGGCCCTGCGCCTGAGCCTCCTGAATGACCAGCGGTGCGTTCTCCCACCAGACGGAGGGAACGATGGTGCAATCGACCGCGGCCACCAGGTCGCCGATATCCTCGCGCCGATAGGGGCCTCGGGCCTGCACGGATCCTGATGTCTCGGCAAAGCGCCTGTTGATCTCCTCGACGAAGGTCTCGCTCTGGAAGGGCGCGCCGCCATGGACGCGAAGTTCGAAATCCAGGCCGTCGGCGAGAAGCTGACGCGCCGCCTCGAGCAAGACGGTCACCCCTTTCCAGGGGTTGAGATTGCCGAAATATCCGAAAACCGGCTTGCCGCCCTGGAGCAGATCTCTTCGCCCGCCGGTCTTGCGGGCGGGGATGCCATTGGGAATGACGCTGATCGAATCTTCGTCCAGTCCCCATTGCACGTAGCGATCCCGCAAGAAGGCGCTTGGCGAGACGAAGTGGTCAACCGTGCTCAACAGCGCCTTCAGGTGGCGTTCGCGCAACGCAAAGCGATCAAGCGGAATGTCCTTGAAGCAGGCATGGCAGCGGTCCGGGCTGGACTGGTGGCAAAGCTCCTTGCTGCCGGTGCGCACCATCAGGCCGTCATGATGGCAGATGGGGTAGTAGTCGTGGAGTGTCATGACGATCTGGCAATCGGGCAGGGTGCGGCGGACGATGTGGGGGAATTCGGCGCCAAGCAGCAGCAGGTGATGGAGGTGGACCACATCCGGCCGGAAATCGCGCAGCAGTTCGGCTATGTCAGGCACGACGCCATAGAGGTCGATCTGGCTCATGAAGAAGCGGTCGAAATGTCCCGACCACAGCAGGATTTCGTCTCCCGCCGAGCCGATGCTCTGGAAGCTCGTGCCTGGTCTTGCTTCGCGATGAATCTGGTTTGTGGCACCGAGAAAAAGAGCTTCATGGCCCTCGCGCTGATAGGCGCGAAACAGATCATGAGCGAATATCTCGGTTCCGCCCGGATGAAGCGACGGATGGTTGTGGGCAGCGACCAGAATGCGCTTGCTCATCGGCCATTTCCCCGACGCTTCGCCACAATGAAATCCTGATGGTGGGCCGCCTTGGTACCGCGCCAATGGCCAAGCGATTTCAAGGCGATGGAGAGGCCGGCCCGTTCGAGCGCCTTGTCGAGAAAGCCGTCTTCGAAGCCGACCGCCGCAAGTGGCGCCTGGTTGGGTACGAACCAGCACGGGCTTTCGCCATAACGGCGAAACGCAAGGCGCGGATCACGCCGCCCTTGCTCGTTTGCCGCCGCGATCCTGTCGACCACGAAGGCCGTCATGAACAGGCGTCCGCCGGGTGACAGGACCCTGCGAACCTCGGCGAGGTAGACGAGGACTTCCGCGGGGGGCAGGTGCGTGACCACCGACGTCATGATGATGAAGTCGAAATGGTGATCCGGAAAGGGAAGCCTCAGGACCTTGCCGCTGACCTTGCCGTTCGGATTGTAGAGTTCGTGGGCGATATCCAGTCGCTGGAAGGCGAAATTGGGATAGGCGGGCGTGATCGTTCGCTGGCACCAGTCGATGCCGCCCTCGACAGGATCGATGCCATCGTAGCGGCTCGTCTGCGGATCGAGATACTGGGTGAGCGGCACGGCCATCCGACCGATACCGCAGCCGATGTCCAGTACGCGGGCCTCTTCGCGCAGACCGCCGATACGGATGAAGTGTCCGAGAAATTCCGCGCCTATCGTACGAAAATCACCGTCACCGACGAACACATTGGTGGGTTCCGGCTGCGGCAGAAAACGGTTGCCCCGAACGGCTTCGAGCAGCCAGCGAACACGGTCCTCATCAACCAGCCGAACCGACTTGGGAGGGTGCACGAGTGCTGCCTGTGTCACGCTGCGTTCCTTTCCCGGTCTCTGCCGTCCGTGGCGGCGGGGCGATCCTGGTCTCTGCCGAATTGGTTTGCCATCAAGTCGGTAATGTCGTCTTCCCAGCGCTGCGTGTGCAGCCATGAATTGTATTGGCTGGCAACGCCGCGCATATAATCCTGGCTACGGCGGATCGAGCGGCGCTCGAAATGATACAGGCAGGCGGCCGGCTCATAGGCGATCTGGAGCCCGAGGCGGCGGATCTTGAGGCAGAGATCACTGTCCTCGTAGTCGCCGATCACGTAGTCCTCGGTGAAGCCGCCGACACGCTCGTAGACGACCCTGCGGCTCACGAGGCAGGCGCCGGTGACGCCGGGAACTTCGCGGGCTTGTTGGGCGGGAGCATAGTCGCCGGGCATGCCCTTGTTGAAATGGTGGTTCAACCAGACCCCGCGCTGGTCGCGGCCAAAATACAGGCCGGCATGCTGCAGCGATCCGTCTTCGAAGAGCAGTTTCGGGCCGATGGCGCCAAGCCTGCTATTTTCCAGCAACGGCTGCGACAGGAGCTGAAGCCAACCTGGGCCCCTTGGCACGACATCCGAATTGAGCATGACCAGAATGGCGCCTCGGGCAAAACGTGCGCCGGCATTGCAGGCCCGTGCGTAGCCGCTGTTGCGGTTCATGACGACCAGCTTCATCGGCAGCCCGTGCAGGAGGTGCAGGCCGCCCAGCATATGCTCCGTCTCATCCTGGATTTCCGGTGAATCGAGGACGAAGATGATCTCGGCATTGGCGACGAGCCACGGATCGGTGGCCATTCCCGACAGCTGGAAGCGCAGGAAATCGAGAACCTTATAGAGGGGGATGACAATTGAAACGAGGGGTGGGGTTTCGGGCAGGCTGTAGTCCTTGGTGAAATCCACCTCTATGGTCTTGCCCAATCGCCGTTCTATGTCCTGCAGGGCGGGCGCGAGGATCGTGCGGAAGGCGCTGTCGACCGCATGCTGCGGCGGCACGGCGCGCAGGACATGGTTTCGCTGCGTTGCGGGCTCGAAAGGCTGCGGCTTCGGTATCAGCGGCCTGACGGCTCCCGAGGCAAGGCGCAACTGAAATCTCGGCTGCAGGAGCGGGCCGGGGGATTCCGTCAGCGGTATCCAGGCAACGAAGCCGGTTACATCGGTCTTGCTCTTCTCGTCCTTGCCTTCCGCCCATGCCGGGAATTTATAGCTGTTTGCGTCAAGCGGCACGGCCGTGCCGTCCTCCTTGACGTAGTCGATGCCGGCGAAGGCGGATGATGGCGCATGAAACCAGCCGCCTGCCAGAAGGCCGTCGTCGAGCGTCAGGGCGAGATCGACCTCTCCGGATGGATGCATCGACGACTTGGCTATCCGGGTTGCAGGCAACGGGGCGTTGACCTGAAGGTCGATCGCCGTCGCGGCACTGCCTTCCGGCAAGGTGGCGAGGCAACGGACGATCATTTCGCGCAGTTCCACCGCCTCACGGTTTTTGCTCCACCAGTTCTGAAGGCTGGGATGGCGAGGTTTGTCCTCGGCAAGCTGGCGGATTGCGGCACCGTTCTTGCTCAGGAGGACGATCAGAAACGGAGGAGAGGGAAAAGGCGCCTCTGCGATGAAATGGCAGGGTTGCAGGCCGCTCTTTGCTTTGCGCCCGAGGACAGGCCTTGCGGCCATGCGTGCGATCGATATCGCGCCGATCGCATAGATCGCTATAATGTCGCCGAGGTCAGGGTTGATCGCCGTCTCGATCAGATGGCGGCCCTGGGCAACTTGGCAGACGACGCTGGCCGCCTGCGGTTCGGGCACGAGCGCATGAAGAGCGTCTTCAACGATCATGTGGAATAGATGGTCGCCGGTGATGCGGAAGGCGCTTCGCCAGACCGTCAGCAGGTTGTTGACGAACTTGATGCGGGAACCCGGTGCAAGATCCGCAAACAGCGCTTCCACGTCGAGAGGTGCGAGCAGGCGTGCCGGCTGCATGACGACGGTTTCGACGATACCACCCTGTTCCGTGCAGATCTCGACATTCACCGGCTGTTGTTCCGGTCGCATTGCCCAGAACATGCGGTGTCTTCCGTGGCCGAGTGAAAGCATCATGCTGACCAGCGGTACGGGCGACCGTTCCAGCGACAACAGGTACTTGGTGGTTGCGGGAAGTGGCGGGGGGAGATCCCAGACCAGGATTGCCAAATCCGCGCCGAGCCGAAAGGTTTTTGCGTTTCTGAAAACGCCAGTGCCGTCTATCGCTTCGTCGAACGTCACATGCTGCCCCTCTGAATCGGAGTTGCGCGCCCCGCGGGAGGAGGCAGGACGCGCAGAAATCATGCTCAGTGAACCGTGAAATAGTTCTCGGGATTGGCATGAATGTCGTCAGCGTCGACATTGACCAATGTGAGCGTATCGCCATGGCCGAGATCGACGACGACATTGCCGCCGACCTGCGTGATGCGCGAGGCCAGATCGTCCGGCGAAGTCACGTCGAGGCCGTTGATGCCCTTCGATATCTGCAGGATATCCTCGCCAGCGGTGAAATCGAGAATGACGTCATTGCCGCCGCCGCCGCCGAAGACGAAGACGTCATTGCCAGCACCGCCGGCCAGGAGGTCATTGCCAGCGCCGCCGTCAATGACGTCGTTGCCGCCGCCGCCGTAGAGGATGTCAGCACCCTTGCCGCCGGACAGAAGGTCATTGCCATGCCCGCCGAGCAAGGTGTCATTGCCCTTGTCGCCGTAAAGAAGATCATCACCCCAGCCGCCGACAAGGTTGTCGTCGCCAGCTTCACCGTTCAACAAGTCGCTACCCTCGCCGCCGAACAGGGAATCATGTCCCTTTCCGCCGAACAGGATGTCGTCACCCTCACCACCGAACACCATGTCGTGCCCGTTGCCGCCGCTTACGAAATCATCGCCCGCATGGGCGCGGATGAAGTCGTTGAAGCGGGAACCGAACAGGGCATCGTCGTATGCTCCGCCTTCCAATGTGGCCATCTGCCTCTCCTCTTCAGGTTTGTATGAGTGCGTTGTCGGCGCAGGGTGCGACGATTTCGCGCTTGAAATGTGCACTGCAAAAAACGGAAGCGCAAGCATCACCAGAGGCTAAAATGTCAGAAGTTGGGAAATATATTTCCCATATTGAATACTAATGGCACATTGCTTCGATAATCGTCCGCATTACAGATTAAAATTTCTGCATTTTACTTCGAAACAAATTCAATATTTGAAATATTTGCTGCTATGCGGCATTTCCTGCGGCCCGGATACTAATCTTCCCGGAAGGCGCGATTGAAGCTTTCGAGGACGGGAGAGGTGATGTAGTCGATCGCGCGGCGTGACGCGTGGATGATCAGCACTTCTGCCGGCATGCCGGGATAGAGGCGCACATCAGGGTTTGCCTTGAGCGATGCCGGGTCGAGTTTGGCGCGCGCGACGAAAAACGCACTGTTTGATTTCTCATCGACCGACTGGTCCGCGGCGACATACGTGACTGTACCTTCCATCGGCAGGCGGGACCGTTGGTTATAGGCCGTCAGCCGGACCTGGGTATGCGAGCCCACGGCGATGCTGTCGATATCGCGAGGGTTGACGCGCATCTCGACCAGCAGCGGCTCGTTTTCCGGAATGATCTCGAGCAACGGCTGGCCCGGCGTGACCGCGCTGCCGGGGGTACGCAACAGGATGTTGCTGATGATGCCATCCTGCGGAGAGCGGATTTCAAGCCGCCGCAACACGTCCTTGGAAGCAGTGATCTGTTGTTCGACGTCGGCGAGATCGACGCGTGCGGTGGTGATTTCGCCGGCAATCGTCGACTGGAAGTCGCTTTCGATCCCGGTCATCGCAAGCTGTGCGCCGGCTGCGGCCTTTTCGGACTGGGCCTTGTTGCCGACGAGTTCGCCCCGTTGCCTCGCGAGATCGCTGAGCCTGGAGTCGATCTCGATGACCTGGGTCCGCGGTACGGCGCCTATCTTCACCAGTGAGTCCATCGACGCGCGATGTTCCCGGATGAAGCCGATTTGCCGGTCGATCGCCTCGATCTGGATCTCGTATGAGGCTGCCAGTTCCAGATGTTCCTCGATCGTCTTCCTCTGGACCTCGATGCGTCCGACCTTGGTTTCGCGCCGCCTTTCAAAAAAAATCGTCTCAGCCCTGACGGAGTCATCGATCGTGACATCCCAGGCGTCGCCGAAATCGCTTGGAAAACTGATTTGCGGCGCGTCATTCTGTTCGGCTTTCAGTCGAGCCAGTTTGGCGATCAGGCCAATGCGCCGGGCCTGGAGCGACCGGAGGCTGGAACGGGCGCGCGTATCCTCCAGTTCGACCAGGGGCTGACCGGTGACAACCTTGTCGCCCTCCTGCACCAGCAATCGGTTCATCACGCCGCCTTCGAAATGGCTGATGGTTTTTCGTTTCGAATCGACGATCACCGTGCCGTTGGCGACCGTCGCGCTGTTGAGCTCGACCGAAAACCCCCAGGCAAAAAATCCGCCGAAGGACACCAGGATCGTGGCAAGCCCCGCAATCACGAGGCCGCGCAGCGGTGAACGGTTGTCAAACTGGTCGGACTCGAGGTTCGATGGGTCGGCATCCGGCAAGGCCGGCTGATATCGCTGAATTTGGCGCTCGGAAAGATCGGCGCGGATCGCGAGCGGCTTTTTCTCAATCACGAAAGGTTTCTGGCCGGTCATATCGCGGCGACCTCCCGGGTTGTTTCGCCCGGCATCGTGGCCGCAACCACGGACGTCCGTGGCCCGAACTGGGTGATGCGGCCGTTTTCAAGCACGAGCAGCTTGTCGGCGACCTGCATGATGGCCGGCCGGTGAGCGATAATGATGACGATGGCGCCACTTTCGCGGGCGCGCTCGATCGCGCGGATAAGGGCCCGCTCGCCGATCGCGTCCAGATTTGCGTTCGGTTCGTCGAGCACGATGAGGCGAGGCTGGTCGTAGAGGCAGCGGGCCAAAGCGATTCGCTGCCGCTGGCCTCCGGAAAGGGTCAGATGTCCGTCGCCGACCGGCGTGTCGTAGCCGAGCGGCAGGCGCCCGACCATTTCATGGATGTCGGCCAGCCGCGCCGCCTCCAGTACCTTGTATGGATCGCTGTCTGCCATTCGCCCGATGTTTTCCCGAATGGTGCCTTCCAGAAGCGAGACGGATTGCGGCAGGTATCCAACAACCCGGCCGAATGAACTGCGCTCCCACAGATAGGTATTGTTGCCGTCGAGGAAGACGCCGCCGGATGTCGGGCGCAGAATGCCGACCAGCAGGCGCGCAAGGGTCGACTTGCCTGCGGCGGAAGGGCCGATCACACCCAAGACCTCACCCGGAGAAAGGGAGAAGGAAATGCCCTTGATGATCGGCACATCCAGCCCGGGGGCTGCGTAAATAAGCTTATCGACCACGATGTCGCCCGACGAATGCGGCGTCGGCATCGTCTGGCGGATCGCAACGTCCGCCGTCAGCATGGCCTCAAGACGATGCCAGGCCGCTGCCGCCAGCACCCATTGCCGCCAATTGTCGATGAGCGAATCGAAGGGAATCAAGAGGCGCCCAACCAGGATGCTCGATGCCATCATCGCGCCGGGCGTGATTTCCTGCTGCAGCACCAGAAATGCACCAGCTGCCAGGGTGATGATCTGGATGCAATAGCGCAGGCTGCGGGTAATGGACGACATTGCCTTGCTCCTGCTCCCGCTCGTTTCAAAGGCGATGAGGGCCTGGAGTTGCAGGGCTCGCCAACGGGCCGCCAGGGCTGGCAGCATGCCCATTGCCTCGATTGCCTCGGCATGTCGCAGCGATGCGCCAATCTTCGACACCGCCTCGATATTCGTCTGGTTGGCCTCCTTGGTGAGCTGGCGTGTCAAAATGTCCGTAATCAGCCCGCCGCAGAGGAGCAGGGCGGCGGAAACGGCTCCGATAAGACCGAAAAGCGGATGCAAGAGGAAAAGGGCGCCGAGGAAAATCGGTGACCATGCCGCATCGAGGGGCGCGCTGACTGCCGACGAGGTCAGGAAAGTTCGCAATTCCGAGATGTCGCGAAGCGACTGAGTCGCACGCGTGAGGCCCTGGTCGACCGAGGCCTGAACGGCGGCCGCAAGGACAGGCATGTTCAGCCGGCGCACAAGCGCGCCTCCCATGGCCTGGAACGAAAGTGCACGGATGAATTCCAGAACACCAAGCACGACCAGGGCGCCCACGGCCAGGATGGTGAGCATTCCAAGCGTGTCCATGCTCTGACTGTTGAGTACCCGGTCATGCACCTGCAGCATGAACAAAGGCATCGTCAGTTGTAATAAATTGAGGCACACGCTGAGCGCCGCGGCATAAAGCAGCCCTGAGAAAAATACACGCTTTGCTTGTGCTACCAGCAACCCTGGGCTGGTCTGTTTCAAGCCTCCCCGGATTTTCCCCTTGCCAGTTGTCTCATTTTGAACAGTATCGCGCATGGCAATTTGTCCTGGTTAACGTTAGATCAATCAGTCGATGGACGTATTTGGTTATAGCGAAACCGAAGGATAGTATTGCTTCCTCCAATCTGGCACATAACGGAGGGCTTATGCAAGCTCATGGCGATAGGGGGGATTGGGCGTATTTGAATATTACTTCAATTTTTGAAGTAGTTTCCTGAAACGGAGAGTGGGATGAAAGAAGAAGTTGTGCTTAATTTGCCTGTAGAGCTGAACGGCGAAGTGACAGTTCAAATGGGCCAGACGGCACAGACAAACCCCAAGCATCCTCAGGATGCCGAGTTTGGGGACCTCCAGCAGGTGACATATTTCGAGCTCGCTCGCCTCATGGAGCGGGCAAGCCGGCGCTTCTCGGGCCTGATCCGCGCGGAGCTGACCAGGCTTCGGGTCGACGATATCGGGCCGGCACAGGCGATGATCCTGCTGGCGATCGGTGATTCGGAGCTTTCGGTCGCCGAGCTTCTGGATCGGGGGCATTATGTCGGCTCCAACGTTTCCTACTACCTGAAACAGCTTGGTGATGGTGACTACATCGATCGGGTTGCCTCCCAGCGCGACAAGCGGTCCGCCCGCATCAAGTTGACGGAGAAGGGGCGGCAGCTCAGGGCAAATCTCCGGGACGCAGCGATGGCCTATGAGCGCGCGGTGAATCGTGGCGACCAGGAACAGCGGATGCTTGAAACGGCCTTTCAGACACTGCATCAGCTCGAACTGGCCTGGGGTCGTACCCCACGCTACGGCGTTTGAGTGGTGGGTGAGGGCATGCCCCTGGCCGTGGGGGAATAGACGCGATGCACGTGGCGTTTGTTCATCGGCGAGGTTTCGGTCAGTTCGCTGCCCTGGCGGCCCAACTCGCGCAGATGGGCAATGAGGTCAGCCTCGTCACCGAGACCATAGATCAAAAGATCCCTTCCGTTCGCGTCGTCCGACATCGAGCGGAAGCGGGCCCGCGTGCAGATCCGCATATGGCCCGACACATGGGTACTCCTGATCACCATGCGCGAATCGGCCATCGCGTTGCCGAGACGCTTGATGCCATGGTGCGGCAGGGGATGGTGCCCGATGTCGTCGTCGGCCATATAGGCTGGGGAAGCATGATGTTCCTGAAGGATGTGCTCCCGCGGGTCCCCGCATTGGGGTATTGCGAGTTCTTCTACCGGTCGGAAGGGGCCGATATCGGGTTCTCCCCCGACGATCGACCTGATCTGGAGACGCGCAAGAGACTGCGGCTGCGCAATATCGCGCAACTCCTCTCCCTCGAGGCCATCGAGGCCGGCATAAGCCCCACCCAATGGCAGAGAAGTCTTTATCCCGCCGACGCCCAGGGGCGCATTTCAGTGTGCCACGAGGGGATCGATACGGCGCGGTTTCGACCGGACCCGACAGCTTCGGCCACACTTCCGGACGGGCGCGTGCTGAGTGCCGATGGTCCTCCCATCGTCACCTTTGTCGCGCGCGATCTCGAACCGTATCGCGGATTCCCGCAGGTTCTGGCGGCTGCCGCCAAGGTCGTGCGCCAACGCCCCGATGCTCTGTTCGTGTTCGTCGGAGGAGACGGTGTCAGCTACGGCGTGCCGCCGCCGGGCGGTGGGGCGTGGAAGGATCATCTCCTCAAGTCGCTGGACATGCCACGGGAGAATATCGTCTTTCCCGGCCCGGTGCCGCATGCGGTCTTGCGGCAGCTCTACCAGATCTCCTCCGCGCATCTGTACCTGACCTATCCCTTCGTCCTGTCCTGGTCGGTGCTCGAGGCGATGGCCTGTGGCGCGCTGGTCATCGGATCGGATACCGCACCCGTTCAGGAGGTCATACGTTCAGGCAAGAATGGCATTTTGGTGCCATTCTTCGATACGGATGCACTTGCCGAGACCATTCTCGGCGCTCTGGCGAATCCGGAACGTCACTTCGGGATGCGCCTTGCGGCCCGCCGGACAGTCGAGAGGCGTTTTCGGCTGACGGAATGCCTCGATCGTCAGAAAAACATCATTGAAAAACTCACCGGAAGGTCGTTCCGAGACGTTAAAGGAATGATAACGTAATTATTACTTCAATTTTGAAAGTATATTCCGAAATCATTTCTTTGAATCAGCTAAATTTTGTTATTGTGCACTGCAATGTTAGTTGTTAGGCTTCCGATAGAGTGCTCCGGATGACTTTGATAAAGTTTGGTTATCCGGAATATTTGTTCTTTGTTGCAGGGCAAATCTTCAGGGGCGGTGTGTGCTAAATTTGACGTCTTCCGGCATTGGAAAACAACTGGTGACGAGAAAGCTGATCGCGGCATCGGCCCGGGATCGGTCCTGCTTCGAAGGAAGTGATGTCGAACATCAGGTCGTTTTCCTCGATGCCGATGGCCTTCCTCCGGTGACATTGCAGAATGCTTTTCCGTTGGTCGCCATCGCCTATTCGGACGAGGGCGAGGCGGATCTGCAGGCGGGTATGGCGCTGCTTGGGCCGTTGGGCACGGTCCCTGCCGTTCCCATCCGGCGGCTTGATCCCGCAAACATGCCGGAAAGCCTCCAGCTTCTGCAGGCGCTGACCGAAGGTAGCGTCGGCCGGCTTGCGCGATACAGTGCCTCGATTACCTCGGAGCTTGCGATCCTGCGAAGGGAACGAGAAACGCTGCTGGAAAACTACCGGGCGCTCGAAGACGCGTTCCAGGCGCGAAACTGGGAGCCGGTTTCGGAGATCTTCTCCCACGATCCCTATGCCGATCCAAAGGACGAGGGCATCGGGCCGTTGCTTGCCGCAGCCTTTATCGAGCAGCTTTTACCGGTATCCAGCCTCGGCGTGGCGGGGTTTGCCCTTCACTTTCACTCGGTGCCCAGAATCAGTGGAGAGCTTGTCGTCGCGTTGAGTTATCTCGAGAGCGGCGAAGGGGTTGCCGAGTGGACCGTCCCCTATGCGCAGCTGGTGCCGAACTGGAATTTCTTCTCGCTGCCGCGTGCCTGTGGAGGAGCTGCGCGCACGTTGCGGCTGCGGATCTCGGCGACGGGGCCGGAAACCGTTGGCCTTTCGCTTGGCTATCCGATCGCCGGCGAACGTTATTCGGCGCGCTCGGAACTTCCGCATCCGGATCTCGACCTGCGTCCGCTGGCATTCAAGGTGTTCACGGGGTTGCCCGGGGTCAAGCCCACCAGGACCCCCAACATGATAGCGCCGAGCAACCTGCTCGAAGGCCAGTACACTGTCGACTATCGTCTGGCGGTCGCAACGCTCAGTCAGATCGCCGACGTGTCGGTTACACCCATCGTCCCGGAATTCCAGACGGTGCGCTTCCTCGAGCACGAGCATGCCATCGTCTGCCATCCATTGCCAAGCGGCATATCAGCCGGCGCGGTCAGCCGCGCCGTCGAGGCGGGAACGATATCCTTTTCGGTGAGCGCCTTTATCGATCATCCGGAAGGTAAGCCCGCGGCGGTCAGCTTCCTGCTTGCGCCGGCAAATTCGAATGCGCGTTCCGAAGTCGCCGAGATCGCGCGAAAGGGCACGGCCAGGCCATCGGCATTCTTCAGCGGATGGCGCGAAGTCAGCTCCAGCGAGGTCGTCAATATCAACATTCAGCTGGACGAGCCGGTACGCGGCCCGATGGATCTGGTGATCCTCAGCCGCGCAGTGACGGATTCTGTCGACTTCTCCTGGCTTAAAGTGTCCGGCTTCAGAATGGTCAAACAATTTACGGAGGCCGCCGATGTCCGGTAACAGGGAACCAGCGGACCTGATCGCTGTGGCCATGCCTCTCTACGGTCACGCGGCACTTGCTCTTGAGGCGATCGAGTCGGTGCTTGCCTCGAATCCCGGCAACTGCCGGATTGTCATCGTCGTCTCTGTCGACGGCGATCCGCGGCACGAGACGTTCGATCAGCTGCTGCTCTACGCTGCGGCCAACCCTTCCGTCCATGTCATATTCGGCCGGAACGCGGGCCCGGGTGGTGCGCGCAATCGCGCCATCGATTTCGTCATCGATCACTTTCCCGAGGCGAAGGCCGTCTATTTCCTCGATGCCGACAACCGCATCCTTCCCGGCACGATCAAGACGCTTTACCAGCAGCTCGTCTCCAGCGGCTGCGGCTGGGTTTACACGAATATCGACACATTTTCGGTCAGCTGGCGCGCCCATTACGGCAATCGCTATTCGCGGCTGGTGCACTGCATCACCGACAATATCTGTGATACGGGATCGATGATCTCGATCGAGGTTTTTAAGGACGGCGTCCGCTTCAATGACGACCGACAGAACGGTTTCGAAGATTGGGAATTCTGGCTGTCCTGCATCGAGCACGGTTTCGTCGGCATGCCCTGCCACGACACCGTCTTCGAATACAGGCTGAGGGCGGAAAGCCGCTTCAAGGAGGCGAACCGCGACCGCGCCACATCGGTCAGCTTCCTGCGCAAGCGCCACATGCCGTTGTTCCAGCGCCCGATGCTGGTGGATTTCGAGCACGAGGACTGCCCACGCTACCTGTTCGCGCGGACGGAAGATACGGCGATCTCCTTCTTCACCGATCCCACCAAGCCACCGACGATGCTTCGCCTCGACGATATAATCCCGGCCTTCTGGGGCAATATCGGCGAGCCGGACAATGAACATTTTCCGCCATTCCTGGTCGCCGGAAGCGGCGCGGCGCTCGACCTTCTGCGGCGCTCGCGCATGCTGCCGAACGTGCTTGCTCATCTCGAGCGTCTGAGCGAGGTGAGCAACGTCGTCTTCGTCCAGCTCGCCAACGATGCCGCCCAACGCAAGATCGAGCCGGTCATTCATGGGCCAGGCGCCCAAAAAATCGGTCCCGCCGATCTCGTTTTCCTGTCGACCCGGATCGCCCAGGACGTGGTTCAGAACAACGCCGTGGACTGGTTCGCCTCGATCGCAAGCCAGCAGGTATGGCCGACATCGGCTGTTCTGAAAGTGCGCTTCCCTTTTCCAAGAAGCCTCCCGCGCCGCTCTCTCATCACGCCTCAGCAGGTGATGATCAATTGCCTCAACGCAATCGCCTCAAGCCCCCTCCGCGAGACAGCGGGCAGGCGGTGGACCTGGCGTCCCGCGCGGCTCGTGCCCTATACCGATCTCCACAAGGCGCTGCGCAAGGAGATCGGAGGTTCGCCGGTCCTGCCGCTCGGGCATAACGAGGGCAAGCGCACCGTGGCGTTGCTGGTGCCGAACGCCTCGTTCGGCGGGGCTGAAAAGGTCGTTTATGCCGCGGCCCGGGAGTTGAGCGCGGCCGGTTATGAAACCCACCTCTTCGTGCTCGGCACGTCCCGGATGGACGTGATCGACGAATTCGATTCCAGCTTCGACTACATCCATTTTTGGGAGGCGGGAATTCCGGCCTGGGGAGGGTCGGGTTCTTTCCTGGGGCAGGACTTCATCGCCGAGGAGCATTCGGTCGACTGGCAGGCGCTCAAAGGGCAGCTTTCCGGCTTCGACCTGGTGATCAACAATCACGTGATGGCCGTCCATCCTCTTATCGCGCGACTGCGCTCCGAAGGCACGCGCACGGCCTGCTATCTGCACGTCGTGGACAATACGGCCTTCAAGAGGCCCGCCGGCCAGCCCTTCGCAGCGATCGCCCACGAGCATTGCTACGATGCGTTCCTCACCTGCTCTGAACAGCTCAAGACCTATCTGCACAGCTACGGTGTTCCGCACGAGAAGGTCTTCGCCGTTGCGAACGGCGCGAGTTTTTCGGTGCCGCCCAAAGCCTTGGCGGAGGTTCTGGCCGTCAGGCGGATTGAGCGCAAGGATGACCGCTTGCGGATTCTTTACATGGGCCGGTTTGACCAACAGAAGGGTATCGACAGGCTGGCGGCAGTGCTCGCGGAATTGCGGGCCTCCAACGTCGCCTTCGACGGCAGGGCCATCGGAGGGGAAATTCTCGCCGATTCCAGGGTCTCCTGGAGTGAACGGCTGAAGGATCTCGGCGTCGACGTGCGCCCGCCGGTCTTCGCGAGCAAGGATCTCATCAAGGCGCTCGGCTGGGCCGATGTTCTCCTCATGCCGTCACGGTGGGAGGGTGCTCCGCTGATGATCGCCGAGGCGCAGCAACTCGGCTGTGTGCCCATCGCAACCGCGGTTGGCGCGGTGGATGAGCTCATTTGCGATGGCGAAGACGGCATACTGATCAACGCGGCTTCCGATCCTCAGATGGTGAGGGAGATGGCGCGGATTATTGAGGAAATTGCGCGCAATCGCGGCAGACTTGCGCCACTGATGGAGGGCTGCATCAGAAGCGCCGCGCACCGATCATGGACTTCCTCCTTCTCGGAGTTCATCTCGTGGAGCGATCGGTCCGTGAAAAATTCGTCACTGTCCCGCGCCGCGATCTTTCGCGAGCAGGCGACGTCAAACCCCGTGGTCGCGGCAGCTGGCTGATTGCCGGGCCGCTTCTTTGAAACAGAAAGGTCTTGTCGAATGCGTCCGCGAATTCTCGTGACGGGTATTCCTGGTCACTACACGCGCCTTGCCAACGGCGCCCATGGTTCGTCCGTCTCCTATTCGGAGCGGCAGAAGCAACCGGAAACGAAAGAGGAGTTCCTGCAGGAGCTGAGAAACATCAGCAATACCGGGAACTACCTCATCGGCGAAGGCGCCCTGCGGGCGCTCGCGCCGCATGCCAAGCAGGTTCCCTTCTGGCATCTCTACAATCTGAGCAAGAGCGGCAGCGGGTTCGATGAGTTCAACGCCAATTTCGACATCTGCGTCTTCACCTGCGCGAACCTGTTGCGCAAGGGGCTTTCCGCGGATGCAGAGGCGGATGTGCTGAGCCGGCTCAACATGCCGATCGTCATGCTGGGCATCGGGTTGCAGAACCGCAAGGACCTGGAAAACAATCTTCCGGAAGGAACGAAGCGGCTTCTGGCCGTCCTGAAGGAGCGAGAGCATTATTTCCTGACACGCGGCTACGAGTCCGCCGGCTTCCTGAAGGATCAGGGTTTCTCCTTCGTGCGCCCGACCGGCTGCCCTTCCGTCTATTTCATGCCGGACAACATGCGCCGGTCGATGAGGAAGCTGTCGAGCGTCAAGATCGGCAAGGCGAAGACCATTTTTTCGGGCTATCTCGGCGGCAATCAGGATGCGATCCTGGATGCGAACGCGCTCGCCCCGCAAGATACCGTACCGCCATACGTCGTGCAGGACGAGTTCCTCCACTTCGATATGAAGGTGGAGCCCAATGACGAGGGGCGTGTCTATGATTCCGCGTCGGGCCGGATGATCGGCGATCTGACCTATCCCGGCACTGAACGGGAGAAGCAGCGGTTCGAGGTTCGCACCTTCTTCGACAACAATCAGTGGCGCGGCTGGGCCTCCTCGATGGATTTCAATTTCGGCCGGCGTTTTCACGGTTCGATCATCGCCATGCAGGCGGCTGTGCCCAGTCTGATGGTGGCGGTGGACGACCGCATGCGCGAGATGCTGGGCTTCACCGGCCTGCCGGCTGTCGACATCACGGAGGTCGACAAGGCGGAAAACCGCGCCGAGTTTGTGGCCGACCATCTGACGCAGCTCAACACGAGCGAACTCGCCGACCGGTATTCCGATCGCGAGAGCGCCTTCCGCACCACGCTTCGCGAAATCGGCATCGGTCTTTAGCGAGGCCCTATCCAAGGGCCCGCGGGCCATCACCCTTCGGTTCAGAGGACAGTCATGCGTATCTTGCTTACGGGCATTCCATCCTATCTGCAGCGGACGATTGCGGACGTCTCCGGCACGACCGTTATCCATCGGCCCTATTTCGACGAGACGAGGACAAAAAAGGATCTGATCGCGCAGGTCAGGAAGATCGCCAATACCGGCAACTATCTGATCGGCGAGGGAGCGGCCGAGAGCCTGCGCGGTCATAACGTCACCTATCTGCCGTTCTGGCATCTGGCCAACAATCGGGACTCGAACGAGATTTTCGAGCAGCTGAACCGCGAATTCGATCTTTGCGTCTTCGCCTCCGCCAATCTGCTGCGTCCCGGCTATTCCGCCGACCTTGAGGCGGAAATCTTCGCGAAGCTGACGATGCCGGTCGTGGTGATGGGCATCGGCATCCAGCGCAAGGAGGGGCTCAAGGATCAACTGCCGGCCGGTACGCTCAAGTTCCTGGACGTGTTGCGCAACAAGGAAAGTTTCTTCCTCACGCGCGGTTACTTCACCGCCGAGTTCCTGAGGGAGCAGGGGATGAAGTTCGTCAAGCCGACGGGCTGCCCGTCACTCTATTTCTCGCCGAACGATATGAAACGTTCGCTGACCGCGCTCGCCAACCCGGCGCTTGCGGAAGCCCAGAAGATCGCCTTCGGCGGCTATCTTGGCAGCGTTGCCGATACCATCGTCGATGCCCACGCACTGCTCAAGCCCGACAGCGTCGCAAGCTATGTCGTCCAGGACGAACTTGTCGCCTACAACCTTTCCCTGACCGGCGGCGACAGTGATATCGCCTATGACCGGTCGAGTGCGCGCATCACCGGGGGCACGGAATACAAACATTCGGAGAAATGGCAGCGAAAATACGAGTTGCTGGTCTATTTCGATACCAACCAGTGGCGCGGGGCGATGTCCGAGCGCGATCTCTGCTTCGGCCGCCGCTTCCATGGTTGCATCATCGGCATGCAGGCCGGCACGCCCGCCCTGATGATCGCCGTCGACGACCGAATGCGCGAGATGCTGGAATTCATCGGCTTCCCCTATATCGAGGCCTCCACCTGGAACAGGGAGACGGACAAGCGCGCCTATCTCGCCAACTTCCTCGGCAAGATCGACACGCAGGCCGTGATCGACCGCTATTCCGCCTGCGAGGCGAATTTCCGCAGTGCTCTGGGGCAGATCGGACTTTGAGCGGATGAAGGTGGCGGTGCGGATGCGGGCGATCCTCGCCTTTGCGCTGGCGGTGTTCTGGGCGTTTGCCCCGGTGCCGCCGGCGGGCGCGGGCGATGAGCCCGCCGCTCGCATCGGCGTCAACCGGGTAAACCTCGCCTGGCTTTCTCGTGCGGACCAGGAACGTATCCTCAAGGAAATCGCGGCGAGTGGCATAACCCATGTCCGGCTTTCGCTGTCCATGCCCGTGGACAAGAGCATCGACGCGCTCGAAATTGCGGACCGGCTAGGGCTGAAAGTCCTTCTCGAGATCCAGCTCGGCAACAAGGATTATTATCCGCCGGCGGTGCGTCCCCGCACCGGGTTCGGCCGTATCTGGGATGTTCAGCGGCTTTCGGATCTTGACCTCGATCTTTACCGGTCGCAGTTGCGCTCGGCCCTTCGCCGCATCGACGGCATGGGCATCCGCATCGACGCCGTTGAGCCCGGAAACGAGATAAACTACAGCGCCTACAACGGCGACCTCGCCGTCTACGAAAAGCCCGGGCGACGGACGCCGCGCAACGTTTCGGAAGTCGCAGACCGCACGGCCTTCGGGCGCGGGCTAGACGCCTATGTCGGCGCCCTCCGCATCACTCGGGAGGAGTTGCTGTCGACGGTTCACAGCCGCGATGCGCTTTTGATTTCCGCCGGGCTCTCCGATGTTGGCACAAGCGAGGCCGATAGCCGGGGCATGGAACGGCTCGACCCCGGCGAATTCATTTCACTCCTGCAAGAGCGGGGGATCGATGCGCTGGTCGACGGCTATGGAATTCATCTCTATCCGGGACGCAAGGACGATGCGGCGCTGGCACACTATGTCAGAACGCTTCTCGGCTTCTGCCGGCCTGAAGGGGAGGGCAAGCCGTGCTGGGTGACCGAGTGGGGCCTTGCCAACACTGCGCTTTCCTGCCCCCTGGACGATCGCGAGCGGGAAGGGGCGGTTCGTGCCGTGCGCCGCAGTTTTGAAGAGCTGATGGATGGAAGACGGCTGAGAGCAGCCTTCTATTATGACTGGGACACCCAGCCGGTCTACAGCGTCTGGCGTTGCGGCGCCTTAAGCCCGGCCGGCGTCGCGGCCACGAAAAACGGGAAACGGTGACGTGAGGTAAGGAAACTCGCGGCCTCAAGATCTCAAAGACCGAACATGCGTGGCGGGCTGGAGTTTCCCGTTCAAGAGAACCGCTCCCGGAATAGGAGTGGGCCGGCTTCCTCCTCCGCGATGGCGGCGCGGTTGGCTGCCTCGCGCAGAGCCTGAAAGTCGGCTTGGTGCTCGACCCTGGTACCGCCAAGCCGCACCGTCACCGATATCTGGCGCTCCTGCCCGGCTGTGAACGTGGTTTCCCTTACCTGACCGCGAATACGCTCGCAGATGGTGCTGGCATTTTCCGTCGTCGTGCCGGGCAGATAGATGCCGAGTTCGTCTGAGGCAAGGCGGGCGACAAGATCACCATGGCGCACGGAAGAATATATGATCCGAACCATCGATTGCAGCAGCGTATCGGCCCATTGTGGACCGTAACGGCGATCGATCGCATCGAAATCGTCAATCCTGAGAACGAGCAATACGCCATCGGAGCTTTCGGTGCTGCTGATGCGCCGGCGTTCTATCGCATGCTGGACCGAATTCGCAAATTCGCCCGCGCGCATTGTGCCTGTGACGGGGGCATGACGGAGCGCGTTCCGAAGCTCTTCTTGGGTATCGCGAAGCGCGTCGTTACGCAGATAGAGCGCCAATTGAAGCGGAAATGTAACCGCCGCCGATATCAACGCCACGGCTGCCACTTCCATCCAGAAGGGACGTTGGGGAACAAGCAGGCTCATAACCCAAACAATCGCAGCCGCTCCAATTGCAGTGGCGATGGCGCGGAACATGGCCATCCTGACATGTGGTACGGCTACAGTTTGGCGGAAACGATAATAAAGGGTCATCGGTCGGCGGCGCTTTTGCGGTGGCTTTTATCTTTGAGAGGTTCCGTGAAATACCAGATGAATAAACCTTATGGCATTTTAACAATGAGCACGAAGAATGATCGTCGCGATCAACCAGATCGCAGGCTCGGGCGGGTGATGCCAGGTCAGTCGGTACGAGCTCGCGTTCGGCAGGCGTGGTACTCGGCGATATCGCGCAGTCAATATCGTCGCGCGCGCATGTGTTCAATGATATGCGCGCCGGATCCCGAAACATGTGTGGCAATTGCGGCGGCGGCTGCATCAGGGTCCTGCTGTCTCAGGCAGGCGAGCAGGTCCTTGTGCTCTCGGATCACGTCCTTTTGGCGCTTGACGGAGGTCGTGAACTGGCGGCTGATCGCTCCCAGTATCTGTCGGTGCCGTACCCAAAGATCGACCGCATGGCGGTTGTAGTGTCGGTCGTACATCAGCCGATGAAACTGCAAATCAAGTCGTGAGTGCCGCATCTCATCCTCGAAATTCAAACTCTCGATCTCTGCCTGGACTCGCTCCAGTTCTTCAATCTCTCCCTTGGTGGCGATATTGACGAACCAGCGGGTCAGCGCCGGCTCGATCAGCACCTCGATCTCGCAGATGTCGCGAACGAACTCCTCGTCGATGGGGCGGACACGGGCACCGCGGTTCGGGGTCATGATCACGAAACCTTCGCCGCGAAGCTGCTGCAGCGCCTCGCGCACCGGATTGGTGGACGTGCCCATGCGGCTCGCAAGTTCGGCCACTTTCAGGCGTTCGTTCGCCTTGACGCGCCCGTGAATGATGTCGTCGCGCAGCCTCTCGTAGATCGAGGAACCACCGTCCTCGGCCAGATCGTCGCGGGCGGGGACAGCCTGTCTAATGCTGGTAATCGTGCTCATAGGCTTGCTTTTAATGCACTTTCCGCCGTCTTCCAAGAGCAAAACATTTAATTTCGTACATCTAGATTGACAAAGAATGTACGATCTGAAAGCTTTCATCCAGCACGAATGCCGCGATGGCACTCGTTCGGGAGGAATGCGGCGGAGACAGCCGGTTAAGAGGAGGAGAGAATATGGGTTACCAGCAGAAGCTGCGTGGCCTCGTCGTGTCGACGGGGTTGCTGACGACCGTGCTCTGGGGAGCGACGCTTCCGGCCTGGGCGACGGATTACAAGCAGGCGCCGATGCTTGACGAACAGGTGAAGGCGGGCAAGCTGCCAGCGGTCGCCGAGCGTCTTCCGGAACATCCCTACGTGGAAACCATGATCGACGGCGTCGGCAAGTATGGCGGCACGCTGCGCACCACTATCCTCGCCAATGGCGACCAGTACAATCTGACCCGCACGATCGCCAACGAACTGCTCGTCCGCTGGGACCCGAAGTGGCAGAAGGTGATGCCGTCTCTGGCCGAGGAGTTCAAGGCTTCGGACGATGCGACGACCTACACGTTCAAGCTTCGCAAGGGCCTGAAATGGAGCGACGGGCAGCCTTTCAACGCTGACGACATCATGTTCTGGTACGAAGACGTGTTCATGAACTCGGCCCTTTCGCCGGCCAAGAACCCGACCTTCACGGTTGCCGGCAAGCCGGTCAAGGTGACCAAGATCGACGACCTGACGGTCGAGTTCAAGTTCGAGTCGCCCTACGGCCTGTTCATCCAGCAGCTCGCCTATGGCCAGGGTCACCTGCCGGTGATTTATCCCAAGCACTACCTCAAGCAGTTCCACGACAAATACAACAAAGACGGCATTCCGGCCCTGCTGAAGGCCAATCCGGCCGCCGGCGACTGGGTGGCGCTGTTCAATTCCAAGGTCTCGCTGACCTTCCAGCCGCCGTTCTGGCAGAACCTCGCCTTGCCGACGCTGAACCCGTGGGTCCTGACGGTTCCCTATGCCGACAGCGAACGCGTCGTCGCGACCCGCAATCCCTATTACTGGAAGGTCGATACCGCCGGGAATCAGCTGCCCTATATCGACGGCATCACCTGGGCGAAGCTCGACGACCCGCAGCTGATGGCACTGAAGATGACCTCCGGTGAGTTCGATTTCGCCTTCCGCCACATCAACAACTCGACCTTCAAGTCGGTCCTCTTCGACGGCCAGCAGACGGGCAACTACAAGTTCGTCGACGTCAAGGACCTGCCGGCCAACGATGCGGTCATCCTCCTGAACCTCAACTCCACCGATCCGGTGAAGCGCAAGATCTTCCAGAACAAGGATTTCCGTATCGCGCTCAGCCAGTCGATCAACCGGCAGGAGATCATCGATCTCGTTTATGTCGGGCAGGGGGCTCCGGCGCAGGTTGCCGTTCAGCCCGAGCACGAGCTGTTCAACGAGCGCGAGGCGAAACAGTATACCGCGTTCGATCCCAAGGCGTCGGCGGCGATCCTCGACAAGATCATGCCGAAGAAGGATGCCGAAGGTTATCGTCTCGACGAGAGCGGCAAGCGCTTCACCATCAACTTCATGGTCGCCGACGTCTTCGGCCTGTCCTATCCCGACGTGATGCAGATGGTGCAGAAATACGCCAAGGAGGTCGGCATCGACATCCAGCTGCGCACCACGGATCGCGCCCGCCTCAACACCATGTGGGCGGCCAACGAGCAGGACGCCTATATCTGGAACTGCGTCGGCGGGCTTTCGGAAGTCTATACCGATCCGCGTTGCTACATGCCTTTCCAGAAGGCCGACATCTTCTTCGCGATGAAGTGGAGCGAATGGTATTCGAACCACGCGACCGGCGAGGAACCGCCGGAAAACATCAAGGCGCTGATGGCCGCCTACGACAAGGTCAACGCCGCCGTGACCGATGACGACCGCCGCCAGAAGATGAAGGATTTCCTCAATCAGTCGGCCGACAACTTCCTCAACATCGGTATCTCGCGCCCGATGCCGAAATACATGATGACGTCGAAGAACTTGAAGAATGTCGTCAACGGCATTCCGATCACCGGCAACCTCTGGCATCCGGCTCCGACGCTGACCCAGTGGTACTTCGACAAGCCGACCAAGTAAGGGCCATCAGGTTCCTCACGAGGCCGGTGGCGGCTTGAGCGCTGCCGCCGGCATCCCTTCGATCCAAATCGAACGGTCAGATCTATGCTCCGTTACATTCTCAAGCGGCTGGTGTTCGCGATCCCGACACTGTTTGCCGTCTCCATCATCGCCTTCATCATCATCCAGCTGCCGCCGGGCGACTATCTGACGACGCTGATGGCCGACTGGGCAAGCCAGGGTGGCGCGGTGGAAGCCGGCACGGTCGCGGCGATGCGCGAACGCTACGGCCTCGATCAGCCCATCTATTATCAATATTACAAATGGATCTGGGGCATCCTCACGGCCGGCGATTTCGGCATCTCGTTCGAGCTCGGCAAACCGGTGACGGAACTGATCTGGAACCGCCTCGGCTTCTCGCTGCTGCTGTCGCTGCTGACGCTCTGCTTCGTCTGGGCGATTGCCATCCCGATCGGCATCCTGTCGGCGGTGCGGCAATATTCGATCTCCGACTACACGGCGACTTTCCTTGCCTTCTTCTTCCTCGCGGTGCCGGATTTCCTGATGGCGCTGTCGGCCATGTATGTCATGTCCGCCTGGTTCGGCCAAAGCGTCGGCGGTCTCTTCTCGCCCGACTATGTGGATGCCGGCTGGAGTTTTGGAAAGCTCGTCGACTTCGCTAGGCATGTCTGGCTGCCGGTGGTGGTCATCGGCCTCGGTTCGCTCGCGGCCTTGGTACGCATCATGCGCGCCAACCTGCTCGATGAATTGTCCAAGCCCTATGTCACCACGGCGCGTGCCAAGGGCATGTCCGAACTGGAGCTGCTGATCCGCTACCCGGTGCGACTTGCGCTCAACCCGCTGATCTCGACGCTCGGCTGGATCCTGCCGGCGGTCATTTCCGGCGAGATCATCGTCTCGGTGGTCATGAGCCTGCCGACCACCGGCCCGCTGCTCTTACGGGCGCTGCTGGCCCAGGACATGTATCTCGCCGGCTCGCTCATCCTGCTGATCTCGGTGCTCACCATCATCGGCACGCTGATTTCGGACATCCTGCTCGCTCTCACCGACCCGCGGATCCGTTTCCAATGACAGATATCACCAGCCTCCCGCCGGAAACCGGCCCGTCGTTCAACCTGTCCGGCAAGGACATTGCCGTCGCCGGCCAGTGGCGCCTGTTCTGGCTCAAGTTTAAGAAGCACAGAATAGCGCTCGCGAGCCTCGTCGTGATCGTCTTCATGTATCTCGTCGCGGGATTCGCGGATTTCATCGCGCCCGTCGATCCGAATGCCACCAATGCACGCTTCACCTACGCGCCGCCGCAAGGCCTGTCGCTGCTGCTCGACGGTTCGTTCCGGCCGCATGTCAACCAGCTGAAGATGACGCTGAACACCGAATCCATGCGCCGCGAATTCGTGGCCGATCCGACCAAGCCGATCTCGGTCGGCTTCTTCGTGAAGGCGCCGCAGCCCTATCGTCTGCTCGGCCTGATCCCGATGCAGACCAAGCTTTTCGGCCTCACCAATCCTCAGGTCGGCGACAGCCTCTACATCTTCGGCGCCGACCGGCTCGGCCGCGATATCTTCAGTCGTGTGGTCCACGGCGCCCAGATCTCCCTGTCGATCGGGCTTGTCGGCGTGTTCATGAGCCTGATCCTCGGGGTGACGATCGGCGGTATTTCCGGTTTCTTCGGCGGCTGGGTCGATCTCGCCATCCAGCGCTTCATCGAGCTCTTGCGCTCGATCCCGACCATCCCGCTCTGGATGGGACTGGCCGCCGCGATCCCCGTCGGCTGGCCGCCGCTCAGGACCTATTTCGTCATCACCCTGATCGTCTCGCTGATCGGCTGGACGAGCCTCGCCCGCGAAGTGCGCGGCAAGTTCCTGTCACTCCGCAGCGAGGATTTCGTCATCGCCGCAAGACTCGACGGCATGAGCGAGATCGGCATCATCTTCAACCACCTGGTCCCGTCGTTCATGAGCCACATCATCGCGACTCTGACGCTGGCGATCCCGTCGATGATCCTGGCCGAGACGGCGCTGTCCTTCCTCGGCATCGGCCTGCAGCCGCCGATCATCTCCTGGGGCGTGCTGCTGCAGGAGGCGCAGAACATCCGCGCCGTCGCACAGGCGCCCTGGCTGCTGTTCACGCCGGCCGCAGCGATCGTCATCTCGGTCCTCTCCCTCAACTTCCTCGGCGACGGTTTGCGCGATGCCGCTGACCCTTATGAGTCCGTGTCATGAGCATGAACCCCAATATGTCACAGGAAACGATCCTCAAGGTCGAGGACCTCAAGACCTACTTCCCGATGCGCACCGGCATCTTCAAGGCGGTCGATGGCGTCTCGTTCGAACTGAAGCGCGGCAAGACGCTCTGCGTCGTCGGCGAGAGCGGTTCCGGCAAGTCGGTGACCGCCCGCTCGATCCTGCAGATCGTCGACCGGCCCGGCCGTATCGAAGGCGGCTCGATCCTGCTCACCCGCGCCGACGGTTCAGTGAGCGATCTCGCCAGGCTCGATGCGCGCGGCAAGGACATCCGCTCGGTGCGCGGCAAGGAGATCGCGATGATCTTCCAGGAGCCGATGAGTTCGCTCTCGCCGGTCCACCGTATCGGCACCCAGATCGGCGAGGCGCTGCGCATCCATTTCGGCATTCGCGGTAACGAGCAGCGCGAACGCGTTCTCGCACTGCTGCGCCAGGTGGAAATCCCGCGCCCGGAAACCGCGATCGACCGCTACACGTTCGAATTCTCCGGCGGCATGCGCCAGCGGGTGATGATCGCCATGGCACTCGCCTGCAATCCGCAGGTCCTGATTGCCGACGAGCCGACCACCGCGCTCGACGTGACCACGCAAGCCGAAATCCTCGACCTGATCAAGAAGCTGCAGCAGAGCCACGGCATGGCCGTGCTGTTTATCACCCATGACATGGGCGTGGTGGCCGAAATCGCCGACGAAGTGCTGGTCATGTATCGCGGCAAGGTGATGGAACGCGGCCCGGTGGAGCAGATTTTTCATGCCCCGCAGGACGACTATACCCGCCGGCTGATCGGTTCGGTCGTCAAGCTGGAGAAGAAGGCGGAAGTTCGCCTGACGCGCGCCGCCATCTCGGCCGAAGCAGCCCCGCTTCTCGACGTGAAGAACCTGTCGCTGACCTTCCCCTCCGGCCTCAAGGCGGTCGATGACGTGTCGCTGATCGTGCGGCCGGGCGAGACGCTCGGCATCGTCGGCGAGAGCGGTTCCGGCAAGACCACCATGGGCCGCTGCCTGCTGCGCGTCTACGATCCGCAGGCCGGCGCCATCGATTTCCGCCGCCCGGATGGTCATACCGTCGATATCCGCACCGCCGACAAGGCGGAGCTGAAAGATATCCGCCGCGAGGTGCGGATGATCTTCCAGGACCCGGTCGGTTCGCTCAGCCCCCGCAAGAATGTCGGCCAGATCATCGCAGAGCCGCTGAAGCTTGCCGGCGTGAAGGGCAGGGAGCTCGAGGACCGGGTCTGCGAACTGATGCAACAGGTGGGCCTCGAACCCGCCTGGCGCGAACGTTACCCGCATGCATTTTCGGGCGGCCAGCGCCAGCGGATCGGCATTGCCCGGGCGATTGCGGTCAAGCCGCGCCTGATCGTTGCCGACGAGGCGACCTCGGCGCTCGATGTGTCGCTCCGCTCGCAGATGCTCGACCTGATGATGAAGCTGCAGGATGAACTCGGTCTCTCCTACGTGTTCATCTCTCACGACATGTCGGTGATCCGCTACATGTGCGACCGGGTCGCGGTCATGTATCGCGGCAGGATCGTCGAGGCGGGCGATACCGACCAGGTCGTCAATCACCCGCAGCACGACTACACCCGCGCGCTGCTCTCGGCCATTCCCCATCCCGATCCGCGCGAGCGGCGCATCCACAAGCGGTTCCGCTACGACCCGGCCCGCACAGTTTCAGCCAACGGATAAATCGATGAAAATTACCAACGTCAAAATCATTGTCTGCTCGCCCGGCCGCAACTTCGTTACCGTCAAGATTTTTACCGACGAGGGTCTGACCGGGGTCGGCGATGCGACGCTGAACGGCCGTGAAAAGGCGGTCGTCGCCTATCTGGAGGAGCACTTAGCGCCGCTCCTGATCGGCCGCGATCCGAGCCGCATCGAGGATATCTGGCAGTATTTCTACAAGGGTGCCTATTGGCGCCGCGGCCCGGTGACCATGGCGGCGATCGCCGGCATCGATACCGCGCTCTGGGATATCAAGGCCAAGGCCGCCAATATGCCGCTCTACCAGCTTCTCGGTGGGGCGAGCCGCGATAAGGTGCTGTGCTACACTCATGCCCAGGGCACGGATATAGCTGAAGCCGTCGAAGCGGTCGGCAAGCGCATCGAGCAGGGTTACAAGGCGATCCGCGTGCAGGTCGGTATTCCCGGTCTGCCGGATGTCTACGGCACCGGCAAGAAATCCGTCACCAACAATGCGGCCGACGATGCGTTTCCGCATGAGGAAACCTGGTCGACCTCCAAATATCTCCGCTTCGTCCCCGAACTGTTCAAGGCGGTGCGTGAGGCGCATGGCTGGGATATCGAGCTTTTGCATGACAGCCATCACCGCCTGACCCCGATCGAAGCGGCCCGGCTTGGCAAGGACCTTGAGTTCGCGCGTCTCTTCTGGCTGGAGGATACCGTCGCTGCTGAGCATCAGGAAAGTTTCCGCCTGATCCGCAAGCACACCACGACGCCGCTTGCCGTCGGCGAGGTGTTCAACACGATCTGGGATGCGCGGCTTTTGATGGAGGAGCAACTCATCGACTATATCCGCACCACGACCGTGCATGCCGGCGGCGTCACCGCGCAGCGGCGGATCATGGATTTCGCGAGCGTCTATAACGTCCGCACCGCCTGCCATGGCGCCATGGACATGTCGCCGATCTGCCTCGGCGCCAACCTGCATCTGGACCTCTGGGTCCCGAATTTCGGCATCCAGGAATATTCCGGCTACCTGCCGGAAATCATAGACGTCTTCCCGAGCGCCTGGAGCCTCAAGGACGGTTACCTGCATCCGGGCGAGGCGATCGGCCACGGCGTCGATATCGACGAGAAGCTTGCGGAAAAATATCCATACCAGCGCGCCTACCTGCCGGTGAACCGTCTCGAAGACGGCACCCTGTGGCACTGGTAATTCGCCAAGGATCGGAAGGAGGAAGACGATGAAGATCACAGCGATCAAGAGCTATGCCGTCAAGGTCGGCATCCGCAACCAGCTTCTGGTGAAGGTCGAGACCGACGACGGGATTTTCGGCTGGGGCGAAAGCGGTCTCTCGGGCCGCGAAAAGGCCGTGGTCGGCGCGCTCGAGCACTACGCGGAATTCCTGCGCGGCCGCGATCCGTTCAAGATCGGCGCGCTCTGGCAGGAAATGTACCGCAGCCAGTATTTCGAGGGCGGCCGCGTGCTGCAGGCGGCGATCTCGGCGATCGACATCGCGCTCTACGACATCAAGGGCAAGGCGCTCGGCGTGCCGGTCTATGAACTCTTGGGCGGCAAGCAGCGCGACCGCATCCCGACCTTCGCGACCACCTTTGCCGAACCCGGCCCGGCCATGGTGGAACAGGCGCAGATGCTGGTCGAGCACGGCTGGACGGCGATGCGCCTGTCGCCCTCGGGTCACGAGCACAAGGACATCTACGAACCGCGCGAGCATATCGCCACGACCGCAAAATGGTGTGTCAAGACCCGCGAGGCGCTCGGCGACGACGTCGTGCTCGGCATCGACTGTCACCACCGCCTTTCGGTCGCGGAAGCTGCGAGCTTCTGCCAGAAGATGCCGAAGGGCACGCTCGATTTCCTTGAGGAGCCGATCCGCGACGAGTCGCCGAGCTCCTACGAGGCGCTGCGCCGGATGACCGACATCCCGTTTGCGATCGGCGAGGAGTTTTCCTCGAAATGGCAGTTCCAGCCCTATATCGAGCGCGACATCCACCAGTTCAACCGCCTCGACGTCTGCAATGTCGGCGGACTGACGGAGAGCATGAAGGTCGCTGCCTGGAGCGAAACCCACTACGTCGACATGATGCCGCACAATCCGTTGGGGCCAATCTGCACTGCCGCGACCATCCATTTTTCGGCTGCGGTCGCCAATTTCTCCTGGCTGGAGACCCGCGCGAGCCCGGCGGAAACCCATCTCGGTTTCGACAATTCCGAATTCTTCCCCGTCCAGCCGCGGTTGGAAGGCGCGTTTTATCCGGTCTCGGATGCGCCGGGCCTCGGCGTCGAAGTCAACGAGGAACTGATTTCCAAGCAGAGCTTCGAGTTCTGGGAAGCGCCGCATCTGAAGCGCCGCGATGGCTCGGTGACGAATTGGTGACGCGTCGCATTGTCGCCGACTAGGCTAATCCGCTCCCCGGGCGAATGCCGCCGATGAGGCACTGGTCCGAGCGCGCCCGACATAGGGACCCTCGTTGCTCAGAACTCATTCGACCAATCTTTACACCCCATAGACACGGGTGCGCGACGGTCGCTTTCGACCTTGGACGACGGCGACCTCCACCGAGCTGGCCCAGAGGTCTTGTTTGCGTTGCCGCGTGTCGATCTATTCCGTGTCACCGTAAAGATCGGCGGAAGCCCCGCAACGAGAAGGCAAACAACACCGTCGCGATGACGAAGAGCCAGGCAAATTGCGGCCAGACCACCGAAAGCCCGGCACCGCGATAGAGGATCGCCTGGGCGAGCAGGATGAAATGCGTGTTCGGCGCTGCAAGCATGATCGTCTGGATCACCTCCGGCATGCTTTCGCGCGGCGTGGTCGCGCCTGAGAGGATCTGCAGCGGCAGCAGTACCAGCATCAGCAGCAGGCCGAATTGCGGCATTGAGCCCGCAAGGGTGGCAAGCGCGATTCCCATCGCGGTTGCTGCGAGAAGATGGAGTGCTGCCCCCGCCATGAACAGCACGATCGACCCTTCGATCGGAACCTTCAGCAATCCCTGCACCACGAAGATCAGCGAAAGCAGTGTCGCGACGAACACCACCAGTCCCATCGACCACACTTTTGCGGCCATGATTTCGAACGGCGTCAAAGGCATCACCAGGAGATGCTCCACCGTTCCGTGTTCCCGCTCGCGGATGAGCGCGGTGCCGGTCAGGATAATCGCCAGCATGGTGACGTTGTTGATCACGTTCATCACCGATGCGAACCACATCTGGTTTAGCTCGGGATTGAACCGGGCGCGCAATGCCAGATCTACCGACGATATACGACCGTCGATATCGGAAGCAGCAAAACCGGCCACTTCCGTCGAGACAATGTTCTGCACGTAGCCGGATCCGGAAAACGCCTGGGTCATGCGGGTCGCATCGACATTGAGCTGGACGACCGGGGTTTTGCCGGCGATCAGGTCGCTCTGAAAGTTCGGCGGAATGTCGAGCGCGAACGTGTCGGTGCCGGCATCCATGCGGGCGTCCATCTCGCCCGCGGTGATCATCGCCGGTGGCTTGAAATAGGGCTTCAGGAAAGAGTCGGCGATCCGCCGCGAAAGCGGCGAATTGTCCTCGTCGACGATCGCGATCGGCGCATTGTTCAATGTCTCGGGAACGGCTTTCGCTTCCGTATAGACCGCGATCGTGAACGAATAGACGATCAGCCCGAGCAGGATTGGGTCGCGCAGCAGGCCGCGCAGTTCCTTGATCCCGAGATGGAAGATATTGGCGAGCCGCATCCGTCACCTGGCCTGTTTCTTGAGAAAGACGGTGCTTGCCGCAATCAGCAGCGGAGCGGCGATGACGAGCGGCAGGAAGGCGTCGAAGAGATTTTCGAAGTCGAGCCCCTTCGAGAAGGTTCCGCGGGCAATGATGTTGAAATAGGTGGTGGGATAGATCCGGCCGATGAGCGCCCCGATGCCTTGCAGCGAGGAGACCGGATCGATCATCCCGGCGAACTGCACGGCCGGGATGATCGTCAGCAGCGTCGTCCCGAAGATCGCGGCGATCTGGCTCGACATGAATGTCGAGACCAGCAGGCCGAAGGCGGTCGCGAAAGCGACATAGAGAAGCGCCGCCGTCGCGAAGGCGGCCAAGCTGCCGGTGAACGGCACCTGGAACACCAGGACCGCGAACAGCCACAGGAGCACGGCGTTGATCATGCCGAGCGCCAGGTAGGGAAGCTGCTTGCCGATGAGGAATTCGAGCCTCGTCACCGGCGTTACGTAGAAGTTGACGATCGAGCCGAGCTCCTTTTCCCGCACCACCGACAGCGCCGCGAGCATGGCCGGGATCAGCAGGAGCAGCAGCGGAATGACCGCCGGCACCATGGCCACCAGGCTTTCGATGCCGGGATTGTACCGGAAGCGGGTCTCGATCGAGAACTGCCCGCTTGCGGCATCGCCGTAGATCTCGCGCGCCTTCTGCTCCAGCCAGTGGGCATGCATGCCCTGCACATAGCCGCGCGTCGTTTCCGCCCGCTGCGGCATCGCGCCGTCGATCCAGGCGCCGATCTCGACATCATGGCCCCGCGCGACATGTTCGGCAAAACCGGCCGGAATCTCGATCGCCAGTTTCAGCGAGCCGTCGCGCATGCGCCTGTCGAGGTCGGCATAATCTGCAAGAGGGGGCTGCTCTATGAAATAGCGGGAGCCGGCGATATCGGCGATATAGTCGCGGCTGGCGACCGTGTCGTCGCGGTCGAGAACCGCAAAGCTGAGGTCCTTGACGTCCATGTTGATACCGTAGCCGATCACGAACATCAGGATGACGCTGCCGATCAGCGCCAGGGTCGCACGGATGGGGTCGCGGCGGATTTCCAGCGTTTCACGAAGGCTGTAGCTCCAGATGCGGCGCAGGTCGAAAGCGCGTTGCCGATGCGGGCCGGCGAACTTGCGCTCGCCTTCGGTCGTCGATGATGCCGGCGCGGATGAAGCAGCCGTTTCGCCGATCGCATCTTCGAGATAGGCGATAAACGCCTCTTCCAGTGTCGTGGCGTTGCGGGTTTCGCGGATCACGTCAGGGGTATCGCTGACCAGCACCTTGCCGGCATGCATCAGCGAGATGCGGTCGCAGCGTTCCGCCTCGTTCATGAAATGGGTGGAGATGAATATCGTGACGCGATCTTTGCGGGAGAGCTCGATCAGCGCCGCCCAGAGCTGGTCGCGGGCGATGGGGTCGACACCGGATGTCGGTTCGTCGAGGATCAGCACTTCCGGCGAATGGATCAGCGCCACCGCAAGAGACAGCCGCTGCCGGACGCCGAGAGGCAGGGCATCAGGCAGAGTGTCCATAACGTCGGTAAGCTCGAAGCGCCGGCCCATTTCCTCGATCCGGGCTGGGATGGCGTCAGCCGGCAGCTGGAACAGCCGCGCATGCAGGTCGAGGTTCTGCCGGACCGTCAATTCGCTATAGAGCGAGAAGGCCTGGCTCATGTAGCCAACGCGCCGCCGGACATCCATGTCCTTCGGATCGACCGTCTTGCCAAAAAGCTTCGCCGTACCTTCGCTTGCCGGCAGCAGGCCGGTCAGCATCTTCATCGTGGTGGATTTGCCGCAGCCGTTCGAGCCGAGGAAGCCGAAAATCTCGCCGCGGCGGATGCGGAAGCTGACATTATCCACCGCGGTGAAATCCCCAAAGCGCATGGTGAGGCCCTCGGCCTCGATCGCAAATTCCGCCTCGCTGAAATCCGCAGGCGGGTGGACCGGAATGGCCTCGTGCATCGCCCGTTTCTCTTCCGGCATCAGCGCGATGAAGGCATCATCCAGCGTTGTGCTGCCGGTCCGGGCGAGGAACTGCCACGGCGAGCCGGTCGCAAGCAGTTTTCCCGCATCCATGGCGGCGAGCCATTCGAAGCGCGCCGCTTCCTCCATATAGGCGGTCGCGACGATCACGCTCATTTCTGGCCGCTCCTTCCGGATATCCTCGACGAGGTTCCAGAACTGCCGGCGCGACAGCGGATCGACGCCGGTGGTCGGTTCGTCGAGGATAAGAAGGTCCGGATCATGGATGAGGGCGCAGCAGAGGCCGAGCTTCTGCTTCATGCCGCCCGAAAGCTTGCCGGCGGGACGATCCTCGAAACCCGAGAGGCCGGTGCGCTTCAGAAGGTTGGCGATGCGGTATTCGCGTTCCTCGCGGCCCTGGCCGAACAGGCGAGCGAAGAAATCGGCATTCTCGAACACCGACAGTGTCGGATAGAGGTTCTTGCCGAGCCCCTGCGGCATATAGGCGACGGCCGGGCAGGTGCGGACCCGGTGACGGGCGCTGCGCATGTCGCCGCCGAGCACCTCGACCTCGCCCGTCTGGATCTGCCGCGCGCCTGAGATCAGCGACAGAAGCGAGGATTTGCCCACGCCGTCCGGACCGATCAGGCCGATCATCCTGCCTGCCGGCAGGTCGAGAGTTATGCCGTCGATCGCCCGTGTCCTGCCGTAGGAATGGCTGACATCCTTCAACCGCACCACGTAGGCCGGCTCCGGCTGGATGCCTATCGTCTGCTGTTCCGGGCTCATGGGGTAATCGGCTGCGACAGGGACGCAGGCCATTCGGCGGCCGGATCGAGCTTCACATAGGTCCGACCCGGCAAACCAGTCTTGACCTGCGCGATATATTTCTGAAGCAGTTCCGGAGAGACCCGCGCCCGCAGACGGAACATCAGCTTCTGGCGTTCCTCCTCGGTCTCTACGGTTTTGGGCGTGAATTGCGCCACATCGGACACGAACGATATCCGGGCGGGAATGACATATTGAGGGGCGGCATCGAGAACGATCCGTGCCTCGCCGCCGATCGGGGTGCGCCCGGCCTCCTCGGTCGGTAGGAAGAAGGTCATGTAAACGTCGCCGACATCGAGGATGTTGAGCACGCGGCCCCCGGCGGCGACCACTTCGCCGGGCTGCGCCACGAGATATTGTACCCGTCCGTCACGCGGCGCCTTGAGCTCGGAGTCACGCAAATCCGCGTCGATCCGCGCGACGGTCGCCTGCATTGCCTCGACCGAGGCCTCGGCGTCGATCACCTGCGCGGTTGCAGCACCGATCGCCGCCTCGGTCGCGGCCAAATTTGCTTGCGCGGCGCTGAAGGTCGCAGCTGCGCCGTCGACCCGGGCTCGATCGTCGTCGAGCGCCTGGTCCGAGACGGTTCCACTTTTTGAAAGCTGCAGGCTGCGGGCGAGCCGCCTCTGTGCGGACTGGAGCAAAACTGCATTTTGGGAGACTGTGGCGGCCGCCGCATCTTTTTCGGCTTTGCGCTGGGCGACGACGCTTCTTGCAGTATCGATCCCGATCTTGGCGCGGGAAAGCTGTGCCTCGGCTTCTCGTTTCTGAGCGTTCAGCTGTTCGATGTCCATGCGGGCAACGATCTGGCCCGCCCTGACGAAGTCGCCTTCCCTGACCGTTACATCAGACAGCCGCCCTGCCGTCCGCGCCGCAATATCAATCTCGACGGCCTCGATGCGGCCGTTTCCACTGGCGATGCCCAGCATTGCCGCTGCCGAAAGTCGCATGTCGTAATAGCGCCACGCGAAATACGCAAAACCCGCAGCAGCGATGATGGCGAGGCCTAAAGTCAATTTACGGCTCAACACAAGCTCCATTCCTTTCAGGTGGGAATAGGTGTTCATCGGCCATTCCCGGCGGAGCCACCTTGACCGCGATCAATCACATACGCCGGTGGTGATCCGGCATCTCGTTGCAACATTGTAGAGCGATTGCCATGACATCGATCGACAAGGATCATCACGACCTCCCCGCAGCCGTCCAAGCTCCCTTCAGCCACCCCTTCTCAACCGGATGGAGCCTAACATGTCCTTGAAGATACTACTGGCAACCGTCGGAGCCAATGACGCTAACGCTGATATCGCCAAGGCGATGGAACTGGCCACGGAGCTTGACGCGGCGAGCAACCGACGCGCGCGCGAAGGAGAGGCGAGGTTCTCGCCCAGTACGCACTGGAGATTGGCTGCGACCTGATCGTCATTGTCGTCATCGGCGCCTGGTGGGCATTCGCGGCTACGCGAATGGATATCTGGATGTGTGACGGGAACAGTGCCGGAAGCCCGGATTTCTTCGCTCGAAAATTGGCCCGACCGGAGGCAAGAAACCTCGCCTCCAGCCGTGGACAAAGGATTTGCCAATGTGAAACAGCCGCAATCCTTATCACGCTTCGAGGACGCCTGTCGCCCGACGCGGAATGATGGTCAGGATGCCGACGAGAAATCCAGCACCATGCGCCCGTCGATCCTGCCCTCCTTCAGGCGTGCGAAGATGTCGTTGATGTCTTCGAGCGGCGCCTTGTGGATCTCTGCCTTGACCTTGCCTTCCGTGGCGAAGGCGATCGCCTCGTCGAGATCGCGCCGTGTCCCGACGATCGAGCCGCGAACGGTGATGCGTTTGAGCACGACGTCGAAGATCGGCGTCGGGAACTCGCCGGGCGGCAGGCCGACGAGGCTGACCGTGCCCTTGCGGCGGACCATCCGGATCGCCTGGGAGAAGGCCGGCGGGGAAACGGCGGTGACCAGCACGCCATGCGCCCCGCCGCCGGTTGCCTTCAGCGTATCCTCGACGGCGGTCAGCGAGCGGGCATCGACGGCGAGATCGGCGCCGAGGCTGCGGGCAAGCTCCAGCTTTTGCGGACTGACATCGAGTGCCACGACATGGAAACCCATCGCCTTGGCATACTGAATTGCGACGTGGCCGAGCCCGCCGATGCCTGAGATCGCCACCCATTCCCCGGGTTTCGCTTCGGTTTCCTTGAGGCCCTTGTAGGTGGTCACGCCAGCGCACAGGATCGGCGAGATTGCCGCGAAGTCGACATTCTGCGGCAGCCTTGCGGCAAAGGCGGCGGATGCGATGACATATTCGGCAAAGCCGCCATTGCAGCTGTAGCCGGTATTGTGCTGGTGCTCGCAAAGCGTCTCCCAGCCGGTCTCGCAATATTCGCAAGCAAGGCAGGCATCATGCAGCCAGGCGACCCCCACCGCATCACCTTCCTTCAGTCCTGTCACGCCCGCGCCGAGCTCGACGACAATGCCGGCCGCCTCGTGTCCGGGAATGAACGGCGGGCTTGGCTTGACGGGCCAGTCGCCATCGGCGGCGTGAAGGTCGGTGTGGCAGACGCCGCAGGCCATGACCTTGACGAGGATTTCGCCCGGACCCGGTACGGGCACCGGGACGCATTCGATCGCTAGTGGCTTGCCGAATTGATGCACAACAGCGGCTTTCATCGTTCGCGTCATGTTCGTCTCCTTGTTGTGGAAGGCATGAATGCCGCAATGATGATCTCGAACAAGGGCGGCTTCATTGACCCAGCGCAATCACGGGGCCGACGGTTGGGCCTTGCGCCGCTGGCGTGGGTCACTGCAGTCGCACGATTGGCCCGTTATAGGGCGGCGGCGCCTTGTTGCCGTCGTTGGTCCACAGGCAAGGTGATCCCTCCCTCAGTCAAAGCAGATCAGGGGTGCGAAGTAGACCGCCGTCGGGTTTCTGGTCCGGTTCGAGGCGCCAGGAGCGCATGCAGCGGGCAATTCGGTCCTTCTCATCCATCAGGCAGAGTTCGTAGCCGTCTTCGTCCAGGAAGAACGCCAGGCAGATCTGTTGCCCACCATCCCGGGTAAGGCAGAACTCGTCGAGCGGTTCATCATCGAGGTCTTCTGCGGCCGCCGGGGACGAGAAGGTCCCGGCTGCGAGACACAGGAACAGGGCGGCGAGACACAGAACTCTGCGCCTCGCGGCACGTGAGCATAGCAGGGCCTCTCCCATCCCCTTCACCTCTCAAAGAAGCGGGTATGGCTGTTGCCGCGCGGGCCGGTGCGGGTGACGGCGCAGGACTGTTCCGCCCGGCTGCAATTGCGCACCCTCGACGCCGTGTTGCCGCGGGGACCGACCACTTCGCGGGTCGCCGTGCATTCGCCATTGGAGCAACTGCGGTTATGGGTGGCCGTGCCGCCGTGGATGCCGGTCGTCGAGCGGGTAGCGGTGCAGGCGCCGTTTGCACATTCCACCGTCCGGTCGAAGGAATTGACGCGCGGCGCGACAACCGGCGGATAGTAGCGCCAGGTCGGGTACCATGGGTAGCGCACGTAGTAGCGATCCCAATAGGCGCGATTGTAGCCGACGACCACGATGCCGACACGAGGAGCAAGCGCCGGTGTCAGCACCACGGGCGCGCCGCGATAGACGACCTGGATATAGTTTGCCGAAACCCAGCCGCGCGTGGTGCCGAGCCCGATGTCGCACCAGCTGTAGCCATCAAGGCAGCCATAGGTGATGATGCGGGCGCCGGCAGGGACGACGGTGACGACCGGATAGGCGGTGGAGGGGCCGGCCCTCAGATTGACATTGCCCGTGGCGATCGCCGCTGTGGCGGCGGCTGCGACCGAGGTCATGCCGGCAAGCATCGCGAGTGTGAGAAGCAGTTTCCTGAACATCGGATTTTCCTTTCGAAGGTGAGAGCTCAGTGCTGCATCACGTCGCTCAACGCCGTGCGGCAGGGTGAGGAGAGCTTCTGGGCATTGTCCCTGAGGCAGGCGGCGATGCGGCCTTCACCGCGCTCGACGCCGTCGCAATAGGTTTTCAGGTCGTCGCGGCAGGCGCGGGCGACCTTGATCGCCTGCTGCCGCATTTCGGGCGATGCCTGCATCTGGGCCGAGGCCGTGCCTGCAAGCGCTGCGATGAGGAGGGCAAACAGGATTGGGGCAATGAGAAGCTTGCGGATCATGGGGATTGTCCTTCGGTTCTGGTGGTGGAGTTGTCATTGGTCGTAAGACTGTCATTCGCAGGTCTGTTGACCGGCCGCGGGGCCGGGCCGACCGGCCCGAACAGGACCCGGAGCTTGGCGGCTGGGCCGGCTGCGCGCCGGAAGTCCCGCCAGAGAATGGCCCATTCGCCAAGCGCGATCCGCCCCGGATTGAGTGAGTTCGAGCGGCCACGCAGGCCGTAGCGCAAAAGCTCAGCCTTCGGTGCCTCGGCAAAAGTGCCGAACAGCCGGTCAAAGACGATCAGGATGCCGCCGAAATTCTTGTCGAGGCAGCCGGCATTGGAAGCGTGGTGCACCCGATGATGCGCCGGCGTGTTCAGCACCCATTCGAGCGGGCCGAGACGCGGCGCAAGCTCGGTATGGATGAAGAACTGATAGGCGAGGTTGAGGCCAAGCATCGCGACGATGCCGAACGGATGGAAGCCAAGCCAGGCGAGCGGCAGGAAAAACAGGAAGTTGCCGGAAATATTGCCGGTCCAGCCGAGCCGGATCGCCGCCGTCAGGTTGAGCCTGGTCGGCGAGTGATGCACCGCATGTGTGGCCCAGAGCCATCGGATGTGATGCGAGGCCCGGTGATGCCAATAATAGACGAAGTCCACCGCCACGAAGAGCGCCAGCAGCCCCACCGCATTTGTGATGTCGATGTCCAGCAGGCGGTGCCGATAGGCGAGCACAAAAGGCATGGCGACGAGAGCTGCTTCGAGCGGGCGCACCAGGCTGTGTATCGCCGCGACGCCAAAAGAGGCCGCCGATTCCTTCAAATCATGCGTGTCGTGGTGCGCCAGCCTGCCGATCAGATATTCGAGCAGCATGAAGGAGGCCGCAATGATGAGGATGCCGAGACGCAGCGACGGATCGACGGAACTCTGGAACATGGGAGAACCTCGCAAGGAATGTTGCCCGGCGGCTCGTGCGGGGGGCGGGAAGCCGCCGGGCGCCGCGCATCAGGTCAGTAGCGATGAAAGTTGCCTGAGCGGGTAACCGTGTTGCCGCGCGGGCCTGTCGTGGTCCGGGACCCGGTGCAATAGCCGCCGTCGCAGGAGACCGAGCCGCTGCGCGACATGCCGTAGCCGTTCGGGCCGGTGCGATTGATGCTGCGAGAGCAAGAGCCGCCTGCGCAGCTGCCGCTCGCATGCACGGATGCCGTGCCGCGTGGGCCGCTGATCGAGCTATCACGGGTCCAGGCATTTGCCTGACTGACAGAGAGCAGAGCGAAAGTTCCGGCGAGCAGGCCGGCGGTCAGTGTCTTGGTCATCGTTTCATCCTCGTTTCCATGTGGATCGTCGCATCGACGAAAGCAGGGACCGATCGTCGATATGGATGAGGATGGCGGCGCGATGTATGCCGGTTATGTCGCGCTGGTTTCGATTTGTAGGCCTTTGTCGCCGGATTGTAGCTTTTTGTATCAACGGCTCGCCGACGCTTGATTTCGGCAAATCGCTTGTTCATGGTCGCGCCATGGACCAATCCATGCCGAGAATTCTGATCGTTGATGACGATGCCGACATAAGGCAGCTCGTCGGCGACCTGCTGTCGCGCGAGGGTTTTGCCATTGAAGCCGCCGAGGATGCGCGCGCCATGGACGAGGTGCTTCGGCGGTGCGAGCCGGACCTGATGATCCTGGACCTGATGATGCCCGGCGAGGACGGTCTTTCCGTCTGCCGGCGCATCCGGGCAACGCGACCGTTGCCGATCCTGATGCTGACGGCGAAGAGCGACGAGACCGACCGCGTTGTCGGCCTCGAACTCGGCGCGGACGACTATCTCGTCAAACCGTTCGGCCCGCGCGAACTTCTGGCGCGCGTCCGGGCCCTGTTGCGTCGCGCTACGCCGCAGGTGTTCCAGCCGGCTAGCCGGCGTTACGCCTTCGACCGCTTCGTTGCCGATCTCGACGCACGTCAGCTGCAGGCCGGGTCGGAAGGTACCGTTTCCCTGACGAGCGGGGAGTTCGAACTTCTCTCCTGTTTCGTGCTGAGGCCGCGCCGGGTTCTCTCGCGTGACCAGATTCTTGACTGGACCCATGGCCGCACTGCCGATCCCTTCGATCGCACGGTCGATATTCTCGTCTCGCGGCTTCGCAGGAAACTGGAAGCGGCAAGCCCCGGCAGCAACCTGATCAGCACGGTGCGCAATGGCGGTTACCTGCTGACGGTGCCGGTGCGGCAGGTGACATGATGTTTCGCCTGAGCCTTTCCAGGCGGTTCATCGCGATTGGAGGGGCGGGTTTCCTGGCGCTCTGGATCACCTTGATTTCATCCTACTATTTCGCAAATGGCCTCAGTCGCACCGCCTCCAACCCGCCGCCTGGCCAGATTGCCGCGATCGTCGCGCTTTTGAAGTCAGGTCCTGCCGAGCGCTGGCCGGTGCTGATCGATGCAGTGAATTCGCCCATCCTCGATCTAAGCGTTGCCGGGACGGATTTAAGCCCGGAAAACACCCTCGATCTCTGGGACGACCCGGATTACCGGATCTACCGGGAGGTTCTCGGCGACGACCTGCTATCGATCCGCCTTCTGGTTCCCGAACGCAGGTTCCGGAGGCCACGCCTGTTTCAGGGCGTGCTCAACCCGGTCCAGTTCCGTGTCCGTCTTTCGCCGGATCGGGTACTGGTGATGGAAACCCGCACTCCCTTCATCGTCTCCTGGTTCGGCCTGCCGGTGGGTCTCGGCGCCGGTCTGGTCGGTACTTTGTTCGGCGTCGTCGCGCTGATCGTCCTCCATCGCGAAATCCGCCCGCTGACGCGGCTCGCCGCCGCCGTCGATCGGATCGACCCGGTTGGCGCGCCGGTCGTGCTGCCGAAGCTGAAAGGTGCGGCGCCCGAGACCCGGGCGCTGCTCAAGGCATTCGACCGGCTGCAGACACGCCTGCATGCGCTCGTACGCGCCAGGCTGGCGCTGATCGGCGGTATCCAGCACGACGTACGTACGTTCGCAACACGGTTGAGGCTTCGCGTCGAGCATATCCCGGATGAAAGGGAACGGGAAAAGGCGGCAGCCGACATAGATGACATGATCGAGCTTCTCGACGACGCATTGCTGGCCGGCCGCGCGGGTGTCGGAGCCCTGAACGAGGAACTTCTCGACCTCGTGCCGCTTCTCGAAGCGGAGGTGAGGGACCGCCGGGCTGCTGGCGGGCGCGTCACCTTGGCCGCCCTGCCGCCCGAGACGGCGCTGGTGATCGGCGACCGGCTGGCGCTTCGGCGGGTTTTCGCAAACCTGATCGACAACGCACTCAAATATGGCGATGCCGCCCATCTGAAGCTCGCGATCGATGTCGAGTGGCTGCAAGTGACCGTCGACGACGAGGGAACGGGCATTCCAGCCGATCAGCGCGAGCTTCTGATGGAGCCCTTCGTGCGTCTGGAAACCTCCCGTGCTCGCAAGACAGGCGGTGCCGGCCTGGGCCTCGCTGTCGCCCGCAACCTGGTGGAAGCTCATGGAGGAAGTCTGGAAATCGACGATGCACCGGCCGGTGGAGCAAGACTGATCGTCCGGCTTTGCCTATTTCGCAGCCGATGATGTCACCGGTCGTCGTCGTTGTGGCGGACATGATGGCCGCGATTGCAATCTCAATGACCTGAGCGGCCGATGCGGGAAAGCAGGATGACCGGGACCATCCCGATCAGGAGGATGGCCAAGGCGGCGATGGAAGCCTCCTCATAGGTTCCTCTCGCAGCCTCGCCATAGAGATGAGTGGCAAATGTTTCGATGTTGAGCGGTCGCAGCAGAAGCGTAGCCGGGAGCTCCTTGACGCAATCGACAAAGACCAGGAGGCCGGCTGCTGTTATCGCCGCCTTCGACAACGGCAAATGGACGTGGCGCAAGGTGCCCGTTGGAGACTGGCCGAGCGACCGGGAGGCTTGGTCCAATGACACCGGAATGCGTGCAAGCCCGGCGTCAATGCTTCCGGCCGAGATAGCCAGAAACCTCGTCGCATATGCGTAGATCAGCGCAGCGCCCGAACCGATGAACAACAAGCCGGTGGATATTCCGAACCAATCGATGGCGGTCTGGTCAACCAGCCGATCTGCCGTCGCCAACACGATCAGAACGCCGATGGCAACTACCGTGCCGGGGGCCGCATATCCCATCGTGGCGAGGCGATAGGACCATGACGACACTGCGCCCGGGCGAAGGCGGTTGGTATAGGCGATGACGACACCGAACAGGACCGTGACGGCGGTTGCGATCGTGGCCAGAGATATCGTGCTCACGGCCTCGTCAACGAGACGGGGAGACAGTCCTGCGTAGCGAACGCGTTTCGATGCTTCCACGATGAGATAGAAAGCCGGTGCGGCGAAACCGATGAGGATGGGGATGAGACAAAGGATCAGCAGCGCGGCACCTCTGAGGCCTCGGACTGGACGCGGTTCGAGTTCACGATGGCGCCGGGCATCTCCGGAATAACGCTGCCTGCGCCGGGCCCAGCGCTCAAGGGCCACGAGAACCACGACGATCAAGAGCAGCGAAAGCGCGATCTGCGCCGCGCCCGGCAGATCGCTGCGGGTGATCCACGTCGTATAGATCGATACGGTCAGGGTCCTGACGCCGAGGAATTCGGCGGCGCCCACGTCGTTCAGGGTTTCCATCAGAGCAAGGCTGACACCGACGGCGACCGCCGGTCTGGCAAGGGGCAGGGCAACGTTCCAGAAAATCGCCCGCCGGGGCACGCCCAACATTCGGGCCGCGTCCACGAGATTGGCCGACTGGGTGAGGAACATCGCCCGTACCGGAATGTAGACATAGGGATAGAGGACAAAACCCAGCAACAGGATGCAGCCTGTCATCGACCGCACGTCAGGCAGGCGGAACTGCCGCGGGCTGGAATATCCGAGTATCCAGCGAACCGCCCCCTGAACCGGGCCAATCGGATGCAGGATATCAAGATAGGCATAGGCGATGATATAGGTGGGGACTGCGAGCGGCAGCAGAAGGGCCCATTCGACTATCCTGCGGCCGGGAAAGGCATGGGCCGTCACCAGCCATGCCATGGCTGTGCCGATGGCGGTCGTCACGATGCCCACGCCGCAGAGCAGCACCAGCGTATCGGCGAGTGCAACCGGAAGGATCGAGGATATCAGATGGACCCAGAGTCCGGGGGAGCCCTGGATCGCCTGTACAAGGAGGCCGCCAAAAGGAAGAGCTACCAAAACAGCGACGACGCTGGCGCAGAAGAGCCAACGGGCGCCGGTGCGTCGCGTCGGCCAGCCGATCGCAGGGATATGGGGGAGCAAGATACTCACAAAACCAATGATGGAAAAGGCGCCTGCAAAGCCGCGGGCGCCTTTCCAGATCTTAGTTGTCGAAGCCGACCTTGTCGACCAGCGTGCTCGCTTCCTTGCGATGGCTGACGATCTCGGTCAGAGGCTTGGAATCGATCTTCAGTTCGCCGAGTGCGGCGATGATCGGATCCGATTTGGCGCCGGCCTTGACCGGGTATTCGTAATTCGCTTCGGCGTAGATCTTCTGGGCTTCATCGGAGACGAGATATTCCAGAAGCTTTACTGCTTCGGCCTTGTTCGGCGCATTTTTGGCGACGGCTGCACCGCTGATGTTGACCTGCGTGCCGCCATTCTTGAAGGTCGGTAGAATGACCTTGATGGCCTCGCCCCACTTGACCTGATCGGGGCCGCCCTTGCCGGAGCGCATCAGGCCGACATAGTAGGAATTGGCGATGGCGATATCGCAAATGCCGCCGAGAATGTCTTTGGCGCCGTCACGGTCGCCGCCGCCCGCCTTGCGCGCGAGGTTCGCCTTGACGCCGGTCAGCCATTTTTCAGTTTCCGCGGCGCCGTAATGCGCGATGTAGTCCGCAAAGAGCGCCGTGTTGTAAGGATGCTGGCCGGCGCGAATGCATACCTTGCCCTTCCATTTGGGATCCGCAAGGTCCTCGTAGTTGAACGATGCCAGATCCAGGTCCTTCGCTGCATAGAGCACACGTGCGCGCATCGAAAGGCCGAACCAATGGCCCTTTCCGTCGCGCAGCTGCGAGGGAATGGCGGCATTCAGGACCGCCGATTCGATCGGCTGGGTCACGCCTTTTTCGGCCAGATCGACCAGGCTGCCGGCATCGACCGCCATCAGGATGTCTGCGGGCGAGCTGGCGCCTTCGGTCGCAACGCGCTCGGCGAGTCCGTCCTTCAGGAAGACGGTATTGACCTTTGTCCCGGTGGATTTGGTGAATGCGTCGAGAAGCGGCTGGATCAGCCCCGGCTCGCGTGTCGTATAGATATTGAGCTCAGCGGCAGCGGCCGCGCCGGCGTCGAGGAAAAGCGAGGCGGCGAGAAAGGTCGATGCTGCGATGGCGTGCGTATTCATATGTCCCTCCAGGAATGCGCCATTCTTGCAGCAGTTTATGAACCTTTCAGTCAAGTTTAAAAGTTCAACTTGCAGTCGCCTTCACGATTTATTGATCCAGTTTAATCCCTCAAATGCAATCCTAGATTTTGATCTCTGAAAACGCCAAAACCTGGCCGCTGTCGATGGAAATACGCACCAGATCGACATCCTGCGGCAGCCGGTGTGTCGTTCTGACCGTCAGAGGTACTTCTAGCTCATCGACACGAATGAGAAACTGCTCGAATTGCCCATGGAAGCTTCGTCCTACGATACGCCCGGAGAGGTCACCGCCATCCCGGGCGACAGAGATCGCCTGAGGACGAATATAAAGCGTCGACGAACTGCCTTCCGGTGCAGCCAGGGTCTGTGAGAAGCCGCCAATTGCTGTCTCGATCTTGCCGCGCCTGTAGACGCCGGGCACCTTGTTGAAGTCACAGAAGAATTCGGCCGCATAGGGGGTGAGGGGCCGATCGTGCAGATCGTAGCCTGTACCGGCTTGTACGATCCGACCAGCCTTCATCAGCACCACTCGATCTCCGGCCGAAAGCGCCTCTTCCGGGTCGTGCGTGACCATGATCACCGTGGTGCCCAGCGTCTTCAGGAGCGACAGCGTGTCGTTGCGCACTCTGTCCCTCAGGCTCGGGTCCAGATTGGAAAACGGTTCGTCCATCAGCAGGATGCGGGGTTGCGGAGCAAGCGCTCTTGCCAGCGCCACACGCTGTTGTTCGCCGCCCGACAGCATATGTGGAAAACGATCGGCGAGATGGGTGATCCCCATTCGGTCAATCAGCTCGGCGCTCCTCCTGATCGCCTCGGCTCTGTTGCAGGCTTTGAGACCGAACAGGATATTCTGCTCCACGCTCAGATGCGGGAAGAGAGCATAATCCTGGAAAACAAAGCCAATATTGCGCGCCTCCGGCTCCGTGAAGGCGGATGGGCCTGAAATCTCCTTGCCTTCCAGGAAAATCGTGCCGCCATCCGGCGTGTCGACGCCGGCGATCAATCTGAGCAGTGTCGATTTCCCGCATCCGGAGTGTCCGACGAGGCAGATGATTTCTCCCTGGCGGATCGATAGCGAGATGCAGTCGACGGCTGCCGTCGGTCCGAAGCGTCGGGTCAGCTCCTGGATCTCCAGCGCAAATTCCGCAGTATTGGCAACCATTCCTGACGTCCTCGCGATCGTGGAGCGATGGGTTTGGACGTTGATACAGAAAGCGGATAGCGCTGAAAACCGTCCCGCCCCGCTATTCTTTTATGTCATGCCAAAGCGTTTGCCTCTCCGCCCGCGCCGCAGCTCGGGCAATGCCCTGCGTGAAATCGCATCATGGCGCCTCGTGCTTTCGCTTCCGGTGAAGTCATGTCCGGATGGCGCCTGTTGGGCAATCTGATTTTGAATGATGTTCAGGCTTTGCGGGTCGGGCAGAGGCAAGAAGCGTCTGGCGTCTCAAAAGCATTCCGAACAGATCCCGCGGCTCGTCCGGATCGGCCAGCAGATCGAGGTGGTTTATCGAGGTGGAGCCACTCACCCGGTCGCGCGCATAGCGGAGCGCGGAGAAGTCCTCGATGGCGAAACCGACGCTATCGAACAGCGTGATCTGCTTGTCCGTCGAGCGGCCCGGCTTTGCGTCTGTGATGACCTGCCAGAGTTCCGTTACCGGATGATCGGATGAAAGCTGTTGGATCTCGCCCTCGATCCGCGTCTGCGGCGGAAACTCCACGAAGATGTCTGAGCGAAGCAGCACGTCGCGGTGCATCTCGGTCTTCCCGGGGCAGTCGCCGCCGACACCGTTGATATGGACGCCGGGGCCGATCATGTTATCGGTCAGGATCGTGGCATTGTGCTTGTCGGCGGTCGCGGTGGTGATGATATCGGCCGTCTCGACTGCCTGTTCGGGGGAGTCGCAGGACAGGATGTCGAAGCCAAATCCTTCAAGATTGCGGCGGCATCGGGCGGTTGCTTCGGGATCGATGTCGTAAAGCCGCAGCTTGTCGATGCCAAGCAAGGATTTGAAGGCGAGGGCCTGAAACTCGCTCTGGGCGCCGTTGCCGATCAGGGCCATGGTGCGCGCGCCCTTGCGCGCCAGGTACTTCGCCGCGATCGCCGAGGTGGCCGCCGTGCGCAGCGCCGTCAGGATTGTCATTTCCGACAAAAGCAGGGGATAACCGCTGTGGACGTCGGACAGCACACCAAACGCCGTCACCGTCTGCAAGCCTGTCCTGGTGTTTTTCGGATGGCCGTTGACGTATTTGAAGCCGTAGAGCGTCCCATCGCTGGTCGGCATCAGCTCGATCACGCCGTCTCTCGAATGGGACGCGACGCGCGGGATCTTGTCGAAGCTTTCCCAACGGCGAAAATCGTCTTCGATATAGCCAGCCAACTCGACCAGAAACCTGTCGACGCCGGTGGTGACGACGAGGTCCATCATGTTCTCGACGCTGATGAACGGCACGATGTTCAGGTTGGCGGATACGGGCATCAGAAACTCCTCGTCGGGCGGTCCATGACTTTGCGGCCCATCAGGCTGGCGGTGAGATCGACGAGCAGCGTCGCGGTGCGACCGCGCTCGTCGAGGAATGGGTTGAGCTCGACCAGGTCGAGGCTGGTGACCAGGCCGCTGTCATGCAGCATCTCCATGACGAGATGCGCCTCGCGGAAGGTCGCGCCGCCTGGGACCGTCGTGCCCACGGCTGGAGCAAACGTCGGCTCGAGGAAATCCACGTCGAGGCTGACATGCAGCAAGCCATTGGCCGCTCCGACCTTTTCGAGAAAGGCGCCCAGCAGCGCAGCGATACCGTGTTCGTCGATCGCGCGCATGTCGTGAACCGTGACGTCACTCTCGCGAAGTGCGGCGCGCTCGGCCGGATCGACGCTGCGGATGCCGACCATGCACATATTGGCCGGATCGACCGGATGGGAGAGCTTCGGCATATATCCATCAAAGCCCGGACGGCCGGTGAAATAGGCAACCGGCACGCCGTGCAGGTTGCCGCTGGTCGTGGTGTCGAGCGTGTGGAAATCGCTATGGGCATCGAGCCAGAGCAAGAAAAGCGGCCGCCCGGCTTCAGCGGCGCGGCGGGCGACGCCCGCCACCGTGCCGGCGGAGATCGCGTGGTCGCCACCGAGGAAAATCGGCATGCCTTCCCCGCTTTCGCGATAGGCCAGTTCCGTCAGCAGCTCCGTCCAGGCGACGATCTGCGGAAGGCGTCGAACGGCTGTATTCGGATGCTTGATGTCGGCAACCTTCGAGATGCCGACATTGCCAAGGTCGGTCACTTGATGGCCGAGCTCCTGAAGAGCGGCCTCGAGGCCGGCTGTCCGAAGGGCGCTCGGCCCCATTTCGCAACCCAGCTGGGTCGCGCCGTCCTGCAGGGGGATGCCAATCAGTTTACAATGCATGTCTTTATCTCCGTTGGAACCATTCGATCACAAGCGACTGGCGGATTGAACAGGGCAATTTGTCAAATTATACAAATTGGCTTATCAAAACGGTGCCACATGGAGCCATTTTGATTATGGACGATTTTGACAGTAAACTCGTGACGCTATTGCGACACAATGCGAGGCGGAGCATTTCCGACCTCGCGACGGATCTTGGGACCTCGCGTGCCACCGTTCGTTCGCACATGGACAGGCTCGAAAAGGACGGCAGCATCTTGGGCTATACGGTCATTTTGCGGGCCGATGCTGTCGAACTGCCGGTGCGCGGCATCATGATGGTGGAGATCGAGGGTAGGGCGGCGGACCAGGTCATCAAAACTCTCGGCGGATTTCCGGAGATTTCGGAAATCCACACTACCAACGGTCGCTGGGACCTGATCGTTGAACTCGGCACCACCACATTGGCCGAATTCGACATCGTGCTGCGGCGAGTCCGTTTGGTGCCGGGGATTACGGCGACCGAAACCAGCCTTGTGCTGGCGACCCCACGCAGCACCAAGGCGCGGCTGTGAAAAAGGCCGCGAAATGCCGCGGCCTTCCGATAGCGGAACATCGACCGGTTATTGCGGGGTCATGTCGAAGCCGAACCACTTCATGGACAGCTTCTTCGTCGTCCCGTCCGCCTTGGCGGCGGCGATTGCCTCGTCGAACTTCTGCTTGAGTGCAGTATCCGCCTTGCGAAGACCGACCGAGCTGCCGGCGCCGAGGAAACCGCCCTGGAAGCGCGGGCCAACGATCGTCATGTCGCTATTGGTCGGCTTCTGCACGGCGGTCATGAGGTAACCCATCGATGCCATGACGAAATCGACGCGGCCGGAGACGAGATCGAGGTCATGCTGCTCCGTGGTCTTGTACTCGCGAACCTGCACGACGCCTTTCAGGTATTCGTCGATGAAGCGTGCGGCGATCGAAGCCGTCTGGACGCCAACCGTCTTGCCCTGCAGCAGCGGCTTCAGCTCTTCGACGGCCTTGCGGGCGCCGGCTTCATTGGAGGCGAGCGAGAAGAGCTCGTCCTTCATGGGCATCTTTGCCAGCGGGCCGTCCTTCAGCGTGGCGAAGGACTGGCCGGTGCTGCCGTACGACAGGGAGAAGTCGATGACTTCCTTCCGCTTTTCGGTCGCCGACATGCCGGCCATGATGGCGTCGAACTTGCCGGCGTTGAGGGCGGGGATGATGCCGTCGAAGGCTTGAGCGACGAACGTGCACTTGATTTTCATGCGCTCGCAGAGGTTCTTGCCGAGTTCGATGTCGTAGCCGTCCAGCGTGCCATCCGGGCGGGTCAGGTTGTAGGGCGGGAAGGCGCCCTCCGTGGCGATGACGATTTCGGTTTTCTCCTGCGCAGCGGCGCCGGTCGCCATCAGTGTCACCGCCGTGAAGGCCGCGGTGATTGCTGTCCTGATGAATTTCATGTGTCAGTTCCCTCTTTTTGTTTGGGTAGAATCGTTGCCGGCTCAGCCGCTGATGAATTTCCGGAAGCGCTCGGATTTCGCCTCGGTGAACATATCCTGTGGCCGGCCCTCCTCTTCGATGGCGCCCTGGTGCAGGAAGATGACCCGGCTCGAGACATCGCGGGCAAAGCCCATTTCGTGGGTGACGACCAGCATGGTGCGACCTTCCTCGGCAAGCGCCCGCATGACGCGCAGCACTTCGCCCACGAGTTCCGGGTCGAGCGCCGAGGTCGGCTCGTCGAACAGCATCACCTTCGGCCGCATGGCAAGTGCGCGGGCGATGGCCGCGCGCTGCTGCTGGCCGCCGGAAAGATGCGCCGGGTAATGATTGCGCTTGTCGGCAATGCCCACCTTGGCAAGCAGGGCTTCCGCCTCTTCCAGGCATTCGGCGCGCGAACGTTTCTGCACGTGCAGCGGCGCTTCCATGACGTTTTCGAGCACGGTCTTGTGGGACCAGAGATTGAAGCTCTGGAACACCATGCCGAGCTCGGAGCGGATGCGTTCCACCTGCCTGCAGTCGGCGATGCGGCTCTTGCCGGAGCCGGCAGGCTTCATGCGGATGGTTTCGCCGGCAACCGTCACTTCGCCGGCATCGGGTGTCTCGAGCATGTTGATGCAGCGGAGCATGGTCGACTTGCCGGAGCCGGAGGAGCCGAGGATCGACACGACCTCGCCCTCGCGCGCCTCCATGTCGATGCCCTTCAGCACTTCGACGGGACCGAAGCTCTTGCGAAGCCCGCGCACGGTAATGGCCATCGGTGCGGGTGGATTGGTCGAAGGCATCATCTTGCGGCTCCCGTGGATGTGCTGGGCAAGGCCGCAGGCTGGCGCAGGTGCGGGCTCAGTTGATATTCGGCAAGGGCGACAAGCCGGGTGAGGATGAAATTGATGGCGAGATAGATGGCACCGGCGACGACGAAGACTTCGATCGCCCGATAGGTCTCGGAGATCAGCTTGGCCGCGACGCCCGTCACTTCCATGATGGTGATGATGGAGGCAAGCGACGTCGCCTTCACCATCGAGATCATCTCGTTGGAATAACCGGGAAGGGCCTGGCGGATCGCGAGCGGCAGGGCAATGCGCCGGAAGGTCATGAAACGGGACATGCCGCAGGCGCGCGCCGCTTCGATCTGCCCGAACGGGACCGAGAGCAGCCCGCCGCGGATGATCTCGGCGGAATAGGCGGCAGTGTTCAGCATCAGGGCGATGACAGCGCACCAGTAGGGGTCGCGCAGCACCACCCAGAACATGCTATGGCGGACTTCGCGGAACTGGCCAAGGCCGTAATAGATCAGGAAGATCTGCACGAGCAGCGGCGTGCCGCGGAAGGCGAAAATATAGGCCCTCGCGAACCAGTCGAGCGGCAGGATGCCGGACAGCCGGCAGAGCGCCAAGCCGAGGGCCAGGAACGCGCCGAGTCCGATCGCGCTCGCGGCAAGCTGCAGCGTCAGCGGCACGGCCGCAACAAGGCTCAGGAAGGTCTCGTAGAGAAACGGCAGATCCATCAACCCCTCCTGACGCCGCGCGTGAAGCGCTTTTCGCTGAGTTGCAGGAGACCGCCGGAAACCGTCGAGATAGCCAGGTAGATGGCAGCGGCAATGACGTAGAAATCGAAGGGCAGGCCGGTGGAGCCCGCGCCGATCTGCGACTGCCGAAGGAGTTCGACGACGCCCGTGACCGAAACCAGGGCGGATTCCTTCAATACGACCTGCCAGACATTCCCCATGCCGGGAATTGCGTGGCGGAGTGTCAGCGGCGCCAGGATCCTGCGAAACCGCAAGGAGCGTGACATGCCGCAGGCGATAGCCGCCTCCAGCTCGCCGGAATGCACCGCCCGATAGGCGCCGCGAAAGACTTCCGTCTGCTGGGCGCCGGAGGTGATACCGACGGCGGCGAGCGCACCGGCCAGAAAGCCCGGAAAGCCGATGAAGCCTTCAGCGCCGAAGAGCCTGCCGATCGCGGTCACCGCGGCGCTACCGCCGAAATAGAAAAGATAGATGACCAGAAGATCGGGAATGCCGCGCAGAACGGTGGTGTAGAAACCCGCTATCCCGCGCGTCACCCACCCGCCTGAGACTTTCGCCCAGGCGCCGAAGACGCCGATCACGGCACCGATCGCAAAGCCGGCGATGGCGATCAGGACCGTCATGATGGTGGCCGCGGCAAGCGCCATGCCCCAGCCATTCGGGCCGGTTCCGATCAGATCCAGTATTGTCGGCTGATTCATGAAAACCTCATCCACATGGAGGTTTGTTCGGATCGAACCCGGGCGGGTCGGCACGAGGACAAATCGTTTTGCGCCTCGTACCGGGTCCGCCGCCGGGTCAGAACGATGGCGTCAGATCGAGCTTGCTCCACTTTTCGGAGAGCTTTTTGATGACGCCATCCGCAGCCGCCGACTTGATGGCTGCGTCGAACTTTTCCTTCAGGTCGGTCTCGCCCTTGCGCATGCCCATGGCGACTTCCGTCGCCAGCATGGCGCCTTTCATCAGCGGTCCGGCCATCGCCAGATCCTCGTTGCCGGGCTTTGCAAGCGCCGTGGTGCCGTAGACTCCGCTGTCGAAACCGGCATCGATGCGACCGGCCTTGAGATCGAGATCACGCTCGCCGGAATTCTTGTAGGTCCGAACTGTGACGTCCTTGCCGAAATAGGCGTTGATCAATTGTTCCTGGCTCGTCGATTGCACGACGCCGATCGTCTTGCCGGAAAGAACGCCGCCGATCGTCTTCATCACGGGATCGGCCTTGTCCTTGTCGTTGAGGTTCAGCCTCTCGCCGGTCATCGGCAGCTTGCTCACCGGGCTGTCCTTCAGCGTGATGAAGGTCGCCACGCCGCTCGCGTAGGGCACGGTGAAGTCGACGACTTCCTTGCGCTTTTCATTTATCCCGAGCGTCATGATGAGGTCGAACTTGCCGGCATTGACGCTGGGGATCATGGCGCTCCATTCCCCGGCGATCAGCTCGCACTCGACCTTGGCGCGCTGGCAAAGGTCGTTGATGAGGTCGATATCGAGGCCGGTCAGCTTGCCCTTGGAATCGAGTGCGTTCCATGGCGGAAAGGCGCCTTCGATGCCGACCTTTACATGGGTCCAGTCCTTGGCTTCCGCGCCCGGCAGCATGATGCTGAGAGTGGCGGCCAGTGTGACCGCCCAGAATTTCCCGGTTTTCATGTCGTTGTTCCCTTATTTGTTCGTTGTGTCGGAGAGGAAGGTCGGGATGTCATGATCCTTCGAGGGCAAGCACCGCGCAGGCTTGCCTCAGGACGGAGAGAATGCGGTTGCGCGTCTGGCGCGCATGAACCGCGAAGAACGGGATATCGGCATGCCCTTCTGGCAGGGCCGCCAGTTCGCGAAGCCCCGAGAGTGATGGCCAGGCCGGATGCGGCAGCGCGCTGTCGTGATGGAAACGGTCGCCGAACGTGTAGTTCAACGGAACGAGGAGGCGGGAAGCCTGCCGAAGGCGGTCGTTGATGATCTCGGCTAGAACCGGATCGGTTTCCCGCTGCGCAACGCCGTTGACCGCCTCGGCACGCCGGCGCAGTTCATTCACCGCCGAAATCAGGACATTGATATCCATCCGTCCTGCAAGATCCGCGTCGAGGCCGTCGAGTTCACTTTTGAGAGACACTGCGTAGGCGGCGTAGTCGAGCGGCAGGACGCGGGCAGCGAGCAGTTCATCGAGCACGCGCAAAACGATCTCGGTGTCGCGCTGAAGATTGGCCGGATCGATATGCTCTTGCGTATCGTGCGGGGTGTGCCACCACCACCCGAGCGCCGTCAGCATCTTCACTGGCCCCGGGGGCTGGTGGCTTAGGCTGCCGAACATCGAGGGAATGCCGACGCCCCAGAAGGACTGGTCGGCAGCGCGCCCGTGACGACGACCGCGATGCACCTGGCCGGTCACTGTTTCGACGGCCCTTGCCGCGACTGCCTTCAATTCGTCGATGACGGCCGAGTTTGTCAGGATGTCCGCGCCAGCACCGCCGGTGGAATCGACGTTCACATGCGCCACGCAGCGCCGTTCCAGATCATCCCAATATTCGTCCGCATACCAGGCGGAGCCGGAATAGCGGCCGTGGGAATGACCGGACCAGAAGCAGATCCGCAGACCGCGCCGCCATTCGTCACGCCGCTCGGCCAGAAGGCGGGCGGCCTCCAGCATGGTGGCATTGGCTCCGCCATTGTCCATCACGCCGTAGTGCCAGGTGTCGTGATGGCCGGAAAACAGGATGAAAGGTGCATTCGGCCGGTTGTCCGGAAAAAGTTCCGCGACCAGGATGGGCGTCTTGCGCCAGCCCGTATCGACCTCCGTCGTCAGGCGGGCAACAGGCGCCTTGCCTGCGCGGCAGGCCTGCCGCAGCTTTTCGCCGTCGTCGCGGGCGATCGTGCAGATCGCCGTCTTTGGCAGTTGCTCGCGCGTATGCTGCGACGGGCTGCCCCAGACGGGTGACACGCACATCTCATAGAGATGTTCGTTGGGGCTGACATGGATCTGTCCGATCGCGCCGCGGGCACTTGCAAAGGCCGCGACATCCTCGGTCGCAATGCCGTCGACAAGCACGATGCGCCCCTTGACATCGATGCCCTCGAAGTCGGCTTCGGTGCCTTCTCCGACATGGACAATCTCTGCCGAGACACCTTCGGCAGGTGTCGAGACCGACATGGAATGGGTGATGCAACCGATCGCGGCACCACCGACCTCGACAGCCGCCTTGCCCGGGAGGCTGATATAGGCGTCATGAAAAAGAAGCTGCGTCCGATAGCCGTAAGAGGCCATCTGCCGCTCCAGATATCGAAAACTTTCCAGCTCTTCCGCCGTGCCCGAAAGCTTTACTCGCCTGGCGAACTCGCGGATGTGATCCATCAGGATCAGGCGGTCGGGCCGGAGCGGCGCCTCAGACATCCCGCTTCTCCCGAATGTCGGGCTGGACATCGTCCGGGATCGGATTGATGAATGGCGTGCCTTCGAGCCGCGCCGCGTGATCGGCTTTCGCCTCGGCGATCAGTTCGGGCTTGAGGATGAGGTCAACGGCTGTCGATGCCATGACCTTGGCCGCATGGGTCATGCCCTTGTGCGCGGCCGGCAGTTTGCCCTGGGCGACGAGCTGCCAGGAATGGCCGGGCGTGCCGATGGCATAGGTCGCACCCCGCATCTGCACTGTCGGCACGACCCAGCTGACCGAACCGACATCGGTGGAGCCGACGAGCGTGCCATCGCCGCTTTCCGGCGGGAAGATCACGTCGCAGAGGGAGACGCCTTTGCGGACCTTCAGCCCGAACCGGCCGAAGGACGTGGCGATATCCGCCGGGCTGAAGGTCTCCTGGAATTTTGCGGCGGTCGCCTTGTCCGCAGCGTCGAAGGGCGGCAGGCCGACGCGTTCGATATGATTGTGCATGAGCGCCTCGAGCGGTGTGTTGCCGATGAGGTTCGCATCGCCGCTGACGACCTGACTGCGTACCGACGTGCCGGTCATCAGGGCCGCACCGGCTGCGACATCCTTTACCCGGGCGACGAGCTCCAGCAGCTCGGGAAGCGTGCGCGCCCGGATGAGATAACGCACCGAAGCCTTGGCCTGCACGACGTTCGGCGCATGGCCGCCGGTATCCGTGATGGCATAGTGTATGCGCGCCGTGGACGGCATATGCTCACGCAGGTAGTTGACGCCGACATTCATCAGTTCGACCGCATCGAGTGCACTGCGCCCCAGATGCGGGGAGGCGGCGGCATGCGACGCGCGGCCCGAGAAATGGAAGTTGAGCTCGTTGCAGGCGAGCGAGATCGGATTGTTGACGCCGACGAATGCGGCCGGATGCCAGGAGATGGCGATGTCGACATCGTCGAAAACGCCGGCGCGTACCATGAAGCCCTTCGACGAGCCGCCTTCTTCGGCCGGGCAGCCGTAGTAGCGAACGCGGCCCTGAAGGCCGTTGGCCTTGAGGTAGTCCTTGACGGCGGCTGCCGCCAGCATGGCACCGGAGCCGAGAAGATTATGCCCGCAGCCATGGCCATGGCCGCCTTCGACGACCGCCTTTTCTTCCGCAAGGCCGGCCACCTGGCTGAGACCGGGCAGGGCGTCATATTCACCGAGAATGGCGATGACCGGCCCGCCTTCGCCGGCCTCGCCCATCACGGCCGTCGGGATGTCTGCGACATTGCGCGTAACCCTGAAGCCTTCGGCCTCAAGCAGTTCGGCATGAGCCGCGGAGGAGCGATATTCTTCATAATTGGTCTCCGGAACCTCCCAGACGTAATCGCTGAGCTCGGCAAACCGGGGTGCCTTGTGGTCAACGATCTCCCAGACGCCATCCGAATTTTTCATTTTTGCCTACACATTTGATCCAAAATTGGTACCAATTTATGAGAAGATTCTTCTTTCGGCAACCGAAATTTCTGGCTAATGAATAGGCAAATCGCCTCGCGGCCGCCTGAGGTCAAAACTATGAATAGCCTGCTCGACGATTCCGTTGCCGATGGCGAACCCGATGCCACCCAGCTCATACTGACGGACATTCAATCCGGCCTGTTTCCGCCGGGTGCCTGGTTGAAGCAGATCGATCTCGAAGCGCGTTACGGGCGGGGGCGCAACGAGATCCGCCGAGCGCTCGATCGCCTGGCGCAGAAGCGCGTTGTCGAGCACGTGCCGAACCGCGGCTATCACGTCTACAAGGCCGACGGAAAACAAGCGGATGATATTGCCGAGATCCGTATCATACTGGAAACCGGGATCGTGTCGAAAGTCGTGGCCATGGCGACTGCCGAGGATCTCGGGAATTTGCGCGCTTTGGCAGAGCGGTTCGAAAACCTGACCCTGCACGGGACCGTGCTGGAACTGTATGAAGCCAATCTGAGCTTCCACCGTGCCTTCGTTCAGCTGTCCGGTAACGATGAGCTTGGATGGGACTATCGCCGAACTCCGCCAGCGCACATCTTCCGCTCCCGTTGCCCAATGGAAGACACGGGCCCGAATTGAGCAGTCAGCTCTAGAGCATCATGAGATGGTCGATCTCCTGGAGGCGCGCAACGTCAACAGGCTGAAGTCGCTCATCGAGAGACACATCCGACAAAGATGAGCATGCTTTGTAAATCCCCCACTGCCACTGCGTAGGCGGGAAACAGATCCCGGTGCCATCGGCACGGCAAAACAGCGGCGCCGGTCGTTCAATTCTGGCGGAAAGCGGCAACAAGATCAGCAAGGGCAAGACGATGCTCGTTCTGGCTATAACGACGGCGCCCTAGTCAATTCTATCTAGATAATCGGGCTCCCGGGATCGCGGGCCGGCGCCTTGTTTCGCAAGCGAGAAATGCGAGATACCGCTTCGGCACCGGTCGTGGATGCCCGATTTTAACGCTGTTTTGACGCTGCTTTGACTGCGGCGCGCTAGGGCAGGCGTGCGGTTTCCAGGGATGCTCTATATGCTTCAACTCGTTAATGGCCACAACGCTGACATGCGCTGCCGACCGGCCGTCGTGCCTGTCGCGCTCTTGTCAAGGACCGCTTTTGTGTCAGACTGTCTGCTGGACGGGCAGCCCAGGTTCGATGAGATGATCGAGAGGGGCACAAGACGAGTTGGGCCAATGGATCGCATGGATGCAAAACATGCAGTGTTCCGGATGTACCTGCTTGGCCCGTTCAGTCTCGTCGACAGCAAAGGGAAATCCGCCACACCCAGGTCCCAGAAGGCCCAGGCGATCCTTGCAATGCTTGCTCTGTCTGCGCGGGGATCCCGCTCGCGGGTGTGGCTGAGAGACAAATTGTGGAGCGACCGATCCGAGGATCAGGCGGCTGCCAGCCTGAGACAGGCCCTGCTGGATATTCATAAAGCCCTCGGTTCGTCCCGCGATCTCATCATCGCCGACAAGAACACCGTGTGGCTGGACATGGACCGCATCGCGCTCGACACCGACGATATGCTGCGCAGCGAGCGCCTTGTCGACCAGATCACCGACGAATTGCTCGAAGGCATGGATATCCGCGATCCTGAATTCGAAGACTGGCTGACGGTCGAGAGGCAGAACTGGTACCGACGCGTCGAAGAAGGGCGCGTCGACGATGTTTTCGAACCTCGGCAGCAACCTCGCCGCGACGTCAGCACGCTCTCGGCGCTATTACCTTTGACAGGCTTGCCTGACCAGCGGCCGGCCAATATTCCCTCGGCAGGTGTGGGCAATGATCCGGACAAGCCCCCGTCGCCGGACAATATCCAGTGGACCATCGCTCTCCGGCCGCCGATTGTCATCGGCGCCGGAGATGGCGGGCAGATCGCGGCACTGCAATTCCAGAACCTGCTCGCCAAGGCGATCTTCGACGGATTGGGGCTCGGCATTACCGATCTCTCCTTCGATCCGCACCTTGGCCAGCCGGATCGGAAGATGGGTCTTCCACTGTGCCTTCAACTGCGGCTGACATTCGATGGCAGTCAGGTGCTGGTGGAACTGGCGATCAAGCATCTGCTCGACAACCGGATCATGTGGCTCGGCAGCCGTATGATCGGACGCACCCAGATGGAAAGGTCCGAATACGGGATCGCGGCGGCTCTGATCAGCCAGGCGGTCGACCAGTTGTCGCTGTACCAGGAGATGAGCGCCGGCGACGGTCGCCTGACCCGCGATGGTCTCTTCATCGATGCGGTCAACGCGATCTTCCGGCTTTCGAGAGGCGATCTCGATAAAGCGGAAAGGCAGCTGCAGGAGCAGATTCACTATCAGCCTCGAGCGTCTGCCTTCGCCTGGCTATCCTTCATCCGCACATTCCAGGTCGGCCAGCGCTTTAGCGCGCTGGATGCGCATGTGATCGAGGAGGCCCAGGCCTATGCGCGAAAGGCTCTCGAACTCGATCCCAATAACTCCGTCTCGCTGGCGCTGGTCGGGCATGTGCATTCTTTCCTGTTCCGGGAGTACGATTACGCAGCCGGTCTGTTCGAAAAGTCGATCCGTCTGAACCCGGCCTTGCCGCTCGGTTGGGATCTCTATGCCATGCTGCATTGCTATGCGGGGCAGCCGGAGAAGGCCAGTGCGATGGCGCGCTGGGTGCAGGAGCTCGGCGTCTACAGCCCTCATAAATATTACTTCGATACAACGAAATGCATCAGCGCCGGGTTAGCGGGCGACCACGTGGCGGCAATAACGGCAGGCGAGGATGCACTCCATTCCCGGCCGAACTTCAATAGCCTGTTGCGCTATCTGGCTTCCAGCCACGCTCACACGGGCAATTTGGAGGCCGCGCGCCAATATGTGGAACGGCTCGACAAGGTTGAAAACGGGTTTTCCATAACCTCGTTTCGCGGCACGGGCTATCCGTTGCTCAGCACGGGCGGTGGAAAGCTGTTGCTCGACGGCCTGATCAAGGCTGGCGCCAGAATTCGCTAAGGCATCACGATGATCTCATTATGGGAGACTGGGGCATGGTAGGGGAAACAAACTTGGAGATGCAATCTAAAATTGTAGAATTTATGAATTCATTTAAATTTCGGGTTGAGCCTGATACGGTCCTGCCTTGCGAACCGAGGCCCATCGAGGCCATTCCTGAGGCGGTGGAGCCGCCGCCTCCGGTTCCATCCGCGCCGGCCGATATGCCTGAGGAGGACCTATCCATAGACGAGCCTCCGTTGATGATGGCGACGATGGCAGCTGCCTCGGTTCTCAACAAGGGCGTCGCAAACAAGTCGGTGCTCAACAAGGCTACGCTGAACAAGAACAAGAATAAAAACAAAAATAAGAATAAGAACAAAAACAAGTCGACTATGGACGGCGCGAGTCTCGGCGTATCGCAACTCATTCCAGCGTTCGAATTGCGCAGATTGCACCAGCAGCCGTCGCGCAACGCGTTCACGGCCGCGCGGCGCTTTACCTGGGAAATGCTCGACATCCTGCCACCGCCCGGCCCGGACTATACCCGGCTGGAATCGGCGGTGCTGCTTTCCATGCAGCGGCGCGATCGAGAGCGGGCGAGGCGATTGCCAGACATCGAGGCCGAGGCGACCATTTCCGTGTCGGAATTTACCCGCGCCTTGTATATCGAGGACATCGGCGGGTACGAACAGACCGAGGGATTGTTTCAGGCGATCTTGACCGCCTGCGAATATGTCGGGCTTCTCTACAAGAGCCAGTTCAACAGGCTCCGGCCGAACCAGTTCGAATCCCTGTTGCGACCGCTTCTGCCGGTGCCGGTGCACGAATCCTATCCCAGCAACCATGCCTTCCAGTGCTTTTCGATCGCGTTCGCTTTTTCGACGATCCTGCCTGAACATCCGGCAACGGACGAACTCGCCCGTATCGCGCAGAACGTCGCTGAAAATCGCGAATGGGCCGGGCTGCATTATCCGAGCGATACGCAGGCCGGCCGGGACCTGGCGCGGCGTTTCGCTCCGTACCTCCATGATGCGTTCGGGCCGCTTTTCCAGGCGGTCCACGACGAATGGGTTTGAGGCCGATTTATTCTTTGGGGAGAACGAAGATCATGACGTCCGCCGACATGGAAGCGCCGCAAGCCGCGCCGATGAACTACTACTATCTCTGGCATCTGACCGCGTTGGGCGTCATCGATGCCGACTACGGTTCGCCGCCGATCGTTCCGCCGTCCGAGAACGAGACTGCGGCGCGTCCGGTCCCCGACCCGCAGATCGGGGGAAGTGTCTGGGACACGATTGCGGCTGCCGGTCTTATCCATCCCGCCCGCGTGGCGTTGATCGATGTTGGGATTGCGCCCGATCATCCGAATTTGGCGACCCGGCTTGATCGCGAAGCCTCGATCGACCTTACGAGCCACCGCTACGGTTCGCGCGTCGCCGAAATCCTCGATGCGACCACATCCTTCGACCGTGAAGAAAAGCAGGCGTTCTTCTCGGGGCTTGATATCGCGCCGTTGGGAAATCTCGGCCTGTCCAACGATGATCGGGAATATCTCGACGACATTGTCGCGGAATACGCGGCTTCGCAGGGTGTCGTGCGACGACTGTTTAATCCGGAGTCGCTTTTTGCTTCCCATGGCACCTGCTGTGCCGGCCTGATCGCCGGCGAACCGGCCGTGGCGACGCAGGACGGAGGTCCCTCGGCTCTCCCCGAGGGTGTATTCTACGGTGCTGGCGGCACGCCATGCCCGAGCGCCAATCGCAACGTTCTTCCCTATTTCGGTGTCGATCCCTTCTCGCGGGTGATCTCGATCAGGACGTCTTTCGAGGACGACGTCCTGCAATTCATAGCCGCATTCCTCTACGCCTATCATCAGCGCGTCGATGTCATCGTCCTGCCACGCGGCTTGCCGGACCCGAAGCGCAGTCGGGTTATTCCGAAGAACGAATTGAAGGCCGATCTCGAACGCTGGAAAAATCAGATTGCTGCCGATCTGTTCGCGCGTATTTCTTTGGCTGAGCAGGGGGGCTTCGAGCTGGAGCCCAAAGCCCCGCAAAAGGGATCAAACCCCGATAGAGCTTGGCATATCCTCAAGCAACTCATCGTTGCCATCAGTCATCACATTCCAATCGTATGCGCTGCGGGAAACAGCGGTGAAAGCCAGTTGATCTACCCGGCCAATCTGGCCGCCGACGACAACGGGATAATCGCCGTCGGCGCGGTCACCGTCGAGGGTTACCGCTCGGGATACAGCAATTACGGTGAGGGGCTTACGGTCGTCTCGCCATCCGACGACGGCGAAGTCTTCAATCGTCATCAGTTGCGCGTTGACCGCCTGTCCCCATTCGCTGCGCAACATGACCATGAGGCATTCGGGCTGCGGGAATATAAGTATTCTCACTTCTCGCTGCTGACGACCGACCTTCCCGGCGCATTCGGTTACGACCGGGGTGCGGATCCATGGTCGTCCCTGGTGCCGTCGGCAGCCAATCCCGGCATTGGTGGAGGCTACTACACCACGTTCGGGGGCACGTCGGGAGCCTCCGCACAGGTGGGGGGCATATGCGCCTTGATCCAGCGAGCCCATAAGACCCGGAACGGTGGCGATGCACGGCTCTCCGGCCCTTCCGTCAAGTCAATCCTCCAGTCCACGGCTCGGCTGGATGCGGTGGTCGCACCGGGAATACGCGCATTGACCGCCGACTGCATGAATGCGGATGGCGAAGATGCTCTCGATATGAGCTATTTCTTCGGGTTCGGCCTGCCTGATGTCCCTGCAGCCATCGCCGCCGTCTTGTCCCCGTGAGGCCGTTCCTCAGCAAGGATGACCAGGATTGAAGCCCCCTAAAAAAGGGGGCTTTTTTTGTCGGCGAAGCTTCCTTTTCACGGAAGTTTAACGCGGTGCTGGCGTGCCGATGACGGGTCCGCAAGAAGCTCTTCTCAACGGAAGACTAGACGAGATCGTGGTTTCAAGCCGGAAGGCCGTCGGTACGGCCGGTTCTGGCAGCAACTAATCTTCCCTGAAGTGGCGCGCCTCATGATGAGGTTTGATGCGCCTGGGGCGAGGAGAGCTTAAGATGTCTGCTTATCAGATCGAGCCGTTGGCGGATCAGGCCAGAGCCTTGCTCCAGCGCAATCCGCTCTTTTCAAAGTCCGGTTTCGTGAATGCGGCCGCAACGGGCAACATGCTGAAACAGCGGCCTCGTTATGCCCGAATTCTGGCTGCTGCTTCCGAACTGCCGGGTTGTGGAGAAAGGGTCGAGGCGCTGGCCCGTTATTTCCCAGGCCTTGCCGATGGCGGATATCATGATGCCGACGCGTTCCTGCCCACCGCAGCCTTCCTGCCCGTGCGAAGCGACCCCTACCGGTCTCCCGCGCTGGCGGCTTGGATGGACGAGCTTCAGCGGGGGCTGGAAAGCTACGTCGATGGCGCCAGTTCCGAGGTTGTGGACTACAGCCTGCAGCCTGATCTTGTTGCTGAAGACCTTGCGCTCGAACGCCGTCCTGCCCGCCGGCTTGCCTGTGGTATCGGCCTTGTCCCGATTGACAGTCTGGAAGCGAGCCGCACGATGCGCAAGCGCATCGCTCATTGCCGGCAGGCCGATCCCGGCTTCGAGCAGGCCCAGATGAGTGACCATGACCTGGACCGGATCGACGATCATCTCACCAAGGCAATCGACTTGATCTCGAACGTCGATCCCGGTGGCCATCAACGGCTCACTGCAGGGCTTCACACACTTTATATTGGCACCCGGCGTGGTGCGATAAGCTTGTTCTCCAGCTCCGGTGACCTGCCGGGGAGTGCCGTCGCGGTCCTGTCGCAGGAAAAACTGGACGCCGAAGACTATCCGGCGACCGCCGCGGAGCTTCTGCGCGAAGCGGGGCATGTCCTCTTACGGCTGTATACGGCGGCTGCGCCGTTATCGCTGCCCACCGAGCTGCGATACGTATCGCCATACACACACAGTTTACAGACGCTCGAAAGCATCCTGCATACGGCCTACGCCATTCCCTGGGAGTGCGCCGTCCGCATTGCATGCTTGCCTTTCAGAGCACCGCCTGAGCACCGCGCGCGGGAAGCAGCTTTTGTCATTGCGTATGCTGCCCGCCTAATTCCGCTCATCGATATCGCCCGCGAGGGGATCGAGCGTCTGGGCGGCGATGTTCTTCTCGACCTCCGGGACATCGCCGTCATTCCATCCTGGGGCGCCACAATCCTGGCGCTCATCGACCGGCTTCTGGATTGCGAGCCGCCGGCGCGGCGCCAGGCCTATTATGCCCAGCGCATGTGTGTCGTGGATCGTCAGGCCTGGGATCTAGGCCAGGTGCTTCTGCGGGGGGAGCAGCCCATCGACCCAAGAATGGGCCGCCCGATGCTGCAGGGCAGCGGCGATGGCCTGAGCCTCTGGTACCATGGACGGCTCCATACGATCCGCAAAGCCGCCAGGCAGCCTCCCCATGAGTTATCCTTCCCAGATGTCGCGCTGGCGGGAACGTCAGCTTCGATAGTGATGGAGCATGCGTGATGGGTGGGCGAGGTTGCTCTGAATTCTCAGCAGTTCCCGACCGGTACAAGCAAGGTAAACGATCATGAGAGCCTTCGAACATCATGCCGATCTCTTTGATGTCATTCACGATACGGATTTCATAATTGTCGGATGCGGAGGCCTCGGCTCCCAGATCGCCTCCCAGCTTGCAGCGCTCGGGGCTCGCAATTTCTTCCTGGTGGACGGCGACCGTATCGAAGCGAGCAGCCAAAAACGGATGAGCCGGGGGGCGGCGGAGGATGCCGGTCGACTGAAGAGCGACCGGCTGGCAACTTATCTCGCCTCGCGATTTTCCGCCGCGGTCGCGATCATGACCCAGTTTACCGATGGGGCGGAAGCTGCCCGGCTCACTCTGGCCCGCACACGCAAACCTTTCCTGATACTTGCAGAAGACGATGACTCCCTGGCCCGCCAGTTTCTGGCGGAATATCACGCAACGGAGCCCGTGCCTCCGCCTTACCTGCATGTCGGCCAGACCGGCTCGTTTTATGTCGCCGGGCCACTGGTGGCGCAGCCGGACGATGCCTGCCCTTTCTGTTGCGCGACATTGCCAGAATCGGTCGACACTGGGCGCGAAGTCCCGCCGTCGCCGGCTGACAACGCCCTGATCGCTTGTTTTGCGGTTTCGCAGATCGCCATCGAACGCCTCACCCAGGGTAGTTCATTGCGCGGCCATCGCTGGGTTTTCAATCCTGCCATGGGCCACGCCGCGCTCCACCCCGTTTCCAAGCACCTCGATTGCAAGGTATGTCAACCATGAAGAGCCTCTCTTCCCAGGACTACTATTTCTCGATCGTCGCCGCCTTGAAACAGAAGAACGTACCGCCCGGCGGGGAAGCAATGATGGAGGCGATCCTTGCCGCATTTCCCAGCGGCTCGCGCAAAATCGTCGACTTCGGCTGCAATACCGGCTGGATCAGCCGCAGGGTTGCACGGGCTTTCCCACGAGCCGAAGTGATCGGCGTGGACGAAAATCCGGCGATCATCGACGTCGCGCGGGAGGTCGCACGGCTGGAGGGTTCGACGGCGATGTTTTCCTGCGTCGATATTGCCGCGCTCCCAGGCGTTATGTCGGAGGCAGATGTGATCATATGCGGAGGAAGTGCTGCCTTTTTCGAGCGTCCGCTGGATCTCTACCGGATGGTAGCGAGATGCCTGAGGCCGGGCGGTCTCCTGATGGATTGCCACTATGTCTACGACGCCGATGCACCTCCTTGCCTTCGCCAGGAGGAGAAAGAAACGTTCGGCCTGGGGTGGATGCCTGACGGACTGAACGACATCGTGGCCGTGCACGAAGACGCGGGATTGAGCGTCGGGAAGATCAAGCGGCTGCCTCGGTTCCATTTCGAAGACAGCGCCGCAGCCCGGCTGGCGCGCGATATTCTGCACACGGTTCCGAAGATGCAGGAACTGGCGGAGGCGATGGCGAAACGCCGCCGGCTGATCAGCAAGCTCGCGCATCACCGACACCCTTATCTGCTGGTCGCGCGCGCCGGCGAACGGATCGGTGCCGAAGGCGTGAGGCAACGCAAACGCACAGAAGTCCCGATGGCGCTGGAAGCGGTGACGTCCAATCGTCATGTTTCCGTTCGTCACCCGACTGTTGCCGCACGCAGTTTTTGGATGGAGGCGGCAAGGGCGGTTCGCCTGCAAAGCGCATACTCGTAAGATCGCGATAGACCCACATTGTCTCGCACGGCTTCCTGAAGGCATCTGTCCCTTTCAAACAACATTCTGGTGGTGGAAGCCGAGCTTTCACGACCGGAATGTTTCGATAAATTCCTCGATCTCAGCCAAGCTTGCACCGTCAGTCACGTCGGGAGCGTCCCCGAGAGACGGTCCGGCGCGCATTCCCTTTCGATCGCGGTCATCATGACCCATAGCATCCGGGGTGTCCGGCACCGCCTGACACAATCACAATATCGCGCCCCCACACACATTCCGCACGAGACGAGATCGGGAAACCTTCAGTTATCCCGATTCGTCCGGGCGGTTTCTCGCGAGTATAATATGAATTAAAGTCAGATTATTTAAGGCATTGCTATGTATGATTACGAAATAATTCCTATAATAGTTCTGATTTTTTATATATTAAACCGGAAGATCTAGGACCGTTCGCTGGCGCGAAAAATTCTAGTTGAAGCGCCTCCCCATTACTTTTCCCGCTGCCGTGATTTTTTACGGAAGTTTAACGCCGCGCTGGCGGGGCGATGACGGGTTCGAGAGAAAGTCTCATCACGAAAGGCGGTGGAGAACACGGTCCGGCTGGCTGGCATTGGCCGTCCCCGGCAGCACTCAACCGATCGGCAGGAGAATATACGCTCACAAACGCTTCAAGCCGGTGAGGCAGATCCTCATGCCTACTTTCGTCTCCGAAGGATGAGCTCACGGAGAGCTTCGGCAACACCGTTCAACGGGCCGAGAGGAGATCCTCCAGTCATTCGGAAACTGATGACAGCGACTGCTGTCTCACCAGACTTGAAATCATCACGACGCCCGCAGAAGCGGGTTTCGCCAACAATGGAGTGAAAAAATGACTGTGCCTATAGAGAAGATTGCCTTCATCATCGCCGCGGCCTGCATGGCTTCGTTTGCCGGACAGGTCCTTGCCTATGACGGCCATCGGCTGACTTCGGGAACCGAAGTTTCGTTCACCGCCCCGGCGGATGCCGCCAAAACCGCGGCAAAGGCCGATGCCACGCGTGACGTGGCGCAGGTCCGGGCCCCAACCCGTCGCGACAACCGGCTTCCCGGCGACGAACGGCAGTAGATCCCGGAAGCATCCAAACAGTCCATTCAAGACATCGATCGGCGGGTCGCACCAGAAGCCGATCAGGCTAAACAAGGAACAACGACTATGAAAAACTCTGTCATCTCCACCATCCTCGCCACCCTGATGGTATCCACCCTTGCAGGCGGCAGTGCCTTTGCGCAGGAAGGCGAATATTATGAGGGCGCTTCTCGCGACCGCGGCCAGCTGGCGGTCACGGCGGATTCCCTGGGCATTCCCTCGGTCACCCGCTATGGCTATCCGCCGCTGAAGCGCGATCGGCGTGTCGAGATTCCGGCGTCTCCGATGATCGACAGCGGTGACTATTACGACGGGCTAATGCGCGCCCGCTAATACCGAAGGTTCGAACATAGAGCGCCGGGATTTCCCGGCGCTTTTTCTGTCGCTGGCGGCTCTCGCCATGTTTCTTCCTGCTCCCCACCATATGCGGCTCAACGAACTGGGATCATCGCCCGGGTGAGGTTCGGAGTGGACGGTCTACAAAAAGCTGGCCTCGAACAGTTCGCGGGAATAGCTCGCGTGGGTCACGCCCGCCTGAAGATCCTCTCTGCTGAGTTCGTCGACAAATACGCCGTTCTGCATGACCAGGACCCGATCACACATGTGGGAGATGACGGAGAGATCGTGACTGACAAGGATGAACGTCAGATTGCGGTCCTCCCGCTGGTCTGCCAGCAGATTGAGTACCTCCGCCTGGATCGAGACATCGAGCGCCGAGGTCGGCTCGTCGAGAAGCAGGATCGGCGGCGACAGGATCAGCGCCCGTGCGATCGCTACGCGCTGACGCTGGCCGCCGGAAAGTTCATGCGGGAAACGACTGGCGAAATGCGCCGGCAAGCCGACCTGTTGCAGTGCCTCCGCGACCCTTGCCCAACCATCGCCACCGCCCATCGACCTGATGGGTTCGGCGAGCGCGGTCCCGATGCGATGGCGCGGATGCAGCGAACCGTAGGGGTCCTGAAACACCATCTGGGCAAGTTTCAGCTCTTCGCGTGTCCGCACCTTGCCGACCGGCTTGCCGTCAAACGATATCGATCCGGTCCATGCGCCCTCGAGGCCGGCAAGAGAACGCAGCACCGTCGACTTGCCGCAACCGGATTCACCGACAATGCCCAGCGTTTCGCCGCGGCTTACGGCGAAGCTGACGCCGCGTACGACATGATTGCTTTTATCCTTGGCACCATAGACGACATCGAGGTTTTCGACCTTGATCATGGATTGGTCTCCACTTCGATGGACTTGCGATCGAGGACCTTCAAACGCCGGACGGGATGTTTGGGATCCGGCATCGCGGCTATCAGGCCTCGGGTATAGGGATGCGCCGCATCTTCGAGCCTGCTCAGCGTTTCGACGACGCGGCCGCTATACATGACCAGAATGCGCTCGCAAAAAGCTGCGACCATGCGGATGTCGTGGCTGATGAGGATCAGGCCGGAATTGTTCTCCCGTACCAGTTCATCAAGCAGCATCAGAACGTCCTTGCGGACGCTGACGTCGAGCGCAGACGTCGGTTCATCGGCGATCACGAGCTTGGGGCGCGCCAGAAGCATCATCGCAATCATCACGCGCTGGCCCATGCCGCCGGATATCTGGTGCGGGTAAAGAGACAGGACGCGATCGGGATCGTTGATGCGCACTCTCGCCAGCATGTCGCGGGCACGCGCGACGGCATCCTTGCCGCGGACGCCAAGATGCAGCTTTGCGGCCTCGGCAACCTGCTTTCCGATGGTCAGGACAGGGTTCAGCGAATAGCGCGGATCCTGCATGATCAGGGCGATGTCTTTGCCGCGAAGGCCTCCCATCTGCCGTTCGGTCTTTTCCAGCAACGGGCTGCCGAGGAAATCCATTCGCTCGGCGGTCACGGCGGCGCGTTGCGGCAGGAGCCGCATGATGGCGCGGCCGGTTGTCGATTTGCCCGAACCGGATTCGCCGACGATGCCGATGCGCTCCCGCCCGACATCAAAGCTGACGTTGGAGACCGCCGGAATGGAGTTTCGGCCGAAGCGGACGTTCAGGTCGCGAACGGACAGGACAGGCGTTTCATCAAGATCTGGCATGGCGCGGGTCCAATAGATCGCGAAGCGTGTCTCCGGCGATGTTGAAGGCAAGGCTGGTCAGCAGAATGGCGACGCCGGGCATCACCGCGACCCACCAGTAATCGAGCATGAATTTTCGCCCGCTGGAGATCATCGCGCCCCATTCCGGCAGCGGCGGCTGCGCACCAAGGCCAAGGAAGCCGAGGGAAGCCGCCGTCAGGATGATGCCCGCCATGTTGAGCGTCAGCCGCACGATCACCGAGGGAATACACATCGGGGCGATATAGAGAAGCAGGATGCGCAACGGTGAGGCGCCGTAAAGCCGGGCCGCCGCCACGTAATCCGCGTTGCGCACGACGAGTGCTTCCGCGCGTGCGAGCCGGGCGATCGGTGGCCAGGCGGTCAGCGAAATGGCGACGATCGCGGTCCCCAAGCCTGCCCCGAGAGCAGCGGCGAAGGCAAGCGCCAGGATCAAGGACGGAAACGACAGGACTATATCGGTGGCACGCATCAGGATGGCATCGGTGCGTCCACCGAAAAAGCCCGCGACGACACCGATCACCAGGCCGATCGGGCCGACAATCACCGAGACGGACAGGACCGTCTGGATCGTGATGCGCGTGCCGTGGACGAGGCGGCTGAAGATATCGCGCCCGAATTCGTCCGTGCCGGCCAGATGCGCGAAGCTCGGAGGCTGAAGCGCGTCGCTCAATGTCTGGGCCGCGGGATCGTAAGGCGCGATCAGCGGCGCAAAGATCGCGACCACAACCAGGATGGCGAGGATGATGAAACCCATCATGCCAAGCGGTTCGTCGGCGAGCTTGTGCAGAATGCGGGAGGTCGAGTTCCATATCCGGGTGCCGATTGCCGGCGGCCGGATGATGGCGTCGTCCTGGACTATATTGCTCATCGTGCGGCCTCCCGGGTACGCGGATCAAGAAGCGCGTAGGCAATGTCTGCAACGAAATTCAGGAACATGAAGATGAAACCGACAACGATGGTTGCCGCAAGGATTGCGTTCATGTCGCCGATCATGAGGGCATTGGTCATGTACTGGCCGATGCCCGGCCAGGAAAATACGATCTCCGTCACCACCGCGCCTTCCAGCAGGTTGCCGTAGGAGATCGCGAGGACCGTGATCAGCTGGACGGCGATATTGGGCAGGACGTGGCCGATAACGGTGCGGACCGGGCCGACGCCCTTGGCGCGTGCGGCGATGACATAGTCCTGGTTGAGCTGCTCTAGCGTGAACGCCCGGGTCATGCGCGTGATATAGGCCATCGCCATGTAGGCCAGGATGCAGGCCGGCAGTATGATGTGCGACAGGGCGTTCCAGAATATCTCGGTCTCGCCTTCGAGCAGGCTGTCGACGAGCATTAGCCCCGTGGTCGGCTCGATCAGGCCTTCGTAGAAGACATCGACGCGGCCAGGCCCGCCGACCAGATTGAGGCTGGCATAGAAGATGACCAGCCCAACGATACCGAACCAGAAGACCGGGATCGAATGCCCGACCAGCGCGAAGACGCGGGCAAACTTGTCGATCGCGCTATCCCTGAAAAGACCGGCCGCCAGGCCGAGGGGAACGCCGATCAGAGTGGAGATCAACACCGCGAGCGTCGCAAGTTCCAGCGTTGCCGGAAATGCCTGGGACAGGTCCTTGGTGACCGCGTTGCCGGTCAGGATGGCTGTGCCCATATCGCCATGCAGCAGTCCCCAGACATAGACGAAGAATTGCTGGTAGAGGGGCAGATCGAGGCCAAGCCTGACGCGCATGGCCTCGTAGGCTTTCGGATCGGCGAGTTCGCCGACAATGGCCCCGACCGGATCGGTCGGCATAACGCGGCCGATCACGAAGGTGACGCACAACAGGATGAACAGGCTGACGATGAGATGGATAAGTCGTCGTCCCAGCTCGCCTAACGAAAGTTCCTTCATGATCGGCTGCCTGACCTGACGTTGAGTTACTTATCGGTCTTCGTGACGCCTTCCAGGCGCGTCGTCTGGCTCGGATGCCCGACATAGCCCTGCACACGGCTCGTCAGGACGATCGGTTCGTAGCGTTCGAAAAGCGGCAGAACGGCAGGCTTCTGGGCAACGAACATTTCCTGCATCTGAACGTAAAGCGCTCCGCGCTTCTTCGCGTCCGGCTCCAGCGCTGCCTTGGCCGTGATGGCCGTCAGCTCGGGAATGTCCCAGCTGGAACGCCATACGAAGTTGCCGGCATTGTTGGCCTTCAGCGAATTGTCCGGATTGCTCGAAAATTGCTCCATCGCGCCCAGGACATTCGGCATATAGGCCCCTGTCTGCGGGATCAGGAAATCGAAATCTCGCGCTCGGTGCGCGGCGATGATATCCGCACCATTGCCCTGCATGATGTTGATCTTCACGCCGATCTGACCGAGCGACGCCTGGATCGCGGTCGCAAGATCGATGCGCGGCGTCTGGGCAATCGTCTTCAGGTTCAGCGTGAAGCCGTCCTTGTACCCGGCTTCTGCAAGCAAGGCCTTTGCCTTTGCAACGTCCAGCTTCCAATCCGGGCTCGGAATGGCATATTCGAAGTTTTCCGGAACTGGAACCGTGCGCGCCCGGCCGTATGGTCCCATGATCGCCTTTTCCATGCCCTTGTAGTCGATGCCGTAGGCGATCGCTTCGCGGACCTTCGGATTGGAAAGCGGTTCCTTGCCGGCATTCATCGCCAGGACATAGAAGCCTCCCGTCGGGACGCGCTGGATTTCATAACCCTGCTTGCCCGTAAATGTTGCAAGGTCGGTGGCGGTCAGCGCGCTCGCGATGTCGATATCGCCACGCTCCAGCATCAGCCTTTCGACCTGGCTTTCAGGCACATGGCGGACCACGACGCGGCGCATCTTCGGCTGCCCGGCGACGTAATTCTTGTTCGCGTCGAGGATGACGATCTCGTTCGGCGTCCACTTGTTCAGCGTGAAAGGGCCCGAGCCTGCCGAATTGGTGCGTAGCCATGCATTGCCCCAGTCGTCGTTGACGACATGGCTCTTCAGTTCCTTGCTGTCGACAACGCTCGCGATGACCATCGCCAGGCGATAGAGCAGGAGTTCCGCCGTGACCTCGCCGGAAAGGTCTATGCGCACCGTCTTCTCGTCCGGCGCTGTCACCAGTTTTTCAACGTTGCCGCCGTTGTAGCCGACACGCTTGAGATTGGCGGCCGCGGCCTGGTCGAGTTTCAGGAGGCGGGTGATCGAGTATACCACGTCCGCGGAGGTGACCGGATTGCCCGAGGCGAATTCCGCCTTACGCAGATGGAACGTGATTCCCTTGTCATCGATCTCCCACTTTTCGGCAAGTTGCGGGGAAATCTTTCCGGAACCATCGGTGGAAACCAGGCGATCGTAGAGGTTTGCCATGATCTCGTTGGCCTTGGCTTCCGTCGCCTGATGCGGATCCAGCGAGAGAACCTGGGCAAGCGAGGTCGCAATGACGAGCTGATTGGCCGGCGTCTCGGCAAAAGCTGCCGGCGTGCCGAAAGACATGACGGCAAAAGCCGCGCCGACGAGCAATCGGGCGCAAAGGTATCTCATTGTAACTCCTCCCAGAGTGAACTGAAGACATGGTCGCTTGTTCAAATGTTGTATGATGACTTAGCCAACTTTTCCAGGGATGGCAAGCTAGCCGCGGGAGTCTTCCGCAGGGCTTTCATTTTTTCCCAGAGCGTAAGAATTCATCGCCTATATTCCGGGTAATACGCACAAGCAAACAATATTCACAGAATTTTCGAGAATAACCGTGCGGGGCGGCTAACTGTTCATGTATAGATCCATCGGCCGGATCTCCACGCCTGCCGCACGAAGATGCTCGACAGCCGGTAAAAATCATATTAGGTCGTATGATAAATGATACGCTCAGGGAGGATGTTGAAATGTATGTGGGCACCCAAGTTGGCGCGAGAGACGATGACGACTACCGCGTTTTCGCTCAGTTGGGATTGAAACATATCTGCGCCGATCCGCCCGGCGCGCCATCGAGCTGGAAACTGGAAGATCTCGAACGTCACCGCGACAAGATTGAAAGCTTCGGGCTCATCCTCGACATGATCCAGCTTCCGCTTCCGTCGCAGCCTATCGAAAAGGCATCCTATCCGGATATCCTCCTCAAGGGTCCCGACCGCGACCGGCAGATCGACGCGGTGTGCAGGTTGATCGAGGAAACGGCCAAGGCCGGAATTCCTTCGGTGAAATACAATCTCAACCTGATCGGCATCCCGCGTACGCAGATGGAACCGGGCCGGGGAGGGTCGCTCAACGAAGCCTTCCGATGGGACAAGGCCGACCAGCAGGCCGAACCGGGCTTGGCGGGTGTGTTGTCGGAGGATGAAAACTGGGAACGGATCGACTATTTCCTGGAACGCGTCGTGCCCGTCGCAGAGAGCAACAAGGTGCGGCTTGCCTGCCATCCGCATGATCCCTACACCCCGCCCGGTTACAGGGGCGTTACTCGCGTGCTCGGTACCGTCGAGGGTCTGAAGAAGTTCGTGCTCATGCGCGAGAGCCCCTATCACGGTCTCAATTTTTGTCAGGGTTCGATCGGCGAGATGTTGGAGAACCCCAGAGAGGAAATCGACGACATCATCCGCTGGTTCGGGACGCGCGGCAAGATTTTCAATGTGCATTTCCGTAATATCGCGGGCGGAAAGCTCTCCTTCATGGAAACCTTTCCGGACGAGGGCGACATGGACATGGTACGCTCCCTCAAAGTCTATAAGGAGGTCGGCTATCGCTACATGATCATGCCGGACCACGTTCCCACGATAAGCGGCCGCGATCCCACGGGCGTAGCCTTTGCATTTTGCTACGGCTATATCACAGCCCTGCTCGAAGCGATGAAACAGTGACGTTGACGGCCGCCCTTACGCCACGTCGGTGATCGAAGCTGCCGGGCTCGGCGGCTTGGATCCCGAAGCGCTATCTTGCGATATTACAGGTCGCCCATTGTCCATTACCGGCTCGTCGGGCCGGTGACAGGGGCCTCGAAATCCAAAGCCTCGTCGCCGATTTGCGGCGGCGAGTGGGCGTTGTAAAGTGATGCATTCCACGCGAAGTCATAAACAACGCTTTCCGCGGGTCCGGCCATTTCGGCGCCACCGCTGACCGCAGTGAATCATACGAATTCAGGAAGGCGCCCAGGGATCCAGGCCGACTTTCCAGGCGCCGCGTCCAGAAATAATCTCGCGATCGAGTTTTCCTGTTGCGGCCGGAATCAACTTGCGATAAATGTGTGGTCGAGAGAAAATCTCGTATAGGTAGAGGGTTTGCGCGCCTCTGGCGCAAGACAATCTGGTCTTCCTGGACTGGCCGAGAATAGGTTTTGGTGACTGCTGGTAGCCGGTGCAACCTGTATTTAGTTCGGTAATTCGTACTGTTCGTCTTCCAATAAGCTTTCCCTGAGATCGCGTCTTAGGCGTCATTTTCAAGACTTTGATGACCTCGTTTTCTTGTATCGGCGGCAGTTCACACTCGGCTACTTCCTGGTGCCGGGGGATCGCTTTCGCATGCCTGAAGCAGGATCAACACCTGATCTGCGAGTGTAATATCTGAGATGATCGAGAATATTTAACGGTGAAGGTTCTTCCGTTCCAGGGATGTTGAGTTCCGGGGAGGGGATGAGGCGGGCTGAGGTGCTTTTGCAGCGTCAGGTTGGCGGAGCATCTCCAGCGAGTGGCAACCAAGCATTCCTGCTGATTTGATCACAACTGATTTTGGAGCCAGCTATGACGAACACGAACCTGGCCGGTTTAGGTCCGGCGGTGGGTGCCAATACGCCTGCAAGAACCCCAGCGCCTGCTTTCGCCCAGACCGATCTGGTGGCGCTGTCACGTTATTTCCTGTTGCTGATGATGCGGAATGTAACGAGCAGCGGCTATGTCATCGAAGACCCGGTGAGCCCTGGTGTCTATTCCAAACCGGGCTGCGTCATTGCCGCGCCTTCCTATCCCGCGAACACACCGGGCGTGGATCAGGATTACGTGTTCAACTGGGTCCGTGACAGCGCCATTACCGCGATAGAGATCACGTCGGCGGATCTGCCGCCGGTTAAAGGCGGAGGCGTGCCAGCTCTTATCGACTACGTGAACTTCGCGGCTCTCTGTCAAACCAATGCCATGAACTCGTCCGCGGTGACGCTCGGCCACGCCTGCTTTACTGTCGCCGGTGATATCCGTCCGTGGTCCGAACAGAATGACGGCCCGGCCATTCAGTCGGTCGCGCTTCTGATTGCCTTCGATCAACTCGACGGCAATACGCAGAACCTCGCCAAGCAGCTGGTTGAAACCAATCTGTCATATCTCCTGCAGGTCTATCAGAACAAGACTGCCAACCTGTGGGAGGAATATGTCGGATATTCCTTCTTTGCGAGAGCGGTGCAACTGCGGTTTTTCCAGGAAATTTCCAGGAACTCCATCGGCGTTGCGGTGCCAGCGGCGGTGGCCGATGCGATTGCATGGCTGGAAGGTCAGCTTGCGGGCCACTGGAACGGACAGCTCTATGTGAGCGTCCTCGATGCCGCCACGCAACCTGGTTATGACGCGAACATCGATATCATATCGGCAGTTTGCTACGGCGCGATTGAGCCAACGGATACGAAGGTCCTGGCGACCGCTGCTATCCTGAGACGCCAGTGGGCCGACCCGTCGGTTTCCACCTTCTACCCGATCAACGGCGCTGATGCCGGCAAGGGCATTGGTCCATTATTCGGACGTTATCCCGGCGATCATTATGACGGGGATGTCGCTTATCCAATCACCGGAGGGCATCCCTGGGCTCTGTGCACGGCCAATTTCGCTGAGTTTCAATACCGCCTCGCCAATGCCATCGAGGCGGGCGGCACCATCCCGCTTGACGACCTTTCCAAGCCCTTCTTCGACGGCCTCTCCATCAGTGTCTCCAGTACTCCAGCGAATGCAGCAGCGGCGCTACGCGCGTCCTCCGACGCCATGCTGCGTTCCGTCGTCTATCACAGCGATCATTACGAATTGAGCGAGCAGTTCGATGGAAGCACGGGTTACGAAAAAAGCGTGCACAATCTGACGTGGAGCTATGCATCCTTCCTGTCTGCGGTCAGAGCCCGCTCCGCCGTTGCCCGGAATAGGGTGACCGCTGGGAGCGCCAAAGCCAAAGCTAAAAATCCTCAAAACCTTGTGGGTGCGGCATGAGCCAAGAGCACACGACTGCGCCTAAACTTCTTCGTGATATGGAGGATCGACGTGCTTCTTCCATCTGAATCGGCGCTGAAAGCCGACCCCCATGCTGTTGCCGGGTCCACCGACTACGATATCGTGATCGTCGGCTCCGGCATATCCGGCGCAATCATTGCCAAGCAGGCCGCAGAAGCGGGCAAGCGCGTGCTTGTTCTGGAGGCGGGAACGGGTGTCAACCGCAGTCTCGTCGGCTACGATGATCTCCTGACGACCTTCTATTCGGCCGCGACCAAGGATAACCAGTCGCCATTCCCCATGAACGCGAATGCGGCCATACCTCGCAGCCCGCAACTCCGAAAGCTGCAGGCGGGAGAGACCGACAGTTCGACCTATATCGTTCAATCCGGCCCTTATGTGAGCGATACTACATATACCCGCATTTTCGGCGGAACGACCATGCATTGGGAGGCAAAGACCCCCCGCATGCTTCGTTCCGACTTCAAGTCCCGCACCATCTACGGCCAGGGGCTGGACTGGCCCCTGAGCTTCGAAGAGGTCGAGGAGGATTATCGCCTGGCCGAGCGGGAAATCGGCGTGTCGGCCAATGTCGAGGACCAGACCTACCTGGGACAGACCTTTCCCGGCGACTATGTCTTTCCCATGCGCGGCCTGCCGCTGTCTTATCTGGACCAGCAGGTCAACAACGGTATCGATGGCACAAGCGTTGATCTTTACGGTCGAACCTATCCGCTCAAGGTCAGACCTTATCCGCAAGGACGCAACGGCATTCCCAATCCGGCCTATGACGGCGGAGCGGGTTACCGCCCGATCGGGGCGGTCGATACCCATCAGGTGGAAGAGGGCGGCCGTTGCCAGGGCAACACGAACTGCGTGCCGCTCTGTCCCGTACAAGCCCGTTACCATTCCGGCAAAACGCTTGCCAAGGCTTTCCAGATGAACGGCAAGAGCGGTCAGCCGCTGGTCGATCTGTTGTCGCAGGCCGTCGCCTCGAAGGTGGTCATCGATCCCGACAGCGGGAAAGTCAGTGCCCTGGAGGTGAAGGTCTATAAGGACGCCGCCTCGCCGGAGCATGAGACGATCACGGTGAAGGGCAAGGTCTTCGTCCTCGCGGCAGGCGCTATCGAAACGGCGCGCCTAATGCTCTCATCCGGCCTGCGCAGCACCAGCGGCCTCGTCGGACGCAATCTCATGGACCATGCCTATCTCCTGAATTGGGCGCTGATGCCGCAGATCTGCGGCGCGATGCGCGGCACCAGCTCGACGGGCGGCATTGTGGACCTGAGGGACGGTCCTTTCCGCGAAAAGCAGGCGGCTTTTGCCATCGATATCCACAATGACGGTTGGGGCTGGGCAACGGGGGCGCCGACCTCCGATCTTCTCGAACTGGTGGACGATCGGAACCTGTATGGGGCGGATCTGCGGCAAGGCTTGATCGACCGCATCTCGCGGCAGCTGCTGCTGGCGGTCATGCTGGAGGTGTTGCCTGTCGAAAGCAATCGCATCACGGTGGATCCGCAATTCACGGACGCGCTGGGCAATATGCGGCCCGTCCTGTCCTTCACCGTGCCGGAATATACCATGAGGGGCGCTGCCTATGCCCGCCAGTTTTCCCGCACCGTTTTTGCGCGTCTCGGCGCTCAGGATCATACCAGCTACGACCCCCGCGACTTCGGCTATGTGGCCTACGAGGGGCAAGGATATGCGATCCGCGGGGGCAATCACCTCGCCGGCACGCATATCATGGGAACGATGAAAACCAATTCGGTCGTGGACAAGAACCAGCGCAGTTGGGACCACGAAAACCTCTATCTTGTGGGCGGTGGCAGCATGCCAACGATCGGCACCGCCAATGTCACATTGACGCTGGCGGCTATGTGCTTCCGCAGCGGCCGCGACATCCTGAAATATCTGCATTGAGAGAAAACGGCTGCAGGTGCGCGGCACGAAGAGACGGATCTGACGCAAGCGACACCGGCACAGTCCCCCGTATCCAGGTTACATCCTACGGAGCTTGAGCATGCACACGCACAGCAGCATTCGGACGCTTGACGAGCTGAAAGAGTTTCTCCATGAGGCCATGCGGCTCGAACACGCAACAATCCCGCCCTATCTGACTGCGCTTTATTCAATTAAGCCCGGCGTCAACCGGGACGCAGCACAGATTCTGCGCGTGATCGTCGTTGAAGAAATGCTGCACCTCACCATCGCCGCCAATGTTCTGAATGCCATTGGCGGCACGCCGGACCTCAGGCGGCCGGATTTCGTCGTCAGCTATCCCGCTTATCTGCCGGATGGCGAGACGGATTTCGAGGTCGGCATCCAGGCATTCGGCCGTGAGGCGCTGGCGACCTTCCTGAAAATCGAGCGGCCTGCTATCCGTCCGGAGAATCTGAAAGCCGGCAATCCGCTGATACAGCGCAGAACTGCGCCGCATAAAAGCATGCTTGGCAGCCATCCGAGCAACAACGAAATGCATTTCTACAGTATCGGCGAGTTCTACATGGCCATCGTGTGTAGTCTCAAGGAGTTTGAAGCAAAGGCGCAGCGGGAAGGCGGGACCATCTTCACCGGGGATATATCGCGCCAGGTCACCTCGGAATACTATTATTCCGGTGGCGGCGAACTGCTTCCCGTTTTCAATCTGAAGACCGCTCTCGATGCCCTCGAACTCATTATCGAACAGGGTGAAGGCGACGGTGGCGGCATTTACGACGGTGACGAGCACGAACTCGCCCACTACTATCGTTTCGACGAGCTGGTCAAAGGGCGTTACTACATAAAGGGCGACAAGCCCGGCCACCCGACGGGTCCGCAATTGCAGGTCGACTGGGACGGCGCTTATCCCATCAAGCCTAACCTGAAAGTGGCGGAGATTCCCGACGGCTCGGAACTGCGCGCGGCGACGATCGCATTCAATCACCGCTACGGGGATTTCCTGAAGCTTCTGACGCTCGCCTATAACGGGCAGCCGAGCCTGCTGCTCGAGGCCGTGCCCATCATGTTCGAGTTCCGCAATATGATGCTGGAGCTCATCCGCAATCCGTTGCCGGGCCATCCCGGTCTGAACGGCAGCCCGACCTACGAGATCGGACGAGATGTTGCCGCGCAAGAGGTTGCAAGCCAGGCGGAGGCGGTCGCATGAGCAACCGTATCGAGATATTTCTTACCCTCTCCGCCGAATTGACCGCCTTTTCCCGTTTCGATCTTCTTGGGACAGGCCTGGCAGAAGCCTATCTCGGCACGCTGGATAGGGTTGTCGGCGACGACATTACCGACACGCTGCTGGCCGCCTTCGTCGCTCTGCCTCCACCCGAAGATTCCACCCGTAGCCAGGCACTGCGTGCGACCATTCTGGGAAATGAACTGCTGGGCGATGTGGCACGTTCGCTGACCAAGCTCTGGTATTCGGGCACCTGGTTCGAATTGTCTTACGCCTGGACGCAGCGCTTTGGACCCAAGCCGGCGGATGCGACCTTCGTGGTTTCTCCAGATGCCTATGTGGAAGGATTGCTCTGGAAGGCAATCGGAGCCCATCCGGCCGGTGCCAAGGCGCCGGGTTACGGCTCATGGGCCTATCCTCCGAAAATTCCAGCCTTTCCAGGTTCTTCGACAGCAAAATCCGAGGCCATTTCCGTTCATCTCCAAAACGCTGGGATCATGTCATGACAACAAATCTGCACCGCCTGACGCCCGACAAGGTCTGGCTCGGCGTCATCCCCACGCTCTGGTGGAATGACGATTTCATCAGCATCGATATCGGCATTCCCTACGAACAGGCTTTGAGCGAAATGGCGCTGGCCGGTTATGTCGGATGTGGCGTCGGCCACAAATATCCCACTGACCCGAAGGTCTTGCGGCCCGCACTGGAACTGCGGGGGCTCCGGATTTCCGAACCCTGGGTCAGCACCTATTTCACCATCAGATCGATGAAGCAGCACACGCTGAGCAATGTCGATACCCAACTCGACTTTCTGGAGGCCATGGAATGCGACAGCGACGATCCGCGGAGGGCCGATCTGGTCGTTGCCGAATTTGGCGGGGCCGTCAACCCGCTTCCCGTCGCCCTGTTTCCCAATTGCCCGGACTTCTCCGAGGATCAGTGGAAGCGCCTGATCGAAGGTTTGCACGAGGCGGGAGAGAAGGCCAGGGCCCGCAATCGCCGGCTCTGCTATCACTCGCACCTGGGGACCGGGGTGATGAAAACCGAAGCGATCCACCGGCTGATGGATGAGACGGATCCCGCCTTGGTCAACATGCTTCTGGATACCGCGCATCAGGCGGCTGCCGGTGTCGATCCGCTCGCGCTTGCCCGCACCTACGCTCATCGCATCAAGCATGTTCACCTGAAAGATATGCGCGCAGATATCGTCTCGGAGATCCATGCGAAGGGGCTGTCCTTCGAGCAGGGGATAGAGGCGGGCATATTCACCGTCCCCGGGGATGGCTCGATCCGCACCTTTCCGGAGATTCTGGAGGCATTGGCAGCAGCAGGCTTCGCCGGCTGGATCTGTGTCGAGGCCGAGCAGGACCCGGCAAAGGCCAATCCGCTGCAATACGCAAAAATGGGGCGGGCTTATTTGCGCGAACTGCTCGGCTGGTGATCCTGGCGGGCGGTTATGATGGCACAACCGTCTTTATGAATGCAATCTATGCGCGCTTTCTTGGATTGGAAAGCTCTTAAGGGTTGGTTCCTGAGCCGTTCGCCGAGCCCGTTCGCATCGAGATTACAGAGGTGAGACAGCCGCGCTCATCCGAAAATTCATTCACGGGGATCAACCGATCTTCAAACATAGAGACAGCTGGAGCGATGACGATGCAAAAGCCTTTCAAGCGAGACATATATTTCAGCTTCTTCATGTTCACGGCGGACGCGAGGCCGGATGACAAGGCCTATACCCAGGTCCTTATCCGGCATCTGCAGGCTCTGACGGAGATGGGCTATACCGGTTTCGATCTGCACATCGCCAGCGGGCCGGCCGCGGCTGATCATCATGCCGAGGTCGACAGCTATGTCTGCCTGAAGAGGGCATTCGATGATGCGGGCTTCAGGGATGCGAAATTCACGACCAATGTGGGCACCACCCGGACATTCGACCCCACTTCGCCCTACGAGGAGCAGCGCAGGCAGGCTCTGGCCTATCTCAAGTCACGCGTCGATATCACATTGGCGCTCGGCGGCGAGGATGCGATCATGTCGGGTCCTTTCCTCTATCCCTATGGTGTCTTTCCGCTGACCGATTCCGGTGACGGAATCTGGAGCGATGCGCTCCAGGACTGGATGAAGCCGCGTTACGCGGCGGCCAGTGCCCCCTTCAGGGAATTGGCCGCATATGCCAACGAAAAGAAAGTGAAACTCGCCATCGAACCGGTCAAGAACTGGGAAACGCCCGGCACGACCATGATCTCGGACGCGCTCGATTTTCTGGAAACCTACGACATTCCCGCATGTGGCGTGACGATCGACACGGCGCAAGTCGTGATGGAAAGCCAGGGCCCTGCAATCTTCAAGGCCAATGTCGCCCGCGCCACACGCAAGAACCAACTCAATTACGTCCATATTTCAGGGCCGGACCGTGGCGCCGTGACCGATAGCTGGATCCCCTGGGACATCATGCTGGGCGAAATCGAGCCGGTCTATACCGGGCCGTATCTGGTCGAGGTCTTCAACGCGATTCCACCCTTCGATAGCTCCATGAGGATGACGCGCAGGCGCTTCTGGCGGCCGGGCGAAGACGAGCCGGAGACAGGGCGAGACAGTGCCTACGATGTTGCTCGTAGCGCGCTGAAGACATTGGAAGACAAAATCGCGGCCTTTAGCCATTCGTCGAGCCGGTGATGGCGAGCGGCCAACCGCTTTGCCGCAGCATGGGACATTCATCACCGGCAGCCGCCCGCATGAGTGCCGCAGCCAATGATTTTCGAGAGGAAGACGTCAATGGTAGCGCAATTTCCTGATCCCATCATCATTGCCCGGCGAATAGGCGGCGTGCGGCTTCACACGTTCATTTCCTCGTTTACCGAAGACAATATCGCCAATGCGACGCATATCATCGAAAGCGAGAACAAGCTTGTTCTCGTCGATGGGCAGTTTCTTACCCCTTACGCCCAGAAGTTCCGGGAGTATGCGGACAGTATCGGCAAGCCCATCGACCGGATCTACCTGTCGCACCGGCATCCCGATCACTGGTTTGGCCTATGCGCCGCCTTCGACGACCTTCCCATTTATGCACTCAATGAGACCATCGAGTTTCTGAAGGAACATGGCGAGGATTCCAGGCTGGACCACTGGAAAATGGGCAATCTGGCGCCCGATACCGTCGTCATACCGGGACAAGTGGTGTGCGCCGGCGAGGAGATCATCGACGGGGTCAGATATGTGTTCGATGAGGTCGTGGATACCGAAATCGATTTTCTTCTGACAATCGGTCTTCCAGACCTTGGCGTGTTCATCGCGCAGGACCTGATCTACAGCGGCACTCATCTCTATCTGACGCAGAGCATGAATCATTGGGCCCAGGTTTTGCAGGGGATGTTGCTCAGCGACTACGACCTGTTCCTGGCCGGGCATGGTGTCCCAGCCGACAGAAACGAAGTCGCAAGAAACATGGAATACCTGACCGTTGCCATGGACGCCGCCGGCAACGGGCTGGTGAACGAGGACTTCAAGCGCTTCATGCTTGAACGGTATCCCGAGCGGAAATGTCCGGCAATATTCGACATCTACATGCCGCGTCTCTTCGGCAATGCGCGTCAATTCTAGCCCTCATCTTTCTTGCAAATGGGAGCATACAGGCCATGGACGAGAAATACACGGTCGGACAATATCTGGTCGATAGACTTCACGAACTGGGTCTGCTGCACCTGTTCTCCGTCGCTGGAGACTATTCGATCGAATGGGTGACCGACTACGTCGAGAAGAGCGGCATCCAGGTCATTGAAGAGGTCAACGAACTAAACGCCGGTTATGCCGCCGACGGATATGCGCGACTGAAGGGAATTGGCGCGCTCTGCGTCACTTATTCCGCCGGCGCGCTTTGTGCGACCAATGCCATCGCCGGAGCCTTTGTCGAGCGAGTGCCGGTTGTTCTCATCAACGGGGCGCCCAGCATCAAGAAAACGCTGACCTTCGACCAGACGGGCTATAGCGCCCATCACTTCATCAGTGGTCGCGAGACGGATAGGCAGGTCTTCGAATACATCACGGCCGCCGCGGTGCGTATCGATAGCCCGCATCTGGCGCCGATGCTGATCGACTATGCGCTCACGCAATGCATCACGCAGCGGCGCCCTGTCTATATCGAACTGCTTGAGGATATGGTGGATCTGGAATGCCAGCCTCCTTCCAATGCCTTGAGCGCCGCCTCCGTCTTGTCCGACCAAGACAGCCTTACGCAGACGATCGGACAGATTGGCGAAAGACTGAAGCAGGCCGCCAATCCGCTGCTCTGGATCGGGGTTGAAATCGACCGGTTCGGGCTTCGCGACAAGGCGGAAAAGCTGATCCAGCAGTTGCAGATCCCTTATGTCACCGAACTGTTGAGCAAGGCGACCCTGTCGGAAAACGATGCCCAGTTCGCCGGGGTCTTCGACGGGCAATCTTCGTCTCCCTCGGTTCAGGAACTGATGAAGAACTCCGATTTCGTTCTGGCGCTCGGCGTCTGGCTGACTGACATCAATGATCTCGGCTGGCCCATCGATTTTGAAAAAACTGCATTTGCGTCGTTTGAAACGTTCAAGTACGGCGCGGTGTTCAACGCGCAAGTTTCGCTGGCGGATCTGCTCGATGGATTGCTTGAGAAGAACCTGACTTGCGCGCGCCAGGATCTGCCGCAGGAAATTCCTCCGAATCCGGCCCGAGGCAACCTGTCAGAGGAGGTCACCTATCAGGGCTTTTACGATTTCATTCGTTATTACATCGACGGGAATACGATTGTCGGAAGCGACGCGAGCCTGAACTATTTTGGAAGCATGCTTCTCAAGATAGCCGCCCCCCGGGGCTTCGTCATCCAATCCTCCTATTCGGCAATAGGTTATATAGGGCCGGCGGCGACCGGTGTGTGTCTGGCGAAGGAGGCTTCCCAGCGGGTGATGGTTTTCTCGGGAGACGGCGGCTTCCAGATGACCGCGCAATGCCTCTCCACCCAAACCCGTTTCGGACTGAATCCAATCATCTTCGTCATCGACAACGGGGTCTACGGTGTCGAGCAGTGGCTCGCTGACGCATCGGTCTTTCAAGCCGAAAAGCCGTTCCGCAATTCCTGCATCCTGCACCGCTGGAACTACAGCAAACTCGCCGATGTCTTTGGTTGCCAGGGTTGGGAAGTGCATACATATGGCGAACTCAAGGACGCGGTCCTCGGTGGGTTGGAAAACCTGAGCAGCCCATCGATTATACAGGTGGTCGTGCCCAGCCACTCGATCCCCGACAACGCAATGTGGAAACAGAACTAGTGGGCTGCTGTTGAAGAAGTCTCTGGTTTTGCTTTGATGGCCTCGTCGCCATTTGGGTATGCGAATGCGATCTCGATGGAGCAATCGTCGAACAATTCGGCATGACCGTCGCCCGAGATCTCGTCCATTTCGTCAACCGGAGGCCTTTTTCAACATCCTGCTAGGGAGAGCGTTCCTTCATCCCTAGTAGCCATAGAAGATAAGGCCCGCCGATCAGCGCCGCGAAGAGGCCGACCGGTACCTGGTAGGGATAGATGACGACGCGCGACAGCCAGTCGGCCACAATCAGTACGCCTGCGCCGATCAGGATTGCCGCGGCAAGCTGGCATCGCAGGTTCCGGAAGCCGACGAGCCGGGCGAGATGCGGCGCGATCAGTCCCGTCAGGCTCAAGGGGCCTACGAGGAAAGACGAGATCGCCGTCATCAATGCTGCGAGGATCGCAAGCACAAGGCGCGAAGGCAGGACGCGAAGGCCGACGCCGCGGGAAAGGCTAGTCCCGAGCGGGAGGATGGCGAGCCACCGGATCATCAGGAAAAGCGGCGCCGTCAACACCACGAGCGTGATCATCGCCGTCCAGGCTTCGAAGGCGCCGGCGCGATTCGTCGATCCGGACATCCAGGTGAGCAGGATATAGCTGCGCATGTCTCCCTGGGCGAGCACCATGCTGACGATCGCCATGCAGAAGGCGCTGATGGCGATACCGGCGAGCAGCAGCCGTTCGGCCGAAAACCCGGAGCGGCCGGCAATCGCGATCATCACCAGGAAGGCGGCAAGCGAGCCAAGTGCCATGCCGAGAAGCATGATTGCAGGTGACGGAAAGCCGAACAGGAAAAGAGCGGCCGTCAGCCCGGCACCGCCGCCGCTCGAAACACCAAGCACTTCGGGGCTGGCGATCGGGTTGCCGGTCACCCGTTGCATGATGAAGCCGGCTGCTCCGAGCATGGCCCCGGCACCGCCGGATGCCAGGATACGCGGCAGGCGGAAGGGCAGAAGCTCGGAAAAGAGCGGGCCGAGCGCAACGCTCCAGCCGTGATCCGTCGGGCTTAGCGTCAGGACGAGGGCGACGATGATGGCAAGCGCCGCAGCCAGAAGCAACAGCGCAGCAGCAGGCTTTCGAAGCTGCCGCGAGGCCGCATCGGCCGTTGCGGTCGCGGCAGAAAAACCGTGGACGCGCGGCAGCAGCAGGAGAAGCAGCGGTCCGCCGAGCAGAGCGGTTGCGGCCCCCGTCGGCACGAGATCGGAAAAACCCGGCCCCAGCAGCTGGGTCAGGCAATCGGCGAGAAAAAGCACCGCGGCGCCTGCGAGAGGCGCGGCCATCATCACCTGTCCGGTGGTGCGCGCGCCGCAGAACCTGGCCATTGTGGGCGCCGCGAGCCCCAGGAAGCCGATGATGCCGACCGTTGCCGTGACCGAGGCAGACAGCCAGACGGCGAGGACGAGGATCGAGAACCGGACCCCCTGCAGCGCGACGCCGAGGCTTCTGGCGCTGGAATCGTCAAGCGCCAGGACACGCAGCGGCCGCAGCAGCAGTGCCGCGGCGAGGATGCCCGCTGCCAGCCGCGGCGCGAGCGCCACGACGCCACTCCAGTCCTGCTGGTTGAGCGCGCCCGCACCCCAGATATGGATCGACATGGCGTATTCGCCGCGCGCCAGAACCAGCGTCACGCTGAGCGAAGCCGCGATCAGGCTGACGATCATGCCGGAGATCGCCACCGTGACCGGATCAAGCCCGCGCCAGCTCAGTGCCAGCACGATCGCGACCGCCGAAAAGCCGCCGGCAAAGGCGAGCAGTTCGCGGGAAATGCCGGTCAGAAGCGGCAGAAAACTAAGGCCGAGCGTCAGCGCCAGTTGCGCACCCGAGGCGATGCCGAGGGTCGAGGCATCTGCGATCGGATTGCGCAATATCCGTTGCAACAGCGCGCCCGAAAGACCGAGCGCTGCGCCTGAGATCAAAGCGATCGCAGCGCGGGGCAGGAGGCTGTTCCACAGCAGGATCGTATCGAGCACCGCGGCAGTCGCCGCCTCCCCGGGGACGTGCGGGCGAAACATCAGAAGCAGGATGAACGACGTAACGCAGGCGATGCCGAGCGCGGCGGCAGGGAGAAGATGGGGCAGGCCGGTGCGCATGGGCGTATGAAGGCTAACCGTTCCGGACATGGGAAAACCCTTCCGCCAGGAAATCGGCAAACCGGCTTGCGGCCGGCAGAGCCCCATAGGGATTGATCGATCCGACCGTCAGCACGCGATTTTCCCGCACTGCGGGCAGGGCCTTCCAGAAAGCGCTTTCGGCCAGCGCTTCAAATGCATCCTGCGGATGCGGAGGAATGAGGACGATCCAGGCGTCGGGCATGGAGGCCAGCGTCTCGATGCCCATCGGCGCCATGGCCGAATAACTGGTCGCGCCCGTCCAGGCATTGGCCAGCCCGACGCGTTTCAGCACCTCGCCGAACATGCTGTCGGAACCGAAGACCCGGTAATGGCGCGCATCGCCCAGATTGATCGGCAGGACGGGGCGACCGTCACCCCTGGCGAAGAGGTTCTTGTAGCGATCGAGCCGGGAAGCGAGTTCCTCGACCATCCTGCGGGCTGCCGACCGCCGCAAGCGCTCGCCGATCGCCAGCGTCGCCTGTTCGGCAAGGAGGTATGGGCTTTCGCCGGGTTTGTAGATCGGATGGCTTTCGACCGGCGCGATACGGCTCATCAGCGGATCGGCCCAGGCATAGAAATTCGAGTTGAGGATCAGGTCCGGGCGGGCGAAGTGCAGCACCTCGAAATTCGGCGTGCCGCGCAGGCCGAGATCGGCGACGCCCTCGGGGACATCGGGTTTGATCGCAACCTGGCGGAACTGGCGAAGCTCGGTTGCCGCCACAACATTGGCGCCGATCGCAAGCAGCGTTTCGAGAAGTGCCCAGTCCAGCGTGGCAACCCGCGGTCCCGCTTCCTGCGCTCGCGCAACGCGCGTCGCCGCCAGGACGGCGGCGGCTGAAAGCACGGTTCTGCGGGTGAATTGCTGCACTCTCGACATGTCTCCCCAAGGCACAGGAAGGCCCGAAACGGGCCTTCCTGCAAAACTCTCAGATTGTCAAATTACCAGACCTTGCTGATCTTGAAGTTGACGGTGCGTGCCTCGCCGTAGCCGCAGAAATACTGGGTGTTGCAGCCTGCGACATAGTCCTTGTCGAACAGGTTGGTGACGTTCAGGGACGCCTTCCAGTCGTTTTTCTCGTAGCGGATCGCTGCATCGACGACCGTCGCATCCGGAACGCGCAGGGTGTTCGCATTGTCCGCCCAGGACTTGCCGCGATAACGGACACCGGCACCGAAGCCGAGCCCTTCCAGCGGCCCTTGCGTGACGGTGTAATCAAGCCAGAGAGAACTCATAACGTCAGGCACGACGTTTGGCGTATTTCCGACCAGCGTGGGATCGTCCTTGGTGATCTCGATATCCGTATATGAGGCTGCCGCGATGACCTTCCAGTTCTCGTCCAGATTGACCTTGCCTTCCACTTCGATGCCCCGTGAGCGGACTTCGCCAAGCTGGCTGGTTACCGAGCCGGTGGTGATCGTGTAGTTCTGCTTCGTGATGTCGAAGACGGAGGCCGTCAGGCTGCCGTCGAGCCAGGTCGGCTCGTATTTGACGCCGGCCTCGAACTGGTAACCTTTCTCCGGTTTCGGCGCGCCGCCGCCCGTCAGGCCGACGATCGGGCTGAAAAAGGTCGCGGCGCTGACATAGGGCGTCAGGCCGTTGTCGAACTCGTATGCCAGGCCCGCGCGGCCGCTCCAGGCGCGGTCGTTGCTGGAATAGTTCGCCGTTCCTCCCGGCATGAGATCATCGATCTCGTTGTGGACATAGTCGTAGCGGCCGTTGAACGTAGCGATCCAGCCATCGCCGAACTTGATCTGGTCCTGCGCGTAAACGCCGACCTGGTTGATTGTGTAGATCTGGTTCAGGTTGCGGGCGAGAGTGATCGGCGAGCCATAGGCCGGATTGTTGGGATTGAACGGATCCGGAAAAAGCGGGAAGGGGGTTGCACACAAACCAAGCTGGTCTGTATGCAGCCGATAATAGCGGTAGTCCAAGCCAGCCATGAGCTTATGCGAGGCGCCGCCGAAATCGAACTCGTTTTCGATCCGGTTATCGACATTGAAGGCATCGGCCGTCGAAGTAATGTCTTCGCCGTAGCGGCCTACCACGCCATCCGTCGGGTCGAAGTCGAACGGATAGACATACTGTTCGCGCTTGAAGAGATGCCCGTAACGCAGGTTCTGGTTGAATTTCCAGCCGCCTTCGAATTCGTGTTCGAACTCGTAGCCGACCATCTTCTGGACGACCGTGCCGTCGTCGAAGTCGGGCTCGCCGAGGAACATGTCGCGCGGGATCTTGCCGTAGCCGGCATTGACGACCGTGCCGCCGTAGGGGAGCAGGCCGTTGGTCGTGTGGACCTGGTCGAGGCCGCTGATATAGGCCCAGACCGTCAGGCTGGTGCCCGCGTCCGGCGAGAAGGTGAACTGCGGCATGATGAAGCCGCGCAGGTCCTCGCTGTAGTCGGTATAATTGTCGCCCCCGGCGATCTTGCCGGTGAGGCGATAGGTGAAGGTGCCGTCCGGGGTGACCTTGTCCGAAATATCGAAGCCGAAGAAGGCGTTGCCGTTCGTGTTGATGCCGGTCTCGGTGTAGTAATAGGGCTCGTCGGTCGGGCGCTTGCGGATCAGGTTGACGACGCCGCCGGCATTGGCGCCGCCGAGCAGGACCGAGGCCGGCCCCTTGAGGACCTCGACGCGCTCCAGCATGAACGGATCGAGCTGGAAGCCGCCATAGGAGTGACTGGTGAGCGCGAGGCTGTCGAAGAACACGCCCGTCTGCGATGCGTTGAATCCGCGAACATAGATCCAGTCGGTGTCGGGGTCCGAGCCGTAGGGCTGGCCGAACACGCCCGGCGTATAGAGGAGCACCTGGTCGATCTTGCTGACGGCGCCGCGGTCGTCCATTTCTTCCCGGCCTATGACCGACACGGACTGCGGAATTTCCTTGAGCGGCGTATCGGTCTTGGAACCGGTCGTCGACTGCCTCGCGACATAACCTTTGACCGGGCCGGTCCCGTCGCCGTCGCCCTCGCCACGAATGACGATCGGTGCCAGCGTCGTATCGGCGTCCTGGGCATGAGCCGTCCACGCGCTGCAAAGGGCGATAAACGCCACACCTGCACCCAGTCCAAGCCTTGCCCCCAAGGCTGCTTCTCTCTTGTTCATTCTATGCCCCACTTACACGGACTTCTTCGCCGCTCGCAGGAAGCGGCATCGCAATAAGGTGAGCAGTTAACTCATATTTAAAACTTCGGCTTGGTTCGATCGGCGACAATTGGACGTTTTTGGGCAATTTCAAAATGAGTGAGCAAATATTTGCAAAAATGCATCACTGCTGCCTGGCCTTCCGCCAGCGGGCTGGGGTGGTCCCCACATGCTTGCGGAAGACCTTGGTGAAATGCGCCTGGTCCGAGAAGCCGGTTTCGACGGCAACTTCGGTCAACGGATAGAGGTCCGACACCAGCAACGCTTTTGCGCGTTCCAGCCGGGCATTCATCTGCCAGTCGTGCGGTGCCATCCCGGTCGATGCCTTGAACGAATGGCTGAAATGCGATGGCGACAGGCCCGTCAGGTCGGCGAGTTCCTGCAGGCGGATATTGCGCATGCAGTTTTCTGTGATGAAATCCGTAGCGCGCCGCAGCTGCGAGACTGCCAGCGTTCCCCGCCGCCGGGGCGGGACCTTCACCATCTTCAGGACGTCGATGACGAGCGCCAGGGCGAGCCCGTCCCCATAGAGGTCGTGCAGCGGCTCCGGATTGGAAATCTCGGCGGCGATCAGCCCGGCCAGCGCCATGACCCGCTGGTCGGAGAACAGCAATTGGGGATCCTTGAGCTTTTCGGGGTTGATGTCTTCCATCAGCCGGCGGCCGAGGATGTCCGCATCGAAGTGGATATCGAGGTGGCGCACATACTGCACGTCGGCAATGTCCAGCCAAAGGTCCATGCCGGCGGGAATGTAGGAGATCGGGCTCGCATTGCTGTCCTGTGGGGCGCCGCGGGATTGCGGCGAAAGCTTCACGACAGGGCGCCCGCGGCCGCGCTGGTCGAGCAGGATGAACAGTCGCGGGTCCCGCGCCACGTAATGGCCGCCCGCATAGGCGGCGCATTCCACCTCCCAGAGGTCGGAAGTGATGCCGTTCCAGTAACGACGCCTCAGCCCCCCGATGACCGAAAAACCCTCGATCCTGTTCTGCATCCGCGGTTGAAACATCATGCTGCTATCCAAGTAAATAAACTTTCTGATTTTTATCAAGTTTATCTCAAGGTATCAATCCGGACGTTGCAGATGCCGCATCATCCGGATCTGCGCGGCACCCGGGTGCAGATATTCACGGCGGCATGGGCCCGGGACCATGACCTGGGCGGCGACAACGCGACAAAGGACGTCGGTTGACCGGAGCCTCGGATTCGAAGAAACATGAGTCCAGTTTTCCGGTTTGAAAGACGACATACGGATGGTAACCATGCCGCTGAACCCAAACGAGCGTGAGATCGCCAAGGCAAATCTCCCTCTCCTGTCATTGAAGGAAGCGAGCTTTGCAATCGAAGGTCGCGTCCTGTTGCATCCGCTGACGCTCGATCTTCGGGCAGGCAGGTCGATTGCTCTGATCGGACACAATGGCTCCGGAAAATCGACAATGTTGAAACTGATCGGCCGGCAGCAGGCGTTGAGCGCGGGCACTATCCAGTTTGAGGGCAAGCCCCTCGAAGACTGGAGTGCGCGGGAATTCGCCCGCCGGCTCGCCTATCTGCCGCAGCGGACGCCAGCAGCGCCCGGAATGTTGGTCAAGGAACTGGTGGCGCTCGGGCGTTATCCCTGGCACGGCGCGCTCGGCCGGTTCACCGCCATCGACAAGCAGAAGGTGGAGGAGGCGATCGAGCTTACCGGCATCGGCCCTTTCGCGGAACGCATGGTGGACAGCCTGTCGGGCGGCGAACGCCAGCGTGCCTGGCTTGCCATGCTCGTGGCACAGGACGCCGCCTGCCTTCTGCTCGACGAACCCATCTCCGCGCTCGACATCGGCCATCAGTTGGAAGTCCTGTCCTTGACGCACGATCTTTGCCGCGAAAAGGGCATCACCATCATCACCGTGCTGCACGACGTCAACATGGCCGCCCGCTTCTGCGATGAGATCGTCGCACTGCATTCCGGCCGGCTGATCGCCCATGGCACCCCGCAAGAGGTCATGACGGCCGAGGAACTGGTTCGCATCTACGACGTCCGCATGGATATCATATGCCAACCCTCAAGCGGCCGGCTGGTGGCGCTGGCCCAATAAGTTCGAGTATGCCGTCAGCGCGGTGAAGGTCGCCGTTGGGCAGCAATCCTGAGAATCCGGCGCGCATGATCCGCCATGGCAAGACGGCTTCGGAATGGCGGCAGCCATGAGGGCTGCCGCAAGACCGCGCTCGTTTTTAGAACCGGTAGCCTACGCCCAGCATGGCGAAAGGTTGAACATCGTCCTTGACGATCGGGCTGTCCTTGGCATCCCCGAGCAGGAAGCCGGCGCCGCCGGCGCCTGTGACGCTCCAGTTCTCGGTCATCATGTAGGTGATCGAGCCCTTGAGATCGACGCGCTTGATCCCCGCCTTCGCTTGGTGTTCCACCAGGCCGGATTGAGCCGACTGGATCGAGGTCACCCCGAAATACGACTCCATGTGCTTGTCGTCGGCCCATGTGCCGGACACATCGGCGGAGAAGATGAACCGTTCGTACCGATGAGAAACTTTCGCGCCGAAAGTGCCGGTCAGCCCCTCGCTGCCGCCTATGGTCTTGTCCAACTTGGCATAGACGCCGAATGGACCGACCTCATAGCTGACGATCCCGCCGATGACGCCGCCCATGTCGATGTCGCCGAGACCACGCAGGTAGTCCGAATCGTCCTCCTTGCGGCCCATCTCGACGCCACCGGTCAAGCCTATCCTGAAGCCGTTTGTTTCGAAAAGATCGACGGTGAGGCCGCCGGTATCGAGATGCACGCGCTCCCCAAACTGGGCGGAGACAAGCGGGAACGGCTGCACCTCGAATTCGTCGGATCCTTCATATTCGGGCATGTAGATCGCCCCGACGCCGATTGTTACCTTCCAGTCATGCAGTCTGCCGCGAATGCCGCCGTAGCGTTCGGTATCGAACTGCTGGGGAGGGGCAATCGCCGCGTCGTTTGCTTCAAGGTCGGCCGCGAGTGCCGTGACCGGAAAGAGTGCCGAGGCTGCGGCCAATGCCGCGATCGAGATTTTTATCGTCCACCGTCGCTGAATGATGTCGGAAGCCCTAACTCCGCTCAAGACCGCATTGCGGTGACGGTCTTCCGGATGATGTTGATCTTGCTGGCTCACCAAATTAACTCCTGATTATAAAAGCTAAAGAAACCGGGTCTGGTTTCGGTGAGACGTTGCGGTTGAAGAATTGCCGCAGCATTACAAGTCGAGCTGAAACCAGCCGGTAATGTCGGTGCGGCAGGGCGAAGCGATAGCGACCAATCCTGCTGCGAATGCCGTCGAGCAGCGGACGAACGGAACAAGGCTTTGGGGTGCCGGCCGTGCTCCGCCCGTCCACGCCGCTCTACGGAGCCGACCGGTCGCTGGAGGGCTCGACCGCCGGTTCTCCGTAAAAAGTGCATCGGCTCCGCTGACGCGTATGCCGGCCCATTCGGATGATAAGTCAGTGAGTGAGGGTCGGTTTCGGCTTCTTGTCGGTCCATTGTGGCGGCGCACCGTACTTGGCCGCCACGGCTCCCACCAATCCAGGCGCCCGCCCGAAGGCGTCGCAGGCCGGGTATTTTGGTTTTCCGCCGAGCCAGGACCGCATCCGCTGCCCTGAGGGAAGGGCGATGTCCAATCCTTTCGGCTCCTTGCCGGAAATGAGCACGCGCGAAAAGTCGGACGCGAACTTGGAGGCAAGGCCATAGGCATCCCCGACTTCGGAAACGCGGGGTTTGTCCTGGATCGAATTTGCGCCGCGGGCCCACACCATCGCCGCGCTCTGAATGCCGCCACCGTCGACAGCCTCCGCTTCGACGGCCAATCCTCCGAGGCCGATGGGCAAGCGCGGCACGCTGACCGGCAGGACAAAGCCGGTGCCAACGGTTACGGCGGTGGCGACCCCGGCGACGGTCCTGTTCGTCGGTACGATATCGGTCACCACGGAACGTATTGTCAGATCCGCCGGTTGGCCGGCCGAGACCATCTGGTATTTGTCGCTGAGTGCGACGCAGAGCGCCCGGTCCAGAGCGTTCGACACCAGCGAGCGGTCGGCTTCCGTTTTGATGCGGGATGCGGCGCTGAAAGAGAAGGTTGTCGGCACGATGCTGACCGTCCTTACCGTGGCCAGATGGCGCCCATCGACGTAGAGGCGTTTCTTGGCCAGCGTTCCCTTCGGCGCGCCAAGATTGCTGTAGGAAGTCAGGGTGCCTGCTTCCTTCAGCGGCACCGAAGTGCATCCCGCCACCGCCAGGGTCAGAGGCAGGGCGAAACATAGAGATCTGAAAGCTGAGGTGGATGGAGATCCTGAAAATCGGAGAAGTGGTTCAATTGATGGATTGCTGCGCACGCCTTTGGGCCTCCGTCATGGGTGTACCGGGGTGACAGTGCGGGGGAAGGATTGCCGCAGCATTACAGAGGATCGGGATGGGGCGAGCGCGGTGCCGTCCGTCAGAGTTCGATTGCAACCTGGGTTCCGATTGTGCCGCTTTGAAGGCTGACGCGCCCCCCATGGTTTGCGACGATCTGTTTGACCAGGCTCAAACCAAGGCCTGCGCCTCTGCTTTTTGGGGTAACGCGGTAGAAGGGTTCGAAAACCAGCTGCTGATGTTCGGCCGGTATGCCCGCCCCTTCGTCGGCAACGGTGATCCGCCCAGCGGCCGAGACCGAGACGGTGATCATTCCCCTGTTGCCGCCGTGGTCGATCGCATTGCGGACCAGATTGCCGACCGCTCTTGGCAGGGCAGAAGGGCTGCCGCGCCGCTCAGCGCTTTCCACGTCGCTCTGGAAGGAAATCTGGTAGCCAGCGGCGATCGCCTGGGGTGCGAGGTCGGCAACCACCGTTCGTGCAATCTCGACGAGATCGACCGCTTCATGGAGATCGCTCGCCTGGTCGTTGCGCTCAAAGTCGAGGAGCTGTTCGGCGGTCAAGGCCAGACGCGCAACGTCATTCAACAAGCGCCTGCGTTCCGGCCCCTCGGGCATGCCGTCGATCCGCGTCTGCATGATGGCGATCGGTGTTCTGAGCTCATGCGCCGCGTCGATCAGGAAGCGCTGGCGTTTCTTCAATTCGCTCTCAAGCCGCTCAAGCGTACCGTTGAACGCAATCACCAGCGGCGCAACTTCTTTGGGAATACCTTCCACCGGCAGGCGTGTTCCATGCTGGCGTGGTTCAATCTGCGATGCTTTGTGGGCGACATCGCTCACCCTTGCCAACGCGCGGCCGACGATTCGCGGGACGGCGAGGAAGATCGCAGGCAGAGCGACCGCCAGCAAGGAGACGTAGATCGGGTAGGCCCTCGTCAGAAGGGCGAAGACTCGCGAGCCTTTGTCGGCCACGCCGCCAAACAGAATCCGAATCTCGCCGACGGCCGCTTCGGCACTGTCAATCGTCGCGACCTCCTTTGTCGCAGTGGATCCCCGTATGTCCGCGTCGTCGAACAGATGGACCAGATCGGCGAGCTCAGCATAAACCGGAGGGATGGTGCCATAGGACACCGACGCACCATCTATCGTGGCCACCACATACCAAAGGGAGGTGTTCTGCTCCTTGAGCGCCCTGAGCCCCGGTGTGTCTCGTAGCTCCAAACGTCCTTGGCTGTCGCGTGTTGTGGCCGCGGCTATAGCCGAACCGATCTTTTCCTCCATGGCAATGTTGGGCGACATGATCGTAGCAGCCCACACGCAAAGGCCGAGAATCACCGCAGCAACAACAGCGATGATGACCAGGCTGAGTTGCCAGCTCAGCTTCCACCAAAGGGAGGGACTAGACCTGTCGCGCATCATTCCTCCTTCAGGAGATATCCGACGCCGCGGATATTGTGGATCGCGATGCCGGCGCCGGCGTCCAGCAGTCTTTTGCGCAATCTTGAAATATGCGCATCGAGCGCGTTCGACTGGATTTCTTCTTCATAATTGTAGACCGCGGCTTCGAGCGTCGATCGAAGAACGGTTTTGTCTTTCCGCTTGGCCAGCGCCACTAGGACGAGAAGTTCGCGCCGGGGCAGGTCGAGTGGGATCGATTCGACGGTCACGCTCAAATGCAGGGGATCGATCGCCATCCGTCCCACTGAGATTTGAAGTTCCGTCAGGCTTGGCGGGCGTCGCAGAACCGCCCGCAACCGGGCCATCAGCTCGTCCACGAGGAACGGCTTGCCCAGATAATCGTCCGCCCCGACATCCAGCCCTTCGACCCGCTCCAACGGCTCATTGCGCGCCGTCAGCACGATGATTGGCGTATCGGTGCCCGTCCGCCTCAACATCGGAATGAAGCTCAGCCCTTCGCCATCGGGAAGACGCCGATCCAGAAGGATCGCGTCGTAGCTGTTCTGGCGCGTCAGTTCGAAAGCGTCCGCAAGATGCGTGGTGTGGTCGGTGACGATGCCGTGTTTGCTCAGCGCCCCCGACAGCGCGTCGGCCAGCTCTCTCTCGTCCTCTATCAATAGAAGTCTCATCGTCCCTTGGCTCTCCTGTCCCGTTCTTCTCCGCCGCGAAGATTGCGGCAGCATTACGGGGACAAGAGAACCATCCGGTAATGCTGCTGCAATTGTCAAAGCCTAGCAACCGGAACCATCCAGTCGCGAAAACGCGAGGCGCCGCCCGCAGGCGGCCGTGCTCAAAAATCCAAGGAATATCGCTATGGCTTTGAAATGGAAAATGAGATTGACCAAGGCAGGAATGCTTCTGGGAGGCGTCTACCTCGCTGTCGTGTTTATCGATCCCGCACGGGGAACGATCGATGCGAATGAACGGGTGAAAGAGGTGGTGGAGGCGGTCGCGGCGAACCAGGTCGACAAGCCGCTGGAACTGACCCTTTCGGAGATTGCTGACATCCGGCCCACTTCCATGGTGGAACGGCTGCGCGTCAGCGGGGACCTCGAGCCGACCAATCGTGCCGTCCTGCACGCCAAGGAAGGAGGTAAGATCGTGGAAGTCCGCGCCGTTGCCGGACAGGCGGTCAAGGCGGGGGACGTGCTGGTCCGCTTTGAGACGGACGATCTCCAGTCAGTCCTCAGGCAGCGCGAGGGGGATCGCGATGTCGCGGCTGCGGAGATGCTGCTTACCATGCAGTCGCTCAACAGGATCGAGCAGCTTGCCGAAAAGAACATCGCCAGCCAGGAGCAACTCGACAAGGCGCGAAGCGAGGTGGCCGCCGCGACGGCCAGACTGAAAAGCCTTTCAGCCCAGGCGGATATCGCCCGCAGCGCTTTGCGAGACGCCGAAGTTCTGGCGCCGTTCGACGGGGTGATCTCAAACCGGGCGATCAACCAGGGCTCCCGCGTCGGCGCCGGCGCAGAACTTTTCACGATCGTCGATACGCGCATTCTGGAAGCAAAAGTCCTGGTCTCCACGCGCGACGTTCACCGTATTGCCCTCGCCCAACGGGCAGAATTGCACATCGACGGGCTTGCCGGGCAAACCGTCCTCGGACGAGTGGATCGTATCAGTCCGGTCGCCGACCACGGTACGCGCTTCATTCCGGTCTATATCCGGCTCTCCAACGGTGGCACCCATCTTCGGGGCGGATTGTTCGCGACCGGCTCGATCCTGGTCCGGCAAAACGACGACGCAATCGTGATACCGGCTATTTCGCTGCGTAAAGACGAGATGGGAGACTATGTCCTCAAGCTGAAAAAGGGCCGCCTCGTCCGCCAGCCCGTGACCGTCGGAACCGGATGGGGCGGGAGCGACAGCCTTGAGATTTCCGAAGGCCTGGCCTATGGCGACACGATCGTGACCGTACCGCTGCCCGAGCTGCGACCCGACGTCACCGTCACGATTCCGAAGGCGGGCTGACATGTTTCTCACCCGCATTTCCATCAATCATCCCGTCTTCGCCACCATGATGATGGCGGTGCTGCTCGTGCTGGGCGCGTTTTCCTACGAGCGCCTCGGCGTCGATCAGTTTCCGAACGTCGATGTCCCGGTTGTCGTGGTGACGACAGCCTTTCCGGGTGCGACGCCCGAAACCATAGAGACGGAGGTGACCAGGCCCATCGAGGAGGCGCTCAATACGATCAGCGGCCTCGATGAGATCACGTCGACCTCCTCCGAAGGGCGGTCGATCGTCATTGCCCAGTTCAAGCTGGAGGTGGAGAGCACGACGGCAGCGCAGGACGTCCGCGACAAGATAGCAGCCCTCGAAACCGACCTTCCGGAAGAAGCCGACAACCCTGTCGTGGCGCGATTTAACCCATCCGACGAACCGATACTTTCGGTGGCGATCAGTTCGGGTTCCCTCGGCATACCGGAACTCACGAGGATCGCCGACCAGCGCGTGCTGGGCCAACTGACGGCGGTCATCGGGGTCGGGCAGGCGACGCTGATCGGCGATCAGAAGCGGCAGGTCGGCATAGGCATCGACGAGACGCAAATGCGCGCACTGGGCATCGGAGTCGACGAGGTCATCGACGCCCTCCGGACCACCAACGGGAACAGACCCGCCGGAAGCCTGGTCGGCGGTATTACCGACCGTACCATTCAGGTACAGGGACGGATTGCGGAGCCGAAGGACTTTCTGGACGTGATCGTTGCCCGCCGCGGCGATGGGGCTGTCTATCTCCGCGATGTTGCCACCGTAACGGATGGCGCGGCGGATCCGGAAAGCCGGGCGATCTACAACGGCGAAGCCGCACTCGCCATCGCCATCGTCAAGGTCCGGGATGCCAATACCGTGCAGGTGGTGAGCGATCTGCGCAAGCGACTCGATCAACTGAACGCCGAACTGAGCGACCAAAACGTGCGGCTTCAAGTCGTCACGGACGCCTCCACCCCCATTCGGGAGTCGCTCGGCCAGGTGCAATCGACACTGATCGAGGGAGCGGCATTGGCGGTCGCCATCGTTTTCCTGTTCCTCAACTCATGGCGAAGCACGGTGATAACCGGCCTGACCCTTCCGATCGCCATGATTGGCACGCTCGCCGTCATCGACCTTCTCGGCTTCACGCTCAATATGCTCAGCCTGCTGGCGTTGACGCTCTCGATCGGCATTCTTGTCGATGACGCGATCGTGGTGCGCGAGAACATCACGCGCCATCTGCACATGGGCAAGTCGCATTTAAAGGCCGCTCTCGACGGTACCAACGAAGTTGGGCTCGCCGTGGCGGCGACGACCGCCACGATCGTCGCCGTCTTCCTGCCCGTCGCATTCATGGAAGGCATGGTCGGCCGTTTCTTCTACGAATTCGGCGTCACGGTTTCCGCGGCCGTGCTGCTGTCGCTGTTCGTCGCCTTCACCCTCGACCCGATGCTTTCCAGCGTCTGGCATGATTCCGATGCGGAGCCCGGCGCAAGGCGCGGACCAGTCGGACGGCTGATTGCGCGCTTCGACGCCGGTTTCGAAAGGCTCGCCGAGCGCTATCGAGAGGTCGTCCGCTGGACGCTGCGCCATCGTTTGATAACGCTCGCGCTGACTTCCGGCATCCTCGTCGGCAGCATTTTGATGGTTCCCCTGGTGGGTGTCGAATTCGTTCCCAATGCGGATGAAGGACGATTCCAGATCAGCATGACGACGCCGGCAGGTTCTTCGCTCGATTACACGCGCGCCAAGGTGGGGCAGGTCGAGAAGGCGCTGCATGAGTTTCCCGAAGTTGCTTCGATCTACTCGACGATCAACACCGGCAGCGCCATGGGCAAACACAAAGCCGCCATTCTCGTCAGCCTCGTGCCGCAGGAACAACGCAAGCGGACGCCCGCCGCCATGGAGGATCCCATCCGGGGTCGTCTTTCCGTCATCCCGGGAATCAAGATCGCCCTTATCCAGGAGGGCCTGGGCGGAGGCGCCAGTGCGATCCAACTGAGCGTCCTGGGTGACGATCAGCGGGTGTTGGAGAAGATCGCGGCGGATCTGACCACTCGCATGCGTCGGGTGCCCGGCATGGTGGACATCAATTCAAGCGCCGGCGACGAAAATTCCATCCTTTCCGTCCGGCTCAAGCGCGAGCAGGCGAGTGATCTGGGCATCGGCATCTCCGAACTGGCCGGAATGCTCTCGCCGCTGATCGGCGGCCAAGACGTTTCCACCTGGACCGATAGGCGCGGAGAAACCTACGACGTTGTCGTCCGGCTTCCCCGCAACCAGCGTGCCAGCGTCGCCGCCATTGGAGAGTTGGTGATCAAGGCCCCCGGCGATGACGCAAGCGGCAATCCGCGCATGATCCGGCTGGATCAGGTCGCGGACATCGCGCTCGTCCCGGCGGCCTCCGAAATCCGTCGTCTCGACATGTCCAGAGAGCTTCTGATCTCGGCGGATATATCCGGCCGAGCCGCGGGGGATGTCACAGCTGAACTGGAGGCCATGGTCGCCAGGCAAGATTTGCCGACGGGCTATCGCATAAAATTCGGCGGCGATTCCGAGGACATTCGGGAGGCGACAGGCGGCCTGTTCAGAGCACTGACCATGGCGGTGATCTTCATCTATGTCGTGTTGGCATCGCAGTTTGGGAGCTTCACCCAGCCGCTCGCGATCATGGCCGCCCTTCCTCTGTCGCTGATCGGCGTGCTCATCGGCCTCATGGTCGCGGGAAGTACCGTCAACATGTTCTCGATGATCGGCTTCATCATGCTGATGGGGCTCGTTACCAAGAATGGCATCCTCTTGGTCGATTTCGCCAACCGGGAGCGCCAGCGGGGTTCGAGCCTTAGCGAGGCACTCGTCAACGCGGGCGCCGTACGGTTCCGCCCGATCATCATGACTTCGCTCGCGATGATCGCCGGCATGATCCCGCTCGCGCTGGCGGCCGGTGGCGGTGGTGCGCAACGGGCTCCGATGGCGCATGCCGTCATCGGCGGCCTCGTCAGCTCTACCCTCCTGACCCTGGTCGTGGTGCCTGTCATCCTCTCCTGCATCGACAGTCTGACCCAGTGGGTCGCGGCGAGGGTGAGGACGCATTCGATCAGCGGAAACGAACGTCACTCGCCGAAATCGGCACAGCAATGACCCGTAAGACCGTCTTGCGCCTCTTCGGCAGGTTCCTTCTATCCGCTATCATGATGGCGGCTCTTTTTGGAGGGCCGCTTGTCCTCCTGATCTTTCTCTCGAGGCGGTTCGCCATGTAGAGACTTCACGCTTTGTCGCGCAGGAGCGATCGCGGCAATCCGGTCAATGTGCCTCATTCCCGCGGGCGCTGCGCAATTCACGCTCGCCTCTTTCGAGCGCGCTGGCATTCAGCACCTTGCGGAGCAGGGCGACGGCGACCGCGCGCATGCGAAGATTGTACCAGCCCTCTGGCCCGTTGCCTGGTTCCTCGTAGACGTCCAGTTTTTCATAGAGCTGCTGAAGCCGGTTCTGGACGCTGCGTAACGAGAGCTTTTTGCGCTGTGCTATTGCCTTGTCGGTCAGGCCGAGCGCCACATCCACCAGGATTTCGTATTCCGCGTCGCTCAGGCCATGCGCGGTGCCGAGGCTTTTCTGCTGGACGCCCCGGACCTCGCGGTCGATAACGCATTGGGATTCAATGAAGACGCCGCGAAGTGCGAGCTTCAGCCGCTCGTCGGAGGTGGATTTCAGCACGTATCCGTATGTCGCACCTTCTGGAACGATACGCGCCACGCCACGCACATAGGCTTCATCGGAGTAGTTCGACCAGAACAGAATCTTGGTATCCGGTCTTTCGCGCCAGATGGTGCGGGCCGCCTCGATGCCATTGCGTTCGCTCATCTGCAAGTCCATAACCACGTGCTCGGCCCGGGATTGGCGCGCCTGCACCTCACCGGCATGGCCGTTTTCCGCCTCCAGCACCGTGTCGCATTCCGGCAATGCCGCCCGCACTGCCTCGTGCAGGTAGGATCGGTGCAGCGGGTCGTCCTCGATGATCAAGACTTTCATGCCGATTTCTCCGCAACATGCCTGCGTTCCATCGACAGCACGACCTTGGCCGTCGTGCCGGGCCCGCCCGGATTGCCGCCGATCTCGAATTTTGCCGAGATCAGCCGCGCTCGCGTCTTCATATTGCCTATCCCGTGCCCCGCCTTGTCGCGACCGTTGCGCAGGCCGCTCCCGTCGTCGCTGATCTCGATCGACAGCGCGTCGCCCTGGATACGCAAATGTACCAGGATCGTCTTCGGCTGCCCGTGACGGATCGCGTTGTTGACCGCTTCCTGGACAATGCGGAAGAGCGCGGTCGCCACGGTCCGGTCGAGGTCGAGCAATGCTCCACCCGTCTCGTCGACCATCCGCCAGGCGACGGGCAGGCCGCTTTCGCGTACCGAGCGTTCCAAGTGGTTCTCGATCGCCTCCGCGACGCCAAAAAGCTGCAGCACGGTGGGCTTGGCCTCCTCGATGATCTGGCGGAGATCGTGCATGCATTGCTGCAGCGTACGGCAGAGCGGTTCGAGCGCATCCCCGTGCATCTCCGGAAGTCCCGAGAGCCGCTCCATGCGCCGCGCGAGCCGTGTCAGGTCTGCGAGCGTCTGATCGTGAAGGTCCATGCCGATCCGCTGGCGTTCGGCCTCCAGCGCCTCGGTCAGCTTGAGCGCACCCAGCCGCAATCCCTCTTCGCGGGCGCGGGCCTCCGTCTCGACGATCGCCGAGCGTTTGGCCTGTTCGGCAGCCCTCAGCGCAAAGAAATAGGGTGCCAGCAGATCGGCGATCGAGCGGGCGTTCTCGACATCCTCCATCGAGTATTTGTCGCGCTCGTGACTGGAGCAGCTCAGGGCACCGATGATATCGCCCTGAACTTTCAGCGGCACATGCAGTCGGCTTCTTAGGGACAGTTCGACGATCGGGCTCGAGAACGCGCCGGCGAAATGAAAGCGCGGATCGGCACATGCATCCGGCGAAAGCAGGAAATCCACCTCGCCGGAAAGTAACGTACGGATCGGGCTACCGGTCAACAGCGCCGGGGGCTGCTGGCTCCAGGCGGTCGCAAGCCCGCTCTCGTAGGCGATGTGGTATTTCCCGTCCAGCATCTTGATGCAGACGTCGAGATGATCGTGCGGGATGATATGGCTGATCTCAGCCGCAACCGCCTGGATGATCGAGTTGAAATCGAGTTGGCCTGCCAGCAGCCGGGATATTCCGAGATAGCGGTCAAACAACGCGTTTGCTGCCGGATTGAGCATGACGGACATCCTCCAGTCCTCCAGTTATTAGACGCCTCGCCGCTGCTCTTGTCTTGCGGGAACCCGCAAATTTTGCGCGAGTACCCGCAAGAAGGTTGCTTGTATGCGCCTATACAACATCTGATTTCTCCTCCATGCTCGCTTTACTGAGCAAACGGGGCTCAGCGCAATCACTATCTTCGGACAACCGTTGAGGAGCGGGCCGAAGAACCCGTCGAGGACTTAGGGAGGAAATCATGATCATCAGGAAGATGCTTTTTGCATCTGTCGCTATCGCTTGCATTGCCGGGCCGGTCTCCGCCCTGGCCGATACTTCGGGCAAAAAGATCGCCCTTTCCAACAATTATGCCGGCAATTCCTGGCGCCAGGCCATGCTGACGAGCTGGGACAAAATCACCAAGGAGGCCGTCTCCAAGAAGATCGTCGCCGCCGCCGATCCGTTCACGACGGCCGAGAACCAGGCGACCGAGCAGGCGGCCCAGATCCAGAACATGATCTTGCAGGGCTATGACGCGATCGTCATCAATGCCGCGTCGCCGACCGCGCTCAATGGCGCCGTCAAGGAGGCCTGCAATGCCGGCATCACCGTCGTGTCCTTCGACGGTATCGTGACCGAGCCCTGTGCGTGGCGCATCGCGGTGGATTTCAAGGCGATGGGCGAAAGCCAGGTCGAATATCTCGCCAAGAAGCTGCCGAAGGGGGGGAACTTGCTGGAGATTCGCGGTCTCGCCGGGGTTTCGGTCGATGACGAAATCCATGCAGGCATCCAGGCTGGCGTCCGGAAAAACCCGCAGTTCAAGATCGTCGGTGCCGTCAACGGCGACTGGGCGCAGGACGTCGCACAGCGGGCCGTCGCCGGCATTCTTCCGAGCCTTCCGGAAATCACCGCCGTCGTAACCCAGGGCGGCGACGGTTACGGCGCGGCCCAGGCATTCGCTGCAGCCAATCGCCCCACTCCGACCATCGTCATGGGCAACCGCGAGGACGAACTCGTCTGGTGGAAACAGCAGAAGGACAAGAACGGCTACGAGACGATGTCCGTCTCCATCGCTCCCGGCGTTTCGACGCTTGCCTTCTGGGTGGCCCAGCAGATCCTCGACGGCAAGCAGGTGAAGAAGGACCTTGTGGTCCCCTTCCTGCGCATCGATCAGGGCAATCTCGAAACCAATCTCGCCGGCACCCAGAAGGGTGGCGTCGCCAATGTCGAGTATTCGCTGGAAGACGCCCAGAAAGTCATCAGCGCAGCCAAGTAGGCTGATCCTCCCCAAGACAGGATGCGGCGCCCTTGCGCGCCGTGTCCCGATCCGTGCCCGGCTGCCTCCCGAACTGTCGATGACGTGTTTCGCATGAATGAAGTGACTACAAGACAAGAGGTCGTTGCCGCCCGCGGCATCAAGGTCACCTTCGGCGCCGTCAAGGCCCTGGACGGCGCCGACCTTGTCATCCATGCCGGCGAATGCGTCGGATTGGTCGGACATAACGGTGCCGGCAAATCCACGATCGTCAACGTCATCAACGGCGGCCTGCCCCCCCATGCAGGCGAAATCAGCTATGGTGGTGTCCGCGCCCAGCACGGCATCTCGACCGCGCGAGCCAATGGCGTTCGCTGCGTTTTCCAGGAATTGTCGCTTTGCCCCAACCTGACCGTCAATGAGAACGCCCGCATCATGCACGCGGAACTCGCAGGCTGGAACTGGCGCAGCAGGGCGGGCGCCCTCGTCAAACTCCAGTTGCAGGAAATTTTTCCCGGCCATGGCATCGATTGCGACAGCACGATCGACGACCTCTCGATCGCCGAGCGACAGATGGTCGAGATCGCCGTCAGCTTCGCCGGCCTGAACCAGAAGCCGAAACTCGTCATTCTCGATGAACCGACATCTTCGCTCGACGCTGGGCTGGCGGCGCAGCTGATGGCCTATATCCGCAGGTTCGTCGGCGAGGGGGGATCGGTCCTGCTGATCTCGCACATCCTGGGCGAAATCCTCTCCACCTCGGACCGCATCGTGGTGATGAAGGATGGCCGGGTCGTCGCCGATCGCTCCGCATCGGAGTTCAGCAAACGCAGCCTCGTCGAAGCCATGGGCAACGTGGCGCGCGAAAAGGAGTGGCAGCGCACGGGTGACAAACGCAATCGAGCGCCGGTGCTTGGCGCCCCTGCGCGACGGGGGCACGGTCTTGCCTTTGAAGCCCATCGCGGCGAAATGATCGGCCTTGCCGGTCTCGCAGGCCATGGCCAGACGGAAACGCTTCTCGACCTCTATCTGTCTCGCAACAGCAACTGGTGGCCAGCCCGCCGGAAAGAGATCGCCTTCGTTGCCGGCGACCGCAGCCTGAACGGCATATTCCCGCTCTGGAGCATCCTGAAGAACCTCAGCGTCGCATCGCTTGGCGATTTTTCCGCCAGGACCATCGTGGACCGTAACCGCGAAGGCGCGCTCGGCAACGGCTGGAAAAAGCGCATCGAGATCCGCACACCGGATATGGAAAACCGCATCCTGTCGCTCTCCGGCGGCAACCAGCAAAAAGTGCTGTTCGCCCGCGCATTGGCGACGAGCGCGAGGATCGTGCTGATGGACGATCCGATGCGCGGCGTCGATGTCGGTACCAAGCAGGAAGTCTATGACATCCTCCGCTCTGAAGCGGCAGGCGGCCGCACCTTCATCTGGTATTCGACGGAAATGGACGAGATACGTCTCTGTGACAGGGTTTATGTCTTCCGGGAAGGAGCGATCGTCGCCGAACTCGCAGGCGACGAGGTCACTGAGAAGAACGTTCTCGAAGCCTCCTTCAGCGGAGGCGAAGCGGCATGAGGATATCCACCGGCACGATCCGCCTTGTCATCCCCGCCGCTTCGTTGGCACTGCTGCTTGCTGCCGTCTTCTACATGCAGCCGCGCGCCATGAGCTATACCGGCCTCAACCTGCTCTTCAATCTCGCCGTGCCGATCGCCCTCGCGACGGTGGCGCAGATGCTGGTCATGGCGGTCAACGACCTTGATCTGTCGATGGGCGCCTTCGTCAGCTTCTGCGCTTGCGTGACCGCGACGTTCCTGCAGGCCTCCCCGGCGGTTGGGGTGCTGATTTTCCTCGGTGCTATTGCGGCTTACGCCGTGATTGGTGTCGTCATTCACGTCCGAGAACTGCCCTCGATCGTCGTGACCCTCGGTATGAGCTTCGTCTGGAGCGGACTCGCGGTCCTCATGCTGCCATCTCCGGGCGGCGAAGCTCCGGGCTGGGCCCGCTGGCTGATGACCTCCCGGCCCCCCTTCGCGCCGATGGCGATCGTCGCCAGCGTCATCATCGCGCTAGTCACCCATTTCGCCATCATGCGCTCCTCCGTCGGCGTGCTGATTCGCGGCGTCGGCGGAAATGTCCGCTCGGTTGAACGCGCGGGTTGGTCGGTCATCCGCATCCGTGCGGGAACCTATGCGCTGGCCGGTTTTTTCGCCGTGCTGTCCGGCATCGCGCTTGTCGGCCTCACGACGTCGGCGGATGCCAACATAGCCCTGCGCTACACATTGCTGTCGATCGCGGGTGTCATCCTCGGCGGCGGCGAGTTCATCGGCGGCAAGGTATCCCCGATCGGCGCCGTCATCGGGGCGTTGACCCTGACGCTCGCCGGTTCGTTCCTGTCCTTCATGCGCATTTCCCCCGACTGGCAGATCGGCGCTCAGGGAGCAATCCTCATCGTCGTTCTGGCGCTGCGCCTCCTCCTCAACCGCCTGGAAAAGCGGGAGAAGAGCCGATGAGCGGCGTACGCCTTCTCTACTCCAAACCCTGGATCTGGTCTTTCGCGGCCACGATTGCCGTCTGGATCGCTACCGTCCTCTTCACCGGCGGAGCAAGCTCGCTCGGCCTGTCGCAGGCGGCTCTGACTTTCGCAGCCTTCTCCGTCATCGTCGGCCTCGGCCAGATGTTCGTGATCACGCTCGGCCCCGGCAATATCGACCTCTCCGTGCCCGCCACGATGACCCTTTCCGGCACGCTGGCGCTGAAGCTGATGGACGTACAGGACGGCATGATCGTCGTCGGCCTGCTCGCCTCGATCCTGCTGGGCTTTGCGATCGGTATCGGCAACTACGTGCTTATCAAGCTGCTGCGCATCCCGCCGATCATCGCGACGCTGTCCATGAGCTTTATCATCCAGTCGACGGCGATCTGGACGAACCGCGGCCTGCGCATCAAGCCCCCGGAGATACTGGCGAACTTCACCACATCCAATCTGTTGGGTGTTCCCAATATCGCCATCGTCGCGCTCATCCTCTCGGTGATTGCCTGGGTCCTGCTCGAAAAGACAATCTATGGCCGCTGGATCTCGGCGATCGGTCAGAGCACGTTAGCCGCCCGCATGACGGGAATTCCGATCGACGGCACGCGGCTCGTCACCTACATTCTTTGCGCGGTCCTCGCCTCGATCTGCGGTTACCTGCTTGCGAGCTTCTCCGGCGGCGCAGCACTCAATATGGGTTCCGAATACCTGCTCATGTCGATCGCGGTTGTCGTGATCGGCGGCGCCGCCGTGGCGGGTGGCAATTCCAACATTCCGGGCATATGGGGGGCCTCGCTGTTCATGTTCCTTGTGGTGTCGATGCTCAACACCTATGGCTTCGGCGCCGGGTTCCGTCTCATCCTCACCGGCCTCATCATCATCGCCGTCATTCTCCTCGCCGGCGGCCGTCAAGCCAACCGATGAACAACTCCAATCGGACACATTCCCATGCCGCAGAAAACCTCCATCTACGAGATTCACGACGAAGCCTTCCGGCAGTTGATCGTCGCCAGCGCAGCCCTCGAGGAGCTTTATTCCGACTGCCGCTGGGCCGAGGGACCGGTGTGGTTCGCTGACCTGAATTGCCTGATCTGGAGCGATATTCCAAACCAGCGGATGATGCGCTGGGCACCGGAAGGCGGTGTTTCGGTGTTCCGCTCACAGTCGAATTTCGTCAACGGCAATACGCGCGACCGTCAGGGCCGGCTGGTGTCCTGCGAACACGGCGGCAGGCGCGTGACGCGTACCGAGATCGACGGGTCGATCACCATTCTGGCCGACCGCTACCAGGGCAAGCGCCTCAATTCGCCGAACGACGTCGTCGTGCGCTCGGACGGCAGCGTCTGGTTCACCGATCCGACCTACGGCATCAAGTCCGACTACGAAGGTTACCGGGCCGAGCCGGAACAGGATACACGTAACGTCTACCGCCTCGATCCGGCGAGTGGCGATCTTGAGGCGGTCGTCACCGATTTCGGACAGCCGAATGGTCTTGCCTTTTCTCCGGACGAAACAAAACTCTATATCGCCGACTCCGCCTCCAGCCACGACATCAGGGCGCCGCGGCACATCCGGGTGTTCGATGTCGTCGACGGCAAGCGTCTCGCCAATGACCGGATTTTCTGCAGCCTGGACAACGGCCTGCCGGATGGTTTCCGTGTCGATGTAAAAGGAAATGTCTGGACGAGCGCCGGCGACGGCGTGCATTGCTTCTCGCCCGGCGGGGTGCTGCTCGGCAAGATCCTCGTGCCGCAGACGGTCGCGAACCTCACCTTCGGGGGGCCGCGCAGGAATAGGCTGTTCATCACCGCCACCAAATCGCTCTATTGTGTATTCGTGGCGACCAACGGCGTGGCATTGGGCTGATTGCGCAGCTCATGAACGCGGTGTGGGATTCTGCGCCGACGGATCGTTGCGAATAGCTGTTGCAGCGACGGGGGTGCTGAGCCCCGCCGGCGCTTTGCAGTTCGGCGGCCCGTTATTTGCTCGCCGCCGGAACACTTGGCCGCGGCGATAGTTCCATGGCGCTGGCTTCGTGATCGGCACGAGAGCTGGGAGAAAGGGATCGCGATGGAGCGGATCGAGGGATCATTTCCGTGGAAGCCGGTTCGATGAGAAGAGGCGGATCAAAGGCCGTGAGCGAAGAGGATTCGATCGCGGACCGATATGGTGTCGAGGCGAAACGGCCCTCGCCAAGCGGCGAGGATGTACCTGTCCCGGAAATCGGCCGGCGAAAAATACTCTCGGCATTAAAGGGGCTTCCGCCTGCCCGGACCCCGCATTTCGCTTCCGATCCGCCGAAATGTTTCCTCCCGGATTTCGCGAGCACCGATCGGGTCTGGGGGCTGTCGTGCCAGCTTTACGAATTGAGGTCGGAACGGAACTGGGGGATGGGCGATTTTGCCGACCTCCGATCGGTCATAGGCCTGGCAAAAGCGTGGGGAGCCGATTTTGTCGGCCTCAATCCCCTCCACGCCCCGTTTCTTGCCGCCCCCGACCGATGCAGCCCCTACGAACCGTCCAACCGTGGGTTTCTCAATCCGCTCTATATCGCCGTCGATGAGGTCGAGGGCTTTACATGGTCTCCGGAAGTGCAGGGCGAGATCGAGCAATTGCGCCTTGCGCCGTTGGTGGATTACGGACGGGTGGCCCGCGTAAAGCTCGATAACCTCCGCAGGGTCTGGCGGAGTTCAAAGCATCTGCGAAGGGAAAACAGTGTCGCCGATCGCGAATTCTCGACGTTTCGTCACGATGGTGGCGAGGCGCTCCGCCTTCATGCGCTGTTCGAGGCCATTTCCGAGGCCCAGGTGGTTTCGGGCGGAGAGGCGGGCTGGCACCGCTGGCCGGAACCATACCGTGATCCGAAAAGCAAACCCGTGTCCCGCTTCGCCGAAGAACACGAAGATGAGGTCGCGTTTCACATGTGGCTTCAATGGCTGGCGCATCGGCAGCTCTTGGAGGCTGCCGATCACGCGCAGAAATTGGGGATGCGTATAGGGCTATACCTCGATGTCGCGGTTGGCGAAGCCCTCGATGGTTCCGGGACCTGGAGCAACCGCGGGATCTATGTCCAAGGCGCGAGCATAGGTAGCCCACCGGACCCGATGGCCGCTAGCGGACAGGACTGGCGGCTGGCGGCTTTTCACCCCTCGGCGATTGCCGAAGGCGAGCCATCTCCGTTCGAAAAGCTGATGTCCGCTGTCATGCGATATGCCGGTGCTGTCCGTATCGATCATGCCGCCGCCCTGCGCCGGCTATTTCTGGTGCCCGCGGAAAATGGACCCGAGCAGGGAGCCTATGTCGCCTATCCTCAGCCGTCGCTGATCGCCACGCTGGCGGCATTGTCCGAGAGATACCGCTGCGTGGTGATCGGAGAGGACCTCGGCAACCTGCCGAAGGGATTACAAGCCGAATTGGCAGCGGCGAATATCCTGTCCTATCGGATAATATCCTATGAGCAGACCAGGAATGGCTTCAGGCCGGCCGCGGACTATCCGTCCCTCGCACTTGCCTGTGTGTCGACCCACGATCACCAGACTTTTGTCGGATGGTGGAAGGCGGCAGACGTCGAGATGCGCATCAGCCACGGGCTCGTTTCCGGCGACGCTGGCCGCCAGCAGATGAAGGACCGCAAGAGGGAACGAAGACAGGTTCTGCGGGCGTTCAAAGCGGCCGGGCTCCCGGTCGCTGCAACGGGCGAAGCCACGGTGCGCGAGAATGACATTTCGGCACTGGCCGTGATGGCGCACCGTTTCATCGCGAAGACGCCGTCGTTGCTCGTGGCAGTGCGATTGGCTGACGTGACGGACGAGAAACAGCCCACGAACGTACCGGGGACCAGTGACACCTACCCGAACTGGAAACCCAAACTATCGGTGACCGTTGAGGAGCTGGCGGATCTGGCCCATACCCATCCCATCATCGTTGCGGTCGGCGAGGAACGTCGTTCTCCACGCGCCGTTCAATCCACTCAGGTCGAAGGGCGTCATCACTCGAACCGGAACTGAGAGGAAGGCGATCACGCACGGAAGGATCGGCGACGCCATCGCTCTGCCGTCGCGGCGACCTGGATGACTGGGGATCACTGGAAGCGATTGTAAGGTAGGATCGAAAATCCAACCGCACGGCTTTTCAGGCACAGCATCTGTATTCAATAGGATGGGAGAGGCCGGCGGCTGTCAAATGATGCGCCGGCATCTCACTGGCTTCGCCTTTTCGGCTCGACCTTTTGTAGTCTAAACGTGCAGTGCCGATTAAAGGGCGCTGACGTTTTCGGCCTTTGATTTTCCAGTTTTGCGGTCCTGGCCTAGCTCATAGCTTACCTTTTGTCCCTCTCTCAAAGATCCGCCTCGTTCCAGTGCGGAGACATGCACAAACACGTCCGCTCCACCATTCTCGGGCGTGATGAAGCCAAACCCTTTGTCTTCGTTGAAAAATTTGACAGTACCGGTAGGCATGAAGGCTCCTGATGTTTGCACGGCCGTTGCCGCGAGCGGGAGCCTATAGCGCATTCCTCCCGCTTTCAAGGCATGCGCGACTTCCTTGTTAACGAGACGCATCTTGTCGGGTGCTTGGCGGTAAGGTTGAGGTTGTCGGATTGGTGGTCAGGGACGGGGAGATTCGATCGTACGATCGCAGCCGGGTTCGTTCCCGGAAGATCTCAATCGATCGGTTGGCATGGCCGGTGCACCTACCGCTCAAGGCGTCCTCCTCGCAGGACCCCTGAGGATTTTCACAAGTGATCCGTCATCAGGATGTTAACAAAGACAAATACCTAAATTCCCGGGACATCTTTTTGGATGGTGCATGGAGCGGGGCAACTCGCTGCCGAATAACGATGCCCGGCCATCGGGCCATTCGTCGGGCGCTGATAACGGCCATGAGGGAAATAACCGATGGAACGTTTCTTTCGACAGACGCATGGGCTGGGTGCGGCTGGCGCCCCTCTTTGGGGACTCATCGGGATCGCTTTCATGCTTTGGCCAACAGTGGTCATGGCCGATCCGATCCGCGGGGCTGGATCAACCTTTGCTGCACCCATTATCGCCAGATGGGCCGAGAACTACGAGAAGGCGCGCATGGACGACGGCGATTTCAGTTCGCCGGACTGGACCGTCGACTATGAATTGGTGGGTTCCCTGGCTGGTTTGATGCGCCTCGACCAGCCAGAACTCGACTTTGCCGCATCAGATGTGCCTGTTTCGCATGAGGAACTGGCAAAGCATGGCCGGCAGCAGTTTCCGATCGTGCTCGGCAGCGTGGCTGTCGCCGTCAACCTCGATGGGATCGAGAAAGACGGGATCAAGCTTACCGGACCTATTCTTGCCGACATCTACCTGGGAAAGATCAAGTCCTGGGCCGATCCGGCGATCAAGGCCGTAAATCCGGATATCGCGTTTCCCGACCTGGCGATCGGCGTCGTCACGCGCAAGGACGGTTCGGGGACCACCTTTATATTCACGGAGTATCTGTCGTCCGTCAGCCCGGAATGGAAGGCGACCCATGGTGCGGATACTCTGATCAAGTGGCCCATCGGAACCTCCGTGGAGGGCACCCAGGATCTCATACGCTCCGTGCAGGCGACCAAGGGCGCCATTTCTTATGCCGATTTCGGCCAGGTGAAACGGGCAAATCTCCCCTACGCGGCCATCGGTAACAGGGCGGGCAAGTTCGTCAAGCCGGGGCCGGAAGGCGTGCGGGCCGCCGCAAGCGCGTCCTCTTGGGATGAATCGAAGGATTTCGCGGTGTCGTTGACCGACCAGCCGGCCGAGGGGGCATATCCGATCGCCGGGGCAACTTTCGTGGTCGTTTCCAGGAAGATAGGACCGCACAGGTTCGGGCGGGTTCAAGACTTCTTCCGCCTCGCATTCGAAAAGGGTGGCAAGGACGCCGAGGCGCTGGGCTACGTGCCCGTGACACCCCAAATGGTCAGCCAGATCGTCAAATACTGGCTGAAGAAGGACACTGCCGCCAGCCAGTAGGCTGGTGCTTCGTAGCCAGGTTTTTCACTCCGGCGTTCCGGGCCGGTTGCGAAGGCCTTGTTGGATCGCGCCGCCACGGCGTCAAAAAGGGGTTAGGCGTAATGAATATTGATATCTTTAAGGATATTCTGGTCCCCGTCATCGGCGGCCTCGGGATTTTCATGCTTGGTCTGGAGTTCATGTCGAACGGCATCCAGGCCCTCTCCGTCAACAAGATGCGGGCGTTCCTCGCCAAGGCAGCGGGGACGCCGATCAAGGGCGTTATTGCCGGTACGGTCATCACCGGGGTCATTCAATCCTCCACGGCCATGACCGTCATGGTCGTGGGCCTCGTCAACGCAGGCGTCGTCGGCCTGCGGCCGGCCATCAGCGTCATCATGGGGGCGAATATCGGCACGACCCTTGGAAACGGTCTGATCGCCCTGCCGCTCGGTCCCCTCGGTCTGATCTTCGCCGGCACGTTCTCGCTGGTCTATTGCTTTTCCAAGAACGAGAAGGTGCGCAATATCGCGCTGGCCTGCATGGGCTTTGCGCTGATCTTTTATGGCCTCAATCTGATGACGGGTGGTCTCCGGCCTCTGCGCAGAATACCGGAGGTCATGGCCGTTCTGTCGACGTTGACGGCGGACTCCTATTACAATCTGATCAAATGCGTGCTGATCGCCGCCGGCGTCACCGCGATGATCCATTCATCGTCCGCAACGATCGGGATCGTCATGGGGCTCGGCGCCGCGGGTGTCCTCGACTGGACGACAGCGGTTGCCTTCTCGCTGGGTGCCGATCTGGGGACCACGATCACCTCGTGGATCGCTTCCCTCAATCTTTCGAAAAATGCCAAGCGCGCGGCCTACGCGCATATGTCCTTCAACATCATCGGCGTCTGCATCACCGTTCCGCTGTTCTTCGTCTCGATCGATGTGCTGGCATGGGCGATGCAATGGTTCGGCGGCGATCCGGGTGTCGCCGTCGTGATTGAGGGCAAGGAAACCTTTCCGCTGGTTCCCGTGGCCGTCGGTCTCTATTCCACGTTCTTCAACGTTTTCAACACGGCGCTGCTGTTTCCCTTCGTCGGCGTGTTCGACCGGGTCCTGTCGCGGATCGGGCGCACGGATGCCGAGGATGCGGAGGATTATTCGACACCGAAATTCCTCGACCGCAAGCTTGCCGGCAATTTTCCCCTTGCGGTTCCGGCAGTGCAGAAGGAAACCGCCCGGCACCTTCAGGCCGGTGCCATGTTCCTGGACATCGCCCGTTCCGCCAAGTCGGCCCCATCCGATCCGGGCGAACACTATCTCGCCACCGATATCCTCAGCCGCGATATTCGCGACTATACCGCATCGCTGATGAAGGAGGATCTGCCCTACGAGCAGCTCGATCTCGTCGAAAGCCTGATCGAGGAGGCGGATTTTACCGCGGCCCTGACGGAATCGATGCATCAGGTTGCCCGGCGGGTAAGGCGTGAAAAGTTCAGCAGCCAGGCCCAGGCGATCGTCGATGTCGCATTGAACAAGCTGGGCACCGCCCTGCAGGAAATCATGCCCGATCACGGCGTCACCAGTCCCGACATGCCTGCCGGTCATGTCAGTCTCCCCGAAATAGAGGAACTGCGTGCCCGCACGCTGGCGCTCGGACCCAATGCCGGCGCTGCGGAACGTGGCACCATCCTTGCGCTGCTCGGTTCGATCGAACGGGCGCAGATCCTGATCCACCGGATCGATGCGGAGCGCAAGTCGGTGAACCGGCAGAGCATACTGTCGCGCGTGTCGCGCAAGCGCGACGAACAGGCTCGTCCCGTCAGCAGCAACGAGGCCGGGTTCAGTCCGATGCCAGCCGAGTAACGGACATTGCCGTCAAGATCCGCGCGTGGCATCTTCGCGATAGAAGATGCCACGTCCTCGCGTTAAGGGATGACGGCTACCCGTTGCCGCTGCGCAATCTCTTAACCACGGAGGCTCGAATGAGCATTGGCTTGATCGCCCTTCTTGACGATGTCGCGGCCTTGGCGAAGGTGGCTGCCGCGTCCCTCGACGATATCGCCGGGCAGGCAGCCAAGGCCGGCGCAAAAGCGGCAGGCGTCGTCATCGACGATGCGGCGGTCACGCCCCGCTATGTCACCGGATTTTCGGCCGAACGCGAATTGCCGATCATCGGCAAGATCGCGCTCGGTTCGCTGAAGAACAAGCTTCTGATCCTGCTTCCCGCCGCACTCGTCCTAAGCCTTGCCGCACCCCAGGCCATCACGCCGCTGCTGATGATCGGCGGACTCTACCTCTGTTACGAGGGTGTGGAGAAAGTCTACGAAATGCTGCTGCCGCATGCTGCTCACACCCACGAAACAGGCCTCGAAACCGCAAGTCTCAGCGCTCAGTCGCTCGAAGACGAGAAGGTTGCCGGCGCGATCAAGACGGATTTCATTCTGTCGGCCGAAATCATGGCCATTACGCTCGCCGCGGTGCCGTCAGGCAGCGTGTTCACCCAGGCCTTCATCCTTGCAGTCGTGGGATTGAGCATAACGGCCATGGTTTATGGTGGCGTGGGGTTGATCGTGAAGGCCGACGATCTGGGTCTGATGATGGCGCGTGCGCAGACGGCGCCTCCCATGGGACCGCTGGTGCGCGCCATCGGGCGAGGGCTTGTCACCGGCATGCCTTATTTCCTGAAAATCCTGGGTATCGTCGGAACGGCTGCGATGATCTGGGTCGGCGGCGGCATCATCGTTCACGGGCTGGAGGCTTATGGTGTCAGTGGCCTTGCGCATCTGATCCATGATGCCGGGAAAATGACCGTCCAGGCTATCCCCGTTCTGCCCTCCGCGCTGCGCTGGATCGTCGAGGCCGCAGGAGCGGGAATCGTCGGTATTGTCCTCGGCTTCGTCACGATTCCGGTCGCAAGCTATGTTATCTCGCCGATGTGGCGCTACTTCAAATCACTCCTGCCGCGCCGCCGGCCCAAAGAGGCATTGGCGGACGAGAAAAAATGAATGCCGGGTCGATGCCGGCAATGATCGACTGGACAGGCTGGAGATAGAGCTACGACAGAAAGTAATACGATGGCTCCGCCGCCTGTACCAAGTACCAAATTCCGAACGGCCGCAGCATCGGCAACACGTCGACAACTGTTGTTCATGAACGGTGTTTTGTGGGGTTTGCCTGTTCGGCATTATGCGGGTCCATGGGGCGAAGCAGCTTGGACGTGTAGGATTGTCGCGGCCCTTACCCGCCGCGAGCTCAACCGTGACCTCAGCAGTGCCACCAGAACAAGGCCGGTCCTCAATCGTCGACCGCGGCAAGCCTGTCCATGTCTTGATGACGTCGCGCCGAGCTTGCGGAATCCACCAAATTGCCATATATGACCTAATAACCAGTCCTGCATGCCGTATCTGGATCATTGCTATGGGATCGCCGAAATCAAAGTCCGCCCTCCAAAGGCTCGGGCACGACGTCCGCGGCGCTCGTTTGCGGCGCGGCATCGCCGTGGCCGATCTGGCGGTGCGTGCGGGCACGTCGCCGAGTACCGTCGCGCGCCTGGAAAAGGGTGACCCCGGTGTTGGAATCGGCACGCTCGCGGATATCCTGGTTGTGCTTGGTCTTGTGGACCGACTGGCCGACCTGATCGACATCCGCAAGGACGATCTGGGCTTGGCGTTGACCGCCCAACGCCAGCCGCGCCGCGGGCGGTCCTTTGCGACCACACTACGCAGACAAAAAGCCAAGGGTGAAATGGCGCAGGATGATCCAGATGTCGTCGATCCGGACGGCGCAGCATTCTGATGCCCGACTTCAACGCCCATGTCGTTCTCGGCGAGAGCCTGATACCGGTTGGTCAGTTGCGTTTCGCGCAGGCAGGCCCCCGACAGTTCTCGACTTTCGCCTATGATCCAGCCTGGATCGAGAGCCCCCGCGCCTTTGCCGTGCAGCCGAGCTTTGCCCTTGAAGCTGGGCCATTTCACACATCTGGTCAGCCTGGAAACATCCGCGACGCATTGCCGGGCGTCTTCGCCGACGCCGCGCCGGATAGCTGGGGCCGCAGGCTTCTCGAACGCACATATGGTAACGGCCTTTCCGAGTTTGAATATTTGACGCTGTCCGATGATGGGTGCCGGCAGGGCGCGCTGCGGTTTGTGGACGATAGGGGAGAAATCATCCGGGGGCGAGCGGCCGACACAATACCACGTCTGATCGATCTGGAGGCCATCACCGCTATCGCCCGGGCCTACGAGCAGGGCAAGGAGATATCTGCCAAGGACATGCAGATCCTCGCCGGTGCAGGCGGTTCGGGCGGTGCGCGTCCCAAGGCGAATGTCCGCGATGGCGAGACGCTCTGGCTCGCCAAGTTCACTTCGGTTCATGACCAGCAGCCGATCGAGTGCGTCGAGGTCGCCACGCTCCGGCTCGCCCGGGCCTGCGGTATCCGCACTCCCGAAGTCAGGCTGGAACTCGCCAATACGCCGTTCCCGGTCGCTCTGATCCGGCGGTTCGACCGGCGCGGGACTGCGCGTATCCCCTACATCTCGGCCCGTACTGCCCTTGGCAAGTCCGGCACAGAGCTCGGTTCCTATACGGAGATCGTCGATTTCATGAGGGCAAATGCCGCTGATCCGCAGGCCGATTTCCGCGAACTCTTTCTGCGCCTGATCTTCACCATCCTCGTTGCGAACAAGGATGACCATCTGAAGAATCACGGCTTCCTCTATGTGGGGGCAGGCCGCTGGCGATTGTCCCCGGTTTTTGATGTGAACCCTGCGCCTGACCGAAATCCGCATCTCGAAACGGCGATATTGGAAGGTGGAGTGCACGACCGGTCGATCCGTCTGGCGCTGGAGGCATGCGAGTTTTTCGAGATCGCGGAAGCAGACGCTCGTCGGATGATCCGCGATGCGGCGCAGTGTATTTCTGATGAATGGCGTGACACGCTTCGACTGGCCGGCGTCTCCGGGTCCTTTGCCCGCCAATATGAAGCGGCCTTCGTGAACGACCAGACCGAGATAGCGCTGGGTATTTAATGTGTAAATGTGAACGATATAGGCATATAATTAGCCATATATGACGAATACGTCGCGCGGCACGTTCACGGCGTCATATCCAGCGGGCGCGTTTGAAGCGAACGAAGAGTGCGATGCACATGACGGCGATGACTGCCAAAACGACAAAATAGCCATAGCTGGTTTTCAGTTCCGGCATATTGTCGAAATTCATGCCGTATATGCCGGCGATCGCCGTCGGAACGGCGAGAATGGCGGCCCAGGCCGCAAGTTGCCGCGTGATCGTGCCTTGTCTTTGCTGTTCGAGCAGATTACTCGCCTCGAAAACGGACGTGATCACGTCGCGCAAGCTTGCGACCATCGTTTCGACGCGGTGCATGTGCTGAAGTGCGTCCCGGAAATAAGGCTTCGCTTCCCTGTCAAGCGACGGCAAATCGAGGTGGTAGAGTTTTCCGCAAAGGTCGAGCATTGCGTCCAGAACCCGCTGGAACAGGATAATTTCCCGTCGCAGCTTGAAAATGCGCTTGATCTGGTTCCGGTCCAGGAAGGCATCGAGCATCTTTCGCTCCATGTCGAGCACGGAATCCTCGATCGTGCGCACAATGGGAAGATAACCGTCGATAATGAAATCGAGGATCGCGTGCAGGATGTAGTCAGTGCCATGGCACAGCGTCTGCGGCGATGTTTCCAGTCTGCCGCGCAGCTCTTGATGTCCCCGCTCCGAGCCGTTGCGGACGGTTATGATATAGCGCTTGCCGACGAAAATTGCTGTTTCCCCATACGTGATATGGTCGGCTTCCAACTGCGCCGTCTTCGCGATGACGAACAACTGATCGTCATAGACGCTGAGCTTCGGCATTTGCAGCGGACTGAGCGCGTCGGCGACGGAGAGTTCGTGAAGGCCAAAACGACCCTGCAGCGTCAAAAGGTCTTCGCGGGTGGGCTTGTGCAGCCCGATCCAGACGAATTCGTTGTCCATTGCCGGGATGGCCGCCTCGTCGAATGGCACGGCTTCAACTCGCCGGCCGTCACGATAAAGAAAAGATGCGGCGACGCTCATGCGGGCCTCCTGGATGACGATGATCACGCCCTCGGGGCATGCCTTGCCAAGTGATACCCGCGAACTCACGACCCTTTTGTGACTATGCGACACCGCCTGCCTGCGTTTGCCGGATCGTGGTCAAGCATCATCACGTGTGGCGTGCCTTTGTGGAGTTTCGGCAGGCGCCGTGATAAGAGATGGGTATGACCTTATCGAACGATTTTGATTGCCAGGCATGCGGTGCGTGTTGTTCGTTTTCCGCCGATTGGCCACGGTTCTCCATGGAAAGCGAAGCTGACCTCGATCGGCTGTCGGCACGTTTCGTCGCTGCGGACGAAGGAGGAATGCGTTGTGAAGGATCCCGTTGTTCTGCCTTGTCAGGGCAGGTCGGTGTCGGCACATCCTGCCTTGTCTACGATATCAGGCCTGACGTGTGTCGCGAGTGCCTTCCAGGAGACGCTGCTTGCTTGATCGCGCGTGACGCTTTCGGGTTGAATTCCGCGTAGGGTTCGTCGACATTTCGGTCGTGTCCTCGGCGAGCCGGATGCAGATTGTTCACCGCCGCCGGCCGATCCCCGAGGCGGAGGCATGCGAATCCGCTCAGGATCGCCAAAAGGCTACATCTGCGACATGTCGTCCAGCAGGTTCTGCGCCAGTTCGCTGATGGCGGTTTCCGCTTCTTCCAGCGTCCAGCCGACGCTTTCGGCGCGTTTTGCAAGGCCGGCCAACACTGGCGGCAGATCACCGCCAGCCGTCGCCACGATATCGTCCGGCGTCAGTCCCCTTGCAAGCTGAAGAAAGACCTGCTCCAGGGCTTCCTGACAACCGATATCCCTGTCCGGATAGGGCGCGGAACTGCGCGGCCTGTTCAATACAACCATTTGACCCTCATCTTGCTCTGCAGTCTGGGCGGCTGGCAAACAACTGCGGCCCACACCGCGTCCGCCACCACCGGGGCTGCCGATCGATATTTTCCCGAATATACGAATGAAGGGCCCCGATCGATCGGAGCCCTTCACAGCAGAAGACGTGATCGAGTTCCCGACGGGAACCCGTTTACATCATGCCGCCCATGCCGCCCATGTCAGGCATGCCGCCGCCGGCGGCATCCTTCTTCGGCAGATCGGCAATCATGGCTTCCGTCGTCACCAGCAGGCCGGCGACCGAAGCCGCGTTCTGCAGAGCCGTGCGAACCACCTTGACCGGATCGACGATGCCCATGGTGATCATGTCGCCGAATTCGCCGGTCTGGGCGTTGTAGCCGTAGTTGTCGGTATCGCTTTCCAGGATCTTGCCGACCACGATCGAGCCTTCGCCGCCGGCATTCTCAGCAATCTGGCGAACCAGGGACTGCAAGGCCTTGCGGATGATGCTGATCCCGGCATTCTGATCGTCGTTCTCGCCCTTGATGTCGAGAACGATCGAGGCGCGAAGCAGGGCCGTACCGCCGCCAGGCACGATGCCTTCTTCGACGGCAGCGCGCGTTGCATTGAGGGCGTCGTCGATGCGGTCCTTCTTTTCCTTGACTTCGATTTCCGTCGAACCGCCGACGCGGATCACGGCAACGCCGCCAGCCAGCTTGGCCAGACGTTCCTGCAGCTTTTCGCGGTCGTAGTCCGAGGTGGTTTCCTCGATCTGGGCCTTGATCTGCCCGATGCGTCCGTCAATGTCCGCCTTGGTGCCCGCACCATCGACGACGGTGGTGTTCTCCTTGGTGATCGAGACCTTCTTGGCGCGGCCGAGCATCTCGAGCGTGACGTTCTCGAGCTTGATGCCGAGGTCTTCCGAAATCACGGTGCCGCCGGTCAGGATCGCCAGATCCTCCAGCATGGCCTTGCGGCGATCGCCGAAGCCCGGAGCCTTGACGGCAGCGATCTTGAGGCCGCCACGCAGCTTGTTGACGACGAGCGTTGCAAGAGCCTCGCCCTCGACATCCTCGGAAATGATCAGCAGCGGCTTGCCGCTCTGGACGACTGCTTCCAGGATAGGAAGCATGGCCTGCAGGTTGGAAAGCTTCTTTTCGTGCAGGAGCACGTAGGCATCTTCCAGCTCAGCCACCATTTTTTCGGCATTGGTGACGAAGTAGGGCGACAGGTAGCCGCGGTCGAACTGCATGCCTTCGACGACTTCGAGTTCGGTTTCGGCGGTCTTGGCTTCTTCAACCGTGATGACGCCTTCATTGCCGACCTTCTGCATCGCGTCGGCGATATACTGGCCTATTTCCTTCTCGCCATTGGCCGAGATGGTGCCGACCTGGGCGATCTCTTCCGATGTGTTGATCTTCTTGGCCTTGGCAAGCAGGTCTTTCACGACGGCGGTAACGGCAAGGTCGATGCCGCGCTTCAGGTCCATCGGGTTCATGCCGGCTGCAACGGCCTTGCCGCCCTCGCGAACGATCGCCTGGGCAAGAACGGTAGCAGTCGTGGTGCCGTCGCCGGCGACGTCGTTGGTCTTCGAAGCGACTTCGCGGACCATCTGGGCGCCCATGTTCTCGAACTTGTCGTCAAGTTCGATCTCCTTGGCGACGGTGACACCGTCCTTGGTGATCCGCGGTGCGCCGTAGGACTTGTCGATCACGACGTTGCGGCCCTTCGGACCGAGCGTCACCTTCACTGCGTCGGCGAGGATATCGACGCCGCGCAGCAGCTTCTCGCGTGCATCACGGCCGAATTTGATCTGTTTGGCAGACATGGAAAAACTCCCGGGCCGTTGGCCCCATGGTCTTCGTCAAAAGGAAATAAGGAAGCGGCCGAAGATCAGGCGATGACGCCCATGACGTCTGCTTCCTTCATGATCAACAGGTCTTCGCCGTTGAACTTGATCTCGGTGCCGGACCACTTGCCGAACAGGATGCGGTCGCCTGCCTTGACATCGAGGGGAACGATCTTGCCGCTCTCGTCGCGGGTGCCGGTGCCGACAGCGACGATTTCGCCTTCCTGGGGCTTTTCCTTGGCGGTGTCGGGAATGATGATCCCGCCCTTGGTCTTGGCTTCGGCCTCGATACGGCGCACGACGACACGGTCGTGCAACGGCCGAAAATTGGTATTGTTCATTTTGGGTTCCTTGGCGGGAGCGCAGCCCAATGGCGGGTTCCCGATCGGACATCCTTAGCACTCTTGTGGTGAGAGTGCTAGCGCGATTCGTGCTTTGGTGGTGATGCTGCGTCCGCAGCGACGCCGTCTCGTTGCCGCAGGAGGGTTCGCCGGCATCGGGGACGTCGGCGGGTCACTTGCCGCACCCCTAGCAGAAGCCGTTGAGCTTGAGGATCTTATGGGCGTCGATCGAGGCCCGGAGCTGATCCTCCGAGTTGCGCTCTCCATTGTTCGCGTCCGGATGATGCATCTTGAGCTTCTGCTTGTAGCGGCTTCTGATTTCCTCCGGCGTTGCGTCCGGTGAAAGGCCGAGCGTCTCGAAAGCCTTGGCTTCCAGTGCCTTGAGCTTACGTCGCTGAAGATCTACTTTTGCGGCTTGGCGTTGCGCAGCGCTTTTGCGTGCGTTCGTCGCTTTTGCCGAACCGGAGCGAGCCATGGAGGGCAGCGGCATCTCCGAGGCCTGCTTTACACCGGTGCCCCAGGTCGGGCGGCTGCCGTTTGCCGCTTCCCGCTGATAGCGCGCCACCAACGGGTCGGAGAGATTTGGCGCGAAGTTATAACCTTTGGTGTATTCCTTTACGTGCTGAGGACAGAACAGCAGATAAAGGCCCTCGGCATCCCGCCCTACAGGAGCACGATGAGTGCCACCCTTTTCGCATCCGTCCCACTGGCATTTCGGATGGTTCGGTTCGGCGCTCGGAGCCGGTTTTTTGCGGGTCGACCGCAGGCCGACAAATATCTTTGAATCAGACGTCATCGCGCCTTATATGGCGGTCCTGCGCCAGCAGGCAAGACATATGGACAGGCCAACCACAGACCTGTGCGTTGCCACGGCAGTTCAGCGCTCAACCGAGCGGGTTGAGATCCGCTGCGCTAACCCTTTCCTGCAAGATCCACCGCCGCCCGCCATATTGGGGCGTGCCTGGAACGCAAATCTCCGTAGACCAGAGCAGTCTCCACGAGGCGCCAAAACTAAAGGTTGACTTATGGGTAGGCAGCCTCTATTTATGGTTCATCGATCTTTTGCTTGCTGAACTTTGGTTTCCGCGCGCTTAGCACCGCGCCTGACGAACTTCCCTTTCAAAATCAATCGCTATCATCCATTCTCAGGGCTTTGGCTCCGGGGTCACTCAATCTTGCTTTGAAAGGGTTCATCATCATGACCACAGGCACAGTTAAATGGTTCAATTCCACCAAGGGCTTCGGCTTTATCCAGCCTGACAATGGCGGCGCTGATGCGTTCGTGCACATTTCTGCCGTCGAGCGCGCCGGAATGCGGGAAATCGTCGAGGGCCAGAAGATCGGCTACGAACTCGAACGCGACGTAAAGTCCGGTAAGATGTCGGCTTGCAACCTGCAGGCTGCCTGACCAAAAGCGGCTTCCGCTTTGACCACGGATGTACTGGCACTGCTGGAAGCTGATTTTTTAAAGGGCCGGGCATCATGTCCGGCCTTTTTTGGTTTTCGACCCTGCATATTTGCAAACAGGAAATAATCATGACGCACAGCAAGACCCGGCAGCAGGCCGAGATGGCCTTTGACCAGGTTCAATCGCAGTTTTTCGCTCGCGACCACGCGGTCGAAGAGCTTGATTATGTCGCGCAGGTACGGGAGGCGAAGACCCTGCGCCTTCGGGAAGCCCGCCTTGCCAGGGAGGAGCGCGACCGGAATACCGCTCTCGGCATCATGCTCGCGAAGCGCGCGAAGCAGAAGCAAGTGTGAACAACACCGTGACCACGCGCAGCCCCGAATGGGGACTGGAGCAACTGCGCGGCGCAATCCAAGCGGCGGGCGTGGCCTTGTGGTCCTGGAACGTGGACACCGACCGTTTTGTTATGGACGGTCACGGCTTTACTCTCTGGGACGTCGCACACGATGTCGCCCTGACGTTCGAGCACCTGTCCGAGAAAATACATCCGGCCGACAGGGACAGGGTGAGGGCGGCCTTTGTCGCGACACGCGCCGTGATCGGCCCTTACGAGATCGACTTCCGGATATTGGTCGGATCGGAGGTGCGATGGGTATCAGCACGGGGGCAAGGCAGTGATGCGGGCATCAAGAACCGGGCAATGACGGGGATCTTTCTGGACGTCACGGGGCGCAAGCAGGCCGAGGAAAGCCATGAACTCCTTGCTGGCGAAATGAGCCACCGCGTCAAGAACCTGCTTGCTATCGCGTCGGGTCTGACCCTGATTACCTCACGATCGTCTGCGTCGATCGAAGACATGACGAAGCAACTGACCAACCGGCTGACCGCGCTCGGTCGCGCCCACGATCTTGTTCGTCCGCTACCGAGTGGCCAGGGCGATGCCGCGCTTCTCGGAGACATCTTTACCGTTTTGCTCGCCCCCTATGATGACGACGGAGCTTTTGCCGGACGGATCAGGGTGGCCGTCCCTCGTCTCGGCGTCGGTCAGGCGGCTGCGACGGGCCTGGCGCTCGTCGTCCACGAATTGGCAACCAACGCCTTGAAATATGGCGCACTCTCGGTGCCGGAAGGCGCGCTCGATGTATCGGGGACGATGGTTGGGAATGACGTCGAAATTCGCTGGACGGAAAGAGGCGGGCCTGAAGTCAGCACCCCTGAGGGGCCCGGTGGATACGGAAGCAAGCTTCTCCGCCGCACGCTGGCTGGCCATCTGGGTGGCGCTCTCGAGCACGTCTGGTCCGCGGAAGGATTGCTCGTGACCCTGCGCATGGATGGCGATCGACTGTCGCGTTAGCCTTCTCTAAACCGACACACCTGCACAGCAGCGTCGGTGCCTTCTAAAATTTGCCCCCTTTTATTGACGATCTGGAATTCCAGCGATTTGGCGGGCTGTCGAGAGTATTCAACCAGCCTGAAATCCTCCGTCCGTTTCTTTCGGGCCGATCGGATATTCTGCTCATAGAGGCTGGCCATCATTGCCGAGGCGATATAGAAGCCGGATCCACCAACAGGCAGATCACGATGGATGACTCAATCAAGATAGACAATCGCGGGGACTTCGGGCTCTGGGCCATCGAAGTGGCCAAGCAGATCGTCAGCGAACAGGGTTTTGACCTGGCCAAAGCTTCGCGGAGCGGCACGGAAGACGAGGTGCGCGTCGCCGGCAATGCGCTGGGGCAGGCGATCACCGATGCACTCATCGAGGTCTATGACGGTCTGCTCGAAGGAGCGCCGGAAGAATAGCGCAGCGTTGAATCGGCGCGGGGAGGGCACGTGCTCTTCGCACCGTGCCTATCGGTGGTGCCAGAAAATTGGCCAAGGCCACCCCAGGGCGACCTTGGCGATTGCGATAGAAAAAGGTGATTATTCGGCAGGCTGGCCCGCCGGTATCAGTACCGCCTCTTCGGCGTCGACGCCGCCCGCCATGGCGGCGGCAAACTGTGTCCGGTCCAGCTCGTTTTCCCAGCGCGCGACAACAATGGTCGCGACCGCATTGCCGATCAGGTTCGTGAGCGCCCGGCATTCCGACATGAAGCGATCAATACCGAGAATCAGCGCCATGCCGGCGACCGGCACGGATGGAACGACCGAAAGTGTCGCCGCCAGCGTGATGAAGCCGGCTCCGGTAATGCCTGCCGCTCCCTTCGAGCTCAGCATCGCGACCAGCAGCAGCAGGACCTGGTCGCCGAGCGTGATCGGCGTGTCGGTCGCCTGGGCGATGAAGAGTGCGGCAAGCGTCATATAGATGTTGGTGCCGTCGAGATTGAAGGAATAACCAGTCGGAATAACGAGACCAACGACCGAGCGCTTGCAGCCGGCGCGTTCCATCTTTGCCATCAGTCCGGGCAACGCCGCTTCCGACGAGGAGGTGCCGAGCACAAGCAGCAGTTCTTCCTTGATGTAGCGGATCAGGGAAATGATCGAAAAGCCGTTGTATCGGGCGACGGCGCCGAGGACGACCAGAACGAAAAGAAGCGAGGTGAGATAGAACGTGCCGATCAGCATGGCCAGGTTGGCAATCGAACCGATGCCGTATTTGCCGATGGTAAAAGCCATGGCGCCGAAGGCGCCGATCGGGGCAGCCTTCATCAGGATGGTCACGAGACGGAAGATCGGCGCGGTCAATGCCTGCAGGAAATCGAGAACCGGACGGCCGCGTTCTCCGACCATGCCGAGCGCGATGCCGAACAGAACCGAGAAGAACAGCACCTGGAGGATGTCACCCTGTGCAAAGGCGCCGACGATCGTCTCCGGGATGATATTCATCAGGAAGCCGGTGATCGTGGCGTCATGGGCTTTCGCCGTATAGGTCGCCACCGCCTTGGCGTCGAGCGTGGCCGGATCTATGTGCATGCCGGCGCCGGGCTGGACGATATTCGAGACGAGCAGACCGACGGCGAGCGCAAGCGTCGAAAAGGTCAGGAAGTAGATCATCGCCTTGCCTGCGACACGCCCGACCTTCTGCAGGTCGGCCATGCCGGCGATGCCGGTTGCGACCGTCAGGAAGATCACCGGCGCAATAATCATCTTCACCAGCTTGATGAAGGCATCGCCGAGCGGCTTCAGCGACGCGCCTACATCCGGGTAGAAATGACCGAGCAGGATGCCGGCGGCGATTGCCACGAGAACCTGGAAATAAAGGTGGCGGTAGAAAGGAAGTTTGTCGTGCGTTGGCACATCGGAAATCATTGCGTTCATCATGTCCTCCATGGCGCCCCAACCAATTGGCCTCCCGGGGCGGTGGCGTTACTGTTGCTGCAGGTGTGCTGCTGGCTTTGCCGGAGCAACATGCATGCCAGAGGGACGGTTGACGCCTAACTCATTGATTCTTCGTCGTCGGATCGAACGGCGGCAGTCGTCTTTGAAATTTGCCGTGCGGATTTCCGCCATCGGCCTTTGCTTTTTATGCGGACTTATGCACACATCCGGCGATGCTTGAGCAACGCCATCGAGAGAAACCTGTCAAGAATCCCGCATTCACGTGGACGCCATGGCCTGTCTTTGCCCTTGCCGCTGCCGCGCTCCTGCTCTCCGCTCTTTTTGCCGCCGGTCTTTACGGCCGCAGTTCCGCCGTGAAAGCGCTCCTTGACCAGGGTCGCGCCGATGCCAATCTCAAGGTTGCGCTGTTGCGCGCGGTGCTGGAAAGGCCGCGGGCGCTTCCCCTGCTTCTGGCCGAGGATCAACAGGTGGCCGAGGCGTTGGCGTTCCGAAACACAGAGGCCATCGCTGCCCTGGACCGAAAGCTGGAGGGGCTCGTGGCCGGCACCAATGCCTCCGTTCTCTACGTCACTGGCAGGGATGGCATAGCCGTCGCATCCAGCAACTGGCGCGAACCCTTGAGCTTCGTCGGCAACGACTATTCCTTCCGGGAATATTTTCAACGGGCGATGGAGAACGGAACGGCAGAGCATTTCGCCTTGGGCAGCGTCAGCAAGCGTCCCGGACTGTACATCTCGCGGCGCGCCGAAAATCAGGCCGGCGCGCTCGGCGTCGTTGTCGTGAAGATGGAATTCGATCAGCTCGAAGGTGATTGGCACGACGCCGACCGTCCCGTCTATGTCACCGACGCCGACGGTGTCGTCCTGATCACCAGCATTCCGTCCTGGCGCTTCATGACGGTAGCGCCTCTGCCTGCGGACCGGCTTGGCGCCATCCGCCAAAGCCTGCAATTTGGGAACGCGCCGTTGGCGCCTCTGCCGATCGTGCGGCAGGAAACGCTTTCGGAGGGGGTATCGATCGTTTCGGCGGTTTTGCCGGGCACAAGCGAAGGTGAGTATCTCCGCATTCTGACGCCGGTCCCATCGACGTCCTGGCGCCTCGAATATCTCGTGCCGACCGAGCCTTCCGTCGCAGCGGCGGTACGCGAAGCGCGGCTGCTTGCACTTGCGGTGCTCGTTCCGATCCTGGCACTGATCGCATTCCTTTTGAGGCGGCGGCAGGTGATCGCCAATCGTATCGCCGCGGAAAAAGCCCTGCGCGAGGAACTGGAGCGCCGTGTCGCGGAACGAACCGTGGATTTGAGCCGCGCTCGGGACCTCCTGCAGGAAGAGATCGCCGACCATCGCAGTACGGAGTCGAAGCTGCAGGTCGTGCAGCAGGAACTCGTGCAGGCCAATCGCCTTGCGATCCTCGGTCAGGTTGCTGCCGGAGTTGCCCATGAAATCAACCAGCCGGTCGCGACGATCCGGGCCTATGCCGACAATGCACGTGTCTTCCTGCAACGGAACCGGAAGGAATCGGCGGAGGAAAACCTCGGCGAGATCGCCGCCCTGACCGAGCGGATCGGCATGATCACCGAGGAACTCAAGGCCTTCGCACGCAAGGGACGAACGCCGCCGGAAGCCGTCGATCTGCGGAGCGCCATCGAAGGCGCGGTGGTTCTTTTGAGGAGCCGCTTTGCCGGCCGGCTCGACATACTGCAGATCGACCTGCCGCCGCCCGGCCTCGCCGTCACCGGCAATCGCGTCCGCTTCGAACAGGTGCTGATCAATCTGTTCCAGAATGCCCTGGAAGCGCTGGAGGGTAAAGCCGAGGCAAGTGTGAATGTCTCCGTGGAGACGTTGGCGGATGAGGTCGTGATCCGGGTCTCCGACAATGGCCCCGGTATCGATCCATCGATTAGGAGTTCGCTCTTTTCGCCCTTCAACACCTCCAAGGAAAAGGGCCTCGGCCTCGGTCTGGTCATCTCGAAGGACATCGTCGCGGACTATGGCGGTCGCATCGAGGTCGAAAGCGGCGAAACGGGCACGACTTTCATCGTCTATCTGCGCAAGGCGGTATCATGAACAATCCAACACCTGTCGTTCTGGTCGACGACGATGCCGACCTTCTCAAGGCGACCGCCCAGACGATCGAGCTTGCGGGCTTTTCGGTCTCCCGATTTTCGAGGGCATCCGACGCGCTCGTCCGGATCGACGATGGTTTTGCCGGCGTCATCGTTTCCGACATCCGTATGCCCGAGATCGACGGGCTGCAGCTCTTCGACCGCATCCGCAAACTCGATCCGGACCTTCCCGTCATCCTGATGACCGGCCATGGCGACATCCCGATGGCCGTCAAGGCGATGCAGGACGGTGCGTACGACTTCATCACCAAACCTTTCGCTGCCGACCGCCTGGTGCAGGCCATTCGCCGGGCTGCCGAAAAACGGCGGCTGATACTGGAGAACAGAACGCTCCGCGACGCAGCCGAACAGGCACGCGACGACCTGCCGCTCATCGGTCAGACCGCGGCCATGGAGCGGCTGCGCAGAACGCTTCGCCAGATTGCCGATACCGACGTCGACGTTCTGGTGACTGGAGAGACCGGCAGCGGCAAGGAGGTTGTTGCCAATCTGATCCACCGATGGAGCCGGCGGTCCAAGGGCAGTTTCGTCGCGCTCAATTGCGGCGCGCTTCCCGAAACCATCATCGAAAGCGAATTGTTCGGCCACGAGCCCGGTGCCTTTACCGGCGCGCAGAAGAAGCGCGTCGGCAGGATCGAGTATTCGAGCGGCGGCACCCTCTTCCTCGACGAGATCGAAAGTATGCCACCCGCCACGCAGATCCATATGCTGCGGGTCCTGGAGGCGCGGGAAGTGGCACCTCTCGGCACCAACGAGACGCGGCCGATCGACCTGAGGGTCGTGGCGGCCGCCAAGGTCGATCTTGGCGATCCCTCGCAGCGCGGCGCGTTTCGCGAAGACCTCTATTACCGGCTCAACGTCGTCACGATCTCCATTCCGCCGCTGCGTGAACGGCGCGAAGACATCCTCCTGCTCTTCGGATTCTTTTGCGAGCGGGCCGCCAAGCGGTTCAACCGCCAAACGCCCGCCCTGTCATCGTCTATCCGCCATCACCTCGAAACCCATCATTGGCCCGGCAACGTCCGCGAACTGTCCCACTTTACAGAACGTTTCGTCCTCGGGCTGGCAGGGGAGGACGACAGGGCGACGGTGCCACCGCAGGCGGCCACCCTGACGCTGCCCCAGCGTCTCCACCAGCATGAGGCGGAAATCCTCCGCGAGACGCTGGCCAGCAACGGAGGTGATGTCCGCCGTACGATCGAGGCGCTCGGAATTCCGCGAAAGACCTTTTACGACAAGCTCCAACGGCACGGGATAGAGCGCGCCTCCTTCCACCAGGGTATCAAGCCGGACAGATAGGGTCTCAAGGGCGCAAGCAGACGTTGTCGAAGCGGAAGGTGCCGAAAAAATCGGCCGCCATGGTCAATATGCGGCTTCGGCATTGGCATTGGCATGGTGGCAGGCCGTCAGCAACCCCGGGGCAACCGTTCTTGCCGTCAGGCCAGGCTCCTGTTCGGCGCAGATCGAAGTAGCCTTCCAGCAGCGCGTCCGGAATCGGCATCCGCTCGGCGGGTTGGCAGGGCTTGGAAGGTCACCTTCCAGGACGATGCGCTTGCGATGCCCGCGAAGCCTTGGGTCCGGCGTCGGAACGGCCGACATCAGGGCCTGCGTGTAGGGATGTGCCGGCGCGCCGAAGATCGATTGCTTCGGCCCGGTCTCGATGATCTTGCCGAGATACATGACCATCACGCGATCCGAAACGTGCCGCACGACGGCAAGGTCGTGCGCGACGAAAAGCATCGCGAGATTGCGCTCGCGCCTCAGCCTCGCGAGCAGGTTGACGACCTGTGCCTGAACCGAGACGTCGAGGGCGGAGACCGGCTCGTCGCAGACGAGGAGCGTCGGGTCGAGTGTCAGGGCGCGCGCGATTCCAAGCCGCTGACGCTGGCCGCCTGAAAATTCGGAAGGATAGCGGTCCGCATGTTCCGCACGCAGCCCCACGGATTCAAGCAGCTTGACCGTTTCTTCCCGCCAGCGGGCCTTCGGCACGGCGTCCGGATGCAGCGACCACGGTTCGGAGATCAGCCGGTCGACCCGCAGGCGCGGATTAAGCGACTGGTAGGGGTCCTGGAAGACGACCTGCATCTTGCGGCGCAATTCATGCAACTCCCTTCCACTCGCTTTGGTGATTTCCACGCCATCGAGAACGGCGCTGCCGCTGGTCGCCGGCCCGAGCTTCAGGAGGGTCCTGACCAGGGAAGTCTTGCCGCAACCGCTTTCGCCGACAAGCCCGAGTGTCTCCCCGCGGGCGATCTCGAAGCTGACGTCATCGACTGCGCGCACGGCCGTCGCGCCGCTGCCGAAGTGCCGGGAAAGGTGTTCGACTTTGAGAAGGGGCTGATTCATGCTGGCGACACCGGGAAATGGCAGGCGGCCTGGCGGCCCGGCCCCACGGTTTCAAGGGGAGGGATGACCTCGGCACAGAGCCCTTCGGCGCGCGGACAGCGCGTCCTGAACGCGCAGCCTGAAGGAAGGGCGACGGGATTTGGCGCCGAACCGGGGATCGGCACCAGTTCGTCCTCATCGGTATCCAGGCGCGGCTGCGAGGCGAGCAGGCCGACGCTATAGGGATGCCGTGCATCTTCGAAGAGTTCGAAGACATTTGCGGTCTCGACGATGCGGCCGGCATACATGACGGCCACGCGGTCGGCGAGTTCGGCCACCACGCCCAGATCGTGGGTGATGAAGATCATTCCGGCATCGCTGCGTTTACGGATCGTTGCCAGAAGATCAACGACCTGCGCCTGGATTGTGACGTCGAGCGCCGTCGTCGGCTCGTCGGCGACGATGACATCCGGTTCGAGCGCGACAGCCATCGCAATCATGATGCGCTGGCGCATGCCACCGGAAAATTCGTGCGGATATTGCCGCGCCCGACGTTCAGGATCGGGAATGCCGATTGCCGTCAGGAGGTCGATCACGGCCTTTTCGACGCCGCCTGCGGGGTTGCGACCGTGGATGCGGTACATCTCCGCGATCTGCCAGCCCACCGGATAGACGGGATTGAGCGCCGCAAGCGCATCCTGGAAGATGAGGGCGATCCGGCTGCCGCACAGATCTCGCCGCGCGGTGCGCGAGAGCTTCAGCAGTTCCGCCCCATCGAAGCGGATCGATCCCCGGTCGATCGCGCCCGGAGGATTGGGAACGAGGTCCATGATGGCAGATGCCGTCACGGACTTGCCGGAGCCGCTTTCGCCAAGAAGCGCCAGAACTTCACCGCGTTCCAGTGAGAAGGAGACACCGTTGAGTGCGAATATGCGGCCGGACGCCGTATCAAAACTGACTTGCAGATCCTTGACTTCGAGAAGAGCCATCAGCGCCTCCGGCTCACAAGACGCCAGTGCTGCGACGGATCGTTGACGATCCGGAACCAGTTGGCGAGCAGGTTGAAGGACATGGTGGTGAGCATGACGGCGAGGCCGGGGAAAAAGCCGAGCCACCAGGCGGACGACAGATAGCCTTGGCCCTGGGCGACCATCAGGCCCCAGCTTACCGAAGGTGGCTGGATGCCGAGGCCGAGATAGCTCAGCCCGGATTCGAACAGCATGACCATGGCGAGGTTGACCGAGGCGAGCGTCAGCATGGTGGGTGCGACGCTCGGGAGAATGTGGGTGCGCAGGATCCAGGTCGGCCCCCCGCCGAAGACGCGCGCCGCATCGACAAAAAGTCGTTCGCGGACCTCCAGCGTTTCTGCCCTTGCGACGCGGATATAGGCCGGCATGCGGGTGATGGCGAGCACGATCACGAGGTTGCCGACACTCGGACCGAACAGATAGAGGCCGAAGAGTGCCACCAGCAGGGTCGGGAAACCGAGGATGATATCGCAGATCCGCATGATGACGTTTCCGACGACGCCGCCGAAATACCCGGCGGTCACGCCCAGCAACGTTCCGCCGATCAGGCTTGTCAGCACGGTCACTACGGCGATGCCGATCGTCGTCGAAGCCGCCTGGATGAGGCGGACGAGGAGCGGCCGTCCGAGTGCGTCGGCACCCAGCCACAAGGTCCAGGGCTGGCTGAAGTCGAACGGCGGCAGGTTGCGCGCCTTCAGCGAAATGCGGTTGTCGCCCAGCAGCGACAGGGAATCGGTGAGGATGGCGAGCACGACGATCAAAAGCCAGATCGCCGCGGCGACGGCCATCGGGTCACCCGCGAGCGCACGCAGGAGCCAGAGAATACGGCGGCTGCGGCGCTCGCGGGTCGGGAGGAATTCGGCAGACGTATCTGTCATTCGACCCTCACGCGCGGGTCGATCGAGGCATAAAGCATGTCGACCAGGATATTGATGACGAAGATCACGACCGCGACGGCAAAGATCGATGCCTGGACGATCGCGAAGTCGCGTTTCAGAATGCCGTCGATCAGCAGTTTGCCGATGCCGGGAAACCCGAAGACCACCTCGACGACGCCACCACCGCCGGCGAACTGGGCGGCCAGGTCGCCGGTCACCGTGACCGCCGGAAGGAGAGCGTTGCGCAGCGCATGCACGAAGGTGACCCGTCCGTCACGCGCGCCCTTGGCCCGTGCCGTCCGGACAAATGTCGCATTCAGGGCTTCAATCATCGAGCCGCGGACGATCTGCACCAGCGTCCCGAAAGGGCGGGCAAACAGGCAGGCGACGGGCAGCACCCAATAAATCGGGCCGCCGAAGCCTGAAGTCGGCAAAATGCGGAAGGTGACCGCAAACAGAAGCACGCCCATCAGGCCGAGCCAGAAATCCGGCACGCTTGCGGCTGCCTGCGACAGGACATTGACGCCCCGGTCGATCCAGCCACCGGCATTCACGGCAGCAATGGATCCCATGACGATCGCGGCGGCGAAGGCCAGCGCCAAGGCGATGGCGCCGAGCGCCAGCGTGTTCGGCAGCGCCTCCAGCACCACATCCATGGCCGGGCGATTGTGCCAGAGAGAGGTTCCGAAATCGAGGCGAAGGATATCCCAAGCCCAATCGAAGAACTGGGCCAGGAGCGAGCGATCGAGCCCAAGACGCAGGCGCATGGTTTCGCGCGCCGCATCCGAAGCGTCGATCGGCAGGTAGAGATTGACGGGATCACCCGTCAACCGCACGAGGAAGAAGGCGGAGGTCATCAGGGCCGCCAGCGCCAGCGCCGCGAAGGCCGCACGTTTCAGGAAATAGGTGAAGGACATCCGCTCTCCTCAAGCGACATACAAGCCGTCGGCCGGGCTGATCAACGGTAGCTGATCGACTTCAGCTTGATCTCGTTGCCGGCCTGCACATCAGGCGTATAGTTCACGTTCTTGGCGACACGGGCGATCGTGACCATGTGAAAGAGCGGCGCGATGTTGACCGCATCGACGGCGATGTACTTGAACGCCTGCTGGAACAGCCTCTTGCGCTCGTCTCCGGTTGCCTTCGAGCCATCGGCGATCAGCTTGTCGAGACCGGCGTCCGTGATGGTCGACTGGTTGCCATCGGTGGTGAAGCGGTTCGGCAGCGTGAACACGGCATCGCCCTCGGCGTTGTCGATCTGCGTCTGCAGGATGGAAGGCTGGCGGTCCTTGCTCCAAGGCTTCAGCAGCCGCTTCAGCCACGGGCTTGTCTCGAGCATTTCAAGCCGGGCGTTGAAACCGGCATCCGCCAGCATGGCCTGAATGGCCTCCAGGCTTTCGGACGAGTTCGGATAGATGCCGATGCGGCCGTAGATGACGATCTCCTTGTCGACCGGCACGCCATCCGCCTTGGCGGCTGCAAGCAGGGACTTCGCCTTTTCCGGATCGTAGGTCCAAACCGAAATGTCGGGATTGAAGCCGAAGACCGAAGGTGGCACGACCTGCATCGCCTTTTGAGCGTCCTTGTGGAAGATCGTTCCGATGAGACCGTCCCTGTCGATCGCAAGATTGAGTGCTTCGCGAACGCGCTTGTCGTTGAGGGGCGCGATCTGCGCATCGATCCTCAACAGCGACGTCTCGGCATTCGGGAAAGCATGATCCTGTCCGGTCGTGCCGTCCTGGGGTGCGATTTCATAGGCGATCTGCGCTTCGCCGGTGTCGACCATCGCGGCGCGCACCGCGGACTCGGCGCGCCAGATGATCGTCGCGTTGCGAATTGCCGGCTTGTCGCCCCAATAGCCTTCATAGGCCACCAGACCGACGGACTGGCCGGGCGTCCATGCGACCAGCTTGTAAGGCCCCGTACCGGCCGGCGTGCGCGTCTTGGCGTCGCCCGGGGTTGCCGGCGAACCGATGTCCAGGGCGGACATCTTGTTCGGCAGGATCGGCTCTACGACGTCCGTCTTGATGAGGAGGGTCGTCGGGTTCACGGCTTCTGCGGCGAGTTTGAGGCCCTTCAGTGTGGCGAGCCCCACTTCGCAGGCCAGCGCCGGATCCTGGGCCCGCTTCAGAGCAGCGATCACCGCATTGGCATCGAACGGCTTGCTGTCGTGGAAGGTCACGCCTTCGCGCAGCTTGAACTCCCAGGTCAGGCTATCGACCTGCCGCCAGCTGGTGGCGAGGCTCGGGACGACCGAACCATCCTTGGGGCTGAGATTGACGAGGGCTTCGGTGATGTTGTTGTGCAGAATGCGTGAATTGCCCGAAAGGTCCGTGTCGCAGGGGTCCAGCGATTTCGGCTCATCCGTCACCACGACCGTCAGCTTGTCCGGGGCAGCGCGAGCGGGAATTGCGACGCTTGCCGCCAACGACATTAAAAGCCCCATGCCCAGCGCATGGATGCCCGTGATCTTCTTCATGAAAGCCCTCCTCCAAATCGAAACGAGCCGCACATGGCGTCTCGGAGATCTTCTCCTCAAAGTCATCCGAGTCCGCGGGAACGCCCCGCGCTCAAATGGCTTTACTTCCTCCTGCAAGTGCGTAGTGTCAAATATGACACTTGCGACGCCAACATGCTCGTTCAATCTCAAGAAGTCAAGGCAGGTAATCCGTATATGGAATTTGAAGTTCATGAATGAACCTAAGCATGGCTCTCCGGTGGTGGAAAAGACGGCGCATCTGCTTGAGGCGGTTGCTGACGCGAAGACCGGCATTTCACTCGGCGCATTGGTCGAGCAGCTCGGGGTGCCCCGTTCAACTGTGTATCGCATCCTCAATTCACTGACCGCACATGGGCTTGTGGCTCGTGTGAACGGCGGGGCTTCCTACGAACTGGGGCCGAAATTCGTGCAGCTTGCGCGGCGGATTTCACCCGGTGCGGATAGGGTGACGCTGATCGAGGCGGCGAGGCCGGTCCTGGTGGCCGCGGCTGACAGGATCTACGAATCCTTCAGGCTGGCGGCGCCCGAAGGCCATGAAATGATGACGATATTTGCGGCCCCCAGCCCCGGCGACTACGCTCTGTTCATCAAGGTCGGCGGCCGTTCGCGCAAGCATGTCGGTGCGGCCGGCAAGCTCGCCCTGGCCTATTCCGACTATCACGAGATCGAAGCCTATTGCGCCGGCGGCCTGGAGGCCCGGACGCCGTATACGATCACCGATCCCGAGACGTTGAAGGAGGCGCTCACTGAAATTCGCCGCAGTGGAAGTGCCGAGGACAATCAGGAATCGAACCTTGGCTTGCGCGCTTTTGCTGCTCCCATATTCGATTCCGCAACTCGCCTGGTCGCCACGGTCAGCGTGCCGTTCATTGGCGAGGCGACGCCGGAGCGCGCTCGATCAATCAGGCGCGAGGTCCTCGACGCCGCTGCCACGGTGATGAAAGTCATCAACGGCGTTCACCCGATGTCCAAATAAGAAGCTAGAAATTCTTTATTGAACTATCGCGCCGTTATGCTAGATCTCGCAGCCAGACAGACGGAGGTTATCATGACGGCTTTGGACCCATCGGTTCACGCAAAGCTTTTGCGGACAAATTCGGCGAGCCTCAGTAGCTTGCTGCTGAAGCGTGGCCTCAGGAACACTGCCGTGCGTGGCGTGCGACCGCTCGCCGGCGCCGACAGGCCGATGATCGGCCCGGCTGTCACCGTTCGCTACATTCCCGCCCGGGAGGATATCGACGGCTCGACCTACAGTTCCGATCCGTCCAATCAGCAACGCAAGGCGATCGACACGATACCCGAGGGGCACGTCCTCGTGTTCGATTGCCGCTCGCTGGCGGAGATTGCCGGGATTGGCGCGATGCTGGCCCGGCGCCTCGTCTACCGCGGATGCGCTGGCCTTGTGCTGGATGGCGGCGTTCGCGATACGGCCGATATCGCCCAGCTCGGGCTGCCGACCTATTGCATGGGACCGGCGGCGCCGGCCAATCTGGTTGCCCACCATGCTTCCGACATGAACCAGCCGATCGCCTGCGGCGGCGTCGCGGTTTATCCCGACGACATCATCTTCGGTGACAGCGAGGCCGTCATCGTCATCCCCCGGGAATATGTGAACGAGATCGCTGACGAGGCCATTGAAATGGAGGAGCAGGAAGAGTTCCTGAAGCTGGAGATCGAGTCAGGCAAATCGACACTTGGCGTCTATCCGCCAAACAAGGAAACGCTTGAGCGGTTCGAGGCATGGCGCAGGGCCCGCATTGAGGCCGTTTGACGCCGGCGACTACGTTCAGTGAGTTCGGCGTAGCTCGCTGGAGCGCCGACGATGTGGTTGAAATCAACGCCAATTCAAACGTGCATCAACCGATTTTAGCGGCGTTGTTCTGAAAAACGGCGCGGCCATCCTGGATCTCAGGCGGAGCCCCAATCGATTGCCGCTTGATGAGTGTCGTCGCAAGCACCCGGCAGCGTGGCGCATCGCCGACGCCGGTAATGCGTCGGACAAGGATTTGCGCGCTTTCGAAGCCGAGGTCGTAGACCGGCTGGGCAATCACGGTAATCGGCGGGCTGGTCACACTCGTCCAGTCGGCATCGTGGAAAGCGATCAGCGACAGGTCTTGGGGGATGGACATGCCCAGTCTGCGAAGGGTCTTGAACACTTCGAGCGCCACCACATTGTCCGACGCGAGTATGGCAGTCGGCCTGTCGGGGCCCTGAAGCAGCTCGGAAATGATCTTGTCGCCCTCGCCGCGGCGGTTGGCACCCAGCCGGATATAGCGCTCCGGATGCTCGATACCGGCAGACAGGCTTGCCGCGACGACGCCTTTTATTCTCTCCATCACCGTGCTCAGATTGATCTGGTGCGGTCCCCGGTAGATCGGGTCGTCCGACTCCGTGGCGGAGATGTAGGCAATGCGGCGATGGCCGGCTTCGATCAGGGCTCGCGTGGCGGCCTCGGCCGCCTGCCGGTCGTCCGTAACGACGGCGTCGACCGCGAGATCCGGGATGGTCCGGTCCAGAAGGACGAGAGGTCGACCGGATCTCTGGACCTCATGCAGGTGCTGCGTCTCATATACCGAGGCCGGCGTAACGATCAATCCATCCACGCGCTTGCCCATCAGGACGCGGACGGCCGCCTTTTCCTTGGCGGCATCCTCGCCGGAATTGGACAGAATGACATCGAATCCCGCAGCGTGCGCCGCATCGCTGATACCGCGCACGGCCTGGCCGAAATACGGGTTTTCGATATCGCCCACGATGACCCCGATCGTCTTCGATTTTCCGGTCGTCATGCTGCGCGCAAGCTCGTTGGCCTGATAGCCGAGCTTCCTTGCGGCTTCCCGAACCTTCTCCTTCACGACGGGGCTCGCTGTCCCGTAGCTGCCGAGAACGCGTGCGGCGGTCGCCTTGGATACACCTGCGCTTTGCGCAACGTCCGAGATGGTGACAAGCCGCTTTGACGTCGTTCTCTTCATCATGTTCCGTGACATAGGCTGAGAAAAAAACGGCGTCAAGAAAATCACACCATTGACATATGAGACCGGTCTCAAATACGCTTGATACCGGTCTCATAGGTGAGAACGGGTGACTCTACACTCGGATCGACGAGGCCTTGGGACAATCCAAGACGAAGGAACATGCAGTTGATAACCTCATCCTCCAGCCAGCGGATTGCCGTCATCGGTGGCGGTATTTTTGGTGTTTCCTCGGCGGTTCATCTGGCCCGGCTGGGCGCGCAGGTCACCCTGGTCACGGAAGGGGCGTTCGCCAGCGGCGCGTCCGGTCGGTCGCTGGCATGGCTCAATTCGGCCCGTTTCCGTTCCGCCGAATATCACCGTCTACGGGTCGTCGGCATCGATCGTTATCGGACACTGGCAAGCCGCAATGAAGGCGCTGCCTGGCTGCGCTTCGAGGGCGGTTTGACGTGGGACGCGGATGACGCGTCGAACCGGATTGCGGAAGCCTACGCTCACGAGCAATCGATCGGTTATGACTGCCAGCTCCTTGGCGCCGCAGAAGTGGCGAAGGTGACGCCCGGTATCAATGTGGCCGCGGTTTCGCCTCGGGGCGCGATTTTCAATCCGGGTGAGGGCTGGGTCGATCTGCCTTGCCTGATCGATATCCTCCTCGAAGAGTTCAAGGCACTCGGTGGCCAGGCCGTGGCCCATGCTGGAAAGGCGAGCGTGGACATCAGGGGTGGTCGGGCAGCCGGGGTCTCGACTGCAAACGGAACGTATATAAAGGCGGACGCAGTTCTCGTCGCCAGCGGTGCGGCCGTGCCGGATATGGCAAAACAGGCGGGTCATGCCATTGCCGACGCAACCCCGATCGCCCTTCTTGTCAAATCGAAGCCTTTCAGATCCGCGGTGCGCGCCGTCCTCAATACGCCGAACGTAGCCTTGCGTCCGACGCCGGACGGTGCGGTCGTCTGCGATTCCGCGTGGTCGGAGGACGAACTCAATCGTCGCTCCGATGGGCCTTACGAGGTGAAGGAAGAGACGCTTCGGCGGCTTCTTTCCGAAGCCTCGAACGTGCTCGAGGGTAGCCCCGTGCTGGAATTGGAAAGCTATCACTACGGGCCGAAGCCTGTGCCGGGTGATGGGGAACCGGTGATCGGTCCGCTGGAGGGCACTCCGGGTTATTTCGTCGCCTTCAGCCATAGCGGCGCGACACTGGGCCTGATTGTCGGTGAGCTCATCGCGCGGGAAATCGTGACCGGGGAGGCGAGCCCTCTGCTTGCGAATTTCCGGCCCGCCCGGTTCGCGCAGAAAAACCAGGCTTTGGCATCTTAAGCTGAACTGCAGGGAGGAGTTGCAGATGACGGCGAATGAGAAGAAATCGGAGATGGCCGACCCGGAAATCGCCGTCGAATTGTCCGGCGTCGACAAATGGTTCTCCATCCTCCAGGTGCTGCACGACGTCAACCTTACCGTCCGATGTGGTGAAAAGGTGGTCGTTTGCGGTCTCTCGGGTTCCGGCAAGTCCACCATGATCCGTTGCATCAACTACCTGGAAAAGCATCAGAAGGGCCGCATCGTCGTCAACGGCACGGAGCTGACGGACAACCAGAAGGTCATCGACCGTGTCCGCCAGGATGTCGGCATGGTGTTTCAGAACTTCAATCTCTATCCGCACCTCACCGTGCTCGAGAACTGCACGCTGGCTCCCCGCTGGGTAAAGGGCGTTGCGAGAAAGGATGCCGAGGCGCTGGCGCGCGCCTATCTGGAGCGGGTGCGGATTCCCGACAAGGCGGATTTCTATCCAAGCCAGTTGTCCGGCGGACAGCAGCAGCGAGCGGCGATCGCCCGATCGCTCTGCATGAGTCCGAAGATCATGCTGTTCGACGAACCGACCTCGGCACTCGATCCGGAACTCGTTCGTGAAGTCCTCGATACCATGGCGCAGCTGGCGAGCGACGGCATGACCATGGTGTGCGTCACGCATGAAATGGGTTTCGCGCGGCAGGTGGCGGATCGGGTGGTGTTCATGGACGCGGGCAGGATCATCGAGACAGCGCCGCCCGAGGAGTTTTTCCGCAATCCAAGGGAAAGCCGGACAAAGGCATTTCTCAGCCAGATACTGCACTAGCAGGTCTGATTTTCTGCATCCGGACTGGTTGCGGCAAAAAGCATACGGACGGGCAAACGTTCGGTGGGCAAAATAATGAAACAAAGGGAACGACTGTCATGTACACATCCATCTGCATGCTTCGCCGCACGGCCCTAGCTCTCGGCGCTCTTGCCGTCTCTACGCTTTCGGCGTTGCCCGCTTCGGCTCAGGCCGTACCCAAGGCGATCAAGGATGCCGGCGTGATCCGCATCGGCGTCAAAATGCGATTCTCCTCCATTCGGGGCATCCGGCACCGACGGCAAGCCGGCCGGCATCGAAATCGAGATGGCGAAGCAAATCGGCATTGCCGCCTTCGGGGCAGCCGAAAAGGCGGAATTGAGCTGCGTGGCGACGGACGCCCGCATTCCCTCCCTGACGGGCGGAAAGATCGACCTGATCATTGCGACGCTCGGCAAGACGCCGTCGCGCGAACAGGTGATCGACTATTCCGATATCTACTACTGGGGCAGCAGCCGGGTGATCGTACCGAAGGACAGCAAGGTTCAGAAGCTGGCCGACCTCGACGGCAAGTCGATGCTCATTATCAAGGGCGGTTCGCAGCTGAAGTGGCTGAAGGAACGCATCCCGAGCCTGGAATTCGTCCAGCTCAACACCAATGCAGACAATCTGCAGGCCCTGCAGCAGGGCCGCGCCGATGGCTATGTTGGAGATGCAATCACCATCGCGACGCTCGCGGCCAACTATCCGGAATTCCGCACGCTGGAAGAGCCCGTCGATCTCGGCTTCAATGGCGTCGGCGTCCGCAAGGGTGAGGACGAACTCAAGGCTTTCGTCAATGGTGTGGTCAAGAAGCTGAAGAACGAGAAATTTTACTCAAAGACGGTGCCGACCTTCGTCAAGGATCCGCTCGTCGCGGCGGAAATGGTAAAGTCCTTCGAAACGGATCCGCCGGCCGTAAAGTAAGCGAACCCGGTCCTGACGGTTTCGACCGCCAGGACCCCATGTTCACCGGTGTTTTCGAGCAGGATGACGGCCATGGACTTTGCTTATATTCTCGAGGCCCTGCCGGATCTGATGACCGGCCTCAAAACGACGCTGATCGTCAGCTTTCTCGCAATATTCCTGTCCTGCCTTATCGGCCTGGTGGGTGCGGTGTTGCGAAAAAGCGGGATCAAGCCGCTGCAATATGCCGTCACGGCCTATGTCGAATTCATTCGCGGCACGCCCTATCTCGTGCAGATCTTCTTCATCTTTTATGGCCTTCCCAGCCTCGGATTGCGCTTCAGCATCTTCTGGTCCGGGGTCATTGCGCTGACGGCCTGGGCAAGTGCCTTTCAGATCGAAAATTTCCGCGCCGGTCTCGCGGCCGTCGGCACCGGAATGCATGACGCGTCGGCGTCGCTCGGCCTCAAGCGCTGGCAACATTCGATATTCATCATCCTGCCTCTGGCGACCCGTGCGGCTCTGCCGTCGGCGATGAATACGATCGTGGCGACGGTGAAGAATTCCGCATACCTGCAGGCGATCGGCCTGGTGGAGCTGACTTTTGTCGCCGTCGACCGGATCGCCTACGATTTCCGGGCAATCGAGATGTTCGCCTCGATCTGCGTGATTTATCTGATCTGCGTCTTCACCATTTCTAGCCTTGGCTACATGGTTGAACGGCGTCTCAGCCGACCTTTCGGCGGGAGGTAGACGATGCTGCTTCTGGAATTCCAGTCCTTCCTGCTGGACGGCCTCCTGAATACCCTGTTTCTTTCCTCGGTCATGATCGCCGGCGGCACCTTCTTCGCGGTGATCTTCGCCGCCGGTCTTTCCGCTCAATCGGGGTGGTTGAGGCGGCCTGTCTATGCTCTCGTCGAATGCCTTCGTGACATTCCGCTGATGGTCACGGTGCTGATGGTCTATTTTGTGCTGCCGCATGCGGGCCTGTCGTTCAATCCGTTCTGGTCGAGCGCGCTCAGCGTGTCGGTCTGGGGCGGCGCGAACGGCGCGCATATTATTCGCGCCGGCCTGCTGTCCGTGCCGAGCGGCCAGCGGGAAGCTGCCCTGTCATCCGGCCTGCGCGGCTGGAAAGGGTTGTTCCTGGTCATCGTCCCGCAGGCGATGCCAGTCATTCTGCCCCCTTATGTCAGCCTTGTCACCAGCCTCACCCAGGCGAGTTCTCTCGGCGCTGTCCTCGGTGTCAACGAACTGTTGCGCTCGGCGCAGATCCTGATCGAACAGACGACCATCGCGCGCGGAGGAAGCCCGGCCTATCTGGTCTATGGCTCCATTCTTGTGGTGTATTTCGCTCTCTGCTGGTCGATCTCTGCCTTGGGCGCGAAGCTCGAGCGGCATTTCGCGAAACCCTACCAGCGGACCAATGGCAAGACCGGGCTTGCACGGCCGACGGTTGTCCTGCAGATCAGCACGACCTGAACTGCTATCCCGCTCTTGATATCGGCAGACCGAAATCTTCGGCTCGCCTCCAGAAAGCGACCTTGGGCGTTCAGCGCGATGGCCTGTTCAAAGGCCCTTCAGAGGGTTTTGAGGCGTCTGATCAACGTCCTTGAGCGGCGGAGTGCGGTGAAGGCAGCGCCGAGCGCGATGATACCGAGGCCAATCATCAGGATCTGATTGTAGCCCCCCCACAACGGCTCAAGCACGGATATCAATGCTGCTGCGGTGATCGTTGCCATCCGGTGCTGCTTGGCCATCGGGCCGGAGAAATCACTCGGATTGCCCGTGGCCCGGCCGAGTTCCCTGACGTAAGCCGTCAGGACGGCAAACGCGCCGGCGGCCCAGCCGAGGCCGGGCATGCCGATCCCATATCCGACGCCCGCGAAGATCAGGAGATCGGCGATACGATCCGGGAATTCGTTCCAGAACGGACCGTCCGGCTCTCCCTTTCCGCCTTCGACGGCGACCATGCCGTCGAACAGATTGCAAAGCAGCCGGCCCTGGCAGCAAAGCACGGCCACGAGCAGGCAGGCAATGCGGGGCCAACCGACCGTCTGTCCCGCCATATAGAAGGCGCCACCGGCAAGGGCTGCCGCAACCATGCTGGCCTGGGATATCTGGTTGGGGGTGATGGTTTTCGACGCCATCCATCGCGCGATCGAACCTGCCCAGCGGGTGTTGCGGCTCGCCAGCGGCCGTCTGTCGCCTGTCTCGGTCATGTCCCGGCACCTCGTCCTGCGGAGATCGAATAGTTGTAGATCGCGGCATAGCTGGTCGATACCAGAAGCGGAACCGCGACGGTTTTGAGGATTTCCGGTGTGCCGCTCGCGGCATGGATGGCGATAAGAACAGCGGCCGAGCCGAGGCAGGCAATGAGCGGCGGCGCCCATAACCGCGCCAGGCCGTCAAATCGCTTCGAAAGCCCGTCGATCACCGACTTCAGGAAAAGTGTCAGGCAGGCCGACATCACGCCCTGTACCAGGCCGGAATATAGCGGTCTTGGCATCGGATGGGCGCGATTGGCAAGGACGGCCCAGCCGCCCATGGCAAAGAACGCGAACAGCACATGCACCGTCCCGCTGCGTGCAAGCCGCTTCAGCCCATTCGGCATCACAGCGACCACCAGTAGCGCACGATGTGGAAGAAGATCGGTGCCGAGAACACGACGGAATCCAGCCGGTCGATCAGACCGCCATGACCCTCGATGAGATTGCCCCAGTCCTTGATGCCGCGATCTCTTTTGATCGCCGACATCACCAGGCCGCCGAAGAAGCCCATCAGCGTGATGATGAAGGCAAGAAGTCCCGCCTGAACAGGCGTGAATGGCGTTATCCACCAGAGGGCGGCACCGATCATTGTGGCGCTGACGACGCCGCCGACAAAGCCTTCGACCGTTTTGGACGGCGACAGTTTCGGTGCGATCTTGGTGCGCCCCAACAGCTTGCCCCAGACATATTGCAGCACGTCGCTCAGTTGGACGACGATCACCAGGAAGGCGATCAGCAGCACGTTGCGGCCGTCATAGCCCGGGATGTTCAAGGTCAGCAGGGCCGGGACGTGCGAGGCGCAGAACACACAGATCATCAACGCCCACTGCACTTCCGCAATGCGGATCAGAAAACGCTCCGTATCGCCCCTGAGCACCGATATGATCGGCATCAGCAGGAACGCATAGACCGGAATGAAGATCGAGAAGATGCCGTATTGTTCAGCCCAGAGCAGATAATACTGAACCGGCACCACGACGAAGAAGGCGGCCGCCAGTGCCCAGTGGTCGGCCCTGCGGGTATTGATGAGGGTCACAAATTCCCTGAGCGCGGCAAAGGAGCAAAAACCGAATAGAACGAGAACCCCGATACGGCCCGCCACGAAGGCAATGCCGATCAGAATGACCATGATCCACCAGGCCTTGATCCGGGCGTTGAGGTTTTCGATCGCCGCGTTCGAACCGTCTGGCGAGAGGCGCTGCTGGAGCACGTAACCAATGGCCGAGGCGAGAATGAGCACGCCGAAGATGCCGGCCACCAGCGTCAACAGATCGGAACTCGCGGCACTCATTCACCACTCCCTGCAGGCTTGGGGGACAGAGCGAGAAGAGCCGTCTGCATGCGTTCAAGGAAAGCGTCCTTGGCCTCATCCGGTGCCAAGCGCAGGGCGCTTCCGAAGGTGACCGTGCAGATCAGCGGTATCGGGACGATCTCTCCCTTTGGCATGACCCGGTTGAGATTGTTGATCCAGACGGGAACCAATTCTATGTCGGGGCGCGCCGCCGCCAGATGAAAGATGCCGCTCTTGAACGGAAGGAGAGGGGCGTCGGACTGGTTGCGCGTACCTTCTGGAAAGAGGATCAGGGATGAACCGGCGTCGATTGCCGCAGCCATTTGCGTGACGGGATCCTCAGTCCTCTGGTCTTTCTCCCTGGCGATCAGAACCGCATTGAAGACGTCGCTGCCGATGAAGCGATTGAGCGGCGATTTGAGCCAGTATTCGGCACCGGCAACCGGGCGAGCCTGACGACGCAGCCTTGGCGGCAACACCGTCCAGACCAGAACGAAGTCACCATGGCTGGAATGGTTGGCGAAATAAACGCAAGGGCGGGACGGCAGGCCCGCCTCGGGCCAGATGGCGCGAACCGCCGTGACCGCACGGGCAAATACGACGATCGCCGCCGCCGCGGCCTTTGTTATAAAAGCCTTCATTCGTCCCCCGGTCGACGTGAGCGATAACGCCGATCAAAACTTTAGCATTGTGACGGTCGGAAGAAAGGGACTTTGGAACATTCCAACGAAAAATAGCTCCGATGCCGTCGCACTCTTTCCCGTTGAACAAACTCGGTCATCCGGACACCGGAAATCCAACCGGATTGCTTGTCGGTAATCCTTCTCGCACGAACTTTATGAGTAAGCAGGGGGTATAATTGACGCAGCTGCGTTAACGCACGGGAACGCATTTCGCGAAGCCATTTGAATTCGGAAGATGATGGTCGGGCTAAGCGACCCAATGTCTAGATGCAATAATCCAAGGTGGGGCATCTGGAAAGACTCGGCATTGGCCATAAGGTGAAAATTGACGGCGATACGTTCACAACAGCGGACCTCTCCACCGGGCAGCGCAAACGCCTTGCTCTGGTACAGGCCTGGCTGGAAGATCGCCCTGTTGTCGTGACGGATGAATGGGCCGCAGATCAGGATCCGGAATTCCGCCGCGTCATTTACGAAGAGCTGTTGCCTGAGATGAAACGACAGGGCAAGACCCTCATCGTCATCAGCCATGACGATCGATATTTCCATGTCGCCGATCGGATTGTCACCATGCGGGACGGCCGTATTGTTGAAACTGGCTCCGCCCCTAACCGGAGTGCAAGGTCTGACCACCATGACCAATACCTGAAGGATGAGAGCGTATGAGCAGCGCCGCGTTTGCAGAGAAAGAGGCCCAGGCTCAGCAAGCTGCGCTGTTCGAACTGCAGGATGTCTCGTTCTCAGTTCCGGGCAGGGTGCTGTTGCAGCCGTTGACAATGACCATTCCGCCCCGGCGAACGATCGGGCTGATCGGTCACAATGGCTCGGGCAAATCCACGCTTTTGAAGATCCTGGCACGACAGCAGCCGGCCTCTGGCGGAGTCGTACGCTTTGAGGGAAGACGCTCGCCGAATGGGGCGACCGGCCATTCGCGAGGAAGCTTGCCTACCTGCAACACAAACGCCGGCGGCAAGCGGGATGCTGGTCAAGGAACTGGTAGCGCTTGGGCGCTATCCATGGCATGGAGCGCTCGGCCGTTTCGGCAAGACCGATCGCGACAAGGTCGATGAGGCAATGTCCCTGACGGATGTCGCGGGCATGGCGGACCGCCTCGTCGACACCCTCTCCGGTGGTGAGCGCCAACGGGTGTGGCTGGCGATGCTCGTGGCGCAGGATGCCGAGTGCTTGTTGCTGGACGAGCCGATCTCGGCGCTCGACGTAGCACACCAGATCGAGGTTCTATCGCTGGTGCAGCGTCTAAGTCATTCCAGGGGTCTGGGTGTGCTTCTCGTTCTGCATGACGTCAACATGGCAGCCCGCTTCTGTGATGAGATAATCGCGCTTCACACCGGGAGAATGATCGTTCGAGGAGCCCCACAAGCAATCATGACACCGGAGGCACTGAAAGAAATTTACGGTCTCAACATGGCAATAGCCTCCCACCCGAGAAACGGATTGCTGGTCGCGATGCCAGCTTGAGAAGACATTTCCTATGAGAGTTGTTTTCCCCGCGTTAGCTTTCGATGCAACCAATTTTTACATGAGAGGCCAAGAATGGCTATCTAACCTATCAAAGCACGCGAGCAGCTCTCCCGCTCCGTCTTGTCGCATAGCTATAGTAGCTGGAGGCCTGCTGCACAGAGCGATGACGCGACTGCTCCATCGCCTCAGGTAGAGGGATGCCAAGGTTGGCCGCCTCGGTGAGATATCCCGATCGCAACCCGTGCGCCGAAAACTCCCCCCTATCCAACCCAGCCATCGCCGCCCGCTGCTTGATAATTGCGTTGACCGACTGCGGATCAATCGCCTGTGGCGAAACATTGCCCCAACGCCCGATCGCCCGAAACACGCTGCCGCTGTCGATCTTGGCTGCCGTCATCCAGGCATTCAGTGCCTCGACCGGCCGGCCGGTCAGATAGACCACGCCGTCCTGTTCGCCACTGCTGGTTTTGGTGCGACCGAGATGGATGGCGAGAGAGGCGAGGGGAGGGCCGTCCGGCATCTCGATCGGTGGCTCCACGGTGAGCTGTTCGCGGCGCAGCCCGGCGATCTCGCTGCGCCGGCGGCCGCCAGAGGCAAAGGCGACCATCAGGATCGCCCGGTCCCGGAGATCACGCAGACTGTCGGTGGCACAGGTCGCCAGCAGTTTTGCCAGCACGTCGCCGGTAATGGCCTTGGTGCTCTTGCGGCGGCGCATCCGAGGGACGACCCGAATGGCCGATTTGAGGGCAGGGGAGGCGAAGGCGCCGTCAAGGCCGCGCCATTTGGTTAGCGTCGACCAGTTCGCCAGCCGTCGGCGCACCGTTGCGGGCGCGTGTGGGCCAACGGATTTCAGAAATTTTTGGCGCCGAAGCTTTTCGTCGACGTCGGCCGGCATGCCGTGATCCGGATCGGTCTCGCGGTGTTGCGGGTCCCACAGATGATGCGCGACGAATTTCAGGAGCAGCGCTTCAGGTGCCGGCCAGGATAGCGACTTTCCTGTCACTGCGATCCCCCAGGCTTCAAGATAGGTGAGATCGGAGGTCAGTGCTCGCAGCGTGTTGGAGCCCATGCCCTGGTTGACAAGATGGCGCAGCGTCTCGACGTCTTCGTCGGTGAGCAGCTCGGCCAGCTCGTGGCGCCGATCGATCGGCAGCACCGATGCGATCGTGTCGAGCTCGACGGATCGCCGTTCGACACCGGATAGAGCGAGCTGTTTCCGGGTGTTCGCCATCACGATGTCTGCGCCTGAGGCCGCCAGCTTGTGATGGTCTGCTCGATTTCGCCGCGATAGTCGTAGGGGTAGACGACATCCTCTTCGCGGGCGAGCCAGGTGCAGACGGTCGCCATATCGTCGGAAACCTCGCGATCGACATTGGCCAGACTGGTGAGATCGAAGCCGCCATGCGCCTCGGCGTTCCACCACGCCAGCAGGAAGTTCCCCACTCGCCGGCCCTGGCCGGTATCCTGATCGGCGATACCGAGCAGCTTTTCGAGGGCAAATCTAACGCGGTCCTCCACGATTTTCCCTCCCTATTGCGACGACGACGGATGAAGTTTCAGGTCCGTCTGTCCGAAATCGTGGCCCTTGAACAAAAGGGGCGCCTTGGCGATCGCGGCAACGGCGTATGCATAACAGTCGCCCATATTGAGGCCGGCTGAATGACGGCCCTTGCCGAACAAATCGAAAGCTTTCTCAGCGGCATAATAGTGCCGCTCGCCAAAAGCCACCGCGCTGACGTTTGGCAATGCAACCAGCTGTGAAATGATGGTCGCGGCGTTGGGAAAGTTCTTGCCGGCCAGCACCATGCGCGCTTCAAGCAGGGTCGGCCACCCAATAACGATCTCCTCACGGGTAAGGAGCGCATGAAACTGTTCAGCTTCAGGCTCGCCCAGCGACGTGGCGACAATGACCGATGTATCGACGGCAATCATTTCGGCAAGCCGTTTTCGTCGTAGAGATCATCGTGGGCGGAGGTCGTGCCGGGCGGCACAGCCTTTCGGCCCTCGGCCATCAACTCCCAAAGCGTGTCCGCTGGCGTCTGTGCCGGTTTTTGCCGCAGTTCCTGGTCGTAACGTTCGAGAGCGATTTCGACAAGCTTGTTGATCGGCTGGCCTGTACGGCGCGCCAGCGCGTGGGCCAGGTCTCTGGCCTTGGTACTGCGCACGGAGAGCTGCGGTTCGGACATTATGCTACCTCGTCGAAATCGTGCGGAAAACATAGCGATTAACGATGGAGATGGCAAGAATTTTCCGTGAGATGGCTAACCATCGATAAACTATATTTATCGATGGTTATCAAGCGAACCGGCAATCGTTAGTACGCAAGCCTCCGGATGCGATTGCCGTGTATGCCATGCACATCCAGCCTGCTCCGATTGTTCTGGCTTAGAAGGACTTCGTTTGTTTTCCGCGAGACGATATCCTGAAGACTTTCGTTTGAAAGCCATAGAAGCCGTAGATTTGCGGCTTCTGAAAAATCCGCTCGACCGGACGATTTATCGCGAGGTTGCCAATGAGTTCGGCATTGGCGAACAGTCTCTGCGCCTTTGGGTGAAGAAACATCATGCCGACGGCCACAATGGCCGCGCGCCCGCCATCAAGGACGCCGTCGTTCAGGCTGAGGTCAAGAGTGCCGAACTGACCTCAGCCCAGCTCGAGGCTGAGCTCCGCACGCTTCGAAAGAAGGTGGAGAAGTTGCAGGCCGAGAACGATGTTCCCAAGCGCGCCTTCGTGGTGTTTTCCTCCGAGTGGGGAAAATAGCCGGATTTCCGGGTCATTCACCCTTAGACATTGATGGGCTCCTCTAAACCGGGCGAAGACTGGCTCCGCATGCAATCGGGTCAGGCTTCATCGGGCCTTCGTCAACCGGTTTCTGCCGCGGGCGAAACCGAAGCCCGAACCCGTTGCGCGGATCTTCGTTATCCATTGCCCAATAGGAGACGCGAACATGGAAAACAGAGAGCGGACACTGCGCGAGCGCGTGTATAAGATCCGAGAAGACGGAGGCAGGATCGACGGGTCTCATGAAGATGATTGGAGGCGCCGAGGAACAACATCAAGAGACCGAGGGGGGGCGGCGCAGGTGCCGCAGGCAGACAGGGAGGCTTCCGAGAAATTTCGCGACGGTGGTAACATGGATCGGTCGGACAGCGACATAAGCCCACCGTCGATGGTCGCTCCTGATCGAGCGTCGGCATCGTCGAACTCCTGGTCATGCGTATCAGTGACGGCCGTCCTGCAAAGTTCCCGTACTTTCACGGGACCAGCGGTTTGAGCATATCTTTTAGCTGACCAGGATGCATCTGCCTCGCTCGGCTTCTTTCTCATGCGAGGATCGCATAGGTTCGATTCCTTCAGTCTGTCGAAAGCAGCGCGGCGATGGCCGCGGCCTCAACCGGCCGGCTGAAGTGGTAGCCCTGTATCTCGTCGCAATGGCTTTCGCGCAAGAAGGTCAGTTGCTCGTCCGTCTCCACCCCTTCCGCAATCACCTTCATCTTCAGCCTTTGTCCAAGCGAGATCACCGCTGCAGTGATGGTCCTGTCGTCCTCATCTTGCGCAAGGTTGCGAACGAAGGACTGATCGATCTTGAGCCTCGATACAGGCAAGCTTTTTAAAGCAGAAAGGCTTGAATAACCCGTTCCAAAATCGTCAATAGCGAAATGGACGCCGAGGGTCTGCAGTTCCTTCATTGTCGCGATCGCTTGCTCGACGTCCCGCATAACCAGGCTCTCGGTAAGTTCCAGTTCGAGATATTCGGCGGAAAGTCCGCTTTCCGCTAAGGCGCTGGTGACATTCTTGATCAAGTTCTTGTCCTGGAACTGGCGGGCCGAGACATTGACGCAGACGCTGACAGGCAAAAGGCCGGCGTCCTGCCATGCCTTGTTCTGGCAACAGGCTTCCTTCAGAATCCAATCACCCAGGGGAACGATAAGCCCGGTTTCCTCGGCCAACGGGATGAACCTGTCAGGAGAAACCACCCCAAGTTTCGGATGCCTCCAACGAACGAGTGCTTCCACCGCAAAGATCTCGCCCGATTTCAAGTCAACCTGTGGCTGGTAAAGCAGATAAAATTCCGCGCGGGCGAGGCCGTCGCGCATGGCATCCTGCAATGCCAGCCGCTCGTGCACCGTAATATTCATCTGAACGGTGAAGAACTGGAATCCGTCGCCTCCGGCTTCCTTGACCTTGTACATGGCGGCATCTGCGTTCATCAGCAGAGTCTCTGCATCGGCACCGTCATGCGGAAAGGTCGCTACGCCCATACTGCAGGTGACGTGAAAAACCCGGCCGCCGATCGTTATCGGCTCCGAAATCGCCGTCCTGACCCTATCGAGTGTGACCGAAATCGCGTCGGATCCTTCTGGTTGGTCGACGAGGAGGATCACGAACTCATCGCCACCGAGCCGCACCACCGCATCGACCGGCCTGACGCACTCCACCATTCGACCTGCTACGATCTTCAATAGATCGTCGCCGGCGGAGTGGCCCTGGCTGTCGTTGACCGATTTGAAGTTATCGAGGTCGATGAAGACGACGGAGACGCAAGGATTGTGGCGTTCGGTCTGCAGCATTGCCTGGATAAGGCGATCTTTCAGAAGGCTGCGATTGGGAAGTCCCGTCAAGATATCATGATGTGCCAGAAAACTGATCTGATCTTCGGCCAGCTTGCGTTCAATGGCGATGGCAGCAATACGAGTTGCCATATCGGTGAGGCCTGTCTCAATAGTTCCTGGTTCACGCACCGCGTGGGAATACATAGCAAATGTACCGAGCACGGCACCTTGATGCGAGAGGATAGGAGTTGACCAACAGGAACGTAGCCCGTGCTCGGCGGCCAGTTCACGATAATCGGCCCATAGCGGATCGCCCATGATGTCGCTGACGACGACATTCGTGCGCCGGTGGACGGCGGTGCCACATGAACCGGCCTTCGGCCCCACGGCGACCCCGTCGATCGCTCGACAATAGGCCTGGGGCAGGTTTGGAGCCGCGCCATGCCTGAGATGGTTTCCACTTTCATCAAGCAGCAGAATTGAGCCGAGGACGCCTTCGAGCTGCGCTTCGATCAGCCTTACGATCCGGTCGAGGACTTCATCCAGCGGTGAATTCATCGCAATCATCTCGAGGACGAGAGCCTGTTCGTCGCGCAAAAGATCGGCGCGTTTTCGCACGCTTACATCACGTGATATACCTACGAGCCCAATGATCTGGTTTTGATCATCGCGCATGGCGACCTTGGAAGTCGAGAGCCATCTTCTTTTGCCGGTCTCAGCATCCAGGACGATCTCCTCCATGTCGATCATCGGGCATCCGGTATCTATTATCGCCTGCTCAATGTCGAAGAACCCTGAAGCGCGATCAAGCGGATGAAGGTCAAAATCGGATTTGCCGATAAGCATATCAGGGTCGCCGAAACCATGGATGTGGGCCACCGCGGAGTTGACGATGAGAAAGCGGCATTCAAGATCCTTGACGAACAGATAATCCGGAACTTGGTCAATCATGGCACGCAACAGCGCACGCTCGGCGCCCCACTCCTCTTGCGCCGCCAGACGAGTTTGAAGTTCCGCCTGCAACCGCTCCACGATCGCAAGCGGTTGGTCGCCTGGCCGCCCGCCAATAGGAATGGCCAGATGCGGAAATGTTGTTCTTGGCATAAAATTCCCTTTGTATGACTACTTGGGATTGCATGGACCACGACGACTGCGGAAATTCTCTAGGGAGTCTTCCAATAAAAAGACACTATCTGAACTTGATTTAGAGGTATCAAATACATCTTTTGATGGCGAAACTTAGAGCGCCTGTGGCATCCCGTGATAATCTCGAGTGATGCCAGTTCCATAGCCACATAGAAGGGCGTGTCCGCCTATGAGAACGTCGCTTTCCGAAAAGGGGGATGGCAAGCTCAGCAAAGCAACAATGCCTCTCTACCCGCGATATCACTGGGTTTCTTTTAGTTATTCTGCGGATCAGATTATCAAACGTCCGCGTGCCGTCTGAATTCGTATGCCCCGTGCTATGAGGTCACATGCTCACCTGTCGTATGCATCCGAGCCGGGCCGCGGGATTTTGGTGACGAACGTTGCCCGGAAGGCTTTCGACTGGCCAACGCTGGATCGGCTTCAAAGATCGGCTTGATCAACGCCCCAGTAAACAAGTCGAAGTCATTGCTCGATCATGTTGCCAAGAACCGAGCGGCCGATCAGCTCACTTTGTTCGGCGACTGGCTGTCGCGCAAGTTTAGAGACATTGTTCGGGCAACGCGATTACTTTAAAGCCCTGGACTCCCGCTTACCGTGCCCGTATCCAGCACTGTATCAAGATCCCGAATCATATCGGCGGCCTTGAGCAATGCCGATGCTATATCCGCATCTGTCCGCTTTCCCCAGCCAAATGCCACTGCAATCGTTTGAAGCTCAATCACGACCTCCGCCGCCGTCTGGCTTTCGGTTATGCCAATCTGCTCTCTCATGGAGCGGATATTTCTCATTGCTTGATTCAGTAAACGGCGCGTGTCCTTCGAATCCAGTTGGTCAATCCGGTTCGCTGCCCGTACCAATTCGGCGCCAAAGTCTACCATCGAACTCAATGTCGGGTCTCCATATCAAATACCATGCTCGCGGAATTCATGCAGACGAGGAAGTTACCGCTGCATCGAACTGGCCTCGGATGCACGCGGAGAGCGGGACCATCTTGAGGACGAGATCATCGCCTGTCTCAATGAGATCGGCCGGGTCATTGCGATCCCAGAAAAGTCCGACGCAAGCTCGCGTGATCGTTGCGCCGGGCGGCACGCAGGCCGATAGGACAGGTTCATCGATGCGGCCGCCGTTGATATAGATGCCGGTCTTTCTGATGCAACCTGATTTGACTTGGCGGGCTGGCGGTGAGGGAAGTGGCGCGAGAGCCTGTTCGGGGGGTAACGAACAATTCCTGAGGGGACGGGAAATCGCCCTCGCGACATCATAGGAATGCCCGGCGCCTCGATTGGTTCCGGATGAGAGCCCTACGCGGCAATTCCGGTGGTAGGTGATTCCGTACGGAATGGTGCCAAATCCCTAGCAAATGCTTCATCCATGACCGATCTGACACCGTCCCATGACGCTGGCACGCCCTGCCACATATCGCGACCGTTGAGTGCGCGCGAGACCTGATAGGTAATCACCGCGGCCCCGAACGGCCTCGATCGAATACAGATTCGGTACCTTGTTCCGCCGATGTTTCGCTCAAATACCAAACGTTCCATCTTGCACTCCGATTCTCTATCGAAAGTCGCATGGACTGTTTCGGCACAGATTGATCCACGTCAACCGGACCAAAGATCAGGGCGTTGCACGGAGGGAATCAAAGCCTGTCGGCGCAGCCCAATTTACACGTTGCCAGGCTAGCTCGCCGCTTGGAACATTATTCCCAGTTCGGCGTGGCCCTGATGTTCGAGGAAATGGGTCAGCCTGGCTGCGAAATCGTAGCGTCCGTGCCGCGGCTGACCGTGGGATTGCCGCAACTGCAAAGATCGACGTGGCGGTGCTGGACATTATTTTGGCGTTGCAGCCCAGGGCCACCATTGCCGAAACCCTGCGCGACCTGGTGGTGCCGTTCATATTCAGCACCGGTTATGGCGAGAGCGGACTTCCATTGGAATTCGCAGGATCTCCTGTGCGTGGCAAACCTTTTCCCTCGACGATTTGCAGCAGACGACTAGGAGCGCTCTCGAATTCCGTGGTGCTCCTATAGGGCCATCCGGCTGCGTAGTAGGAGAAGGCCCCGTCATGTCGGACAGGGCCTGTCGAAACTCTACGTTCCTCATAGATACGGTGACCTATCGTGTGGTTAACCACGATACGCATCTGAGGTAGAGTTTAAGCTGCCGCAAGCGCCTTTTCGATATCCTGTAGCGTATGGCCTGTCAGATCTTTGTCCAACTCGCCGATCAGAATGTCCGACAGCGATTTGTGGTAGTTCTTGCGCATTTCTCCTAACGTGCGCGGCGCGGCCACAACAACGAGGCTCCTGATGGTCCCTCCGAGGACTTGCTTGTTCAACAAGTCGGCCACGCCGCTGCTGAAGCCGTCTTCGTTCTGCTGGCTGTCGTCCGGGTTCGCCGAACTGCTGGAATGGCGGCCGCCTGACGAGATTTTCGAGCTATCGATCTCTGCGGAAGGCATTGCCTTCAGCTTTACATTCGCAGCATCGCCCTCGTTCTGAAACAGGCTAAGTTTCTCGCCATCGGCAACAGCTATAATCGTGTTATGGGGAAGCTCCATATTACATCTCCATCCTGTCCAATGCGTGTTCCACCATCAGGGTGGGACCGACGCTCGATTCAGGGGCTACGGTAACCGGATGGGTAGGAGATTTGTTCCGCGGCGTAAGAAACGACCGGGTGTTGCCGGACCTTTCCTGCCGCCATGCTCACCCCGCGCGTTTCATTGCGAAGCCCATTTCGGCGCAGCTCGTCGACGCCGTGCTGCAGAACCAATGCATCCGCCAAAGGTGGGAGCTCGCAATTCCTGATCAAGTCAATTCAAAGAAATGCCGCGGGCGCCCAGGTGACCCGCGCCTAATGTCGGCTGTTGGCCGCCGCCAGTAATACTGCCGATCTGGCTTCTTCCGCGGGCAATCGTCCCTCATGCACCGCCCTACATGTCTGCCAAGCGTGCTTCCAGGCTTGATTCGCTTGGCCTGGCTCATGAGCAAGCCAGTTCACGCCTTCTTCGGCACTAGTAATTGTGACCCGCAGGCCGTCACGCTCTAAAACGAGCGGCTTTCCCCAGCGATTTACCAGCATGTTCCAGCCCTCCATGGATTGAGCTTCAGACTCAATTCTGACGGCACGAGAACGTTCCCAACTTTTCAACGAACCACAGCATGAGCGAATAGGGTTCAGCCGCGCCTGCGGTTGCCATTGGGCCTTTGGGCCGGCCGCACTATGTTCGGCTGATGAAACCCACAGACCGATACGCCCTTGCCGTGACCGCCGTCTTTTCGTTCGTAATCTTCTCCGCAGTTTACGCCACCCACTGGTGGATGACGGACGACGCGGGCAAAGTCGATACCAAGAGTAGCGTCACTGAACCGCCGAAGTGAACTCTCGGATCATACGTAGTAGGTCAATGGGAACGTGCCCACCGGATGAACGTGTGGCAAGGAGCTTGTCGACGACGTGGCGTCCATCGAAGATTCCTGATTAAAGCCCGATCGCGTCGCTCCCTGGGTCGGACTGCCGGCGGCCGGAGATTGGTTGCCCGCTCACGGCGCTGGGCGGCCAGCGTCGCAGTAAACTCGGTGTTGCGCCATTGGTCATATCGTCGTTCCCTGCATTTAGTCCCGCGGCCTTTTTCCTGAATGCCCGGCAGTCAGTTCATCTTTTTCCCGGGGAGGTGGCTGGCGGATTGCAAGATCCTAGAATAGTCCGGGGGCCGATCCCATCCGTGCTCGGGTGAGCAACGGGGACAGGGCATGCCGGCGGCACCGCAGCCGCAACAACGCGTTCCACTCCAAACTCGGGTTGGATGAGCCTCGCAGACCCAGCCCGTATCCTGACATGTTTTGCATTGTCGCATCCAAGCGCCTCCGTTCGCACCGGAACATGGAGTCACGGGTCAGATGGTCAACGGGACTGGAACAAGAACGAACGACCAAAACTCCGACCGAAGCATTGAAAGGTGCGGGGGGTGTGATGGTTTATCAGTGGGAGAGACGGCGAACACGCCGCGCGGACGTGATCAAGATGATCTCGGCTCTGCTCGCCGGCGTGGTCGTTGCCGGTATGGGAGCTTGGTGTCAACGCCCCGAAGAAGGGAACGCCGCGATACGGTCGAAACCGGCCGACTGGCACGTCTTGAGCTTTACGAACGGGTTTGCAGCGCTCTCGAATTTGGCCTCTCCGGCACAACATTGGCCGCAGTCTGCAGGCAGAACCACATACCATTCCCGGGTCGGGATACTGGACGTGCAAGCCCTTGGGGCTTGCCGTAGAACTGCCTGTATTCCCGAGGGATCTGGCGACCCCATAGAAATAACAGCTTCCGCCCCAAAGCCGCGCATAGGAGAGCGCCTGAGAGTAGTGCCAAGCGAAAGATCAAGCAACCTCAAAGGCTTGTCGCCTGGAACGTCACCCGCATCCTCCATGGCGTCGAAAAAAGCATTGCGGAAGACCCGGCCAAGATGCACCGATGGCGCCATCGTCGCGTAAAAAGCCGCCAGCTGTGAGCCGACGGCCTGACAACGTGCTTAAAGCGACGCCGCTTACTTGCTCGGGGCGGCCGTGCGTGGTGCCGGGGTACCTGACGCCGGCGCAGCGGCTGGCGGCGCTGCGCCTGTGGCTGGCGCTGATGTGCCCGCCGGGACATTGATGTTCACGTCGGTGCCGCCACCATCGATGTCAATGATGCCGGAAAACAATAAGAGCCCTCCGACGGCCACCACCGCGATAATAACAGCTACAGCCCAACCCGCGCTGCTGCTTCGGCCGGTGTTAATCACTGTAGGTCCACGATCAGTCATTTTATTCTCCGCGTTTGCATTATGGGTGTAACGCAGGGATGCGACACATGTTCCTATCTACCTGTGCTTGTGAATGCCGGTGAAATTCATAACTCTAGCTCAATTGGAGGTACCGGCGTGATCGCAGATCGTGAGGGCGCGACCCCGATCCCTTCGTCGTCCATCGAAGCCGGTCTTCCGGTCGTGGTTTCGCGACAGAGGTCTTTGCTGCGGCGCACATGCTGAGTTCTATCCCCCGGAATGGGCTCGATCCTCCAATGTCGGGGCCGACTTCCTGTGTCGTCGCACCCAGGCAGCGCGGAATTCCGCTATCTGCCGCTCATCACACGAGGAAGATTTCGCAAGCCCTCACAGGCCAGGAGGACATGAGAATTGCGCAAGCCTGCTCCGTGCTGACGACTTTGCAGCGCTGGCCGTTGCCATCCTCATTGAGGACCGGGTGCGCCAGTTGCCGTGATCGAGCATGCGTTCCGAAGGCCGATTTGGTCATCCGTTCAAACGCGGGCTTGGCCTCGCGTGCGCAAACTGCCGAACTCAGCGGCCTTAGCCTTGCGATCTACAGCCTGGTTGGTCGGGCGCCTTTACTGGGACAGACATACGATAAATAGTCCACATCTTTCAGTAAGCTCATGCTATAAGAAATCAACGAGGAGCTGTGGATCACGATTAGATCCGTTCGACTTGCAGAATTATCTGCGGGTAACGCTTTCGCTCCGAGAGCCTCCAGGCCCATGAAGGGCTGATATGACCGTAACGATTCCGCCTCCCGAGCCATTCGACTTTGCTCTCGCCATGATCATGGCGTCTGCCACCCCCCTGTTGATGCTCGACGGAAACCTTGTGATCCTTGCGGGCAGCAAGTCGTTCTGTGGCGCGTTCCAGATCGATCCGGCAGCCGTCAACGGCAACCCCATGGCGGGCCTAGGTTCCGGCGAATGGGATATTCCGCAGCTTGATTCACTATTGCGGGCGACAGCGAATGGCTTTGCTGAAATAACCGACTATGAGCTGAAACTGAAGCGATCGGGTCGACCCACGCGCGACCTTCTGGTGAACGCCCATAAGGTTGCAAACCCTGATGGCTCTCATGTGCGCGTCCTTGTCTCGGTGGCCGATATCACGGAAGCGCGACTTAACGAGAAGCTGAAAGACGACCTCCTGCGCGACAAAGCTATCCTATTGCTGGAGCTTCAGCACCGCGTCGCAAACAGCCTGCAGATCATCGCAAGCGTCTTGATGCAAAGCGCCAGAAAAGTTCAATCGGAGGAATCGCGAACGCATCTCTATGATGCCCATAATCGGGTGATGTCGATCGCGACACTCCAGAAACAATTGGCCGCGTCCGCATCGGATGAGGTTTCCCTACGCCCCTATCTGACGGACCTGTGCCGAAGCATTGGTGCTTCGATGATACAAGATCGGAATCTCGTATCGTTGGAGGTCGCCGTGGATGAGACAATCGTGAAAGCCGATATCTCGATCAGCATTGGTCTGGTGGTCACCGAGCTGGTAATAAATGCGCTGAAACACGCGTTCACCAGTCAGGGTCACGGCAATATCGTTGTCAGTTACAAGGCGGCCGGGTCTGGTTGGTCACTCTCCGTAAGTGATGATGGCATCGGCATGGCTGATGATCACCCGAAGCCCAAGGCGGGCTTGGGAACCAACATCGTACAAGCGCTCGCCGCGCAACTAGACGCGGATATAGAGGTCACCAACTGCGCTCCGGGCACGCGTGTCTCGCTGTCCCACCGGCATCAAAGCGACGGCGATGACCCGCCATTGTCATTGCAACACGATGCGGTCTGACGAGGTGGATGTGATGTTCTCCCGAATGATCCAGCCGCCATCGGGGCGTGTCGCGAAGTTTTCTGTTAACGCGGATTTGAGATTTGGATGGTGAAACGGCGCTCCGATTTGTTGGAGCGCCGTTTCATGATTCTGAATGCGATTGCCGGAAACTTGAACGCCAGTCGAAGGACCTGGCGTGATGCCGTCAACATAACCACCTTACTTGGAAAGCCTGGTCGTACTGATGGCGATGGCATCGGCCGCTTCGATTCCGGGATTTCATAAATGAGGCAGCACGGGTGATTTAATGCTAGGCGCGATGGTGTAGTCAGCAGCAGATGTGAGATTTCGTAGGACCTACAAGGCTCCGAATATGTCGAAAAGCCTGGACCGCCGGGGCGATAGCGGTTATCTGCAGGACTTGTTGCGATGCTGAAACATCGCCGAAACATCACCGCAGACACCCAAGGCCTCTCAAAGTGAAAAAAGTCCAGCGCAGCTTTGCCGTCGAATACAGATCTGGTCGGCGAAAAGTGAACTCCAATCCGAATTCGATCTGGGGGGACATGGATCTCAGGTCCGTTGCGCAGGATCTGCAGGACGAGGCAACGCCGTTGTTGACCGGAACGTCTGAGGTCATCAGCAGCGAGAGGGTTTTCACCGGCGAAGAACAGGCCTCGGCGTTGTTGACACTGCCGATGGAGCAGCAGACAAATGTACCGGCTTTACAGGAGACCAGAATGGCCGACGAAAACAATACGATGACTGATGTTGATACGCCGGCCGTAGCGGCGCCCGCTGTACCCAAGAAGGAGCGCAAACCTCGCGCCAGGAAGGCGGTACCTGAAACCGTCTCGGCAGCGGTTTCGGCGCAACCGGCAGCGGCTTCGAATGCCGCAGTTGGAAAGCCGAAGAGAGGACGCAAGGCAAAGTCCGACGAAGGTGCGACAAGCGCCAAGCGTGCGCCTGTCAAGCGGGCTCCGAAGGCCGTGCAGGCAGCGGCTATTCCTTCGACGGCGGCAGTCGATGAGTTTGCGGATCTTCTACAGCTGGAAGAGGAAAACCAAAAACTGCGCAAGCTGCTGGCCGAGAAGCTCCGTGCTGAAAATGTCGATCTGCGAAAGCGGCTCAACCTCGGTTGATCGTTAGCAGCCGGTCAAGCGCTGGCCGCATTCTCATGATTATTGAAACGAACATATTGGCGGCGGCTAGTCCTGCCGCCAACGCCTTTGCCCGCTGCCTGCATGCGGGGTAGAATACGAGGTCGAAAAAATGGCGTCTCCATGGAAACTTCTGGCTCGGCTGGTGTCGCCGCGACGTCAACAGACACAGGAACACGGCTCGACCGATGATGTGAAGCCGGAGCTGTTGGCCATCGCCAAGCCGACTGAAACGGCTGCCGATAACGGATTGAACACCGCGGCGCCTCCGGTCGACGAAAAGCCCGTCGCCGACGAACAATCGGAGGCGATGTCAGCGGACCCGGATCATTCCCAAACGGCAAGAACTCTCCATGGCAAGGCGGATAGCGAAAACGCCGGGTCTGCGGAGGCGGCTGATCCGGCCTTATCCGATGACGCGGCGGCGGTCGCACGCGAAACACGAACAACCTCGCAGGCTGGCGAAGGCGCAACGCGAAAACGCAGCAGGCGGGGTAAGGCAACGGAAACGATTGAAGCCGTTCTGCCACCCTCTCCAGGCGTTCACGCCGTTTCTGACGATGCGATCAGCCTTGACGAAGAGATCAGGTTGCTCCGGGAGCAATTGGCGCGCAAGCTTCGGCTGCAAAATGCACAGCTGAAGAGGATGCTGGAGCGGTTCGAACGCTGAGCGTATCATTATCCATCGCACCAATCGGGCCAATCTGTCTTGAGTGGGCAATGTGTTTGCGATGACGGAAGCGCTCACCTGCTGACATTGATCCTCGCCGGAATGGCCACGGCTGTGGCTCGGCATCGAAGGATGAACCGTGCCGAAATCTGTCGGCTGAAGGCAACTGAGAAAACAAATGCTGGGGTTGGATTCCCCCGACACGTCGGGTCTGTTTAGCTCACCAGCCTGATCGCCGTCACAGCTCAGACAACGCCCTGTGCTCGGCCGCGGCTGCCTTCAGCGTTTCGATCGTTCGGTTTCCTTCGCGAAACAGGTTGAGCATCACCGCTGCCGCAAGCTCGACATCCGGATTGTCCTTAGGCAAACCGCGCCGCGCCCGCCATTCCTCCAGCACAATGTCCGGGATTTCCAGTTCGTCCGGCCCAAAGGTCGTCTCCAGAAACTGATGCATGCTCGAATGACCCCTTCACAAGTGACGGCCGCAATGTGGGGAGGGATCGGCGCGGATCAAGGGCGGATTCCCATGCGGAGCGGTTGCAGAATGGAAGAGGAGGGAAGGGGAGCTGTGACGGATTGAGAGGGTTGGAGAGAGGCTCCGGCCGGTCCGTCACGGAGAAACTGACATGGCACAGGCCATCCAGAAAATCACGCTCAGCAGTGGACGTGACATTCCCTTCAACAAGCTCGTCTTGAGCCAGCAGAATGTCCGCAAGATCAAGGCGGGCATTTCAATCGAGGATCTCGCGGAGGATATCGCACGCCGGGGACTTCTGACCAGTCTCAATGTCCGGCCCGAACTCGATGGCGATGGCAACGAGACAGGCATCTACCGCATTCCTGCCGGCGGCCGGCGCTACCGTGCGCTCGAATTGCTCGTTTCCCAGAAACGGCTTTTGAAAACCGCCGGCGTGCCCTGCATCGTCAGCAGCGGCGAAACGCCGGAGATCGAAGATTCGCTCGCTGAGAACGTGCAGCGTGTCGACCTTCATCCTCTCGACCAGTTCAGGGCATTCCAGAACTTGCGCGAACAGGGGCAGAGCGAAGAAGACATCGCCGCCCGCTTTTTCGTCTCGGTCGCGACGGTGCGCCAGAGATTGCGACTGGCGTCCGTCTCGCCGCGGCTGCTCGATCTTTACGCGGCCGACGAGATGACCCTGCAGCAGGTGATGGCGTTCTCGATCACCAACGATCACGTTCGTCAGGAGCAGGTCTGGGATACCGTTTTGCGGTCTCATGCCCAGGAGCCTTACTATATCCGCAGGCTTCTGACCGAGACGACAATCCGGGCGACCGACCGCCGCGCGGCCTATGTCGGCCTCGAGGCTTATGAAGCTGCCGACGGCGTGGTCGTGCGCGACCTGTTCGACGAGGACAACGGCGGATGGCTCCAGGATCCGGCGCTGCTTGAGCAATTGGTGATCGAGAAGCTGAAGCGCGATGCCGAGACACTCAAGGCCGAGGAAGGCTGGAAGTGGGTCGAGGCCGCCTTCGATTTCCCATATGGCCATACGTCCGGGCTGCGCCATTTCTACGGCGAGCAGGCCGAGATGACCCAGGCGGAACTCGATCGTCGTGACATATTGAGGGCCGAATACGAAAAACTCGATGCGGACTATGCCGAAGCCGAGGACTATTCCGAGGAGACCGAGCGCGTCCTGGAGGAACTCGGGGCCGAACTCGATGAGCTGAATGATCGGCCCTACGTCTTCGATCCCCAAGAGGTTGCCCGTGGGGGGGCCTTCATCTCGCTTGCTGCCAATGGCGGACTGAAGATCGAACGCGGCTTCGTCAGAGCCGAGGATGAGCCTCCGGTCGGAACGATCGATGCCGCCGGAGCGGAGCCGGAGGGCAACGACGACGGCCCGATGCCAGCCTCTTCGTCCGCCCGCGGGATTTCCGTGAATGGTCAGGCGATCTCCGGCGAGACCGCCGAGGATGACGACGACGTCGTCAGGCCATTATCCGATCGACTTGTCCTGGATCTGACGGCGACGCGAACCGTGGCGCTGCGCAATGCGCTTGGCAACGATCCGGTCATCGCCTTTATCGCGGTGCTGCACGCCTTCGTCCTGAAGACCTTCTACCTCTACGGCTCCGACTCATGCCTGGAGCTAACGCTCCAGAGCGCCAGGTTCGCCCAGACACCAGGACTCGGAGACACCGTCTGGGCCAAGGAAATCGATCGGCGGCACGAAGCCTGGGGCCAGGATCTGCCGAAATCGCCGGACGACCTCTGGACCTTCCTGATCGCGCTCGATGAGGTCGGCCGACAAGCCCTGTTTGCCCATTGCGCCTCGTTGTCGCTCAATGCGGTCACCGAGCCGTGGAACAAGCGCGCACGTGCGATTGCTCATGCGGACCAGGTCGCCCGGTCGATCGGTTTCGACATGGTCGCGGCGGGCTGGGCGCCGACGGTGGATTCCTATCTCGGCCGTGTCACCAAGTCGCACATTCTCCAGGCGGTCCGTGAGGCGAAGGGTGACCAATCAGCGGAGCTGATCGGCCATCTCAAGAAGTCCGATATGGCCCGCGAGGCCGAGCGGATAATGGCCGGTAGTGGTTGGCTTCCGGAGCCTCTCCGTCTCGCGGCAGATGTCTCTTCCGTCGACGACTCGACGTGCGAAAACGCCGGGATTCCCAACGGAGATGCCAGCGGTAGCGGCAATCCCAATCTTCCGGCGCTCCTGGCCGACGATGCTGACAATGTGTCCGCGCCGACGGAGCTCGCCGAACAGCAGCACGTCGACGCGGCCGAGTAACCATTTCTCGGATCAATCTGCGGCCTGGCTCCGAAAGGAGACCGGGCCGCTTCCATTTTCAGGAGCATTTCAATGCCCGACTTTACGATTGAAACCACCTATCACCGGCCGGTTTTCCGGCGTCGCACTTATGCCGCAGAGTCGCTTGAGGCCGCCTGCCGAGCAGCGGTCGAAGACGACAATTGGGACATCGCCGAGAAAGACTTCGATTCCTCCGGCGAGGTTAATATCACCGGCGTCTGGGAAGGCGTCCATAGCGCCTATACCGGACCGTCAATCCCGGTTCCCTCGCAATTCGATGAAGCTGTTCAGCGGCGTGCACATCATTTCGAGATCCTGCTCGGCCTGTTGAAGATATTCTTCGACGACGCACACGCAGCACGGCCTCCGTCGCCCGACTGGCTTGCCCGCTCAGCCTGGGAGATTGCCCGTGGTGAGGCCATCCTCGGCAACGCTCCGGATCCCGATGAGCCTGTGGATCCGCCAAAGGCGAACCACATCCTGGCACGACTACAGGAAGATCAGGTTCGCAATGCGATCGCAGCCGTACTGGAGGTCGACGACAGTTTCGGCGGGCTCTCGCCGGCCGCGGTGACTGATGATGACATCCATGCGGCGTGCCTCACCGTCGCGACGACGATGGATGTCTCGGACGTCGTCGGCAACGCCGAGTTCCAGGCCGCGCTTGCAGCGATCCGGGCAGCGCATCAGCGCCTCCAGTCAGCCTGACTGACCATCAGCCATTTCACTTCCCCCAACCCAGCCCGGCCACTGCGCCGGGCGCTTATTTTTCAGGAGACTCCAATGAACACTCTAACACCCGACGCCCGGTCCGTGTCCTCGGGCTTCAAGGTCGACATCTCCCGCGGCGAACGTATCGGCCGTGTCTCGTCCGAATGGTTCTCGCGTCCCGACGACGAGCGGTTCCTGTCGCTGACCGAGCTCTACGATACCGTTCGTTCCCGGGCCGACCGCGCCCATGCGCGAACGATCGAAAGTGCTGCGATCCGCGTCGAGGCAACGCGCGACAATGCCGAGCGGCTCGAGCTTCTCGTACCCGGTCAGCGTCAGCCGATCGCACCGACCCATTGGAGCTATGGCCAGCTCTGCAGCCTGGTCGGCGCACCTTCGACCTATATGCGTCAGCTGCCGGCGCCGCTGGCCGCCATCAATCTGCAGCACGGTCTGCTCAATCACCGTGCCGAACTCGTCAAGACGCTCGAGATGGATGACGGCCGGCTCGAACTCAGGGCCGTCACCGGGCCGGAATATGGCCGCATCTGGGATCACGAGCTGGTCTCGGCGGTGATGAAGATCGCCGGCAATGGCACGGGTGACACCATATGGAAAGTCCCGGGGGTGCTCGACTGGGTGACGATGACGCACAATCCCTTCGTCGACATCACCAAGGACACGACCACCCTCTATGCTTCGGACCGCGACGTGTTCGTGTTTCTCGTTGACGACACCCATCCCATTGAAGCCGGCCGACTTCCGAATGGTGAGCCTGATTTGTATTTCAGGGGCTTTTATGCCTGGAACTCCGAAGTCGGATCGAAGACGCTCGGCATCGCCTCGTTCTACCTGCGTGCCGTGTGCGCCAACAGGAACATCTGGGGCAGCGAAAATTTTGAGGAGATCACCATCCGGCACTCGAAGTTCGCCGCCGACCGCTTCGCCCATGAAGCCGCACCCGCGTTGACGAGTTTCGCCAATTCCTCTCCCGCATCCTTCGTTGCCGGCATTAAGGCGGCCCGCGAGCGCATTGTTGCGCACGATGACGAGGATCGCGGGACGTTCCTTCGTCGGCGCGGCTTCTCGAAATCCGAGACCGGCAAGATCATCGACACGGTTCTTTCCGAGGAAGGCCGGCCGCCGGAATCGATCTTCGATTTCGTGCAGGGCATCACAGCGCTTGCCCGCGACAAGACCAATCAGGACACGCGTCTCGAACTCGAAGGCAAGGCAAAGAAGCTGCTGGAGCGCGCCTCCTGATCCGGCTTCGAGGAGATCAATAGAACCTCAGCACCCAACATCACCATCAGCCCGGCCGCCGTACCGGGCATTTTCGTTCATGGAACACTGCAATGGCTATACCCGATTACGCCCGCACGAACTTCGACACGCTGCTGCGCGCCGCGTCCGAGGGCAATCTTGCTCTCATGGAATGCCTCGATGCCGCTACACGCGAGCCGCGCTACGTAATCTGCGCCGTCGGCCGCAGTGACAGCGAATTCGTCCTCACGCCATTTGGCCATCTTAGCGAAGGCATTCCCGACGACGCCTGCCTGCCACCCGATCCTGACGATCCGATTGGCGTCATCGTAAGCCCGACGACCTGACGCTGACGATCGCCGGCAGTTCAAGCTGGCGATCCCCGAACCTTCCGTGGCTGCCCCAATATCACTGCTGCGAACTTCGGCAGGACGCTGGGCTCCGTTGTTCTTTCCTCACTCTTGGAGCATCCTTCGATGAATGTCATCGCGCATCCTCAAACTGTTTCCACCTCTCCACGTCCTGATATCAAAGCTGGCGCCGAAGCGCTTATGGATGCTGGCGGTCGGATCATGTCGTTTCTGGAACAGGGCAAAGCCGTTTCCACCACTGACTTGCGGCAGATCATGACCGATGCTTTCGACGGCAGCGACGCGCATATCGACGATCACATCGACCGTTCCATTCAGCCGACCGTGGTGCTGATGAACCACTTCGGAGCGAGCAAAGTTGTCGAGATCACCGGTCGCTCTCGCCGCATCGTCCGCTGCGAGGACAGCAGCTCTATTGCCCGCTATGCCGTGCAGAACCGGCCGGGCAGCGCCAATCTCGACGACGCCCGCGTCTTCATGGACGACGAAAGAGGCATTCTCGTCTTCAGCGATGCCGGTGGGACCGGCAGATCCTACCACGCGGATCTTGCCGCAAAAAATCAGCGCCTGCGTCTTCACAACCTTCTGGAAGTGGGCTGGCGTGCCGACGTGGCGATCCAGGGGCTCGGGCGCAGCCATCGCACCAACCAGAAACAGCCGCCCCGGTTTCGGATGATCGCCACCAATGTCAAGGCGGAGAGGGGTTTCCTCTCGACCATCGCCCGGCGTCTCGACACGCTTGGCGCCATCACGCGCGGCCAGCGCCAGACCGGCGGGCAGGGCATGTTTCGCAGCGAGGACAATCTCGAATCCCAATATGCCCGCGACGCGCTGCGTCAGTTCTATGGCCTGTTGCATGCCGGCAGGATCGATGGCTGCTCGCTCGACAAGTTCGAAAGTATCACCGGCCTGTCGCTCACCTCGGAGGAGGGCGGACTGAAGGATGAGTTGCCCCCGATTCAGACCTTTCTCAATCGCATGCTGGCGCTGACAATTGCCATGCAGAATGTGCTGTTCGAGGCCTTCGAGCAGTTGCTGGCCGCCCGCATCGGGGGAGCGGTTGCCACCGGCATCTATGACAAGGGCCTGGAGACGATCACCGCCGACAGCATGACGGTCACTGAGCGCCGGCTGATTTATACGCACCCGGTCACCGGCGCGCAGTCGCATTTGCTGACGATCGAACGCCGGGATCGCAATGCGCCAATGTTGCTCCATGATGTGTTCGCGCTCGTCAGGCAGGACCCGCGCGCCAGGCTGATGATCAATGGTAGGTCGGGCAGGCACGCTGCGATGGTCCCGACTCGATCGATGATGCTGGACGACGGCTCCGTTCAGCCGCACGTGTCGCTGATCCGGCCAATGGATGAGCTCCGCATCGAAGTCCGGCAACTCCAAGAAACCAACTGGGAGGAAACCGACGAACGGACTTTCGCAGACGCCTGGGAGGCCGAAGTCGCGGCAGTGCTGGAATTCTCGACGTCGACAATGCATGTCGTCAGCGGGTTGTTGCTGCCGATCTGGAAATTGCTGCCCCAGGACTTTTGCCAGGTGCGGCGTCTGCAGACGGATGACGGCGAGTGGATCGTCGGCCGTGTCATTGCTCCGGATCGGCTCGCCGGCCTTTGCCGCAACTTCGGGATCGACCAGACTGTCGTGATCGCGCCGGACCAGGCCTGGGCATCGCTGGTCGACGGATCCTCCATCGTCGGGCTTGCCGGTGGCATGACGCTGCGCCGCGTGCGGGTGATGAACGACTACCGCGTCGAGCTCATCGGCTTCACCGACGGGATGCGCGACTGGCTGCGGTCGATCGGACTGTTCTCGGAGATGATCAATTGGAAGCTGCGTTTCTTCGTGCCTGTCACAGACGAGGGTGCGGCGGTTCTGTCGAAGCTGATGCAACGTCCTCGCCTCAGTGATATCGCCCGCCGCTCGTGAAGGAGATCCGCCATGCTCTCCGCCGCGGATCTTGCGGGCCGTCTCGCGGAAAACGCGGAAGCGGTCTGCCGTCACTATCTCTCCGCCGGCCGCCGTGCCGGCAACTATTGGCTCGTCGGCGACGTCGCCAACAACAAGGGCCAGTCACTCTATGTGCATCTGATCGGCCGGCGGGCCGGTCGGTGGACGGATGCAGCGACCGGCCAGTTCGGTGACCTGCTCGATCTCGTCCGCGAGACCTGCGGCCTCGTGGACTTCCGCGACGCTGCCGAGGAAGCGCGTCATTTTCTCAGCCTGCCCCAACCCGAACCGGTGTCGGGCTGCAGTAGCCGCGGCGGTGATGCCCCACTGATCGAGCGGCCGGCGGCCGAACGAGCACGAAGGCTGTTTCGGATGACGCGGCCGTTGGTGGGCACGCTGGCCGACATCTATCTGCGCGAGCGCGGCATTCTGCGGGCATCGACGCATGCAGCGCTGCGCTTTCATCTGTCCTGCTACTACCGCGATCTCGTCACCGGCCAGACGACCAGTTATCCGGCTCTGATCGCAGCCGTGACCGACGCCGCCGGAGCAATCACCGGCGTCCACCGCACCTATTTGTCGTCGGGGCTCGACCCGGATGGCGTCGGCAAGGCCAAGGTAGAGGATCCCCGCCGCGCGCTAGGCGGGCTGCTCGGCTATGGCGTTCGCTTCCGCTTTCCGGTGAGTGCGCCTGTGCCGGTCCTGGCGGTGGGCGAAGGCCTCGAAACCATGCTGTCGCTGTCGGATATGATGCCTGGCATGCCGATGGTGGCGGCGCTCACGGCCAATCATCTCGCTGCCTTCCACTTCCCGGTCGGATGCCTGCGCATCTATATTGCAGCCGACGCGGATGCCGCCGGCCGGCACGGGATCGAGGGATTGAGCCGGCGAGCGCAAGAGTGCGGGATCCTGCCGCTGGTGCTGTCGCCCGAGCTCGGCGATTTCAACGAGGATCTGCGCTGGCTGGGTCCGGACCGGCTGACCGCCAGCCTGCGAGCTCAAATGGTTCCGGAAGACGCGATGGCTTATCTGCCCGGATGAGACCGGCCGAAAGGGGCAGGCAGGCCGGGCCGGCGGCGGCTTTGGTGAAGCGGGATCCGAGGACGCCTTTCGGAGGGCGCCCGCCCGCGGGCCTGCCAAGAGGCGACCCTTACCACGCGGGCCTCCGGGCCTTCAGCGGGTCACTCGGGGTTCTTCCCCTGCCGGGCCATTTTCGCACATCGGCTCTTTCGGAAACCGGTTCCCAGTTTCCGGGCCGATGCGATGGCCCGTCATTCCTCGCGGATCAACAAACCCTCTTGTCCCCGCCCGGCGCTTCGCTGGGCCGCTGCGCTCCGCTTGCGGTTCCGGCCTCGGCCCGCGTGACCGGGTTCGCCGTCAGGCCGCGAGAGGCGCGGCCCACGAACGGAGAACTACCATGGACCTGATCCTTCACCCCGACGACGGCGTCGAGCCCCACCACGCGTCCTCCCCGACCGACCGCTTCATCTATGAGATGCAGATCTTCGGCTATCGTCCCTTCCAGGACGAGCCCGATCCCCGGCCATTGCCGGAAGAACCGCAGGTCCAGTCATCGATCACCGCGATCTTCGGTGCCTTCGCCGAAATGCTCGGTGACACCCGCCTGGAGCCCGATCTCGAAGACCTCTTCTGGTCGATCCCCAATCTCTTCCATCGCGCCGGCGAGCGCATCCAGCGCGAGCTCGACCGCAACGAGGAAGCGCAGCGCACCGGTCAGCGCGAGCAGGACGGCTCCGAGGTGAAAAGTGTCGAACTCGAACGGCTCATCGCGGAAGGCATCACACTCCTGGAGCGCCGCAACGCCTTCGAGTTCATGCGCGACTGCGCGGCCGACCTCTTTGAGGCGCAGACCGGTTCGTCCTGGCGGCCACGCACCGGCTCCAAGGTCAATCACGCCAACATGACGGCGGCGATGATCGATAGCCGGGACTTCCTCTCCGCTCGACGCCGCGCCGAAACCGAGGTGCTGATCTCGGCCGGCACCAAGATCGCCTTCTCCGGCGGTATGGACTACAACGATCATGAGCGGATCTGGGCCAAGCTCGATCAGGCTCATGCCAAGCATCCCGACATGGTGCTGCTCCATGGCGGCTCGCCAAAAGGCGCCGAACGGATCGCTGCCTGCTGGGCTGAAGCCCGCAAGGTGACGCAGATCACCTTCAAACCCAACTGGACCAAACACGCCAAAGCGGCCCCGTTCCGGCGCAACGACGACATGCTCTCTGTCATGCCCGCTGGATTGATCGTCTTTCCCGGAAACGGCATCACCGGCAATCTTGCCGACAAGGCGCGTCGTCTCGGCATCCCGGTCTGGCAAGCTTCAGGAGACGACGCGTGAGCGCCGTTTCCTCGAAAGATGGAAAATATGGAAAACATGGGAAAAATGGCTTATATGGAAACCGTACTGGAGATTATAGCCATGAAGCAGTTCACGACAGGCGACTTGAACAAACAAATCGGCGATATCACCGACGCGGCGAGCCGCGAGCCGGTGATGCTCACCCGGCACAAGAAGCCGCGTTTCGTGCTGATGAGCTACGAGCACTATGAGCGCATGCGCAGCGGCGGCAACCCCCGCCGTGCCTATCATATCTCGGAGATGCCCGCCGAGCATGCAGAACTGTTCGACGAGGCGCTCGATCGACTGGCGCGCGGTGAAGGCTACGACGATGAGCCGTGAATTCCGCCCTGGCGAGGTCATCTCCTATCCCTACCTGTGGGGCTGGCAGCAGCAGCGCGGCGAAACCGAGGGCCGAAAGCAGCGCCCTGTCTGCGTCGTCATCGCCATCCGAAGTGCCACCGATGGAAGCACGCATCTGGCCCTTCTCGCCATCATTACGCAGCCGCCGCAGGCGGGCCGGATCGCTCTGGAGATCCCCGAAATCGAGCGCAAGCGTGCGGGCCTAAGTGATCTGAAGCGGTGCTGGATCATGGCCGACGAGTACAATTACGATATCGTCGAGGGCTCCTGGTACATCGAGCCCGATCAGGACATCCTCGGCCGCTTCAGCAAATCCTTTACGGTGAAGATCGCCAGACTGTTTGCCGAGGCGCGCGGCCGAACTGGCCGGGTCAACCGGCTTGATTGAGGCTTGGCGCTGCTTCTTCCGCTTTGATCCACGCCGCGTCGTCGCAGTGGCGGATCCGTGGCGCTATCCAATCCACTCCGCGACGATTGCGTGGTTGGCTGGCTGTTCGCGGGCTCTTCTCGATTGATCTGGATGCCCCGCCACCGCTGCAGTCGGCGGCGACATCCCTTGTAATCACCCCTGTTACGCGGTCCTGGGCTGCAGAGCTGCAGTCGCGTCAGGGAATCCGACAATTCGAGCGCGCCGGCTTGGTCATCTTTGATGATGAGGCTGGGATCGGTGCTGATCTATCGCGTCGCGACTGGTTGACGGCCACCGCCCGTTGACCCGAACACCACCGACGCATGTCGCAAGCGCGGCACTCGGCGGGTCCGCAAAGGGCAGCCGGGGCGAGGTCTCCTGCTGACGTCTCAATCAAGGACCATTCCCGTTCTTAATGTCGCCTTTCTAAGGGACCGGCCGCCATCAGCGTCAACCCCGCAAGGGGGTTCCCCTCCGCTTAAGCTTCGGTGACGCCTGCGGCGCAGTCCCTTCTTCGGGCGCCATCGGGAATGGTCCCGATGCAACGAAGGAGACAATCCCATGGCTACCACGATCGCAACCCTCACCGAAAAGACCGACGGCACTCTCGAAGGCGTCTTCGCCACCATCCGGGTCAACGCCCCGATCGCCCTCATCCCGAACGCCAGCAAGGCGAGCGAAGAAGCCCCCGACTACCGCATCATCCATCGCAAGACCGGCTTCGAGATCGGCGCCGGCTGGAACCGCATTTCCCGCCAGACCGGCGAGGAATACATCTCCACGAAGCTCGAAGCGCCTGAGATCGGCGTGATCTTCGGCAACGTCGCCCCCGCACCCGGCGGCGAGCCCGGCAAGAAGGTCATCCTCTGGAACAGCCCGGCCTGAACCGCACCGCCGGCCCCGCAATCGGGGCCGGCGCCTCATTCCAAAGGAGGCCGCCATGAGCCGCTACACAATTACCGTCATCAGGACTGCATCCCGCCACTCAGACCCGGATGCCATTATCGGCTACGACCGTCCGCTCCAGACGTTCTTCCTCCAGGCATTTCCGGACGCCGATGGCGACAATCTTGAACTCTGGCTTGGTACGAACTTCAGGGAACTCGAAACACTTTCGCAACTGCGGACCGCAGCAATCGCGCTCGGTTTCGACTTCATCCCTTTGGCATCCGGCATTCTTCACAAGCTGCTGGACGACCATGCCCGCGAAGCCCATCACGCGGTCAGCGACTCGATCATCCAGGATGTTCTTGAGCGGACATCCGCCCGCTGACGCAGGCCCAAAAAGAAAATAGCCCGGCACGGCGCCGGGCTATTTTTATGCTGACAAAATTACTTGTTCAGTGCGTCTTTCAGTGCCTTCGCCGGCGTAAAGGCCAGCTTCTTGGCGGCGCCAACCTTGATCGTTGCGCCAGTCGACGGGTTGCGAGCCTCGCGCTCCGGCGTTGCCTTGACCTTGAACTTGCCAAAACCCGGAAGCGACGTCTCGTTGCCCGCGACGGCTGCCGCCGTGATGGAGGCGATCACCGCCTCGACGATGGCTTTCCCCTGTACCTTGGTGAGGCCGTGCTCGCCTGCAATCTTGTCGGCAATTTCGTTGGTGGTGGTCATTTCCTGTCTCCGGACCGTGATCGATACGGAATCCCTGCCACCACCGCCGCACGCTGTCATCGACAAACTGCGGCAATTGCCGCGAAAAGCCCCGGATTTCCACAGTTAATCAGGTGGTTGCGTGTCGATAAACCCGAAGACAGGCATCGAGCCCGTCTTCGGGTTCGGGTGCGGTACGGAGAGGTAATGTCTGCTCAGTCGGTCCGATGATGTCATGGGGGCATGACGGCCTCAAGGACGAGCGGTGCCCCCAATTTTGCCTCCGCTCCGGTTCCCTGCACTCCGGCAAAATCGGCACCCCCACTCGCCGCCGCTGGCGGTCGCGTTCCGCGATCCCTGACCCCGCCACGTCCCCATGACCGCGCGCGTCGTCTTTCACAAACGTCGAGGAGACGACGATGCTTCTGGAACAACACATTGAAGAGCTGCGGGCCGAATTGCGAAATGCCGTGTACCCCGCCGAACGCCGCGAGATCGAGGTCGAGCTGGAACTCGCCTGTGCCGAGTTGGCGGTGATCATGGCCGAACAGGAGGGTGTAATCGACGCCGAGCCGCCCTTCTGAGGCGGCTTTCACCATGTCGCCTGGCCTGACGCGCCGGGTCGACCGACGCTTCACGCCCGAAGCTTCGCTTGGCCATTGGCTGGTGTCAGAACCTGCGGTGTTTCCTTTGGAAAGGCCGCCGCCATTGGATACCACTCCATTTTCGATCCCATGCAATCGACATGAGGATGGCGTCGGCCTTCGCGGCGCTCCTTTGCTAAGGATCAGCAGGTCTATCTGGCGGACATGCGGTTTCGGCCTGTATCCGCGCGACCGTCTCTTTCGCAGAAGCTGTAGGAACAGCCTGACCGCCTCTTCCTGCCGCGCGAAATGATGCTCCCGCCTTTGGCCGGTGGCGCCGATCCGACCCCATCGGCGGATGAGACAGACCTCGCCGAACAGGTTGGGCTCGATCGACATGGCATAGGACCGGGCCCTGTTTTTTGGGCATCAATGCGTTCGACATAAAGCTGGTAGCGTTGCGCAATCATCAAACGGAGAATCGTCTCATCGTTCGCATGCCATCGATGCCCGCTCCCTCCAGTCACGGACATCCCGGCAGCTCACGACGACGGCTCGCTTCAGCATCTCTTACCAAACCGGCCTGGCCATCGTGCTGTTCCTCGGGCGCGGATCACAGGCCATGGCCTGTGATCGCTGTTGCTCTGTCTGGCGACTCGCGAAAGCATTGGCACGTCGGGTTCGGTGGCCAGGCCGGTTTGGTAAGAGATGGCAGGATAGGCTATTGGTATACCAATAGCCGTCTCGCCCGCGGGGCGATGGTCGCAAGGCGAGCAAAGCTTGCCGAAAAACTGCGATCTGACCGGCACGCATCGACGTGGACGTACGGGCGTCGGGCCGGAAGGATCGGGGTCTTTAGGCGGGCGGCACGTTATCGGTTGAAGCTGGCAGCTCGTTGAATGCGGGATTGCGATGATCAGCGTTTAGGGCAATCGGGGATTAGGTGAATGTTCGAACTAGCGATTGCGTCGATGTGCAACGCGGTGAATCCGCGTTCGCCCGAATAGGCGAATAGGCGCTTCACCGATTGAGCGGACCAGCGTATCGGTGAAAGAGCGCTTGAGCCAATCACCAAATTTGCGAACCAGTGCGTGCGTGCATCAGCGAGTTCGCGAAGGAGCGATTCAGTGGATATGAGCATCGCCGATGGTGTGAATTGACGAGGCCAAACTCGTGCGAGCCGACCGTGTGGGCGAGTAGCCATTTTTACCAAGCCCAAATTTTAAATCTTGAGCAATTGGTTTCGGACTGCTACAAAATTGTACTTGAGTGCAAGTTTGAACTCTGGAAACCAAACCTTGCCGGTGCCATTTCTTGTCTGCTGCAAGGTGGCGAGCGTCGGATCAGAGCTTGCATTCGCGACACTTTCCATCAGCAAGACGGATTTTCTTCTGACAAGCCATCGGTCCTTACTGACGAAGGAATGGTACAAGGTTCCGGTCTGCGTCGACTGCCCGGATTGCGGCGCGCAAACCCGGTCTGCCGGAATCGTCGTCGGATCGTCAAGCCTGGTGAGCGACGCCGGGTTGTCGGCTGAAAGTGATGACCTGAAGAACGCGTGGGCGCTGCTTGGCGCCTTTGCGTTCGTCGAGTCGATCGGTGGCCGCACCCAGAATATAGAACGCTTCCTTGTCGGCCGTTTTCACAGAGCATTTGCTTTGAGGAGTGATCAGTTGGTGTCGCTCTGCGAGCACTGTGCGGAAAGTCTTAGGCCAAGCCTCCTACGGCCGGCCGTCATGAACGGGTTCGTGCATCTGGGACGGCGGCGGCTGCTGGTCAATGAGCGCTTGCTTCTGTTCTCGTCGGGCGCAGCGCTGACGGAATTTCACGGCGGCACGTCGATCGAAGAGTGCGACCTGCCGCATCCGGACTACGCCTTAATGCTCATCTGCGACACTGAGAGCCACGGCTGTGAAACCGGTACCCTCGAATTGTGGCATAGCATCGCACGCAACGACTACGCCATCGTCGTCAAGGGACATCAGGGTCGCGAGATGTTTCGCGACGGTCTCAATGACGACCTGGCAGAAGTCGTCGCAACCATCTCCAGTCTCGGGCTGGTGCTGACCGAACTGCACATGGCCCAAGCCTCGTCGCCCTTTTGCGGGCTTGCCCGCGATCTCTTTCTCGAAGCCCTTGAACGTGCCGGCTATCGGCAGGAAACCAAGAGATGAAGCCATGCGAACCTCATCAGCTTTGTTTTGGCCGATGGTCGTTGCAATCCCCTTGGTTGCCTGTGGACAACTGACACAGGCCCCGCGACCGCCACAGCCGTTTGCATATCTCACTCTCACGGCCTGCAGAAACTATCCAGGCGACATCGTCGAGTGCCAGTTGGAATATGGCACCGATTTCGGGCGCCACCGTCTCGGTCCCGTGCAGCAGGTCTCACGCAATCTGGCGAGGGGCCTCCATGGTTACCGCTATCGGGTGCTTGACTGCTGGCCGGCATCGAGGGTTCAGCGCGAATTGCCGAATTTCACATGCAGAACCTATCGTAGCCAGTCCGGAGCCGATGCCGGATCGGTTTTGGTCAAAGGCGGCACCGCCGTGCGCTTGGCGCGTATTTTGGGCGATCGAGAGCAGATCTTGCATCGTTGGAAGCCCGATCGATGGGCGCGCCTACACGATTGAATTCTTTGAGTATCTGACTTGTAAGGGATACTGTCCTTCTCAAAAATTGTACTGCAGTGCAATTTTTGTGTTGATTTCCGTCCGATAATGCAGTTCAAAACTTGTACCGAAGTACAAGTCTGGACCGGTTCGGCAATGGATCACAGCTCGCATTCTTCCGTGAGGGAACCGCTAGTCCGTTGGGGACGCAGCGCCTTCTGGCCTGCCGTGACATCCGTGTTTTTTCTTCCCGGATTAGTTTCCAGTTCCTCGGATAATGGACCGCAACGGAATATCGAAAACCCCGACCAAGCGCTCGTTATCCGTTCAAGTGAGGCTGGGGCGCTCCCGACACCGATTGCCGCATCGTATGCCGCCGTTGTAGAAAACCACCTCCTACCGCCATCAATCGATCTGGCCAGCTTCAACCAGCGCTTTGCGGGAAACTCCGACACCGACACGCTCGCGGCGAACCCGCTTCGCGTTGATCAAGCCGGCGTTGATTTCGGTGACCGCGATCCAGAGCTATCAGGAGAAGCGGCAGGTAGCGTGAGAGCACGGCGCGAACGCGCCGTGCTCTCACCAATCAGCGCCTTCTCTTTTGACCCAGGCACAACTCGCCCGCACGCCGATACCGACCTGGCGTCGATGCAACCGCGGCCCGACCTGCTTTCCGGAATCCCCGACGCCTATGCCGAGCTTGCACTGACAATCGCAGTCGAGGAGGGGGTTGATCCCAACTGGGTGCTGTCGATCATGCGGGCCGAAAACGCCGGGTTCGATCCCCGATTGGTCAGTTCGGCCGGCGCGATCGGTTTGATGCAGGTGATGCCGAAAATCGGCGAGGCTTTCGGCGCACATGATCTCACGGATCCGCCACAGAATATCCGCGCCGCCACCCGGTTCCTGCGTGTTCTCATCGACAAGTATCGTAACCCAGTGCTTATCGCCTCGGCCTACAATGCCGGCGAGCCTCGTGTCGACATCCATCAGTCTCTGCCGCTGATCCGCGAAACGGCGGACTATGTGACGCGGGTCGTCGGCTACTACACCGGCGCAGCGGCGCCTGCCCCGACTCCGCAGGCTGGCAAGCTCTCTCGAGCCGAGCCGGGTCCGCCTCGCCGGATTAGGACCGCCGACCGGGCACGATCCCCAATGCTTATTTTCTCAGTTGCGGATCCACGCGCACCGGAAACGCGACTTCACAAGGTGGAGGAGGCGAACCAGTTCGGCGGTCCGCTGAAAATCGTCAAGGAAGAGGTGCATCAATGAACATGCTCGCAGTGGCAGTGCTTTACGGGAGCGTCGCCTGCCGTTCCATGATCAAGCGCAGGTGGGTCGGTCATACCGTAACGGTGTTCGTTGCGGCCATGATCCTGGTCGTCAGCCAATACGAGCCCGCCGCGGCGCAAAACCTCAATGCTTTGCAGAACGCCGCCGATCGGCTCGTACAGTTCTTTACAGGCCCGTTCGGACGGTCTGTTGGAGCCATCGCTTTCATCGGCATGTTCCTGGCTGCGGCCTTCGGCTACTGGTCGTGGGGTGCGCTTCTCCGCGTCGGCGGCAGCCTGGCCGGCATGTTTGCCGCCGCCGAGCTCGTCGACTTCCTCGCCGGAAGCGGATCGTGATCATGACGAGCTTTAGCAGCAAGCCTGACGGTGACGACTATATCGAATCCTATCCTGTCATTCTCGCCCTGACACGTCCGCCGACGGTCATGGGCATACCCTACACCTATTTCCTGGCGGAATGCTTCGTCTCGCTAATGGTGTTCATGATCCTCGGATCGATCCTCTGGTTCCCGGTCTCCTTCGTCATCCTGCACACCATTCTCTATGTGCTGACAGTCAGGCTCGACCTCTGGTTCTTCGACATAGTCGGCAGGCTCAGCATGTGCGGCATCAACCCGCTCGGGCGCAGGCTGGGCGGCGGCATCAGAACCTACGGAGCTTGATCCATGAGCACGATGGCAAGATCACTGAAAGGAAGCTTGGCGAAGGGATGGGAGATTTTTGCCGACCGCAGCATCTCGACCCATGTCCCGTTCTACGTGCCGATCGAAAACGGCATCATCCGGCTGAAGAACGACTGCCTGATCTCGACCATCAAATTGACGGGATTCTCGTTTGAGACAGCCGATATCGAGACGATCAACATGTTGCAGCGCCAACGCAACTCGGCGTTTCGGGCGATTTCGTCCATCGGCAATTTCGCGCTCTACACCCATGTCGTCCGTCGCAAGGTGGCGCCATCGCTGCCCTCGAGCTTCGCCGATCCCTTTATGCGGCGCCTCGATGACGTCTATCAGTCGAGGATTTCCAGAAACGAGATGTTCGTCAACGACACCTATGTCTCGCTGGTGGTGCGTCCGCTTTTCAAAAAGGGATCGGTTCTCTCCCGCGTCATGGGCGTGGGCGGCAACGTCGTGCGCAAGGAGCAGTTCCGGGCGATGCGCGACAAGCTGGTCGAGGCGACAAAGGCGTTGGAAAAGTCGCTTGCCCCCTATGGCCCGAAGGTCCTGCGCGACGTGCAGCGTGTGGCGGCCGATCTTGGTAGCGGAAAAACGTCCTATCGCGACGTCTCCACGGATATGGTGGGCGAGGATGGGACACCGAAGGTTTGGTTCTCCGAACAATGCGAGTTCTTCTACACGCTCCTGAACGGAGGCAGGGTCAGACCGATCCGTCTCGGGAGAGTTCCGATCGACGAGATGCTGCCGGCGCGCCGAACGTCGATCGGCAATCGGATCATCCATCTCCAGGGCGATACCCAGGACGAGGATCGTTATGCAGCGATAGTGTCGCTGAGGGAATATCCGCCGGAGACCGGCGCTGGCATGCTCGATTATATCCTCAAGCAGCCGTTCGAAATGGTGCTGACCCAATCGATGTCATTCATCGACGACATGGCAGCCCGCAGCCGGATCGAACGGCTCGACCGGCAGATGTCTAAAGCCGACGAAGGCGGCTCCAGCGTCCAGGCCAATCTCGACATTGCCCGCGACGAACTCGCCCGCAAGCGCGTCGCTTTCGCCGAGCACCATCTGACCGTCATGCCAGTCGCCAAGTCGAAAGCTCAGCTCGATGACGCGGTCGCCTTGGTCGGCAATGAACTGGGCGCGCTCGGTGCCTCCTATGTCCGGGAGGATCTGAACGCGGAGCCCGCCTACTGGGCGCAGCTGCCCGGCAATCAGGCCTATATCGCGCGTCGGGCTTTGATTTCGACGCTCAACTGCGCGGGCCTTAGCAGCTTCCATGCCTATCCCTATGGTAGGCCGGACGGCAATCATTGGGGGCCGGCGATCACCATCTTCGAGACGACATCAGGCACGCCGTTCTTCTTCAATTTCCATCAGGGCGATGTCGGGCACACGACAGTGTTCGGGCCGACGGGCTCGGGCAAGACAGTGATCATGGCCTTCCTTATCCTGCAGGCATATCGGGTCAGCCCGCGCCTGAAGACGATCGTCTTCGACAAGGATCGTGGCCTCGACATCATGGTGCGCGCTGCGGGCGGCACCTACATGACGCTCGAACCTGGCCAACCGTCAGGATGGAATCCGCTGCTTCTCGACGATGCCGAGGATAATCGTATCTTCCTGTATGGGCTCTTGAGCTTCATGCTGAAGCCTACGAAGGAAGGCGAAAGCCTGACGCCGCAGGAAGAGGCGATCATCCGCAATGCGATCAAGTCCGTCCTCAAGACCAAGGATCGCTCCTATCGCCGTCTGTCGTCGCTCCGCGCCCTGCTTGCCGGCAGCGAGAGGACCGAGGGCAGCCTGATCGCCAGGCTCGACAAATGGGTCGATCGCGGCCCCTATGCTTGGCTCTTCGACAATGCCGACGACAATCTCGACATCTCCAGGCCGATGATCGGCTTCGACATGACATCCATCCTCGACGATCCTACGGTCCGGACCGCGGCCCTTCTCTACATGTTCCATCGGCTTGATGCGATCTATGACGGCAAGGCGCCGATCATCAACCTGATGGACGAAGCCTGGAAGCTGCTCGACGACGACGAGTTCAAGCGTACGATGAAGGACTACTTCAAGACCATCCGGAAACGGAATGGTCTGGTGATTTTTGGCACGCAGTCGGCCGATGACGTGGTGCGATCGAGTGTCAGCCGGACGATCATCGAGCAGACGTCGACCAACATCTTCTTCGCCAATCCGAAGGCTGATGAGACCTCTTACATGGAGCATTTCGGTCTCTCCAAAGCCGAGTTCGAATGGGTCAAGAACGGCGACCCCAGTTCGCGCTACATGCTGATCAAGCAGGCCAAGAGCAGCGTGATCGCGCGGGTCGACATGTCCCACATGCCTGAACTCATCAAGGTGCTGTCCGGCCGGGAAGAAACGGTGCGCGAGGTCGAGATGCTGCTCGATGAATATGGAGACGATCCGAAGCACTGGCTGTCGAAATTCTGCAACTTGGAAGAGGACGCGTCCGATGAAGAACGCAGGGCTTCCTGAACTGACCACAGTCAGTGTTCTGGTGCTGGCGACCGTGGTGGCCTCGGCCGCCCGTGCGCAGGTGCCGGTGATCGACAATGCCCGCCGGAACATCCAGCAGGCGACCGAGAACTGGTACAAGACCTACCAGGCCGATATGCAGGCATTGAAAGGTGCCTCGGGCGGAACGACGGACAGCGTAGCGCCCGGCGAAGGCTCCGGTGCACCCGCCGATTGCTCGGCAGAAGGAATGGCCGGCGACACCGCTCCGGCAGGACCAACGAAACGGACGCCGAGCCAGCAGCAAGTCGCGCGGATGGTCGAAGACGAGGCGATCCGCCAGGGTGTCGATCCGAATTTTGCGCTCGCCATCGCCGAGCAGGAATCGCGCTTTCGGCAATCCGCACGATCGGCCGTCGGCGCCACCGGCGTCATGCAACTTATGCCGGGAACGGCAGCAGGGCTTGGCGTCAATCCATACGACAGTCGGGACAACATCCGCGGCGGCATCAAATACATCAAGCAGCTGCAAGGGATGTTCGGCAATCGCTATGACCTGATCGCCGCCGGGTACAATGCCGGCCCTTATCGCCAATCACTCCAAAACGGGCAGATTCCTAACATCCCGGAGACCCTAGACTATGTCAAAAAGGTCTCCGCCTACTATAACCGTAACAAGGCGCAGAATGGCGACCGCACCCCGTCGCCCGGAACTGAAGCCGAGTTCGAAACCGTGAGCGACAGCGAGGGATGCGGCGAACAGCTGAAGAAGGCCGTCGATCGCAATACCGAGGCTCAGATCGAGCGCGGCAAGGTGTGGAATGAGTTCGTCCAAAAATCGACCGAGGCGAACCAGCAATATCTGCAGCGTCTTCAGGCCGGCCTGCGGTCTTCCTCGGCGAACCTGCGAGGCTCGGGCGGCGGCAATGCGAAAGACCATGACGGTTCGCTTGTCATGGCCCAGGTCCAATGCCCGTCGACGATCATTGATACCGGCAGCACCCGCTGCTTTGCGGTGCCGTCCACCGCCACCACGAAACAAATTCAGCGCTGGCTCGAGGATCTCCAGGAGCAGGCACGCGCCAATGGCACTGTGGCGACCTTTTCGGCGATGGCGGATCCGGCGCTTGGGCTGGTGACGGTCGTCGACGCCAGACCGGTCGCGAATTGAGCAGGCAAGGAGAGGACAGGCAGATGAGAAAACTCTTTATCGCGACAGCACTCAGCACCACTACCATATCGCACGCCTTTGCGCAGGTGCCGGTCAAGGACTCGGCCAATATCTCGATAAGTCAGGAGATCGAACGGCTTTCGAAGCAAATCCAGGAAGACACATCGGTCGTCAAGGACAACACGACGAAGACCCTGCAGGCGGTCACCGGTGATCGCACGCAGGACGCCAGCCAGTTCGCCAGGCTTGCGACCGGCAACGGGTTCAGCATGGGGCAGGCTCCAAGCTTCAACAGCATCCTGTCGGGCAACCAGGCTGTGTTCGGTGGTATCGGCGGTGAGTTCCAGAACACGGCGGCCAAGCTGATCAATGGGCTCAATCTGGTGAAGATGGTGGTCGATACCGTCAAGGGCGGCGAACTGTCCGGCGCAAACCAGGCCTATTCGCAAGGCATCAACGCGCTAACGACACTGACGGCGCTGACCGATGCAATGAACAGCGCCACGAAGGACCGGCAGAACTCCTTCATGCAGGCAACGCAGCAGATCGGCACGGCACAGGACCTGAAGGGTGCGCTCGAACAGAACACCCAGATGGTGCTGCAGGGCAACCAGACCGCCAACGAGGCCGTCGGCTCGCTCAACAATCAGGTCATGCTTCTGAACCAGCAATACAAGGCAGCGCTCGCGACCTCGTCCCAGAACCTCAAGACGTTCGCAACGCTTCCCGACAGTGTGATGCGCGATGGAGACGCTGGCTGGCAAAGCGTTTCCGTCCGCGACAGGTTACGGGCATTCGAGGAGCAGAACCAGTGAAGCTCGCGCTGATATTCGTCATTGCAACCCTATGCGGCTGCGGCGGCAAGTTCGAACAGCTTGCGAAATGCTCGGCGGACGAAAATCCCGTGCCTGCCCTTGCCTTCGAGAAGCAGCAGAAGCCGACGGCGCCGGAACGGGCGCTGGCTCAAGCCATCAGTGACGACTGCGGTCCGATGCGGCCTGCCAATCGATCCTAGGGGGCGAAATGGATCCGGTCAGCTACGCGATCAATTTCTATGGCGATGCGCTCAGGTATTTCGACAAGATCAACGAAGCGTCCATGGAAAGAGCCTGGGGGCTCTTTGCCGAAAACGGCAATCTGATCTCGAGTTTCCTTGCGCTGTTTCTCATCCTCTATTTTCTCTGGGCTGCGCTGGGCCTCTCGAGTGTGTCCCTGCAGGACATGGCGATCACCGCATCCAAGCTGGCGCTCGCCTATGCGCTGATCATGTCCTGGGCCACCTTCTACGACAACATCGGGCAATTCGTGCTGTCGTCGCCGCAGGATCTCGGTGCGGCCATTTCCTCGGCGATGGGCGGGCAATCCGCCGGGTCCGATCTCGCCAGCCAAGTCGCCTCGATGGCGCGTAAGGTCTACGACTTCACCATGCAGCTCTTCAATTCCTATGAATCCGGCTGGCTGCCGAACGTCACTGGCGCCGTGGTGGTCTTCATTGTCCTGGTCTTCGGCCTGCTTCCGATGCTGCTCATTCTCACCGGCGTGACGCTGTTTGCCAAGATGATCACCGCCGTCATGCTGGCGATCGGGCCGATCGCCATTCTTTCCTATTTCTTCGGCATCTCACGCTTTGTCTTCGACGCCTGGGTTAGGGGCATCGCCTATGGCATGTTCATGCTGCTCTTCACCTACATCATGGCGGGCCTGTCGTTCGGGTTCCTGATCGGGATGATGGACACGATCAATGGCGACATGGCGACGAAGGAGAACGCGCTGGCGATTGTGCTGGCCATGGTGCTCTATCTCGCACTGATCTCCTATTTCATTTTCCAGGTTCCGGACTTCGCCCGCACCTTCGCCTACGGCACGATGACGTCGGGTGCTCAAGGAGGCGGTGGCGTCACCGCGATCTATGGCGCCGGCCGTTCAAGGCTTGCATCCAGCAATTCGAGCGCCGGGCAAGCTGCTGCTGTGGTGCTTGGCATGCTCGTCGGGCCGAAAGGCGCGCTGGCAGCGAGTGCTCTCGCTGCGCGCGGCACGGTGGCGGGCGCTGGAGCGCTCAGCCGAATGCTCACAAATCGCCGCCGTAACGCTGAGTGATCAACGCGATGGCGCAAATGTTTTCGGGATTTTGACGTCCACGACTTTGAGGTTTGAACTTTGACATTGTTGAGAAAGCAGTCGCAAGCCGCGCGAAATGACCAGGTTGCCGGTCCGCAGGATATCTACGATCAGCATCTCTCCTGGGGGAAAAAGAACCGCTCGCTTCGAACCCTGATCGGTCTCATTCTCATGATATTTGCCGCGGCCGGCTGGGCCGTCGCAGGTGTGCTTTCTTTTTCGGTGGCGCAGCTATTTCCCCTTGTCCGCACAGAGGTCGTGCCTCTGATCGTCGATAAGAACACCGGCTACATGGAAACCGTCACGACGCTGGAGAAGGACCGGACGACCGTCTCGGAGAACCAGGCAGTCCGCGCAGCCTTTGCCGGCAACTACGTCATCCGGCGAGAGACTTACGATCCCCGCTATCTGTCGGACAATTTCGACATGATCGCCCTTTGGTCGGAACCGGGCTCTGAAGCCTTCAAGGCTTATGAGACATGGATGAATCCCTCCAATCCGAGAGGGCCGGTCAAGACGTTCGGGGCGACCGGCGAAATCCGTCCGGAAATCCTGTCGGTCAATCCCCTCAACGCCTCCACCATGGCTGTCCGCTTCGAGACGCGGGAGCGCCGGCGCGGCGGCGACGTCGTCAATCGCTGGTCGGCGACCGTGCGCTACCGGCAGATCAATCTTCCCGCCAGCAACCGGGTTCGTCTCTATAACCCTCTCGGTTTTGTCGTGACTGAATATGCGAAGGTTCCCGAAACCATGCCGTCGGGGATCGCTGAATGATGAGGCGGATGGCGGTCATTTCCCTCTTGATGCTGCTGGCGCCAACGTTTGCCCATGCCGAACTGGTCGCGCGACCGGGACGACTCGACCCGAGGATTCGGTCATTTCCCTATTCGGCGGAGCAGGTGTTCCTGGTGACGGGCACCTATGGATTGGTGACAACCATCCTGTTCGGCGCGGACGAGGAGATCACCCAGGTGGTGGCCGGCGACACCATTTCGTGGCAAATTCTCACCTCGGCCGACCGGCGCTCCCTGACCTTGAAACCGATGGAAAAGGACGCAGCGACCAATCTTTCGGTCGTGACCTCGAAACGGACCTACTCGTTCGATCTGCGCGTCAACGACAGCAAGGCGATGCAGAACCAGACCTTCAAGCTGCGGTTCATCTATCCCGAGGATGCCGGCTTGAAAGGCACGGCAGAGCTTTGGAAGCAGGCGCAGGAGGCCGAGCGCAATCCGAACATCAAGAACATTCGCCGCGACAATGTCAATTACGACTATGGCTTCAAAGGGAGCGATGCGGCCAAGCCGCTGTGGGTGTTCGACGACGGGCTGAAGACCTTCATGAAGTTTACCGGCGACGTTCCGGCGATCTTCATCGTAGACGGCAAGCGGCGGGAGAGCCTCGTCAACTATCGTCGCGAGGCCGATTACATTGTCATCGATAAGGCTTCGCGGCAGTGGACACTGCGGTTTGGCACCGAGGCCGAGACCTGCCTCTTCAACCTGAGGACTGCGCCCGCTGACGTGCCGGCCCCAATCGAGGGTGCGGTTGGGCCCAAGCGGATCGGCGGCGGGGCCACTTATCACCAATCGCAATAACGATAGGAGGGACGTCATGTCGGATCCCAACTACCATTCGATCGATAGCGACACCTCCATCGGGGGAGAGGCCAGGCGAGCGGGAATAGGACTGATGCGTCCAATCGCGGTTGTCGCGGGTATCGCCGGTGTTGGTGTCGTCCTCTATTTTCTTGTTGCCGGCGGCGAGCAGGAGCCGGCAATCGACACGACGCCGCGCGAAGAGTTTCGCCCGGTGCAGACCCCTCGCAACGAAGGCTTTCGAACACCGGCGCCCCCGCCGCTGCCCACGGTGGAAGTCCCCGAGGCTCCTCCGCCGCCTCCGCCCCCGCCACCGGCCCCGGTCGTCCCGGCAGCCGCCCCGGTTGCGCCTCCGACGGAGGTTGATTGTTCGAGAGGCAAGAATCCGGACAACCCCAAGTGCATCGAGCTCGCGCGACAGGCCAAGGTTCTGGAACGCGTGCGCTCCTCGGCCATGGTTTTTGATCAATCGGACCAGACGAACGGAGCGGCGCACGCATCCGCTGGTGCCTCGGCGGCGGGGCCATTTGGCTCAGGAGCGGGGTCGGGCGCGCAGCGGGCACCTGCCTTGGAGGGCGGCGGTGCGGTTGATAACGATCGCGCATTCCTGAAGGCGATGGGCGGACAGGGGGTGGAAGTCTCGGTCGCCTCCGAGAACCACCGCACCGATGCCTGGATCCCGCAGGGCACGATGATCCGCGGAACGCTGGAGACGGCCATCAATTCCGATCTTGCCGGCATGGTGAAGGGGATCGTGCGCGAGGACGTCTATTCCTTCGACGGCCGTCGCATTCTCATCCCGGCTGGTTCGTCGCTGATCGGCGACTACAAGTCCGGCGTCGAACGCGGACAGGAGCGCATCCTGATCGTCTGGACGCGGATGATCCGTGGCGACGGCGTTTCGGTGCAGCTTGGTTCTTATGGCACCGACCGGCTTGGGCGTTCGGGCATGACGGGTGTCATCGACCGAAAAAACTGGGAGCGGTTTGGGCCGCCGGTATTGATGACGCTAATCGGCGGCGCCACGCAATACATCGCCCAATTGGGCCAGAGGCAAGACCGCGACATCACCATCGTCAACGACAATGGCAGCATCACCCGCATCCCGCAGGACAATGGCGGGACATCGCAGGATCGCGCCCGCGAAATCGCAGCCGAAACCATTGCGTCTGGCATCCAGCAACTGGGCACGGAAGCGTTTCAGGATAGCCGAAACATCCGGCCGACCATCCACATCCCGCAAGGCTCCGACATCAACGTCTTCGTCACCCGCGATCTCGATTTCGCCGAGCTCTATCCCGATCCGGTTCGCGAGCGGTTCGACCGCTTGCGCAAGCAGAGATACGGCAAATGAACGCGCGCCCCGCAATCTCCGCCGAACAGCATTTTCTGGCCGAGGCGCTCGAGCCGATCCGGGCCTTCCTTGACGATCCCACCGTCGTCGAGATCTCCTGCCAGCGCAGCAACGAAATCTGGCTCGAGAAGATCGGCCAGCTCAGCATGTTCATGCAACGGATTGACGGTCTCGACCAGGACGCAATTCGGCACATGGCCTCACGGGCGGCGTCGTTTACCAAGCAAACCGTCAATGCCGAGAGCCCGCTGTTGTCGGCGACACTCACCGGCGGCGAGCGCGTCCAGTTCGTGCTGCACCCGACCTCGGCAACAGGCCACGCCTTTTCGATCCGCAAACAGTTCATCCGCTGCTTCGATCTCAACGACTATGAAAAGGCCGGCGCGTTCCGTTTCACCAAGGTTACGGGCGACGACTATATCGATGATGTCGATATCGAGCTGTCGGGGTTGCTGCGGGCTGGCAGGGTTCGGGATTTCCTGGAACTTGCGGCGATCAACCGCCGCAGCATGCTGATCTCCGGCGGGACGTCGACCGGCAAGACGACATTCCTCAACACCATGCTGACGGCCATTCCGAACCATGAGCGGTTCATCCTGATGGAGGACACCGCCGAGCTGGAGCCGTTGCAGCAGAATGTCGTGTCGCTGCTGGTGTCAAAGGGCGGGCAGGGTAAAGCGAAGGTTTCGATGACCGATTTGCTGGCCACGGCACTCCGTCTTCGGCCCGACCGTATCTTCATGGGCGAGCTGCGCGGCGACGAGGCGTTCGACTTCCTGAATGCCATCAACACCGGGCATCCTGGATCAATGTCGACGATCCATGCGAACTCGCCCCACCATGCCTTCAACCGTCTTTCGACGCTCGTGCTGAACAGCAGTGTGCGCATGGAGCGTGACGATATCATTCGATACATCCGCTCGATCATCCCGATCGTGGTCCAGTTGAAGAAGAACGATGCCGCCGGCGGCCGCGGTGTCAGCGAAATCTACTTTGCCGATGAGGTGGACGAAGATGGCAAGCGTATCCACGCACACCGAGACTGACCGGCCAAGATGGACCGGTCTGCAGAGAGCCTCGCTGTTCACGTTGCCGCTCGTGTTTTTCAGCATCGGCATGCTCTGGCTGGCCTTTTTCACGCTGATCTACGACGCTTATATATCCTCTTTTGGTTCGGCCTCCTACTTCGGCTATGTCACACAGGTGCGCTTCGTCGATGCAATTCGCTACACGTTGTCGATCATCTACACCCGCAACACGATCGGATTATCCCTCCTGGCGTTTGCCCTTTCCTCGCCGTTTCTGTTTTTTCTCCTTTCCCTCTGGATGCTGAAAGGAGGACGGGCGCTGTCGCGCAAGATCCTCTACCTTTTGCATGTCCGGTCGATGTTCAGCCTGATCACTCACACGGCTCTCATCTTCGCAGCCGCCTATGCCGGCGTCATTGCCTACGGCGTCGGCTTCTATCTCGTCGCAACCAAGGCTGGTGAATATGCCGAGATTGCCAAGTATTTCGGCAATCATCTCGCTGCCATGTATCAGGCGCCGTTCGGGGCCACCGACGCAGCCGGCGCGTATCAAAAGCCCTCCCGGCAGACGGTGCTCGCCACGCTTGGTGGTCTGGCCGCCGCCGGCGCTCTGATAGGATTTCCAATCGGCGCGACAATCCAAAAGCGTCACCGGATGATCATGGGCAAGGCACGCCTGGCGACCCTGAAAGATGCCTCTGACTTTCGGCTGCGCGACAAGCATGGCATCGTGCTCGGACTGAAGCAGGGACTTCTGCTGCGCAATGATGGCGACCAACACGTCATGGTCATCGGCTCGCCAGGGCAGGGCAAGTCGCGTGGCTTCGTCATTCCGACGATGATGAGTTTTCAAGGGTCGCAGGTCGTGCTCGACATGAGCGGCGAATTGTTCGCGGAGACATCGGGATATCTGAAGGACAAGGGATACGAGATTTTCCTGCTGGCGCCGGGATCGAGGTTCACAGACGGCTACAATCCGCTCGACCTGATCAGCACTGATCCGAACCAGAGGATTACCGATCTGCAGAAAATGACGCAGATGCTGTTGCCGGAGCGGCTTCGGTCGAACTCCTCCGACTTTTGGGAGGAGAGCGCGAGAATTCTGCTCACCGCGATGCTGGGTTTTGTTCTTGAGTGCCCAGACACGCGCAAATCGCTCAGCGAACTCTACCGGATTCTCAACTCAATGTCGGATGAGCGCAAGGCGATCATCCAATTGCTGGAAAATTACGAGCCGGTGCTCTCCGACCAGACCCGCATGCAACTCACCAAATTCGCCGGTCGTCACGAAAAGCTCGGCGAAGGAATCGCGGCAGAGATCGTCGCCAAGCTCAATTTCCTGCAGAACCCGCTGGTCGAGGCGCTGACCTCGATCACCACTATCCCGATCGACGCCATCCGAAAGCGTAGGCTCGTGATCTACGTCCAGGCCGACTGGAATGCGATGCAGATCTACGAGCGGCTGATCTCGATCTTCATCCAGCAGATGGCCGACAAGCTCGTGCAGATGGGCGAATTACGCAATGGCGAGCACGAAGTTCTGATGATGCTCGACGAGTTCGGCAATGGCGGTCGCATCGACACGGTCCTGACACTCGCCCCTCTGATCCGCAAGAACGGGGTGCGCTTCGTCTTCATCCTTCAGGACGGCGCTCAGCTTGAGCGATTGTACCAGCGCGCCGGCCAGAAGATCCTGATGGGCGCTTCAACGATCAAGATATTCATGAATTTCCAGAACCAGGACGATGCGACCGCTGTCTCGTTGGCCGCTGGCAAGACGACAGAGTGGGTCGAGCAATCATCCTATTCCCATCGTCATGGCCGTAGGCAGCGCTCGGTGTCGAAAATGCCGGTTGCCGTGGATCTTCTTCCGGTCAACACGCTGATGATGATGAAGCCCGAAGAGGCGATCCTGCAGGTCACCGGCATGCCGCTGATGCGCATCATGAAACTGGATTCCGGCGGAGAGAGAATGTTTGCGAAGGTGCGGAGATTCAAGATGGTGACAAGGCCCTGTCTGAAGCCTGTCGAATGGACGATTGCCGACAGTGACAACTTCAAACCGGCCGTCCCGTTGGCGACGAAAGCGCCGAAGCGAACGGATCAGACAGGCTCGCGAGGTGCGGCGGCTGACATCGATTTTACTGCTGTCGAACGCCCTCGACAGGCCCACGATGTACGCTTCATCGTCAAGGAAGGAGTTCGCCATGTCTACATTTCCTCGCTCGATGAACTGCGCCGTCGCCTGGGTCTCGATGAGAAACGAGTAGTAGGTGTGGCCGAAGAAGATCTTCGAAATGAGGAACAGCAGCCGGGACAGAAGCAGGCATCTGGCGCTGCTGCCTGGAAAGATAAGCACCGCGGCAGGAATGGACCTCGCGCCAAGCCTGCCGATGATGTCGATCTCGATATCGACGAGGAGAAGCTCAATCGAAGTGTCTACGCGGCTCCTGCTGTAAAACGGAGCAAGCAACGGAGCGATTCATCTGTCGCCGCAGATCCAAACCTCAACCGGAGATCGGATACGCCGGTGCTTCGACGTCAGGAAGTCAGAGAGGCATTCGGAGGGGATCTTCAGGCCTTGAATGAAGCGATCTTCCGGCAGGCAGAGGAGAGTGTAATGGAGCCAGCGGAACTAAATACAGACGTCGAACTCCTGATAGACGCCCTCTCGGGCCGCCTGAGGGGGGACGGTTCAAGAGCCTATCTGCGCGAATTCGCTGACCTAGCGCGCGATCCGCTGCGCGAAGATGAGGAGCAATCCGAAGCCGAGCGGCGTGACGGATAGCGCGCCCGACGAACAGGAGAACAATATGGTCAAGATCAGACACCTCTCGGGTCGTCATCTTGCGGGCGAGCAAAGTCTCGACCGGATCGTTGCCGCCGCCAGGGCCGATCCTGGCCTCTGGCTGATGGTAAAAGAACGCGAAATGGAAATGCGCGCTAAGCGGCGAGTTCCAGCGCCTCGATGCGGACCCGAGCGACCTCGACCACCTGTTTCCGACCAGGCTGACGCCGCGGCTAGCGGAGCTTGTCGAGGAACTCGTGTCGCGCATCTTCGCAAGCTGCCCTCCCGAAATGCTGGGCCCCGTTCAGGAAGCCCTGCTTGATACCGCGAAACGAGAGCTGGAGGCGTGCAGGGAGCACGATGCCCGATAGTGGCTTACCTGCCGGGTGGTAAACCTATTCGACCGCTCAAAGGTGGATAATCACGACACGTCAAGAGGTGGACATGACGGAATTTTATCCCGCTCTTGTTGGGGGAATAGCCGCTGGACTGTGTGTATGGGGCGCGCAGACTCTTGATAAATCCTATTGGGCCTGCGGCAGCCGCAGCAGGAAGTTCTCTCGGCGTAGTAATTGGGCAAAAGCTGATTTCTCGATGAGGTCTGACCGACAATTAACAGGGCCTCGGCAATATCGCGAAACTCGGTCGCGAAACTCTGCAGACTGTGTCAAAAGCCCGCAAGAGACGGTGACCGCTTAACCGAGCCGCCCGGCGACCCGTGCCACTTCAGCCCCTCGCGCAGCTTCACCGTCATCGTGGTGGCGTCGGCGGACAACGCCGATCTCGGGTAGTTTAAGAGAGACGTGCGGAGTAACTGACATCTCAAATTAACTGCTAAATCTCAAATAATGTGCCGTGCTATCTCCTTGAAATGGTTGCAGGCATGGTTTCACGATTGACTGCCAAAATCATTCCGATTCTAAGCGGTGCCATGGCACGCCGTTCTCGAACATAGCCGTCACCCACCGGATGAATGCTTCAGTTCGCGCCGGCGCGAACTCCTTGGACGGCCGGACAAGATAGATTCCCTCGTTTGCAAGAAACCGCCAATCTGGCAGCGCCTGAACTAATGTGCCTTTCTCGAAATCGCGTGACATCGACCAGTCTCCGAATGCGACGATGCCGATGCCCTGCCTTGCTGCTTCGAGCAACGCACCGATGTCGTTCGAGCGATAGTTTCCGTCAGGTAGGACTGTCTCGCGAAGGCTACCTTTCCGCAGCTTCCATTCCGGGGATGATACTGGCCCCGTGTATCGCAGCAGATTGTGAGCTGCGAGGTCCTTGGGGTGGCGGGGAGTTCCGCGCCGCTCCAGATAGCTTGGTGACGCGCCAAGAACAATGTGATGATCCGCGAGTTTGCGTGCGATCAACCGGCTATCGCCAAGCGTTCCGAGACGGAGCGCCGCGTCGAAGCCCTCACCAACGAGGTCGACGAAGCGCTCGGCGTAGTCGACCTCGATATCGAGCCCGGGGTACTGGTGGGCAAAATCCGGCAGCGCAGGCGCCAGCCATAGCCGCCCCATGGCAGCCGGGAAAGCAAGACGCAACCGCCCACGCAATTCTGATCCACCGGCCACAGCCTCCTGCTCGGCTTCGAACATGGCGGCGGCGGCGTTTTCCAGCCGCTCAGTGAGGCGTGCACCCACGTCCGTCAGGCGCACCCGTCTCGTCGTCCTCTCGATGAGACGCACCCCCAGCCGACGCTCGAGTGCGGCGATGCGCTTCGAAACGATCGTTGGATGACGTGCAAGAGCTATACCTGCTGCGTTGAACGAGCCTGTTCGAGCCACGGCCAGCAAAGCCGAGTATTCGTCCGCGCGACCTTGATCCAACTCCATATGATAACTGTCTTCTCAGTCCCGCTATGCCATGTCTATTGCTGCATCCTATGCAGTTATGTGCGGCGCTGCACGTGGTTTTTCGGCTGAAGAAAGAGGGATATCGGATAATTCCGGCCTGTTTCGAGGGCCAATCTATCCTCGTGAACCTTGGAGTGATCAAGTGATCTACCTAAAAAGCGTTTGGGGTCTAAAGCCAAAATGGCGTGCCATGGCTGCTGCCGCCGTCATCATTGGAACGACCGCGACGTTGTCGCCCGCAGCCGAGACAAAGACCGCTGCGCTTGTCGCAGGCCCCATTGTCGCCTCCGGAGCCAAGCTTGAGAAGCTCTTCGATGGCGGTTACTGGACAGAGGGCCCAGCAGTCGGTCCAGATGGCAGGATCTATTTCTGCGACTTAACCATGACTTTTGCCACAGGTATGGAGGCCGGCAACATCTGGGTCTATGATCCTGCCAAAGGTCAGACCTCTCTGTACCGCTCGCCGAGCGGTATGGCAGCCGGAATCAAGTTCGACCATGACGGTAACATGGTTGTCACTGAGGGTGCCGATTTTGGCGGTCGAAGCGTTATCCGGACCGACGCGAAAACCGGTCGCTCGACCATTCTTGCCGGCCTTTACAAAGGCCGTCCCTTCAACGCTCCCAATGATTTGGACATCGACGACAAGGGGCGCATCTACTTCACCGACCCGCGCTATTTCGGTTATGAGACAATCGAGCAGCCCGTATCGGGCGTATATCGCATCGACCCCGATGGCTCCGTTCATCTTATTCTCGCTGATATAGCTCGACCAAACGGTATTGCACTCTCGCCGGATCAGAAGACCCTTTACGTGGCCGAACTCGATCCCCTGCTGAGTGATTGGCGCATCGATAAGGTCCCGCAGGCGAGCGGAGCAATGCGACTGCTGGCTTACGACCTCGCAGCCGGCGGTGCCGCCAGCAATCAGAGAGTTCTCGTCGACTACGGGAAAGAGACCGGCCCTGACGGCATTGCGGTGGATTCGGCTGGCAACATCTACGCTGCGGTCTCCGCAGCCAGTCGGCTGGGCGTTAGAATTTACAGCCCGGATGGAAAGGAGATTGCATTTGTTCCTGTGCCAGATGTAAACGCGGTGACGAATATTGCACTGGCCTCACAGGGTGGTCGGACCTGGCTCTACATTACCGCGACCAAGGGACTCTACCGCATCGAGACAAAGATACTTGGACGGGCGCGATAACATTGTCTGGCGCCACTGCTCGCACGGTCGCTACCGACGGGGCGGGCATGCGATGATCGTCGTCATCGTCCTGATCCTCGTCAGCACCCACCTCATCCATTCGATGCTCGATCGCGAGAGCGTCGATGGTCAACACCATCCGGTCTTTCACGTCGAGATCGGTCAGAGCCAGCAGCGAAGCCCGCACGATCTTCTTGCCGGTGGAATATCCGGCACATGGATGTCATAAACAACCCAGCCGAACACGATCGATGACAGTCGAGCGGCAACTGTCGCCGTTGCGTCGAACAAAAAGGCTGCAGTGAATGCGGCCTTTTTTCATGTGGGTCCTCATGACCTGGAGATTACTGTTGGACTCGCCTAGACGACTGCGACTGTATAACGGCCTGACCTTGCGCGGAACTCGGTGCGCCGCGGCATTCTTCCTTGTGACTCACCAATTGGCCCTAGTCCCGATCCGGCATTGAATTGAATTTCATGCATCGTGGCCTGATTGTATCGATTTTCATTGTCTGAGATTGATTTTCATGACATTCATCGTCTGACGATCGTTTTTCGCGAGCGAGTATCGAAATTCATGACGCTTGGGCAAAAGAAGCCATTCTCAGACGCAATGAGCGTTTTTCACGGGCGCTGGTTACCGGAGCGAGCGCTCCCTGTCGGCTACGCCGCCCTGATCGACGCCTTCGAACTGCCCGTCCCTGCGCCGATCAACCTTGCCGCCATTGGTCCGCGCCACAAGATCTATCAGGCTGACGGCTGGAAGCTCTACACGCCTCGCCACCAACCTGAAACCAGCCTCATGGGTCATCTGACCTTCGCGTTGCGTTACGAAGGACTGGATCTGGCCGTACTCAAAGCTCTGTTTCAGGTGACAGGGCCGGAGCCCGTTACCGAGATCGTCCGGGCTGCACCGACCGGCGCATATGCGCGGCGTCTCTGGTTTCTCTATGAGTGGCTGCTCGATGCCAGGCTAGATCTCGATGACGCGGTCCAGGGCACTTATGCCCCTATCGTCGATCCCGATCTCCAATGGGCGGTGGATGGAACGACATCCCCGCGCCATCGGGTGAAAAACAACCTGCCGGGCACACCCGATTTCTGCCCGATGATCTTCCGCACACCTGTGCTGGACGCTTTCGTCGCCCGCAATCTCGGCGAGGAGGCGCGGCGCCTGATTGCCGAGGTGCCGGCCGACCTGCTCGCCCGCACCGCAGCCTTCCTGCTCCTGAAGGATTCGCGGTCGAGTTTCCAGATCGAGGGCGAAGACCCACCACAAGATCGCATCCAGCGATGGGGGCAGGTGATCGGGGAGGCCGGCCGCCATCCCATCGACCGCGCCGAACTGGAGCGATTGCAGCGAGTTGTCATCGGTGACGCGCGTTTCGTGCACCTCGGTTTGCGCACTGATAGCGGCTTTGTCGGCGAGCATGATCGCTTGAGCGGCGCGCCCATTCCAGATCATGTCAGCGCAAGACATGAGGACCTGCCGGCATTGATCGACGGGTTGACCGCCTTCGACCGCGGCGCGGCGCGGCGGCTCGATCCGGTCCTTGCGGCCGCTGCGCTCGCCTTCGGCTTCGTCTATATCCATCCGTTCGAGGACGGAAACGGACGTCTGCACCGCTACCTCATCCATCATGTGCTGGCTGAGCGCGGTTTCAATCCGCCAGGGCTGGTGTTTCCCGTCTCGGCTGTCATTCTCGATCGCATCGACGATTACCGGCGCACGCTGGAGACCTATTCGCGCCGTCTGTTACCCCATATCCGTTGGCGCTCAACCGATCGCGGCAATGTCGACGTGCTGAATGAGACGGGCGATTTCTACCGTTATTTCGATGCAACGCCGCACGCGGAGTTCCTGTTCGAATGCGTGGCGCGGACAATTGACGTCGATCTGCCCGCAGAGACCGCCTTCCTGAAAACTTACGATAGCTTCAGAGCTGAAATCGCTCGGATGATCGACATGCCGGACAGGCTGTTCGATCTCCTGTTCCGTTTCCTGCGCCGGAACGACGGCAAACTGTCGAAGCGGGCGCGTGAAAGGGAATTCGCCGCCCTGACGGACGAGGAGGCCACGCGCATCGAGGCTATCTACGCCGATCTTCAACACACCTGATCAGGACTGTCCCGGCGCGCCTGGACGCCGCGAGCCGGTTGTCAGGATATTTCCTGCACCAGGAGCGATCGAGCTCTGCCTTCACCTAGACGCTGCGGAGCCGTCTCACGCCTCGAGCATGCGCAGGACGGTCTCGAAGAGGAGCAGGGTGCCGGCGGTTTGCATCACCCTCTGCACAAGAGAGGCCGACGCGCGCCTTCGGGCAAAAATCGCTCGGGAGAGCTTCCGATCCTATTTGGGTTGCCTTACGCATTACGAATCCGATCGATCACCCAGTCTTGCAGGCGTTTGGCAGTGACTGACGCTTTCCCCTCAGCGAGATCCTCGGCAGAGATGCCGAAGTTCGGTCCGAGATGCTTCATTCGCGAAACGGTCCTCTCCTTGGCCTCTCTATATTCTTCGGTCTCCATGCCGAAAGCCTCGACGATGAGCGTTACGGGCTTACGCTCATTGTAAGTCGCTTCTATTACGAAGTCCGGTCGGCATGGTCCGAACGGCGTTTCTGACGCGAAAAGCGGCTTGGTGACCTTGACGCGGAGTTCCGGGGCGGCCTCGAATAGTGACCTCTGAAGCCAGAATAACAGATGCGAAACCTCCCTTTCAAAACCGGATTCCACCGGAAACAGGGTGTCACCGTTATAGACCGGCTGTGCATAGGCCTGGACTGCCCGCACCGGCCCTTCGTCGTCATCGTGGAAGTCGACATTCAGCAACGTCAGGAAGGGGCCGCGACACGCTGGATGGCCGCGCAACGGTTGCCGCACTCTTCCAAGCACGTCGATCGCCCGCGACGACGACGCCGGCATGATCGTCTGGGTGGATACGCTTGTCGCAAACAGCAGCATAAAGCCGGTGCGGCGAAGCGTTGCTGGCCAATCCGAGCGCGAGCTTTCGAGCAGTCGTTGCCAGCGGCTCTCAGGTTCCCAGTAGTCGGCCGCCCAGGTCGACATCAACGCGCTAAGCGTCCAGGTCCGTAGGACCCTGAGCCCCTTCGCGGCGGCACGGAGCCTTGAAAGCTGATCTTGCAGCGCAAGATCGGGATCGTCCTGCAGCGGCTGGATAACGTTCGTGCCGGCCTTATCGAGCAACTGCCACAGGATACCTCCAAGCCTGGATGGCCGATCGTTTCGATCGGGCGATCGGGCGGGATCCGGGTCCGCGATATCCGCAAGGCGGTCGGGAATGGCCGGCAGTGCGTCAATGTAGCTGCGATCGGATTTTCTGACTGGCCGGATGTGATAGCTTCGATCGACGAGCGCCGGAATGGCGTCCTTGTCGACATGAAAGGGGCAGGCGCGCGCATGGTTAGGTCTTTCCTCGTGTCGAAGAGGATCGTCATCCTTCGGCGTCAGCCGCCGCAGTGTGAATGTGCGCTCCTGCCGGATCGGGGCGAGCAATGGCTGGCACTTACCGGCGAGGCAGTCGCATTCGATCCAGCCGTTCATCACCTTGACGCGCCTGATTACCGAAAGAGCGATGGCTTCGTCCTCGCTCGACGCTGCATTGCCGTACCAGGCGCGGAGTGCGGCGGCCTCGTTTTCGGTGATTTCGGCCAGTGCATAGGCCGGACTGTTTCGGACGACTATACGCATGCGATCTAGGGCCCCGCTCTATGCTGGCCGCTATGTGGACGGCAATCCCTCACTAGTCCGCTTGCACCAGCTGATCTTAGCGGTGTAGGTGTAAGAGGCGTAACGAAGGTGTGAACTATCCAGCAACATGGATGAACAACAACCGGCTTACGCATGGTGGTGTAGGTTGCCAGTCGATATCGGGTATTGGATGAGCAAGAGTCTATCTCGGATAGTGCGACTCCACAGGCGTGGCGGGCTCTGTCTTCACTTTGTTGGAGTATCCAGCCGTCGTCGATCAACAGGATCTGCGACCAAGGAAGACGTTCGATGCCTCGAGTGAAACGCGACATTCCGGTCGAACCCATCGACATCTCTTCATTGGAGATACTGACATTCCAGGAACGGCTCGCGATCGGCATTGAGCGATTGAAGGCTGAGCGTGGCGTAACGAACAGGGTGCTGGCCGAACAGCTGGGCGTGGACGAAGCATACATATCGCAAGTGGCCCGGGCGATGCGTGACGTCAAACTGTCGACCCTCGACAAGATGCAACGCGAGTGGAAAGTCGTTATCGAGGATTTGCTCAAGGTCACCGAAGCCGACCTCCCTCGGATAGCGGTCTGGAAAGCGCGACGCAGACCAAAGAAATCGAACGAAACATCGCCCTGATCTTCGCCGCTGCGGCAGGTCTCAGTGCGCGCTAGTGGTTCAGATTGAACCAGAACCTCTCCTTCACGCCTGTGTCATTCGGAATATCGAAGAACCAGGGATCCGCGCGCCGCGGCCGGGGAGTTGCGATCTCCTGAATGCAGCTCTCAGCTTCCCGATCGTAGCGCCGGTTTATCGTCAAACCTGTTGACGCGACATTCGTTTCGAGCCGGCTCGGCGACCGGCAAACATCGACTGTCTTGATGCACTGGTCGGGCTCGCCGCGGCCGCCGTTGTCGCCTTGCGAGCTGTAGCCGACCGTGGTTCCCGTGGGGCAATCCTCGTAGATTTTCCGCCCTGGCTTTCCCGCGTTGGCCTCATGGCAAATGGGCCACGAAAATCCGGGCCTCGACATCGCGGCGATGAGCCTTGTCATGGGCGGGACGCAATAGGGGACGCCATGCCAGGACGGGCTCTTCGATGCCGCGCATAACAAGACCTGACATCCCCAGGAGGCGCCTTCGGCTTCGGCCGGCCCGGCTGTTAGCCCTCCGGCCGTGCCGGTCAAACCTGCGACAAAGATCATGATCGCTCTCATTGTTCACCTACGTCCGTATCATCTATTGGATCTGCGTCCAGGCACCATCGATCCTCGCAAACGACAGGACACCGGGCCGCTTCGTGCCTGCAAACGAGCCGCTCGCCGTGGTGATGATGCCGGTGCAGGTAACGTCGGGCACAGCCGGGCGAGGTATACATTCGGACATCCGGATCGAGCGGCCAGACCTGGCGATCGCAGCTCTTGCCTCCTCGTCGTTTGGAAGCCCTACCTCCAACCTCTGCTGTACCTCGGTCTTCAGCCGGGCGATCTCTTGTTCGAGTTCGATTATCTGACCGGTTCGCAGCAACTCGTTGATCGCGTAACCGCCCCCAGTTCCAACGAGAAGAGAGATTGCGGTGGCGAAACCGGCACCATCGTGAAACCTACTCATCGCGACCTCAATATCCCTCGATTCCGAGACGCTTCAGGATAGCGATGGCATCGGTTTCGCACTCCTTCTTCCATTCAGGGTGTTTCGCGCAAGCATAGGCGTATTGGCTGAGATCGGCCGAGGACAGGTCGGCAAGTCTGTTGCCGACCGCCTTCCATTGTTGCACCTCCGCCGGATCGCAACCGGCGCCGCCCGCGCCGCAAAAGTCCGGATCGCGTCGTTCGATCTGCGTTTTGGTGGCGCCGTCTTGCGCGCAGGCCGCGATCGGGGGCACGACAAACAGGAGCGCCGCAGCGGCCAGGGATTCGGTAGAGCGTTTCATTCAACCTCCATGCGTGTCTGAGAAAGACAACGGGCCGTCCGGGGTGGCCGGCAAGGGAAGGGGCAGGCCCACCGCGGACTCTGGCGAACGGCTGTCGGATTGTGCGTCATTCGGGATAGATACGGTGTAAAGCCACGGCGGCAGCAAGTCGGGCGACGACCAGACGCCAAACCCGAGCCCGCGGGCTTTTCTCTCGATATCGAAATACGCAGGCACCTGAGGTTCATTGCGGTAGTTGAACGCGTAGCCGATGCCCTCCGCAATGGCGGCCGCCGCCAGATTGGTCTCGCCGACAAAACAATGGGCGATCAGGACCTTGTTGGTGTCGCGACCGATCGGCGTGCAATTGACGTTCTGGCCAAGCGTTCGAAGGATCATCCAAGCGCGCGAGACCTGCCCCGCCGGCCACGTCACGTCGTCGCTCGTCGCCGTCTGCTCCAGGCGAGGGGCTTCGTATCCAGCGAGCCGGACAACCTGACGGCTGTTGATGAATTGGAATGTGACGCTATCGACAACCTGCACCTTGCCGTAAATCTGGCGTGGCACGTCGGTCGGTCGGCCCTGGGCCGGTGATGCCGTCGGGGTTACGGCAAGCAATATCATCGAGACGGTGGCACCTTTCATCGCGGTACCCCCGCCTGCTGCGCGAGTATTGAGACAGGGTCCGGCAAGTCGGAATAGGCCCAGAGGCCCGCGCGCACGGAACGCGCGCTTTCCTCGGCAACCCTATATCCGGGAACGATCAAATGCCCGGCACCATCGACCGCGGCAAATCCCCATCCTTGAGCGATCATATAGGTTGCCAGATCGTAGCGATGTTGGCCTGCCGTCGTTTGGCACGCGACGACCGCATTGTTCCCGTCGATGTCCTTAATATTCGTGCAGACGGGTCGCGTGTCCCTGATCAGGGCCTGTGTCATGATCACGTTGAGTTCTCCGCAATCCCGGACAGCACCGCCGGAAATTGTGATGCTGGTGCCGCGCAGGCACGCCTGCAGTCCATAGAGCCGATACCGTCGCCCGCCGGAGATCCAAGTATCGCCGGTCTCGAATTGCGCTTCCGCAGGGAACGGCAGGAATTGGGACGGTGCGCGCGCCCCATCACCGGTCGCCGGACGTTCGGCGTGCGATGTCTGAACAGGAACGACCGGAGGCGAGACCTCTTGAGCGCGTGGAATTTTGACGCCGCCAAGCATTGGCATGATGGTGATGCCAACATAAAGGCCGGAAACTGCGATCGTCGAAATCACCATGAGTGCCCAGATCCGCATCAGAGTTTTGTTGGATTGGCGTGGTAGCGTTCACCGCAGGGATGCGCGAAATGGGCGTTGGCCCAGATCCCGGCTCTTGCGTTGCGCGCGGCTTCTTCGGCTCGGGCATATTCCGGAAAGCGGGGTCGCCCCGAGCCGTCGCGAGAGGCAAACGCTACTCCCCTGATAATGAGCGTTTCCGAGAGCGACCGCACCGCGCCCTCCTCCATGAAAAAGCATTCCGCGAAGCGCACGGTCGGTCGACCAGGATTCCACGTCAGCTCATGGCACGGGAACGCGTTGCCGGCACTTGCTTTTGCCTCGCCAACAACAGCAGTTAATCCGGCAAGCGAGATCATGGCGCATGTCGCGACCACATCCGCATATTCTAATCGGTCGGCAGAAAGGCAGCTTTGCATCCCGGCCAAACTAACAACTGCCCTATCGGCAACGAGAAATGCGCTGGCGCTCAGCGCGGCTTCCGGGCTGACGCTTTGCAGATCAAGCCGTTTTGCGATCGACATCGTATCGGCTGGCGTCCGCGGCCCGGGGGGCAGGTCTTGCCCTCGCGCATAAGCGTTCTGGCAATAGCTGACGAACTCCGCCGGCGTGCCGGCCCGCGCGGCTATCGGCAGAGTGATCAAGGACGCGAGAAGGGTCCCTCTGAGGGGGCGATAGGGTCGCCATGCGCCATTTTTCATGCTCGCATCCGTCAGCTGTTGCTTGCCTGATCATGCACAAACTTGTACTGTAGTGCAAGTATTGAAAATGTGCCAAGATGAAAGTAATGTCGTCCAGACGCTCAATTTGCATGTGGAGACAGGCAGATGGTGGTGCATCGACTGGCGGTCAGGGCCTTCACCTTTCCATTCCGGGCGGCGTGGTTCTTGATCTTTATCGCGAACTTTTTGCCGGTTCCAGCGGCCTGCGCTCTGGTCGCGGGTTTTCTGGGCTACGCGCTTGCATTGACGCTTTCGTATGGGTTCTGGCCGTCAGGAACAACTGAGGTGCTTTGGCAATGGGCGGCCGATTTCTATTCCAGCTCTTTCTGGTTCAAGGCTGCGACGATCTGCCTCTTCATGCTCCTTGTCCTGCCGATCCCGCGGTATTGGCCGGCGAGGGATGTGCTTGTCGATGCGACCCATGACCGCGAAACGGTGCGGCTGAACGATGACCTGATCGCGGCGCGACAGCGCGGACAGCTCTGAGCGAAACTTCGTGCCCGAACGCTGGATTTCGGGCGCGTCTGCCAAGGGCGTTGGTGCGACGACAACGCCCTGTCTCGGCGTATAGCGGCTGTTCATCCATGTCACTCGGCCCGATCTCTGGTCGCGACGCCGGTTGTCCGACCCAAACGGTTGAGGAATTCCATGACAGTCAAACCTCTCTCGCTTGCCATTTCGACCTTCAAGGGCGGCGCCGGGAAATCGACCCTCAACGTCAATCTTGCAGCGGAGTTCGCCCAGCAAGGGCACAGAACGCTGCTGATCGATTGCGACGAGCAGGAGTCGTCGACGCGCTGGTACAATGTCTCCATGAAGCGGGGGTTGCTGCCGACCGACGGAACGTTGCTTTATTTGCGCGTTGCCCCGGGAGACAGGTTTCGGGGTCGGCTCGACAATGCTCCGGAGGCGGATATTCGAATCTACGATGTAGGCGGCTACGTGCATCAGCGCGCTGTCGAAGTGTATCACGAGTGCGACGCCATTCTCATTCCGGTCATCCCCGAGCCGACCGCCGCGACGTCAGCCATCAAGGTGGCGACAATCCTGAAGGAAATCTCGAGGAAACGGGATCAGGGACCGATCCCTTATGCAGCGATCTGGAACTACGTGGACATGATCGCCCTCAGGCACAACCGGTCCTTGCCCGAGGTCCACGCGATCCTGACAAGCGGGAATATCCCGATGGTCGAGACAGTTGTCCGGAAAAGCAACTATTTAAGCGATGTCGGCGCCGGTTACGGCTCGCTCTATTCCAAACTTTCCGCCATCGGGAATAATCCCTCGCTGACGCCCTCGGCCAAGCGACGTGCCTCGGAAAGTGTGCTTGATGCGATTGATCTGGTGAAGAGGATCAACAACGAGTTCATCGGCCTGCTCCAGGCGGAGGCAGCATAAACGATGTCGAGGGAAAGAACGCCGGCCGGAAACATTCTCGCCCTGGCCCGATCACGGGAAGAAAAGGGGAAGGACGTGGAGGAGGCCGCGACCTCGTACATGCCCACCAGCATCGACCTTGATACGCTCATGCCCGATGACGTTCCTCAGGGGCGGGGAGAAGTTCCTAACACCTTGCGCTCGGAAACCCGCAGCCCGGGCAAGCATCAACGCAGTGAGCGATCGGCGCCCAAGGCACGCGCCTCCGCGGTCGGTGCCGCAGGGAAGCGAAAACGCATATCCCTTTATCTTGATGACGAGGTGCTGACAAAAATCTTCCGGGTCTCGTTGGAACGCCACGAGCAAATGTTGTCGGCGACGCACAGGCTCATCATCGAGGCACTGAAGGCCAGGGGGCTATAGATCGGATGCGAAAGCCGCCCATCATGTTCCGCCTGCCCGATCACGTGCTGCGCAATGTCGAGGCCCTTGCCGCGCGGCTCGAGATCTCCATTAACGTCGTCGCCAAGCTGATCGTCACCCGGGAGATCATGCACGTTCCGGCGATGCTCGACGAACACGATCGTCAACTGGCAAACATGCACCAGTTCCTGCGCGAACTTGCCTTTCGCAATGAGGCGTTTCTCGGCGAGTATGGCAGACATGCTGGCAGCGCTAACGCGATCACGCAGAAGCTGGACGAGGTCATGTTCTCCCTCGATGCGATCCGTGACGCCGCCTTCGTTCGGCCATCCTGTTATATCGTTGACCTGATCAGGAAACATGATGAACGAGCCTTCCAGAAGTCGCTCGAGGTCTAGGCCGGAAGGCCGTCGGCTACCTGGCTATTTCGACCTTATCGAAGATGAACTGCGACGGCGCGGCGGCGGCGGCGGTGGCGGTGGCGGGAAAAGGCAGTCGATCGCGAAAACCGGCCCACCTTCCGCGAGGCATCCCGGCGCCGCATCGGCACTCAGCCGCGCGGCGGGCAACAACGCAGTCGTCGTCAAGGTCCTGTCCTATGGCGCCGGCGCGAGTTCCGCTCGCAACGTGCTTTCCTACCAGAGCAAGGAAGAGAAGGCGCGCGACCAGGACGGACGCGAAGTCTCCGACCTCAATGGAGCCGTGCGCTCATGGGAGAGAGAGTTCGGAAGCCGCAAGGGCAGCAAGGACGTTCTTCGCCTGACCTACGAGCTTGAAAGCACCGGTCGGGAAGACATAGCCCGCGCCCTCGGTTCGCTCGCAGAGGATGGTTTCCATCAGGCCGGTGACACGGGGCGGACCTACGCCTTCAGCGTGAGCAAGGGCGTGAAGGGGCAGACACGGCTGCATTTCGCGCTGGTGATTGCCCACGAAAAGAAGGACAGGTCGGATCGAAGCGGCCGCAACCGCATCCCGGGCGAGATTGATGCCGCGCGTGCCATCGATGTCCGCCTGGACGAGGCCTTGCGGCGAGAGGGGGTCACGCCGATCTCGCGCTATCCGGCCGAGTTCTCCTCCGGCCCGAAGGGTCTCACCGCAACCCTCCACTCCATGCAGCGCAGGGGTGCGGAGGTGACGCTTTCGACGACAACGCATATCGAGGAGCGTCCCGGCAAGAGTGGACGATACCTGAACGGCGCCGAGCGGCGCGAGGTTACCACCAGCGATCACAAGCAATTGACGGCGGAGGGGAAGGTCGTCGGCGCCCTCATGCAGACCCGCCAGCCGCGGGATTTCATGCACCTGTTGCTGTCGGGGCCGGCGAATGTCGACCGTGATCAACTCGTCCATGCCGGCCGTGACTTCTTAAAAGAGCAATTCGCCGGCCACCGCTATGCCTATGCCGTCCACAATCGCCATGACCTTGAGAAGCATCCGCATCTGCATGTGATCGTCGCGCTGCGCAACGGTGGCGGAAAGATGCTCAATCCCAATATCCGCGACTTCACCGAGTGGCGGCTCCGCTTCGCGCAGAAAGCCCGCGAGCGCGGAATCCCGATCGACCGTCAGAAGCGTATCGAGCGTGTCGGGCCTCCCCCCGTCAAGCGTTGGGAATGGGAGATGTTCCGCCGGATGGGAGCCACGGCCCCGAGCAACGTGATCGATAAGGTGTTGGCCAGGGTCCGGGACACGCCGACTGCGCCGAGACTGGAGGACGCCAGGAGACGACTCGAGCAGAGCCGCCGCTCGGTCGGACTTGTTGTCAAGATGCTGGACGGAATTGCGAAAGATCGATCCGCGCCAAGCACGGCGCGCGAGCTGAGCCAGGATTTATCAATTGGACTGCAACGCGAATACCGGCGGCTTGAGACAGCCGTCCATAATGGCCGTGATCCCACGAGAGAGAAAGGCGAAGAGCATATGCTGCGATCGACACCAATCAGCGCCGCGCAGGCGACGGCGGCGAAACAAACGCTGGCGAACACCGCCGTGAGTCTTGCCGCGAAAATCGCCAATCCATCCGATCGGCTGATCTTCGAGCAAGCGACGAAGATCATCGGAAAGGTCGTCGCGCTACAGCTCGACGCCCGCGTCGCAAAGAACCGTGATCGCGCCGAGGCTGGCAAGGACAAAGGCAGTTCGGACAGCCTGGAAACGAAGTCGGCCGCCGGGCGAGATCATATTGCGGAGCAGGGCGTCGTCAACAAAAGTTCGAACAACCGGTCTCTCGACGTATCGCGTATCGCCCGATCCAACGCCGAGCATGATAGGCTGGAAAGCGACCATTGCGATCGCGAGCGTCAGAAAACGCAACAGAGAAATCGCGAGATCCCGAAATCGATCAAGCTTCGCCCGCCACAACAAAAGGACAGAGATCGCAGCCGCTGACGCAGCGGCAGTCACTCTGATTGGGCGACAATGCAGTGGTTTCCGGTGCGATGACGCACCCCCAATATCTGTTCGATCGCGGCGCGAAGCTGTTGGACCTCCGTGATTTCATGGGGAGATGAGCGTCGGGGTTCGATCGCAATTTGCGCGCAAGAGGTTCGGTCACTTCCCCAACCGGAACAATGGATCCCCGTGACACCTGCATTGCTTGCGGCGAAAATAGCTGCAGAGCTACCGACGAACACGGCTTCGCTGGTATCGACCCCGTACCGGTCTAGCGCTCGGAGGATCATGTCGGCTTCCGGCCTCTGCCGCGGATGATTCCTCGCGTTCAATCGAGTATCATTCGGTCGCGGCGATGCTCCTGCCATCCAGAAATCTGGCATCGTTCCACCAACAGCCAGCAACTGGTCGAGTATTCTGATCAGGGCAGCAGCTTCTGACTTTCCATGGGTACCAGCAGCCATGCCGCTTTGGTCCGATATAAAGCCGAAACGGAGGTTCAGCGCTCTGACCTGTTTCAACATTTCAACGAATCCGGTGTTAATGTCCCCCAACATAAGTTCCCTCGAGCGGGGGGGGCGCCTCAGGAGGAGACCATTTCTCTGGAAAATGACAAGGCTTGTAGAGCCGATTTCTCGAAATATGCAGTAGACGTCGTGCGCGTCAGTGCTCATAAGCTGACTATCAAAGCCTTAGGTAGCTTTGCCTCTTAGTAAATTCGAGTGTGTTATGGACTTTATAGTCGACCGTTTTTGAGGTTTCGGTACCCAGCTTTCGTAATTGAGAACCTGCGTACGATCATCAAGGCCGACTGAAAATGCCGGCCCTTAAACCACGCTAAGCGCCCGCCGCCGCGGTCGGCCCGGTGGCTGGCAATCGAACCGGCCCCCATCTCCGGCAAATCGCGCTTCGCCGCCGCGGTCTGCTATGCCTTGACCCGGATGAGCGAGCGCCAACAGCATGTATAGAAAACCAGAGTGACCTCTATCTTGTTGTCTTTCTCATCGAGAAAATCCGATGCGCCTGCATGAGATGTGGGCGATCAATCATCTTGCAGTCCAATCGAAGCCACCGGAACCGGGATTTGTGTCGAACGCCGCGACCACCCGTTCTGCGTACCCATCTTCTTCTGGACCGGAAAAAAAGCCTTTCGCTTCGATCAGCTCATAAGTTGCCGGCCGGACTCGCTCCAAACTTTGACTATCAGCCTTCAGGATCCCCCCGATGCTTGCAACGTTGCCTATCAGCTGCGGCTCTCCAAGCCGCTTCATCGGCCACCCCGCATGCCGCAGCAGCCGTTCAAAGCGCAGATCCGTCGCCGTGACGATTTCTTCATAACCGTGTTTGATCGACCACTCGATGATCCCCGCGAACAGGCTTAGGGTCGCGTCATGTAGTAGGCCCATCGCCCGGCCAGGTGAATGCGTATCGACGCAAAATCGGGAGCTTTCCACCATGCGGCTATGCGGTGCGAATCGTCCCGGCGCCAAGAGAATTGGAAACTTCCTCTCCAGCATTGTTGGCCCTGTTGCGGGCAGGAGGCGAGCAGTACCCAGTACTTCATCATGCTCTCCAACCGCGAGCAGGTAGTGGGGATCCAGTTCATCGAACTCGTCACGCTCCTCGCCGGCAACTACAGAGACATCCCACTTTAAACGGCTTTGGAAGACGCGGGCACGAAGCGCGAACATTTTTTGAAGGAGGCTTTGCTCGACATGGTGGTTTGACGTCTGCAGGAGAATGATCTTCATGACGGCCTCGCGAAGTTCGAAAACCACATTGAGCCTTGATCGCTTTTTTTTGGTAAGCTCTCTTTTTTGAGGGGTTTCAAGCTTCCGAAGGAGCGGATGCGCGCCGACGTCAGCGCTTAAAAGTGATCATATGTCATCAAATACGCGTGAAGACCCTCAATTTTCCCGGTCAGGATCTGCGCTCGGAGATGTAACCGCTGGTGTGATGTATCCAGTCAAATCCGAGATTAGCACCGCGAGGTGGCCCGATGAGCGATAAATTGGATGGCCTTATAGAGGAAGTGTCCCTTTCCAGCGATCAGCGTGACGTCTCACGCGTGCTGCGCCGAGTAACGGCGCGATGGGGATTTCAATATTTTTGTTATCTGCGCCTCAGCGGCGCAAAAACCTATGCTCTCTCGAACTATCCACAGATCTGGCAAAAACGCTATTTCGAATGCTCCTATTATCGGATAGATCCGGTGATCCAAAACTCAATGTCAAAAAAGCAAATGTTCGCATGGTCCGGCACGGCGCCCCAAGCCAAACCATCGCGTCAAGTCCTACGGTTTTTCGAAGAAGCCGCGGAACTCGGCATCAGGTCGGGAATTTCCATCCCGGTTTCGGTGGGGTTCGGATCAACCGCGATCCTGACATTCGCTTCAGGGCAGGCGCGCCTTGCTATCGAAGATCTCGATGATCCTATCAAGGCGGCGGCAGCCGCGACGCTCGTGCATGCCTATCTAACTTTACTTGACGCAGTTCCCACCTCGACGGCCTCTCCGAGACTAACGCCTCGGCAAGCACTATGTTTGAAGTGGTCTGCGGAAGGAAAAACGATGGAGGAGATCGCAATGCTGCTCAGGCTAGCCAAGACCTCTGTTCGTTTCCATCTTGACGAAGCACGAACGCGGTTGGACGCCATGACGCTGCAGCAGGCTACCGCCATCGCGACAACCTTGAATCTGGTCTGATCCGAAATATCCCGCGCAGCCGTAATCGATTGCGAGCTTTGCGGGTTTGTGCAGCACCGGATCAAGCCTGTCAAAAATCAATACGGGACCGTCATGACTCGATTGTTGCAGGCGCTGAATGATGCGCTGGAAGCCGCCGAGACAAATTCGGACTTCGAGCCCTTCCTTGCTGCGTTGACTCGCGAGTCCGGATTCGATTTTTATGCCTATCTCGGATTGGGCTCGCGGAAGATCTTCGCGAGGTCGAATTATCCTGATGCCTGGCAATCGGACTATCTCGCTAACTCATATTTTTCCATCGACCCGGTCGTAAACACGGCAAGGCGGACAATGCGTCCGTTCCGGTGGTCCGCCAGCAACTACCAGGACCAAGATCAATGGGCCCGGGATTTTTTTAGCCGGGCGGCGGCGTTTGACATCCGGTCAGGCTTGTCATTCCCGATTTCAATCGGTTTCGGGGGAATGGCAATGCTCACGGTAGCCTCTCGCCACGATGCTTCAACGATCAGTTTGGAAATCGACCCCGTTTTTGCAGCCGCGACCGTCGGGCATATTCACGCTCGATTGCGGGTCCGTGGTCGGGCAAGCGGAAAAATGCTTGTTAAACTGAAACCTCAAGAAGTCGCCTGTTTGACCTGGTATGCCCAGGGAAAGTCGCTTCGAGACATCGCGATCATCGAAGGGATGAAGTATTCCAACGTGTGTTTTCACATGTCCAATGCACGTAAGAAGCTCGATGCCGGTACGAGTGCACAAGCCGCCGTCAACGCGACGCGGTTGAAGCTTATTCCGTGACCATACGGAACAACACCGCCTGGTCGCCAGCAGCCACCGCCCTCCGAAGGCGGTCCATGATGATGGACGGGAACGGTATGAGGGCCTCCCCGATCTTGGGATGCGGGCCGTTTGTGTTCAACGGGATCTCCAGGCAGTACTCGAGGCCGGCCATGTGCGGGTCAGATTTTCCTTCACCGGGGGCGTCCCTTTGTGCCGCTGCCCGAGCTGGGTTAGCTCCGGCATTGCTTTCCAGCCAAATGTCATAGTGGAGCGGAAAGATCCGCCGCAAGCCTATCAAGCGTCAGTCCTGTTCGGCATCGAATGCGTAGCCGATGCCGCGGACCGTACGGATAACGTCTGTTCCGCCGTTTGCGCGCAGTGATTTCCTCAGCAGCCCGATCCGGACATCGACGGTACGATCGTCAACGAATGTATTGGCGGGCCAACCGAGTGCGATCAACTCCTCGCGGCGAAAGACCCGGCCCGGACTTTGCAGGAAAATTTGCAGGAGATTGAACTCCAGGGCACCCAGCTGGACGATCCTGCCATCGCGCTGAACCCTGCGGGTCCGGACATTGAGTTCGATCCCACCTGACTTCAGGATTCCCTGCTGGTCCGAGCGCTGCCCGTCGGCAGACAGTGTACGGAGATATTCGAGAAGCTTGATTGGTTCGAACGGGCGATGGAACGGCCTGTCAGCCCCTGCCTGGATCATCTCGAGGTAAAGCGCCTCCGCACCCTGTTCGATCAAAGGTATGAAGGCTATCGCGCGCGTCGACTGTGCGGTCTTCAGCCGTGTACACAGGTCACGACACATCGTGCTTGAGGCACGGCACTCGGCGATCACCGCCTGCGGCTTGATCATTTCGGCCCGTTCGACGACCTCGTCGGGATCTTTGGCCAGTACCACGGCGAAACCGTCTGTTTCCAGCATATGCTTCATGAAAAGAAGAAAGTCCAAACTGGGGGAAACCAGCATCAGAGTCGGAGACAACCGTCCATCCTCGAAAAGCTGCATCAGGATATGACCGGAATACTGGATATCTCCCGGCCAAGCGACCTGGCTAGCCCAATGCAGGAAAAGCGTTTGCGCGCAATTATGTGCCGTGTTTGGCAGGCTGCAAGTCGCAGAATTGCGAGCAGTTCGCGGGACAAGCCAAACGGCACCCAGTCGTCCATCGACTGATCCCTGGCGGTTCGTTCGCGACATCCGCAAGCGGAGATAGCGGCGAGCTGGATCGCACAGATCTTGCATGATGCAAGTCCCGTCTTTTGCAAAGAACTCAACAAATAATTGCATAAACTTAACAATGCTCGTGTAGAGTTTTTCCCCGCACAGTGACAGGATCAAAACGGTTCGTCCGTCATTCGCGGGAGCATGGGAGGTCGAAAATGCCGAAGGCGCGAGGATTTGGAGAGGCCTGGGCTCATCACGGTGAGATCCTGCAGGGTATATTCGAAGACGAGAGAAGTCATAAACATCGGGGACTGGTTTCGCTTCCCTGCCGTCATCTGAGGTCAGAGGCGGTGTTTTTTCCCAACTCACATGACCAAGTAACGGTCTCTCCCTGCTCCCGCGAAAAAGCGCGCAGGGCTGCCGAACTCACCATGCGCCGGGCAGGAATTGAACGTTGCGGTGGACACCTTGTCATTGCGTCTGACATACCCGTCGGCCGAGGCCTTGGTTCGTCGACCGCCGATGTGCTGGCGGCCATCCACGCAGCCATCGACTACCTTGGTCTCAGTTGGACCCAGGAAGAGATCATGCGCGTCGCCGTCGAGGCGGAGACGGCCTGTGACTCGACCCTCTTTACTCAGAGCGCCGTATTGTTCGCCCAGCGGGAAGGGATCGTGATCGAGCCATTCCACCGACCCGTTCCTCCGATCGACATCATCAGTGTCGATACCGAGCCGTTGAAGACGGTCCCGACACTCGATTTCGTGCCGGCCCGCTATGACACGTTCGAAGCCGAGGCCTTCAAGTCCCTACGCAGCCTCCTCAGGAGGGCCATCAGGCTTGGAGACCTGGATCTCATCGGCAGGGTTGCAACCGCAAGCGCCAACCTGAATGAGAGGTTCCTGCCGAAACCAGGTCTTCGCGCGCTTCAGGAGATCGCCAGCCGATGTGGAGCCTTCGGCGTCCAGGTCGCCCATAGCGGAACCGTCGTGGGTCTGATGTTCGACCCCCGAGGGCCGGAAACGTCGCAGAAGATCGATCGTGCGATTTCCGCTCTCGGCGCAGCCGACTTCCAATTCCGGATCTTCAACGCGTAAACATTCGACCCCCAGGGGAGAGCAATATGGCATATTCCCATTTTCGAAATCTCGAGGATTTCGAAGATCCTCGACTGGTACAGATCGACAGCAACCTGTACGGCGCGGCGTTCTTCCTGATGAAGCTCCTGCCAGCCAGATTTATCCTCGAACAGGCTTTCGAACGCGGGGAGTTAACAGCCGGAAGCTGTATCTGCGAGACATCTTCCGGCACTTTCGCACTGGCGCTCGCAATGTTGACTGCACAGTCCGGCAATGGGCTGATCATTGTCTGTGACTGGGCAATCGATCCGAAACTACAAAGGCGGCTACTGGAGCTTGGCGCCCGCCTCGAGATCATCACGGATCCGCAGCCCCAAAGGGGCTTGCAGCAGGCCCGGCTCGACCGCCTGCGCCTGCTGCTTGCCGAAAACGGCTCCCGATTTTGGCCTTGCCAGTATGACAATCCGGACAACCCGCTGTCCTACGCCAGGGTCGCCGCAAAGCTGGTCGAACGGATCGGCCGCGTCGATTGCCTCGTCGGAACCGTCGGGTCAGGCGGCTCGCTCTGCGGCACGGCTCGTTATCTGCGCATGTTGTTTCCGGACCTCTTCGTGATTGGGGTCGACACGATGAACAGCGTCCTCTTCGGGCAGCCGGATGCGTCGCGCTTGATCCGTGGGCTGGGCGGCAGCATGGTTCCGAAGAGTATCGACCATACCCAAGTGGATGAGGTCCACTGGCTTTCCGCTGCCGAGACATTTCGGGGAACCCGCGATTTGCACCACCGTCACGCCCTGTTCATGGGCCCGACAAGCGGGGCAGCGTTCAAGGTCGCCGCCTGGTGGAGTGGCCGCCATCGGGACAAAAATACCGTGGTGTTGATGCCCGACGAAGGCCATCGATACATCGATACCGCCTATGACGACGACTGGCTGGCTGCAAACAGTCCTGACTGGATCGACAGCAGGACCGAATGTCCCGCAACGACAACGGAACCGGGCTCGAAATTTACCAGCTGGACACGCTTCGCCTGGGGCAGGCGAGCCCGTAGCGAGGTTGTGCCGTAGAACAATGGTTCCCGGCGGATGTCGCGGCGGGTCAACAGCCGCGGAAGATCACAGAAGGAGGCAACACGATGCCAGACGGAAAACTGGTTTTCCTGGAAAGCAGCACCACCGGACATCTCTTCGTTCGAGCGGCCCGCCACCAGGGGCTTTGCCCGGTTTTGGTGACAAGCGGAAGTGATCGCTATCGAAATCTGGCCGGCGAGGCCATCGACACGATCATTGCCGATACCTGCGATATTGCGGAGATGGCTCTGGTTTGTGATGAACTCCAGTCACAGGCACCAATTGCCGGGATATTGTCCACTTCGGGTGCTTACGCGGCAATGGCCGCTCGTCTTTGCCACCGGTTGGGACTCCCCGGCGGCGATCACCAAGCGATCGACAACTGCCAGAACAAATTCCTCCAGCGCGGTACGCTCAAGAATGCCGGCTTCCTGACGCCGGCCTATGAACTGGTCCACAGTATTCCCTCCGCTGTCGAAGCAGCGACCCGGATCGGATTTCCGGTGATCGTGAAGCCAGTCATTGGAAGTGGAAGCACCGGTGTGCGCCTTTGTCTGGACAGTGGAGATGTTGGAGAGCAGGTGGCCCATCTGCTCTCGACCGGCAGCGAGGGAACGGTCCGGGAGATCCTGATCGAGGAATTCATTGTGGGACCTGAATATTCCGTTGAGACAGTTGGAGATGTCGTGCTCGGCATCACCAGGAAACATCTGGGGGAATTGCCGTATTTCGTCGAGGTGGGCCACGATTTCCCGGCGCTTTTGCGCCAGGTCGACGAGGCTTCGATTGCCGACACGGTCGTATCCGCACTTGACGCGATGCACCTTCATTGGGGGCCGGCGCATACGGAGTTGCGCCTGGACGAGCGAGGGCCGGTCATCATCGAGGTCAACCCCCGGATGGGTGGGGACATGATCCCCGAACTGACAAGGCTGGCCACCGGCATCGACGTGGTCTCCGAGACGATCAAGCTGGTCACCGGTGCAAAGATCGATCTGACTCCGCAAAGACGCCGGCGGGCATCCATCCGATTCCTCCATCCAGGCGCCGAGGGGGTCGTCCGATGGGCGTCGGATCTGTATGCCGCCCGCGCGATCTCGTCGGTCTCGGAGGTTGAACTCTACATGGCAGAAGGGGATGAAGTCCGCCGGCATGGCGACTATCGGGACCGGATCGGCCATGTCATCGCGGTCGGCGAAACCCAAAACCAGATCGAAGCCAGTCTCGCGAATGCCATGGCACATTTGCAATACGGTATAGAGGCTTCTTGACTCAGGTAAGGGCAGATGGCCCAAGCCGAGCCTCGACCACAATCCTCTTCGCGCGGACCGTCACGGTGCGTCCGAGAACTATGGCGGGACGCCAAGACCACGGGGAGGCGACGGCAGGTTCGATGCCGAATTGCATTGACGTTCCCAGAGCAGGGCCTTGCGCATGATCACTGCCTAAATGCCACCTCGTCGAGCACGTAGTAAAATTTGCCTCTTTCCCGAATGGCACCAAGACTCTCGTAGAACGCCATCGCCTCCGGGTTGGTACTCGAAACACCCCATTTGATACGGAAGCAATCCAGGATCGCGGCTTCTCTGGACATGGCCCCCATCAATTCCCGCGCGATCCCCTGTCGACGATGGGCTTCATCGACCATCAAGTCGCTCAGATACAACATGGGCCTGTTTCTAAACGTGAATTCCAGAACAAAATAAAGCGCGAACCCGACGATTTTCCCCTCCGGGTTTTCGCTGACCAGGATGTTACAGGCCGGCGGCGCCCGGTCGACGACCAGCCGGCTTAGTGCCTGCTCGTCAATGGCGAAAATATCACCATAGCCCTCGACGTCCGCGTGCCTCTGCATCAAGGCCAGGACGCTTGCTACATCACCATGCTTGATCTTACGGACCGCCATGCCCACACCCTGGATCGACTTTCGCCGGTTGATCTTAGCAGGGCAGGGACCTAATCAGTGCAAAGTTCGTGTGAATTAATTCGGCGATATCGAGAAGTTTTACGAAGCCAGCCTTGAATTATGAAGGGATATTTCGGGAACCGGCCGTGTCGGGGTGCGCTCGATGATCACGGTCGTTGGTCCCGCGCATGGCGGGAGGTTGCAGCCTGGCGGGCAGAGTAGCCGACACCGCGGGGGTGGACTGTAGCGGCCTTGAAGCCGCGATCCGTCCTGCCACCGAGGCAATTCGCTCCACCATCGCCGACCATCTCAGGTCAGAGGAACCTCTCACGCTGACCGCAGTCACCATTACAGATGCGGTGGGCAGCGTCCTTTCGCGGATCTCTCTTGCGGGTGCGCTGCAAGCGATTTTGCCGTCCGCCTTGCGTCTTTATGCAACGGACGCGCCATATGACATGGGGCGTTTGATGTAGTGAGCCTGCGACATGATGGTGCTGTGGCACCGTCTCGAACAACCGCCGTGAACGTCTCCTACTGGAGATTTTATCAGCTCTCTTTATAGCCGTGTGACGTCAGGATCAGCACAACTGACGCATCCTGTGTAATGACAGACTGCTCGCGCAGGATCTTGAGTCCGGCAAGCGCAATCGCGCTCGAACTTTCCACGAAGAGGCCTGCTTGCGCCAGTTCGCGCTGCGCGGCGATCGTTTGATCGGCCGACGGCCCGGCGACCGCTCCTCGCGAGCTGAGCAGCGCAGCGATCGCCTGATAGGTGACGGTTGTTCCACCCAGAGAGAGAAACGGCGACTGCCCATCAAACTGTCCCACATAGTCTTCCCCCGCCATGACCCGCGCGATTCGGGGAAACGGTTCAGCGGCGTGAATTCGCGGAATGTCTCTCACGAGACCGGCGCCGAAAAGGTCGGCATACCCCTTTGTCAGTCCCCACAGCAGATCCCCCCGGGACACCGGCACGATGATATCGCTTGGCTGTTCCGCACCCAAAGCCAGAAAGAGTTCAAGCGCGATCGCCCTGTACCCGTCCACGGCGAACAGGTTGCTGCCGACGGCCGGGATTGTAAAATTGCTGGCCGGATACCATTCACCTGACTTGGCGTGGACAGAAACCAGCTCCCATCGCGCTGCGGAGTTCGGCGCCACGATAACCTCGGCGCCGTGCAGCTCGATGGCTTTTCGCCAGCCTGACGCCATGGCTGCGGTGGTGACCACCACGCATTTGAGACCAGCATGGGCCGCATATGCCGCGAGCGAGGCGCCGGCATTTCCACTTGAAGCGACCGCGAGCGTGCGGGCGCCGATATCGAGGGCTCTGCGAACGACGGCCGCGCTCATTCTGTCCTTGTGCGAGCCGGTGGGATTTGCGCCCTCGTTCTTTATTCCCAGCCATCTGACCTTGTTCTTTGCCGCGGTCTCGGTCAGTTCGAGGAGAGGGGTATTTCCCTCACCGAGGCGGGGATGACCCGGATAGGCAAGCCAGGTTGCAATTTCTCCGGCGCCCCTCAATTCCAAAAAACTCTCAAAAATCGGTGCAACGCTCGCGGGCGCCCCTGCCGCAGCGCAGGCCGGACAACCGTAAAAATAGTCGCCGATCGGCCAAGTCCTTTGGCATTTGACGCACTGCATGCCGGACAGAGAAGGATTTGGCTCGACGACGCAAACCGGTCTGCTCTCATTTTCTTGCCTGATCATTGCCTTATGACCTGGCTTCGTCATTGAGGAAGGTGCACAGCTCGTCGCCTCTACCAACCAAGGCGGGTATATGGCGGGACAAGACATAGCCAGATGTTTCGAAACGCACTTCCTTGGGTTCGCAAAGGGGGAAGTCCGGGAAATGAATGAGCCCCGCGAGCTTGCCGGTGGAAACATATTCGCCCAGCTGGATGCGATGTTCGAATATTCCGGCGACAGGAGCATGCAGGCGACTGTTTGAACTCTTTTCCATCCAGCGCGTCGCGTTTGGTGTTGTCACGTTGATCGAGGGCAGGATGCCGACTTGTTTCAGGATCCTCTTTGTCCCCTCGCTGGCAAGCTGGAGCCCTTGCAGGGACAGCATTTCACCTCCGCCGAGTTCGACCGTTAGGCAGGCTATGCCTTGTCTCGTACATTCGCCCGAAAGGGTCAGACTGCCCCCTCCGCCCTTGCCCTTGCTAAAGAAGCTGACGGGCGCGCCGAACCATTCGGCCAGGCGCCGCAATTCGGCGGGCTGTTGCCCATTTTCATCCTCGCGCAACAGCGCGCAGGGGATAAACTCCGAGGAACGTCCACCGGCGTGCAGGTCGAGCACCAGATCGGCGCGGGGCAAAAGTACCGTGCTGACATAATGCGCGATCACTTGCGTCGGACTGCCAAAGGCGTCGCCGGGAAAGCAGCGATTGAGGTTCGATCCATCAAGCGGGGAGGACCTTGTCCCTGCCATCACCGCGGGAAAATTCAGCGATGGCAGGATGATGATCTGACCTTGCACCCATTCCGCCTGAAGATCGCGGGCAAGGTTCATCAGCGCAACGATCCCTTCATATTCGTTGCCGTGATTGCCGCCGACCAACAGGGCCGTCGGACCAGTGCCATTCTTGAGCGAAATCGCCGGGATCGGAATGTAGCCATAGCCGTTGGTTTCCCGTGAATGGTAAAGGTGAAGGGACCCGTCCTGCTTGCCGTCCTTGTCAAAGTCGAGAAGCGTTGAGATCGGCGTTTCAACCCCATTCCCGACGATTCGATCCGTCCGGTTCGCCGATCCGGCTTGTCCTGTTTGGCTGTTGGTGGAGGGCTCAATTCTGACCACGGCGGTATCCTCCCTTGCGTCGGATCAATTCCGAAACCACGATCATGATGCTCATGAAAACCAGCAGGAGGCTCGCTACGGCGGCCAGACGCGGGCTCACCGACAGGAGGGCATCCTCGTACATGAGCTTGGGCAGGGTGGTGATGCGGCCGCCGGTGACAAACAGAGCGATCGTCAACTCGTCAAAGGAAATGATGAATGCGAACATGAACGACGCGATGATGCCGGAGCGGATCAGGGGAAATGTCACGCGGTGGAAGGTCTGCATGCCGCTTGCACCCATCGTGGCGGCCGCATAGTCGAGATTGCGATCGTAACCCTTGATGACGGCAAGCACGGTGATGACGATATATGGGATCACAATGACCGTGTGCCCAAGCACGACCGCAAACGTGGTGCCGGCAATTCCAATCCGAGAAAAGAGAAAGAACAGGCCAACGGCGATGAAGATGTTCGGTACGATCATCGGCGCAACAACCAGCCCAAACAGGGCAGGCTTTGCGGCAAAATTGTCGCGCGCCAATGCGAAGGCACAGGGCACGGCAAACAGCATTGCGATGGTGGCAGCGACGAGCGCAACCATGAAGGATCTCGCAGCCGCGCCGAGCCATACCGGCGAGTCCAGCACCAATTGATACCATTGCAGCGAGAAAAGCTTTGGAGGCCAGGTGAGGAAGGCCTCGGAGGTGAACGAGACCGGCAGAACGAAAAGGGTGGGAAGCGCGAGAAAGGCCAGGACGAACGTACAAGCTGCGTAGAGTCCGATGCGCGTTCTGCGACCTCGGTTTGTCTCTTCTTGTTTCAGGATCGTCAATGCGTAGATGGCCGCATCGGTAAGATTGGCCAACACGGAAGTGATGGCGTTTCCAGCAAGGACCGCCCACCGTCTTATGGACGATCTCTTGGCTGGCACGCGTGATTGGGCGCTCCCTCCGATAACCGACAGGCCGAATATCCGGTCGTAGACGAGAAAGATCGCCATGAAGGTTATGACGAGCAGAACGCCGATGGCTCCGGCAAATTGCCAGTTCAGGACTTCCCTGATCTGGAATATGATGAGCTGGACAATCATCGTGTCGTGAGGGCCACCCAAAAGGGCTGGGGTGATGAAAAAGCCGAGTGACGTGATGAAGACCAGAAGCGCCGCGGACGCGACGCCAGGCATGGTCAAGGGGAAGTAGATCCGCCAGAAGCGTGTCCCACCCTTTGCCCCCATCGTCGCAGCAGCCTTGGGCAGGTTCGGGTCGATACCCTCCATCACCGCCAGAAGCGTCAAGATCGCCAACGGCATCAGAGCATGGGTCATGCCGATCATCACGCCGGCGAAGTTGTAGATCAACTGGAGCGGGGCATCGACAATCCCCATGGCAAGCAAGATCTGATTAACAGCGCCCTTGCGACCGAGAAGCACGATCCATGCGAACGCCCTCACGAGGAAGCTCGTCCAAAACGGCATCAAGACCAGAATAATCAGCCAGTTACGGGTTGATCCACGTGAGATCGACAGGAGATAGGCCACCGGATAGGCGCCAACGACACAAAGCAGCGTGGTGTAGAAAGCCACCTTGATGGTCGTGAGCAGCACCTTGCCATAGAGGGGCACTTCGATCAGCCGTTGGTAATGTTCAAGCGACGGCAGGCTGCGATCATCCAGGAAGCTTAAGCCCAGAAGCATCACGACAGGAATGACGAACAGCGATAGCAGAAACACCGCCACGGGTCCGGTCTGCCAATAGAGCTTGTTCCATGTCGGCCAGATGCGCAGCGGTGGGGCGGTTCCGGCGACAAAATCAACTCTCGCCATCACGCAGCCTCCCGCTTGTCGTCAGAGAAGACCCTGCCGACGTCATCGTCCCAACCGATGGTGAGCAGCTCGCCTTTGCAAACACCTCGCAAACCGCGGGTCAGCTGCGAAATCTGCAATGTGGAAGTCTCTCCGACGCGGATGAACAATTTGGTGATCGCCCCTGAAACGACAACTTCAGTCACCTGACCACGCAATTGGTTTGCCCTGGTCTCCGCCTCGGGAAGGATCTCGATGGATTCCGGCCGCGTGAAGTGGACGACCTCGGGGCCATGCACGTCTGCCGATGTGCGCCGGCTCCGGATCGTCCCGATTCCCGGCAGCTCCAGGACAAGACATCCCGCTTCTTCAGCGATGATCCTGCCGCTGATGAGATTCGACTCACCGAGAAAGTCTGCCGCAAACAGGCTTTTGGGCCGGAAGTAGAGCTCGTCAGGTGCGCCAATCTGCTCGATCCGTCCGCGGTTCATCAGGCAGATGCGGTCCGACATGACCATTGCTTCCTCCTGATCGTGCGTCACGTAAAGAACTGTCATTCCCAGCTGCGCATGCAGCCGCTTGATCTCCAATTGCAGATGGTCGCGCAATTTCTTGTCGAGCGCCCCAAGCGGCTCATCCATGAGAACGATCGACGGATTGGCGACGAACGCACGCGCCAGGGCGATACGTTGCTGCTGTCCGCCCGAAAGCTGATTGCAATAGCGGTCTCCGACATGCTCCAGTTTCACCATTTCAAGCGCCCGCCTGATTGCCGGCAAGCGCTCACCGGCAAGCATTTTCCGCATCTCGAGCGGAAACGAGATATTCTCGGCCACCGTCATGTGGGGAAACAGCGCGTAGTTTTGAAAGACCATGCCGATGTCGCGACCTGACGCGGGCAGATACGTCGCCTCGCGACCATCGATCCATATCTTGCCGTCGTCAGGCTGATTGAGGCCTGCGACCGCCCACAGGAGCGTCGTCTTGCCGGAGCCGGACGGGCCCAGCATGGTCAGAAATTCACCATCCGCCAGATCAAGATCGACGTGACTGAGGGCGGTGGCCGATCCGTATCTTTTTGTAAGTCCCCGGATCGCCAGCTTGTTGATGTGTTCTTTCAATGCAAATACCTCCCGGATATGAGATTTGACCGATGCCCGCGTTGGAGCCATCGTGAAGCCTGGCCGGGCGTTACCCGACCAGCCAGTTCTCGTAGCGTTCTTGAGCGATGGCGTTGTTGCTGCCCCACCATCTCGCGTCCATGACGAACATTTCCGCGAAGTAGCTGGGGTTTGTGGGAAGGATCTTGGCAAGCTTGGGCTCGATGAAGTCGAAGGCCTTCGGATTGCATGGGCCGCTCGTCGAGTGCTTGACGAACTCTGCCTGACGCTCGCCCGCTGAAGCGAATTCCACGAACTCGCGCATCAGTTCGACATTCGGGCCGCCTTTGAGAATGGCGAAGCCGGCAAACGAGAACATTCCGTCCTTCCAGACGATGTTAACCGGGGCGCCATCGTCGATTGCGACCTGCGCCCGCGCATTCCAGGTCAGGAGGCAGTCCACCTCGCCGGTCTTGAGCATCTGGGAGGTCTGCGCCCCACCTGTCCACCACACCGCGATATCGTTCTTGATCCTGTCGAGGCTCCTGAACGCCCGATCGAGGTCGAGCGGGTAAAGATGCGCCTTTTCGACCCCGTCAGCCAACAGCGCCGGTTCAAGTGTTCCGTTGGGATGTTTGCGAAGCGAACGCACCCCGGGAATTGCGGCGGTATTCCAGAAGTCCGCGAGGTTTTTGGGTGGCTGTCGGCCCATCGTGTCCGTGCGATAGGCAAGGACCGTGGCATAACCCATTGCTCCGATCAGGAAGTCGTTGCGCAGGTCGGCAGGGATCTGCGAGGCATTCGGTCCAAGACCTCCCGGTCCCGAAACCGTTTCGAGATACTGGCGGTCCGTGAGGACAGCGACATCGCTCATGTCCAGCAGCGCGCCGTCCCAGGCATAGTTGCCCGCCTCGACCATCGCCTTGATCTCACCGGTCGGGCCGTGAGAGGATTGGACGCCGACAACGTCAATCCCGGCCCGCTTGCTGAACGGTTCAAAGAATGCTTTCCTGTAGGCTTCTCCGACCGGGCCGCCCGGGTCACGGATGGTCAGGGTACGGCTTTTGGCCGAGGCGGTTCGTATGAATGGCGCGGCCAGCAGCGCGGTGCCCGACGCCGCCATGAAGCCCCTGCGATCGAGGGCCGCCATCCTTTTTTGAGTTTTTGACTGCATATCTGCCTTCCCCTTTTGGTTCGTCCATCGTCTGGCGGGATGGATTGTTGGCAATCGAGATCCACAGTCGGCGGAGCCGTTTTCTCGCGCTGAAGACCAAGGCTTGAAGCGGCGATAGCGCGATCCGAATGCGCCGATCGGAATGAAACGGTTGCGTGCCGAACTATTGCGAATTCAGCGGATCCCGAGGTCAGCGTCCAATCGAAATATGATCGCAATTCATGCGCGGGTGTAATATGAGCACACGCAGCTCAAGACGGCTCCGCCCATCGAGCTCACAAGTCAGGAAGAGAAAACCAAAAAATCAAGATGATGGAGGAAATCCACGTCTGCTCTCCGGTGGGCGGACCGGTCCAGGAACTCTATCCGTGAGATCTCTGGGGAGCGTCGATCTACACCGCGGCCATGCTGATCTGCGCGAGGACGCTGTCCCGTTCCTCTCTTAAAACCGCAAGAAACCTGCTGGTCACCGCGGACTGAGGTCGCAAGCTGGGCCTTGCCATCAGATATTGCAGTTTGACCGCTGGGCGGAAGTTGCGCATGACGAGCCCATGGCCCGCAAAGTCGAGCGCGGCAAATGGGCTGACGACCGACACACCGGCGCCGTTGGCGACGAAGTTGCAGACGGTCGCGGCATACTGGGTTTCGATATGCAGCTTCGGTTTGACACCCGCATCGGCGAAGATTTGATCGACCTGCCGCCGGGTGACGTCATCCTTCACGAACCCGATGAACGGCACACCGGAAAGGTCGCCTGGTACGATTTCGGATTTGTCTGCCAGAGGGTGGTCGGAAGGCAGGATGCACATCGCGTCAACATTGGTGAAATGTTCCAGATGCTGGTCGCCGTCATTCAGGGGACCAGGCAGAAATCCAAGATCGAACTCCTGGGTGGCCGTTACGCCTCTGACCGCGCCGGCGCTGCGAACCTGCAGCGAAACATCGACGTTCGGATGCTGTTTCGAAAAGCGCGTGATCACCCGTGGCAAAAAACCGAACCCGAGCGCGGAAATCGATGTGATGCGCAGATGGCCGGTGTTGAAATTGCTGATCGTATCGGCGATGTGGCGAAGGTTCTCCAACCCCACGAATGCACGCTTCACCTCTTCATAAAACGCCATGCCCTCGGGGGTTGGCTGAATGCCGCGGCCGACACGGCTGAAGAGCTTGAGTTTCGAGACCTGCTCCAGCCGCTCGATCTGACGGCTGACGGCCGGTTGGGAGAGGTTGAGCAATTCGGCGCCTGCCGTGATACTGCCGGTGCGCATAACCGCCTGAAAAACTTCGATCTGCCTGAGGTTCATCGCCGATCACCCCCGTATCGGGATGACAGCCCCGGTTGGGCGGCGACGGCGATGTCCAGGTCCGAGTCAACGAACAAAAGGAACCCGCGTATCTCAACGGAAGCAAAGCCAGATGTTGCCTGAAAATTCCCAGCCAAAAGCGGCCCCGAAACCGTCCGGCGCGGGCAGGGCGAGGTGCCATCTCGGTCCGGACGTTACCCAAAGGCGAAATGCGCGGGCGTAAGTTCGCGCGGTCCCTTGCCGAAGACAGCAATGAATTTATGGCAGAAGATGCCCGGCCGCGCAACGAAACACTGGGCGGTGAGCGAGGTGATCGCCCCTTCGCTCAAATTTGACGAGCACCCATCGATCCGAGAATGGCGGGCAAGCGTTTCCCCACTTAGTGGCGCCACGCAGTCAAAGCTGTACCCAACGCGTAAGAATATTGGGAGGATACCACCGCATGCTGCTGGCGGAAGGTTACGGTGCAGTTTTGAGGTGGCACGAGATTAAACCGGGCAAGGTGCTCAACGAGTTTCCGCTGGCCATCTGTCCTATTCACGCGGAATGCTACATACATTCTTGTCACTCCTGCAAAAGATGGGTTCATTCTCGAACCCATTATGGCAGGCAGATAAAGCAACGCAATATAATTTGTGCATCGCAGCATCCGGGTTCGTCGACCCTTGCCCGTCGATGCCAATGCCGGCGGTGGGGGTCCGCGGCGTGCGAAGCTGCCAGCTGGTAAAACGTTGGGTCCCCGGGCATGGAGATCCTTATTTAAGTCCTGTTCGCGGTCGGACCGCCCATCAACTGCGAGGGCGCCACCGCTTGGCGATGAAGTAGCCGACCGAAAAGACGATCAGGAGCAGGGCTATCACGCCCCCCTCTTGCCTCTCCTGCAAGGTTTACTGCCCGGTCGAATATAGTGCTACCGAGTAGACCAGGCAGTCGTCATAACCGGCAACACAGTTCCAATCCGAAGCCTGCCGCCCAAGGCGCGCCGTTTTTAGGAGGGCTTGCTCAAAGCATCTACGCTTCTCAAATCACGGAGACGCGCAACGCCGAGCAGCACCGACACTTTTAAGCCCAGTCTTTTCGGGCCTTGAGCCCCATCGCCGCTGGGAGCCCAAATCTCGGCCCCTTACGGGTGTGGCCTGAAGGACCCTCCAGCCATGCGGGATTGCGGGAATCGGAAAAGGGACCCTGTCCATAGGGAACACTGACCGCGTCCAAAGGAAGGCGTCATCTTTCCTTCAGTTTTGCCACGTCAGCCTCCGGGGCCATGATCCTCTCCAACAGATGGCGGGTTTGCGAAGCGTGGATCAGGCTCGGCACCTCATCCGCGCGCATTTCGAAATGAAGCGTGAAACTACGGTCGGCCCTCTGGACGTTCATCTCGGCGGTAGTGCATAGTTCATTCAACAGGTCATAGTTGCGCGGGGCGCCGGTTCATATCACTATGTTCGTAACTGAGGGTACAATGATGGAAAAGAAGAAACCAAATCCGATCGATGTACACGTTGGATCAAGAATCCGGCTGAGGCGCACCATGCTCAAGATCTCCCAGGAAAAACTTGCGGACGGGCTGGGGATTACCTTCCAGCAGGTTCAGAAATACGAAAAAGGCGCAAATCGGGTGGGTGCCAGCCGGCTCCTGCATATCGCAACCATACTGAATGTGCCGGTTGCCCATTTCTTCGCCGATGCGCCCGACACTTCGGTCTCAGGCAATGGGAAATCTTTCGTTCAGGAAGAAGACGCGGTAACCTCTTTTCTCGCAACCCGTGAGGGGATGGAGCTCAATCTGGCATTCCAAAAGGTGGCAAATCCCAAGCTGCGCCAAAACATCGTTCAACTGGTAAAATCCTTAAGAAGGCCCTCAGATCTGGATCGCGATCACGCGGATCCAGGTGCAACGCGTTAGCGGATCGTTCCGATGCTTCGGCTTGTGACATTCGGGGGCCTTCGGCTTGCCGACGACGAACGAGGGACACTGCCACTGCCACAGAAGGCACTGTTTGGCCTCGTCTATATGCTGGCCAGCGGCGAGCTCGAACTGCCGAGGGACTATCTGGCCCGTCTGCTTTGGACAGGCGATCAAGTCGCCGTGAAAATCAACATCCGCAAGATGATCGAGCGCGTCCGCAAAATGGTCGCAGATGGCTGGCCTGTTCCGCTCGATTTCACGGCGTCGACTATACGTCTGTCCGCAGAGCCCATTGTCGCGGATTTCGCCGTCTTCTCGAGTGATCTTGAAGCGTTACCGCGATTGAACGCGATGTCAAAACTGCTGACGCGGCAGTTTATCGATGAAACGAATTTACCTGTTGGGCTCAAGTCATGGGTCGGGAATCAACGGTCGGCCCAATGGGAGCGCTTCCGGGCAGCATTCTTCGAAGCCCAGGCCACGACGGTCGACCAATCCGATTGGGCGAAGATCAAGGATAGTGCAAAACAGCTCCTCGAGCACGATCCGGGCGATGCCGCTGTTCGCGAAGTGCTGCTTGCGGCGCATCGTCATGATGACCGGGCGGGCACGCTTGGACGAGCGATCGGTCGGGCCGAGTGCGCGGTTCCGATGGAGAGTTCAGTCGGCCCTTCGATGCCTATCGACCTTCCGCGGCTGGTCTTGCTACCTCCCCAGGAGGCGGAGGAAGAGGCGGCTTATCCAGCCCGCGCGCTGATGGAGGATATTACGATTAGCCTGTGCGCCTTGAGGACGGTGGCGGTCGTGGCTCCCTATACGGCTGCCCGTATTCGACGGGATTCGGACAAAATGGCTCAGTTGCAGAAACATTCCATCTCCTACGTCCTTGATACGAACATCAGCGGCGAGGGTCTCTTCGTGCAAATGATCTTCCTGCCCTCCGACAGCGTTTTATGGGCGGAGCGCTTCCGCCTTAAAGCCAGTTCACTTGCCTCACACCGCAGGCAAGTGGCGCAGATGATCGTGACGGCGATTGGCAGCCATCTCCAGCGCACCGAAATCGCGCTTGCTGACTACCGTGCTCATCCGGACGTCTATCGGTCCTATCTTGCAAGCGTCCAGCATCTCAACAAGTTCACGCTCCCCGACGTGCGCCGGGCTCGAAATGCCTTTCGAGAGACCCTGAAGCTGAGAGGGGGGTTCGCGCCGGCATTGGCAGGGCTATCCCGTACCTACTCCTGGGAATGGGTGTTGACGGCGCGGGGCGATAGCGAACTGCTGGTTCAGGCGGAAGAAACGGCAAAAAAGGCAGTGGCACTTGAGCCGGAATTGGCATCGGCGTATCGGGAGCTTGGGTTGTCGAAGCTCTATCTTGGCGATCTTGACGGAAGCCTGGAGGCATTCGACCGCGCGGAAGGACTGAGCCCTCACCTTGCAGACGCGATATGTGGCTATGCCGACGCCCTGGTTCATGCATCAAAGCCCGCCGATGGGTTGGCAAAGATCAGCAATGCGATCCGTCTCAATCCGATATGCCCGGACGACTATTTCTGGATTGCGGCCGGCGCCAGCTATTTCCTGGGGGAGTTTCATCAGGCGATCGGCTACATCGACCGAATGGGCGACTCCTCGTCGGCCCGCAGGTTGCTGGCGGCAAGTTATGCCATGGCCGGCGATACCGCGAAAGCACGCGCCCATCGCCGCAAGGCTCAGGAACTCAACCCGCAATTCGATCTCGACAAATGGCTCTCCGTGCTGCCGGTCAAAGAGCAATGGCAGAAGGAACTCTACCGGGAGGGCCTGGTAAAAGCCGGATTTTAGATTTTTTAGTGCCAGAAACCAAGGGGGTAACATATGGCAAGAGTTGTGATAATCGGGCTGCCCGGAGACGATCAGCTTTATCTGGCGGACATTGACGCGGGAACGGTCCTGCCGATGCAGCCGCCCGTTTCCGGGCCGCTGGCCGCGGCAAACGATCTTAGAAATGCGGGAGGAACAATTGTCAAAGACGTCAATTTGGCGATTGCAGTCTCTTCTTCTGAGCAGGCTTTCTCCGGTGTCTTCGATGGCTAAGCTGCCGACGGCGTAAGCGATGGACCGCATCTGCTCGCCTGAGGAGACCTATGAGCGGGTACGTCCCTTTCTCAAGACGCTTGGGATAACCCGTATTGGCCGCCAGACCGGACTTGATCATATCGGGATTCCGGTCTGGTGCGCCTATACACCAAACGCCAAGTCGATCGTAGTTGCTCAAGGCAAAGGACTTACCGATGCCGATGCGAGAACATCCGCGGTCATGGAGGCTATCGAGCGGGCTGTCGCTTGCGATCCGTTCCTGTCACACAAGATTACGTCAGCGTCGGCTCTTTTCGACGCCGGCGAGCGTGTCGATTTGCTCATTCCGTTGCTTGGCAGACAGCAGCCCCCTCCACGAGCAACCGATACGATGGCATTTGCGGTGGGAGAAGACCTCTTTAGTCTTGACCGCGTCCACGTTCCGGTCGAAGCGGTATCACTCGATCGGACCCTGTTGAACTGCAGATACTGGCAGTCTTCGGACGGCCTTTCATCCGGCAACACCTATGACGAAGCCGTCTTTCACGGTCTTCTTGAGCGTATCGAACGCGACGCTCATGTCTTGTGGCAGGTTCTTCCCGAGGCGGGCCAGCACTCAAGATGTCTGAAGCCCGAGGCATTTGGCGGCGAGAATGTCAGGTCACTGATCGCGAAGATCGAGGCCGCAGGCATCATGTTGCGCATGTTCGATATGACCAGCGATGTCGGCATACCATGTATCGGCGCCTTCCTTGCGGCCAAAACCACACTCGCCTCCCGCGCGCCGCGATTTATCGATGTGACGTTCGGCTGCGGTGCTCATCCGTCTCCCGAACGCGCAGCCATACGGGCGCTGACGGAAGCCGCGCAGTCCCGGGTCACTTATATCAGTGGCGCCCGTGACGACGTTTTTCATGAGACCTATCGGCGACCGTTGCCGGAGCGGTTGCGAAGACTGTTTTATGCTGATCCTTCACGCGCCATGCCCTTGCCCGGCCCAATGGATCTCGCAGGAATCTTGATGAATTTGAAGCAGGCAGGCGTCACTCAAGCAATCGCTGTCCGGCTGAGCGCCCCGGCTCTGGCCTTCGCAGTCGTCAAGATATTGACGCCTGGACTGGAAAATCCTGAAGGAGAGCGGCGGCAAAGATTTGGCGACAGGGCGATGACAGCATCGTTTGCCTCATGAAATTTGTCTTCGTCGGTCCAAGCCTGCCGGATGCAAGGCGTTTCGTTGCAGATGACATGATCGTAGCGCCGCCGGCGATGCAGGGAGATGTGCGTCGAGCGATCGATAAGGGTGCGCAAGCGATCGGCGTGATCGACGGCGCCTTCGAATATGTCGCCCCCGTCTGGCACAAGGAAATTCTCTACGCTCTCTCGAAAGGGGTGGCGGTCTTCGGCGCGGCGAGCATGGGTGCCTTGCGGGCCGCGGAGTGTCACGCCTTCGGTATGATTGGCGTGGGAGAGATCTTCAAGGGCTATGCGAACGAAACGCTGATCGACGATGCGGATGTCGCTCTGCTGCACGGACCGCAAGAACTCGGATTTGTCGCCATTACCGTCCCGATGGTCAATGTCGATGCGACAGTCGCCAGGTGTTGCGCGCATGGTCTCATCAGCGAACAGGAGGCGCAGCGCCTCAAGGACAGCGGTCGGTCTTTGTTCTTCAAGGGCCGCAACTGGAACGCGATCGTCGCGAACTGCCGGGAGATCATGTCTGCCCGCGCTGATGAATTGGCGCGAATTCTCGCGCATCACTATGTTGATCAGAAAAGGGCCGACGCCCTCGCCATGATCGATGCCATGCGAAAATCCGCCATGGATCCTTCCCCCGCCTCCTTTGAATTTCACCGAACCTCTCTCTGGCGTGATGGCTGACGTCATCAGCCATGCGTTGTGTCACGCCGATGTCACGCCCGACGACCATCGAAAGGTTTAGATTGCCCACACAAGGGGGATATGCATGACGTGCTCGAATGTCCAAATCGATAAAGAAGCAGAACTCGTCGCCCTGGCGAGACTGGTAATCTACGCGAGAGAGGCCGCAAAAGGCCTAAGGTCGATCGAGGTAGAGGCGGGGCTTACCGTAACACTCGAAGCGATCACGAGGGAGCTCACTGGCGTCGATGTTGGGGAGACCGATCATTCACCGAAAACACCGGGTCAAACCTATCAATAGGCGAGACCACGATCCAGAGCCGGTAATGGTTGAACTCGCCAAACCCTGTCGTGGGGGCGGCACGAAGGGCTCGACGAGCGGTATGAAGAGCACGTCGAGCCCTTTCCGCAGGGGGGGGGTAACCGCGGGGGGCGGCTCTGCGGCCCGGTGACTTTTACATAACTCCCGCCATCATCACAACTCCCGCCATCATCCCAATCAATCAGAGCGTGTTGAAAACACGCCAGATCAGGAAGCTCGCTCTCCATTCCCGATTCCGCGGCGCTGCTCTGTTGAAGTCGATTGAAGCAGGATCAGGTGATGATCCGCATCTTACGTGCCAGCCAGAGACCTCCCGGTGGCGTGGGCTTTGATGGCCGCCGGGACTCCAGCAGTCCCGGCCCGGCCCTGGGCTTGACCAACAGAAAAACGGGTAACGATTGCTCGATGTCGGTCGTAGCATCCGACGCACACAGCTGCCGCACATCAAAATGGTACAACCCTTCAAAACGTATGGTTGAATTAAATGCAGTCCTTGATAGTTTTCGCATAGATGAACGAGGACAGTCATGGATGATTTGAAAAAGGTTGTTGAGCACCTGCGCGGGCTTGTCGCACTGGTCAAGCGCCATCCGAAACTGACCATGATCGGGTATTTCCTGGAAATGGCCCTTGTCGAAGCCGAGGAAGAACTTGCTCGTCACGGTTATAGAGTGACTAATCCATCCCCCCAAAAGCACTGACGCTCCGGGCGTCGTTGCCGAAATGGTGTTTCAGGTGTTTCTGTGGTTGGGTTTCGCGCTCGCTCACCCCGGCAGCGCTCCCCGCTGGGGATCGCATAAAGTTCCGGACAGGATTGCTGCGCAGCGCAAACAGCTTCTCTTCTTCAGGACCCTGGCGTGACTTTTGACGTTGCGTTCAAAACACAGTCTTCCGCCAATTCTGGCTGAGTGAGCCTGTCGATCCTGACGCTGACCCGCCACTCCAGATGCGCGCGGTTCATGCGACCCCTGTGACAATATCCTGTGCGTCCTCCCTAAAAGGCCGTCGCCGAATGACCGCGAGGATTCCAACAGAACCTCCGAATGCATTGTCATATTTCTGTCGCAACGCACCATTCTTTGCTGGTTATTTTGCAAAGCAACATATACGCTTCCTTACCATAGGGAGATCGGCAGAATGATGACGATCTATGAAGGTATCAAAGGCGAGCTTTCCAACGGCCCCATTCCGCTGGGTCGGGTCGAATATACGGTCGCGGAAATCCGGGAGGGCGACCAGAGTCGCTTCGAAGGTCTGGTCCACGCCGATCCCTCCGTCCTGCAAGCGGCGTTGCGCGCCACCGCCCTTAGTCTCGATCGGCGCAGGATCGTCCTTGGTTCTTTTGTTTCACAAGACTGCGCTTCGTTTAACCTCACGGATAGATTTCTATAACTTGCCCGACGATCCTCGTCGTTGCGAATATGCCCAGGCCTGCTCCTTGAAGGAGGCGGGACCGCAACGAAGCCGGATGCATGGAGATGCTCGCGCCATCAGCGGGCTTCGGGCGCCGCCGCTCCGAGCCCGTCAACCGACTGGAGGGCCGGACGAGATTTTCGACGAGCTTATGAGCTACTTTCCAACCGGTAACGGCTGCCGGGGTAGAGAAGCCGCACCGAGGTGACGACCCGGCCGGCTGACCAGGTGCGCCGGCGGATCAGCAGGCAGGCCTCCGATCGGGCAATCGCGAGATGCTTGCATTCCCATGGCTGTGGAGGTACCGCCTCAACGAATTGTTCCGTATGCGAGATCGGTGCGATGCGGGTCAGATAGGCATTGGGTGTCATTTCCCGAAAATTCTGCTCGAGATAATCCGGCGCCACGGCTGGGTTGACGAAGCGATCTTCCAATTGGATCGGCACGTCATCTTCATGATGAAGGATGACCGAATGGAAGGTCGGCATGCCGACCTCGATCTTCATGGCTTCCGCGAGCTCATGTCCACAGACCTCGGTCTGGGCCAGAATGACCTGAGACCTGTGGGTCGAGCCTCGCTCGGCAATTTCGTCGGCGATATTGCGAACGCCCAGAAACGGCGCGCTTCGCTTCTTGTGGGCCACGAAAGATCCGCGCCCTTGGACCCTGACGAGAACGCCTTCCATGGCAAGCTCTCTCAACGCGCGATTGGCCGTCATGCGGCTAACGTTCAGCGTCTGAGCCATTTCATTTTCAGACGGCACGCGGTGATCAGCGGGCCATTCCCCGGTGTCGATCCGGCGCTTTATCTCGGCTTTTAGCCGCTCGTAGATCGGCATGTCACGCTGGCTTGGCGCTTGAAGGGTTGGCTCGGCCTCGGACATGCTTGGTTCTTCCTCGCTGACTATGTGGAGTGCATACAAAATATGCACCGGAAATAAAGCACAATTTTAGGACATCCCACTTGTCCGGTTCCGAAAATTCTGACATGTTCCCTATACAACTTTGCAAGGTTAGGCAAATGACGCCATCGCAGACCCTCTTGCGCAGGGTAGATTTTGCTCAGCAGTTTTTGGGAGTTCGACAGGATTTCGACCCTCAACGGCAAGGGACCGCTTTGCGCCGCCGAGTAAAATCTGGCCTTGTTGAAGGAGCCCAGCCTGGTGGTGCACATCCCGAATCCTTCATTTCTATGCTTTCACGCAGGCGATGGTCCTCGCCGCGGAGACGGCGAGATTGACAAGATGACAGTGTCGGGACTTGGCGTGACAGCATAGGCTGACCTGGGGGGATGGTCCGGATGCGATGTAGGCTGTTGCAATCAGGTTGTACAGTGAATGACCCGAGACGTTTGGTTCACGAGGAACTGCATCGTGTGAAATACCGGCAGATATTGCGCGATCATCGACGCGACCGGCTCTCCAGCGGCCCGGGCTTTTCGGTAACCAGAACGCGGTTCGCGATCTGATGGCGAGGGACAATCGGCGGTGCGCGAGGGTCGGCATGGATATGAGGAGGCAATCGACAATGCGTTCCGGGAGGTTCTCCTGCAACTGAATTAAACTCTTCAAACCAGCACCAACTCATGAGCAAACAAAAAAGGGGAATTCCATGCTGAGTGCCAAACTGAAATACACCCTCCTGGCTGCCGGATTGGCGCTCGGAGGCTCCGTCTCCGGTGCCAACGCTGCTTCCTACTGCGCCGATGGCAAGACCGTCACGTTCGCCGGCATCGATTGGGAGAGCGGCGCCCTGATCACCGAAGTGATGAAAGCGATCCTGTCCAAGGGTTATGGTTGCAAGGTGGACGCGATCCCCGGCAATTCGGTCACACTGGAGCAAGCTACCGCCAACAATGACGTGCAGATTTTCGCCGAGGAATGGATCGGTCGCTCCGATGTTTGGAACAACGCCACCGCTGCGGGCAAGGTCATTTCGGTCGGCAAGACGTTTGTCGGTGCTTCCGAAGGCTGGTTCGTGCCGGAATATCTCGTCAAGGGAGACCCGGCACGTCGCATCAAACCGCTTGCGCCCGACCTGAAGAGCGTCTCGCAGCTTTCCGATCCGAAGATCGCCGAACTGTTCAAGGATCCGGAAGAACCCTCCAAGGGTCGCTTCCTCAACTGCCCGTCCGGCTGGACCTGCGAAGGCGTCAACACCGCCAAGCTCGAAGCTTACAAGCTCACCGGTGCCTATGTGAACTTCCGCCCGGGCACGGGCACTGCACTCGATGCGGCCATCAGTTCTGCTTACCTGCAGGGGGAGCCGGTGCTTTTTTACTATTGGAGCCCGACAGCCGTCATGGGCAAGTTCAAGCTCATCAAGCTTGAGGAACCCGCTTACAACGAGACCTGCTGGAAGGATTTGACAAGCGCCAATGGCAAGCGCGAAGCCGGCTGCGCATTTCCGGCGGTCGAAGTCGCCTACGGCGTCAACAGCGCCTTTGCCAAGGAGGCGCCCGAAATTATCGAGATCCTCGCAAAGGCGACCTTCCCACTCGAAGAGGTAAATGCGAGCCTCGCCTACATGGTTGATCAAAAAGCTGATGCGGTTACTGCCGCCAACCAATTCCTGAAGACCAAGGGTAATGTTTGGGGCGCGTGGGTTTCGGCCGCCGCCAAGGCGAAGATCGAAGCCTCGCTGAAATAGTCCCAAATGGCCGCGCGTGTGGCTGCGCGGCCATATCATGCACCGCATCGATGCCGCGAGCATCAGCGGGGCCGGCTCGACATTTCAAGGACTTGAGCGATGTTTCCCGACAGTTTCCATATCTCCATCCGCGGGCCGATCAACATGGCGGTGCAGTCGCTGGTGGTTAATTACGGCTTTGTCTTCAAGGCGGTATCACAGACGATCCTGCAGGCCATCCTGTTCATCGAATGGATCGTGCGCGGCTTGCCTTGGTGGCTGGTGATTATCGCTTTCATGGCGCTGACCTGGCAGGCAACCCGCAAGGCCGCGCTTGTCGTCGTCGTGGCGGTGATGCTGTTTGTGATCGGAGCGCTCGGCATGTGGGATCTGGCCATGCAGACGCTCGCTCTGATGTTGATGGCGACGCTGATCTCGGTCGCCATTGGCATACCGATGGGCATATGGCTGGCCAAGAGCCGGCTCATGCGTGGCATCACGCTCCCGGTTCTCGATGTGATGCAAACCATGCCGAGCTTCGTCTACCTCATTCCTGCGATCATGCTTTTCGGGCTTGGCAAGGTACCGGCCGTGCTCGCCACCATCGTCTATGCCGTTCCGCCGCTGATCCGATTGACCGATCTCGGCATCCGCCAGGTCGACAGCGAAGTTGTCGAAGCGGCGACCGCCTTTGGCGGAAGCCCGCGGCAGATCCTGTTCGGCGTCGAACTGCCGCTTGCGACGCCGACGATCATGGCGGGTCTCAACCAGACAATCATGATGGCCCTCTCCATGGTCGTGGTGGCCTCGATGATCGGCGCGCGCGGCCTTGGCGAGCAGGTATTGAATGGCATTCAGACGCTCGATGTCGGCAAGGGGCTCGAGGCCGGGTTGGGTATCGTTATCTTGGCAATCGTGCTCGACCGTATCACCCAAGGCTTCGGCCGGTCCAAGCTGGAGGACGGCCAAAATGGCTGAGATAGAGATCCGCAACGTTTTCAAGATCTTTGGCCGAAAGTCACGCGAGGCCCTGGCCATGGCACGCGACGGTGCCGAGAAGGGCGAAATCCTTGAAAGCACCGGCTGCAGTATTGGTCTGAACGATATAAGTCTGAAGATTGGCGCGTCGCGCATCTTTGTTATCATGGGCCTTTCCGGTTCGGGAAAGTCGACCTTGGTGCGGCATATCAATCGCCTGATCGAGCCGACCAGCGGGCAGATCCTCGTGGATGGCCGCAATGTGCTGGATCTCAATCCCCGCGACCTCAGGGAATTCCGCACCCGCCGTGTCAGCATGGTGTTCCAGAGCTTCGGCCTGATGCCGCATCGGACCGTGCTCCAAAATGTCGTTTACGGGCAGCGGGTGCGGGGGTTGAGCAAGGCAGCCGCCCATCCGATCGGCATGAAATGGATCGAGACCGTGGGCCTTCTCGGATATGAAAACAAATACCCGCACCAGTTGTCGGGCGGCATGAAGCAACGGGTCGGTCTGGCCCGCGCGCTCGCTGCAGACACGGATGTGATCTTGATGGACGAGGCCTTTTCAGCCTTGGACCCGCTGATCCGCACCGATATGCAGGATCAGCTCCTACAACTGGAAAAAAACCTCTCCAAGACCATCGTCTTCATTACCCACGACCTTGATGAAGCACTGCGTATCGGCGCCGAGATTGCCATTCTCAAGGACGGCCGGCTTGTGCAGGTAGGAACCCCGGGCCAGATCCTGAATGCGCCCGCAGATGACTATGTCGCTCGTTTCGTGCAGCGTCGCACCCGCGCAGAGGTGCCTCATCATGGCTGACGCTATCGTTCTCGATCGACCTTTGACCTGGAAAGACGTCGCGGCAATTGCCAATGGAGCGCAACTGGCTCTTTCCCGCGAAGCCTGGCAGCGCCTTTCGAAGGCGCGCGCAATCGTAGACGCCCTGGTCGAGCAGGAGATCCGAGGCTATGGCATCAATACCGGCGTCGGCGCCCTTTGCGATGTCATCATCGATCGTGACGACCAGCAGGCCTTGTCTCGAAACATTCTGCTGAGCCATTCCTGCGGCATCGGCGAGCCGCTCGGCAGGGCGGAGACACGTGCTGTGATGGCCGCGCAGATTGCAAATTTCGCCCACGGCTTTTCCGGCATCAGCATTGAAGTCGTCGAGGCGCTCCTTGCATTGCTGAATGCAGATTTCCTACCCGTCATCCCTTCGCGAGGTTCGGTCGGTTATCTCACACATGCCGCGGCGATCGGTCTTGTGCTGATCGGCGAGGGTGAATGCAGGCACGTCGATGAATTGATCTCAGGACGCGATGCGCTGCAGCGGCTCGGCCTGGACCCGATTGCGCTGAAGGCGAAAGAAGGCCTGAGCCTTGTCAATGGCACGCCCTGTGCGACTGGGCTTGGCGCGCTGGCGCTCTCGCGCTTTTTCCATCTGCTCGACTGGGCGGATGCAGCTGCGGCGATGACCTACGAGAACCTCGGTGCGCAAGTCGATCCATTTGCTGAAATGCCGCTTTCGCTGCGCCGCTCTGCTGGACTGCAACAGGTGGGGCAAAACCTACGCGATCTGCTCGCTGGAAGTCAGCTTCTGGCGCAATCGGCCGGAACGCGAACCCAGGACCCTTTGAGCCTGCGCGCCGTACCACAGATCCATGGTGCAGTCCGAGACGCCTTGTGGCAGGCAGCCGACGTCGTCGATCGAGAGCTTTCAAGTGTTACGGACAATCCCATCGTTTCCGGCTCACCCCAAGCACCGCAGGTTCATTCGCAGGCTCATGCCGTAGGCGCCGGCTTGGGACTAGCGATGGACAGCGTGGCGACTGCAGCGGCCGAACTCGCCGCGATATCCGAGCGGCGGATTGACCGGTTGGTAAACCCTCTGGTAAGCGGCCTGCCGCCATTCCTCGCGGCCGAAAGCGGCGTGTGTTCCGGTTTCATGATCATTCAGTATACGGCAGCCGCGCTGGTGGCGGAAAACCGTCGCCTGGCTGCGCCGGCAAGTCTTGGTGGCGGCATCACGTCTGCGCTGCAGGAGGACATTCTGACGCATGCCACGCCGGCCGCGGACAAGGCGCTGGCGATACTCGACAATCTGCAGACCATTCTCGCAATCGAAGTGATGGCAGCTGCCCAGGCCTATGACCAGCAACCCGGATCGGCGCCGAAAGCTGCGCGAACGGCGGCGCTTTACGCCCGGGCTCGGAGCGAAGTGCCCTTCTATTGCGATGATCGGCCATTGAATAGCGTCGTCGCAAAGATCCGCAGCATGATGGACACGACCTCGGTCAGCCTGAAGGGTTAAGCACTACGAGCATACCGTTGGGCAATGCCAAGCTGTGAACTCATGGGGGTTCTCGATAGCGCTTGGGTCCCAAGCCCACGTAATTCCCGGAACGAGCAAGGTCAATGTGTCGAGCCGTCGGCAACCGAACCGCTCGTTGTCGGTGATCGCTGCATGCGTCCCCTCTAGTCCCTGTCGAGCACCGTATAGGGCAGGGATGCCTCGTCCAGCGCAGACCCAGACGGCCCTGTTCGCAAGAGCATCGCATACGCCTGTTGCTGCGCGGTTTTGACAGGCACAGGTCTGACATCTGGCTGCTTCAGTGCTGTATTGATCGCCGCTGCGTCTGTGGCGTCAGTCTTTCCACGGATAACAAACGGCTTGACCCGCGGTACCGGCAGTATACGGACCTCGTGTCCAAGGGAGCCAATCTCTCGAGCCCAATAATGGGCGCTTCCACAAGCCTCCACACCAACCAGGCACGGATCAAGTTTTTCAAAGAAAGCAAGCAGGTCATGACGCCGAATCTTCCGCGTGAAGATCGTCGCGCCTTGCGAATCCGTGCCGTGCACTTGAAAGACCTGCTTTGCCAGATCGAGTCCTACAGTTAGATGATTATCCAAATCTTGATCCTCTCATCCGATTGAACGACAGGAGCAATGATACAAAAAACAAACTCGAATTTTAAAGAGCGCACATCAGGAATGTACCGCCATTGGATCTCCGCCAGGCGGGACTAAGGTCCGAACGAGCTTGATTTGCTTAGCAGGTGCAACATGTCCGGTGTATGGAAAAAATCTTTCTCAGTTTTTTGCTTCTGATAACCGCAGCTTGGACCGCAGGTCTGTTGTCGCTCGGCTACTTCTATTTGCTTTAAGCAGATCCTTTGTAGTTAGGGCGGTGGGATCGCCACTGCAATCTACGACGATCAGCGGATATCATCCCGGCGTCAGGACTGGCCTCATCGTCGTGCGTCGATCCCGGCTCGTAACCACGACGTGGGCACCTTATCGCCTTGGCCGAGGGCTGCGTGGAAACAGTCCTCGGTCTGAAGGTGTCAGGGAGGTGGAGCAGCAGTACTGTCTCACATGATTGAGCACCGTAGAAGGAGACCGCTCGACTGTATCTGGACCAGATAGGGGTGCTCTCTTCTCGGATCGCGTCGCTGGAAAAGGCGCCGCATGTCTCGAACATCCGGCGACGCAGTCCTATCCTACGGCCACCAGGTGTCAGTTGCTCCAACCAATCTGGAACCGGTCAAATCGGACTTCACTAATGGGATGTCCCGACGGGTCGAGTCTGATCGAGCGAAGCACGAGGTTCAGGTTGGCGGAGTAATATTGTTCAAAGACTATCGGAGACAGTCCTTGCAGCTCCACGCGGCTATTCACGACCCAAACCGGATACGAGCATCATCCGATTGTTTCCTCGGCCCATTTTTCGAAGGTGATGATCTCGCGGCCGATTTGTCACGCTATGCCTCCAGAACAAGAGTCATCTATCGTAGACAACAAACGGGAATATGTCGGTGCGAGTTTCCTCAAGATCGCGGCCGCTTCCGCATCACGACCAGCCACCAGGGGAAATTGGAGCGACCCGATCAACAGGGCCTGATCGGAAGTTATTCCCGCCGCGTCGCCTTCACCGATCCGAGCAAGACATGTTGCTGCATCGGCTAGTCGCCTCGCGCCCACTCGCACCGCGAAATGGATCAGGTGGCCCCGTAAGTTGTCGCTGCATCCGCCCTCGATCATGCTCGCAAGACGCTGAGCGGCATCCTCGTTGCCAATTGTGCCCTCCGGTACATGTTGCGGGTGTTCCATCGAGAGCCATCGCAGTGCAGCGGGCAGTGAGGCCCGGATTACGTCATCTTCCCGAACCACTCGCACGCGGCGGAAGTGGGTCCGCATCGTGTAGGGATCGCCATAGTCGATGGTTTCGGCTCTCCACGCCGTGAGGAAATCATCCAGCGGCAGGGTCGAGAAGGGGAACCCGTGTGGATCATGCATTCTCACTCCTTCGTCATCGACCGCGAGCACGACGACGTAATGGTCCGCTCCGATGGGACCGTTCATGCCGGGCTGATGCCGAAAGTGACCCATCTCTACAGGTCCGACCCAGACCGGGCCATCGGGGAGCGCCGACTTGAGCTGGGCGAGCGCGTCCTGTTTGCTGTTGCTCTTCGTGACGACTGAGGTCCAGCCCATCGCGTCCAGAGCGGCATCAAAACCGGCTTCAGGGGTCCATCCGAAGGGATCGAAGAAAGGCATCGTGCCGCCAACTAGCTGCATCCCGAAGGGACTGCTGGTCGCGAACTCTATGGCTGCGGTCGACGGCGCGTCCGCACCCAGCATCATTGCAAAAGAGTTGGCGTAGCAATACGGCCCGGAGCCGACGTAGGGGATGTATTTCATGAAGTTGCCTCCGAGATGAGTACGAGAGGCAAGACAAGAGCGGCATTTTCACAAAATTTGTCAAGTGTCACTGAACAGCTGGGCATCAGGGTCCAGTTGACTGCTTGTGTCATCCGCCTAGTTACTTATCCGGACGAAAGAGGAGGTTCCATGAAACACATCGACTTTTTCAAGAGTGTGGCAATTGCAGCAGCGGCAGGGGCGTTTGCCTTCCTGTCTGCTGGAACAGCCGCCGAGGCCCAATCATTCCCTGATAGAACCATCACGTTAGTCGTCCCTTTTGCCGCTGGTGGCTCAACTGACGTGGTGGCACGCGTCATCGCTCAGAAGATGAGCGATGACCTCAATCAGCAGGTTGTCGTCGAAAACGTTGCAGGGGCCGGTGGCAATCTAGGTGCGGACCGCGTGGCTCGTGCTGAGCCCGATGGATACACCATCCTGATGGGAACGGTGGCGACGCACGCGCTTAATCCGCTCATCCTAAAAAGAAAACCCTATGACGCCGAGAAGGACTTTGCACCCATCTCGCTGCTGGTGGTCGTGCCGAACGTTCTCGTCGTGAATCCCAAGCTGCCGGTCAACAATGTAGCGGAGTTGATCGCCCTGTTGAAAAAAGAGCCGGACAAATATTCATACGCCTCCTCCGGGAACGGAACGCCGCTTCATCTTTCCGGGGAGCTTTTCAACAGCATGGCAGGCGTAAAGATGCAGCACGTCCCCTACAAAGGCGCTGGGCCTGCGCTGAACGACCTCATTGGCAATCAGATATCGATCATGTTCGACAACCTGCCATCGTCGTCGGGCCACTTGAAGTCGGGTACCCTTCGCGCTCTTGGCGTCACCACGGCAAAGAGAGCCCCCTCTTTCCCTGACGTTCCGACTGTTGCAGAAACCATTCCGGGCTACGAGACCTACACCTGGAACGCACTGTTCGCACCTGCCAAGACGCCGACGGATGTCGTGGCGAAGCTAAACGAGGCTGCCAACAAAGCGCTCAAGGACCCCTCGGTCATCGCGCGAATGAATGAGTTCAGCGCGACCATCGTCGGGTCCTCTCCCGAGGATTTAGGAAAACATGTGAGTGCCGAGCTAGCCAAGTGGGGACCGATTGTGAAAAATGCCAACATCCAGATGGATTGAAACTCTTTAGTTGCGGGGAGGGGGCGGCATTTCCGCGATCCGCCCCTTTTCATTCCGTCGCTGTGTTACTGGTTTGCAGGGCCGACCGAACTTCAGTCAGCTTCCCGGCCGTGTCGCCGATCCAGCCAACGCATCGCTGGTGTCACAGTGAGCCCGTGCATTAGGATCGAGACGAAAACGACGAGCGACAGGATAACCCACAACCGGTCGCCGCCCTCAAACTGCCCGTGATTGAGCCCATAGGCGAGATAATAGAATGAACCGACACCCCGAATGCCGAAGAAGGCGATGGTGATCTTCTCGGTGAGTGTCGCGCGGACTCCAATAAGGGCAAGCAAGCCGGTTACGGGTCTAACGACCAGCAATATCAGCACGACGGCTACGATCTCTGTCCAGCCGACATTTGACAGCAAGCCGTTGACGATTGCGCCGCCAAAAGCGAGCAGCAGGAGCATCATCGCGATGCGCTCGATCTGCTCGGTGATGTCGTGCATGTCGCGCTGGAAGTCGTGGTCGCGATGGGAGTTACGCAGTGTCAACGCGGTAACGAAGACCGCGAAGAAGCCATAGCAGTGCAGCAGCTCGGACACGCCATACGACACGAAGGTAGCCGCTATGGCTACCAATCCGTCGCCTGTCTTTGCCAACGTATCGCCGGGCATCCTGAAGGTTACCCAACCAAACACACGGCCGACGAGCCATCCACAGCAAATGCCAGCAATCGTCTCCCAGAGGACATTCAAGGTCAGCCAGCGAGCGAACCAGGGTTCTCCTGTTGTGGCCGCAAGGCTTAAAACGATGGCCAGATGCACAAATGGAAACGCGAAGCCGTCGTTCAGGCCCGCCTCGGACGTGAGCGCGAAGCGAACAGTGTCTTCACCCCCTTCCTGTGGGCCCGCAACCTGGATGTCGGCCGCAAGAACAGGATCGGTGGGCGCAAGGCTTGCTGCCAGCAGCAGCGCGGCCACAGCACCTAAACCAAGCAGGGTTGTGCCGATGAATGCTATGGCGATGATGCTCATCGGCATCGTGATCAATAACAGCCGCCCAGTCGTTCCCCACCCTCTGAATGAGAACCGGCGGTCAATCTTCAGGCCTGCGCCCATCAACGCAACAAGAACCACGAACTCTGTCAAACGTTCGGTGGCATAGGGGTATGCGCCTGGCGATGGGTCCAACGTCACATACGGGGAGGTATAGATCAGGCCACCAATCGCCAGACAGACGATTGGAAGCGAGAGCGGAAGTCGGCGGAGAGCCAGTGGCAACCACGCCACCAATGCGATGAGAAGCCCAGCGCCCGTAAGAGCCATTGCATAGGGGTCTGGTTCCCAGCCGTGAATCTCCAAGCGTTTGACCTAACTCGTCGTTGCATCGCGTGCGGCCGCTTTGGCCGCAAGCCTGCGGGCCATGAAATGGTTACTTGGGCGCAACATCAAGTCGTTGCTTCAACAACCAATCCCATAGTTCTGGATCGTTAAGAGTTGCCCGTTCGACGTGCGAGTGGTCCACGCCTTCCAGGACACTAAGCCGAGCATTACGTTTCAGAGCCTTGAGGCGTTCGTACATGATGACGGAATCTGAGAGGGGGATGACGTCGTCGTCGGTCCCGTGGAAGACCCAGAAGGCAGCCTTTTCATTCGTCCTGCTCAGGTAGTGGCGATTGCCACCCCCTGCAATCGGAACCACTGCGGCAAACTTGTCCGGATACTGTTCCGCCATGGCCCAAGCCCCAAAACCGCCCCGACTGTAGCCGACGACGTAGATACGGGAGCGATCAACGCGGTACTTCGAGATAACCTCCTCAAGGGCCGCTTCTACCTTCTCGATGGGATAGAGCAGTTCCTCGCTCGGGTTTTGAGGTGAGAAGATCAGAAACGGCAACTGCTTGCCCTCTTCGATCAATTTCGGCATGCCGCTCGATTTGACCTTGTCGATATCGCCCCCACCCTGGTCACCTCCATGGAGCCATACGACGAGCGGGTAGGGGGCGTTGGAAGTCCCATACCCATCTGGCGTGTACATCAGATACTTGAGGTCGTTCTTCACGGTCGCTGTCGATGTCATCGCCCTTTGGTCGGCATGTGCCGCACCAAATGTGCACATCCCCAACGTGACAACCAATGCTGCAGACAAAATCCTTCGCGTCATCCGTTCACTCCTCTATAGCGGTTGACCAATGGTCGCATGTGGACTTGCACCTGAACACTCGCCTACCAGCGGCTGCCTTCCTGGACTCCTGCGAGCTGACCGGCAAGGCCAAGTGGGAGTTCGAGGATGGTGCCGACAACCGGGGGGACGTCGCTACCCCGGGTTCATGTTCGGGAGGTTCGTCTCAACCTCTCGACGTCTGCTTTCCGGCAAACTGTCGATGTTGTCACGCCAGAAAGCTGCCGCCTCGTCTGGTTCGTCATCCCACAGCCTGGTGTCGACAATGTTGTCATCGAGCTTGGCGCGGCGCTTGCCACCAAGCCGAACATATTCTTCAGCTAAACGAGCGGCTTCCGTCGATGGCCCCGTCATCTTCCAATCCCATAAACAAATCCGACGATTGCCGCTAAGGCTACTGACGCTATTGGCTGAAGGCGAATCTGATACTCCACTTCCTCACGCATCGTACGTGGGGCACCGGGAACGGCTGGAGACCGGGGGGTGATTGGACGGCGAAGGACTGCCCTTTGCAGACTCCGAAGCTCGGCCTGCAGCTCTTCAAGTTCCTTGCGCTGCTCGTAGGCAGGAGATGTTCCCGCCTGCGTTCCCACACTTTCATCGACTTCGTTTGAGGAGGCGGTGACGATTGTCTTGTCGGAGGTGCTAGCCATTTCGAACCCTTCCTGAGCGTTGCATGGAGAACGACGGGTCGAGCGGAGAGTTCCGGGGTACGGAAGGCTTTTCATGTCAGGGCAGCATTGGTGCTTACCCAGAACGTTGCTCCCCGCGACGGGCGAACATTGACGACCGCCTTTCATGAAACAAGAGAAGGGATGTCGAGCCGACGGGCCTTCTCCAACACGCGCTTTGGAAGTGGCTTTCGAATTCAGCAGCACTCAGGTCGCGGATTGTGAGCCTCGGCCAACCGCCGCGATCACCGCGCCGTATCGAGTTCCAAGATAACCTTAGGATCATCGCGACAAGATAGCGGTACCGAGAGCCTGAGCGTCCCATTTGTTGCCTTTGGACATGCTGAAAGGCATACTTTCAGCATGACGAAGAGCGTTGACCATGACGCGTACATAGCCGCCGCGCCGGAGCAGTTTTACGCCATGTTGGGTGAGCTGCGTGCACAGCTCATGCCCGGACTTCAGCTCGGAGAAACGATCATCGCTGGCTATGCTGCCTTCAGTAAACAATGTGGTCTCTATGTTAACCCGGGTGCAATTGCTGCGCATGCTGACGAGATCGCTTCTTTGAAGCCTAAAGCAACCAGAACGGCGTAGACCAGGTGTTGTGCCACGCTACTTTCCGGCGTGTGCCAAAAGGCCGCTGTTTGGGCCATACTACGTTCCGTTTTTACAACCGAATAGCGTTAATGAACTAATCCGAAGTTCCATAATTTACCTTATGCGATCTTACCGTGTAGCCGGGGTGGGTTCAAGGATGAAGTGCGACTTGCGAATGATGCCAATGGGTTATCACTCGCAAGGAAGATGCAATGAACCGCACCTACTCCCAGATTGGATTGGACGAACGCCGTAAGATTGCTCGCTGGAGGACGGCTGGCCTCAGTGTCGCGGTCATCGCCGAGAAGCTCGGACGACATCGTTCGACGATCTTTCGTGAAGTTAGACGCAATATGTTCGTCGACAAGCAGATACCTGATCTCAGCGACTATTATTGCGTGACGGCGCATGAGATGGCTTGCGAACGTCGTGCGAAGCTGCGGAAGCTTGCATGCTTCTCACACGTTCGACAATCGGTGATCGAGCGGATCGTTCACGGCTGGTCACCGCAGCAGATCGCCGGCCGAATGCGGCTGGAACGTCATCCGATCTCGGTGAGCCATGAGACGATCTACAAGTTCGCCTATTCGGCCGACGGCCATGCCATCAAGCTGTGGCGGCATTTGCCGGAGCATCGTGCCAGGCGCAGACCACGACACGCCAGACGCAAGCACGGCCAAAGGTTTAGCCCGGACTTGAACATCCTGCGCCGCCCAGGCGTCGTTGCCGATCGCAAGCAGTTCGGCCATTGGGAATGCGATCTGATCCAGTTCCGCAAGAAGTTCGGAAAGGCCAATGTGACGTCGCTTGTCGAGCGGGTCAGCCGCTTTGCGATCTTTCTGCGCAACAATGATCGGCAGTCCCGGCCTGTTATGGACGGCCTCATACACGCCCTCAAGGCCCTACCCCATCTTGCCCGCCGTTCGATCACCTTCGACCGCGGCACGGAGTTCACCGACTGGCCGTATCTCCAGGCCAGCATCGGCACCCAAACGTGGTTCTGCGATCCACAATCACCCTGGCAGAAGGGCACGGTCGAGAACACCAACGGCAGGGTAAGGAAATGGCTTTCGAGAGAGGTCGATCCACTGTCGGTCACAGACGCCGATCTGATCGAGATCTGCAATCGGCTCAATGCGACACCGCGCAAATGTCTTGGCTATCGAACGCCAGCCGAAGTCTTTCGCAAAAAACTGCTCGCTCAGATGAGACACGCCGGTTAGCTTGGGCAGCCCCGCAAGTCGCGGTTCAGCATGAATTCACACCGCAAAGTTGAAGTGTCCTATTTCTGCAAAGTTGGAATGTCACACTCCCCGCGTTTTGAGGACGCGGGAGATTGCAGATGGGATTGATAGCGATGAGCGAACGCGATCTGCAGCGCATTGAAGTTTTGTCGAAGGTGATCGCCGGCCGGATGACGATGATGTCGGCGGCGCATGTGCTCGATCTAAGTGAGCGCCAGGTGCGTCGTCTGCTGGAGCGGATCAGGACTGGCGGTGCGGCGTCGATCCGGCACAAGGCGATCGGCCGGCCGTCGAACAACCGGATCAGTGACGGTGTTCGGGATTACGCGGTGACGCTGGTTCGTGAGTGTTATGCGGACTTCGGGCCGACATTGGCAGCCGAGAAGCTTGCCGAGCGCGATGGATTGCTGGTGTCGCGCGAGACGTTGCGCAGCTGGATGTCAGACGCTGGACTTTGGCTGTCACGCAAGCAGCGGCGGACGTTTCATCAGCCGCGGCTGCGGCGCGAGGCCTATGGCGAGCTGGTGCAAATCGATGGATCCGAGCATCGTTGGTTCGAAGATCGCGGCGACCCCTGTTCATTGCTGGTGTTCATCGATGATGCGACAGGCAAGCTGATGCAGTTGCGGTTTGTACGATCGGAAAGTGCGTTCAGCTATTTCGAGGCGCTCGAGCTCTATCTGGAGGCGCATGGTGCTCCAGTCGCCTTCTATTCCGACAAGCATTCGGTGTTCCGGGTGGCGAAGAAGGATGCCAAGGGCGGCCAGGGCATGACCCAGTTCGGCCGTGCGCTTTCTGAGCTAAACATCGAGATTCTTTGCGCAAACTCGAGTCAGGCTAAGGGCCGAGTCGAGCGGATGAACCGGACGCTGCAGGACCGTTTGATAAAGGATCTGCGCCTGGAGGGCATCTGCGGCATGGACGACGGCAACGCTTTCCTGCCTCGGTTCATGGAGCGCTATAACCGGCAGTTTGCCATCATCCCTGCCCGACCTGATGATCTGCATCGGTCGCTGAACCTTGTCCCGGATCGGCTGCGCGACGTCCTGTGCAAACGTGAGCAGCGTTATGTCGGTGCCCAGTTGACGTTCTCCTACGAGCGCCAGCGGATCATGCTGGAAGAGACCGAGGTGACGCGCGGGCTGGTCGGTCGCTATATCGAGACCTATGCCTATGCCGACGGCAGGCTGGATGTGCGCTGGAAGGGGCATTCCCTCCCCTACCGGGTGTTCGACAAGGACCAGCGGGTGACGCATGCGGCGATCACCGAGAACAAGCGGCTCGGTGATGTCCTGGCCTACATCAAGGAACGTCAGGAGCAGCCGACGAAGCCGGCCGTGAAGACGAACAGCGAGAAGATCGGCTACAAACCCCGGGGCCGCAAGCCGGGCAAGCGGACGGATTTCATGAACGATCCGGCGGTCATTGCCCGGCGGAAACAGGCTCTCTCCAATCTCGATGCCGCAGAATGACCGACTAATCGGGCTGTCAAAGCGAAAGCCGAAAAGTTCCACTTCACCCGCCCCGATCTCACCTTGCAACCCGGACCAGCCGGTGAGGTCGGGGCTGGTCGTCGTGCCGTGCGACGGATCAAAGTGACATTTTAACTTTGCGCAACGGCGGACATTTCAACTTCCATTCATGGAGGCATGTGATGGCGGAATTGAACGACACCGTGGATGTCGCGGCGCTCGCGGCCCTGAGGCCCGGCATGCCGATGGCGGAGGTCGAGGCAGCAATGGGTTCCGCCTGGAAGCCACCTGCCCCACATAAAGGCGGCAAGATCGACTTGCTCGAGAACAGTCACGGCTTAGTCGCATGGATCGATCGGCATGGCTTGATCGGCATGCTCAACTACAATCATCGCTTCCGGCACCCGGTCGGCGGGATAGCAATGGAGATGAAAATCGAGCAGGTGCGCGCCGCCATGCCCTCTCTCGAGATCGGCGACGACATGCCGATGATGCGAGGCGTGCGCATGGGTGTGCGACGGTTTCCCGAGGGCTATATGCTACGTGTCCGCCTCACCCTCGAGACCGTCAACGAAATCGTATTCTCCAACCCTGAAGCCGAATATCCTGAACCGACAGAACCACCCTACCCGGTGGCAGCAGGCATCGCTGGCGCACCTTTCGCGGACCCCAACCTCAAGCTCGTCGTCCTGTCTTCGCTTCTCGACGCGAAGCGGATCGATCTTGGCTCGCCCGAACAACTGGCCACGCACGTCCTCGGTCGAGCGGTCGATCTCGAGGACGAGGGATACGAGATCATCCCCGAGGCCCGGGACTACCTCGAGAGATACCCGCTGACCGACGAGCTTCTCGCCGCCGTGGAGGAAATCGAGTTCGACGGCGGCGGGACAGTCTATGAATACGCCTGGCATTTCTGGGATGGCGAAGACGACCTCTTCGACGTCAAGGACCTGTCGGGGATCGAACGCTGCCCGAACCTCAAGAGCTTTCCGCGATCTCGATGATCGGAAAGGTCGACGTGCGCACCCTCGTATCATTCCGCAAGCTGAAATCCCTGAATCTCAGCACCGGGATGAACCATATTGAGGCTCTGCTCGACTTGCCCGCGCTAAAGGAAGTGAGGGTCCTCAACGACGAAATTTACAGCGAGGTCACGACTGCCAGGACGCCGACCAGACGTATCTTCGAGGCGCTGAAGGATCGCGGGGTCCGTGTCTGGGTCCACTGGGTGTCCGCCACTGAGCCTACCCCGCCTGCGTTCGAATGAGCCGTGTCGAAACCCGGCGCAACCGATGTCAGAATAAACGGTCGACAAACCGGTCCGTCTCCCAGGTCTTGAGGAACTTAGCTTCCCGAGCGACCCAGCCGACAGCGTTGCTACCCCATTCTTGCGATCGGCTGGCGTACTCACCCATCAGCCAGAAATGGCGGACGATCACACAACGCTGTGCTGCCTCGAAGTCGTAGGGGGCAATCGGCCGCACCGCTCGATATCCCTCGATGAACGCGTAGCAAATCGGTGTCAGCTTCCGGCCGAATGACACCTTCGCCTACAGGAACACGGACAGGTCGTACGCGAGGTATCCGGGGCCTCCGTCATCGAAATCGAAGAAGACCGCGTCTTGAGACCAAGGATACCCGCGTTTGCGCTACATATGGCACATGGGGACAGGCTCGGTTTGGCAAAGGCGGCCACTCGTCAGTTACACGCTTTAACTTTACGGTTTTCGGGGTAGTACCCGATACAGTGCAGGCTGCTCAAAATAACCCTACCTTTTAGGGTGGGTGACCGCGTCCGCCGATGCGAAGGCGGTGCTCTATCGTTGAAGCGGCGGCATGATGCCGATTAGTTAAGTGAACTAGGCAACTGCAGCCTGACCGCGCCGGCGGCAACGTCGTCCTCCGTGAAAGGGTGCCGGATGGCGAACGACCAACCTCCCGCAAACGTCCTCGACAACCTCCTGTCGCCCTCGCAGATCGCGGAACGAATAGGGGCGTCTGCCGGCGTTCCGCTCGGGCCGCCTAAGATTGGGAGACGGCACGTCGCATCGGCATTTCGAAGAAACTAGGCCGGGAGATGTTCATCCATGTGGATGCCGAAACTGTTGCAGCCGGAGACCTCACCCGATCGGTGGCCCCGCTGGCGGACCTTCCAGCATCGACCGTCGCCAACCCTGTCGCGGATTGGACCGCGCCGGGCGTTCGTCACGTGGTGGGAACAAGTCTGATTTGGGGTGGCCGACCGCACGATTAAGGAGGATGTAAAGAAGATGCTAATGATTTGTTCCACGTTTCGTGGAACCTAGTTGGGGACGACCGCATTCCGATGGCGATCCAGCCGGATCTGACAAACACCAAGAGGTGCCAAGATGAACCAAATCATATGGATCGTCGGAGCAGTCGTCATCGTCCTGTTCATTCTGGGATTCTTCGGTTTCCGATGACGGACAGAAGGCACGAGGCCGTGAACTGTTTTGAGGCGAGCCGGCGATACCAGCGAGTTCAAAACGTCCGCGGTCGCGCGCCGCCTCAAGTGAGGGGCGTCTCAACCTCTCATATAAATACGCGGCCGCTGGTGCACCGACCGGACATTTCGCCGCACCTTTCTGATTTGAGCTTGGAATATCCCTAATGGCCGTCTCGTCGAGGGTGGGCTCGCCGTGAGGGCCTCTGGCGATATCTGCGGCGGGATCGCATCGCGGCTTCCGCCTGCCGCCTGGATTCCTCTGCGACCGTCCGTGAGACGGATAGGGAAAGGGCGTAGGCAGCGCTAGGTCTGCTGCAAGATCGGCGATTCGACCCTGCAGTTGCTCGATCACAATGTGTGGATCGACCAGATGCGGTCGGTAATGCGGCGCCTGCGGCGTGGATCCGATGGATTCGTGCTATCCGCGACCAGCGTGAGCAACATGCGCTTGGTCGCTTCACGATCTTTGTGGGCCGACTCTTCGAATGTTTTGATGTTGTCGGCGAATACCCCTCCCAATAGACATAGATATTGTGCAAACTCCATAAAACGCGTGGTGGGTCGCGCCTCCTGTGCAAAAGCGGCACACGATTAACCTTTCGCTAACGAAACAGGGGCATGACTCTGGGGCTCAACCACAGAGAGGTTTTGTCATGCGTATTCCCGGTGGTGCGGTGCTTTTAGTCATCCCGATTATTGCGGTTCTGCTGTTCGGCGCGTCGCTTGCCTGGGACCAACTCGAACGGGTTGATCCGATCCTGACGGGCTCCGTCCGGTAAACATACACGGCCACTGAATAATCCCCGTGTAGGATGCCTCGCACACCAATAAAGAGCGGGTCGAAGTTGCTATTGTCTTAAGAGCTAATAAAGCGCGTTGCTGCAGCGGTTCATTTGGAACCGGAGGAATTTTGATGGGATTTGCTGCAATTTTGCTATTTTCTCTCGTCGTAACCAGTAGCCAGTGGCGCAACGTCGCCGACCAGATCAGGCCGAAAGTGCCGGAGCTCGCCCAACTCATGGACACCGCTGAAGACGACATGCTCGCCTATATGACCTTTCCCAGGCAGCACTGGACCAAGCTTCACAGCACCAACCCCATCGAGCGCCTCAATGGCGAGATCAAGCGCACCGAGGTCGTCGGCACTTCCCAATGATGACGCCATCGTCCGCCTCGTCGGCGCATCGTGCTCGAACAGAACGACGAGTGGGCTGTCCAGCGCTCCAGATACCTGCCCCTTGAGACCATCGCCGCAATGAGCGACGATCCGCTCATCAGCCTGCCCGCTGCGGCAAGCTGACCCATTCCCGGCTCCGTCCGGAAAGCATGGCGATCGCCGAAGCTACACCACTCCCAGGGACACGGTCGGCCCACCTACACGCGTGCGGCGATGAAGATGATCGTCAGTTTCGTGCCTCTTCTCAGGCCCAAGGGGCTCCTGATCGTCGTGGATGAGGATGTGGAGCTAAAGTCGTTCGGTGCCACTACCAATGATTACAAAGTTAGAGGGCGGAATATAAATGTTTCCGTCAGCCGCGGGCTCGCTTCATTTGAACTCATCGTGACCGATTTGAGCCGGGAGCGAAGCGAAACCCCGCCGGACGTAAAGATTGCCAATTTCCCGGATGCGACGATTATCGGATTTCCCGGCCCCATGACTCTTCCGTCGACCACCACTGAGGAGACGACCCAAGTCAGTCCTTCTCAATTTGGATTTCTGTTCCCGTATCCAGCATAATATGCAGATCCCGGATCACACCGGCGGCGGTGAGCAATGCCGATGCTATTTCGGCACTGGTCCGCTTTCCCAAGCCTAGTGCCACTGCGGCTGTTTGAAGGTCCACCACGACGTCCCCTGCTGTCTCGCCTCCCGGTATGCCGACCTGCTCTCTCATGTATCGAGTAGTGTTTACTGCGCGGCTGAGCAAACGGCGGCCTTCGGCCGGATCTAGCTTCTCGACCTCATTCGCGGCCCGTACCAGCTCTGAGACGAACCGGTGGTCGAGCTCAATGCGTCGTGCCCCTGCGCCTTGCGTACTGTGCGTTCAGGAGGTCGGCCACATCATCGGCCTCTTCCCTTCCAAGCGCATCAAGCGTCGTCCCGTTTACGACCGCTGGCAAACCGGTGAAGGTGTCGTAGACGCTCCAATAGTCAGTGCCATCTTCGTTCTTCCTCGCACTGAAGCGGATATCGAAGCGGGGCTCGGCCACTGAAGTCAAGCTCTTGACCTCTGGCGCCGGTAGGTGGTTGGTGGTGGGAGAGCCTCATGCGCTTGGGCGAGTGTTTCCAGCCAGGCCGCAAGTCCGGCAGGCACCTCCTCGTTTCCTGTCTCAAGCGCTTCGATCCAGGACAGGTCACACTGCAATGCCGACGCCAGGTTGATGGGCGTCCAGCGGATGTGGCGCAGGCATTGGTTGAAGCGATCAGGACTCATGAAACCACCTTGCCACCCTCGGAAGGGGAGTCAAGTTCCAGCAGCGGATCGTGAGTAGCTATTCAACGGCCCCGATCCTCTCCGAACTGAGGGGTTGCGCTGCGGCAACAAAATGATCAATTGCCGCGCCCGGCAGCCGGATCGAGGGTGAGGGTGTTGCGAGAGCGTGTTCGTGGGGCGACGAACTATTTATTGAGGGACGGGGATTTGCCCTCGCGACTTCCTCGCAACGCAACGGCAAGCAATTAGTTCCGAACCTGTAGGGTCATCAATCGTCAGGCAGAGGCGGACAGGCAAGGTAGGTAATGACGACGGCCAGGGCAAAAATAGCAGCGAAGAATAGGAAAACGAGAACATATGTACCCATGAGTGATCCCCTTGTTGCGGACTAACTCATGGTTGGTGGTTTTGTTCCGGTATGGCCGCCCGTGGAATAGGCCGCATGTGCCTTTATCTTTCTCATTCCGGTGCCAGTGATCGTATGCCGGATCTGCTTTCACAAATCGCCCGCCCGGCCGCTCCACTGCATGCGGGTTATCAAAGCGTATATAGGGCTCCCCGTGTTCCGGACGAAAACATAAAAAAGACCATGCCGACGCTCGGCTGTGACAGCTGAGCGCTGGGCTTTGAACTCGACAACATAGCCCTCTGCGGCAAGGTTAGTCCGTCAGGCTTCTTTCGCTCACCTGAACCCGAGCATGTCAGTGCCGTCATCAGCACTAACGCCGGCACGATCGCCAAATTCAACCGCATGGGCATTCTGGGAAAATTCGGCTCGAAGCAGGTTTTGCTGGTGCGCGAAGGCCCAATGGTCAATCACAATCCCAATTCGATGCTCAATAAACTCATCAATTCCTTTCCCGGCCTGCGCAACACGGCATTCATGACAGCGGTTGGAAAGGTGCTCATTGGCAATCTGCCGCAGAAGCAGTGGCGATCCTTCGTCGACAAGATACCGGCGGGCTACCCACGAACAACTGATGAAATCCTCCGCCAATTTTAAAAATGCACAACGTAGCAATGTCGCCATTGACCTTGATGAGTGCAACTTCGGGACCTGCGGCGTTGCATCGAGCTTTCAGATGAACGAACGGTTGCGTGTTGCCTATTCAATCAACGGTGCAACCGTCTACTTTCCCAACAATCGACTTGAGGAACTTGGGCCCGTTGCCAAGCGCATGGCGATTGAACTCAAGGCAATGCTGGACGGGCAGATGCCAAACGTCGAATTCGACGCTAGAAGCGTCATTCCTGCGCGTTGATCGGTTTCAGCCCACTGAGGCAATTTGGAGATAGCAGATGGCGGACATTCAAGAGTTGGGCCGAGATTTGGCACTTCTAAGGGACTTTGCGGCAATGCTGCAGGAAATGCAGGCGCATTACGACGTGCCCTGCCCTTCAGCAGATGACATTCTGCGGGGCTTGATAGAACGACCGAAAGGCGCGGAAATCATTGTCGCAATGGAAGCATCGACTTTGGCGGGATTCGCCGCCTTCAGCGCCATCTATCCCGGCCCCTATCTGCAAGCTGGCCTTTTCCTGAAAGAGCTATACGTGCGTAGCGCCTATCGCGGCCGTGGAATAGGTCAGGAAATGCTCGCCCACCTCGCACGCCTGGCAGGAGATCGTGGACTGTCGCGGATCGACTGGACCGCCGATGCTAAAGATGAGCGCCTGCTGCGTTTCTATGACAGCATTGGCGGACAGCAAAAACCTGACAAGATCTTCTATCGGCTGGATGGCGATGCCCTGAAGCGTCTCGCCTCCTGATGTCAGGATGATCCCGATCTAATCTTTCGTTGAACGGGCTTCTTCGTGCAACCATTGTTCAAAAAGACGCATCGACTGGCTAGTGGGAATGTTGCCAGGCTTGGTGAACCAGTATCCATGGTCGCTCCGGAAGCCCAGCCCTCCGGGATTGACGAGGCGGCCCGCAGCGAGTTCCTCGACGATCAGGCCATGTGGGATCAGTGCCATGCCCTGCCCTGCCAGTGCCGCGCGGATAACCATCGTATAATAGCCGAAGCGCATCGTGTGGCGAACCTCCAGCCCGAGCAATCCATTTGCCTGCACGAAGAATGGCCAATGGAACGGCGTCTGTGGATGCTCCAGCATGACACCCCGCGCTGCGGCTTCGATGGTCGCGGGATCTCCAAGCTTTTCCCAGTAGGACGCGGCGCTGACGAGACGAATGTCATTGCCGAAGAGATATGTGCCCTCCTCATCCGGTGCCGGGGCCACGAGAAAACGTACGCTTCCATCGGGAGTTTCCGTCTGCGTTTTTGAGACGAAGGTCGTAAACTGCACTTCGATTTCGGGATGGGCCTCAGTGAATTGGACAAAGCGCGGCAGAAGCCAGCGATCACCGAAGATCGGCGGGACCTGAAGACGAAGAACACGCGGCCCTGGCTTGAGGCGAGCGACCTTTAGGGCTGCATCCTCCATTGCCTTGATGGCGGTGCGGGCATGCTCGATGTAAATGGCGCCCAACTCGGTTGGAACCATACCGTTCGGCGTGCGCTGGAAAGCTGGGCCACCGATGAGTTCTTCCAATCCGATCAATTGCTTGCTGACCGCGCTTTGCGAGAGCGAGAGCGGCTCTGCGGCAGCACTCGTCGAGCCGCGCTCGCCGACGGCCAGCAGAACCTGTAGCGCCGTCATGGACGGAAATTGCTTGCGGCCAGACATATTCACCTCGCCCGTTCAGTCGTTTTCAGACTAAGCGTCCAAGGCATGGCTGGCTAGTCGTTTTTGTCATAGGCCAAGGAATTAACTTCGCTTGCCTTAATTAGCGCCGAATAGGAGCATTGCCTCAATATTAAACATAAAAGGGAACTATCATGTCAGAGCCGACCCAGCTCTGGGGTGGACGCTTCAAGTCCGGCCCCTCGGAAGCGCTTGCCAATCTTTCACGCGCGCACCCTTCTTACTTCCGGCTTTACCGCGAAGACCTGGCCGGCTCGCGTGCTCATGCCTCCGAACTGAAGCGCGCAGGCGTGTTGGATGAAGCAGAATTCGCTACGATCCGTGAAGCGCTCGACCATATCGAGACCGATGTTGCGACCGAGAACGAAAAGCCAATCACCACCGACGAAGACATTCATACCTTCCTTGAACGCTTGCTGATGCAGCGTCTCGGCGTGCTGGGTGGCAAGCTGCGCGCCGGGCGCTCGCGCAACGACCAGACCTCCAACAATACCCGTCTTTATCTGCGCCGGATGGCACGGGAACTGTCACGTGACATTGTCGAAATCGAACTGGCGCTTGTCTCCCAGGCCTCCCGACATATCGAAACGGTGATGCCGGGCTTCACGCATCTGCAGCCTGCTCAGCCTGTCGTGCTCGGCCATCATCTCATGGCGCATGCGCAGAGCCTGCTTCGAGACCTTGAGCGTTTCGAGGATTTCGACAGGCGGTTCGACCGCTCGCCTCTTGGCGCCGCCGCTCTGGCCGGTTCCGGTATCGCCTGCCGCCCGGACCTGTCGGCGGTCGAACTTGGCTACGCCGCGGCCTGCGAAAACTCCATCGACGCCGTTTCGGCCCGCGATCATGTGGCCGAATTCCTGTTCATCTGCTCACTGGTTGCCATCAGCCTATCTCGCCTTGCGGAAGAAATCTGCATCTGGAGTTCCAAGCAGTTCAGCTGGGTCAGGCTGCATGATTCCTACTCGACCGGCTCCTCCATCATGCCACAGAAGAAGAACCCCGACATTGCCGAACTGACCCGCGGCATGAGCGGCACGCTGATCGGCAACATCGCCGGCTTCCTGGCAACGATGAAGGCCATGCCACTCGCCTATAACCGCGACCTCGCTGAAGACAAGCGGGCGCTCTTTGAGAGCATCGATGTTCTCGAACTCATCCTGCCCGCTTTCGCCGGCATGGTGGAAACGCTGGAATTCGATGTCGCGAAATTGCGCGAAGAAGCGCCGAGGGGCTTCACGCTGGCAACGGAAGTGGCGGACTGGCTGGTATCTCAGAACGTGCCGTTCGCGCAGGCGCATGACATTACCGGCGCTGTGGTCCGCTATTGCGAAGAGCGCGGCCATGATCTTGCCGGTCTGAGTGAGGAAGATCTGCCCCGTATCGACGCCCGCCTTGCGCCCGCTGTTCTCAAAGCCATCACATTGGAAGGCGCGCTTGCCAGCCGCACCGGCTTTGGCTCGACGTCGCCGACCAGAGTGCGGGAACAGATAGAGCGCTTCACCGGCGCGCTGGAGGCACGAAAGGTCTTCGCAGAGAGCACGCTGAACCTGCCGGGCAGAGTTTCCCCCTCCGAGAACGCACGAGGCGTCCGATGACCATGCCAGCACCCCAAGCGGCATCGCTCGACCAGAAATACGAGATCGCCCACCTGACGCTCGTTCCCAAGCGCCATATCGGGCGCATGGTGACCGCCGCCTTGGTTCTGGCCGCTCTTGCCGCCCTCGTACGCGCCTTCAGCGTCGGCCAGATCGAGTGGAGCTATGTCCGGGACTTCCTCTTCGCGCCGGCCATCCTGCAGGGGCTGCAGAGCACCCTGGTGATGACCGTGGCCGCCATGACGCTCGGCATCGTTCTTGGTGTGGTCATCGCCCTGATGCGCGTTTCGGGCAACCCGGTCCTGTCGTCCATCGCGGTGGGCTATGTCTGGATCTTCCGCGGCGCGCCAGCGCTCCTGCAACTGATGATCTGGTTCAACCTGGCGCTCATTTTTCCAACTATGGGCATTCCCGGCCTATTCGAATTCCGCACCGTGGACATCATGACGCCGTTTGTCGCGGCCATGCTGGGGCTTGGCATTTCCCAGGGGGCCTACACGTCCGAAGTCGTGCGCAGCGGCCTTCTGTCGGTGGATAGCGGGCAGTATGAAGCAGCACGCTCGATCGGCATGACGCAAATGGTGATGCTGCGGCGCATCGTGCTTCCGCAGGCCATGCGCGTCATGGTTCCGCCGATCGGCAACGAAGTGATCGGCATGGTCAAGCTCACTTCACTTGCCAGCGTCATCCAGTATTCGGAAATCCTGCACAACGCGCAGATCATCTATTTCGCGAATACCCGCGTGCTGGAATTGTTGCTGGTTGCCAGCTTCTGGTATCTCGCGGTCGTCTCCGTCCTCTCGATCGTCCAGCATTATATCGAGCAATATTTCGGCCGCGGCAGCAAAGCCGTCAGCGCTTCGATGTGAGGGGATGAGATGAGCAAGGAAATCGTTGTAAAAGCCGTTGACGTTACCAAGCTGTTCGGCACGTTCACAGCGCTCGATAAAGTCAGCCTCGAAATAGCCAAGGGCGAGGTGTGCTGCATTATCGGCCCTTCCGGATCGGGAAAGAGCACCTTTCTCCGTTGCATCAACCAGCTCGAAAAGATGAACGCCGGGGCAATCTGGGTGAATGATGAACTGGTCGGCTATCGCCGCGAAGGCAACAATCTTCACGAGATAAGCGATGTGGAAATGTCGCGGCAGCGCCGCCACATCGGCATGGTTTTCCAGCGGTTCAACCTGTTTCCGCACAAGACCGCGCTGGAAAACATCATGGAGGGTCCGGTCCACGTTCTGCGCGAGCCGATAGCCGATGTCCACAAACGGGCAGAAGACCTGCTCGTCCGTGTGGGGCTAGGCGACAAGGCCGGGCATTATCCCTCGCAACTGTCCGGCGGTCAGCAGCAGCGGGTGGCAATTGCCCGTGCGATGTGCATGCGCCCCGAATTGATCCTGTTCGACGAACCGACTTCCGCACTCGACCCGGAACTTGTCTCCGAAGTCCTGGACGTGATGAAGGATCTCGCCGCAAGCGGCATGACCATGATCGTGGTGACACACGAACTGGGCTTTGCCCGTAGCGTCGCCAACACCGTCGCCTTCATGGAGGCGGGCAAGATGGTCGAAGTCGGCCCTGCCTCTCAAGTTCTCAGTTCGCCGAAAAGCCCTCGCACCGTGGAGTTCATCAGGGCCGTTCACGGCTGAAATCAATCGGCCCGGTCATTCCGGCCGGCCCGCGCTTCAAGACTACACCAATCCAGTCAGCTTAAAAAAAGGGGAATTCGCATGAAAACAGCTCTTATCACGCTCGCCGTACTTCTCACCTCTACTGTGGTGCATGCCGAAGGACTGCCGGACCGCATCAAGACTGCGGGCAAGGTCGTCGTCGCAAACCAGCCCAATTATCCGCCGATGGAATACAAGGATCCGGCCACCAACACGCTGATGGGGGTCGACATCGATCTTGGCGTCGCGCTTGCCAAGCAGCTTGGCACCAAGGTCGAATGGGCGGAAATCGGCTTCGAACAGATGATTTCGTCTCTCGAGACGGGTCGCGTCGATCTCATCCATAGCGGCATGAGCGACCTTCCGAAACGCCGCGATACTCTCGACTTCGTCGATTACATGAAATCCGGCGCACAGTTCTACACCTCCGCCGCCCGCAAGGAGGAATTCAAGACCCCGGCCGACTTCTGCGGCAAGACGGTGGGCATGAGCCGCCGCACATCCTTCCCGGACGAAACCGCCAAGTGGAGCGCGGCTAACTGCGAGGCCAAGGGTCTTGCCGCCATCAAGGTCGTTGGCACGGAGGGCTCGGCCGATGCGCGCGCCCAGCTGAAGCAGGGCCGCCTCGATGGCGCCGTGCAGGGCTCTGAAACGCTGCCCTACCTGATGGCTCTGGAGAAGAATACCTACGCCATCGTCGGTGAACCGATCACGGCCGTTTACCAGGGCATTGCCTTCTCCAAGAAGGATCCTGCTTTGCGGGATGCCTATGCCGGCGCGCTGAAGGCCATCATGGCATCCGGCGAGTATAAGGCGATCTTCGTAAAGCACGGGCTGGAAGGCACGCTGCTGGACGGCATCTACATCAACGGCGAACCCGCAAAGTAAGTGGCAAGACGTCCGTGACAAAAAATTATCCGGCCGCGATGGTTTTGCGGCCGGTATCTCTCCCGCGTTGACGTTGCCGGCCTTTCCTTTATTTCAGAGTTTTCTTATGAACAATTCTCTCGCCGACACGCCGATTGACAGGCTCGCCCGCTTCGTTTCCGGTCTTGACTACGGCTCCATACCGGAAAGTGTTGTCGCCAAGACAAAAGTCCACATTGCCGATACCCTCGGCGCGGCCATCGCGGGCGCCCGCTCTCAAGAGTTTGCAAGCGCGGTGCAGGCGATGCACTCGGCGGGCAGTACGCTGCTTTGGGGCACAGGCCTTACCGGTTCGCCGCGTGACAGCGCCTTCATCAATGGTGTCGCAGCCCATGCCTTCGAACTCGACGACGCCGGCGGCTGCGATCATTCCGGCGCCGTGATCATGCCCGCCGTCTTTTCAGCCCTGCATAAAGTGGCACGGCCTGTGGATGGCAAACGCATGATCACCGCTGTTGTCGCAGGCTACGATGCGGGACGCCGCATCCTTGAAGCCACCGGCGGTTACGATGCCCATAATGGGCTCGGCTGGCATTCGACCGGTACATGCGGTACGTTTGCCGCGGCAGCCGCCGTTGCAAGCCTGCTCGGCCTCGATGCCTCGGCCGCCCGAGACGCCATGACGCTGGCGACAAGCTTCTCTTCCGGCCTTTGGGCCTTCATCCATGATGGCTCCCAGGCAAAAAAACTTCATGCCGGTCGGGCAGCGGAAGGTGGTCTGCTTGCGGCCTTGCTCGCAGCCAACGGCTTTGCCGGACCCTCGCGCGTGTTCGATGACGTCTGGGGTGGCTTCTTCACCTCGTTCAACAAGTCCGCCTGCCAGCCTGACCTCTTGTCGGAGGGGCTCGGCGATGTCTGGAAGCTCAACCGGGCGGTATTGAAACCCTATGCTTCCTGCCGTGGCGCGCATTCCGCCGTCGATGCGCTGGAGGACCTGCTCGTCGAAACCGACCGACTGCCGCAGGAGATCAACCGGATCGATCTTCGCATGAGCGGCATGCTGAAGAATATGTGCGGCGCGAAGGAGGGCGGCGCCATGGCACCAACCCAGATGAGCCTGCCTTTCGCGCTTGCCGCCCGGTGTGTCTTCGGCACCGCTGGCCTTCAGGCCTATACCGAGGAGCGGCGCCAGCATCCGGACGTCCACGCGATGATGGAACGGATCGGCATTTCCGTTGACGCATCGATGGATGCCATGGCCGAGCCGATGGTGACGCTGAGCTTCTGCGATGGCTTGGTTGTCGGGCGGATGGTGCCACGCGCCACGGGCTCGGCCGAGCGACCGATGCCTGCTTCCGCCATCGCGGCCAAATTCCGTGAACTTGCCACCATGAGTCTGCCCGAAGACCGAGTGGAGACGCTCTGGCAAAAGCTCGGCAACCTTGAGCAGATCAGGGACTGCACGGAGATCGAGGCGCAAATGACCGGCCACGCAGAAACGCTTCCCACCTTCCGCTGAAAGGCAATTCCATGACCTTCGATCTGACACCACGCCCCCTCAACCCGGCGGCGAAGACACCGGACATGACCTGGCCGAACGGCACGAAAAGCGCGCTGTTCATCGGATTTGACGTCGATGCCGAGACCGCCTGGATCGGTAACAACCCATCCAATGTCGATCGCATGGTCACCACGTCGCATGGCGGTTATGATGCCCGCGTCGGCATTGCCCGGATCCTTGGCCTGCTGGACGAGCTCGGCCTGAAGGCCACTTTCTTCACGCCTGGCTGGACGGCGCTCGCGCATCGGGCCGAATGCGAGGCCATGGTGACGGCCGGCCACGAGATCGGTCATCACGGATACCTGCACAAGTTGCCCGATCGCAGCAAGCTCGATGAAGCCATGGAGGAAATCGACCGAGGCTTCGAGGCGCTGCAATCGGCGCTCGGAGTCCGCCCGGTCGGTTATCGCGCTCCGTCGGGCGAGAATTTTCCTGAGCTTCTCGCCTATCTCAAAAAGTCCGGCATCCGCTATTCCAGTTCCTTCCGGGACGACATCCTGCCCTACAGGCACGCGGCAAGCGGTGGCGTGCCAGGCCCGGTCGAAATCCCCGTCAACTACGCCTTCGACGACTGGAATTTCGGCATGACAAGCCGCACCAGCCCGCGCCCGATCTTCGGGCGGGAGGCAATCCTGCCACTCTGGATCGACGAGTTCGAGGCAACCCATGCCTGGGGCGGGGTGACGACGCTCGTGCTTCACCCCCAGGTTTCCGGCCGCCCGATGCGCTGGCACCTGCTGCGGGACTTCCTGAAGCACCTGCTTTCCAAGGGCGATGTGTGGATCGCCACAGGCCGCGAAATCACCGACCATTTTGAGGCCCAGGAAGCGGCCCGTCTGTAAAAGCTGCCGATCAGAAGGATATATGCCCATGGCTTTCGATGACGACGCACTAGAGCGTCTGCGGACGCGTTATGGCGAAGGCCGCGGCGTGGTCTGCCCCCTGAAAAGTGATCCTTCATGAAGTATGGCTTACGAGCCTCAAAAGGACATTGAAATGGCAGCGAAAAGACACAAGGCAGAAGAGATCGTCACGAAGCTTCGTCAGGTTGACGTGCTGAATGCTCCTACGACTTCGTCAAGGATCGGACGCACAATGGCAGGAAAATCCGCATGCTCAACGTGATCGATGAGTTCACCCGGGAATGTATCGCTATCCGGGTCGAGAGAAAGCTGAAGGCCGTCGATGTCATCGGCGTGCTTTCCCACCTCTTGATCCTTCGGGGCGTCCCAACGCATATTCGTTCTGACAATGGCCCGGAGATCATCGCCAAGGCGCTATGGGAGTGGATCGCGGCGGTGGGAGCCAACGCCTACTCATGCCGGGCAGCCCCTGGGAAAACGGCTATTGCGAGAGCTTCAACTCGAAACTCCGTGACGAACTGCTCAACGGAGAAATCTTCTACACGCTCAAGGAGGCGAAGATCGTCATCAAAAACTGGAGACAGCATTACAACACAGTGCGGCCCCACTCATCGCCGGGGTACAAGCCACCGGCACCCGAAACGGCCATTTGGCCTCGCCAGAACGGACCGGCTTCAACAACAGCGATGGCCAGAAGACCGAGCATCCACTAACATTCCAAACGGATCACCCCCTGGGGGCAGGCCAATTGCGCAAAGCCCGGATTTGGTAACCGCCGTCACCGCCAAGATTGATCCGGATTATTTAAAGACGGTGCGCCGAAACCTTCCGCTAGCAAATCATCGTGTCTTAAACATAATGCCCCACACAAATTGATGGGGCAAAGCGACCAACGTTTCGATAAGAGGGAAGTTATGCCCACGACTCATTTCCCTCGCTATTTCCGAAGGTGAGCGGTGGGCAATGCGGTCGTATACTTGACCTGCCCCAAGGCAAAGCTGGACCGGATGTTGGATACGCAGGGAATGGTCGTCAGCCGGTCAGTCACGAGCGACTGGTATTTTCTGAGATCCTCGACGACAACCCGAAGAAGATAGTCCGATTCGCCGGTCATCAGATAACATTCCATGACTTCAGGCATGGACCGCACCGCCTCGTCGAAGATGTCGAGTGATGCTCTGTCCTGTTGCTTCAACGAAATATGGACGAAGACGTTGACGGCGAGACCAAGGGATTGCGCATCCACGAGCGCAACCGTTCCCTTGATTACGCCGTTCTCCTTTAGATCATTGACACGCCGCCAGCAGGGAGAAGCCGACAGACCAGTCGCTGCGGCGAGTTCCGCCGTACTGAGTTCGGCATCGTTCTGCAAAAGATCCAGGAGCTTCAACGTTGCAGCATCATAGCTGACAATCGGCATGAAATTTCCACTTTCCCGATTAAGCGGGCGAATCTTACCGGAAGTTGGACGGCGATCAAGTTAGAAAGACCAGTAATTCCGCATCAAGGGTGATAGTTTTTCACTGCAATAAGGGAGGATTGGAGATGAAGTTGAGCCTGTCGCAGGAAAAGCTCCGGATGATGAAGGATCTTGAACGCCAAGTGCTTTGGCATGCCTGTTGGACGATACACAACGCCAACCACAATCGCGAAAGAGGCGATGTCAAAGTGGGCGGCCACCAGGCGTCGTCAGCCTCCATGGTGTCGATCATGACAACGCTTTATCTTCACACCCTGAAGCCGGAGGATCGGATAGCGGTAAAGCCACACGCCTCCCCGGTCTTCCACGCGATCCAGTATCTTATGGGCAATCAGCAGCGAGAAAAGCTGGTCAACTTTCGCGGTTATGGTGGAGCCCAATCCTATCCGAGCCGCACCAAGGATATTGACGACGTCGATTTCTCCACGGGCTCGGTCGGGCTGGGCGTGGCGATCACGGCGTTTGCCTCGATCATCCAGGATTACATCGAAGCCAAATCCTTTTCATCGCCACGTCCTAAGGGCCGTATGATCGCCCTTGTCGGCGATGCCGAACTGGATGAGGGCAATATCTATGAATGCCTGCAGGAGGGCTGGAAGCACGACCTGCGCAATACATGGTGGATTGTCGACTACAACAGGCAGAGCCTCGACGGCGTGGTGCGCGAGGGGCTTTGGAAGCGCATCGAAGCCATATTTGCTGCTTTCGGCTGGGACGTGAAGGTGCTGAAATACGGCGCATTACAGGAGGCCGCCTTTCGCGAGCCCGGCGGTGCGGCGCTGCGCGACTGGATCGACCGTTGCCCGAACCAGCTTTATTCGGCACTCACCTATCAAGGCGGACCAGCATGGCGAAAGCGCCTGACCGACGAGATCGGCGATCAGAGCGAGGTAACACGGCTGATCGACCGGCGCACGGATGCAGAACTTTCCGAGCTGATGAACAATCTCGGTGGCCATTGCATCGGAACGCTGGCGAAAACCTTCGAAAGCATCGACCATGATCGGCCGACGGTGTTTCTGGCCTATACGATCAAGGGTTGGGGGACACCGCTGGCCGGACATAAGGACAATCATGCCGGTCTGATGACCAAGGCCCAGATGGAGGAGTTCCAGAACCGCATTGGCGTGGCCGCGGGCCAGGAATGGGAGGAGTTCGGCGCCATCAAGAATGCATCGGCGGTCAAGACCTATCTCAAAACAATCCCCTTTTTCGCCAAGGGCTCACGCCGCTACGCCGCTGCCCGTGTCGCATCGCCCGGGCCGGTCTTCCTCGATGATCGCGAACTTTCAACACAGGCAGGCTTCGGCAAAATTTTGGATGCGATCGCTCGGCGCGATGACGATCTCTCCAACAGAATTGTCACGATATCACCGGATGTCACCGTTTCCACCAACCTCGGTCCCTGGGTGAACCGGCGTGGGCTGTTTGCGCGAGACGCGCTGGCGGATACGTTCCGGGAGGAGAAAGTGCCCTCCACTCAGAAATGGTCTTTCGGTCCTGCAGGACAGCATATCGAACTCGGCATCGCGGAAATGAACCTGTTCCTGCTGCTGGGTGCAGCCGGGCTGTCGCATTCGCTGTTCGGGGAAAGGCTCATACCGATCGGCACCGTCTATGATCCTTTCGTCGCCCGCGGCCTCGATGCGCTGAATTACGCTTGTTACCAGGATGCCCGCTTCATGATCGTCGGCACGCCATCGGGCGTCACGCTCGCGCCGGAGGGGGGCGCTCATCAATCCATTGGACAACAGTTGATCGGGATGAGTCAGGACGGCTTGGCGAGTTTCGAACCGGCCTATCTGGACGAACTCTCGATCATCATGGACTGGTCATTCGACTATATGCAGCGAGAAGGCAAAGGCGGGCATGACCCGCGGACATGGCTGCGGGACGAAGCCGGCGGCTCGGTTTATCTGCGCTTGACGACCCGGCCACTGGAACAACCGGTGCGCCGCGAAAGCGAAGTGTTTCGTCAAGGTGTGGTCGACGGCGCCTACTGGCTTCGCGAACCGCAAGCGAATACCGGTCTGGTGCTGGCGTATCAGGGCTGCGTTGCGCCGGAAGTGCTTACCGCTGCCGGGCGGCTGGCGGATCGGCACCGCGACGTGGCGGTACTGGCCGTGACTTCCGCGGACCGTCTCCATGCCGGCTGGACGGCGGCACAACGCGCCAGACGGCACGGATATGCTGCCGCCCGCAGCCACGTGGAAAATCTGCTCGCGACCCTACCCCAGCATGCCCATATGATAACCGTCACGGATGGTCATCCAGCAACGCTCGGTTGGTTCGGTTCGGTTCATGGTCATACGCTGACCAGCCTCGGCGTTGAGCATTTCGGCCAGACCGGCACGGTCGCCGATCTCTACGCGCATTTCGGCATCGATACCGATTCGATAATTGAAGCAGCGGAGGCGGCCGTTCGGCACAGCCATCGGCATACGGCCGGATCATTGATTGTTGCCTGAGTTTAACACCTTTTCGGCTCAACGTGATCCGCGCAGCCTCCTGGCCAACCAGACCCGGCGTATGCGGACGTTCCTGCGAGCGTGCCGAGGGCGCTGCCATGGAATAGAACATCATATAGCCGCTAATCAGCTGATGCTCCGTTGTGGATTCAGAGCCGCGACGACGCTGAGGTTGGTGCCGTGGATGGCCTGGACACCCAGGGCGAGCAGCACTGGAAACGTGACACGATCCATTTTCGCAAAGAAGTTCGGCAGGACCAATATCATATCGCTTGTCGAGCGGGTTAGCCACTTTGCCATCTGCGCAGCAACGGCCGGCAGTCCCGGTGTGTCATGGATGGTCCTATGAAAGCCATGCAGGCACTGCACCGTCTTGCCCGCCGGTCGATCACCTTTGACCACGGGACGAAGTTCATCGACTGGCCGTATCTACAGGAACATCTGCGATCGGCTCACTCGACACCGCGCAAGTGCGTTGCCTACCGAACGCCTGCGGAAGTCTTGCGCAGGAAACTGCTCGCTCAAATGACCTGTCAGATAGCATCATACGTTCAGATCGCAGTTCTGAATAAACTTACAGCCCTCCGCTTGTCGTTGCGATCCGCGCTTCCGAACAGTGGTTTCGTCAAGCTGGATGTTGGTTCCGACATGGTTGTTCATATGCCGCAGCGTGCCATCCATGGAGATCGAGCGGCACTTGCACGAATCTCAGCACGGGTCTCAAGCGCCGCGCAATTGTCCGCGCAGTAGGCCGCGGACAACAGGATCTGCTCAGGGCCGTCGGCGATCGCACTATAGGCGAACGAAGCGCTGGTGCGTCGGCCCACGTCGCTCCCTCACGCGAGCTCGGGTAATCCGCCGATCAACTTGTCGAGCGTGATCGGATAGCGCCTGACACGGATGCCTGTCGCATTGTAGATCGCATTCGCGATCGCGGCAGACACGCCACAAAGCCCGAGCTCCCCGACGCCCTTTGCCTTCATCGGCGATGACATCGGATCCGCTTCGTCCATGAAGACAACCTCCTGATGAGGGATGTCGGCGTGCACCGGAACCTCGTATCCCGCCAAGTCATGATTGACGAAGAATCCGCGGCGCGTGTCGACGGCAAGCTCTTCGAGGAGCGCTCCGCCAGCGCCCATGGTCATCGCGCCGATGACCTGGCTGCGGGCGGTGATAGGGTTGAGGATTCGACCAGCAGCGCAGACGGCCAGCATTCGGCGAATTCGGGTTTCGCCGGTCGCGGCATCGACGCCGACTTCCACGAAGTGTGCACCGAAGGTCGACTGCTGGTGCGTCTTCGTCAGATCGCCCCACTCGATTGTGTCTTCGCCGACCAGCCCCTCGCCTCCCGCGGCGTCGGCCAGCGGAATGGAGCGGTTACCGCTCAGGACCTGACCGTTCTCAAACACGACGTCGTTAGAGTTGAAGCCCAATTTGCTCGCAACAGCTTCGCGAAGCTTCACGCACGCCGCATAGACACCGGAGGTCGAGGAGTTCGCACCGAACTGGCCGCCGGATCCCGCCGAGACTGGGAAGCGTGAATCGCCGAGCTGGACCGCCACCTTGTCGATGCCGATGCCCATCATTTCGGCGGCTGTCTGGGCGATGATGGTATAGCTGCCGGTGCCGATGTCGGTCATGTCGGTCTCGACTGTCACGACGCCCTCACGGTCTAACTTCACACGTGCTCCGGATGGCATGACGAGGTTGTTCCGGAAGGCGGCGGCGACCCCCATGCCGACAAGCCAATTATTTTCTCTGCGCGAGGCCACTTCCCGTCGATTTTTCCACCCGAACCGATCGGCGCCGAGGGTGAGGCAACCGCTGAGGTTCCGCTGGGAAAAGGCGCGCTCCGGATGCTCCGGATCCACCTGCGTATCGTTGACAATACGGAACAGGATCGGGTCCATGCCGAGCTTTTCGGCCATCTCGTCAATAGCGATCTCGAGTGCCATCAGGCCAGGAGCTTCACCTGGGGCACGCATCGCGTTGCCTTCCGGCAGGTCGAGCGTGGCGAGGCGCATTGCCGTCATACGGTTTGCTCCCGCGTACAGGAGGCGCGTCTGGTTAACTGCTGTCTCCGGGCTTCCGCCCGGCAGGTCGCCCGACCAGCTCTCGTGGGCGATTGCGGTGATCTTGCCGTCCCGCTGGGCGCCGATGCGGATCCGCTGGATGGTCGCCGGTCGGTGAGTCGTGTTGTTCGGCATAAAAGGTCGAGGCAAGGCAACCTTCACTGGGCGGCCGACCGCCTTGGAGCCGAAGGCTGCGAGGACGGCGTCGGCGCGCAGGAAGAGCTTGCCGCCGAAACCGCCGCCGATGAAGGGCGACATAAGGTGGACCTTCTCCTTGTCGATCCCGAGCGTCATCGCAAGATCGGTCCGCCACCAGTCGATCATCTGGCTGGACGTCCAGACCGTGACTTCGTCGCCGTCCCAGGCGGCGATTGAGGCGTGCGGCTCCATCATCGAATGCGACTGGTCAGGGGTGGTGTAGGTCTCGCTCAGGGTGATGGGGGCTGCCCTGAACGCCGCGTCGAAGTCGCCGACGGCGGTGTCCGGCTCCTGAGATTCGTCCGGCTTCTTGGCCGACGGCATCGCGGCTCGCAGATCGTACGATCCCGTCTCCTGTTCGTAGGCCACCTTCACCAGCGCTGCTGCGGCTCGGGCCTGTTCGAAGGTCCGCGCGACGACCACGGCCGTGGCTTGGTGGTAGTGCTGGATCTCCGCACCGCCGAATAGCTTGGCGGTGTTGAACTTGCCCTTCTCCAGATCGCCTACATCGAGCGTGGTGACGACCCCGAGGACGCCATCAGCCCGCTTGGCAGCCGACGTGTCGATCGACTTCACCCTGCCCTTGGCGATCGCGGAGCCGACAGGGTAGCCGTAGACGTAGGGTATGTTCTTGTCATGCCATTCGTAGGCGTATATCGCCAGGCCGGTTGTCTTCAGTTCGCCGTCGATACGGTGAATCGGCTTGCCGACGACCTTGAGCTGGTCGATGGGGTTCGTCGTTGCTGGCTTGTCGAATTGCATGTTTAACCCCTTGCCTGAGCGATAACTGCGCCGAGCGTGCGCTCGACAAGGTCGATTTTGAAACGGTTCTGCTCGGTCGGACGGGCGTCCGCCATGAGAACGCCGGCGGCAGCCTTTGCGCCCTGTTTGAGCTCGACGTCCGCCTCTTCAAGCCGCCAAGGCTTGTGGGCAACGCCTCCAACGGCAACGCGACCCGTTCCGTCCGGCTGAATGATCGCACCGATGGAGACGAGGGCGAAGGCATAGGACGCGCGGTCCCTCACCTTTCTGTAGATCTGCTTGCCACCGATCGGCGGCGGCAGGACCACCGCGGTGATGATTTCGCCCAGTTCGAGAACAGTCTCGATATGCGGCGTATTTCCGGGAAGACGGTGAAAGTCCTTTATTGGAATGGATCGCTTGGTGCCGTCGGCCTTGACGGTCTCCACTACCGCATCGAGCGCGCGCATCGCAATTGCCATGTCGCTCGGATGCGTGGCGATGCAGGCATTGCTCGTTCCGACGACTGCGTGCTGGCGCGTGAACCCGCCGATCGCAGAACAGCCGCTGCCCGGCTGCCGTTTGTTGCAGGCCTGGTTCGGATCGTAGAAATACGGACAGCGCGTTCGCTGCAGCAGGTTTCCGGCGGTGGTCGCCTTGTTGCGAAGCTGGCCAGAAGCACCTGCCAGCAAGGCGCGCGACAGCAGGCCGTAGTGGCGACGCACTGTTTCGTCTGCCGCAAGGGCCGTATTTCGGACAAGCGCGCCGACGCGCAGACCCGCTTCAGGTGTCGGCTCGATCTTGTCGAGGTGGAGACCGTTCACGTCGATCAGATGGGTTGGACATTCGACCTCCAACTTCATCAGATCAAGGATGTTGGTGCCACCGGCAATGAACTTCGATGCAGGGTTCGCTGCTGCAGACTTGGCGGCGCCCTCAACGGATGAGGCGCGTTCGTATGTAAAGGCCTTCATGCTTCAATTCCTCCGACTTCCGAGATGGCGTCCAGGATGTTTGAGTAGGCTCCGCACCGGCAGATGTTGCCGCTCATGCGTTCGCGGATCTCGACGGCGCTAGGCTTGACTATTTCCGTCAGATCGCCCGTGACGTGGCTCGGGATGTTCGCTTTCATCTCTTCAAGGACTGCGATGGAGGAACAGATCTGACCGGGCGTACAGTAGCCGCACTGGAAGCCATCGTGCTTGACGAACGCTGTTTGCATCGGATGAAGGTTGTCAGGCTGGCCCAGTCCTTCGATTGTCGTGATCTCATCGCCTTCGTGCATGACCGCAAGCGTCAAGCAGGAGTTGATCCGATGGCCGCCGACGATGACGGTGCATGCGCCGCACTGTCCATGGTCGCATCCCTTCTTCGTTCCGTTCAGATGCAGGTGCTCGCGCAGGGCGTCGAGAAGAGTGGTCCTGTTGTCGACATCCAGTTCGCGGCGTTCTCCGTTAACAACAAGCGCTACAGGCGTAGTCAGTTTCATGTCGCTTCCCGTTGGTTGGGCGGCTGCGTTACCTGTCGAGGTCCCCGTGACGACGACTGCGGCGGCCGACGAGATAAGAAGATCTCGGCGGGAAAGTTCCAGTAGATGTTGATCCGGCATGTCCGCTCCTCGGTTGTGACGTGGAGTGAGGGCAAGGCCTCAGGGCTTTCTCGAAAACGGGAGGTAGAGCCTGCAGTACGGAAGATTAGGCACCGTTTTTCGCATGGAGTTATCTGTCCAGCCCAAAGATGGGCCGCTACATCGTGTTGATCAGGAACCGCAGCCGCCAATCGCAGCCGGCCATCAACGCGGTCTTCCCGCTACCGTCTTCTGCCCGTCGAAGCTTCGCTCGACCACGGTACCGAACTTTGCGGCTCCAGAGCTCAGGATGACGGGATCGGCGCCAGGCGCTCTGCCTCTGCGGCCCGAACTCATCCTGGCAGAAACATGCCGTGGAAAACGCCAACAATCGGACCCATCGCCTCCCCCCGGCGACACTGATCTATCCGATGGCACTCAGCAGCTCGTCGAACTTGGCCACCTGGATGCGCAGCCGCGCAAAGCCGAGGCTCCACGAGACCTGCAGAACTGTCCACGGCCTATATGGGGGAAAGTGACCGGTCCCCTACCCTCCAGTCTGACGGGTCGCACTTGATGTCGGTCCTCTACAAAACCACCAACTGTCACAATCTTGCGACAGTTACGCCTGGTCATGCGACAATCTTCATATTTCAGCAGTCTTGCGGAGACTGCCGCTTTCCGACAGAGTGGTCTCGCGTTCCGTGGGAGGAGCCGATGCACGACCACTCCGCGCATGCGGGTCATGTCTATACAAGCGCGCAGCAGAATTCAGCTGCGGCAAGTTCACCGATCGTGGCTTCATGGCGGCGTTGCATGACCATGCATCAGCTGGCGCCGGAGGACGAGCGCGCGCCTCTGCGGCTTACTGATCACGAATTCCGGCGGGCATGCGAGCAATCGGAGCAATTGATCAAGGATGCGACCGATGAGCTCGACCGACTTTTTGCGACGGTCGGCAAAGCGGGTTGTTGCTTGCTGCTGACAGACCGCAATGGCATTGCGCTGGAACGCCGGGGCAACGCCGGCGACGATAAGGAGTTTAACGATCTCGGCCTCTGGACCGGATCGATCTGGACGGAGGCAAGCATTGGCACGAACGGCATCGGCACCGCGCTTGCCGATGAGCGTGCCGTTGCGATCTTCCGTGACCAGCATTTCTACTGCTCCAACATTCGTCTCAGCTGCACGACCGCGCCGATCCGCGATCATCGCGGTCAGCTCGCAGCCGCACTCGACATTTCCACCTGCCGCGACGATGTCAACGAGATGACGCTGTCGATCCTCTCGCAGACGGTGCGCGACTCGGCGCTGCGCATAGAGCTCAATATTTTCCGCAGTGCTTTTAGCGGCGCGCGTTTCCTGATGGTGCCATCGGGCGTGAATTCTGGGGCAGCGTTGCTCGCCGTAGACAGGCACGATCTGGTGCTCGGAGCCACCCGCGCGGCGCGGTTGGCGCTGAAGCTCGATGACCGGCAGATTGCGGCGGGGGTTCCCGCAGCCGACGCGCTTCATGAAAGCCGCGCCACAAACGGCGATGCGCTTCTGGACGCAGAGCGTGCGGCCCTGTTGCGAGCGCTCACCCGCACCAACGGCAACGTCTCGCGAGCTGCGATGGATCTCGGCATGAGCCGCGCGACGCTCCATCGCAAGATGAAGAAACTCGATCTCCACTGAACAAGCTCGCGCATTTCGAAGTTCGATCATCATGTCGCAACTGTGCGACACTGTGCGCTGCAACAATGCGTCGCGCGTCTGGTTCGACCATCAAAATACGCGCAGATTTCCTCCACTGGTTCACTCCTGAACCTGGTCCATCTAGGGAGGATGACATGTTGCATCAGAAGATCGTTGAGACGCCTTTTAAACTGAGATACGGCAACTTTATCGGTGGCGAGTGGCGCGAGCCGATCGAAGGCAGATATTTCGACAATATTACGCCGGTCACCGGCGGCAAGCTCTGCGAAATCCCGCGCTCCGACGAGAAGGACATCAACGCGGCCCTTGATGCAGCCCATGCCGCGAAGGACAGATGGGCGATGACTTCGCCGGCCGACCGCTCCAATATCCTGATGAAGATCGCCCAGCGCATGGAGGATTCGCTCGAAGTGCTCGCTCAGGCGGAAACCTGGGACAATGGCAAACCGATCCGCGAGACGATGGTCGCAGACATTCCGCTTGCCATCGATCACTTCCGTTATTTTGCCGCCTGCATTCGCGCGCAGGAGGGCTCTATCGGCGAAATCGATCACGATACCGTCGCCTATCACTTCCACGAGCCGCTTGGAGTCGTCGGCCAGATCATTCCCTGGAACTTCCCGATCCTGATGGCCGCCTGGAAGCTCGCTCCCGCCCTTGCGGCCGGCAACTGCGTGATTCTCAAGCCGGCCGAACAGACCCCGGCCTCGATTCTCGTCTGGGCCGAACTTGTCGGCGACCTGCTGCCGCCCGGCGTCCTCAATATCGTCAATGGCTTCGGCTTGGAAGCGGGCAAGCCGCTTGCCACCAGTCCGCGCATCGCCAAGATTGCCTTCACCGGTGAGACTTCGACGGGCCGGCTGATCATGCAATATGCCAGCCAGAACCTCATCCCTGTCACGCTCGAACTTGGCGGCAAGTCGCCGAACATCTTCTTCGACGACGTCATGGCCGAGGACGACGATTTCCTCGACAAGGCACTGGAAGGTTTTGCGATGTTTGCGCTGAACCAGGGCGAGGTCTGCACCTGCCCCAGTCGCGCCCTGATACAGGAATCGATCTATGACCGCTTCATGGAAAAGGCCGTCAAGCGCGTCGAAGCCATCAAGCAGGGCAACCCGCTCGACAGCAAGACGATGATCGGTGCGCAGGCATCGAGCGAACAGTTGGAGAAGATTCTCGCCTATCTCGATATCGGCAAGCAGGAGGGCGCCGAAGTCCTGACCGGCGGCACGCGCAACGATCTCGGCGGAGCACTCGCCAACGGCTATTACGTCAAGCCGACGATCTTCAAGGGCCACAACAAGATGCGCGTCTTCCAGGAAGAGATCTTCGGGCCGGTGGTGTCGGTTACGACCTTCAAGAACGAGAAGGAAGCATTGGAGATCGCCAACGATACGCTTTACGGCCTGGGAGCCGGCGTATGGACGCGTGACGGAAACCGTGCCTACCGCTTCGGCCGCGGGATTCAGGCAGGCCGCGTCTGGACGAATTGCTACCACGCCTATCCGGCGCACGCAGCATTCGGCGGCTACAAGCAGTCCGGTATCGGCCGCGAGACGCACAAGATGATGCTCGACCACTACCAGCAGACCAAGAACATGCTGGTAAGCTACAGCCCCAAGGCGCTCGGCTTCTTCTGAGAAGCGGGTTGATTGCAAATAACGGCCTTCTCCCTGTCCGGGGAGAAGGCTTCGCACATCAAGGAACCAAGTATGGAAACGACCGTCAACGGCGAACCGCGCGTGCTTGCAACGGATGCGGCTCTTGTTCTCATCAGCGAGATCCGCAGCGACCATCCGGATATCCTCTTTCACCAGTCCGGCGGCTGCTGCGACGGGTCGTCGCCGATGTGTTATCCGGCGGGCGAATTTCGCGTCGGGGAGATAGACGTGAAACTTGGCGAGATTGGAGGCGTGCCGGTCTACATCAGCGCCAGCCAGTTCGAGGCGTGGAAGCACACGCAACTGATCATCGATGTCGTGCCAGGCCGCGGTGGCATGTTTTCGCTCGACAACGGCCGTGAGAAACGGTTCCTCACCCGCTCGCGGCTTTTCAGCCCCATTCCGGATACCACAGGCGCTATCTGATCGGCGAATCCGGCTATTCTCGTAAAGGTCGCGGGCTTCTCTCTTCGTCGGTAAAACTAGCGACGGATCGTCGGCGCTGAAGACAGACTGCCGCAAGAGATCGGCTCGGCTAAATCCAAGCAGCACCGCAAGCGCACCGATCAGGCCGCCATAGAATGTCCGCGCGGCAGGATGGGAAATTTCACAGATCCCGCATTTGATCACGTGTCGCCTTTGAGGGGCGCACAACGGCTGGCCCCGACCGCCCCATCATCAAATGGCGCGGCGTTCAGTCCTCGCTGTTCAAGAGCCGGTCGAGCTCTTCGGGAGACATGTTGCGGAACTCACGTTCGACGTCGCGGTCATAGGATCGGTCGTTCGGCTCCCTCGGCGGCAAATGTGCTTCCTCGCAGGGGCCAGGTTCGTCTTTGTGGCACCCGATCTGAGCGGACAGCGGGGCGTCCTGTCGCACACGTCCCACTCTCGACAACTCACGCCGGCAGAAGCGTGATGAGATGGGTCGTTTCCTGGGCGATGCGGGGCGTCGCTATAAAGGAGCGGTACATATTCGCCTTTCGACCAAAGACTCGACAAGTCCCCATAATGAGGCGAACGCGGATCGCCGGATTGACCGGGTGTGTTGATGCAGACGCTGTTGTCCCAGTCGCCGATATCGAGCACGAGGCGGACCGAGGCTCCGGCGTTGACGCCGAAATCCCCCATCCGGTAGCCGGCATGCATCGGCGTTGAACGGCTTCCCCCAATGGGTAACGGGCCGACGTTCCAGTCCGTCTCACCTGCCGTCTTGATGCGGCTGGCCGCATGTTCAAAGAGCGCGCGGTGCACGTCGCCCCAGCGCCAAAGGGCCGGCTCGGAGCCGAGCCGGGTTTCGCAGTCGGAAAAGCCGGCGGAAAGTGTCGAAAGCAGCATGGTGTCGCGTTCGCCTGCGTCCCAGTGCGACCCAGGCTGGCTGAGAAGAGCCAACAAACGGTCGACATCGCCGGGTAGCAGAAGTTGGCGGACGATCGGGTTCGGTGCGAACCTTACCAGCAGTGCGGGCCGTAGATGCTTCATCCACCATATTTCGAAGAGCGCCGCCGGTGCACTCGTGCCTTCGAGGCAATAGTCCCAGCCATGGAGAAGTTCTGTCGCACGTTTCTGCCGCTCATCAAGCGCTTGACGGCTGGCAGTTTTTTCCAACAGGCCGCAGATGATCGCGGCGGGGCGGGAATAGACGTCGGTCTGCAGCGCCATCGACGTCTTCAGAGTCTGCCTGGCACCGGTTCGCAGGACCGATTTGATGCGCTCGGCGCGGCTAACCTCCGCCCATTCGTGACCGATCGACGGCGCATTTGGGTCACGGTCGGCAGGCAGGTTCATCTCGTTGGCAGACGCGACGAAACCATCGGGCGGATTACGCATGCGCGGCAACTGATCGGCGGGGATGAAGCCGTCCCATTCATGGCTGCCGTGGCCCGGCACGGGTAGCAGCCCTTCCCAATTGGGGCGCACCGGCGTGAAGCCGGCTGTGAACCAGCCGATATTGCCGTCCACATCCGCGCAGACATGGTTGACCGAAGGCGTGCCCCAGAACTCCAGCGTTTCGGAAAATCCCTGAACCGAGGCGCAGCGCATATAGGACAGGCTGCCGAGATAGGCGGCTGATCCGGGCGACAGCCAGACGGAACGCATGGCGATGACCTGCCGTTTCCGGCGGTCTTCATGCAGGATAGGGCCGTGGCGGGTGAACGAGAGCGTCAGCGTCTGGTCGGGATGGCCTTTGACCGGGAACCTCTCCTCGACGCGGGTGATCTTCTTCCAGCCGTCACCGTAGCGGTAGCGCTCCCAATCGCCGTCCTTGGTCTCGTAGACATAGACGTCTTCCTGGTCGGCGCCGAAGATGGTCAGGCCGAAGCCGATGCGGTCGTTATGGCCGAGCGAGATGCCGGGTGCGGTTGGTTCGCCAGTGCCGATGGCATTCAGTCCGGGGGCCTCGAGATGGACGAGATAACGCAAGGACGGGACCGCATGCGCGCGGTGCGGATCACTTGCAAGGATCGGCCGGCCGGTCTCGGTGCGCGAGCCGTGCACCGCCCAGTTGTTGGACCCCTCCTCAGTGATCGCCTGGACGATATCGCCGAGATCGGTGACGTCGGTCCATTTCCACACGTCGTCAAGCGGAGCCGCCAGACGGGCCTTGTCGAAGGTGACGGCCGCCGTAGCGAGCTTGAACAGACGGGCGGCGGCGAGCGGAATATCGGCAAGCGAGATCCCCTGCTCCGGTCGCGGCGAGACCGGAGGAGCAAGCTCGAAACGCAGGAGGTCGGTTTCGGCATCCGCCAGCGCCATGATATTGGCGCGCAGGATTTCGGAAATGCCGTTGCGGGTCAGCGCATGGCTGCGGATCCGCACCACGTCGGCCGGTTCCCAACGCGAGGGCCTGGTCCCGAAGAGGTCGAATTCCGGCGGCAGGCGGGCGGGCTCGGCATCGCAGAGCCGGACATACGCGTTGATTCCGGCCGCGAACGCCGTGCAGATCGCTTGCGTGTCCGGTGCGTAAGCCGTCCATTCCGGCGCCATGTCGCCGCGATAGAGGAAATGCCGGGCGGCGTGGTCCTGCGCCAGATAGCCGGGGCCGAAGTCGCCGGCGAGCAGGCCAAGGCCGCGCTTGCGCCACAGGTCGAGTTGCCACAGCCTGTCGCGAGCGGCGTTGAAGCCCTGGACGAAAAACAGGTCCTTCTCGTTTTCCGCCTTGATATGTGGGATGCCCCAGCGATCGATGCGGATTTCCGCCCGAGCTTCGAGGCCGGGCAATCGAAAGGTTGTGTTGGCCGGGGCGTCGGTCATCTCATTCTCTCATGCATGGTGGCAGGCGACGCGCGCGCCATCGGCCCGCGATGTCAGCTCCGGTCGCTCCTTGGAGCAGATGCCGGTCGCAAGGGGGCAGCGGGTATGGAAGGCGCAACCGGAGGGGATGTTGGCCGGGCTCGGCAGTTCGCCGCCGAGTATCAGGCGCTCCCTGGAGCGTTGCACCTGCGGATCGGCTTCGGGCACAGCCGACATCAGCGCCTTGGTATAGGGGTGTTTCGGGCTGGTAAAAAAAGTGTCGCGATCTGCTATCTCGACGAAACGGCCGAGATACATGACGACGACCCGGTCGCAGATATGCCGGACCACGCCAAGGTCATGGCTGACGAAGAGATAGGAAACGCCGGTGCGCTTCTGCAGCGCCACCAGCAGGTTGAGAATCTGGGCGCGGACCGAAACATCGAGCGCCGAGACCGGCTCGTCGCAGATCAGGAGATCCGGCTCCAGGGCGAGCGCACGGGCGATCACCACGCGCTGGCGCTGGCCGCCGGAGAACTGGTGCGGATAACGGTCCGCGTGTTCGGGCCTGAGGCCCACCTGCTGCAGCAGCGTCGCGACACGCTCCTTCAGCGCCCTGCCCTTGGCGACGCCACGTACGATCAGCGGTTCGCCGATCGTGGCGCCGACGGTCGAGCGCGGATCGAGCGACAGCGCCGGATCCTGGAAGATCATCTGCACCTTGCGGCGAATGTCGTTGAGCTCGCGGCGGCGGGCGCCAACCACTTCGTCGCCGCTGATCCGCACGCTTCCCGAAATGGGAGTCTGCAGGCCGACGATCGTATTGGAAAGCGTTGACTTGCCGCAGCCGGATTCGCCGACCAGCGCGACCGTCTCCCCGCGGGCGATATCGAGATCGACGCCGTTGACGGCCTTGACCACCGGGCCGGCCTTGCCGAGCAATCCGCCGCGGCCGCCGAAATGGACGGCGACGTCGCGGATTTCGAGAACGTTGCCGTTTTTCCCGGAACTCCTAAGCTCGCTCATGCCGCCACCTCGCGGATTTCCGCCATGCGGCCGATATGCCAGCAGGCCGAGCGATGGCCTCCGCCGCAATCGAAAAGCGGCGGCTGTTCGGTGCGACACTTGTCGGTCGCGAGCGGACAACGTTCGGTGAAACGGCAACCCGCGCCGAATTCGTTCGGCGTCGGCACCGTCCCCTCGATGGTCGCGAGGTCCGCCTTTGGCGCATCATCGAGTTTGGGAACGCTGGCAAGCAGCAGGGCCGTGTAGGGGTGTTTCGGTTGCCGGAAGAGATCGTGAACTGGCGCGATCTCGGCGATACGGCCGGCATACATGACCGCCACGTCGTCGGCGATGTCGGCGACCACGCCCATATCATGGGTAATCAGCACAATCGCCGTGCCACGATCGGCGACCAGCTTCTTCATCAGGTCGAGGATCTGCGCCTGGATGGTCACGTCGAGTGCCGTGGTCGGCTCGTCGGCGACCAACACGCGCGGGCCGCAGATCAGCGCGATCGAGATCATGATGCGCTGGCACATGCCGCCGGACAATTCGAACGGATATTGATCCAGCCTTCGGGTCGGGTCGGGAATGCCGACATCGACCAGCATCTGCCGCGCCTTCTCGTAGGCCTCTGCCCTGGAGACGCCATGGTGGACCCGATAGGCCTCCGCAATCTGCGAACCGACCGTGGTCAGCGGGTCGAGCGAAGCGCTCGGTTCCTGGAAGATGATCGAGATGTCCTTGCCGCGCGCCTTGCGGAACTGTCGCTCGGAGAGCGAGGCGAGATCTGTGTTTTCGAGCATGATCCGGCCGGCGGTACGTCTGGCGGCCGGCGGCAGCAGCCCGAGCATGGCATAGGAGGTCAGCGACTTGCCGCAGCCCGACTCCCCCACCAGCGCCATGACCTTGCCGGGCGCGACGGTGAAGGAGACGTCATCGACGACATTGGCACCACCGATATCGATGGTCAGCCTGTCGACGGAAAGCAGCGGATTGACGGCGTCCATCATGTCTCCTCAGCCTGCCGTCTTTGCCCGTTCGGGGCGCTTGTAGTTGCCGATCGAATTGCCGCCATCGACGCTGATTACGGCGCCGGTGATGAAGGCCGCCTGGTCCGAGCAGAGATAGGCGATCGCGCCCGGGGCATCCTCCGGACCGCTGGCTCGGCCGAGCGGAATGTTCTTCAGCATGTTGGTGACGTATTCGTCGGAAAGCTCGCTCACTTCGCTGCCCGGCGCAAAGCCCGGCTCGACGACGTTGACGCGGATGCCGTATTCGGCCAACTCCAGTGCAAAACCCTTGGACAGACGTTCGATGGCTGTCTTCGATGTGCAATAGGGCACGGAATTCTGGTTCATCTTGCGCGCCGCGCCCGAGGAGATGTTGACGATCGAGCCGGCCTTGCCTTGCGCGATCATCAGCTTGGCGAATTCGCGCGACAGCACGAAGGGCGCGCGCAAGTTAACGCCGAAGACGCGGTCCCAGTCAGAGAACTCCATGTCGAGCAGGCTGAAGCGGGTATAGATGCCGGCATTGTTGACGAGAATATCCGGCGCCTTCCATTCCCGCTTCACGAGATCGACGAGTTCGAGCATCGAGGCGTCGCTGGTCAGTTCCGTCGCGTGTAGCAGCACCTTCGAGCGGTCGAGGTCGAGCTCGGCGACCGCCTTTTCCAGACCATCCATGCGGACGTCGCTGAGGCAAAGCTTTGCGCCTTGCCTGGCGAAATAGGCGGCGGTCCAGCGGCCGAAAATGCCGGCGGCACCGGTGATGACGATGGTCTTGTTTTCGAATTCCATGACTTAAAACCTCAACGCGCCAAATGACTCAACGGGTACGGGAACGTGGGTCGAGCTGGTCTCGCAACCAGTCGCCAAGCACGTTGACGGAAAAGACGAGCAGGAAGAGACAGGCGCCCGGAAAGGCGACAATCCACCAGGCCCGCTCGATATATTGACGGCCGACGCTCATAATCGAGCCCCAGCTCGAGGCCGGCGGCTGGATGCCGAGGCCGAGGAAGGAAAGACCGGCTTCCATCAGGATCATCAGGCCGAACTCCGCGGTGGCGACGATCAGAACCGGGCCTGCGATATTCGGCAGGATGTGATGGAAGAGAATACGCGCCGCCCCTGCCCCTGCAAGTTCCGAGGCCTTGATGAACGGCAGGTTCGCGACCTGTAGCGTCTGGGCATAGGCAACGCGGGTATAGCGCGGCCAGCGGGTAAGCCCGAGCACCAGGACCAGCTTCAGGAAGCCGGGGCCGAGCACCGCGACGGTGAGCACCGCCAGCAGGATCGCCGGGATCGACATCATGATGTCGACCAGACGCATGATGAGAATCTCGATCTTGCCGCGGAACCAGCCGGCGATCATGCCGAGCGTGACGCCGACCAGCGACGAGACGACCACAGAAAGCACCGCGACGGAGAGCGAGACACCGGCACCGTAGAGCGTGCGCGACAGCAGATCGCGGCCGAGATCGTCGGTGCCGAGCCAGTAGGTGACGCCGCGCATCTCGAAGCCCGGCGGCTTCAGGCGGCCGAGCAGGTTCTGCCGATTGGGGTCGGCTGGGGCCACCCAGGGCGCGAAGATCGCCAGAAGCACGATCACCAGGAAGATGATCGATACGATAATGACCGAGAGGGGGACCCGGCGAAGGCGTTGGCTAAGGGCGAGGACAGCGGTGCTCAAAGCCTTCTCCTTATCGGACCAGACGGATGCGCGGATCGACGAGCGCGTAGACGAAATCCGCGATCACGCTGGTCAGCACATAAACGAAGGAAATCAAAAGCACGATCACCTGGACGACCAGGAAGTCGCGCGACTGGATGGATTGGATGGCGAGCTGGCCGATGCCTGGCCAGGCGAACACCGTCTCGACGATGACCGCGCCGGCAAGCAGGTTGCCAATTTCGAGCGCCGCGATGGTGATGACCGGGATCGCGGCATTGCGCAGCACATGGCGAAACACCACGGAACCGAGCGACAGACCGCGGGCGCGCCCTGCCCTGACATAATCCTTGCCGAGTTCGTCGATAATCGAGATGCGGGTCATGCGGGCGAAGGTCGACATCGAGATCGCCCCGAGCGCCAGCGACGGCATGATCAGCGAGGCGAAATCGCCGGAGCCCGACGTCGGCAGCCAGCGCAGCGTCACGCCGAAGAAAAAGATCAGCACGATCCCAGAGAGGAAGGTCGGCACGCTCTGGCCGGTGACGACGATCGCCGTCAGCAACCGTTCGAGCCAGCCGCCGCGCCTGGTCGCCATGATGATGCCGGCCGGAATGCCCATGCCGATCGCCACCACCAGCGCGCCAGCGGCGAGCATCGCCGTATAGGGCACACGCGAAATGACGATATCGAATGCCGGCACCCGCTGGACGACGGAAATGCCGAAATCGAAATGCGCAAGGCCGCCCAGATATTCCAGGTATTGTACCCAGATCGGCCGGTCAAAACCGAGCTGGCTGCGCAGCTGGGCGATCATCTCGGCCGATGCGTCCTGCGGCACCAGCAGCAGGGTCGGATCGCCCGAGAGATGCATGACGACGAAGACGATGGTGAGAACGCCGAAGATCGCAATGATCGCCTGTATCAAACGTTCGACGGCGTATCTCAACATGATCGTGTTATCCGTCTGTTACTGCTGCCAGCTCATGTCCATGACGAACATGGCTTCATTGGCCGTCGGCTGCCATTTCAGTTTCTTGGCCGCGCCGTAGAGCGCATAGGCCTGGTAGAGGCCCATGCCCGGAACGTCGTCCTTCAGGACCTGATAGGCCTGTTCGTAGAGCTTCAGACGCTCCTTCTGGTCGAGGATGACGCGCGCCTTGTCTACCGCCTCATCGAACTTCGGGTTCGAATACTTGGCCCAGATGCTGCCGGTGCGAAACAGCGGGAAGATCACGCCGTCGACGTCCTGGCAGGCGCAGGACCATGCACCGAAGGCAAGGCCGCCGGCATTGGCGGGATCGCCCTGGCGGCGCTTGAGGAAGGTCGCCTGGTCGCTGGAGGAGATCTCCACCTTGAGGCCGGCTTCGTTGACCATCTGCTGAATGGCTTCGACGGTCGCGCGACTATAGGCGGGCGAGGTGAGGAATTCGACGGTCGCGCCTTCGGCACCAGCGGCCTTCACCAGTTCCTTCGCCTTGTCGAGATTGTACTCGTATCCCTTGACCTTGTCAGTGTAGCCGAAGACCGGTTCGGCCCCGAGCACTTCCACCGGCTTGCCGTACCCTTCGAGCAGCGCCTCGACGAGCGCCTGGCGGTCGATCGCATAGGCGATCGCCTGGCGGACGCGGACGTCCTTGGTAACGCCGCCTTGGGCATTGATGAACAGGTAGCCGATGCGCTCGGTCGGAACCGAGAGGACCTGGGAATTGCTGTCGCTCTTGATGCTCTCGGCCTGATCCGGCGGCACGTCGCGGACGAGGTCGGCCTTGCCGGTCTTCAAGTCGGCGATGCGGGTGGAGACGTCGGGCACGGTGCGGAAGATCACCTTCTGGAACGGCGGCTTGGCGCGCCAGTAGCTGCCGTAGGCTTCGAGTTCGGTCTGAACGCCCTTCTGCCAGTTGGCCATCTTGTAAGGGCCGGAACCGAGCGGTTTCAAGTTGAATTCCTGGTCGCCGACCTTTTCGACATAGGCTTTCGGCACGATCGAAAGCTTGACGAGCTGGGCGAGCAGCGCCGGATAGGCGGACTTGGTGGTCATCTTGACTACGGTCTGGCTCACCGCCTCGGCCTTGGCGATCTGGTCGAACTGCGAAAGCTGGGGGCTCTTCAACTTCGGATCGATGATGCGGTTGATCGAGAAGGCGACGTCCTCGGCCGTGAGTTTCGTACCGTCCTGGAAGGTGACGTCGTCACGGATCTGGAATTCGATCGTCTTGTCGTCGAGATATTTCCACGACTTGGCGATCTGCGGCACGATCTCGCCCTTCACGTCGCGCGTCAGAAGGTTGTCGAAGATATTGCGGTAGATCGAGTAGCTGTCGGTGTTCCACTGCAGATGCGGATCGAGCGTTGCCGCATCGTTCGGCAGGTCGATAGTCAGCGTGTCCTTGGTTTGCGCTAGCGCAGTCGACGCGGTGAACGCCAATAGCATAGCGGCGATGGATGCGAATTTGGCAGACATGTTCCTTACCCTCAATGTTGTTGCTGCTGTATTCAAGAACGCTTACGCCGCCTTGTCGGCGGTCTTTAGCCCGGCCTCGTCGGCACAGTAGCGCGCCAGTTCTGCATGGGTGCAGAACCAGACGTCGTCCTTCGACTTGGCGAGCCGAATGATCTCTTCCAGAATGAAGATGCGTGAACGGTGTCCGACGTGATGCGGGTGCATGGTGAGCTGGAACAACCCGCCCTCTTCCCACGCGACCTCGAGTTCGCGGGCGAAAATGTCGAGCACCATGGTAGGGCCGCCATAGGGTCGCGCCCCGGTCATCCGGTCCATCGCCACATAAGGCGCGTCGTCGCGGATCCATTCGACCGGGATTTCCACCATGCCGGTCGGCTCGCCGTCTTCCAGAAGTTCGTAGGGCTCCTCGTCGGCCATCAATGATGAATCATAGAGCAGGCCCATCTCGCGGGCGATCTTCAGCGTATAGGGGCTGAAATCCCACGAGGCCGTGCGCATGCCGACTGGGCGGATGGCGGAAAGCTTTTCCAGAACATCTGCGGCGCGCAGCGCCAGATCGCGTTCCGTTTTTTCGTCGAGGCGGGAATTGAATTCGTGGATCCAGCTATGGATGCCGAGTTCATGGCCGGCAGAGACGACGGTCTTCACTTCCTCAGCGTTGATCATCGCCGAGACGGCCGGCATGAAGAAGGAGGCGGGAACGGAATACTTTTCCAGAAGGCGCAGAATGCGCGGCATGCCGGAGCGCGCACCATACTGGCCCTGACTCATCTTGCCAAAGGATATGCCGCCATTCTTCAGTTCCAACGTCTCGTGATCGGAATCGAAGGACAATGCGACTGCCATGCGTGCGCCGTTTTTCCATTTCGCCGGTCGAAGCGAACGCCCGGCGCGCACCTTTTGAACCTTTTGCTGCCAGACACTATCCGGCCAGGTCCAGGGTTCGGAGGCATCGTTTTGCTTATTCGGCGCATTCATGAGATCGTTCATCCTTATCAGCGCGACACTCGATAACGTGAGTGGCTGCTTTCTAGGCAGAATTGTTATGAGCCGATCCGATAACCATCAACGGGGGTTTCGTTCACATACATGAACTCCGAAATCAAAAGCGCTGGCCGGATTCTCGATCTCCTGGAATATATGGCTTCCCGGCGGGAAGCCGTGCCACTGGCCCAGATCGTGCGCGATCTTTCTTTCCCGAAAAGCAGCGCCCACGGCCTCGTCCAGACGCTGGCTGCCCGCGGCCATGTGGTCCAGGACGATGCCGGGCGCTATATGCTGGTCGAGGCGAGTCGCCACGGCTTTCCGTTCAGGCGCCATGAAGAGCCGCTGGTCGTTTTGGCAAAACCGTTCATGGAAAAGCTTCGCGATCAGTCCGGCGAGACCATCCTCCTCGCCACGATGAACGCTCATTGCGACATAAGACGGCTGGCGAAATGCGTCAGCCGGCATCGGGTCCGTTATGACGTCAACCTCGACGCGGCGATCGCCGCCTATTGCACCGCGACCGGTCGCGTGCTGCTCGCCTTCACGCCGAAGGAGGCGCTGGAGCATTACCTCTCCCGCGTTCAGCTCCTCTCCTATACCCGCTATACGGTGACCGATATCGAGCGTATCCGCGAGATGCTCGTGAAGATCCGCCGCGATGGCTATGCACTGAACGACCAGGAATTCGTCACCGGCTCGACCGGCATTGCCGCGCCGATCTTCGACGGCAACGGCGCAGTTGTCGCTGCGCTCAATCTCGGGGTGCCGACCGTGCGTTACAACGAGCAGCGCGAAGGCTTTCTGCTGATGGTCCGAAGCGCAGCCGACGAGATCAGTCGGGCGCTTGGATACCGCCGGTGAGGCTTATTCTTGAAGCGAATGATGGAACTGATACAGTTGCGGCACGATTTGGAAAGCTGCACTCTTTCCCGGTGGCATTTTGGAAGAAACTGCGTCGGTCTGCCACCTCAAAGCGGCTATATCCTTCCTGTGATGAGACAAGGAACCGGAACTTTGCAAGGTCGATCCTCGCTTTCGCCTATCGTGTGCGGGGGAAAACAGCATTTCGGGGCTGACGATGGGCAAGGCCGCCCGGGCAGAAGATCGATCGAGCCGGCTTGGAAGTCCCGATCACAGCAACAACAATTCAAGGGAGCTGAAACATGAGCCTTCGCATCAACGACATAGCACCGGATTTCACCGCCGAAACCACGCAAGGGACGATCCATTTCCACGACTGGATCGGCAGCGGCTGGGCCGTGCTGTTTTCCCACCCGAAGAACTTCACACCCGTCTGCACCACCGAGCTCGGCGCCATGGCAGGGCTTGAGGGCGAATTCAAAAAGCGCGGCGTCAAGATCATCGGCATCTCCGTCGACCCGGTCGAAAGCCACGGCAAGTGGAAGGATGACATCAAGACGGCGACCGGTTTCGAGGTGGAATATCCGCTGATCGGCGACCGCGACCTCAAGGTCGCCAAGCTCTACGACATGCTCCCGGCCGCAGCCGGCGAAAGCTCCGAGGGCCGCACGCCCGCCGACAATGCGACGGTCCGCTCGGTCTATGTGATCGGCCCGGACAAGAAGATCAAGCTGATCCTCACCTATCCGATGACCACCGGCCGCAACTTCAACGAGATCCTGCGGGCGATCGACTCGATCCAGCTGACCGCGAAGCACCAGGTAGCGACGCCGGCCAACTGGAAACAGGGTGAGGATGTGATCATTACAGCCGCGGTTTCCAACGAGGATGCGATCACCCGCTTCGGCTCGTTCGATACGGTCCTGCCCTATCTGCGCAAGACCAGGCAGCCCACGGCCTGATATCGGCTCTTCTACTCGCACAAAAAAGGCCGGCGGAGCGGATCGCTTCGCCGGCCTTTCTGCGTATTCGGGATAACCGCCCGTGCCGGACGGCCGGTCTCAATAGACGGGATACATGCCCCAGAAGAAGCTTTCCGAATGTTCGCGATCAGGATCGCGAAGTTCCTCTCGATCCTTTTCGAAGGTCTTGCGTTCAGTGCTGTCGGAACCCGCCTTGCTAGGGCCGCGCCGGGCCAGTCCGAACAGATCAAATCCAAACAGGGATAAGCCACAAGCGATCATCGTCAGCCTCCAGTTGGTTGAGCGTCATACCGCCCAACTTTCAGGCCAAATTCCGTTTCGGTCAATGTAGTCTATCAAAACCCTATACTAATTCGTTGACACATTTGAAATTGTTATGTCCAAAATGTGGCAGTCGGCGAAATAGCGATCCCGTCCGCTTTCGGCGGCGCGTGCTCAGGCAAAAAAGCGGTTCGCCGGCCGCGGCAGGCCGAGATGCTCGCGAAGCGTGGCACCCTCATAATCGCGACGGAAGATGCCGCGCCGCTGCAATTCCGGAATGACCCTTTGCGTCACGTCGTCCAGGCCCTGCGGCAGGTAGGGGAAGACGACGGTAAAGCCGTCACTTGCCTCTTCCGAAAGCCAGGCCTGCATCTCGTCGGCAATGGTTTGCGGCGTGCCGACGAACGCCAGGCCGGAATACCCGCCATAACGTTGGGCAAGCTGGCGCACCGTCAGGCTTTCCTGCTCGGCCAGCTTGAGGACCTGGGCGCGGCCGGACTTGCTGGCATTGGTTTCCGGGATGTCCGGCAGCGGAGCGTCCGGATCGAAGCCGGAGGCATCATGGCCAAGGGCGATCGACAGCGAGGCGATTGCGCTGTCGTAATGCACCAGGCTGTCGAGTGCCGCCCGCTTCGCCTTTGCTTCTTCCACCGTATCACCGACGACGATGAAGGCGGCCGGCAGGATCTTCAGGTGGTCGGGATTGCGACCGGCGGCAATCATACGGCCCTTGATGTCCGCATACAGAGCCCTCGAGGCTGCGAGATCGCGCGGCGAACAGAAGACCAGTTCGGCGGTCTCGGCCGCAAGCTGACGTCCCGGCTCCGACTGCCCTGCCTGCACGATTACCGGCCAGCCCTGCACCGGGCGGGCAATGTTGAGCGGCCCGCGTACGCTGAGTTCGTCGCCCCTGTGATCGAGCACATGCATCTTTTCCGGATCGAAGAAAATGCCGCTTTGCTGATCGCGGATGAAGGCATCGTCGGCAAAACTGTCCCACAGCCCGGTGACGACGTCATAGAACTCGCGCGCCCGCTTGTAGCGCTCGCCGTGCTCCACATGCTCGTCGAGACCGAAATTGCGGGCTGAATCCGGATTGGACGTGGTGACGATGTTCCAGGCGGCGCGGCCGTTGCTGATGTGGTCGAGCGAGGCGAACCGGCGGGCCACGTGATACGGTTCGTCGAAGGTCGTCGAGGCGGTTGCCGCAAGACCGATCTTCTCGGTGACCGCGGCAAGCGCGGACAGCAGCGTGAACGGCTCGAACGACGTGACCGTATGACTACGCTTCAGAGCTTCGACCGGCATGTTCAACACCGCCAGGTGATCGGCCATGAAGAATGCATCGAACTTCGCGGCCTCCAGCTTCTGGATGAAGGACTTGATATGCCCGAAATTGAAATTGGCGTCCGCATAGGCGCCGGGATAACGCCACGCGCCGGTATGCAGGCTGACGGGACGCATGAAGGCGGTGAGGTGCAGGGATCTTGTCATGGGGAGACGCTCTTATGGGAGGAGAAACAGCTAATACCCTTAGAGTAAGCATTCCGCTTTCGCGTGCTAAGCAACGTTGTTGCGCCCATCGCATCGTGCCGGAGAAATTCTCACTCCTTCCGCTCAATTTAGCGTGACAATCCCAAATCTCTCCATCCGGCCGCCAAAAAGAGAAAATTCGCTTCATTCGGCGGGTGCAATTGAAGCTTTATTCCTTCTCCCTGCCTCTGTGGCGTGGCTGAATGGCGCACTTGATCCCGGAGGCGCAGATGAGCAGGGTTTTCCATTTGGCAGGAAAGATCAGGGCAGTGGCTCCATATCTCGCGACAGAGGACCAGGCGATCGAGGTGGCGACGGGGCTGTCGGCGCGCATCGCCGAAGGTTCGAGTCTTCGCGACCGGGAGCGGCTTCTGCCGCATGACGAGATGGAACTGGTCGCCCGGTCGGGATTGCTGGGGATCACCGTGCCCGCCGAATATGGCGGCGCCGATATTTCCAACGCCTTCCTGGCGGAGGTGATCGCCATCCTGTCCGAGGCCGACGCATCGGTGGGGCAGATTCCGCAGAACCATTTTACCATTCTTGAAGCTCTGCGCCTTGCGGGCAGCGAGGAGCAGAAGAAATATTTCTTCGCGCGGGCGCTGGCCGGCGAACATTTCGGCAATGCCCTTGCCGAGTCCGGTACGAAGGCGGCCGGCGACATCGAAACCCGGCTGGTGAACGATGGGCTCGGTTACCGCATCACCGGCCGCAAATATTACTCGACCGGCGCGCTGTTTGCCGATTGGGTGGCGATCTTCGGCCTCGATCCCCAGGGGCGAATGGTGATGGCGATCGTTCCGCGCGACGCGGAAGGACTGTCGATCGTCGATGACTGGGACGGGTTTGGTCAACGAACCACCGCAAGCGGCACCGTCGTGATCGACAATGTCTACGTTTCTCCGGATTCCGTCATCAGCTATTACCGGAGTTTCGAGCGGCATGCGCCGCTCGGATCGCTCGGCCAGTTGCTGCACGCCGCCGTTGACCTCGGGATCGCACGCGCCGCTTTTGCCGACATGATCGGCTTCGTGCGGAGCAAATCCCGGGGCATCCGCAATGTCGGCGTCGAGACCGCGAGCGCCGACCCTCTGACCATCGCGCGGACCGGTTCGATCGCCGTGAAACTGGAAGCGGCAAGTGCGGTCCTCGATCGTGCCGGGCGCAAGGTCGACATCGCCCAGATCAACCCGTCATCCGAGACGGCCATCGAGGCATCGCTCATCGTCGCTGCGGCAAAAATCCTGACCACGGAAGCCGCGCTCGACGCGACCAACGGCCTCTTCGAACTTGCCGGAACGTCCGCGACCAAGGAAGACCTGAACCTCGACCGGCACTGGCGCAATGCCCGCACGCACACGGTGCATGATCCGGTGCGCTGGAAACATCACGCGATCGGCGATTTCCACCTGAACGGCAACGTGCCGCGGCCGAACGGACAGTTCTAGTCTCTGCCGCCGGGCGTGGGTCGGCTTGCCGCCGCGGCAGGAGATCTATTTGCTGCTTGTCTGGGTCTCGTCGAGAAGGCCGCTCGAGCGCTTGGCGACCATCTGCTCCAGCGTCATGTTGTCGAGCACCGCGGCGATCGCATCGCGCACTTCCGTCATCGAATGGCGGATCTGGCAATCTTCCGGGTGGTCGCAATCGTCGCAAGGTTCGAACGCCGTCTTGCTGGCGCAGCGGATCGGCGCGAGTGGACCATCGAGAATGCGGACTGCCTGGCCGACATAAATCTGCGACGCGGGCTTGGACAGCGCATAACCACCGCCGGGTCCTTTTTTGGAGCGCAGGATGCCGCCTTTGCGCAGTTCCAGCAGGATCGCATCAAGGAATTTCTTGGAAATATTGTTCTGTTGGGCGATGTCGCTGACGAAGGCGGTCTTGCCGGGTTCAAGCTGTGCCAGGTGGACAAGCGCCTTGAGCCCGTATTTTCCCTTTTTCGTAAGCATCGAGTATCGAAATTCCGCCTGACTGGTGTCCTTCCCGACGAGATCGCCGAAGGTGTGACACCGATACAGGACCGGCGCCAAAGGTTCAATGTCGGTTTGCTCGTCGGCCCTATTCTGCCGAAAGATCGCGTAACGTCCGCGGCAGCGTATTCATGCATTCGGCTCCCGTTCCGGTGATCAGGAACTGATCCTCGATCATCAGCGCGCCGATGCCCTGCCCGTAGAACGGCGTCTCCAGCGCCACCACCATGTTCGACTGGATGATCTCCGGGTTGCCGGCAGAAAAGAACGGCCATTCCTCGATGCCGACGCCGCCGCCGACGGAATGGCCGAAATGTCCTCGCTCATATTCCGCAAAGCCGTCCCTGCGCATCGAGGCGAGCATGGCCGCGTGAACGGCGCCGAACGTATTGCCGGGACGAAGTTCATCAAGTCCTGCCGCGAACGCGTTTTCCAGCGCCCTGAAGATGTCGCGGGCCAGCGGCGAGGCTGGTCCATGGGTGAAGGTGCGTGCACCGTCCGAGGAATAGCCGTCGACCAGCGTCCCGACGTCGGCCTTGATCAGCGCACCCGGCGTCACGACCGCCGACATGTCCGAGAGATCGGCGCCGACCGAGATGAAATCCCAGTGGCCGCTCAGTTCAAAACCGCCTTCCGCCGCAGCTGCCTGGGCGCCCGCCTTCCAGGCGCAAGAGAGTTCGGTGAGCCGCGCACCGGGTTTCACCGCCGCCGCCATGCGCACGAGCCCGGCCTCCGCCGCCTTGGCGGCACGCCGCAGCCGTTCGATTTCGCGCGGCGTCTTGACGGCGCGCAGGCGGCGCAGCACGTCCGAGCCATCGGTCCAGGTGACCGTCGGCAAGGCCAGTTTCAGGGCCTCGAAATCGGCAGCCGGCATGAATTCCAGGTCGGCGCCGATCCGAGCGCGATCAAGGCCACGCTCGTTCAGCAGATCGCCGAGCAGGCCGAAACAGGCGGACCGGTCAAAGGTTTCCGGCCGGGGGCCGCCAGAACCGAGGCGGCGATAGGCTGCATTTATCTGCCCGACGCTTTCGGCTCCCGTCAGATCGAGCATGTCGATCCAGATCCGATGGGTGCGCAGGTCCATGTCTGCCGCAGCCTTGCGGATGGATCCGGCGGCGTGGTCGCTGGCGATTGCGGCCAGACCCATCGAGGCGTCGCCCGGTACAAGCGCGATTGCGGCACCCGCCCTGCCCCACATGGTCGCGACACCGGCCGGCGCGCCTACCGCATACCGAAAGGCTTCGGGCTGGAAGACGACCAGGGCGTCGAGGCCGGCTTGCGCCATCAGGCGCTCTGCATGGCGGCGGTCGATATCACTCATCGCATTCTCCAAATCCGTCTTTCCTCAAGGCCTTAGCCGGCCTCCGATCAAATCGCCAGCGGGTGGAACAAAATTCCTGAATGTTGCCATGGCGACGAAGAGCGTTTCCCGCCCCTGCCCAAAATCATCTTCCGCCACCCTTCCGGCTGAACGGGACTGCGATATTCTCCGCGCCGGTATACAATGGCTGAAAACGGCCAGCATGATCAGGGAGTTTAAGATGACCGGTTTGACGATCCATCGTGACGCAAGCTTGAAGACCAGCCGGCGCCATGTCCGCATGGTGACCGCCGCGGCGCTTATCGTCAGCGCGGTTGCCGCCGGGTCGGTTCAGGCTCAGGATTTCGACGCCGACGCGACGATCAACATCGGCTCGCTCTATGAACCGCAGAACCTCGACAACACCGCCGGCGCCGGCCAGGGGATCAACGAGGCCTTCAACAGCAACGTCTATGAAGCGCTCTTCCAGCTGACCGATGCGGGTACCGTCGTGCCGGCTCTCGCCAAGGACTACAAGGTCAGCGAAGACGGCCTCACCTATACGTTCACGCTGCAGCAGGGCGTCAAGTTCCATTCCGGCGATCCGCTGACCTCCAAGGACGTAAAATTCTCGATCGAACGCGTTACCGCCGCCGATTCCAAGAGCTCGCGCAAGAACAGCCTGAAGCCGATCGCCGGCATCGAGACGCCGGACGAGGCGACCGTCGTCGTCAAGCTTGCCTCGCGCTCGATCTCGCTGCCCTACAATCTGAGCTATGTGTGGATCGTCAACGACAAGGCGACCAACCTGACCGCGAGCGAAGACGGTACTGGCCCCTATCAGCTGGAAGACTGGCGCCGCGGCTCCTCGCTGGCGCTGACCCGTTTCGACGGCTATTGGGGCCGGAAGCCGACCAATGGCGACGTGGTCTTCCAGTATTTCACCGAGGCGACGGCGCTCAACAACGCGCTGCTGACCGGTTCGGTCGACATCATCACCTCGGTCCAGAGCCCGGATTCGCTCGCTCAATTCAAGGGCAACAAGGATTTCACCGTCGCCGAAGGCAAGTCGACGACCAAGCTCCTGCTCGCCTACAACGATCGCGTCGCCCCGTTCGACAACGTCAAGGTCCGAAAGGCGCTCGCCCGCGCGGTCGACGACGCCAGGCTGCTGAAGGCGGTCTGGGGCGATTCCGGCACGCCGATCGGCTCGATGGTTCCGCCGACCGACCCCTGGTATGTCGACCTCACCAAGTCCGACGCCTACGATCCGGCAAGCGCCAAGGCACTGCTGGCCGAGGCCGGTTATCCGAACGGCTTCACCTTCACCATCGATACGCCGAACTACGATCCGCATCCGATTGCCGCACAATTTCTGCAGACGGAGCTCGCGAAAGTCGGCGTCAAGGTGAACATCAACGTCATCACCGCCAACGAGTGGTACACCAAGGTCTACAAGGCGCATGATTTCCAGGCGACCCTGCAGGAACACGTGAACCACCGCGACATCGTCTTTTATGGCAATCCCGACTTCTACTGGGGTTATAACAATTCAAAGGTCGTCGATCTGATCAAGCAGTCGGAGGCGAGCGCCACCACAGACGAGCAGACCGCGAGGCTGAAGGAAGCCAACACGATCATCGCGGAAGACGCCGCCAGCAACTGGCTCTATCTCTACCCGCAGATCGTCGTCTCTGCGAAGTCGGTGACGGGTTATCCGTTGAACGGTCTCAACTCGCAATTCTTCGTCGCCGGCATCAAGAAGGACGATTGATCGCCCCTATCGGCAAGTCCCGAACTTGCGCTACATACCTGCCCGCCCGGTGTTTGAAATGCTGCAGCTTGCCCCGTCATCGACGGGGCGGCGCTGTAGAACCGGGCGGTTTTCCGATGAAAGGTGCCGGCCATTCTCTCCTATCTCCTGCGTCGTCTGGCCATCCTGATTGTCTCGACCCTGATCGCGGCGGCGGTGCTTTTCCTGCTGCTGCGCCTGCTTCCGGGCGATCCGGCCAATGCGCTGGTCTCGGTCGGCGCCGATCCGGAGCAGATCGAGGCGGCCCGCCGGCAGGTCGGTTCCGACCTGCCGCTATCCGAACAGTTCGTCCGCTTCGTGTCGAGCCTTGCCCGTTTCGACCTCGGCCAGTCCTTCGTCAGCCGCGCGCCGGTTCTGCCTGAGATCGGCAAGCGGCTGACCGTGACCGTGCCGCTGACGCTGATGTCCTTTCTACTGGCGATCGTCATCGCCGTGCCACTCGGTATTATCGCCGCTGTGAAATCCGACCGCTGGTACGGCTCCTTCATTTCCGTCGTCTCGCAGTTCGGCATCGCCGTACCGGTCTTCTGGATCGGCATCCTGCTGGTGACCGTGTTTGCCGTGAACCTGCGGCTTTTTCCCTCCGGCGGTTTCCCCTCGCGCGGCTGGCAGCGGCCGGATGCGGCGTTCGAGGCCCTCGTCCTCCCTGTCATAACGATCGCCATCGTCATGTCCGCCTCGCTGATCCGCTATGTGCGCTCCGCCGCTCAGGATGTGCTCGGCAGCGACTACCTGCGCACGGCCCGCGCGCTTGGCGCCAGTTATCCCGAAGCGCTGATCCGCCACGGTATCCGCAACGGCGCGGCGCCGGTCATCTCGATTCTCGGCATCGAACTCGCCTCGACCCTGCTCGGCGCCGTGGTGGTCGAGCGGGTCTTCTCGCTGCCGGGCCTCGGTTCGATGCTGTTGCTCGGCATCGAACAGCGCGATTATCCGAACGTGCAGGGCGTGCTGTTCATCTCGACGCTGCTGGTCCTGCTGGTCGGTTTCGCGGCAGATCTCGCACAGCGTCTCATCGATCCACGGCTGCGCGGCCGGGCAGCGGGGACCGAGCCATGACCGATACGCGCCTCATCGCCACCTCCCCCGAAGGCAGAACTCGTCGCTCGCTGACCTTCACCATCGGCGCTGTTGTCGTCGGGCTGCATCTGGTCATCGGCCTGCTGACGCTGTTCTGGGCGCCCTATGATCCGACCGCCATGTCCGGCGGGCGCCTGGAGGCGCCTTCGTTCGCCCACCTTGCCGGCACCGACCGGCTCGGCCGCGACCTCTTCACGCTGATCATGATCGGCTCTCGCATCGCGCTGATCGTCGGAACCGGCGCGGTCATCATCGGCGCGGCACTCGGCGTGACGATCGGCCTTCTGGCGGCCTTCGCATCGAAGACGCTCGACGACGTGCTGGCCGCCGGCCTCGATATTCTGATCGCCTTCCCGACCCTGCTTCTCGCCATGCTGATCGTCGCCTCGAGCGATGGCGCGAGCCTCTGGACGGCGGTGGTCGCGATCGGCATCGCCAATTCCGCGATCGTCGCGCGGCTGACCCGGATCCTTGCCAAACGCGTGCTGCGGATGGATTACATCACAGCCGCGCGAATATCCGGCACCTCCTGGATTCGCGTGGTGACCATCCATATCCTGCCGAACATCTGGCCGACCCTGCTCGTCAATCTGGCGCTGCAATTCGGGCTGGCGGTCATCGCCGAAGCCTCACTTTCCTATCTCGGCCTCGGCGCGCCGCCGCCGAACGCCTCCTGGGGTCGGCTGCTGCAGGAGGCGCAAGGGACGGTCTACACCGCACCCTTCGGCGCCATCGCTCCGGGCATCGCGCTCGTTTCGCTGGTAATCGGCATCAACCTGCTCGCCGACGGCTTGCGCGATATCGGTGATCCGACCCGCAGGAGGCGCCGGTGAGCCCCCTTCTCGCAATCGACGGCCTGTCGGTGCATGCCGGCGGCCAGGCGCTTGTCTCGGACGTGTCCTTCTCGGTCGCGCCGGGGGAACGACTTGGGTTGATCGGCGAATCCGGTTCCGGAAAGTCGCTGACGGCGCTGGCCGCGATCGGCTTGCTCGCGGACGGGCTCAGTGCCAGCGGTTCGGTATTGCTGGACGGCCGCCAAGTCGTTGGTGCCCGCGACCGGGATCTCGTGGCCCTGCGGGGCACGACGGCTGCCGTCATCTTCCAGGAACCGCTGACCGCCCTCGATCCGCTGATGAAGATCGGGCGCCAGGTCGCCGAACCCGTCCGTCGCCGCGCCAGGCGGGACGGCCGGCCAGCCGACGAAAAGAGCGTCATGCGCGAGGTGATGGACCTTCTCGACCAGGTCGCCCTGCCCCAGCCGGACCGGATCGCGAAGTCCTGGCCGCATGAGATTTCCGGTGGCCAGCGCCAGCGCGCGGCGATTGCCATGGCGCTCGCCTGCCGTCCGAAACTGCTGATAGCCGACGAGCCGACCACGGCGCTCGACGTCACCACCCAGGCGGAAATTCTTAAACTGTTGGGCCAGTTGGTCCGCGAGCGCAACATGGCGCTGCTGTTCATCAGCCACGACCTGCCTGTCGTTGCAAGCGCCGCCGACCGGGTCGTGGTGCTGCGGCATGGCCGGATCGTCGAACAGGGGCCGGTGGCCAAAGTGTTCCGCGAGCCCGCGCACGATTATACGCAGAGCCTGGTCGCGGCCGCGCGCTCCTTCGATGATGCGCTGGAGATCGCGCCATGAGCCTGATCGATGTCCGAGACGTCTCCTTCAGCTACAGCCGCAGCCAGAAGACCCTCGACGGCGTCAGCCTGACGCTGAAGCAGGGCGCCAATCTCGGCATCGTCGGCGAATCCGGCTCCGGCAAGACCACGCTTTTGCGCCTGCTTCTCGGCCTCAACCGTCCTTCACAGGGCTCGATCACCGTCAACGATACCCCGCTCGATCCCGGCAATCGCGCGTTCATGCGCGGCTTTCGGCGCACCGTCCAGGCGGTATTCCAGGACCCCTATTCCTCGCTCGATCCGCGCCAGAGCGTCTTCGACATCATCGCCGAACCGCTGCGCTCACTGAAGATAGCGGGCGACACCAGGGCCGCTGTCGGTTCCGCGCTCGCCTCGGTCGGGCTGCCGGCCGATGCGGCGGAGCGTTATCCGCACGAATTCTCGGGTGGCCAGCGGCAGCGCATCGCGATTGCCCGGGCGATCGTCTCGCGGCCGGACGTGGTACTCGCCGACGAGGTTGTGAGCGCGCTCGATCTCTCGACCCGCATCCGCATCGTCGAGCTTCTGAAGCAATTGTCGCAGACGGTGACCCTGGTGCTCGTCTCCCACGATATTGGCCTCGTCGCCTCGCTCTGCGAGGAAACCATCATTCTCGAACGCGGCAGGATCGTCGAGAGCGGCAAGACCCGCGATATCCTTGCCGTTCCAAGCCATGCCTATACGCAGAAACTCTTGGCCAGCATTCCCCGCATGCCGGCCTGATGCCTCTCTCATATTCAAAGGAGTTCTTCGATGTCCGTTTCCCGCTTCGCCTCCGCCCCTGAGACTTCACCGAACCCGGTCGATCTGGTGCGCCGGCGCTACGGATCGGACCAGCCGGTCGCGACGGCGGAGTGGAATGCCGCGCTCGACACCATCCTCTCGCACCGTTCCGTCCGCACCTACCTGCCGAAACCAGTGCCGGAAAGCGTGCTGCAGCTGATCGTCGCGGCCGCCCAATCGGCGCCGACCTCCTCCAGCCTGCAGGCCTGGAGTGTGGTGGCGGTCGAGGACCAGGAGCGGCGGGCGAAACTCGCCGAACTCGCCTCCCCCAATCCGCAGATCATCTCCGCGCCACTGTTCCTGGTCTGGATCGCAGATCTCTCACGGCTCCGGAAAATCACTGCCCAGAACGGCAAGACGGGTGAAGGCCTCGATTATCTCGAAAGCTTCCTGCTGGCGACGATCGACGCGTCGCTGGCCGCCCAGAATGCGCTGGTCGCGCTGGAATCGCTCGGCCTCGGCACCTGCTATATCGGCGGTATTCGCAACCATCCGGCCGAAGTGAGCGAACTGCTCGGCCTGCCGCCGGAGGCCCTGGCGGTGTTCGGGATGACGGTCGGATATCCCGACCCGGCGGTCGAGACTGAGGTCAAGCCTCGCCTGCCGCAATCCGTCGTGCTTCATCGCGAACAATATCAGGCAGCACCGCCGGAAGCGGATCTCGCCACATACGATGACACGATGCGGTCTTTTCAGACCGGCCAGGGCATGGCGGTGCGGGGCTGGACCAGCGTCGTCGCCAGCCGCATTGCCGACGCACCGGCTTTGAAAGGCCGGCACGTGCTGCTCGACGTCGTGCGCCGCATGGGCTTCAAGGTAAAATAGCGGTCCGAGACAGGCCTCAATCCGCGATCGGCACGATCTGGGCCGGGTCGATCTGCAGCCAAGCCGGGGCGCCGACCTGGAAAACATCCGCCGGCGGCGCTGCGACACGAAACTGCAGGCCGCTGTCCTTGGACTGGAAGACATAGTCCCAGGTCTCCCCAAGGAAGGCGGATTGCTGGACCGAGCCCTGCAGGTTGATGGCCTTGTCGCGAGGGGCCTCGGTCGCCGAAAGCTTCATCGCCTGTGGCCGGATCGATACCGTGATCGGCCCGCCGCCCGTCACCTCCTCGCCGATCATCGCAACCGGCACGCTGAAGCCCGCAAAGTCGATCATGTGGTTGCCGCAATTGCCGGAAAGGAAATTCGTGCGGCCGATGAAGCTCGCCACGAACCGCGTCTTCGGGCGGCTGTAGAGAGCATAAGGCGTGTCGATCTGTTCGAGATGGCCGTTGTTCATCACGGCGATGCGGTCGGAGGTCACCATAGCCTCGCCCTGGTCGTGGGTGACGTAGACGGAGGTGATCTTGAACTCGTCATGCATGCGCTTGATCTCGAAGCGCATTTCCTCGCGCAGGTTTGCGTCGAGGTTCGAGAGTGGTTCGTCGAGCAGAAGCACCGCCGGGCGGATGACGACGGCGCGGGCGAGCGCCACGCGCTGCTGCTGGCCGCCGGAAAGCTCGGCCGGATAACGGTCGGCGAGATGGCTCATCCGCACGGTTTCCAGCACCGCACCGACGCGTTTTTTGACCTCGTCGGAGGGCAGCTTGCGCAGATTGAGGCCGAAGGCGACGTTCTGCGAAACCGTCATGTTGGGCCAGATCGCATAGGACTGGAAGATCATCGACATGCCGCGCTTTTCCGGCGGCACCGAGCCCGAGGGTGCGGACAATATCTTGCCGTCGAGCTCGATCGAGCCGGAGGTCGGGTCGATGAAGCCGGCGATCATCCGAAGCGTTGTCGTCTTGCCGCAACCGGAAGGACCGAGCAGCGAGACGAATTCGCCGGGCTTGATATGCAGGTCGAAATCGAGCACCGCATCCACGGCGCCGAAACGGCGACCGAGTTTCCTGAGGACAAGTCCGTCCATTAGCTTCTCCTCAACATGAAGTCGCGTCCGAGATAACGCATCCCGATGGCGACGACTGCGACAATGATGATCAACAACAAAGAGCCCAGCGCCGCGAGCTTTTCGAGCTCGCCTTCCTCGCTGAGATCGAGCAACACAACGGAAACGACGCGCGTGGTGGGGCCGACCAGGAAGATGGCGGTCGAGAGTTCCTGTGCCGCCGGCACGAAGATCAGCAGCCAGCCACCGGCCAGTGTCCGCTTCAGGAGCGGCCCGACTACATGGCGGAGCGCCGTCACCCGTCCGCCGCCGAGGATGCGCACCGCCTCCTCCATTTCCGGATGGATGCTGCGCACGCCGGCCGAACTGGTGGTGAAGGCGATCGGCAGGAAGCGGGTGATAAAGGCAAGCGCCATGATCGTATAGGTGCCGTAAAGCGCGATCGGCGGCAGGGCGTAAGCCGCATAAAAGCCGATCGCGAGCACGATGCCGGGCACGACATAGGGCGAGACCGCCAGGAAGGCGAGCAGGCCCGAGAACGGGATCAGCCTGCGCTGCACTATATAGGCGATGAACAGCGCCAGGGTGATCGCCACCGTCGCCGCCACAATGCCGAGGCCGATACTGCCGATCAGTGCCTTCTGCGAGCTGGAATGCTCGAAGAGCACGTAGTGGAAATTGGAAAACGTCAGGTTGCTGAACGAAAAGCCTGTGGTCCAGGAGTCGGAAAAGGCAGCAAGAAGCAGCACGAATAGCGGCATCAGCACCGACAGCGCCACGACGCAGAAGCAATAGGCAAACAGCACCCAGCGCCAACGGCCGAGCTTGACGATGCGCCGCTCGCCGCCCTTGCCGCTGACCGAGACATAACCCTTGCGGCGCAGGATCAGTTTCTGCAGCCCGAGCATCGCGGCGGTGATCAGCAGCAGCGGGATCGAATAGGCGGCCGCCACCTGGATTCGCAGCGGGAACGAGAAGAATTCGGTAAGCTGGATGACCACGACGGGATAGCGCGCCGGGATCGAGATCAGCGCCGGCACGCCGTAGAGCGCGATCGCACCGAGGAAGGAGAGGAGTGCGGCACCGATGATCGCCGGCATGACGAGGGGGAACGTCACCTTCATCGCCGTCTTGAACGGCCCGGCGCCGAGGATATTGGCAGCATCCTCCATCTCGGAATTGATCATCTCGAAGGCCGAGCTTACCAGCACGAAGACGAGGAAAAAGCCGCCGATCGCGGTGACCAGCACCAGCCCGCCGAAGGAGAAGATGTTGACCAGCGGCTCGGTGGAACCGGAAAGGCTGTGCCAGACGCGGTTGATCCAGCCGGTATTGGGGCCGGCGAGCAGGATCCAGCCGACGCCGGCGAGATAGGGTGGCATGATGAAGGCACCGAACACGCTGTAGCGCACGAAATTGCGGCCCGGCATATCGGTGCGGGTGCAGGCCCAGGCGAGCGGCACGCCGAAAGCCAGTTTCAGCACGACGACGACGGCTCCCATCTTCAGCGTGTTGGTGAGCGCCGTGATGTGCCGTTCCTTGCCATAAGCCTCGACATAGTTCTGAAGTGTCCAGCCGCCCGTCTTGGCGTCGGTGAAACTGGAGACGACGAGCGTCCACATCGGCGCGACGATCAATACGACCAGGATGCCCGCCAGGAACACCCAGAGCAGATTGGCTGGCTGCAGGCGCTGGTGCCAGGGCACGCGCGCCTTTACCGGCTGGTCTTGCGACCAGGTGGTGGCTGCGGGATGGGAAACACTCGTCATGATCGGCGCTCGCTTTGTCACTGGAGACGTCGGAAACAGGGCATGCCAGCCGGCGTGGTGGCCGGAGGCCAGCAGATGCCGGCCGCCGGGTTGCGGTTCAGATTCCGAACGTGTCGCGGAATTTTTCCTGGACCTCGGGCAGCTTCTTGATGCCGTCGGCCGTCGCGATCGACTTCGTCTTGTAGCTGTCGAGCGGACGCATGCCCGGTGCAAGCGGCACGCCGGCTCGCAGCGGGTAGCGGTAATCCTTGGCAAAATACTCGGCAATTTCCTGCCCGAGCAGGAAGTTCTCGAACAGCCGCGCGGCATTCGGATGCGGCGCGTCCTTCATGATCGCGGTTGCCGAAGGCGGCAGCAGGGCGCCGTCAGCCGGATAGATGACGCCGATCGGCACCTTTTTCAGGATCGAGTCCGACAGGATCAGCGGCAGCGGCGCCAGCGCCACCTTGCGTTCACCTGAGGCGACAAGGTTATGCCCGTCGGCCACCGAACGGCCGATCTGCGGCTTGTTCTTCTCGATATTCTTGAAGAAGTCCCAGCCGTAGAGGTCGTTCATCAGGATCGTCCAGAGCCCGACGCTGCCTGAGAAGCTCGGGTGGCCGATAGCCACCTGGCCTTTCCACTTCGGATCGGCAAGATCGGTCCAGTTCTTCGGCGCTTCCGCCTCCGTTACCAGCTTGGTGTTGTAGGCAATCACAAGCGGTGAGACGCCCGACGTGATCCAGTAATTTTCCTTGTCGGCAAGTGCGCGAAGTTCCGGGACCATGTCCTTGAGGTTTTCCGGTGCGAACTGGGCAAGCGCACCCTGTTCTTTGAGCTGCAGCATCTGGCCGTCGTCATTGGTCGACATCAGGTCGCCCTGCACGGCCTTGGCCTGCAATTCCTGGACGAGGCGCTGGAAGATGACCTGACCGGAGGCGCGTACGACGTTGCAGCCGACGCCGGCATATTTCGCCTTGAACAGACCGCACATGCCGTCGGCGAACTCGGTGGTCGTCTGGGAGACGTACCAGGTGACAGAACCTTCCTTCTTGGCGGCGTCGTAGAGCTGCTTTTCGCTGGCCGTCATATCGGCCGCGCCGGCAAGACCGGCCGCCAGCAAGAATGCCGGAACCAGGCCGGCCATATAGGTAATGGCATGCTTCATGATCTCTCCTCCATTTGATTCCGGCCCATTGCCGGCGATAAGCTCGACCCTCCCGAGCTTAAAAATTCATGCGTAGGTCCCGTCCTGCTCGATCCTGGTGGGGATGCTCCTCATCATTCGCCGGGGATCAACTGGCGTTCCACCGGGCGCATCAACGCCAGGAAGTCGCTGAAATATTCGCCCTGGATGACCACGTGGTTGCGCATCGCATCGCGGGCACGGGCGTCGTCGCGAGCACGGATCGCCGCGAGCACCTCCCCGTGCTCCGACAGCGAACTGTTGACGCGTCCGGGCACCCGCAATTGCAGGCGCCGATAGGGCTTCAGCCGCCGCTGCAGCGCATGGGCGTTCTCGGCGAGGAAGCCGTTGCCACTCGCCTCGTAGATCAGGCGGTGGAATTCCGCATTGGCGTAATAATAATCGTCCGAATTGCCGGCCTGCTGGGCCGTGGCGCAGGCGGCCTGCGCCTCTTCGAGCAGCTTCAGCTGTTCCGGGCGGATGCGGCGGGCGGCAAGCCGGGCACACATGGCCTCGAGCTCGCCCATCACCTCGAACATCTCGACCAGTTCGGTGATCGACAGCTGGGTGACGAAAGCGCCGCGATTGGGCACCATCTTGACGAGGCCCATGGTGCTGAGCTGGATCAGCGCCTCGCGTACCGGCGTGCGGGAGACCTGGTGTCGGGCCGCAAGCCCCGCCTCGTCGAGCCGGTCGCCGGGAGAATAAAAACCCGTGACGATATCCTGCTCGATCGCATCGCGAACGCTCGGTTTGCCCTGCTTGCCTTTGATCTGCACGTTCATGGGCCTATCCTGCCGGTGCGACCACCGCAAAACGCGGTTCCGCCTGTTGGGTATTTCCCTGACGCTCCGCCAGATGGCGCACCGCGCAGATCGCGGCCGTCACGCCGTCGCCGGCGGAGGCCGCCAGATGTGCGACCGAGCGGGCACGGATGTCTCCGGCCGCGAAAATGCCCGGCATCGAGGTCTGCATGTCGAGATCGACAACGATCCGGCCATCGGCCGCAAGCGTCACGGTATCGCCGAGGAAAGACGTATTGGGTTCGAGCCCGACATACACGAAGACGCCGTGGCAGGGGATTTCGCTCTCCGCGCCGGTCGAAAGATCGCGGACGGTTATGGCGCTGACGCCGCCTTCGCCGCTGATGGCGATGGCGATTGTATTCAGCTTGATTTCGATGTGGGAGGCTTCCCGCGCTTTCGTCTGCAGCGCGGCGGAAGCGGTGAGATGGAAACCGCGATGAATAACGGTGATGCGGGCGGCATGGGGAACGAGCGCCAAGGCCTCATCCAGTGCCGAGTCCCCGCCGCCGATGATGCACACGTCTTTGCCGCGCATCAGCGGTCCGTCGCAGGAGGCGCAATGGGACACGCCGCGGCCTTCGAATTCCGCCTCGCCCGGAATGCCGAGCGTGCGCTTGGCCGAGCCGGCGGCGATGATCACCGCGCCTGCCGTCAGATCGAGATCGCTACCCGCGATGCGGAAACCGGTATCCGTCTTTGAGATGGTTTCGATCGTATCGAGCGCGAATTCGACGCCGGCCTCGTCCGCCTGCATCTGCAGCATCGGGCCAAGTTCGAAACCGGACATGCCCTCGGCTGGCCCTGGAAAATTGTCGATGCGGTCGACATTGATCACCTGGCCGCCGGCGCCCAGCATGTCGATGATCATCGTACGCGCGCCATGCCGGGCGGCCGCAATCGCCGCATTGAGCCCCGCCACGCCGGCGCCGATGACCGCGATGTCGTAGTCATTCGCCATCGTCAGCGCCAATCGTCGATGGAAACGGTCGTGCGGTAATGCGCGCCGTAGATCTGCCAATAGCCGTTGGATTCGCCGCCGACGACCACGACATTGATGTCCTGCGGGCGGAAAATGTGGATGAGTTCGTCCTTGCCGGGCTTCAGCTTGCCCGCCATCGGCTCCTCGCCGAACGTGGCGCGCGGATAGATATAATTCTGGACGAGTTGCAGATCCCAGTAACGCCCCGCCGGCATCTGCGCCGTCTCGTAGATGAAGTTCAAGAGGTCCTGCTTGTTCACGAAGCCGCCGCGATCGATGAACTGCCTGGCGCAGATCGGGTCGAGCACCAGCGTCGGCGCCGTGATCGCATCGGTGCCGAGCAGCATGTCGCGCACATGCTCGCGCCAGTATTCCTTGCGCAGGCCGAGGCTGAAGGTCGTGGAACGGCAGCCGTGGAAGATGCTGACCGTGCTCGTCCTGGCGTCGAAGCCCTTCTGCACATGCAGCGGCTCCCACGGACTGCGCTCCTCGTTTTCCGCGAAGGTGAGATTGTTGTAGGTGTAGTTGTTGCCGAGCGAACCCATGAAGGTCTCGCCCACAACCGAGCCACCCTGCAGGTTCTGCGACAGCAGCCCGAAGGCGCGGCCGATCGTGGCATTGGCATGGCTATAAGGCCCGAGTGCGCCGACGCCGCAGTTCATGCCGATTTCGTTGCGGACAGGTCCGTTGACGACGGCCATCGCCGCAGCCGACGAGGAGGTCGAGCCGCGCGCTGAGACCTGGGCCGCTGCCAGCGCCAGGATCACCGGGAAATATTCGGGCGATGCACCGGCCATGACGGCATTCACGGCGACCTTCTCGACCGTGTATTCCCAAAGGCCGCGATTGGTGGTCGGCTGCATATGGCCGACAACCTCGTCCGGCTTTCGACTTGTCCCGGCCAGCATGTCGGCGACGCGGGCGTCGGTCGGCAGGATGATCGGCAGCTTGTCGGTCCAGTTGTTGCGCAGGAAAGCGGCCTGGAGATTGTCCTCCGTATCCGGCTCAATGAGGCGCGGTGTGCTGCGCTCGAACCGCGCGTCCTCGGCGCTTGCCGAAAGGCCGACGGTCAGGGCCTCGATGATCTCCTTCATTACCGGCTTGCCGCTGATCGGATCGGTGCCTTCCACATAGGCGCGCAGCTCTTGCGGCGTCTTGCCCATGACCGGCTGCGGCACGAAGACCAGCGGCTGCTGCGAAAGCCCGCCCATCTTGGCCACCGAGCGGACCACCTTGTCGAATTTTTCGGTATGGATCGCCGCGGTCGGCACGCCGTATTTGGTTTCGAGCGTGATCGCGTGGGTGGTGACGGCCGGCGCGCAGGTGCTGCAATGGCCGACGCCGATGATCGCGGCATGGCCGTTCGCCTTGATCTCTTCCCAGAGGGTCGGATCGTCCTTGGAATAGGTGTTCGCCATCTGGCGTATCCGCACCTCGACCGACGGCATGTTGCGTACAAACCAGGCCTCGACCTCCTTCAGGAGCTCGACGGAATCGTCAAAGCGGCTGTCGACGAGATAGATGACCTTACCGTCGAGGCTGGCGGGCCGATCGGCCGGCTGCTTGCGGCTGACCTTCGGCGGATAACCCATCGGGTTGTGGACAGTGACGAGCGGCTGAGCGCTCTCCGGCTTTCCCTGCTGCAACATCCCATTTCCTCCCGAAATGATCCGTGCTGGTATGCAATTCATAGTCCACGCGTATACATGAACCGTCAAGTCCTAAAATCACGATCGTTTATTTTGCGGTGGCTGCGGACTCGAAAACTCGGGAAAACTGATCACGGAGTATATTCTTCTGGACCTTGCCCATTGTGTTGCGCGGCAGTTCGGCCAGGAACGCCACCTTTTTCGGGCGTTTATAGCCGGCGAGCCGGCCGTCGAGCGCCTTGATGACCTCCTGTTCGGTCAATTTCACACCCGGTTTCAGGACGATCGCGGCAATGATGCCCTCGCCGAAATCCGCATGCGTGACCCCAAAGACGGCGCTTTCGATGACGCCTGGCATGGCGTCGATCTCCATCTCCACCTCTTTCGGGTATACATTATAGCCGCCGGTGATGATGAGGTCCTTGCCGCGGCCGACGATATGCAGGTAGCCGTCGGAGTCGACCTTGCCGAGATCGCCGGTGATGAAGAAGCCGTCCTTTCGGAATTCAGCTGCGGTCTTTTCCGGCATGCGCCAATAGCCCGAAAACACATTGGGGCCTCGTACCTCGATCATGCCGATCTCCTCGGTGCCGAGGGAGGCGCCGGTTTCCGGGTCGGTGATGCGCACCTGAACCCCCGGCAGCGGAAAGCCGACCGTGCCGGCGACGCGCCGACCGTCATAGGGGTTGGAGGTGTTCATATTGGTTTCGGTCATGCCGTAGCGTTCGAGAATGGCGTGGCCGGTGCGCGCCAGCCATTCCTCGTGGGTCTCGGCCAGAAGCGGCGCCGAGCCGGAGACGAACAGGCGCATATGGGCGGTGCTATCCCTGTTCAGCCCCGAGTGCTGCAGCAGGCGGGTGTAGAAGGTCGGCACGCCCATCAGCGCGGTCGCCTGCGGCATCGCCTCCATGATCTTGCTCGGATCGAATTTCGCCTGGAAAATCATCGAGGCGCGCGCGGCGAGCACCACGTTGGTGGCGACGAACAGCCCGTGTGTGTGGAAGATCGGCAGCGCGTGGATCAGCACATCCTTATTCGTGAAGCGCCAGCTTTCGACCAGCGCCGTCGCGTTCGACAGAAGATTGTCATGACTGAGCATGGCGCCCTTGGAACGCCCCGTCGTGCCGGACGTGTAGAGGATCGCGGCAATATCCGCCCCTCCCCGCGCCGAGGTTTTAGCAATCGACGTGGCGACAGCGGCCGCGTCGGTGAGCGTCCCCTGGCCCACCGGGTCGAGCGTCAGGATTTTCGCACCGGCCGCCTTGGCAATCGGCTGCAGAGCCTCGAGTTTCGAAGGATCGCAGACGAAGATCGCGGGCTCGGCGTCGGTCAGGAAATATTCGATTTCCGCTGGTGTATAGGCGATGTTGAGCGGCAGATAGATGCCGCCGGCCCTGACTGTCGCAAGATAAAGCGCCAAAGCCGCGACCGACTTTTCCGCCTGGACGGCGACCCGGTCACCCGGCTGCAGGCCGGCTTCGAGAAGCGCGCCGGCCAGCCGCGCGCATTGTTCGGCGAAGGCGCGGTAGCTCATCGTGCCGGCGGTTTCGTCCGTCAGGAGCAGCCGGTCCTCCCGGTCGAGCCCGCCGAGCAGCGCGTCGTAGAGATTACCAGCCATCAAAATACCTCCTGGGAAACCGGTTGGGCCAGTTTGCGCAGCGCCGGCGTGGCTGCGATATGGCCATTTTCGGCATAGGCCTCGTGGTTCTTCTCGATCTCGCCGAGCCGGTAGCGATAGTTGACCATCAGGCCGTAGGACTGGCGCATGCCTTTTGGCGATCGATCACCGAGGAAGTTGAGCCGTTCGGCCTGGGCGCCGTTGCCAAGATGGAACCGCGCCACCGGATCCACCGGCCGGCCATTGCCACGCCGGACGTTCAACAGATAATGCGCTCCGAGCGGCAGCATGGCGCGCTGGATCTGGTCCAGTTGCTGCTCGCCGGCCGATGACCAATCACCTTCAAGCCGCGCGACAAGCCGCTGCTTTTCTTGGGCAATCTCTTCGCTGTCGGTCACGCGGCTTTCGCCACGCAGCCAGGCTCCGAAGCCCGGGATGGGAGAAAGCGTCACGAAATTTTCAAGCCGCGGAAGGTCGCGCTTCAGATCGTTCACCACCTGCTTGATCAGGAAATTGCCGAGCGAAATGCCGGCAAGGCCGCGCTGGCAGTTGGAAATCGAATAGAACACCGCCGTCGTCGCCTGCTGCACGTCCAGCGGCTGGCGGTCTCGGGCGAGAAGCGCATCGACCGAGGCCGGCAGATGATCGGTCAGCGCCACCTCGACGAAGATCAACGGCTCGTCTTCCAATTGCGGATGGAAGAAACCGAAACAACGGCGGTCGGCCGGTGCCAGCCGCCGGCGCAGATCGTCCCAGCCGTCGATATCGTGCACGGCCTCATAGCGGATCAGCGCCTCCAGGATATTGGCGGGCGTGGTCCAGTCGATCGATCGCAACATCAGGAAGCCCCGGTTGAACCATGAAGAGAAGAGATGGCAGAAATCGAGGTCGACCGGCTGCAGCGCCGGTTCCTTGGACAGCATGTCCATCAGGTGTTCGCGCATCTCGACCAGCGTCGCAGTGCCTCGCTTGGCGAAATTGATGCGGCGGAAAAGCTCCTGCCGGCGCGGTTCGGCCGTCTCGTGCAGCCTTGCAATATTCTGAGCGCTCGGCTCAGTGTTATAGGCGGCCGCCGCGGCATCGAGGGCCGTGCGATCGGGACCGAAACGATCCAGAAGCGCGCGCATGAAGACGACACGGTCCGGGGCGCTCGCCTGTCTGTAGGCTTCGAGGAAGGCTTCGGCGAGGATGGCACCTGAAACTTCGCCGCGGCGCGACAGAATCATCTCGGCAAGGCCGGTAAGGTCGCGGTTCTGCACGGGCGGCGACGAGAGGCCGAACAAGGCCCGGCCGCGGCCGGACAAGGACTGGATCAGCTCGCCGATAAACGGTGGAGCGTCCCACCAGCCAAAAACTGGATCCCTGCTGCTCATCTCTTTTCTCCTACCCGTTCATTGCATACAGCAGATAGAGGATCGTATGCAAGCTGCGGCATGAGACTTGCCGCCCTCGGGCCTATTCCATTGCGAGGATCAGGTTGCGCACGACAGGATAGATTTCCTTCTCCCAGCGGCGGCCGCTGAAGACGCCGTAATGTCCGACATTGGCCTGCAGGTGGTGGCGTCGCAGATGCGGCCGCAGCGAATGACAGAGGTCGTGGGCGGCGGAGGTCTGGCCGAGCCCGCAGATATCATCGCGTCCGCCCTCGACGGTCAGAAGCGCCGTGGCGTGGATGTGGTTGGGATCCACCTTCCGGCCATGATGGGTGTAGGTGCCATTCGCGAGCTCCGCCCTCTGGAAGACGCGATCGATCGTCTCGATGTAGAATTCCTCGGTCATGTCCAGCACGGCGAAATATTCGTCGTAGAAATGCTTGATCTTGTTCGCCTCGGCCGTCTCGCCCTTGGCGAGATGGCCGTAGAGCTTGCGATGCGCCTCCACATGCCGCTCCATGTTCATGCTCATGAAGGCGACGAGTTGCAGGAAGCCCGGATAGACGCGCCGTCCGCTACCCGGAAAGCCCATCGGAACACCGGTGATCAGCTCGCTCTTGAACCAGGACAGCGGCTTGGAGACGGCCAGTTCGTTGACCTTGGTCGGGCTCTCGCGGGTATCGACCGGTCCGGCCATCAGCGTCATGGTGCGCGGGGTCGCCGGGTTCCTTGCCTCCGACATCACGGCGACCGCGACGAGCGCCTGGACGCAGGGCTGGCAGACGGCGAGGATGTGGCCGCGCGGTCCGATTTCCTCCAGGAAACGAATAATATAATCGACATAGTCGTCCATGCCGAAGCGGCCGGCGGCCGTGGAAACGTCCCGCGCATTGGCCCAGTCGGTGACATAGACGTCATGATCCTTCAACAGCGTCTGGACCGTGCCGCGCAGGAGTGTCGCGAAATGGCCCGACAGCGGCGCGACCACCAGCACCCGAGGGCGGGGCGTATCGACATCGGCCACGAAATGCAGCAGGCGGCCGAAGGGCAAGTCGAGCGCCGTTTCCACCGCAATCGGCACGTCGCGATTGCCGATCGTGACGGAGGTAATCTCGAATTCCGGCCGCTCATGGGTGATCTTGAAGCGCGACATCAGTTCGAGTGCGGCGGCCGCATGTCGGCCCATCTCGCTTCCCGCACCGAAAAACAGGGTGGAGGACATCAGTTGCAGGCGTCGGGCCATATCCCGCATCGGGGCGAGGATGTCGTCCTGGAATTGATAGGCCTGGTAGAGCATGAACGGACCCCCGCGCCGCTAAAATGCGGCAGTGCAAAAATGCTAGTGCAATATGTCTCGCGATGCGAGAAGATTGTAAGCGACAAGTATGATTGTCCGGCAAGGGTTGAAAACTGATGACGCAGGCGGCACTGACGATCTCTTCGAAAAACTATTCCTCCTGGTCGCTGCGGGGCTGGCTCCTATGCCGCATGGCAGGTCTTGATTTCGAGGAAGTGCTGGTCGAGATGAATGACGACGCGCGCCAGGAATTGCTACTTCTGTCGCCCTCCGTGCTGGTGCCGCGGCTGACCCATAACGACGTCACTGTCTGGGATACGCTGGCGATCGCCGAATATCTGAACGAGGTCACGCCTGATGCCGGTCTCTGGCCGGTCGACATCGCCGACCGCGCCCGCTGTCGCGCGGTTTCGGGGGAAATGCATTCGGGCTTCCACAATCTCCGTTCCGCCCTGCCGATGAACCTCAAGGCACGGCACGAGCGGTTCAAGATCTTTTCGGGCGCCCGGCCGGATGTCGAGCGGGTCAAGACGATCTGGGCGGAGTGCCTGGAGGCAAGCGGCGGTCCATGGCTGTTCGGCGAAAATCCGACCGTGGCGGATGCCATGTATGCGCCGGTCTGCAGCCGTTTCCGCACCTACGCGGTCGAGCTTGAACCGAAGCTGGCGGCTTATGCGGAGATGGTCCTTGCCTGGCCGCTGATGCTGGAATGGACGGAGGGGGCTCTTGCGGAACCCGACGAAATCGTCGAGTTGGAAGTGGAATTCTAAGCGGCGGAAGACATATCGGACATCATGAGCTCGAAACCCTACGATCCCAGCGCCGATGGCGCGGAAATGTCCTTCCGCGAGAAGATGTCCTATTCCGACTACCTGCATCTCGAAAAGGTGCTCGACGCGCAGGCGCCGATTTCGGCGGCGCATGACGAACTGCTGTTCATCATCCAGCACCAGACGTCGGAACTGTGGATGAAGCTTGCGATCCACGAGATCACTTCGGCAATCTCGGCGATCCGCGACGACAATCCGCAGCCGGCCTTCAAGATGCTCAGCCGCGTCGCCCGCATCTTCGAGCAGTTGAACAATGCCTGGGATGTGCTGCGCACCATGACGCCGAGCGAATACACCGAATTCCGCGCCTCGCTTGGCCAGTCGTCCGGTTTCCAGTCCTATCAGTATCGGGCGATCGAGTTCCTTGCCGGCAACCGCAATCTCGCGATGCTCGGCCCGCATACGCATCGGCCCGACATCATCGAGATGCTGGAAGGCATTCTCGCCCGCCCGAGCCTTTACGACGAGGCGCTGATGCTGCTTGCCCGGCGCGGGTTCGATATCGGCGGGGACGCGGCGAGAGCCGATTGGCGCACAAAACGCAGCGAGAACGAGCAGGTGCTGGAGGCCTGGAAACAGGTCTATGGCGCGCCCGGCACCTATTGGGAGCTTTACGAACTCGCCGAAAAGCTGGTCGATTTCGAGGACTATTTCCGCCGTTGGCGATTCAATCACGTCACCACGGTGGAACGGGTGATCGGCTTCAAGCGCGGCACCGGCGGCACCTCGGGAACGTCCTATCTCAAGAAGATGCTGGAAGTCGAACTGTTCCCCGAACTCTGGCGGGTGCGCACCGTCCTGTAAGCTGCGCGCGGCTGGGAGCGCCGGTTGGTGATCTTCTTGAGCCGGGTTATGCTGGCTCGAACGCGAGGAGCCGATGCGAGCGAAGGGACGAAACGGATTTCGGATGTTTCGATGCGGCATGACCGGCGTGCAGGCGGTCGTGGCCCGCTCCGACCACCATTTTTCCCGTCACACCCACGACCAGTTCGGCATCGGCGTGATCGAGAGCGGAGCCCAGAAATCCGCAAGCGGACGCGGTCCGGTGGAAGCCGGGCCGGGCGACGTCATCACTGTCAACCCCGGTGAAGTGCATGACGGCGCGCCAATCGGCGATGGGGGCCGTTTCTGGCAGATGCTCTATTTCGATCCGGATGTGATAACCGGCGCGGTCGCGGATATCCGCCAGGGCCAGCCCGGCGAGTTCGAATTTGCCGATCCGGTGCTGCGGCAACCGCCGCAGGCCGCGACGATGCGGCAGCTCTTCGCCGAGATGATCGCCGAGCAAGCGGGCGCCGAACTCCGCCGCCAGGAACTGCTGCTGACGTTGCTGGCCGAGGTGATGCGGGAGGCGCCGGAGCCGAAAGCGGTGCCGCGAGGGGTCCGGGCAGCGCGCGAGCGGATTGATGACGATCCGACCGAAGCGGTCAGCCTTGCCGATCTGGCAGGCCTCGCCGGCATCAACCAGTTCCAGCTCCTGCGTGCTTTCGACAAGGCGATCGGCCTCACTCCGCATGCCTACCTGATCCAGCGGCGTGTCGAGCTGGCGCGAAAACTGATCGCTGGTGGGGCGGGGCTTGCGGAGGCGGCGCTTTCCAGCGGCTTTGCCGATCAGAGCCACATGACCCGCATCTTCACCCGCAGTTTCGGGCTTTCCCCGCGCATTTACGCGGTTTCCATACGTTCGCGGCAGACGTCCAGCGGGCCTTGCTGAGCAAAGCAGAGGCGCTTGCCCTCTGTTGCTGGAGTGTTAGGCTCCGCGTTTCGGATATCCATCTGGCACCGGGAGGGCGCAGACCATGTCCGCATGCTTCAGATATATCGTCAACGATGTAAAGGCCGCGATCGATTTCTACACCGCACATCTTGGCTTCAGGCTCGAGATGCACCCTGCCCCGCCCTTCGCGGAAATCTCGCGTGGCGACATGCATCTTTATCTGTCCCAGCCGAACCCACGGGGTGGCGGTGGGGCGCCGATGCCGTCGGGAGAACAGCAGGCACCCGGTGGCTGGAACCGCATCCATCTCACGGTAGACGACCTGGACGGGACGGTCGGACGCCTGAAACTGGCCGGCTGCCGCTTCCGCAACGAGATCATCCAGGGGACGGGCGGGAAGCAGATTCTGTTGGAGGATCCGTCCGGAAACCTGATCGAACTGTTCGAGCCGAACACGCCCGCTTATCGCGCGCCCGGCTCAGGCACCAAGACCGCCGGCGGTTGACCGGCGGTCGGGGAACTCAGGACAGCGCCAGATCGAAGACGTGATGATGGATATGGCCGTCGAACATGGCGAGCAGGCCCTTGGTCATGTCCCGGCTTTCGTAACGCACCGGTGATTCCAGGGCTGCGGCCAGTGCCTCCCGGCTTTCGTACATGGTCGACAGCACCATCGGGTAGGACGGAGCGCCCTCGTCCCGCTCGATGTTATAGAGCACACGCACTTCCTTGATGCCCGGAAAGGCGAGCCACATCGGCATCAGCTTCTCTGCCACATAGGCCTTGAACGCCTCTTCCTGGCCGGCATGGATCGCGCCTTCAAAAAAGGCCTGACGGATGATCATGGTATTTTCTCTGTTCAATTGACCGTGGTCGGCGGCTTTTCGCCGGCGAAATGCGCAGCGATGTTTGCAAGCACCAGCTCGCCCATGGCGACGCGGGTCTCGACCGTGGCGCTGCCCTGATGCGGCATCAGCACCGTGTTCGGCGCGGTGAAGAAATCTTCGCGGATGCGCGGTTCGTCGAGATAGACATCGAGACCGGCTGCACCGATCGTGCCGTCGTTGAGGGCGGCGAGCAGCGCATTTTCGTCGACGACGCTGCCGCGGGCGATATTGATCAGGATACCCTTCGGTCCGAGCGCCTTCAGAACCTCTGCGTTGACGATATCTTTCGTCTCGGCATTCGCCGCGACGATGACGCACAAAACGTCGCTATCTTCCGCCAGTGCGACCGGCGAGGCACAGGACTTCCAGGTCGTATCCTTGACCGGTGAGCGGTTCCAGAAGCGCACGTCCATGCCGAAGGCTTCGGCGCGGCGGCCAAAAGCCTTGCCGATCTGGCCGAGGCCGAGAATGCCGAGGCGCTTACCCTTCGGGCTGTTGCCGAGCGGGAAGTTTTCCTTGCCCCACTTGCCGGCGCGCACGAAGGCGTCGCCCTTGGCGATGTGGCGCAGCACGCCGAGCATCAGCGCAATGCCCATGTCGGCGACGTCATCGGTCAGCACGCCCGGCGTGGTGGTGACGTCGATATTGCGGCTGCGGGTGAATTTGAGGTCCACCTTGTCGGTGCCGACGCCGTTGATGGCGATGACGCCGAGCGCTGGCAGCTTCTCGATCCACTCGTTGGAGAGGCCGCTACCGCCGCCGGTCGCGACGGCGCGGATATTCGGCAGCGCCGCTTCCAGCGTCTCCTTCTGCGCCGGATCGTACAGTCTGTGCACTGTATAGATGGCATCGAGCTGATCCTCGATGAACTGCATCAGCGGTTCCACAAGCAGGATATCTGGTTTCATGTCGGGAACTCCTTAATTTCAATGAGTGGCAGCAGCGTTCAAGAGATCTGTCCGAGGAAGATCTTCAGACGCTCGTTCTTGGGGTTGCCGAAGAATTCGTCCGGCGCCGCCGTTTCGAGGATTTCGCCGCGGTCCATGAAGATCACCCGGTCGGCGACCTGACGGGCAAAGCCCATTTCATGGGTGACGCAGAGCATGGTCATGCCCTCCTTGGCGAGGTCGATCATTGTGTCGAGCACTTCCTTGACCATTTCCGGGTCGAGCGCCGAGGTCGGCTCGTCGAACAGCATGATCTTCGGGTTCATGCAGAGCGCCCGGGCGATCGCCACGCGCTGCTGCTGACCGCCGGAAAGCTGGGCTGGATATTTTTCGGCCTGTTCGGGAATACGCACCCGCTCCAGGTATTTGCGTGCGGTCTTTTCGGCTTCGACCTTGGAAATGCCGCGCACCTTCATCGGCGCCAGCGTGCAGTTCTCCAGAACCGTCATATGCGGGAAGAGGTTGAACTGCTGGAAGACCATGCCGGTCTCCTGGCGGACGATGTCGACATTCTTGCCGCCTGCAGTGAGATCGTGGCCGTCGACCACGATTTTGCCCTTCTGGATCGTCTCCAGCTGGTTGATGCAGCGGATCAGCGTCGACTTGCCGGAGCCGGACGGGCCGCAGATGACGATCCGCTCCCCACGGTTAACCGACAGCTCGACGTCCTTCAGCGCGTGAAACCCGCCATACCACTTGTTGACGCCTTCCATCCTGACGGCGAGTTCGGAAGTTCCTCGCGTGGCCGCGGCCGATGCGTTTGCGTTCACCTCAGTCATTGCGAGGAACTCCCTTTCGATAGTCAGTTCTGGTCTTACTTGGCGTTGGCGACGAAGTCCGGCAGCGGAGCGCCGAGCCACTTTTCATGGATCTTGCCGAGTTCGCCACTAGCCTTGACCTTGGCGATGAAGGCGTTGACTGCCGTCAGAAGCTCGGTCGAACCCTTGCGGACGGCGATGCCCTGAACCTGCTGGCTGAGCTGCAGCTTCTGGGTGAAGCGGCCGGGAGCCGCCTTTTCGATCTGGGCGGCGACGACGTTGGAGACGCCGATCAGCTGGACCTGGCCGGACAGCAGGGCCTGAACGGCGCTGGCATCGTCGTCGAAACGCTGGATCTTGGCATCCTTCGGAGCGACCTTGGTGACGCCGGTATCCTGGGTCGAGGCCCGAGCGACGCCGATCGTCTTGCCGGACAAGTCCTCCGGCTTGGAGACCTCAGTTGCCTTGGCGCCGAAGACGCCGATCGAGATGCCGGCATAGGGCTGCGAGAAGTCGACGCTCTTGGCGCGTTCTTCCGTGATGCCGAGCGAGGCGACAAGCAGGTCGACCTGGTTGCTCTGCAGGTAGGGGATGCGGTTCGGGCCGGTGACCGGAACGATCTGCACCTTCACGCCGAATTCCTTGGCGAGCAGTTTGGCAACGTCGGCGTCATAACCGTCCGGCTCGTTCGACGTGTTCATGATGCCGAAGGGCGGGAAATCGACCAGCATGCCGATCTTGACGGTGCCTGCGGACTTGATGCTTTCGACGGTCTGCGCCGATGCGGTGGAGGCGCCTGCGCCCATCATCAGGCCTGCGCCGATGACGGCGATAACCATGCGTCTAGAAATGTTCATTTTCCTACCCTTTTCTGTTGCACCGGTTTCCTCCCTCCGGCTCGGGTCCCGTCAACGTGCCGTTGCGCGGGAGAATCTGAGTTCCATGCGTCGCGCCAGCACCGAAAGCGGCCAGCACAGGACGAAATAGACCGCCGCCACCGTGCCGAACACCATGAACGGGCTGAATGTCGCGTTGTTGATGATCTGGCCCTGACGGGTGAGCTCGGTAAAACCGATGATCGCCGCAAGCGAAGTGCCCTTGATCAGCTGCACCAGGAAGCCGACCGTCGGCGCCACCGCGATCTTTAAGGCCTGCGGCAGGACGATGTAGCGCATCCGGTTGTAATAGCGCAGGCCGAGCGCGGTCGCGGCCTCCCGCTGGCCGGGAGGCACCGCCTCGATGCAGCCGCGCCAGATTTCGCCGAGGAAGGCGCTCGCATGCAGCGTGAGGGCCACGGTTGCCGCAAGCCACGGATTGATGGCGAAACCGAGAATGTTCATGCCGAAGAACACCAGGAAGAGCTGCATGAGCAGCGGCGTTCCCTGGAAGACGCGGATGAAGCCGGTGGCGATCAGCCGCGGCCATTTCGCATCCGAGACACGCAGCAGCGCGATCAGCAGGCCGCCGATGCCGCCGCCGGCAAAGGCGATCGCCGACAGCGCGATCGTCCACTGCGCGGCAAGCACGATGATCCAGAATTCGTTGATGCCGAAAGGTCTGATCAGTGGCATTGCCAGGCTCCTATCGGCTCAGCGGATATTTGAAGGCGGCCTTCTCGATCGCTGAGAAGATCGTCGAGAAACCGACCGACATGACGAGATACATGATCGTGATGACGATATAGACCTCGAAGCTTGCGAAGGTTTGCGACTGCAGATTGTTGCCGGCAGCGGCAAGGTCGTCGGCCGAGATCGCCGAGACGACGCTCGAGGTCAGCATCAGGTAGATGAACTGGCTGGTCAGCGACGGATAGACGGTCCTGAGCGCCGGCTTCATGATGATATAGCGGAAGACCTGCAGCTTCGAGAGGCCGAGCGCCGTTCCGGCCTCGATCTGCCCCTTCTGGATCGACTCGATGCCGGCTCGGATGATTTCCGTACCGTAGGCACCGAAATTGACGACCAGCGCCACGAGCGCTGCACTGTTCGGCGTCAGGAAAATCCCGAGCGACGGCAGGCCGAAGAAGATGAAGAAGATCTGCACCAGGAACGGCGTGTTGCGGATGATCTCGATATAGGCGTCGATGATCCAGCGCAGCGGTGCAATACCCGAGGTCTTGCCAGCGGCGCAGGCGATCGAGACGATCAGGCCGATGATCATCGCCGCCACGGAAAGCTGGATCGTCAGCCAGGCGCCGAGCAGAAGCTGGTCGAAACCCGCAAACACGGGCTCGAAATTGAAATTGTACAACTTGGGACCTCCCCAATGATGTCGAAAGAACGCCACTCCTCTGCGGCGCCTTCGCGTTTAGATCGATCTAAAAGCTTTTGGTCCGGACGTCAACCGGAAGCTGGCTGATTGTGATCAGGCCGAAATAGCGAACGGCCCGCAGGATTGGCGAATATGCAAAATCGTTTCATTGACGACCCTTCGGGCCGGGCGAAGTGGATCGGTCAGCCGGTCGAGGAGAAGCCTGGCGGCATTCGCACCGATGGTCACCGGTGCGGTGGACACGGAGGTGAGCCTCGGCCGCATCGCCTCTGCGTCGGTCACGTCGTCGAAACCGATCAACGAAAAATTCTCGCCGACTTTCAGGCCCCGGTCGTAGAGGCCGGCCGAAAGGCCGAGCGCGATCACGTCGTTGAAGCAGATCACCGCCGTCGGCTGTTTCCCCTCGCTAAAGAGCAGATGCGCCGCATCGGCGATCTCGCCGATCTGGTTCGGCAGACGCACGATCATGTTCGGATCGAGCCCGCGCGACTGCATGGCATCGCAAAATCCCTCGACCCGTTCGCGATAGGCGGAATGGATCGGCCCGTGGACGGCAAAAGCAATCGTCCGGTGGCCGAGCGAGGCCAGATAATCCACCGCCTGGCGCATGCCGGCCGCATAATCGGAACCGGCATAATCGACTTCCTCGGAAATCTGGCGGAGCACCTGCACAAGGGGCAGGTCCCATTCGGTGATTTGGTGAAGGAATGCAGGTTCGGTACCGGCCGCCGGGCAGACGATAACGCCGTCGACGCCGTGCTCGCGCATGCGCCGCATCACCATGTCCTGGCGTTCGACCAGATCGCCGCTATTGGCAAGAATCACCACCATGCCGGCCGAATCGATGACCGCCTCGATGCCGGAGAGCAGTTCGGCGAAGAACGGGTTCGTCAGATTGGGCACTATGACGCCGACGGTATGGCTGCGCTCGGCCCTGAGCCGCGCAGCCCCCATATTGTAGACATAGCCGAGCTCGCGCATCGCCTCCTCGACCCGCGCCCGCGTCTCTGTGCCGACCAGCGGGCTTTTCCGGATGACGAGCGAAGCGGTGGCGCGGGACACATTGGCGCGCCGCGCTACATCGAGAAGCGTCACACGGCTTTTCTTTTTGTCTTCGAATGGCATGAATATCACTTAGCAGAGGTGAAATCCGAATACCAGTGAACGGCATACATAATGAAAACAATAGGTTGGCCATGGGATCCGAGGCCTTCATTTTGCATTGCCGACACATGCTGCTGAACAACGTTGGTGAACGTCGCCTTTTGGCCTGACGCATGGGTCGGTGTGACGAACTGGTTCGTCCCGGCAGTCAAACCTATTGCTGGATACTTCCGGCTTGGTGAATGGGAGATAGGCCGCCAAGTTGCCCCGCGCGTACCCTACCGCTTTCTGCCACGGATTGCCCATGCTCTCTTATTAAGCGTGATGGATCCGTCCTCTGCTGTCGGTAAACCTTGCCGGAGCTTTTCCCGCAATTTTTCTCGTTCGGTCGTCTTGAGGTTGACGAAGTAACCGGGTGCAGGGCCGGCACCCAGCGTGAATGGATGCCAGAAGTCGTCGAAATTTTGGAAGCGTGTGGGCGCTTCGATCTTCATCGTCTTCACGTGAGAAAACCCGGCTCGGTGAGCGAGATCGGCTAGTCCCCAACCAGTACAGAAGCGGAAGCGTCGATCTTCGGTAAGGTCGCGTGCGCCTGGGTCCAGTTCTGTCGCAGCCGTCCAGAAGGCGCGCTGAATTCCACTCTACCGCGTGGATAATCCCAGACGTAGAAGGCTATAGTGGCTTTGGTGCGGGCGGTCCTCCGCATTTCCAGTAGCGCCTTTTCGCTGTGTGGTATGTAGTTTAATGCCAGACCTGAGACGACCATGTCCCTGGTGCCGATGGAATTGACAGGGCCTCGCCCTTGCCGATTTGAAACTCCACGCGCGGATCGGCGACGCTCGAGCGAGCCTTCTCCAGAAACCCTTCGGACGGATCGACAGCGATGAGGGATTTCGGATGGATGTCGGAAAGGATGCAAGCGCTCAACGCGCCTGTCCCACAGTCGATCTGCAGCCAATCAAGATTATCGTCGGGTTCAAGCCACTCGAGGAAGCGCGGCGCAATCTGCCTACTCAAACGCCCCATGTAGACGCCCCATGTAGATTTTGTAACTGTCTCCCGCTTGCCATGCGTCGTGACGTGAAGCGCCTGCCATCGTGCCCCCCAATCGACTTTGAATGTCCGCTTATTCATATCATTCCGGGGTGAAAGTTGCACTTTGCGTTACGAGGGTCACAAGCGGCGCAAAGCCGTTAGTTCGACGTAAATCGAGGGTTTTGCCGTTAGCCACCCAGGGGGAGCCTTGAGACCCGATGTTACACGCACGCCATGGTCGGCTTTTCTCACCGTTCTTTCTTTTGCTTCCGGCGTCGCACAGCGGACAAGCCCGAAAGCGCTACCTTGCAAGGATATGAGAACGAACATATTATAATATTCTCGGGAGGATATGCTGAGATGCCGCTCTACATCAAAGATCCAGAAGTCGACAAGCTCACGGAGGAGCTTGTAGGCCTCATCAAGACGTCCAAGGTTGACGCCGTGAAGATGGCGTTGAAGCACGAGATCGCCAGCCGTAAAGGCAGCTTGCCCATTCGTGACCGGTTGGCAAAATCTCTGGCGATGGCCCGCGCTGCGGGGCCATTCGCACCCGGCGACCACAAGCGCGAGACCGACGAAATGTGGGACGAAGACTGATGCTGTTCATCGACGCATCCGTGATCGTGGCTATCCTTGCTGAAGAGCCGGACCGTGATGAGTTGCTGGACCGTATCGGCCAGGATCCTGGCCCGTTTTACGTGTCATCTGTGGTGCGAATGGAGGCCTCGCTTTCGCTGACACGCCGCAAGGCTGGGGCAACTGGCGGCGAGAAGCCCGCCACCCCGGAAATGCTGGTGGAGGCTCGCCGTCTGGTCGACCAGTTCATTGCCGATCTGGAGGCCCGCGACATCATGATCAGCGGAGACGTGGGGACAAAGGCCTTGGACGCCGCCCAGGACTTTGGCAAGATCGTCAACCACCCTGCAAAGCTCAATATGGGCGATTGCTTCTCCTATGCCTGCGCAAGAGCTTACAGGACCAAGGTTGCCTATAAGGGCAACGACTTCGCCTTGACCGATATCGGCTGGTGAAGCCAAGCGGTCGGGCGCCGCGCGGCGGGGGCGGCCAGGCCTGATGCGCTCTGATGTGATGCCGGGACCAAACAGCTAGCCACCAGACCGACAGTTTCGACAGATTGTAGAGCGTTTGGGCTGGCGAAGGGGAGCCGGTTGTCGCTGAGGATCTCCTATGTCCCCGTCGAGGCCTCTGCCATCGACCGGCCCTACCGCACGGAAGCCAGCAGGCCTTCCATCTCCATCAGGAAGGCGAATTCGCCGGCCAGCCCGGGCGAACAGGCGACCACCGGCCCGCCCCGCGAGAGCAGTTCATCGAGCGGCGGCACGGCGATCGTCGCACCGGCTTCCGAGGCGATCAGGACGCCGGCGAGCATGTCCCACGAGGAAAGGTGCCGTTCGTAATAGAGATCGGACACACCCTCGGCGACGCGGATGAGGCCGATGGCAGCAGCCCCCATGCGGCGGTAGTCGATGCCGCGCTCGTAAAGCCTGCGCGAGATGGTGATGTAATCCTCGAAATCGGTGCGACGCGAATGGCCGAGAATGGCGATCGCGTGGTTGGGGTCGCTGGTCCTGGCCGCTGCGACCGGCTTGCCTTCCTTGAAGGCCCCCTCACCCCGGATTGCGTGGAAAACCCGGTCCTGCGCCGCGTCGTAGATCACGCCAACCAGGATTTCGCCCCCGGAGACGAAGGCGATCGAAACACCCCAATGACGAAAGCCGCGGATAAAATTGGTGGTGCCGTCGATCGGGTCCACCACCCAGGTGCCCCGCTGTCCGGAATGTCCACCACCTTCCTCGCCCATGAAGGAATCCTCGGGGAATTCGCCGAGCAGCACCGCGCGGATCGCTTCTTCCGCCCGCTTGTCGGCGACGGTGACGAAATCCTGCAGGCCCTTGTTCTCGACACCGAGCGTTTCGGGAAGCGCTTCGGCGCGGAAGGCGGCCGCTTCCATGCCGACCCGGCGGGCGACCTCGATTGCGATCTTTTCGCGGGATTGCAGGGAGGAGAGATCGAATGCAGATGCCATTTATGCACTTCTTCTTTTGATCAGCGTCACCGGCGTGAATTCCACCCGCGCGACAGCGTCCGGTTCGGACATGCGGCTGGTCAGGAGATCGATCACCTGTTCCGCCTGTACGTCGCAGGGCTGTACGAATGTGGTGAGGTCATAGGCCGACCAGCTTGCCTGAGGAATGTCGTCATGGCCGATCACCTTGACAGAGCCGTAGCTCCGGCCGGCCTTGGCGAGCCCGTCGAGGACACCGCAGGCCATGTAGTCGTTGACCGAAAACACCCCGTCTATGCCCAGGTCGATCAGCGCCTGCGCCGCCTCTTGGCCGTGGGCATAGTCGTTGATGGCGACCGGGATCAGCGGCGCATCGAGCCCGAGCATCTGGCAGCGGCTCTGAAAAGCCTCGGCGCGGCGGCGCGAGGAATAGGAAACAGTCGTGCCGGCGATGACCCCGAGCTTCTTGGCACCCGCCTCGAGGAGATGGTCGACCGCGGTGTAACCCGACATCCGGTCATCGGAAACTACCCGATCGACAAAGGGGAAGTCCTCGCCCTTGTTGACCAGCACGATCGGCACGCCCTCGACTGCGCATTCCTCGAAAATATGCGAGGGCGGCGCATCCGAGGTGATGATGACGCCGGAAACGGCATAATGCAGCAGCTGGCCGATGACGGTGGCGCTGTCCGCTTCCTTGGAAGTCGGCAGCAATATCGGCCGGTAATTGCGGGCGATCAGCGCGCGGGCCAGGTTTTCGAGTTGCTGGGTGCGGAACGGATTGTCGAGGCCGGCGGCGACCAGACCGACGAAATCGGAACGCTTGTTGGTGAGGCTGCGGGCGAGATAGTTGACCCGGTAACCGAGCTCCTTGGCAGCCTGATACACTTTCTGCCGGGTTTTTTCCGAAACGCTGGCATCCGGGGTAAAGGCGCGCGACACGGCGGCGCGGGAGACACCTGCTGCACGGGCCACATCGAACGAGGTGACGCGGCGGGTCTCGCGGGACATGCCGTTCGTTTCCTTCGGCCGCATCAGGTCCGGCAGGTCGGTGCAGATGCCGAGCACAGGCAGCGCCATGATGTCTTTGAGCACATCCGGCCGCTCCTCGTGCCAGAGCACGATTTCCCGGCCACCGGCGAAAGCCCTGTCGAGCAGTTCCTCGGTGACGAATTCCTGCGGTGTGTCGCTCGCCTTTTCCCAGCAGAGATGCAGGATGTCGGCGCCAGCCGCCTCGCCTGCCGCATGCGGATCGTGGCCGACGCGGATCAGCACGGAAAGCGGATAGTCGCAGCCCATGTCACGCAGCTCGCGCACCTGAGCAATATCGAAGGAACCGAGACAAGCGAAGCGCTGGTCCATGTCCTTCAGGTACTGCCAGCAGAGCGAGCCGGTGCCCGGCCGCTTCAGCTCGACGTAAAGGCCGCAGCCGGTCTCACGGCCGAGTGCGGCGACTTCCGCAAAGCTCGGTACGTCCGGTATTGCCGCCCGCAGCTCCGCAAACGTCATCTGCGAGACGTAGAGGTCCCGCTGAAAGACACGTTGGAGGTGATCGTCATGGGAAACGACGACCACGCCGTCCGAGGTCATCTGGGTGTCGAGTTCCCACATTTCGGAGCCGAGTTCGGCGGCACGGCGAAAGGCGCTGAGGGTGTTTTCCCGCTCATGGCCGCTCGCGCCACGATGGCCGATGCAGAACGGCAGCCGGCCCTTGTTTTCCGGCCAGCCGTATTTCTGGAAGAAGGGGGAAAAGTCGCGCATCGAAGCCTCCATCACAATCTCCGGCCGTCTTCTGCAAAAACGAAGGTCGAGGCGCTGTCGAGGTGCCAGCGCACGCTGTCGCCCGGCTTCACGTCGTCGCGCACCGGCTGGATCGAGCGCAGCACGGAACCGTCCGGCAGAACGACGTCGTAGAGGTTTTCGCGCCCTTGCGTTTCGGCAAACACGACCTTGCCTTCGACCGGTATGCCCGCCGTCGTCCCGAAATGCTCCGGGCGGACACCAAGGCTGAGCGGGGTTCCGTCCGGGATCCCCGATACTGCGGCAAGCGGCAGGCGCAAGCCGTTTTCGCCGAGCACGAAGGCGCCCTGCTGAACCTTGCCCTTGAGGAAGGAGATCGGCGGATTGCCGAGGAAGCTGGCGACAAAGGACGTCCGGGGATCCTTGTACATTTCCGACGGCGTGGCGATCTGGACGATTTCGCCCGATTTCATGATGGCGATACGGTCGCACATCGACATCGCCTCGACCTGATCATGGGTGACGAGGATGGCGGTGATGCCAGTTTCCTTTTGCAGCCTTCGGATTTCCGAGCGCATTTCCAGACGGAGTTTCGCATCGAGATTGGCGAGCGGTTCGTCGAGGAGAAGCACGTCCGGGCGACGGATCAGGGCCCGGGCGAGCGCCACGCGCTGTTGCTGGCCGCCGGAAAGCTGCGCCGGTCGGCGTCCCAGGAGATCGCCGATATGGACAAGCGCCGCGATATCCGCGACCTGCTTCTTGATGTCGGCGGAGGCAATCCGCTTCACCATCAGCGGGAAGCCGATATTCTCCTCCACAGTCATATGAGGATAGAGCGCATAGGACTGGAAAACGACGCCGACATTGCGCTCCTGGCTCGGCAGATGGGTGACGTCCCGGTCGCCGAACAGGATGCGGCCTGCGGTCGGTCGGTGGATGCCGCAGACGGCAAACAGCGTCGTCGATTTGCCGCAGCCGGAGGGCCCGAGCAGCGCCAGCATTTCGCCGGAACCCACTTCGAGGTCCATGTCCTCGATGATTTTGGTGGAGCCGAAACTCTTGGAAAACTTGTCGAGCAGGATACGCATCAGCCCTTGCTGCCTCCGCCATAGATGTTCATGAGATGCTTCTGAAAGAAGACGTAGAGGATCAGCACCGGCACGACGTAGAAGACGCCGACGGCCTTGAAGGTGCCGAAATCGAAATTGTTGTCGTCGATGATCAGGCTCGCCAGATAGACCGACAGGACCTGCACCTTCGCGCCCGGCGCCAGCACCTGCGGCATGATGAACTCGCTCCAACCCGTCAGGAAGGAAAAGAGGCCCAGCGCCATCATTGCCGGCTTGATCTGCGGCAGCACCAGCCGGCGCCAGACGGTGAAACGCGATGCGCCGTCGATGGTGCCGGCCATCTCGATTTCCCAGGGCACGGTGTCGTAAAAACCCTTCATCAGCCAGATGCCGAGCGGGAGTTCGACCGCAGCCTTGACCAGGATCACCCCGATCAGCGAATTGTAGAGGCCGATCCACTGCAGCACGATGAAGATGGCGATGATCAGCGTCACCGACGGGAAGGCGTGCAGCACCATGACGCCGGCAAGGAAAAAGCCACGCGCCGGCACATTGAGGCGCGACAGGACGTAACCTGCCATCGACGAGACCGTCAGGATGACGCCGGTAATGCAGCTTGCGAAGATGAAGGTGTTGAGTGTGACGAGCCAGATGTTCGGCTTGCCGGTCTTGGTCTCCCAGAGAAAGCTCCAGTGGCGCAGCGTGAACTCGCTCGGGGTCAGCGAACCGACTTCCGTGTCGCTGATCGTGTCGATGAAGAGATAGGCATACATCACCAACAGCGGCAGGCTGAAAAAGCCAAGCAGCAGGATCACCGGCAGGCTTGAGAAATTCGCCGAGGTTTGCGGTTTTTCGGCCATGGTCAATCCTCGATCAGCGGCTTGGAGATCAGCGTATCGTAACGGAAGATACGCAGGTAGATGAGCGACAGCACGATGCCGACAACCACCAGCACCAGCGCCATGGCAGCGCCCAGCCCGTATTCCAGGTTGCCGGTATAGTTGTTGAGCGCGGTGTGGTAGGCGGCGAGCGACCAGACTTCGGTCGCCCGCCCCGGCCCGCCGCGGGTCGACAGGAGGATTTCGTTGAAGGAGGCGAGAAGCGACAGGGTCTGGTAGCAGGTGACGAACAGGATCGGCCAGCGAAGCTGCGGCAGGATGATATGACGGACCTGCTGCCAGCGGCTGGCGCCATCCACCTCGCTTGCATGGAACTGCGTCTGCGGGATCGCCTTGATGGCCGACGAGAAGACCAGCATGCCCATCGAGGCGCCGATGAAGCCGTTGATCAGGATCACGAAGAACCAGGCGTTATTGGCACTGTCGAGCAGGTAGTTCTTCGGCGGATAACCGAACTGGCCCATGAACATCGAGATGAAGCCGCTGTCCCAGGTCAGCCATTTCCACATCAGCACGTAGATGACGACCGGCGTGATGCGTGGCAGCAGCCAGATGGCGCGGAAGACGGATGCGGTCGAAGCCGGCATGTAGTGCGTGGTGATGGCGAGAAAGAGTGCGTAGCTGACGTTGAAGAGGAGCAGCGTCACCGAGACGTAGAAGGCGGTGTTGAGGAAGATCTGCGCCATGTCCGGCGAGTTGCGGATGATCCGGAAGTTTTCCGTCGTCCACACCCAGCCGGTATAGGTGGTCGCGGCGACCGTCTCCTGTTCGGCAGGCGTCAGCGTAAAGCCGAGCTTCTTGAGGCTCGCCATCAGTTGGTCGCGGGTCTCGAACCGGGTATTCAGAACCGAGCGGTTGAAGAGGTCGGAAATCTGCTTTACCTCGCGGGTAGAGGGCCGGTCCTTCAGCGCCTTGATCATGCGTTCGGCCTCGCGGCGCGAGGGAAAGACCTCCCCCATGTGGCTGGTGCGCAGTTCAGTGCCGAACCCGGCCTTCAGTTTCAGTGCCTCCAGCGCCGCAAGCCCTTCTTCGTCGATGACGAAACGCGGTTCGGCAATGCCGCCCGCAAGTTCGGGCATCTCGGCCTTCAGGCGGTTGACGGCGGTTTGCGTGACCTGCCAGGCCCCGCCGGAAATGCCCGTGGCGGTGCTCATATTGGTCATGGCGAAGATGGCGGTCAGCACGACCGGCATCAGGAAGAACAGGAAGATCATGACCGCAGCGGGCGCGATCATCACCAGTCCGAGCGCTCGGGACGTTCGCATGGGTGAAGCCTTGGATACGAATGGGATGCGGGCGGCGGATCAAACGCCACCCGCAGTTCGAGGCGAGGAGTTTCGCCCGGAAGGCGGACGACTTATCCCGCCCTGGATGAGCGGGATAAGTCGCTTTGCATCAGCGGATGATGATCGCTGCGCCGAGCGTCGACTTCAGCTCGGTTTCGGCATCGTTGACCGCGGCGTCGACCGTCTTGGCACCCGTCCAGGACGCTTCGAGGTTCTTCCACATGATCGTCCAGTACTTACCGAAATCGGCATTGTTCGGCATGGCGTTGGCATGGGGCAGCAGGCGCTCGGTGGCTTCCGAAGCCCAGCGGTCGGCAGCGTAGAGGTCAACCTTGGTTTCCGACGGCGAGATACCGAGATGGGCCGACTTGATCGCATGCAGCGCGTTGATGCGCGGCTCGGAGGCGATCTTGATCAGGTCGGCAGCGATCCGGGTCTCTTCGTCGGTATGGCCGGCCATCAGCAGGTAAGCGAGCGGATGGGTCAGCGTGTTGGACTTGCCGCCTTCGCCGGCCGGTACCAGCGTGAACTGAACGTTGGTGAAGAAGTCCTTCAGGCCTTCCTGGTTGACGAGACGGGCGTAATGCCAGGTGCCGCCGTGCCAGATGCCGGCCTTGCCGGTGGCGACTTCCTTCCACCACTGGTCGCCCGGCATGCCGATATGGTTCTTCTTGGTGACACCGGCCTTCACGAGATCGGCGAAATACTGGTAGGTGCGCTTCATCGCAGCCTTGTCGAAGACAAGCTTGCCTTCCTCTTCCATCACGCCGCCGAAGGACGTGTAGAACTGCCAGTAGTCCGGACCGTTGCTGTTGCGCGGATAGAAGCCGTAACCGGTCTGGACGAGGCCTTTGTCCTGCATCTTCTTGGCGTCTTCGAGCACGTTCTTGAGCGTGTATTCGCCCTTCTCGACCTTGGCCGGCAGTGCCTCGATGTCGGCCTCCGAATAGCCGATCGCCTTCATGTAAGGCTTCCAGAAGAAGAACGGCCGGGATTCGGCGTCCTGCGGGATGCCGTAGACGGTCCCGTTGAAGGAGGTGATCTCCATCAGGTTCGGATAGATGTCGCTGATCGGCCATGAGTCGAGGTCGATGAAGTTCTCGACCGGAACGATGAGGCCGGCCTGCGCCCAGGGGCCGATATCTTCATGGCCGGTCGCGACGATGTTCGGAGCCTTCTTGGCTTCGGCAGCAAGCGTCAGGGCCTGCTTGAAATCTTCCCAGCCGGAATAAGGCGTCTTCTGAACGATGATGTTGAGCTGCTGGCCGCGGATGGCGGCTTCACGCTCGAGAATATCGGCAGCGATGTCGAACGCATCGGTGCGGTAGTTGTCGTTCGGCCCGGAACCGCCGGACCAGACCGAGATGGTGACATCCTTGGCAGATGCGAAGACCGCGGTCGAGGCGAAGAGAACGGCCGCGAGCGTGGCGGATTTGAGTATCGGAAGAACAGTCATGGTTTACTCCCCGAAGAGCGAAATGGCTTCTTCCCGAACCCTGAGAGACCTATCGGCCCAAGGCTCCGGAAGCGCTGAAGATCATCAACAGGAAGCGGTTTAGAGGCGCTCCATAACACCCAGATGACAAAATGTACGCGTGTGCAAAATTTATCTGAGGGATAGTTTGCAGGGCCGGCCCTGACACGAGCCAGAGCCCCGCAATACGAACAGGCCATCGAACGGGCTGCTCGACAACCCTCGGAATTCGGGTTCGATTATATTCCCGCAGCCTTCCGCAGATCGTCGTTCATGCGGGATTGCCAGCCCTTGCCCGTCGCCTTGTAGTGCTCAACGAGGTCGGGATCGAGACGGATGGTTACTGGCTGCTTCGTCTTCTCCAGCGGTGGCCGGCCGCGCCTTGCAATCTCCCTGTCGATATTGGCGGCGAGATCGGGAAAAACTTCGCGAAACGGTCTAGCGTTCTTGAAGTCGTCTTCCGTCCATTCGGGATTTTCCGGATCGGAGGCAATCATTCGCTGGATCTCGGCCTCTTCCTCGTCTGTGAGTGGTCTTTTCGAAGAGAACTTGGTGCTCATGGGAGCTTCCTTTCCTTGCGGCTTGCCGGGCGCATGGAAATCACCGACAGCGCTTGCGAACCGAGCGGTTGAAACACGACCGCAATGATGATCCGGCCGTTCAGTTCTCCGATCGCTTTGAAGCGGCCTTGCTTGGCCGGTCCGATCTTAGAGGACTGAAAGAACTCGAGCGAGAGATCGGCAAAGTCCAATCCGTGCTTGGCCAAATTGTTCTGGCGCTTGGACTCGTCCCAGGTGATCTTCATTAAATGTATGTACGATAATGCGGACGGCTAGGCAAGAATTATTCGTACGTACAATATTATGACAAGAGCGAGTTTACCGCTCCAGCGCGACTGTCTTGATCACCGCAAATACCGCTTTTTCGAGCTTAAGTTCCAGGCGTTCGACCGAAAGCGCGGTGATGCGGGAGAGCAGGATGTCCTCGCCGCAGCGAATGCGGATGCGGACCATGCCGTCGCCGGCCGGCTCGATCGCGGCGATCGTGCCGTCAAGGATATTAAGGGCGCTCAGCCCCTCCGGCCGCCGGGTGGCGATCATTACGTCCCGTTCCGGGATATGCACGCGGACCCTCAAGCCCTCTTCGGCATGCGCATTTGGCACGACGATCTGCGCCTGCGAAAGCCGGATCGTCGCCAATCGGTGCGGGATATCGATCGTCTCAATCGTGCCGGTCAGCACCGCGCCGGCATCGCGGCGATCTGCCGAAGGCATCGAGAGGACTTCCGACGGCGTGCCGATGGCTTCGACCCGGCCGTCCTTCATGATCACCACCTTGTCGGCAAGCCGCGCCACTTCCGAAACCGAATGGCTGACATAGACGATGGGCGTCGAGGTTTCGTCGCGCAGGCGTTCGAGATAGGGCAGGATCTCGGCCTTGCGCTGGTCGTCGAGCGCGGCGAGCGGCTCATCCATCAGAAGGAGACGCGGAGCGGAGAGCAACGCCCGACCGATCGCGACGCGCTGTTTTTCGCCACCTGAAAGCTTCCCCGGCCGTCGGTCGAGGAGCAAGTCGATGCCAAGCAGTCCGACAATCCGGTCGAAATTTTCCGGCCGCGCTGTCTTGGGCGCAAACCAGCGGCCATAGGCAAGGTTCTGACGCACAGAGAGGTGTGGGAAAAGCCGGCTCTCCTGGAAGACGTAGCCGAAACGTCGTCTGTGCTTTGGCACGAAAATACGGCTTTCCGTGTCGAGCAGCGTTTCGCCATCGACCGCCAAGCGCCCGTGATCCGGCTTCGACAGCCCCGCGATCACCCGCACAAGCGATGTCTTGCCGGAGCCCGAAGGCCCGAACAGCGCAGTCACGCCGCCATCCGACGTGAAGCCCGCGTCGAGAACAAACTCTCCCAGCGTCTGCCGTGCCTTAACGACGAGGGTCATTCGATATGGATCCTCCTGCCGACCAGATAAGCCAGGAACTCCGAGGCAAGCAGCGCTGCAAACGAGATGGCGATCGCGACCAGCGTCAGCCGCATCGCTCCGGCATCGCCGCCCGGCACCTGGGTAAATGTGTAAATCGCCGCCGAAAGCGTCTGGGTTTCGCCGGGAATGTTGGAAACGAAGGTGATCGTCGCGCCGAACTCGCCCATCGCCTTTGCGAACGCGAGGATCATGCCGGCGATTACGCCCGGCAGGATCAGCGGCAGCGTCACGGTGATGAAAACCCAGGCGGGAGCCGCGCCGAGCGTGCCGGCCGCTTCTTCGAGCTTTCTGTCGACGGCCTCGATCGACAGCCGGATGGAACGCACCATCAGCGGGAAGCCCATGACGCCGCAGGCAAGAGCCGCGCCCGTCCAGCGGAAGGAGAGAACGATGCCGAGATATTCGTTGAGAAAGGCGCCGACGACGCCTCGTCGTCCAAACAGGACCAGCAGCAGAAAGCCGGTGACCACCGGCGGCAGGATAAGCGGCATGTGGACGATACCGTTGAGGATCGACTTGCCCCAGAATTTTCCGCGGGCAAGCAGGTAGGCAACGAGAAGGCCGAACGGCAGGCTGACGATCATCGCGACGGCGGAAACCTTCAGGCTGAGCCTGATCGCGGTCCATTCCTCGTCGCTCAATGCCAGCCAGTCCAAACGCCGATCCCACCCCTAGCCGCCATGCAATATATCGCATTGGATATATCGATACGGGTCAGATGGCTAGGTCCTGGCGGGAAAGTTACTGAATGTTCTCGAAAAGGCGGTGGGAGAGCGCCGGGTTTACCGCTGCTCTCCCTACACCATCGCATTTACAAGATGATCTGCTGAACGAAGGCCCTGGGGCCTCGGTTCTCATGCGCGACGGGTTAGCGGTTGTCGCGGGTCGTGTTGCCGAAGATCGACTGGCCTTCCTGGCGATCGTTGTCGCGGATCTGGATGCTGCCGGTGCGGACGTCGTCGACATTGCTGCCGCTGACCCGGGCGGAAGCATGCGTCTTGGAGGTGCCTTCAAAATAGTCGCCCTCTGCGAGAGCCGAGCCCCCGAAGGAAGCGGCGGCGATCATGGCGGCGATAGCGGAGATGGAAGTCTTCATTGTCCTGGTCCTTTCAGAGTTCGCCCGGGGCTCAAGTTTGCGACCTGCCTGCCGGACGATGTTCGGTATCTTGAATGAGCTGCGGTTAGCGCCGGTTAGCGATTGTCGCGGCTTTCATGCTTGAAGATCGGCTGGTCGCCGCGATTGTCGTTGACGCGGACCTGATCGATGCTGCCGGTCCTGACATTGTCGACCTTGTCGGTCGTCTGCACGGCTGCCTGTCCCTTGGTCGCACCCTGATAATAATCGCCTTCTGCAAGGGCGACGCCGGCGAAGGAAGCCGAAGCGATCATGGCGGCGGCAAAAGTGGAGAGTATGGTTTTCATTGTCGTATTCCTCAGTTGCTAAAACGGAGCCGTTTGGGAGCCGGCATCCGCCAAGTGGTAATGGGGAAGCGTCGTCTGCTTCCGGTCATGGAGATGGGGGAGCCCGATCGAGGTCGCTAGGGCACGATTTCCAAACGGAATGTTCGGGATTCGAGAACAAACGATTGCGTGAGGCCGGTTGAAATCGAGAGCCGACCAGGGTGGGGGCCGACAGGCTCGCCCATGGGGATGGTTCGGCCGGAAACGAAGAACAGCCCCGAAAGGGGCCATTTCGATGCGCATTACCGGAGTGCCTGCCGCTACTTCAGAACCGCAAAACCTTCCTTTTCGAAGAATGGCGCAGCTTTGTCCGACTTCAGATAGTCGAGATAGGCGGGCGCATCCTTGGACTTGGATTCCGACAGGATGGCGATCGGATAGATGATCGGCGGGTGGGTATCGGCGGGGAACGTGCCGACGATGGCGACACCCGGATCGGCCGCCGCGTCCGTCTGGTAGACGATTCCGTAAGGCGCTTCGCCGCGCGAGACGAACGCAAGTGCCGCGCGCACGCTTTCGGCACTTGCCACGCTCTTTTCGACCGACGACCAGACACCGAGCCTTTCGAGCGAGGCCTTACCGTATTTGCCGGCCGGGACCGCGCTCGGCGCACCCATGGCAAGCCTGCCGCCCTTGAGCAGGCCAGCGAGATCGAAGGCGGGCCTGATGTCGACCTGCTTGGCGACGTCCCTGGCGGCAACCAGCACGATGCGGTTGCCGAGCCAGTTGAACCGGGTGTCTTCCTTCACGAGCTTCTTGTCGGAGACATAATTCATCCAGTCGAGGTCGGCCGAAATGAAGATGTCAGCCGGCGCACCGCTTTCGATCTGCTTGGCGAGCACCGAACTTGCGGCGTAGGACACGGTGACTTGCCCGCCACCCTGGGTGGTCCATGCCTTGTTGGCGTTGTCGAGCGCGGTCTTCATGCTGGCTGCGGCAAAGACGGTGACTTTTTCCTGCGCCGCGGCGGGAGCGGAAAAGGAGGCGAGCGATAGGAAGGCGGCGGCTGCCGACGCTGCCGCGCGCCTGATCCAGGAATGACGATCAATGGACATGATTTCCTCTCCGATCCTTGAGCGAGATATTCCTTTGGATATAACGCTGACGTGCATTTGACCAGTGCCATATGCCCAAAGGAAAATACGACGAACGTTTTAATGTCCGGCAACTCGGGGCGGACAAATCAAACTTGCAGCGAGACTGTGATCAATTCACTCGAGGAGGTCATTCCGAGACGAGCAGACGCGTTCGCATATGCGTTAATGTGCGTTGACGCATATGCGTCAACGCCTTGCTGCTGTATCGTTTAGGTCATTGGCTTGCGGAGATCCAATTTCCGGCCGTTTTTCGGTCCGGGGCGTAGAGACAGACGCGCGCAGCGGCCGCTCATTCCCTCGCCGTCACAAGCCCTCCCCGCGCCCTACGTATCTATCCGATAAACGGAATAATGTAATTCGGTGACCGCACATAGTGTCCTCCCGTCCTATAGGCTACCTCGTTGGTATCGACAGGATTGGATCAAGGTACGACCCGGTCCTTTTTGAATGACCACAGCCATTGGGATGAGAGTTCTGATCGGAGACAGCCATGATGCTACATGAAAAACCATTGATCGCAGTCGTCGGAGCGACCAGCAAGCAGGGGCGGAGCGTCGCAACGACGCTTCTCGGCAGTCAACGCTTCCGCGTTCGCGCGCTGACCCGCAACAGCAATTCTCCAGCCGCTCGCGCGCTGAAGGGTCTGGGCGCGGAGATCGTGAACGTTCCCCTCGAACTGGGCCACACGAAGGAATTTGTGCGTGCCTTCGAGGGAGCTTCCGGCGTGTTTCTGATGACGCCTCCCGTCGCGCCGCCTGATACGAGCGAGGCGCCCCTTGGACGGCAGTTGGCCGATGCTGCCGTCACGGCCGGCGTTCAGCATATCGTCTTCAGCACGCTCGAGAATGTTGAGTGGATTTCAGCCGGGGCAAAATATGCGCCACATTTCACCGACAAGGCGAACATTGCCGACTACATTCGTGGGCTTCCCGTCTCGCATTCCTTCGTGATGCTTGCCTTCTTCTACACGAACCTGCTGGAATATTACGTCCCCCGCTATGATGGTGACACACTGCTGTTGCCGATCTACCTTCCGGAGAATTTCCGCGCACCCTTCGTTGATCCACTGACAGCCACAGGCCCCGTCGCGCTGGAGATCTTCTCCAATCCGGCGCTTTATGACGGCAGGACGCTTCCGATTGTCGGCGACATGATCTCTCCGCGCGAGATGGTCGAAACCTTCCAGCGGGCGACGGGCATCAAGGCCGAATACAGCAATGCCTTCACGCGCGACGGACTGCTGGAGAATTTTCCGGCCTTCGCCGATAACGAACTGCTGGTGCGGGAGCTTCTCGGCATGGTCGAATATGCCGTTGAATACGGCTATTTCGGCAAGGATCATGATCTTGAATGGAGCCGTCGCCTTGACCCAGGAACGTTAAGCTGGGAACAGTTCCTGAGAACGACAGGATGGCGGGGGAGCCGGCAATCTTTCGGCATTTAGGTTCAAGCGTTCGCCAGCCGGCGCGGCGTAATACCCGGCAGCTTCCTGACTTCGTCGACGAGAAAATCGACCAGCAACCGCACACGGGCAATGCCGGCCCGTTCCGGGACAACGAGCAGACTGACGGGAACAGCATCGAGGTCGTATTCGTCGAGCACGGTTTCGAGCTTGCCGGCATCGAGCAGATCCTGAACAAGCCAGAGGTGCGCCGGCGCGATGCCGCGACCGGCGGCAAGAGCGGCCCGGGCGGCCAGTCCATGGTCCACACGCAAGGTCCCACCCACCGGCACCATCAGGCGTATCCCGTCCGGCGCAGACAGAATAAGATGATCGCTTCCAGCGACGTTGGACATCACGATGCCGTTGTGTTGGGTCAATTCCGCTGGGCGCGCCGGCCGCCCGTGGCTGGACAGGTAGTCTGGCGACCCTACGAGTTTTCGGCAGCTTTCACCGATCGCGACAAGCTTCATAGCCCCATCGATGACAGGCCCCAGTCGTAGCGCGATGTCCACGCCCTCGCGGGTGAGATCAATGCGTTCGTCGGTGAGATTGAGGTCTATCCGGACATCTGGATGCCTGTCCTGAAAAGCAAAGATCATGCGTGTGACATGCATGACACCGAGCGCCGCGGTACAGGATACGCGAACGGCGCCGACAGGCACGTGCCGGGCATCTCTTGCCTCTTCCGAGGCTTGTTCCACAAGCCGCAGGATCTGCAGGCAGTTCGTGTAGTACCGGCTGCCTTCCTCTGTCAGCGTGACGCGCCGAGTGGTTCGACCAAGAAGGGGAACGCCGACCGCTTCTTCAAGTTCGTTTATATGACGAGTGACGGTCGACTGCCCGATACCGAGCTCCCGTGCCGCCGCTGAGAGACTGCCGCGTTGCGCAACACGAACGAAGGTCCGCATGCGATCCAGGGAGAGGCCTCGGTCATCCATTTTTTGGCAGAATTCCGCTCATGCCGCCTTGTAAACAGCAAATCGCTTGTTGGCCACAGCCATGCAGTCTGATCAGCGCAGCATGAGTGATGATGCAGACCTGCGGAGAGTTCGGCAAGCGCCATTACCGTCCACTGTTCGCCCGGCCGGTCAAGCTCCGCAGTCTTCATGATCGGGTGAAGCCGCAGGGCTCGATCGCGGCCTCTTTGCGAACAACCCCGGCCCCTGTCACACGGGTGCTGTTCATGCTCGGGCGACGGTGGAGGCTGCCAATCCTGTTCGGCCTCTTCGCGGAGCCGTCGACGCGGACGTCGCAATTGTTGCGAGACACGCCGGGTATCTCGCAGAAGATGCTGACGCAGCATCTGGGGGAGTTGGAAGCCGACGGCCTAATCGCACGACAGGATTTTGGCGACAGCCGCCACGGGATGAATACCGCCTGACGGACAGGGGTCGCGTGCTGATGCCGGTCTTGATCGATACGAGAATTCTCGCGGGCGCCAGCGGAAAAATCGGGCTAGCGTCAAGCGATTTCGAGTGATGAGGATGCGGTCATCGAAGCGGCGGTTTCCGGTTGATTGTAGGAGGCATTCAGCCGACGCGCCACGATATCGTGGTTGAGCCACTGGACAGGCCCCGATGGGTTCGAGGATTCGCCAAAAATAAGCTGCCCGGTCGCCTCGACCACGAGTCCGCTCAGATGGTCGCTGATCATTGCCTTTGAGCCACGGTGCATGGCGGTAATTTCATTGGACGTGCCGATAGTCAGATCGGCCTGTGCCTGGCTATTTGCCATCGGCCAGGCCGAGAAATCATAGAACGGGCGCATGACCTCGCTGGCCTGCATGGCGGTGATTCTGCGGAAGACATCATCCATGGTGAAGCCGTCCGCGAGAAGATGCTGGCATGCCAGCCACTGCTCCTCTGCCCATCGCCCGCCGTTCTCCCTCTTTAGCGCAAGTAGCAGCGGGATCAGCGGCAGCTCGATCCCGGTGAATACGTCGGAGGAATTCGTTCGGATTTCGGGACAGTTATAGACCGTAGCCTTTACACCCGTGGCCCAGGCATCCTCCGCGATACGCTCAAGCCTCATCTTGGCATAGCCTTGAGTATAGTTCGTGTAGGTCTGCCAGCGATAGCTCCCGTCGATGAGAATTGCCGATCCGTGGTAGCCGTAGGCCGTATACCGGACCTGCCCACCCGAGGCCTCGACACGCTCACGGATGGCCGCACTAAAGTCGATGAGGTGTCGGTAGGTGTTTGCGGAGACGTCATCGAAATTCTGCAGGATGAGCTTGCCCATATCGCTGTCGATCAGCATCTGCGACGACATATGACGGCTTCCGCGTCCCTTGTAGATTCGATTGGCGACGGCGAGGAATACCTTCGCCTTCGGGATGCCTCCAGCCATCGTGTGGGCAAAGAATACATTCCGACCGCCCACAATCATGCCGTCGAGAATGGCCATTACATCGGAAAGAGCTTTTGTGAACCGCTTGGTGCCAATCGCCCGGCATTGCGAGACGTAATCCCAGTCAAGCTTTTCCTGCTGCCAATTCTCGAGCGTCATCGCAGCGAGCAGGTCGGTCGGAGTCGGACCGCCTTCGGGCGCGTCGAGATCGAAACCGGCCATCAAAGGAATGTTGATGATCCTGCCACCCAGCCTGGACTCGGCCGCTGACAACTCCTCGGCGTTAAGCGGACGCAAAAAGTTGTTCTCGTCGCGCCGTCCAACGGTAATACCGACGATATCCATGCCAGCCTTGCGGGCTTCATCCAGCAAGCCTGTGGCGTATCCGCGTCCGAAAAGCTCACCGAATAGCACGAACAGGTCGCCCTTTCGGAAGACGGTATTTTCGGACAGGCGGTTCAATGCGACCGGGTTTTCCATACGTTCGGCTCTTTGGTTTACATGTCGCCGCGTGATGATTCGAACGACTTTGATTGTCACAAGACCGCGGCGGCACGGAAAAAGGAAGTCATTTTGAATGACCGTTCATTTCAAAACGTGATGACGGTGGTGTTGTTTCGGTCTCCTTGGCTCGAGCCGCATGGGGTATTTCAACCGCCCGGGCATGGTTTGATTTGCGACGGCGCGCAGATATGTGCAAATTGAACGTCAGATCGCGGGGACAGGTTTCGCCGAAATGGTGCCGGGGGCGGCGCTTCCTTGGAAGCGCTCCCCAGTTCGTCGGCAATAGCTGAGCCGATGATTCTAGTCGTGAACTTCCGCCCAGTGGGGATATGTCACGTAGGCTGTGAGCGCTCCCTCCCCCTGCGTCGTAATCGTTACCGCCTCACCCTTGGGCATATAGACGATCTCGCCCGGACCTGCCGTGACGGTGCCAGCTCCCGTGGAGACAGCGAGCCGCCCTTCCAGAACGATCATGACGTCATCGACTGCCATGGTTTCTGTGAGCGACTGGCCCGGAGCGTACCGGCCGTAGCCGATGGTGATCGGCCCGCCGTTCTTCTCGTCGACCAGGTTTCCGACGAAGATATCGGCATGCTGTCCCGGAGACCTGACCAAATTCGCGTCGGCGATATTGAATTTCTGGACTTTCATCGCTTTTCTCCAGTTTTTTCGACGGAGGTAGTGCGGCTGACGAGGTCGCCAAGGGCGACACCAACCAGCAGACACGCATATCGACCAAGGGGTGCCTTATTCCCGGCAGCCGACAGGGACGCTTCATGGAGATCGGGGAAGCGACGAACCATCCTCGACCATCTAGAAGACGATCGACGACGTCATGCACACCCTAGAGCGAGATGGCTTCTCGTTCATCATGATATCTCATGCGGAACCACAGCCGGGATGGCCCGTTTATCGCAGAGATCAAGGAGACCAGACATGCCGAGCGGATCACTCAAAGCGCTTCTCGCCGTCCTAGCGGTCGCAGGATATCAGAACCGCGACCGGATCGCCGAAATCCTAAAGGGCGTAGCAGAGCGCCAACGGACACCGTCGGGTGAAGCGACACAGGGAAGCGCGGCGAATGCAGCCCCAGGATCGGATAGCGGTATCGACGACATTCTTAACAGGTTGCGGACAGGCGGGCTTGGAAGCTTGGTAAGCGGTGGCAGCATCGGGTCGATACTGAACGGCGGTTTGAGCGACCTGCTAGACCAATTTCGACAGGCCGGGCAGGAGAAGAAAGCTGAGTCTTGGGTCAAGCCCGGGGCGAACGATCCGATCAATGACAGCGAGCTCGCTGCAGCGCTGGGACCAGACGTCCTGCGAGATATTGCCACGCGAACCGGCATGTCAGAAGCGGAAATCCTAAAGCGCCTCTCCGAGAACCTACCCAATGCAGTGGACGGCCTCACGCCGGAGGGAACGGTTCCGCCTGCATCCGCCACTTGACCCTGAGACAGGCCCCTAGCGCTTTTGCCGCGACGAGAACATCAACTCGGTGGGCAGTGCCCCCTGCCTACCGCTTAAATGCCGAGAGCCATGCCATCCTTGCGAGGGTCGGAGCCGCCTTTCAGCACGCCTGTTTCCCAGTCGATCCAGATCGCCTGGGCGCCGCCGATTGCCGATTCCGGCGCCTTCACCTCGAAACCGCGCCTGGTGAATTCCGGGCCGATCGTGTTGCGCAACCGGGCTTCCATCTCGACCTGGTTGGTCCCGGGCAGCGGGAAGAGGCGCGGCAGTTCGATGGCGCTCTGCAGGTCCATGCCGTAATCGAAGACTTTTGAGAGGAAATGGGCGTGGCCCATGGCCTGATACTGGCCGCCCATGACACCGAAGGGCATGACGGCGCGGCCGTCCTTCGTCACCATGCCGGGAATGATCGTGTGCATCGGCCGCTTGCCCGGCGCAATGGCGTTCGGATGGTGCGGATCGAGCGAAAAGCTGAGGCCCCGGTTGTGGAACATCACACCGCTCTTCGGGTCCATGTGGCCGCTGCCGTAGACGAAGAAGATCGAATTGATGAAGCTGATCGCATTGCGGTCGCTGTCGACGACCGAGAGATAGATCGTGTCCTTGTGCGGCACTTCGTCGAAGGGCGGCAGGTCCGCGATCGCCTTGTCGGGATCGATCATTCCAGCCAACTGCCTGGCAAGTTCGTCCGAGAGCAGGTAATCGACCGGCACGTCGACCTTGGCCGGATCGGCGAGGAAACGATTGCGCGCCGCGTAAGCCAACCGCGTCGCCTCGACCTCGACATGCAGGCGCTCAGGTGCCAGCGGATCGCCTTTGCCCGGAAAATGCGACAGGATGTTGAGGATCATCAGCGCAATGATGCCCTGGCCGTTGGGCGGGCATTCGTGGATTTCGTGGCCACGGAACGTCGTCCTGATCGGCGTCACATATTCGCCTTTGGCATTGGCGAAATCTTCCAGCGTATGCAGCGCTCCGATCCCGTTCAGGTAGCTCACCATGCCTTCGGCGATCGGGCCGCGATAAAAAGCGTCCCTGCCCTCCCGGCCGATCGCTTCGAGCGTATCGGCGAGCTGTTTCTGATACTGGACCGAACCCGCCGGAGGCGCCTTGCCGTCGATGAGGAAGACACGGCTCGCAGCCGGATCGTCCTTCAGGATCTCCGCTTGGGCGGCAAGATCGTGCGCCGTGCGCGGCGGCAGAACATAGCCGTCGCGGGCCAGCTTGATGGCCGGCGCGAGGATATCGGCCATCTTCATGCGGCCGTGATCGGTAACCAGCCGCGTCCAGGCATCCACCGCACCTGGCACGGTGATCGTGTGGGGCGAGGTGCGGGTAAGGCTGGTGACGCCGAGCGAACGCAGATGTTCGACGGTTGCGGCAGCCGGTGCCCGGCCTGACCCATTATAGGCCAGCACCTCGTCCGTGCCGCCGAGCGAGAGCAGAGCGAAGCAATCGCCGCCGATGCCGGTCGAGCCGGCTTCGACGACGCACTGTACGGCGCAGGCGGCAACCGCGGCATCCACGGCATTGCCGCCGTTGCGCAGGATGTCGATGGCGGTGAGCGTCGCCAGCGGCTGGGAGGTGGCGGCCATCGCGGTGCGGCCGACAGCGAGCGAACGGCCGGGTAATTCGAAATCTCTCATGTCACTCTCATCAGCGATAAATCGGGCTCAAGGCCCTGTGGCGGCACAATATTTTCATCAACAGACCATGCCCCGCGCCCGGTATCAAGCCATTGGATCTTTAATTTGAAATGTCTAATTCAAGGCAGGAAATCATTAACCTTTGCGGACCGTAAACCGGTTCAAAGGGATATTGCGGGCTTGCTGCGCGTTGACGGAGGCTGGCATGGAAAGAGTGTCATGAACAGTATCCCAGCCCTCCTGCTGGCCACCGCGTGCCTGATCATCATAGGCTTTTACGCGGTCGCCTTCGTGACCGCCCTGATCGGGTGATCACCTTTCAAACCTGACGCCCGCCTCCAACGTGCCATTTTAATGGCGGGAGGCGGGCTTGAAATACCGGGCCGATTCTGATCGCTTTCCAGGTAATGTTCGTCGCCGTCGCGGCTATCATCGCAACCTCGGCCGTCGTACCGGTTCAGGTCGCAAGTGGTGCGGCGACAGCCATATGCCCCTCGCTTCGCTTGTCCTCTACCAGCTTTTGTCGGACAATCGGCCGAAGCAAGGTAGTTCGATATCAAACCATCTTGCTGCGCTCCCCCATTCCCATTAGTTTCCGTAGGGGGAGGAATGCAAAAATGGCGGCGGAAACATCGACGCGGCCGGACGCGCATACGGCATCTGCGGACGGCGAGATGCTTGTCCCGGCCATGTTTCGAAATCTGATCGGCTATCATCTGCGGGTGGCCCAGGAGACGTCCTTCCAGGCCTTTGCCAGGGCCGCGGGCAAGGCGGATCTGAAGCCCGGGTGGTATTCGCTCCTGACGGTACTTGCCGAACGGGAGAGCATGACGCCGTCAGAACTCAGTCGCATCTGTGGCCGCGACCGCTCGACGCTCACCTCCAGCCTGAAGGCCTTGTCCCGCCGCGGGCTGATCGAACGGCGGCCGAACCTCGCGGATCAACGCAGCTACAGCGTCAGGCTCACCGAAAATGGCCGCCGGATGCAGGAACGACTGCACGCGATCGGCGTCGTCTACGATCGTCGCCTTGACGAGATCGCCGGCAAGGACAAGGCGGTTCTGATCGCCGTGCTCGGGCGGATCGCCGCGACCTTCGGCCCGCCCCAGGATTGAAGATGCTGTAATGCGGTTGCGCGACCTGCCGCGATGTTTCCGGCCGGCAAGTCGCCCCGCCGGCCTTTCGGTAACAGGGCATCTGCCCTCAGAGAATATGCGTGCCGCCAAGGTTCTGCACTGCGCGGCGGGTCATGACGGCGACGAGATGGGCGCGGTAGTCGGCCGGCGCATGCATGTCGCCCATCATCCGTGATGCGTCTATCGTCAGGCCTTCCAGCGCTTCGGCCGAAAAGTTCGCGGTCAGCAACTCCTCTGCCTCGATCCAGCGGAATACCCCATCGTTGCCGGCGCCGGTGATCGCCACGCGGATATGGCCGTCGCGATGTTTGGATACGAAGGCAGCGGCCATCGAATAGCGCGAGGCCGGATTGCGGAATTTCGCATAACCGGCGACTTCCGGGATCCTGAACTCGATGCGGACGAGGATTTCGCCTGGCTTCAATGCGGTCGTGTAGAGGCCCTGGAAATAGTCGTCGGCCGGAATTTCGCGGCGGTCGGTATGGATAACGGCATCGAGCGACAGCACGGCGGCGGGATAGTCGGCAGCCGGGTCGTTGTTCGCGGTCGAGCCGCCGATCGTGCCCATATGGCGCACTTGGACGTCGCCGATCGAACCGGCGAGGCCTGAAAGCGCCGGAATGGCGGCCTTGACCTCCTTGGAAGCGGCGACCACGGCATGTTTGGCCGCGGCGCCGATGATCACTCTGTCGGTGGTCACTTCGATCCCGGAAAGCTCCGGAATGTTGCGCAGGTCGATCAGATGCGCGGGCGCCGCAAGCCGGCTCTTCAGCGTCGGGATCAGCGTGTGGCCGCCGGACAGATAGGAAGGCTCGTCGGAATTGGCGTAGAGTCCGACGGCTTCGGCAAGAGTCTTCGGCTTGTGGTAGGTCGTTGCGTACATGACGTGAGCTTCCCCGCTTATTCGGCCGCGACGGCATGCGCCGCGCGATGCTTTTCGGCAGCATCCAGTACGGCCTTGACGATGTTGTGGTAGCCGGTGCAGCGACAGATATTGCCTTCGAGTTCGTGGCGGACGGTATGCTCGTCGAGCATGCCGTCATGACGGCGGATCATGTCCACCGAGGCCATGATCATGCCGGGTGTGCAATAACCGCACTGCAAGCCGTGATGTTCGCGGAAAGCCTGCTGCACGTCATGCAGCTTGCCGCCTTCGGCCAGCCCCTCGATCGTCGTCACCTGGGAACCGTCGGCGGCGACGGCGAGCACCGTGCAGCTTTTGACGGCCACGCCGTCGAGATGGATCGTACAGGCGCCGCACTGGCTGGTGTCGCAGCCGACATGGGTACCGGTGAGGCCGAGATGTTCGCGGATGAACTGTACGAGCAGCGTCCGGTCTTCGACCTCGCGCGTCTGGGGCGTACCGTTGACGGTGATGGTGATGCGGGACATGAGCCCCTCCTGTTAAAATCTGGCGGCGAGAGCCGCAATGGCAATGACGGCGACGATGCCGCCGCAATATGGGGCATACGGCTGAAATGCCGCCCGGCCGTTGCCGCAGGCGCGACAGCCGGTCCGGCAGCTTCGGAGCCGCAGGGAAAATAGGTGCCGATGGTGCAGCTGACATGACTGGCGCGGCAACAGCCGCCGTCGCAATAGCCTCCGCTACACCGGCATCGGCAGTATGATCAACCATCACGGCGCGCGTCGCAAGCTGTTCGAAGACCTCGTCGGTGAGTTTTTCGGTGGGACCAGTCAGTCGCAGCCCGGCTTCCGATCAGGCATCAGCTTTTCCGCGGAGACCGACAGGATCGGCGTCGGTGCGAAACAGGATCATGAGTTCGCTGCGGCATGGAAACGGATGCGGGAGACCGGAGTGATCACAACAGCCGACATAACGAACAGGACGAGATCATCCTGGGAACAGGGCAGACGCGCTTGGCAGGCCATCGAAGAGTATAGGAGAAAAACACTCCGTATCCAGCCAACGACGACAGCACGGAATGACGTCGGATAGAACCAGCGAACACCAAGTTAAACCTCTCCTGAAGCTGGGGGGAGCCCTCGCAGAAGGAAGCCCGCCGAAGCGGGCCGAGATGAGAGGCACGTCTGCAGTATTCTGCGACGCAGCGCGGCTAGGTGAAATCCTGAGCGATGGAAGGGCGCCCGCTACGTTAGTTCTTCGGACTGCGACTGACGTCAAACGCTCCGCCTCGTAAGCCGATATCTCTTCGCCCCCCCGATTTTGGGAGTTCCCCCGCTGCCCGGGCAGCTATACGTTTGGGGTGGCTCTCTGAGGGAGACAGAATGGAATTGGTTGTATTTGGCTACCAGATCGTGCCGGGTCGTGACGAGCCATTGGCCTTTGCCGGGTCCTATGAGGAATGCCAGCGCGAAGCCCTGTCAGAGCGTGTAGAGCTTCGGCGCAATAACCCGGATATCGATCCACTCGGAGCCATGGCAATCTACCGCTTGACCCTGGCTTGGCCCGACAATGACCGGCTGCTTTCCGTGCTGAATGAGAAGACCTCGCTGCTCGATGTGATTGTTTTCGATCGCAAGCTTGTGGGTCTGGTGGCCAACTGAATGAGCAGACCTGCGCAATCCGGCAACACCTCGACGCCATCCGACCACCTTGCCGAAAGCTACCTCACCTTGCCAATTTGCAGCATAAAACTCACCTCGTGATATCGCGTAAGAGACAATCCTTCTGCTTCTCACCGGCGCAGATGCCGCACTTCCCGTCGGATGGCCGCAATAAGACGGCGCTATTGTCGACATGCTGAACGCATATCGCGCACAGGCGCTCGCCAGCGATAAGACCAGGTGTCGAGAACTCTTCAAGCTCCTGCATTCGAAAACGCAGGACACGGCTCCATTTGATCGGTGCGTGTGACTGAAGAAAACGGGGCGCTTTGTGATGTGGCCATTCCTTCAGCAAATCCTTGAAAAAATCGCTGTTGACTCATTCCAGGATGAGAACATAATTAGAACGAGACCTTCGTCGCGGGCGGCTATCCACATGTTACCCACATGCTTGACCGCGCCTCGGCTTGAAGGAGTTATTATGCCCGCAATTCAGAAGGTGCTGCTATGATCCGGTTTTCCCCCGCTGAAGCGGTATCGCGCGAGCCCATCAAAACGACGATCCCCCCGGTCGACGTAACCATTCCGCCGCGGGGGCCAATCCTGGAGCTTGAGCCTACGCCGGAGGCCAAGCCTCGCCCCAAATCAACGAAGCCGCGGCCTCCGAAGAAGACAACGGCGCCGGCCGCCGAAATCGTTCCCCAACTCGATCTGCAGGTAGGGATGGGCTTCGAGGACAAGAAAAAAGGCCACGATGACTGAGATCGATGACGGAACCCGGCACCTGGGAGAACCGATATGCGCCGCCTGTGGTGGCGGCCTTCAACACGACGGCGGCAATCCCCAGCCTGAAGACATCGCCTCCTGCGACAATGCCAATTGCGGCAACTCCGCGACCTATGCTGGAGTCGCCGCAGATTGCCAAGCCTCGTCCGGCTAATATATATGGACTTCTATGCTCAGCGAATGGCCCTAGGTGGCCCGACCGGCGGAGCACTAGCCAATTGGAAGGCTCGCGGCGAGTTTGTGGGGAGCCGAGGATTCGCCCGCGGCTGGCGGCCGGCGTATGGGCGCAGTGAGGAAGACACGAAGACCCGATGAAGTCGCCGACGCTTTTAGACCATCGAGGGCGGAAGTGAAAGTGATCTGCGAAGACTAAGACATCCTGGAGAGCCTCGATGGGGCCTGCTCTTCGACCAGTATGGTGATGCCGGCAAGCCGCATTCTTGGCGATCTGTGCAAAGCCTCGGGCTGCACCCGCTCAAAGGATGGGTTCTATAACCGCTGTAGCCTGGTCTCCTATTTCACTCACGACGAATGGATGGCGGGCAAGCGTGTTGACGCCCGTGCTTGGCTTTTCGCTGATGCCGTTCGCCTGCGGTAGCGCCGTCAGAGGCCCGCCTCGGATCAGATGCTTTAACCGTGTCGGTAGCTGGCAGTTCTGACCGCAATTATTCAACCCACTCTGATGGGTTGAATAATCTTGAAAAACGCATTATTTGAACCATTGAAAGGGTTATTTAATGCGCCTGACGCTCCAAACCCATTTTGACGGTGAGTGGCATCACACCGCGACACTGGAACTAAAGGACGACGCGGCCGGCTTCCAGGGCGCGTCCATAGTCGATTACGATCTAGACTATTTCGTCACCGTGGCGTCGGCGGAATTTGCGGCCGGAAAAACGATCCGCGACCATCGCGCCTTGTCCGTCCGTTATCCTGTCGATCTCGAAAATCGATATAGCCGCAGCTGGCCTCCTTTCCTGTTGGATCTCATGCCGCAGGGACATGCAAGGCGAAAGCTTGCCGAGCATCTCAGTCTTGCTGAAGGCTCGCGCGCTTCTGATCTGCCGCTGCTTCTGCGATCGGCAACGGGCGGCATAGGCAATATCCGCATCAAAGAAGCGGCAGACGCCGAAGCCGAACGACTGCGCGGTGTTGAGCGCCAAGGGGTTACAGAGGCGGAAATCCTTGAGCGGTCTGATCGCTTCACGGAAGTTGCCGATCACTTTGGAATGCTCGCCTCCGGCTCAAGCGGCCTGCAAGGCGAATGGCCGAAGGTCTCGATGACACAGGCGAATGACGGGCTCTACTATCCTGACAGCTTCGTGACCGATGAGGAGGCCGTGCGCCACGTCATCGTCAAACTCGTCCGCAGCAACGAGCCTGTGGACCGCCTGATTCTCGAAGGCGAATCCTTCTATTCGCGGATCGCTCAAGAGATCGGTCTTAATGTCAGCGAACCATCGACCTATGCCGAAGGCGTCCTGATCATTCCCCGTTTCGATCGGAGGAGGAAGGAGGGCGGCGGAACCGTCCGGCTTGGCCAGGAAAGCCTTGTATCCGCGATCGGCGTTGCCGATTTCGGCCATGTCGGCACACATGAGGCCTATATCGACGTTCTGCGCCAATACTCGGCCGATCCCTTCCCAGACATCGTCGAATACCTGAAGCGCGACATCGCCAACCTCGCGCTTGGCAATCCCGACAATCACGGCCGGAATTCCGCACTGAGCAAGCATCAGGACGGGACGATCCGATTGTCTCCGCTTTTTGATTTTGCGCCTATGAGGCTCGCCCAAGAGGGGATCGTCCGCTCCACCCGATGGGCGATGATGCGTGACGGCGGTCGCGATCATCTGCCCGATTGGAAACGCATTTGCGCCGGACTAATGCCTGATCCTGATGAACGGAAAGCGCTCGCGGCTCAGCTTTCCGAGTTTGCCGAACATCTGCGCCAGGTTCCGGCTATGGCGAAAGATTTGAGAGCGTCGCCGGAGATTCTGGGCCGAGCGTTGGGGCGCTGCATCGAGATAACAGACAGCGTTCTGGTAGCATGCCACTGATGCAGAAGGACAGCTAAATGGCTCGATGGAAGAAACCCACGAAAGAAGAGGTTCTCGAAAACCGGCGCACACTGGCGGAGCGTGCTCGAACCGGCGACTTGCGGCTGCCTGGAGCGGTTGTTGAAATCCGTAAGGGGTTCGGTTTGACGCAGGATGAATTCGCCAAGACGCTATCGCTCACAAGGCGCCAAATTGCTGAGATCGAAGCCGGGAGCGCGAATCCAACGCTCGAAACTTTAGTCAAAATTGGCCGATTGTTCGGATTTGCTGTGGGGTTTGTTCCGAAGGCGCAATGATGGCTGACTTTTCAGTTTGCCGCATCGATTAATATTGCGCTGTAACGAGCATGGAATATCGGTTGACTGCGGAATTTTGCCGGGGATGGGCCAGATCGAGGTCGCGTCCCTCCCAGTGGTGTAGATGGGCCGTAGCGTGTCTCTCGCGAACGCGCCCTCGACAGCGCCGTAGCGCGCGATCGGCGTAGCTGTGGTCTCCATCTTCGGTAACTTCAAGAGTATTGGTTAGTCAAAGGATCTTGAATTTGGCGAAAGCGGGTCCCCGTTTCGTTTAGGGATCTCTCTAGTAGTCCGATGTCCGGCCGCCCCAGACAAAGGAAGTCCCGCAGCCGGTTAAGCCAACGGGGCAGCAAGTGTGTGACCTCGCATAAGCACCGGAGCCAGCCGACAACCGGCGTCATTGCGGCGTAACTAAATTAAGCTTCGCTCAAGCAGGAGTGGCTAATCGACGTTTCGAAAACTAGGGAAATTCGAGACGCATGGCTTACGAGTGGGATATTGAACGGTACCTGAAAGCGCAGGATAGGAAGCGCAGCACTTCGATCACGCTGCTCTCATTTCTGCTCATCTTTTATTTCTGGATCTCCTAATAACCGTTGCAAGGATGCACTCGACTTCCGGGCCTGCGGGTGTTTCACTCTTGGGCAGTGAGGTGTGGGGATCGAGCAATGGTCTACGAGCGGGACGACCGCCGAGCACGGCGGACCAATCTGTTCAAAATGTTATCGGCCATGGCGGCGGGTGGCATCGTAGCTGCAGTGCCAGTATGGTTTGTCGTTGAAGCAATCAGCCGCTGACCGTCAACGGCCCTGCCGGACCGGCATGGTGCCGCCCTTGGGCCAGTAAGCTGGATTAGTCTCGAAGTCGGCCGGGATCGATCGTAGCGGGAGCCCGATACGGCATCTGGTGGAAGAGGCTTTGGCCGATCACATGCGAGCCATCCGGCCATCGCCGCATTGCGCCGATCGGAAAGTGGCGCTAAGTCGTCGCGACAGATTGTTCAGGGAAAAATCCCATGCGCCGCATCATCATCGCCATCACCGGAGCATCCGGTGTCATTTATGGCGTCCGCGCCCTGCAGCTTTTGAAGGAAATCGAGGATATCGAAACCCATGCGGTGATCTCGCCCTCCGCTTTTCGCACCGCGATCGACGAAATCGACATGAGTGCCGACGAGATCAAGAGCCTGGCCGATGTGCTCTATAATCACAAGGATATCGGTGCGGCGCTCTCCTCCGGCTCGTTCCGCACCGCCGGCATGCTTGTCGCACCCTGTTCGGTAAAGACGTTGAGCGGTATCGCCAACTGCTACAATGACGAGCTGATCGTGCGCGCGGCCGACGTCTGTCTGAAGGAACGGCGGCGTGTCGTGCTCCTGTTTCGGGAGACGCCGCTGCATGCAGGCCATATCGCGCTGATGGACCAGGCGACCCGCAACGGCGCGATCGTCATGCCGCCGGTGCCGGCCTTCTATTCGAAGCCCAACTCACTGGACGAGATGGTGACCCAGACGGTGGGCCGAGCGCTTGATCTGTTCGATATCCACCTGCCGATGGTCAAGCGCTGGAAGGACGGCCCTGGTTCACCCGGCCAGCACTGATCGTGCCCCGGATATCGAATTCAAAGCGCCGCAAGCGCCTTTTCGATCACCGCAAGTGCCGCTTCCGTCCGCTCATCCGGCTCCGCTCCCCGGAAAAAAGTCACGACATTCCTGAGATTGCCAGCCGGATCGCTATTTGAACCATCGCCTGCCATCAGCGCCTGCCCTTCGGCCTCGAGCACCGCCAGCTCGATCTTTTCCGCATTGAGTTCGATAGCCTTGACGCCGTTGCGCAGGATTTCCGTCTCTTTGTTGGATGCCGGATGCGGCCCGCTTTTCAACCGGCGGCGCAGGGCGCGCAGCGGTTTGACCACCTCATTGCGCCAGTCGGCGATGAGGGCGTCGATGCGGGCAATCTCCGTTGGCGAAAGCGCCACGGATTTTTTTGCCAGCCAGGCGGAGAACAGCAGCACCGGCACGTCGACACCGCTTTCGTCCTGAAGCAGCAGGCAGGCTTCGCCGACACCGGGCGCACCGTAAAGCCGCAATGCGAAATCCCAAAGTCCCTGCCCGGTATCCGCAGCCATGCAGCCCTCCATTGTCGTCCACGGCTTATCAGCTTGGTGGCGAATCAGGCAAGCTTCGATGGATTTCCGCCGCCGCATCGCGGCCGCTGCCGAGGAGCCTCGCGCCGGTGTAGGCGGCATGAGCCACTGGCGGCATCTCCTCAGGCGGCGCGGCGACGCCGCTGGGCCTGGGAGGTGGCGGCGGCGCCGAGCTGGAACTGGCCAACCATCTGGCGCAGTTTCGAGGCCTCGTCGGCAAGACCGGAACTCGCCGCCGTCGTCTCCTCAACCATCGCGGCGTTCTGCTGGGTCACCTGGTCCATCTGGTTGACGGCCGAATTGATCTCCGAAAGGCCGGTCGACTGTTCGCGGGCCGAACGTGCGATATCGTCCACATGGCTGTTGATGGTGACGATATAGCCCTCGATCGACTTCAGCGATTCACCCGCGTCGCGGACATATGTCACGCCGTGGCCGACTTCGACGGTCGAGTTCTGGATCAGCGCCTTGATTTCCTTCGCCGCATTGGCCGAACGCTGCGCGAGTTCGCGCACCTCCTGCGCAACGACCGCAAAACCCTTGCCTGCCTCGCCCGCGCGCGCCGCTTCGACGCCGGCATTCAGTGCCAGAAGGTTGGTCTGGAAGGCAATCTCGTCGATGACCCCGATGATGTTCGAGATCTGTTTGGAGCTTTCCTCGATGCGGCGCATTGCCTCGACGGCGTTGGCTACGACTTCACCGGAACGGGCAGCGGACGAATTGGCCTCCGCCGCGATCTTCCGGGTCTCATCGACCTTCTTGGACGCGGAACTGACATTCGCGGTGATCTGGTCAAGCGCGGCGGCGGTCTCTTCGAGCGAAGTGGCCTGCTGTTCGGAACGGCGCGAAAGATCGGATGCAGACTGGCTGATCTCCCGGGTCCCGCCGTCGATCGCCTCGGCGCTGCCGGCGATCTGCGTCAACGTGCTGGCGAGTTGGGCAATCGAGGTGTTGAAGTCGTGACGCAGAGCTTCGAAGTCCGCGGAGAAGGCCTCGTCAAGCTGGAAGGAAAGATCGCCCGAGGCGAGCCGGCGCAGGCCGCCGCCAAGGCCGGATGTCGCGACGCGGAGCCGTTGGGAAGCGTCGGCTTCGGCTTGTTCCTGCGCAGCGATGCGTTCCGCCTCCGACCGGTTCCGGGCTTCGATCGCTTCATCTTCCAGCCGCTTGTTGCCGATACCCGCCTGGCGGAAAATTTCCACCGCCGCCGCCATCCCGCCGATCTCGTCCTTGCGGTCCATGCCGAAGACGGTCAGCGTCAATTCACCGCCCGCAAGGCGTCGCATGCAATCCTGCAGGCGTTGCAGCGGGCCGACGACACCTGACAGCACGACCCGGATCGAGAAGCCGACCACGATCAGCGAAATCACGCCGATCACGGTCATCCAGACGAAGAGATCGGCCTTGTCCTCCAACCCATCCTCGAAACTCTTGTGCGCGACATCGAGTTGCAGCTTGGTCAGCGCGTTCAGCGGTTCGGCGAGCGGCTCGATCGCCGGGTAGAGCCGCTTTGTCACATAGGTATCGAGGGCCGCCTGATCGCGTTTGCCCATGATCGCCAGAAGCTCCTCGACAGCCTTGGTCGTCTCCGTGCGAGCACCGAGGTAACGCTGGACAAGAGTTTTTTCCTGATCGGTCAGGTGGGTTGCCTGGTAGGCCGCCCAGTCGCGGTCGGCGATGACGAGCGCTGCGCGGACTGTCTGTTCGCCCAGTTCCCAGCTGAACGCACCGCTGCGCGTCTTGTGGGCAGTGTCGACGATGGTGACAGCGTAGGCGTCGGAGACCGTCTTGATATGCGCCACGGGCTCGAGCCGATCCTCGACGATTGCGCGGGTGCGTGCCGACAACGTATCCATTCCGATGAATGCCACAGTCGTGGTTGCGGCGAGCGCGAGGGCGAGGCCGACGACGCTGGCGACAAGCTTCAATTTAATGGTCATCGGAAGATCCATTGCTGCATTGGAGGTCATGGCCAAATTCTGTTGGCCCGCTATGGTTAAGGATTGCAGAAAATATTGAGGATATGTTTAACGGCACTACCGGGGATAGCATGGATGAGTTTTTCGCTTGCGTGCGAGGCCGCGTTTGACGAGACAGGCGGGGACAGGGTGGTAACCGGCATTGGAGAGGTGACACATGAAACTTGCGCATGTCGCGCTTTGGACAACTGACCTCGACAGGCTCGTCGCGTTCTTCGAAGACATGTTCGCCGCCACCGCCAGCCCGCTTTATGAGAGCCGTCGGCGTATAGGCTTCTTCTCGAAATTCCTCACCCTTTCCGAAGGCGCGACGATCGAGATCATGAGCGGTCCGTGGATTGCGCCGGAAACGCCGGGCGAACGCGCCGGTTACGCGCACATGGCGATTTCGCTCGGCAGCCGGCAGGCGGTCGACGACATGGCAGCCAAGGCGGCAGCCATGGGCATCCTTGTCTCCCCGGCCCGCATGACCGGCGACGGATTCTACGAGGCGGTGGTCTCGGATCCCGACGGCAATCCGGTCGAGATCACCGAGTGATGCGGACCAAGCCTGGCCGCCTCAGCCCTGGAAAGTCCACGGATTGAGACAGGGCACGCCGAGAGGCTCGAAATCAGAGATGTTGCGGGTGACGACGGTCAGCCCGTGATGCAACGCTGTCGCGGCGATCATTGCATCTGGTGACGGCCGCTTGTTCGGCGTGGGGAGGGTGCCGGTGCGAAGAGCAATCGGAGTATCGAAGGGAAGGATGCGGCCGCTGAAATTCACCAGGACATCCTCGGTCAGCCAGCGTTCCAGTTCGGTCGAGAAAACAGGGTTTCGGCTTTGCTCCAGTCGGACGCCGAAGCGAATCTCCATGATGGTGATCACTGACAGAAACGCGTCGTCTATGCGGAACTTCCGCATGAAAGCCTGAAAGGCAGCCGCTTGCTTTTCCGGCCGCTTCGAGCACGAAATGACATTGGTATCCAGCAGGAATGCCATTCAGAACTCAACCTCGCGCCCCTCGAAACTCAGGCGCGGAGGGTCGAAATCCTGATCGACCGTGCCTTGGGTATCACGCAAAGCGTCGTAGAGGCTCTTCTGCTTCTTCCAGTTGGCCTCGAATTCCTCATAGCTGACAAGCACATGCGTCGGCTTGCCGTGATCGGTAATGACCAGCGGATTCTCGTTCGCCGCCTGCCGGGCCTTGCTCGGGTTCTGATTGAAGGAGGCACTGGTCATGTAGGAAAGAGTCATAAGACCTCCGGGTCAAACCTAGTATCTTTCTTCCAAAATATACTAGAATTGCCCGTCCTTCAATGCAGATACGTCAGCCCGTGCCCAGCGACCTCACATTGCCGGCAAGTTCCGCTGCAAGCCGTAGTGAAGCGCCGGTCGCGATCACCATGGACGGCAGGATCAACCATTCGAGCGTCCAGGCCGCACCTGAGCGTTCCTGCTCATGCACCATCGATTGCTGCATGCCGGAAAGCTGAACCGCGTTGAAGCGTGCGAGCGATACCAGTACCTCTGCGGCCACCGGGTTCTGCTTGTGGGCCATGGCGGAAGAGCCGCCGCCGCCGGCGAGCTCCATCTCGCCGGCCATCAGCGCGAGCAGCGCCACGTCCTGGCCGAGCTTGCCGAGCGAGCCGGAAATCATCGTCAGGATGTTTGCGAATTCCGCCAGCCGGTCGCGCTGGCTCTGCCATTGCGGCGCGTCGGTCAGGAACAGTTCCCAGGCAAGCGCCTTGCGCACGTCGGCGGCCTTGTCGCCGAATTTTTCGAGGCTGCCGGCAGCGCCGCCGAACTGCACCGCAAAACCGGTTTCTGAGAATGTGTCCAGCCGCTGGCGATGCCGGGTCAACGGCTCTTTCCAGGCGCGGATACGGTCGGAAACGGTGATCGGGATCGCCGCCTGCATGCGGGTATGGCCCATCAGCGTTCGTGTCCCGAATGCCCGGTCGATGTCGTCGAAAGACTTTTCCAGGGCCGCGAGGCGTTCGATGAACAAGGAGCAGGCCTGCTTCAGGCGGATTATGAGCGCTGTGTCGATGACATCCTGGCTGGTCGCGCCGAAATGCACGTGCCTGGCAGCCTCGCCGCCGCCGGCCTGCTGACTGACGGCATCGCGAAGCTGCTTGACGAGTTCGGGGACAACGACGCCGTCGCGCGCGGCTCCGTTTCGCAGCCCGGCCATGTCCGGCTCGAAGGTCTGCAAGGCTGCGGCAATGCGCTCCGCAGCCTCGGCAGGGACGATGCCGCAGGACGCCTCGGCCTTGGCAAGGCCCGTTTCGAAGGCCAGCATGGCGTCGATCTCGGCGTTCACCGAAAACAGCTGTCCGGTCTCGTCGTCACCGACAAGGCCGGACAAAAATGGATGCTCGAAAGCCGAGACGCTCATAACTACTCCCGGGCGAACCCTGATTCTTCGACGTCAGATATCGAAGAATATGGTTTCGTTTTCACCCTGAAGATAGATGTTGAAGGTGACGGTATTACCGTCACGCTTGCCGATCAGGGTGGGAACCCGAACCCGGTGCTCGATGCGCGACAGGATCGGATCCGCCGCATTGGCCTCTTCCTCGTCGGAGAAGTACATGCGGGTGTTGAGGCCGAGATTGATGCCGCGGGCGACCACCCAGAAGGTGACGTGCGGTGCCATCAGGCGGCCGTCGCGGAACGGCACCTTGCCGGGCTTGATCGTTTCGAAGGCGAATTCGCCGGTCGCCATGTCGCCCGGCTGGCGAGCCCAGCCGAAGAAATTCGGATCGGCCTTGCCGCGGGTTTCCGACGGGCTGTTGTAATAACCGTCGGCATCCGCCTGCCAGATCTCGATCATCGCGTCCTTGAGCGGGGTCATCGCCCCGTCATAAACGAAGCCGCGGATGGTGATGCGCTCGCCGCGCGTCTGGTCGTTGACCATCGGGCCGGAGCCGAGATCGGTGTCGTAGACGCCGGTAATACCGGAAAAGTTCGGCGTGCAGCCGATATGGACATACGGACCCGCGGTCTGCGAGGCGGATTCCTTGAAATAGGTGAGCGGCTGGACCATCTCAGTTGCCCTCTTTCCGGTTCTCGAAGAATGTCGAGCGACGGCCGCGCAGGACGATATCGAACTTGTAGGCCCGCATGTCGTGCGGGATGGTGTTCTGCATGTCGAGCGCGGCGATCAGGCCCTTGATCGCGTTCTCGTCCGGAATGGTCTTCACGATGGGACAAATCCAGATCATCGGATCGCCCTCGAAATACATTTGGGTGATCAGGCGCTGGGCAAAACCATGGCCGAAGACCGAGAAGTGGATATGCGCCGGGCGCCAGTCGTTGACGCCGTTCGGCCACGGATAGGGACCGGGCTTGATCGTCTTGAACGCGTAGCCGCCGTCCTCGTCGGTGATCGTGCGGCCGAAACCGCCGAAATTCGGGTCGAGCGGCGCGAGATAGGTTTCCTTCTTGTGGCGGTAGCGGCCGCCGGCATTGGCCTGCCAGAATTCCACCAGCGCGCCCGGAACGCCGCGGCCGCGCTCGTCGATGACACGGCCGTAGACGAGGATGCGCTCGCCGAGCGCCATCTCGCCGGGCTTGGCGTAATTGACGATCAGGTCGTTGTCGAACTCGCCGAGAATGTTATGGCCGAAGACCGGGCCGGTGATCTCGCTCTTGGTGCCTTCGAGCGAAATCAGGGCGCGCTGCGGCGAGCGCAGTACCGAGGTCTTGTAGCCGGGCGTGAAGGCTGGCGGATGCCATTCCCGGTCACGCGCGAAGAAGGGTGTTGTTTCTGGGGGTGTGTTCTTCATTTTTGCTCTCCCGCGGCCTTGTCCGCGTCCATTTCGGCATAAGTGGCTTTGGCGATCTTGAAGGCATGGTTGGCGGCCGGAACGCCGGCATAGACTGCCACATGCATCAGGGCTTCGCAGATATCGTCCTTCGTCGCCCCCGTATTGGCGGTTGCGCGGATATGCATCGCGACCTCTTCGTGGTGGCCGAGTGCGGCCAGAAGCGCGATCGTCACCATCGAGCGCTCTCGCTTGGTCCAGTTCGGGCGCGACCAGACCGTGCCCCAGGCGCCTTCGGTGATCATCTCCTGGAACGGCCCGTCGAACGGTGTCTGGTTTGCCTGGGCGCGGTCCACATGGGCGTCGCCCAGCACCGAGCGGCGGGTCTTCATGCCTTGAACATAACGTTCCGATGGCGCGGAAGGATCGGCCATGTCTAGTCCTCGAGTTGTTCGATGAAGCCGCGGATCAATGCGGCATGGGCTGCGGGCGCCTCGACGCAGGGAATATGCGCGGCGCCCTCGATGATTTCGTAGCGCGCGCCCGGGATCAGATCGGCAAACGACCTGACGAGGTCGGGCGGTGTCGAGCCATCCTCGCGGCCGACGATGCAGAGCGCCGGCACGGCGATTTTCTTCGCGGCCTCTGTGAAATCGGCGTCGCGGATCGCCGCGCAGGTGCCGCTGTAGCCGGAGGTCGGCTGGCGCACGAGCATGTTGCAATAGGCCTGGTAGGCGGCATTTTCCGGCTTTCGGAACGGCGCGGTGAACCAGCGCTCCATGATCGCGTCGAGAATGCTGCCGATACCGTTCTGCTCGACGGCCGCAATGCGCGCCGCCCAGGAGTCGGCGGTACCGATCTTGTGCGCGGTGTTGGAGAATATCAGCGCCTTCACGAGGTCGGGACGGGTGGTATAGAGGCTCTGGGCAATCAGCCCGCCGACCGAAAGGCCGCAGACGATGACCTGGCTGAGCTGCAGGTGGTCGAGCAGGCCGGCAAGATCGGCGGCGTGGTCGGCGATCGAATAGGGCGGATCGCCAAGGCCGGACAGCCCATGGCCGCGTTTGTCATAGGTGAGGACCGTAAAATCCTCGGCAAGCTTCGGCAGTTCGTGATGCCAGATGCGGCTGTCGGTTCCGAGCGAATTGATGAACACGATGACCGGCTTTCCGTCGCCGGCGCGCTGGATGTCGTAGTGGATCACAATGTCGTTGATGTGTACAAACTGCATCAGCGCCTCCTCTCGCCTTGATAGATTGCACTAGTTTCCGGTTAGGTAAAATGATATTTTGAGCTAATCCCCTAACCACAGGGTTATTTGATCTTGATCAATTCCCGAGTCAAGTTTCGCCACTTGCATACATTCGTCGAGGTCGCGCGCCAGAAAAGCGTGGTCAAGGCGGCCGAAATTCTACATGTCAGCCAGCCGGCCGTCACCAAGACCATTCGCGAGCTCGAAGAGGCGCTGGGTGTCGCCATGTTCGAGCGCGACGGTCGCGGTATCCGCATCACCCGTTATGGCGAGGTCTTCCTGCGCCATGCGGGCGCGGCACTGACGGCACTCCGGCATGGCATGGATTCCGTCTCCCAGGAACTGTTCGATTCCGCGCCGCCGGTCCGGATCGGTGCGCTCCCGACCGTTTCCACCCGCGTGATGCCGCGTGCCATGACGCTCTTCCTCGCCGAAAAGACCGGTAGCCGGATCAAGATCGTGACGGGAGATAACGCCGTTTTGATGGAGCAGCTCCGGGTTGGCGATCTCGACCTCGTGGTTGGCCGCCTGGCATTGCCGGAGAAGATGACCGGCCTGTCCTTCGAACATCTCTATTCGGAACAGGTCGTCTTTACCGTCCGTACTGGACATCCACTGCTCGATACCAAACGATCGATTTTCGAAGGTTTTGCCGACTACCCGGTGCTGATGCCGACGCGCGGGTCGATCATTCGGCCTTCGGTTGAACAGTTCCTGATCGCCAACGGCGTCGCCAGTCTGCCGACCCAGGTGGAGACCGTCTCGGATGCCTTCGGGCGCGCATTCGTACGGTCGAGCGACGCGATCTGGATCATCTCGACGGGCGTGGTCGCCGCAGATATCGAGGACGGGGTTCTGGCGACGCTGCCGATCGACACCAGCGAGACCCGTGGCCCGGTCGGCCTCACCATCCGCGCCGATGCAAATCCCTCCACACCGCTGTCGATCCTGATGCAGACCATCCGCCAGGCCGCAGCGGAAATCATGCCGGCGCGGTGACGCCCGGCTCTATCTTCGTCACTTCGTCGCCGCAAAACAGGATAACGTAGTGGCCGCGCGCCTGCGCGGCTTTAGCCCAATTGTCGAGATCGGAAGGAAAAGGCGCCTGTTTCCAGGCATCCGGATGGTCCGGATCGACCAGTATGGTCAGCTGCGGTCCCTGCTCATAGACGAGCATCTTCGATGTCAGCGGCCGCCAGGCATCGGGAACGCCCGGATCGGTCATCCACAGACAGAGGAAATCGCGGCAGAGCTGGGGTCGGTCGGTATAGATTGCGCAGCCCTTCCCTTCCGAACAGTGCCGGCACCAGGCATCGGGCGGCTTGTCCAGAGCCGCGATTTCGGGAAGCCGGCAGCAGAGCGTGCAGGTTCCGCAGGATCGCGCTATCGTTTCAACTGTCTTCAAGATCCCGCCGCCTCAACCGCAAAATGCCCGGCCAAACGATCGGCCGGGCCTGCGATTATACGCTGCGGTTGTTTCATGCAAACAGGGAGCGACCGTGTCAGGTCGCTCGCAGCTCCGGAAACGTGCGGCGCAATTCGTCCATCGAGGCTATCACCGCATCGTCGGCGCGCAGCGTGACCGATATATTGTCGGCAACATTGAGCGTTTCCTCAAAATGCACCGGCATTTCAGCTCCGCCCTGGCGCACCAGCGTGGCCTCCTTGCGAAAGCCATGTTTCAGCAGCCAGTCGCGGGGGGCGCTGAGGCTCACCGCCACATGGAAGGCGCCGTCATCTTCCTTGCTGGCTTTTAGTTTGTAAGTTACGGGAGACCTGTCGCCGCCGATGTCGATCTGGCCTGGGTAACCGGCTTCTTTGAGATGTTCACCCATATTTTCGCTCCTTCATTTTGGTGAGCCCGTGGGACAACCGCCACTGGCTTGCTTTGTTCCGTTTGAAAGGCCGGCGGGTGATCAAGCCAGGTTGACGGCTGTTGACTACCGTGATCGAAAGAGCCCGGGTGGCGGAGACGCGGGAGGACAAGCGATGACGGATCGGAAACTGCTGGAGGCGCTGTTTCATGCAGCCGTGAAGGCTGCCGATCCGCTCACCGGCATCGTGAAGCACCTACCCACCCCGCCGGCAGGCGGGCGAACCGTCGTGATTGGCGCCGGCAAGGGTGCAGCCCAGATGGCTGCAGCGCTCGAAAGCGTGTGGACCGGACCGCTGACTGGAATCGTCGTGACGCGCTACGGTTATGGCTGCGAAACGAAGTCGATTGAGATTCTCGAGGCGTCGCATCCGGTACCCGATGCCGCTGGCCTCGCCGGCGCAAAACGGTTGGTCGAGGCGATCCGTGACCTCTCCGAAAACGACCTCGTCATCGCGCTCGTCTGCGGCGGTGGCTCCGCCCTGCTGCCCGCGCCGCCGGAAGGACTGACGCTGGAAGACGAGATTGCGTTGAACGAGATGCTGCTTGCTTCGGGCGCGCCGATCTCGGCCATGAACGTGGTTCGCAAACATCTGTCGACCATCAAGGGCGGCAGGCTTGCGGCAGCGACCAAGGCCCGCGTCGTCAGCCTGATCGTCTCGGATATTCCCGGCGACAACCCGGCCTTCGTTGCCTCCGGCCCGACCGTTCCGGATGCCACGACACGACACGATGCGCTCGCGATCGTCGAACAGTATAAATTGAAGCTGCCGGCGGCGATGATCGCGCATCTGAACTCGCCGGCCGCCGACGCACCGGAGCCGGACGATTCGGTCTTTGCCCGCCACGAGCATTTTGTCATAGCTTCTGCCGGCGTCTCGCTGGAGGCCGCGGCTGAGGTCGCCCGCGCCCATGGCGTGACGCCTCATATCCTCTCCGACTCCGTCGAAGGCGAAGCGCGCGATGTGGCGCTGGTGCATGCAGCAGTTGCGCGCGAAGTGTCACTCCGCGACCGGCCGTTCGCAAAGCCGGCGGTTCTGCTGTCCGGCGGGGAGACGACGGTGACGCTACGGGCGAAGGGCGGCAAGGGCGGCCGCAACGGCGAATTCGCGCTGGCTCTGGCCTTGGCGATCGACGGCCACGCGATCACCGCGCTGGCCGCCGACACGGATGGCATCGACGGATCGGAAACCAATGCCGGGGCTTTCGCGGACGGCACGACAGCCAGACGCCTGCGGGCCGCAGGCCTCGACGGGCGGAAACTGCTTGACGGCAATGACAGTTTTTCGGGATTTGCCGCGATTGGAGACCTATTCGAAACGGGTCCAACCGGCACCAACGTCAATGATTTCCGGGCGATCCTGTTGATATAGCCGATCGAAGCCGCTCTCGCAGCCTTCTCCGCGCCAGATGGCGGCGATCACTGCAGCTGTGGTTTCCTCAAAAAATCATTCCGGTCGGCCGACTTCACCCTGAGCCAGGCCTCCCGTCCATCACGCAAAATCCGCATCGGGATTTCGGCGCCCGGAGGGCCGCTCTCCCAGATCTTGCGATAGAAGTCCGCGAGCCCGTCGACCTCGCCGTCGCGAATTTCCGAAATCACGTCGCCGCGTTTCAGGCCCGCCTTGGCTGCCGGACCGTTTTCGGTGACGCTCATGACCACAACTTCGCCATTGCTTTCCGCCGACATGGCGCCGAGCCAGGGGCGTGGCGGGCGGTTGAATTCGCCGCGATTGAGGAGATCGTCGAGAATCGGCTTCAGGAGATTGACCGGCACGACCATGTTGATGTCTGCGATCTCGCCGCCCTTGCTCATCTGAAGACGCAGAGACCCCACGCCAAGCAGCTTGCCTTCTGTGTCGATCAGCGCCGCACCGCCCCAGGAGGGGTGGGCGGGTGCGATGAAGATCGCCTCATCCAGCAGATATTCCCAATATCCCGCGAATTCCTGCTTGGCGACGATATTGCCGCGCACATATTCTCCCTCGCCATCGGCGAAGATGATCGGATCGCCGAGCATCGCGGTGGCGGAATCGCCGATCTGCAGCGCCGGCAGATCCAGCGGCGCCATGGCCTGCACGAGGCCGAAGCCGCTTTCCTGATCGTAGGCCAGCGCATGAGCCGGCACGACGCGGCCGTCCTGGCGCGTCAGCCAGACGTCTTCTGCTTCGGTGATCAGATAGCCGATCGTCAGCACCAATCCGTTTTCGCGGATCACCACGCCGCTACCTTCCCGGCGGGTGCCGAGCGTATTGGCCGTAAAGGCGTTGTCCGGAATGGAAGCACGCACAGCCACGACCGACCGTAAACTTTTCTCGAGATCCATGATGCAAATCCTGATGAGGCAATACGCGGTCCGGAACCCCGCAAGGGTCTGCAAAGGCCAACCATACCGTCTCTTTAAGGTATGAATGTGGACGGCGTGGAGCAAGAGGCCGCATAGAACTCATGCTTGCAAAAGTGTCTGCCTCATTGGGGTCCCCTCCCCGTTTCCGGGAAGGGGAAGCGTGGAATGTTCAGCCCGCGGGCGTCAGCGTGACCGACGTGCCGGTGGCGGCGACGTTGAGGCCGAGCTGGCCCGTCACGCTCACCGTCTGCAGGTGGATGGAACCAGCGGTACCGCCGACGAGGATGTTGGCGCCGATGCCGGCCCCGACGGTGGCCTCAGCGGTCGCGCCTTGGTAGAGGCCGCCGAGCGAACCGTGGTGATAACCGGCGGTCGGGGCGAAGACGGCCCAGATCAGCCGCGAACGGGTGGTGAAGCCGAGATCCACGCCCATCTTGCGCACCACGCCGGTATAACGGTCGAGCGGTTCGCTGCCGATCGCCGTCGTAAAGACGCAGTCGGCTTCCTTGGCGGAACCAAGCACGTAACCGACGCCACCGCCGATCGAGCAATCGAGATAGCCGATGCGAACGCCACCGCGCTGGTCCTGTTCTTCGTAAACCGGGACACGATCCCGGCGGGCGATCACATCGGCCGAAAAGGCGGCTCCGGCGCTGGTTACGACCGGCAAAGCGGCGAGCGCCAAGGCAACAATCTTCTTCATCCCTGTACTCCTTTAATTCTTCAGCCGCCCTTGTTGAGACTCATGCGAGCGGTTTGGCAGCGTTGGGAAACGCATGTGGCGGAAGAATGATCCAATGTGCGCTGCACACGAATTATCACCGAATTGTTCCAAGCGTGAGTTGGTTCTATTCCGCCTGCGCGGGCATTTCGCGAAAATGGCCGGAAAGAGAAAGGCGGCATCGGCGACTTCCGGAACCGCGGGCATCCCGGCACGTTTCTGTCGAGTTTTCGAGGAGATCGGGATGGACAAGGACAGGAAACTGGAATGGCTGGCGAGATCCGGGTATGCGGCCCGGGGGATCGTATACGTCCTGATCGCCGGCATGGCGTCGCTTTCGACCTTGGGTGGAGGAGAACCGGATTCCAAGTCCGCGCTGCAGATCGTCCTGGAACAGCCTTTCGGGCAAATATGGCTCGGCATGATCGGCATGGGCCTGGTCGGCTTCGTCCTCTGGCGAGTGGCGCAATCGATCCTCAATACCGACCGCCATCAGCACAATGCGAAAGGGTATCTGGTCAGGGCGGGTCTACTCGTCAGCGCCGCCACCTATGCCGGTCTCGCCTTCTATGCAATCGGGCAGGCTCTTCATCTCGGCTTTGGCGCAGGATCATCCAGCGCGCGCGAAAGCTGGACCGCCTGGCTGATGCAGCAGCCGTTCGGTCGCTATCTTGTCGCAGGCGTCGCGCTTGCGATCATCGGTGCCGGCGGCGCCCAGGCGGCCAAGGGTGTCAAACGCGGCTATCTTCGCTTTTTCGAAAGCGGCTTCGAGCAGCGAGCCGTGCTCAATGGCATCTGCACCTACGGCCTTCTGGCGCGCGGCGTCATCTTCCTCATTATCGGCGGGTTCTTCATCTACGCCGCCTTCGCTGTCGATCCGAACCAGGCCGGCGGTCTGGCGGATGCACTCGCGTGGGTGCGCCAGCTTCCATTCGGGGCTATCCTCTATGGAATGGCGGCCATCGGACTTTTCGCCTTCGGCCTCTACGGATTGATCGAGGCACGGTACAGGATCGTGCAGCCGCCTTCGACGGATCGGCCGCTTCGCGCGATGCGGTCGGTCGTGAACTGGAATTGAGCAAGGAGTTTGGATGGCATTCCATCAGCGCGTAACACGCAGAGTGGTCGAAAGGGTCATGACGTTCGAGCCGATCGGCTTGATGATGATCGCCTTCCTGGCAGGCGGGCTTTTCGTATTCTTCCGGTTGACCGACGAGGTGCTGGAAGGAGAAACCCATGCCTTCGACGAAAAGATCCTTCTGGCCCTGCGCAATGCCACTGATCTTGCGACACCGCTTGGACCCTATTGGCTCAATCATGCCATGGGAGATATCACGGCTCTCGGCGGGGTCACCGTGCTCACCCTGATGACCGTCATGGGAACCGCCTTCCTCCTGCTGTCGCGGCAGAAGGCCATCGCGTTCTTCATGTTCCTGTCGATCGCCGGCGGCTGGCTTTTGAGTTCGCTGCTGAAGCTCGGCGTAGCTCGTCCGAGGCCGGATATCGTGCCGCATCTGGTCGAAGTCAGCGATCTCAGTTTTCCGAGCGGTCATGCAATGCTGTCGGCCGTCACCTACCTGACGCTCGGAGCGCTGCTGTCGCGCGCTCAGCCCTATCGCTCGACGCGCATCTTCCTGATCGGCGCGGCGATCGTCCTGACATTCATCATCGGTTTCAGCCGGGTTTATCTCGGCGTCCACTACCCGACAGACGTCCTCGGCGGCTGGTGCGCCGGCGCGACCTGGGCACTGGCGTGCTGGATGATCGCAAGACGCTACATCTCCGTGACGCCGGAGTAATCCGGCGACTTGCGAAGGTGATGTCGGCGATCCCTCACGGATCGATATAGCCGACCGCGCGGATACGTAGCTCGCGAGCACCCGGATCCTGGGAAAACAGGATCGCCCCGGAGGACTTGGATTCCGCCGGCACGTAGTCGAAGGTAACGTCTGCGTCTTCGACGATGTTGCCGCCGTCCAGAATTTCGCCCCGTACGGTAACCGCAGCAGCCGTCGCCGTCGCCTTGTTGGCGATATCGAAGGCGACACGGTAGCCGCCTTCCGTCTGGCGCCTCTCGGTGATGGCGATTGAGAAGTCCGGGCGCATCTTCTCCTGTGTCCAGGCCTGGTAGGCGACCCAGGTTATCGTGGCGACGACGACGAGCGCTGAAACCATGCCGGTCGCCCATTCGATCCAGTGTGGCTCCTTGGCTTCGGTGTGGCGTTTGTTGGCTGTGGTTGTCATCGAGGTTCACTCGTTACAGGATCAGGCGGGCGGCGGCGGCCCCGATTGCGCCGGGGAAACTGAGGACGATCGCCGACATGAGCATCTGCGTCGGCGCCGTATCGTCGAGCCGGCCGAAGGTCCACAGCACGTAGAGGCTGATCAGCATGGCGACCATGTAGCCCGGCAAAGTGAAGCGGAAGAAGGCGTGCCACCACGGCGTTTCCTCGGAAATCTCATGGGTGCCCTTGAAGGCGACCGCATAGACGAACCCGTGCATGATGGCGATCGATAGGGCGATGGTGACGAGCGCATGCCAAGGCGTCATCTTGTAGGCGATCAGGATGATTTCCTCCGTCGGTGCGACGTTGAGGTTGAGAAAGAGGGCGCCGACCGCCATCAGAAAGAGCTCGCGGCTGTAACTGGTGGAAATTTCGTCGGCCACCCCGCCACCGCCTTGCCCATCCTCCTCCCCGTCGTCCTCACGGTCATCATTCTCGGACTGTCCGCCGAGCTGGGAGCGGCCGAGCAGCGCGCCGATGCTTGCCGGAACGGACTGGATGGCGATCTTGCCGAGCATTTCGGAGAGCGGCATGTGGGGCTTGATGTCCCCGAGCATGACGAGAACCGCTGCACTTATGAGGATGCCGAGGCCATAGGCGATGGTGGCGTCGCGGCATGCTTCTCCAAAGGTGGAGGTACGCTCGAAACCGATCCGGTGGGCGAGCAAGATGAGAAGCGGGATATTGACGACCAGCAGCAGGAACAGGCGCCAGCGTTCGATGTAGAAACCGAGCTGCCAGAGCTCCATTGTCATCAGCATCGGGATGCCGAACAGCATTGCGCCGGCCGCGCCACGTCCGAGACCGATCAGGAAACTTCGGCTGCCGCCTGTGTCATTGCCCCGTTCCGTCCTGGCACCGTTCAACGCCGGCTCCCTCCCCTCTTACGACAAGCGGAAGGAAACTCTGAAATCGGATGAAATGTTCCACCCGTGCGACGTGGCTGGACAAGGTATTACCGATCGAACAGATCCTGCCATTGCTTCTCGCCGATGAGGCAGTCGCTGGAAGGCTGGTTGCTGGCGACCTTCTGCACGGTTGGGGACGGCGTGAGCCCGCTGATCTCCAGGACCAGCTTGCGCCGCACGGCGACGGCGAAATCCTCGATCTTGTGAACCGGCAGCACGAAGGAGCCAGGTCCGCCGATGACGCAGTCGCCGTAATATTTGTCGAGCCCGCCCGGTGCACCGGAGGGTCTCAGCATGATCGCCAGCCCATTGATGATGATGCCGGCCTCCAGCGCCTTCCCACGGACCGGCACGACCGGATTACCGGAATTGTTCGGCCCGTCGCCGGAAATGTCGATCACCTGACGCATGCCATGATAGGAATTGGCGACGATCATCGTCGCGCCCTGGGTGATTGCGGCGGAAATCGAAGTGCGGCGCTGGGAATTGATGGGCCGGGCCTCGAGCTTGGCGGCAAAATTGATCGCGTCCTGCTCGTTTTCGATGATTGTCCAATCGATGATCGAATCCGGCACCACGTCACCGGCCCATTCGAAATAGCTGATGGCGATACGGCCGGTCAGCCCTGTCTTCACCGCATCGATAAACTCCTTGTGTTTGAGTGCCTCGAGATACCCCTCGCGCTGGATGCGGACCTCCTCGTAGTCCATGGAGCGGGACGTATCGACCGCGAGGACCAGTTCCACATCGACTTCACCTCCCTTTTGCTGCGCGACCATAGGGGCCGTGGCAGCGGCGGAAAGGCTCATAAGCATCGCGAGTGTTGTAAGCATTGCCAATCCAATCACTGCGTTATCGATTTCTTAAAACTGTAACACAGAGGGAACCGAGGGCGACTCTCCTGCGCGAGCCCGCCTTCAAATTTCGGTGATGGGACTTTATTCCGGGACCGCCCGGCGTAATCTGCCATGGAAGCGGCTGCTGCTTCGACCGTGGCCGGAACGGCAGCTACCAACGGCGTATCTGGACAGATACGCGGCATGACGAGGTTACCGGCAAATTTTGGTGGCGCGATTGCGCACGAGTGGAGGACGTCTTCGCATAGGTGTCGATTGCCACGCGAATTTGCCCTTTGGCTCTAAGTTGCCTTTGGGGTAGGGACACTGTCATCCCAACCACGAGGAATAGCTATTCCAGGGCTGGAGACGCAAACTGGTGTGACTATGGGACAGGGCGATTTCTGGTGGTCGCTGTTGACTTCGCAGCACGCATATCGACAGTGTGGCACAAAAGAAGGAAACGCCATGTCCCGGTCTGAAAAATTTATCGTGCTGCCGTTCAAGAAAGTGCGGGGCAACGTGACGCCGGGCGAGATGCGCGTGGCCTCGAATGCCGCTTCGGCAGAAAAGATCGCCCGCGCCATGGCCGACCGCTTCGTCGGCGTTGCGGCCTATTCGGTTCAGGTCGACATGGAAAGCGGCGACATGTCCGATCCGCGCATCCTGTGGCAGTCGGGCGAGATCGCGGATATCGCCGCTTAAGACTCCAGCGGTCATCTCGCTCGGAGACGACGCCCAGCGTGATCCCGGCTATTTGCGCAGGATCACCCAGAGCGCGTGCACGATGCCCGGCAACCAGCCGCAGAGGGTGAGCAGGATGTTCAGCCAGAAATGCAGGCCGAGCCCCACCTGGAGGAACACGCCGAGCGGCGGCAGGATGAAGGCGAGCAGAATGCGGATGATATCCAACGGGCGTTCTCCGGGCTGACAAGGTCCGGCTGGTAACGCGCTGGAGGAGATATGGTTTCAGGAGAGGTTCACCGCAGCAGGGTCTTTGCGATGATTTCCAGCTGGATCTCGTTGCTGCCGCCGAAAATGCTTTGGGAGCGAGAGTTGAAATAGACGGCGGAGGCGACCTTGCGCTCTTCGTCCAATTCATTCTCCTCCGGCAGCTCATGTAGCGGCCGGCGCTCTTCCCAGCGTAGCGCATCGGGTCCGAGGATCGATGCTGCAAGCTCCGCGATCGACTGGCGGATGCGGCTGCGCTCGATCTTCATCGTCGAGGACGGCACCGCGCCCGGATTGCCGCCCGCCTGGACCTTGGACATGGCCGCAAGCTCCAGCATGTCGTTGGCGTCGACATCCGTGGCGATCTCGGCAAAGCGGGCCATGAACAACGGATCGTCGATCATCTTTCGCCCGTCGGCAAGCGGCTCGGAGGCGATCCGCTGCAACCGTGTCAGCATGGCGCGCAACACGCCGCCGGCAAAGGCCCCGCCCCGCTCGAATTCGAGCAGGTATTTGGCGATATCCCAGCCCTCGCCCTCTTCGCCGATACGATCGGAGACCGGTACTTTCACGTCGTCGAAGAAGACCTGGTTGAATTCATGCGTGCCGCAGATCGAACGGATCGGCCGGATCGTGACGCCCGGCGATTTGAGGTCGATCAGGATGAAGGTGATGCCTTCCTGCTTCTTGCCGGTATCCGCCGTGCGCACCAGAGCGAACATGCGGGTGGCGTGATGCGCCAGCGTCGACCAGATCTTCGAGCCGTTGATCACGTAATGGTTGCCGTCGAGCACCGCCTTGGTCTTCAACGACGCGAGGTCGGAGCCGGAGCCGGGTTCGGAATACCCTTGAGCCCAGACATCCTCGCCACTCAGGATGCGCGGCAGGTAGAAACCCTTCTGGGCATCGTTGCCGTAGCGCATGATGACCGGGGCTATCATCTTGATCGAGGCGCCGCGGAAATGCGGCTCGCCGGCCCGTTCGCATTCCTGGTCGAAGATGTAGCGCTCGGCAAGCGTCCAGCCGGTGCCGCCATATTGCTTCGGCCAGGACGGGGCGACCCAGCCCTTGTCGTTGAGTTTCGCCTGCCATTTCAAGCCGACGGCGGGATCGGCGAGGAAACTGGGGTTCAGCCGCTCGGCGCGCTTCAGGTCCGCGCCCAGATGGGCGTCAAGAAAGGCCCGCACCTCGTCGCGGAAGCGGACCTCTTCTTCTGTCAGCAACAGATCCATGGAACGTCTCCTCAGACGGGTTCGCGCAGCAGGCTGCCGGACAGCACGGCAGGATCGCGGACGATCTCGCCATAACGCTTCAGATGGTCGGCGGTGGTGCCAAACGTGTTTTCGATCGCATAAAGCCGGCGGAACCAGGCGCCGATCGGCATTTCCTCCGAAAAACCCATGGCGCCGTGCAGCTGGATCGCCTCCTGCGCGACGGAGCGGGAAACCTTGCCGATCTTTGCGCGGGCGCCGGAAACGCCGCGGATGCGCATCGGGCGCGGCGCATCGACGGAAAGGGTGGCAAGCAATGCGGAACCGCGGGCTTCTTGGCATTTCACCGCCATCTCACCCATGCGGTGCTGAAGTGCCTGGAGGGCGGCGAGTGGCTTGCCGAACTGCACGCGCTCCTTCGTATAGGCAACGGTCGCGTCCATCAGCGCGTCCATGATGCCGACCGCTTCCGAGGCGAGCGCGGCATTGGCGCGGTCATAGGCTGCTTCGATTTCAGCGAGCGTATCGGCCTCAGCGCCGAGCAGCGCCGATGCGGGTACGGCGACGTTGTCGAGAACGAGATCGCTGGCACGGCTGCCATCGACGAGTTTCACCTCGGTCCGCGTCAGTCTCGCAGCGTCCGTAGGTACGACGAAAAATTTGACTGCCCCGTCAAGCTTGGCCGAGACCAGAAAGATATCCGCAAAGGGGCCGGCGAGAACCAGCGGCTTCTCACCGGAGATGGTGTAGCCATTTCCACTCTTTGTGGCGGTTGCGGCGATATTACCGAAGTCGAAACCGGTCTGGCGCTCGGCATGGGCGAGCGCCGGGCGCGAGGTGCCGGCGATCAGGCCCCCGAGGATTTTGGCTTTTTGATCCGCACTGCCCAGCTTTTCGACCAGCCCACCAGCGAGGATGACACAGGCGAGATAGGGTTCGACCATCAGCGCTCGGCCGACCGCTTCCATGATCAGCGAGATTTCCACCGCGCCGCCACCAAACCCGCCATTCTCTTCGGCAAATGGCAGCGCCAGCCAGCCGAGATCGGCCATCTCGGACCAGATGCCGACATCGTATCCGGTCTTCGAGGCGATGATCTTGTTACGCCTCTCGAAGTCGTAGCGATCCTTCAGGAACCGCTCGGCGCTTTCCTTCAACAGAAGCTGCTCGTCCGAATAGTTCAGGTCCATCATCTGGTCTCGCGTTGTAGTCTTGGAGGCGGCGGGTGCCCCGCCCTCGCCCGACCTCCGCTTCGCCACCCTCTCCCCAAGGGGAGAGGAAGGTTAGAGCCGCTACGGCATATTTCTTCTCCCCGAGGGGAGAAGGTGCCGGCAGGCGGATGAGGATGTCTGGCAACGGTCTCCCCGGAAGGAGGCATAGACTACTCCTCGCGCTTATACGCCCCATGCCCCGGACGATAAGTCTTCGTATCCAGGAACTGCGACAGTCCCTTTTCGCGGCCCTTTTCCGGATCGACGAACGTCGTCTGGTCGGCCTTGGCGGTCAGATATTCCGCCGACTCTTCCCAGGTCATTTCGCGCACGTATTTGTAGGCCATGCGGGCCTGGCGCAGCACGGTCGGGTTCTTGTCAAGCAGCACGCGGGCGATCTCGACGGTGCGCTCGCGCAACTTGTCGGCCGGCACCGCCTCGTTCACCAGGCCGAGCTGTTCGGCCATCTTGCCGCCGAACTTTTCGCCGGTCATGACGTAATACATCGCCTTGCGGTCGTTCATCAGCGTCGAGATCGCCTTGGAGACGACGCCGCCGGGGATGACGCCCCAGTTGATTTCCGACAGGCCGAAGACCGCGTCCTCGGAGGCGATCGCGAGGTCGCAGCAGATCAGCGGCGTGAAGGCACCACCGAAACACCAGCCGTTGACCATGGCGATGGTCGGCTTGGCGTAGTGCATGAGGAGACGCCACTGCCAGGCGCGGGTCGAGCGGTAGGCGCGCATGCGCTTGACGTCCGAGACGCCGTCGGTGGCGCGGAAGAAGTCCTTGAGGTCCATACCGGCGGAGAAGGCCTCGCCCTCGCCGGTGAGGATGACGACGCCCGCGCGGTCGTCGATTTCAAGCGCGTCGAGCACGCGGATCATGTCTTCGGCAAGGCCGACGCTCATGGCGTTGCGCTTGTCCGGGCGGTTCAGTTTTACCCAGGCAATGCCGTCCTCGAATTCGACCTTGACGTTCTCTCCGCCCAGGTCACTTGCTTCTATGGTCATCGTGTTCTCCTAACGATCCTTGAGCCTTATGACAGGCTGGTCATTTTGGTGACGAGATAGGCGTCCATGCCCTCGGTGCCGCCTTCCGAGCCGTAACCGCTCTGCTTGACGCCGCCGAACGGCGTTTCGGCCATCGAGATAAAGTTGTTGTTGATGCCGACCATGCCGGCCTCGAGCGCGTCGCTGACCATCGCCGCGGTCTGGCTGGACCGGGTGAAGGCATAGGAGGCAAGGCCGTAGGGCAGCCGGTTGGCCTGTTCGATCACCTCGTCGAAGGAGGTGAAGCGGGCGGTGACGGCGACGGGACCGAAAGGCTCGTCATTCATGATGATCGCGTCCTGCGGCACGTCTGAGAGAACCGTCGGCTGGAAGAAATAGCCGCGATTGCTGCCGCGCTCGCCGCCGGCCTTCACCTTGGCGCCGCGCTGCACGGCATCGGCGACCATGCGTTCCATCGCCGGCACGCGGCGGCTGTTGGCGAGCGGTCCCATCTGGCTGGATGGATCGATGCCGTCGCCGACCTTCAAGGCGGTGGCCGCCTTTGCAAACCCGTCGACGAACCGGTCGTGGACACTGTCGTGCACGTAGAACCGGGTCGGCGAGATGCAGACCTGGCCGGCATTGCGGTATTTCGCATGGACCATGACGCGGATCGCGTGGTCGATATCGGCATCCTCGAAGATCAGCACCGGCGCATGGCCGCCGAGCTCCATCGTTGCGCGCTTGACGCCCGCCTGGGCAGCGAGCACCGCCAGATGCTGGCCGACGGCGGTCGAGCCAGTGAAGGTGATCTTGCGGATGCCGTCGGCGGCGATCAGGTGTTCGGAGACGTCCGCAGGCTTTCCGTGCACCACGTTCAGCACGCCGTTCGGCAGGCCTGCATCCTGCAGGGCACGAGCGATTTCGAGCACGGTGGACGGCGTCTCTTCCGAGGGCTTTATGACCATGGTGCAGCCGGTGGCGAGTGCGGCCGAGATCTTTCGCGCCGGAATGACGCCCGGGAAATTCCAGGGCGTGAAGCCGGCGACCGGGCCAACCGGCTCCCGCGTGACCATCCAGCGGGCACCGGGCACCCGCGAAGGCACGATGCGGCCATAGGTGCGACGGCCCTCGTCGGCCGTCCAGTCGAGAATGTCGGCCGAGATATGAACTTCCGGGATCGCCTCGCCGAGCGGCTTGCCCTGGTCGAGCACCATGCGCCGGCCAATCTCGTTCGCCCGTTCGCGCAGGATGTCGGCTGCCTTGCGGATGATCTTGGCGCGGTCGAAGGCGGTGGTCGCTTTCCATGCCTTGAACTCACGGGTGGCGGCCGCGACGGCGCGATCAAGGTCTTCCGTGGTGGCATGCGGTAAAGCCGCGATCGGCTCGCCGGTCGCCGGATTGGTGACGTCTTCGGTCACCCGGCCTTCCGCGCCGAGCCATTCGCCATCCACAAAGAGTCTCAATTCACCATAGGACTGGGTCTGCATCACGGATTCCTCCCTCGTGATAGACTGACAAATATTGGGCGCCGCACCCCCTCACCCGGCCTCCGCTCCGCTCGGCCACCCTCTCCCGCTGGGAGAGGAGGATCTGAGACATTGCGGCAACTCACCGTCTCCCCTCGGGGAGAAGGTGCCGGTAGGCGGATGAGGGGGCTACACCCCAAAATCTCAGCGAGGGCTTACGCCCTCACCGCACCACGAATAGGGCGTCGAGAGCCAAAGCCCCGTCCCCCTCGCCATAGACAACGAGCGGGTTGATATCGACTTCGACGATCTCGGGCGTCGAGCGCATCAGCGCGCCGAGCTTGACGACCACGTCGGCGATCGCCTCGACGTCGCGGGACGGCTGGCCGCGGAAGGGTCCCAGCAGCTTCGATGCCTTCAGCTTGTGGATTTCGGCGATCGCCCGCTTGCGGCTGATATCGGCCGGCAGCAGGCGGGCATCCGCTAGCGCCTCGATCCAGACGCCGCCAAGGCCGACAAGCACCACCGGACCCCATTGCGGATCGCGCTTGGCGCCGACCACCATTTCGAGGCCCTGGCGCGCCATGCCCTCGATCAGCACGCCGTCGAGCTCGAGGCCGGGCTTGTGTGTAGCAATGCTGGCATACATCTTTTCGTGCGCCGCCCGCAGCGCCGGCTCGTCGGCGATGTTGACGATGACGCCGCCCACATCGCTCTTGTGGGCGAGTTCGGCGGCCTGCGCCTTCATCACCACCGGATAGCCCACATCGGCTGCGATCGTCGCGGCTTCGTCGGCGGATTTCGCCAAAGCGCCCTTCGGGATGTGGATGCCGAGATCGGTCAGGATCCGCTTGCCCTCATATTCGACCACGAGGCCGCAGGGTGGCAGTTTGGCGATCCGTTCGCCTTCCGGCGCGCGGTCTTTCGTGGCGGCGAGCGCGGCCGCATAATTCATCACCACCGCCATGGCGCGCATAGCGCGTTCCGGTGAGCGGAAGAACGGAATGCCACTGTCGCGCACCGCCTTCATGAAGCTCGGGTCGAGCGGATAGTCGTCGCCGACGATGTTGAGGATGACCGGCTTTGTCGCGGTCGCGGCAACCGGAATGATGGCGTCCGACTTCTTGATCTGCATCGGCGGCGAGCCGCCCGCATGCGAGAGGAAGACAATGCCCACATTCGGATCCTTCAGCATGGACGCTGTGGAGGTTCCGAAAATGCCGGGATTGGAGAAACCGGTTGTGCCGATGTCGAACGGGTTGTCGACATGGACGTATGGCGGCACCTGGGTGCTGAGCTCGGCATGGACCGCGTCCGACAGTGTCGCGATCGGTAGGTCGACGCGCTCGCAGAAATCGAAGCAAAGGCCGCGGATGGCGCCGGAATTGGTGACGATGCCCGCCTCGCCTGGCGGCGGCGACGGATAACGCGCCAGGATGGCGGCTACGTCGAACAGTTCGTCGGTCGTCTCGACCAGCGCGACGGCCTCGTTGCGCACGGCCGTCTGCATCAGCGCGTGGTCGCCGGCAAGCGCTCCGGTATGCGATTGCGCCGCCTGCTTGCCGCGCTCGCTCGATCCCGGATGCAGCATCACGATCGGCTTGCCGAGTTCGCGGGCGCGCCGTGCGACTGCGAGGAATTTCTGGGGGTTTTTGACCTGTTCGACATAGACGGCGACAACGGCGTTGTCCTTGTCTTCGATCAACCAGGCGATCAGGTCTTCGGCCGCGATCACCGCCTCGTTGCCGGTGGCGATCACGTAGGAAACCGCGATTTCGCGGGAATGCATGGCAAAGCGGATATTGGCCGCCGTCGCGCCGCTCTGGGCGACGATCGCGACCCTGGAGCGCTCGCCGACGCCGCGCAGATCGACCGGCTCGAAGGTGAGCGGAATGCCATCGACATAATTGGTATAGCCCATGCAATTGGGTCCGAGCATAGCCATGCCCGCCATGCGGCAGATCTCGGCGAGCTCATCCTGCTGCCGGCGGCCTTCCTCGCTGGCTTCGGCGAAACCGGAAGAGTAGACGATGACACCCGCGACCCCGCGCTCGACACAGGCAAGCACCGATTCCTTGATCGCTGCCTGGGGTACGATGAGGATCACCACGTCGACGCCCTTGGGCAGGTCGCCGATGGTCTTCACGCAGGGGCGGCCGTTGATCTCGTCGCGCGAGCGGCTGACGAGATGCAGGTCGCCGGCATATTTGAAGAGTTCGAGATTGGCGAGCACGCCACCGCCAATCGAAGCGGGATCCGGCGACGCGCCCACGATCGCGATCGATCGTGGGCGCAGCAGACGGTCGAGATCGAACGGCCTGGCCGGATCGAACGTCTTGGGAGCTGTGGTCATCGTATCAGCCATGGGAGCCACTTCTTAGTCGCGACGATAGGCACCGAGGCCCGGACGGAAGGATTTCTCGTCCAGGAACTGACTCATGCCGGTATTGCGGCCGTTCTCCGGGTCGCGGAGTTCCGTCTGATCGGACTTCGCCATCAGATATTCGCCCGCCTGTTCCCAGGTGAGATCGCGGGTGAAACGGCAGGCGGTCTTGGCCTGGCGCAGCACGAAGGGGTTCTTGCCGATCAAGGTCATGGCGAGCTTGCGGGTTTCGGCCTTCAGCTCGTCCGGCGAAACAGCCTTGTTGACCAGCTTCATCTCGGCAGCTTGCTGGCCGGTGAAGGTTTCCCCGGTCATGATGTAATACATCGCGTCGCGGAAGCTCATCGTTTCCAGCACCGACTTGGTGACGATACCGGCCGGAATGATCCCCCAGTTGATTTCGGAAAGGCCGAAGACGGCGTCTTCCGAGGCGATGGCGAGGTCGCAGCCGACCAGGAACTGGAAGGCGCCACCAAAACACCAGCCGTTGACCATGGAAATGGTCGGTTTGGGGTAATACATCATCCGGCGCCACTGCCATGCGGCGTTCGCCCGGAACAGGCGCTCGCGCTGGATCGGCGGCACCTTGTCGGTCGCGCGGAAATATTCCTTGAGGTCCATGCCGGCCGAGAAGGATTCGCCGGCGCCAGTGACGACCATCACCTTGCAGCGGTCGTCTTCCTCCAGCGCGTCCATGATCGCGTTCATCTCCCAGACGATGCCCGGATTGATGGCGTTGCGCTGCTTCGGGCGGTTGAGCGTCACCCAGGCGATGCCCTCGTCAAAATCCACGGTAACATATTCACCCCACTTGCCATTGTTCTGGCCGGCGGCAGCGGATTCGGTCTGGTTTTCCATAGCAAATTCTCCCTGTTGGGAACATGGGTATCAGGGACCCGAATATGCGTCAAGCGGCTTTCAGTCTCGGGTCTTTCGAAAAGAAAGCCGCTTCACGATGTGCTGAACCGATGCTTAACCGCGACCGAGGAACGGCATTTCGACCGGCAGGATGATGCTTTCGTAAAGGTTCACATCGTCCGGCAAGGTTGCCATCAGCACGACGATCCGCGCCACATCCATAGGCATCATCGTTGCGGGCCGGACTTTGTCGGTGACGCCGGGAACCAGCGAGCTGACCGTCGAGCCCGGATGCACCATCGAGACCGCGATGCCATGCTCGCGGCCGTCGACGGCGAGCGAACGGGTGAGGCCCTCGAGCGCGAACTTGCTTGCCGTATAGGCGGCGGTATGGCCACGGGGTACCTTGGACGACAGACTGCCCATGTTGATGATCCGGCCGCGCTTCTGTTCCTGCATGATGACGAATGCGGCGCGGCTGCAATAGAAGACCGAATGCAGGTTCGCCCCGATCACCTCGTGCCAGCGCTCGTTGGTAAGCTTTTCGACCGGCGTATGGTCGGCGATGCCGGCATTGTTGATCAGGATGTCGAGCCGGCCATATTTTTCCTTGACCGTGGCGAACAGCCTTTCGACCTGCGCGTCGTCGGTGACGTCGGTCGGCACGACGAATGCATGGCCGTCTTCTGCCTCGATCTCGGCCGCGAGTTTCTCAAGTTTGTCGGCGCTGCGGGCGGCAAGCACGGTGATGGCGCCCTCGGTGGCAATCGCCTTGGCGATGCCCCAGCCGATGCCCGAGCTGGCGCCGGTAACGATGGCAATACGGTCCTTGATCGAAATCATCTGAAATCCCTCCTCGAATTGATAGGTTAGACGCGCGAAATTCCCTCATAAAGCGCTTCGAGCCCACGCCGGTCGCTGACCCCGAGCTTGCGATAGGCGCGCTGCCGGTAGGTGACGATGCTCGAAAGCGCGAGCCCGACCTTTTCGGAAATCTCCCGATGCGTGCGGCCGAGCAGCAGGCCCGCGGACACTTCCGCCTCTCGGCCCGAAAGCGCAAATCCCGCCTGCAACAGCCGCCCGGCGATCTCCTGCTGCGGCGGATGCAATGGCGCCGTCTGCGGCCGGCCCTGGAGCCGCACATGCTTGACGACCATGGCCATCAGGAGCGGCGCGAAGGCCTCCAGCCGTTCGACCGCCGAGAGCGGGAACGGGCCGCTTTCGCGGGTGCGATAGAGGCTGGCGAAGATCCGCGGTTCCTCCGAATGATAGATGGTCAGGCGTTCGAGCACATGGGCACGCTCGTAACAGTCGCGGCGGTATTCGGGGTCACGGATGCCGTTCCAGGCCTGGCGGATGACCTGCACCTTGGCAAGTCCAGGGCCTGCGTTCAGCATCTGGCGGGTCACCCGGTCGCGTAGCCAGTAACGCCGGGCATAATCGAGCGAAGCGCGCTCGGCAAAACCCGGAATGGTCGAGTGATAACCGCAGGCGAAGAGATAGGTGAGCGACCCGTCTTCCTCGGCCTGGAAGGCGGAACAGAAATCGGTGCCGGCGACCGCGCGCAAGGTGTCCAGGAATTTTTCCGGGAAGCCGGGTTCACCGACCTCGTTCATGAGGGCGGCCATGACGGTCATGTTGTCTCCATCAAGAGCAGGCATTGACGCCTCCTGGGTTGGGCACGAACCTGTCGCGGGCATGTCCACCCTGGAGGGGGACATGGGAGGGTCGGCAAAGGCCTACCATCGAGGACAATGCAACAAGCCTGGATATGGAGGAACCACCATGGTCGACGCACCGAAGCTTCGCAAACTCTATCACTTTTCCTACCCCTGCCGCGATGGCGAGGAGACCCGCAAGTTCTACGAGGACCTGCTTGGCCTGCCGCTGGTCAACTGCATGACCGCCGACAAGGTGCCGTCCACGGGCGAAGAAAAGCCCTACGCGCATTTCTTTTTCGAACTCGGCGACGGCTCCTACATGGCCTTCTTCGACCTCGGAGAAAACATCATGCCGCTTCCCTCTCCCAATACGCCGGACTGGGTCCAGCACTTCGCGATGGAAGTCGATTCCGTCGAGGAGGTCCTGAAGTTCAAGAAGCGTCTTCAGGATGCCGGCGTGAAGACGACCGATGTCATCGACCACGAGTTCATCAACTCGATCTACTTCTTCGACCCGAACGGCCTGCGGCTGGAAATCACTGCGCGCACGGAGGAACCGGGCTATCTGGAACAGGCCGCGTCGGAAGCCCATGACGCCATGAAGGCGTGGATTCAGAAGAAGGCCGGCATGATCGCCAGGAAATCGGCTGCGGCTTGAGGAGGCCAATTGGGGGCCGGACGAATGTCGAGCCCCCGATCCCGCCATGAAGGCGGAAGATGAAATTGCAGTACCACCGTTCCGGAATGGACGGTGGTGCTTTTCATTAGAGCTCACGTTCAATCCTCCCGATAGTCTGGAACTCGCTCCCGACGAGCTCCAGCTTGTCTTTCAAGACAACAGCCCCTGCCGCTTGCTCCAGTCGATCACCCGGTCGATGCAGGCTTTGAGAAGCTCCGGCTGGCCGAGGTAATAGTGGGTCGCGTGCGGGATCGTCATGTATTCCTTGTTTTGCGTCGCCAGCGCCGCCCGGATCGCCGGATTGTGGGTCGCCGGGACAGCCTCGTCGGCATTGTTCTCGATCTGCAGCACCGGCGAGCGCTTGATCAGCGCCGCGTTCATCGGCCCCTTTGCATTCGACAGGTCATAGCTCCACTGGGAAAGCCAGGAACGCAGGGTCGTGAAGCGGGCAAGCCCGACCGGGCCGACATTGACCGTGCGCGGATCACCCATGTAGCTTCGGCCGATCGGCCGGTCGTTCGGGTCGATGGTGCCGTCGAACCAGCGCACGTCGCACATGGTGCGGTGGACGATGAAGGCGCGCTCCTGCTCGAACGAGCCGCGGCGCTTCAGTTCCGCCAGCATGTCGAGCACCCAATGGGTGATCTTGCGGTTGCGGGCGACCTGGGCGGCCCGGAATCGCTGGATGAATTCCGCCGAATAGGGTGGCTGGTGCGGGCAGTCCGGCGAATAGATGTCGAATTCCGGGTCGCGCAGATCCGGGTCGAGTTCGTCGAGAACTGACGGGTCGAGCCATTCGGTCAGCGTTTCGGCCCGCGACAGGTGGGCGGCGATGAAGATCACGCCGTCGGCGGGCTTCAGGCCCGCTTCGACAAGGTTGACCTCGTCGCCGGCCGGCGTGTGGGTAATCGTCGGGTTTTCCGCCTGTGCCTGATAAAACAGCGACAGCGAGCCGCCGCCTGACCAGCCGACCAGAACCACCTTCTCGTAACCGAGTTCACTTCTGGCAAAATCGAGCCACTTGCCGAGGTCGATCGCCACCTTTTCCATGATCAGAGCGGTATCGTTTTTCGGATAACGGCTGGCGGCGCAAAGCACGTGCAGGCCGGCATCGGCAAGCGCGGTCGGCATCGGCAGGAGTTGCAGCGTCGAGGTTGGATGCATGAAGACATAGACCGTCTTCGACGGAGCGTCGGTGCCACGCAGGAGCTGGCCCTCGAGATTGACCCTGCCGGAATTGCCGGCAAAGCCGTAGGTCTCGGTGTATTTCGCCGTCTCCGGAAAGGAGACGATCAGCGGGGTCCGCTGCCAGTCCGCCTTGGTGGTCATGATGTCCTACCCATTACGCTTCGCCCGCGCGGCCGGCAGAACCGGCGAACGGGCTTTGGATGTTGAATTGTGATCGCGGCCTCAGGCGGCCGCTTCCGGCGACCTGGCTCCCGCCACGACCGGCACCGAGGTGGCGTCGTAGGTGAACAGCCATTCGTAGCGCTGCTTGACCTTGTCTTCCTGCCATTCGGCATTGACGTAGTCCTCGGCGAGCTTTGGGTCCTTCAGCGCAGCATTGTGGAAACGGCTGAGATTGCCTTCCGCACCACGGACGATCTTGCCCGTGCGCTCGACGCGGGCCGCCTCATAGCCGGCGAAAGCTGCTTCGTAATTGCCGTTGTTCTCGGCAAGCGCGCGAGCGAGCACGAAACCGTCCTCGATCGCCATGACCGCTCCCTGGGCGAGGAAGGGCAAGGTCGGATGGCATGCGTCTCCGAGCAGCGTCACGCGGCCGCGGGTCCAGTCGTCCATCGGCGGACGCAGCATCAGCGCCCATTTGTAAGGCACGTCGATCGCCTTGATCAGCGTGTGAATGTCCTCGTGCCAGCCTTCGTAGTCGGCAAGGCACTCTTCCGTCGTGCCCGCGACCGACCAGGATTCCACCTGCCAGTTGGAGCGCTCGACGACCGAGACGTAATTCATCAGCTTGCCGCCGCGCAGAAGGTACTGGATGACGTGGCCGCCGGGACCGATCCAGTTGGTGCCGACTGGCCGCAACATGCGTTCCGGCAGGCGCTCGACCGGGATGACGCCGCGCCAGGCGACGATGCCGGTGAATTTCGGGTCGTCGCGGCCGAACAGGGTCTCGCGGATCCTCGAATGCACGCCATCGGCGCCGACCACGATGTCGGAGGTGGCGGTGGTGCCATCGGCAAAGGCGATGGTCGCGCCCTTGCCGTCCTGGGTGATCCCGACGCATTTCTTCGAGAGCTTGATCGCATCCGGTTTGATGCGGCGCACGGCGGCTGCCAGCGTCTGGTGCAGATCGTTGCGGTGGATGGTGATATAGGGGAAACCGTAACGCTCGATGGACAGCGGGCCGAGGTCGAACAGTTTCCAGGTCTGCCCGGTATTCCACAGCCGGATTTCCTTGCCCTGCGCCTGCGAGGCGATCGACATGATCTCTTCTTCGAGCCCGAGCGCGAACAGAACCCGCGTGCCGTTGGCGCTGACCTGAACGCCGGCGCCGACTTCTTTCAGCTCGACCGCCTGTTCGTACACGTCGACGTCAAAACCCTGGCGGAGCAACGACAATGCCGCCGTCAGCCCGCCAATCCCCCCTCCCACAACAGAAACCTTCATTTTCTTATCCTTTGAAATCCTGACGACAATCTCCCCCGGCGCGCATGCGCCTGTCAACTATTTTTGATAAAGTATAATTGACTTTGTTTAAAACCAATTTCATACCTGCCTGCACGAACTTTCTGACAGGCCGTTTGGAGGCGGCGGCCGCAATTGAAAGTTTCAGTTCGCAGATCAGAAACAGGAAAGGATGTCACGAAATTACACCTCGGATATCTGGCTTCCTGATATAAATGCGATAGGATCGGAAAGGGCGGGCTGGTGTGGCATCTGATCGGCACGGGAGATCGCGGAATTCGATTGACTGACAAGAGGAATACTCTTGTATATAGTCAAATCTAGTTGCCTATAGACGAATTCAGGGCTGCGAATTCGAGGCGCGGCCCGAGGAACATGCGTAATGACGGTTTGGCCGGCGCCCAAGCGGAGCCAGACCGGTTCACATAGTCGGGTTTTCAGGGAGGAAACCATGGTCATCAAAAGTCCGCAGGATTTCGGCGCGGGCCTCTTGTTCATCCTTTTCGGCGCGGTCGGCCTCTATATCGGGTCCGACCTCACCTTCGGTTCCGCCCGCAATATGGGCCCTGGCTATTTCCCGATGATCATTTGCGGCCTGATCGCACTGATCGGGCTGATCGTCACGGCAAAATCGCTGGCGATCGAAGGTCCGGCCATCGAACGCATCCGGCTCCGCCCGATCATCTTCATCCTGTTGGCGATTGCCGCCTTCGGCATCCTGATCGCGCAAATCGGCGCGGTGATCTCCTCGATCCTGTTGATCATGTTAGCTGCCTATGCCCGGCGCGACGTCAACCCCGTCGAGACCGTCATCTTCGCTGTCGCCACAGCGGCGTTCGTCGTCATCATCTTCGTCTACGCGCTGGGGCAGCCGATGCCCGTCTGGTGGGGCAGGTAATCCATGGAAGTCTTTGAACACCTCGCAACCGGCTTCATGGCTGCAGGCTCGCTCGAGAACCTGATGTTCTGTCTGATCGGTGTCGTGCTCGGCACGCTGATCGGCGTTCTTCCCGGCATCGGCCCCATTCCTGCGCTGGCCATCCTTTTGCCGATCACCTTCGGGCTGGATCCGCTTTCGTCGCTGATCATGCTGGCCGGCATCTATTACGGCGCACAATATGGCGGCTCAACCACCTCGATCCTGGTCAACATGCCGGGAGAAGCCTCCTCGGTCGTGACCTGTATCGAGGGACATCAGATGGCCCGCAAGGGCCGCGCGGGTGCGGCACTGGCGATCGCCGCTCTCGGCTCTTTCTTCGCCGGCACGATCGGTACCGTCTTCATCGCAGCCTTCGGTCCACCGCTCGCTTCGATCGCCCAGCAGTTCAATTCGCCGGATTATTTCGCGTTGATGCTGCTCGGTCTCACCATGGCGATCGTTCTGGCGCACGGTTCGGTCCTGAAGGCCGTTGCCATGGTCTTGATCGGCCTGCTGCTCGGGCTTGTCGGCACCGACATCAACACGGGTCTTACCCGCTATACCTTCGGCCTTTCAGGCCTGTGGGAGGGCATCGACTTCCTGCCGCTGGTTCTCGGCCTCTTCGGCATCGTGGAAATCATCCGCAATCTCGAGAACCCGCCGGCGCCGCGCGAAGCGATCAGCACCCGCATGCGTGACATGTGGCCGACCAGGAAGGAATTCAAGGAAGCCTATCCGGCCGCCCTGCGCGGCACGGGCCTCGGCTCGCTTCTCGGCATCCTGCCGGGCGGCGGCGCGGTTCTTGCCTCCTTCGCCAGCTATACGCTCGAAAAGAAAATCTCGAAGAACCCGCGCAAGTTCGGGACCGGCGCGGTCGAAGGTGTGGCGGGTCCGGAAGCCGCCAACAACGCTGCTGCCCAGACCTCGTTCATCCCGCTCCTGACGCTCGGCATTCCGTCGAACCCGATCATGGCGATCATGATGGGCGCGATGATCATCCAGGGCATCCAGCCGGGTGCGGCGGTCATGACCACCCGTCCCGACCTCTTCTGGGGCATGGTCGCCTCGATGTGGATCGGCAACCTGATGCTCGTCGTCATCAACCTGCCGATGATCGGCATCTGGGTGAAGCTGCTGTCGGTTCCCTACCGCCTGCTCTATCCGGCGATCCTGCTGTTTTGCGCGATCGGCGTCTACTCGACGAGCACCGAGCCGTTCATGATGGTTCTGATGATCGTCTTCACGGTCTTCGGTTACGTCCTCTTCAAGCTCGGCTGCGAGCCCGCGCCCATGGTGCTCGGCTTCATTCTCGGCCCGCTGATGGAGGAGAACCTGCGCCGTTCGCTGGTCATCTCGCGCGGCGACCCGACGATCTTCATCGACCGCCCGATCTCGGCCACGCTTCTGGCGGCGACCGTCCTGATGCTCTGCCTGATCATCTTCCCGCAATTCCGCAAGACACGCGAGGAGGCGTTCCAGGAGGAATAACAGACGTTCCGCAACAGTTTTTTGGAGGAGGAGCCAATGACTGAACACCATCCGAGACTGACAAGACGCACCCTGATTGCGGCGGCCACCGTGGCCGCCGTTCTCCCCGGTGTCTCGTTCGCACAATCCAGCTATCCCAACGCCACGATTACCTTCGTATGCGCCTTTCCGGCCGGCAGCGGCGCCGACATTCTGGTCCGCTTCTTCTCCGAAAAGGTGGCGGCCGTCTCCAAGCAGACGGTGATCGTCGAGAACAAGCCGGGCGCCAACGGCAATATCGCCGCGGAATATGTCAGCCGCGCCAAGCCGGACGGCTACACGGTTTATGTCCATTCCGGCACCTCGACCGCGGCCAACATGTCGCTGTTCAAGAAGCCCCCGATCGACGTCACCAAGGCGCTGCGCGGCGTCCAGTTCATCAACAAGCAGCCCTTCATGATCGCGGTCGCGGCAGACAGCCCGATCAAGGACATGAAGCAGCTGACCGACCATCTGAAGGCCAAGGCTGGCGATGCCACCTACGGTTCGACGGCGACTTCGGGCAAGGTTCTCGCCGAAGTCTACCTGCAGTTGGCGGGCGTTTCGGCGACCGAAGTCGCCTACAAGACAGGGCCGGATTCCTTGAACGACATCACCAGCGGCCAGCTCGATTTCGCGGCACTCGACCCGGTCTTCGCGCTAAGCCAGCAGCGCGAAGGGCGCCTGCGATTGCTTGCGGTCGGCTCGCCGCAGCGCATGAAATCGACGCCCGAGATTCCGGCCATCAAGGAATATGGCCTCAATGTCGACCAGCTCGGATGGTGGGGTGTGTTTGTGCCGACCAATACACCGGACGATGTCGTTCTGAAGCTGAACTCGCTGTTCCGGGAGGTGCTCGACAAGCCGGAAACGGAAGCCTTCCTGAACAAGTTCGGCGGGGACGTCTACAAAGGAACGCCGAAGGAGGTCGACGAGCTTCTTGCGAAGACCGTCGAGGAGTGGCGTGCCTATGTGGCGCTGGCGAAGATCCCGCAAAACTGAAGCTTGTCCAACGGGCTTCACGGGAAGCTTTTATGGGAATGACTGGGGCGTTCAAGGGAGGAACTTGTACCGATGACCACTGAAATCTCACGCAGAAACCTGATGGTGGCAACCGCCGCGGCCGCCGCGCTCGCGCCCTTTGCTGCGTTCGCGCAAGGGGCATATCCGAACGGCCAGATCACGTTCGTCTGCGCCTTCCCGGCCGGCTCCGGCGCCGACGTTCTGGTCCGCTTCTTTGCGGAAAAATTCGCCAAGGTCTCCGGCCAGACGGTGATCGTCGAAAACAAGCCGGGGGCCGCCGGAAACATCGCCGCCATGTACGCCGCCCGCGCCAAGCCGGACGGATATACGATCTACGTCCATTCCGGCACCTCGACGGCAGCCAATATGTCGCTGTTCAAGGCGCCGCCGATCGACGTCGTCAAGGAACTGCAGACCACCTCCTTCATAAACAAGCAGGCCTTCATGTTCGTGGTGGCTTACGACAGCCCGATCAAGGACATGAAGGACCTGACCAGGGTGCTGAAGGAAAAGGGCAACAAAGCCAGCTACGCCACGGCTGCCACGTCCGGCAAGGTGCTCGGCGAAATCTACAAACAGGTCGCCGGCGTCGAGCCGGTCGAAGTCTCGTTCAAGGACGCCAAGGATTCGCTCAACGACATGCTGAGCGGCTCTCTCGACTACGGCGTCCACGACCCGGTCTTCTCCCTGTCGCAGGCCAACGAGAAGCGTGTCCGGATCCTTGCGACCGGCTCGCCGATCCGGCTGAAGTCGCTGCCCAACATTCCGACCGCCAAGGAACAGGGCTACGACATCGACCAGCTCGGCTGGTGGGGTTCCTTCGTTCCGAAGGCGACACCGAAGCCGGTGGTCGACAAGATCAACGCGCTGTTCAACGAAGTCCTGGCCCAGCCCGATACCGTCGCTTTCCTCGCGAAATTCGGCGGCGACGTCTATGTCGGCACCCCGGACGAGGGACAGGCACTGCTCGCCAAGACCGTCGAAGAGTGGAAGACCTACGTGGCCATGGCCAAGATTCCGCAAAATTAATCAACCGATTCGAAAGACCCTCTCGCCATAGTGCGGCAGGTCTTTCGCAGGGACCCTTACGAACCGCCACAGGAGATGAAAAGTGACAAAATGGCTTAAGAAGATCGCGCAAGCCACCGCCGCCATGGCGATGTTGGCGGTCGCACAGATTGCAACCGTGACACCCGCAAAGGCGGCTTATCCGGAGCAGACGATCACCTTCGTCTGCGCCTTCCCGGCGGGCTCGGGTGCCGACGTTCTCGTCCGCTATTTCGCGGACAAGGTGTCCAAGGTCGCCGGCGCCACGATCATCGTCGAAAACAAGCCGGGCGCGCTCAGCAACATCGCCGCGGAATACACGTCGCGCTCCAAGCCGGACGGCTACACGATCTTCGTCCATTCCGGCAACTCGATCGCCGGCAACATGTGGATCATGAAGAAGCCGCCGATCGACGTCGGCAAGGACCTGATGACGATCGCAACCATCAACAAGCAGGCCTTCATGATCGCCGTCGCCAAGGACGCGCCCTACAAGGATCTGAAGGAACTGACGGCCGCCATGAAGGCAAAGGGCGACGGTGGTTCCTATGCCGTCAACGCCACTTCGGGCAAGGTCATGGCCGAAGTCTACAAGCAGAAGGCCGGGCTCGAGACCGTTTCGGTCCAGTACAAGACCGCCGCCGACTCGCTCAACGACATGACCAGCGGTGCCATGGACTTCGGTTCCTACGATCCGGTCTTTGCCCTTGCCCAGCAGCGCGAAGGCCGCTTCCGTCTTCTCGGCGTCGGCTCGCCGGAACGCATGAAGGGCGCTCCCGACGTTCCGACCCTGAAGGAACAGGGCTTTGACGTCGACCAGCTCGGCTGGTGGGGTGCCATGGTCGCCAAGGGCACGCCGGTAGACATCACCACCAAGATCAACGGCTGGTTCAACACCGTTCTGCAGCAGCCGGAAACCCAGAAGTTCCTGGCCGACCAGGGTGGCGACGCTTACATCTCTACCCCGGCCGAAGCCCAGGCTCTGATGATCAAGACCATCGCGGAGTGGAAGGATTACGTCGCGATCGCCCAGATCCCGCAGCAGTGAGGAGCGTTCGGGCGTAGCCCCGGACCCGCGTCCGAGGACTAGCAACGGCCAGAATCCAGAAGAAAGCCGGCGGAAACGCCGGCTTTCTTCGTCGTAAGCAAGATATATGTCCACCTTTGGCGAAGGGCTGGACGAGTTCTACATAGTGAGAGACCACCGTCGAGCCGGAGAGCAGCCGCGGCAGTGACCGGATAATAAAGCGCCAGGGGAAGACAAGCCGGTCCCAGGCGTTGCCGGCCAACGTGCCGCGCGAAATATTGGCGCCCTTAACCCATGCCTTGACCGGACAGATGCCCGACAGTTTCGCTGTCTCCGCTGCCCTACTGGTGCTGCTGACGCGGCGGCGTCGCAGCGCTCATCATGTTAGCTATTATGATGACGTACTCATCCGCGGCGTCGGCGAGGATCAGCGCGATTTCTTGCCTGCTGAGCCCTTCCTCTTGAAGGCGCTCGATCATCTCCAGCATCGCGGCTTCGACCCGGAAGCGGTGCTCAGGTGGAGGTTCGTATGTTTCATCGGGTGTCTGAGTTCGCATGTCCATGATCTACTTCCCCATGTTAGGGAAGCATCGCACACCCTCCGCCGTCTGCAAGGAGATCCTTAATTAAGCATTAACGAGATCCCGTTTCATTTCCCAACCCGGATCGAGCCATCCGTCAGTGCCTCCAGACCGTCTTGCCTGTAGCGATTGAAGATTTTGTAGCCGGTCTTGGGCGAGATGCCGAACTCCCGGCACACATCGCTCACCTTCGCCCTCCAGAAGCCGGGCGACAAAACGTAGACGTTCCTCCATCACCGAAGTCTCTTTCCACGGGATCAACACCTCCCGCCAAAAAGCGAAAAGTGTCACCCATGTCTCCGGTACAAAACGTCACCTATCTCGCAGGCCGGGCAAACTACGAGCATTCTTAAAGCTGCCAATCCCGTTTACGTAACTTTCATGCAACGGGCCTTCAACGGCTGAAATACTAAAGAACAGAGCCCAGCCATCCCGTCAGATGACGACGCTGGATGCCTTGTGCGGAATGATATAAGCTATCGACATGAACCGCACCGACGCCATTCAGAAGCTTCAACAGCACGCAGATGCCGTGAAGGGCATGGGCGCTACCGCCCTGTACCTTTTCGGATCGACGGTCCGCGACGAGGCACAGGCGTCGAGCGATCTCGATCTGTTCATTGACTACGATCCCGGCAAACAGTTCTCGCTCCTCGACTTGGTCGGGATTAAGCAGTTCCTGGAGGAAGAGCTTGCCGTGGAGGTTGACGTGACGACCCGCAGCAGCCTGCATCCGATGCTGCGCACCGACATCGAGCAATCCGCCATCCGTGTTTTCTGATGGTCAAGCGCAAGGTTGGGCCGGTTCTGGCTGAAATCCTGGAAGCCATCGAAGGCATTGAAACCCATACCGCCGGGAAGTCTCTGGCGGAGTTTGAACGCGATTGGCTGCTGCGCCTCGGCACCCAGCGGGCGCTGGAGATTGTGTCGGAAGCCTGTCGTCACATCCCTGACGAGCTATTGAGCCTCGCTCCCGACATTCCATGGAAGAAGATCCGCGGCATCGGTAACATCCTGCGCCACGAGTACCATAAAATTGCGGATGACGTGATTTGGGTGGTGGTGACTAAAAACATCTTGCCGCTGAAGGCGGCCATCAAATCCATCCAGCACTCCATCGGCGTCGAGCGGTAAGGTCACGCCTCGTAGCCGCGATTTATGCAGAGGTCCCCTCAGGCGCCTTCGGAGCAAGTTCAATTTCGGCACCCGGAACTGCCAGCTTTACCGCAGGGAGCGGGACTTCCAGAAATCAGTCCCGATAACTCGGATCGATCCGATCCAGCTTGCGCAGCATCGCGGGCCATTCTTTCAGTCCAGGCTTTGCCGGCGACATCTCGTACATATGCGCGGTCAGCTCGGCGATCTTCTCTTCCGGGATCGTGAGGCCCTGCGGCTGGGCGGCCATGGCAGCGAGCTGGGCGCGGGCTGCCTTTTCCAGCCAGAAGGTCCACACGAACGCCTCGCCGACACTTTCGCCCGATGTCAGCGTGCCGTGGTTCTTGAGGATCATGTTCTTGTGCGGACCAAGATCGTGGATCAGCCTTTCCTGCTCTTCCATGTTGAGGGCCAGGCCCTCGTAGCCGTGATAGCCGATGCGGTTGTAGAAAAACATCGAATGCTGGGAGAGCGGCAGCAGGCCGCAATCGAGCATGGAAAGCGCCATGCCTGCCTCGGTGTGCAGGTGCATGACGCAGTTCAGTTCGTGGCGCGCCTTGTGCACGGCGTGATGGATGACGAAACCGGCGCCGTTCACCGGGTAGTCCGACTTGCCGATGATCTTCGCCTCGTGGTCGATCTTCACGAGGTTGCTCGCCTTGATCTCGTCGAAGGCGAGCCCGAACGGATTGATCAGGAAGTGGTCTTCGCTGCCCGGCACGCGGGCTGAGATATGCGTGTAGATGAGGTCGTCCCAGCCGTAGAGCGCGGCCAGCCGATAGGCGGCGGCCAGATCGACGCGCACGGCCCATTCCTCGTCGGTGACCGCGGCCCGGTCGAATTCGGTAACGACTTCCTGCCCGTCGTCCTGTCCTGCCAGTCCGATGACGTGACGTTGAAATGCCATGTGACTTCCTCCCTAGAGTTCAAAAGCCCAGATCGCGATCGGGATCACCGGTGTCGGCAGCGGCGTTCCCTTGAAAAACGCCTGGACATTCTCGACCAGCAAAAGGGCCATGGCGAGGCGGGTTTCCGCGGTGGCGCTGCCCTGGTGCGGCGTCATGATGACATTCGGCATCCACAGCAGCTTTTCCGAAACTCTCGGCTCGTTGGCGAACACGTCCAGTGCCGCAAAGCCGAGCTTGCCGGTTTTGAGCGCCTCCACCAGCGCCGCCTCGTCGACGATCGAACCGCGCGAGACGTTGACCAGCGTGCCCTGAGGTCCCAGCGCCTCCAGCACCTGCCGGTTGACGATGTTCTTCGTGTCCTCGCCGCCGCGGCTGGCGATGACGAGGAAATCGCTCTCTTTCGCCATCGCGACGAGGTCCGGCACATAGGTATAGGGAACAGGTTTCCGCCGCGGCCCATGATACGAAACCCGCATGCGGAAGGCGGTGGCCCGTTCGGCAATCGCCGCGCCAATATTGCCGAACCCGACAATGCCGATCGCCTTGTTCTTGAGCGAGCGGCCGAGCGGGACTTTTGCCGCGACTGTCGTCCATCGGCCGTCACGGATATATTGGGTCTGGGGCACGATATCGCGGGCGGAAGCCAGCATCAGCGCCATGGCGAGATCGGCGACATCCTCGGTGAGCAGGCCCGGCGTATTGCAAATGCCGATGCCGCGCGCCTTGACGGTCGGCATATGGATCGAGTCGATGCCGATGCCGTAACAGGCGACCAGTTTCAGATCGGGGAATTTTGCCAGCACATCCGCGTTGGCGCCGACGCCTGGATCGGTGACCAGCACCTGCACGCTAGGCATCTCACCCCCGGCAGCGACCTCCGCGACCGACATTTGCCGCCCGCCCATGCCTTCGAGGGTCGAGAGAACCGAAGCCGGCAGGACCGCAGTCAGCACAACGATACGCATGGTTTTCTGGTCTGATGTCACGGAAACGATGCCCTCCCCGGATCGAAATCTTGGAGCCGACTTTATACGGCTCCCTGCCATGACGATAGGTGTCTTCGTCCATGTCGAACGGAATTCGTCATCGACGGATCATCCGTGGATAAATGTCCAGGGACTGACCTCATCGGCGAGGTCCAGCGGCACCTCGATCAGCCACGGCCCGCCGCGGGCAATCGCGGTCTCGATTGCGGTGCGGAGATCCTCCGGCGCACTCACCCGGGCGAAATCCACATGGAAGGCGGCGGCAAGCTTGTCGAAATCCGGGTTCTTCAGCTCCGAACCGATCAGTCGTCCGCCAAAAGCCTCGCTCTGGTCGCGCTTCACGTTGCCGAAGGCGGAATTGTTGAAGACGACGGTGATGACATCAATGCCGTATTGCGCGGCGGTCGCCAACTCCTGGGCGGCGAACATGAAGCCGCCATCGCCCGATATCGACACGACCGGCACGTCCGGCCGTGCCACTTTCACACCGAGCGCCGTCGGAAATCCGAAGCCCAGCGTGCCCTGGAAGCCGGTCGAGATGAAGGTCCGGGGTTCGTAGACCGGGTAGCAGTACCAGGAGGCGAAACCGGATTGGCAGACCTCCTCGACGAGGATGCCGTCGTCGGGAAGGGCTGCGCGGATCGCCTGCAGATATCCGTAGTGCGGGGAGATTTCCTGGATGGCTTGCGCCGTTTGCGCGCGCGCCTTTCGGATCGCTTGCCGCCAGTCGTCGGAAGGTGTCCGCGGCCTGAGTTCGGCAAGCAGCGCCGTGAGGGAGGTCTTTGCCCGGCCGAGCACGCCGAGGGCCTCCGGCGTGCGGGTCAGTTCCTCCGCGTCGATTTCCAGCCGCACCACCGGCACTTCGGTTCTCGGCTTCCAACGCCAGCTTGGCACTTCGAGCCGGGTGCCGATGCCGATGACGCAATCGACCACCGGCCAGAGCTTTCGCGCCTCGGCGATGGTGAGACCCAGTTCGTGGCGGTTGGAGACGACGCCGCGCCCGGAACGAAAGCCGACCACCGGCGCATGCAGCATTTGCGCAAGCCGCAGCACCTCGTCACGGGCCTCGAACGCGCCGGGCCCGACGAAGATCATCGGCCGCTCTGCCCTGCCGATCGCGGCTGCGGCCTCGCCGATCGCCACGTCCGCCACCGGATCCGGATGGTTTTCAAGCGGCCGGACGATCTCGAATTCGCCTTCCGCCACGAATTGTTCCCAAGGCATTTCGACCGTCGCCGGGCCGGGTTTGAGCGAGCGCATCTCGCGAAACGCATGGGCGATTGCGGCAGACACGTCCTGTGCCTTGTCGGCGCGTTCGGCGGACTTGGCGATGCCGGCAAGCACGGCGCGCTGGTCGCGCATCTCGTGCAGATGGCCACGACCCTTGCCGAGAAAGGCGGTCGGCACCTGGCCGGTCAGGCACAGGACCGGCTCGTTGCAGCCCCAGGCGGTCAGAAGCGCAGCACCGGTGTTCAGTACGCCCGGGCCTGGCACGACGGAATAGACACCGGGATTGCCGCAGGCGCGGGCATAACCAAACGCCATATAGGCGCAGGTCTGCTCGTGGCGCGGCGTGATCACTCGCATCCCGTCGCGCTGCAAGGCGTCGAACAGGCCGTAGAGCTGAGCACCCGGTATGCCGAAGACGGTGTCCACATCGTGGGCGCGGAGGGATGCGGCGATGGAATCGCCTCCGGTCATGGTCATGTGAGATTGCCTCTCTTGATTGATTGCATGCCACTGGCCCCTTACCCGGCCTCCGCTTCGCTCGGCCACCCTCTCCTCAACGCGGAGAAGGTGCCAACAGGCGGATGAGGGGCGGTACCCGCCTGGCGCGGAATCCTGGATCACAATGTCTTACGCGGCGTCGGGTCCAGATTGAACAGTTTTGCCGCGTTCAGCCCCAGGATATTCCGCTTCGCCTGCTCGGAGAGGAACGGCAGGTCGTAAATCTCCTGCGGCAGGTCGAAATCGAAATGCGGCCAATCGGACGCAAACAGGAGCTGGCTCTCGGCGTTGATCATCTCCAGCGTCAGTTGCAGCGCCTTCATGTTCACCGTCTCCATCGGCTGGGTCGTGTACCAGCAGTTTTCGCGCATGTATTCGCTCGGCAGCTTTTTCAGCTGCGGCGCTTCCGATGGGCGCATCAGGTATTGGTCGTCGAGACGCTGCATCAGGAACGGGATCCAGGCGAGCCCGCTTTCCACCCAGATGCTTTTGAGCTTCGGAAAACGCTCCGGAATACCGTTCAGGATCCAGTTGGTCATATGCACCATGTTGCACCATACGAAGCCGAGCGCATGCATGCCAAGGAAGCGGTTGATGGTCGCCAGCGACTGGTCCTGCCAGTGATAGGCGGCGTGGAAGGCGATCGGCAGGTTGCGCTCCTCCAGCATCGCATAGATGCGCATGTAGTCGTTGTGGTGCACCGCCTTGTGTCGCACGGACGGTACGCAGAAACCGATGACGCCCGGCTGGCCAGCGAACTCCTCGATGGTGCGCTCCGCTTCCTTGGGCACGTTGAAGGGCAGGTAGGCGAGCGTCTTCAGCCGGTCGTCCTTGGTCAACACCTTGTCGATCAGCCAGCGGTTATAGGCGCGCCCGAGATAGACCTCCATTTCCGGCTGCGGATGCAAGCCGAGCGTCAGCATCGGCGTCGGGAACAGCACCATATAGTCGACGCCGAGAGCGCTCATCGCCCGCCGCGACAGGGTCACGTCGCGGTGCACGCCGCCGTCATCGACCTTTTCGCGGATGCCGGCCTGATGCGGAATGCGGCCGCCGACATCCTGATATTTAAGGCCCATGTCGCCGTTGAGGCCGTAGGAAGCGGTGCCCATCTTCTCGTCGTGGAAAAGCATCGCCTGATGGCGGATGACCGGATCCTCGATATATTGCACCAGTTCGTGCCAGGAAATCGTCTCGGTGTGGTGGGCGTCCACATCGCAGATCAGCCAGTCCTCGAAACCGCGCTTCCTGGCGGCCCGGTTGGCATGCGCCAGGATGTCGCGCGTATCGGTAAAGACGTCGATCTGCTGCACCGGCAATTCGCGGGCACGATCCTTGTTGGAAATATCCATGTTCGCTCTCCTCAGGCGAAAGAGTGGATCTTTTATGCGCGGCTACAGTTCGTCTGGCCGGCGGCGGTACCAGAGCGCCAGTTCCATCGGCCCGAGATGCAGGGCGCGCAGGATTTCGGAAACGGCCGACAACGCCTCGGTGGCGGTCACCGTTTCGTCGCGGGTGCCGGTCAGCGGTCGGAACGTGCGTTCCTCGCCGTCGCTCTTGGCGACATAAAGCCGGATCGCCGCCGTCATCATCCGAGCCACCGCTTCGTCGGAGACGCGCGACGCTTCGCCGTTCTCCAGCAGTTCGGCGGTCGCCTTCTCGATCTCGGCGGTAGCGTCCTCGATCCAGCCATAGGGGTCGTTGCGTAATGTGGGTTCAGAGGACGACATAGATCTGCCCCTCCCGGATGGCCAGTTCGGCGCGGTGCAGGCGGTATTTTGCAGGCCCTGCGTTCCGGCCGGTCTCCAGGTTGAATTCCCAGCCGTGCCATGGACAGGCGACGTGCATGTTCTCTTCATTGTATTGAAGCGTCCGCACCTCGCCTTTGTCATCCACGGGTTCGACGACTTCGGGATAGATGCGGCCCTGACAGATCGGCCCCTGCCGATGCGGGCACATGTTGTGCCAGGCATGCAGGGCGCCTTTCACCCGAAAAATGCCGATCTCCCGCTCCCCGCAGGCGACGACCTTGCGGCCGCCATCGGCGATCTCATCCTCCGAACAAACCAGATATTCCGCCAAGGTTTTCCTCCCATCCTTCGCGTTAATTTCAATATTATTGAAATCATTCAGGTATATTGTATAATGAGGAACGAACACGTCAAGCGGAGAGGTCATGGACGCGCAGGTATTGCAGGGAGCGGCAGGAAGGGACCCGGAGGTCAAGGCTGCCGGCATTCAGTCGCTCGAAAAGGGCCTGCGGGTGCTGACGGCAATTCAGCATGCCGGCCGCGCCATGCGGCTGAACGATATCGCCGCGGCCGCCAGCATGACGCCGAGCATGGCCCACGGCTATCTCGTCAGCCTGGTGCGCACCGGTTTCATTGCCCAGGACCGGCTTTCCGGCCTCTACGATCTTGGCGATTCGGCGCTGCAGCTCGGGCTTGCCGCGCTTTCGCGCACCGATTTCCTCAGCCTTGCACGCGCGACGATCTCGCAGCTTGCCGGCGAGCTCGGCGAGACGGTGACGCTGGCGGTGTGGAACGGTGATGCGCCTGTCGTGGTCGACAAGATCGAGGGCCGTTCCGATAGCGTCTACGAGATCAAGGTCGGCTCGCTGGTCCGCCTGTGGCCGACGGCGACCGGCCGGGTTTTCATGGCCAACCTGCCGAAAGCCGAATGGGAACATCACCTGCAAACCATGATGCACCAGGGCGGAGAAGCACAGGCCTCGATCACCCGTTTCATAACCGAACTCGCGGATGTCCGCCGCGAAGGTTACGCCGCCACGCTGCCTGCCACGGTGCCGGATTTTTCCGCCGTTGCGGCTCCCGTCTTCGATCACCGCGCGCACCTGAAGGCGGTGATCACCGTGCTAGGCCGCCAGGATGGGTTCGATATTGCGCCTTCCGGCCGGCCGCTGACCGCCACATTGCGCGCTGCCAGATCCCTGTCGGTGCGGCTCGGCGCGCCAGTAAGTTGAGGGTTTCGTCCAACCCGGCTTGTGCGGCTGCATTTTCTCCGCTACCCCGCTTATATAACCGTTTTAAAGAAGGTCGCCGCATCGTGATGGCTGAAGACATGAAGCCCGAAGAAGCAAGCACCAGCGACTGGGTGATGCAGCAACCCCGGGCAATCTACTTCTTGAACCAGGCAAATCATGCCGTGCGCAGCCGGCTGGAGGCAGCGCTGTCGGCACTGCAGATGACCGGCATCCAGTATACGGTGCTGAGCGTGATCGGCAGCCGCGATGGCCTTTCCTCGGCCGAACTGTCGCGCCGGTTTTTCGTGACGCCGCAGACGATGAACGAACTGATCGGTGGGCTGCAGCGCCGCAATCTCATCACCCGCAAGGAAGATCCGGCCAATCGCCGCATCCTGCGCATGAGCCTGACGACCGAAGGCAAGCGGATGATCAAGGCCTGCGATGCGGCCGCCGACGTCGTCGAGCGCGAAGTGTTTTCGTTCCTGCCGCAGGACAGCTACCAGCAATTCCGCGAGCTTTGTCGCCTCATCGCCCGCAATCTTCGCGACCGCGACGAACCCTCCAAGGGGGAGTGACAAGAGCCCGCCCCTTTCGGAGGCTTTCGTCATCGTAGGGGTCTTTTGCGCCGATGCTTAACAAAACGTTGACTTGACGGCGGCATAGGGTCCGTTCTTAGCTTCCACAGCCGCCATGATGACGGTTAGAGGCTCGCACCGGGCACGAACTCGGACCGCGAGCCTCGTCCGGAAGTCACCTCAACGCGAAATCACGGCGAGACCACAGCGGCGGCGATAGACCCGACGCCGGCTGCGGACGGTCACGCCGTCTGGCCTTGAAATCAAAGGGCCCGGCCGACGGCCCTGTCGTTTTCGAGGCGCGCGATGCAGCCGGCGAGCTTGGCCAGCAGAAGATCGAAATCGATCGGCTTGGTCAGATAGTCCGCCGCCCCTGCCCGCAGACCGGTCAATACATTGTCCTTGTCCGTCAAGGCCGACAGCAGGATGAAGGGGATGTTGAAAAGCTCGGCATGGTTCATCTGGATTTCCGCCAGGAGCTGATGACCGTCCATGACGGGCATCGAAATGTCGCAGATGACGATATCCGGCCAATACGCCAGGATGGCTTCGAGACCCTCCTGGCCATTGGCCGCCTCCAGAGTGGCAAATCCGGCGTCCGCCAGTTCTTCGACGATAAGCTGGCGGATATCCGCTTCGTCGTCGATGCATAATACGGTAATCATCCTGCTCTTCCCTAAGCTGCACGTTTGATGAGAGTTGCGAGCGGTCCCTTGTTCGGGAGCGCCACCGTGAATGTTGTTCCCCGGCCGAGCGCACTTTCGACGGAGATGGAACCGCCATGCAGGTCGACGATCTGCTTGACGAGGTTGAGGCCGATGCCGGTGCCGGCAATGCCGGTCGCGCTGCGGGCCCGGTAATAGGGCTGGAATAGCTTCGGCAGGTCCTCGGCATCCATGCCGATGCCGGCATCCTGGATCGATACATAGGACATGCCGTTCTTCGTCGAGGTCCGGATATGGATGTCCGGCGCGTGGGGGGCATATTTGACGGCATTCGAAAGCAGATTGGTGAAGACCTGCTCGATCGTGGTACGATCGGCAAGGATCGTCTGCGGCAGTTGCGAAAGGTCCCGGTGAATCGTGTGGGAATTGCGAACATCCATCTGTCGGGCGCAGCAGGATTCAATAATCTCCGCCAGTGAGAGGCGCTCGGGCTTCAGCGTCGTCTTGCCGGTCTCCAGCCGGCCCGCCGACAGGATGCTCTCCATCAGGTCTACCATGCGCAGCACCGCGGAGCGGATCTGGGCGGACTTCTCTTCCACATATTCGGGCTTCTGGGTCGTTTTCGTGCGCGACAGGCGCTGCGCCGCCGCGTCGATGATGGCAAGCGGCGTGCGGAACTCATGAGACGCCATGGTGACGAACTGGCGCTGCAGGGCATTCACATGCCGCTCCTGCGCCAAGAGCCTGTCCAGTTCCTCCCGCTGACGCTCGATCTCCGCCGTCCGGAGCCTGACGCTCTCTTCGAGCTGGTCGCGGTGGCGCATCAGCGCCAGACGACTGTCGGACAGATCGAGAGACGTTTTGCGCAGGCCCCGGCCGAGGAAGATCACCACCCCCATCGCCACGATGATGCCGGCAATGCCGACCGGAGCGATCTGCTCGATGAGCATCAGGCCCGGCCGGATCGGCTGCCACGCCATATATCCAAGCGTCGGGCCGACAGAGGCCACGACCGGGATTGCCGCAGTCGATTCGGCCATGTCGGTGGTAAAATGCAGCGTCTCGATCCGCGCGTAACGAGCGATTTTTTCGACGGCGCTGGCATCCAGGAACCGGACTGCAACCGCGATGAATTCCTTGCCGGCATCGAGCGGCACCTCGTCGCTGCTCGGGACAATAGGTCTTGCGCTGACGACAGCCGGCCGGCCGGCGATCGAGAGGATCTTCTCCGCGAAAATCTCGGCAAGCACAGGGGCATTGGAATCGCCGGGTGCGATCCGCTTGTGGAGCACCGCCCGGACATCGTCCCGCAGGGCAGCCGCAGCCTTTTCATCGTCAAGAAAGGTCAGGGCCGCAATATCCTCGCCGTCGCGCATGGCGAAGACCAGCTCGTTCCGCTCGTTGAACACGTAGGTGCGGTCATGGCTGAAATATTTGTGCATCCATGCGCCGATATTGTCGGCAATCCATGTGTGATCGTCATTGGCGACAAGCAGGACCGCGTCGTTCCACACCGTGACGCTTTCCAGTTCATGCTGTACGGCTTTCACCTGCTCGTCGAGGCCCTGTTCAACGTAACCCTTCTGGCGGGTCAAGGCGAGATCATCCACCTTGGCGGAGGCAAGCCACATGAAGCCGGCGAGCAGCAGCGCTGTCAGGGCCGTCAGCAAGGTCAGCACGATCGTGACGTGCGATGTGATACGAATGTTCTGCTGCATTTGCACCGCTTTCTCTCGGCCCATCATGCATCCAAAACATTACATTCCACTAAATTTTAAATGCCAAGGTTGAACGGAGTATTTTCCATACAGCCGTGAGTGTGGCATCGAGAGGCTAGGGTTTTCCTGCCGCGTCGATCGCTCCATGGTCGAAAGACACTGCGCCGCTTCCCATCTATAACCAGGAAGCCGGGCTTTCGGGAAGCCGGCCGTCGGGGTCCGTGATCGTGAGCTTCGGCTGGTCTTTACCGTTCCAGTGCCAGAGGGCGATACAGGTCCCGCCCAGCGACATGAAGGATGGATAGACCACGCCGTCATGGCCCTCCTGGAGCAGCCTCTCTCTGAGGAGATGCGTTGACGGCAACCGCCCGGCATCAAGATCGTCGCGCCATTCGCAGCGGTGGATCGCCTCCTCGACACCGAGACCGGCCAGAACCTCCGGGCTGGTCAGGTCCGCGAGCCGCGCGTCGTCGAGGCGAAGCTGGGCGATCAGCGCCGGGTGCTGTACGAAACCCTGATTATATTCCGCCCAGGCGGTGGAAAGCTCGCTCGCGGCATAGATTGTCGGCGCGCCGACCGGGTTCCAGCGGCCGCCGAAACGGGCAGCCCCGTCGCCGGAAAGTGGCGCATGCGCCCAGCGCGGCACATAGGCACGCCAGAGGATGCCCGATTCAGGGGCCAATTCAGGCATAAACGCCGGAACGCACCGCCTCCAGATAGACGAGCACCTTGTCGGCCTTGCCTTCACCGACGAGGTCGTAAGCCGTCTTGCCGGCCCAGCCCGGGATCGGCTGGTGCTTGAACCAGATCGCCGCGCGGTTTTCGTCGCCGGCCATCTCGCTCGCCATCGCCAGAATGCGAACGACCGGGGAGAGCGCCATATCGACCTTGCGGGCGCCGCTTTTGGCCGTCAGCGTGTTGCGTGCCACACCGATCAGTTTTGCCAGTTCCGCATGTGTCAGGCCGAGAAGATCGGCCACTCGCCGCGCCGACAGAAGCGCAGACTGGGGTTCCCGGAAAGCGGCAGCGCTGATTTCAAAGGCATGAGCCACGGGAAAATCCTGATCCGATTTTGATCATCTGCCGTTCAATATGAGCTCAATCTCCGCGCATTTCAAGCATTGCTGTCAATCGTCCTCGTCTTCCAGTTCCGGCTCGACGAAATCGTCGACCGGCAGCGTGCGGCTCAGCAGCCCGGCATCCTCGAGCATCTCCGTGTCCGGCAGGTCGCGCAGCGTGTCGAAGCCGAAGGCGGTGAGGAAAGCAGGCGTGGTGATATAGGTATAAGGCGCACCGGGCGTCGGACTGCGCGGGCCTGAGGCAAGGAAGCCGAGCTGCCGGAGCGTGGCGATCGTATCACGGCTCACCTCGCGCCCGAAAATCTTCGAAATTTCGGCGCGCGTCACCGGCTGGAAGTAACCGACCGTCATCAGCACCAAGGCCTGGTGATCGGTCAGATCCGCCGGAGGGGCATTGGCGGTGCCGGAGGCATGGATGACATCGGCGAACTCCGGCCGGGTGCGATGCTGCCAGCCGCCGGCAACCGCCACGAGTTCATAAGGCCGGTCATCGAGTGCCGCGCGGATCTCCTCGATGATCGCTTCGATATCGCAGTCCTCGCCGACGACGCGCTCCAGCGCTTTCCGTGTGACGGGCTCGGAAGAGGCAAAGATCACCGCTTCCACCCGCGCCGCCCATTGGCGATGACGCTCCTCCTGCGTCAGGTGGAGAAGTTCCTTGTCGATTACGACCTGTCGTGCCCGCTTCGCCATGCTCAGAGCCCGTAGATGCGGAATGTGGGGCGGCCGGAGAGCTCGCGCACCGCTTCCAGCTGCTGCAGCCGCTCGAACAGCCGGCGCGACGCGAAACGGGACAGGTTCGGCGTTTGAAGGGAGCCCGAAACGGCGTCATCGGAGAGCAGCAGGCGCAGCCCATCCTCCGCTCCTTTCGCACGCAGCTTTGGCGTGACCAAGGCAAGCCGCTCGGCGCGCCGGGCAATCTCCGCCGCCAGCCGGCCGGCTTCGGTCGCGGCATTTACCAGGGCAAGGCAGATTGCCCGGTCGAAACCTTCTTCGCCGGGCCGGATGCGCCCGCGCCCACCCTCGGCGCGGAACACCGACGAAAAGCGCTGGCTCATCAACAGCGGCACCGGCACGGACCAGCGCAGCTTCTGAGCCAGCAGGAGATCGGCGAGCCACCAGCCGAGCGCTTCGGCATCCGGGCGGATCGTGTGCGTCTCGCGGATGATCGCGGCGGCCGCAAACGGCGCTGCCGATCCGGCAAGGCTGTGGTCGTCGAAAATCTGCGTGAGCGTCGCCAGCGGCTCGTCCCATTTGATGCCAAGCATTCCTGCTGTCGCCTGCAGCATGTCCGCATCGAGCGCGGCCGAACGCGAGCCAAGCCGCTTCCAGGCGGAAAGGATCTGCCCGGCAGGGCCGGGATCGTCCCCCGGCTTGCGCAGCAGCCACGCATCGCGCAGCCCTGCTTCGTCTTCCGATCGCCCCGCAAGCCGAACGGCCGCTGCCGCGCATTTCAGCGCCAGCCGCTGCCGCCAGGCGCCAGCCCAGTCAGGTTCAGCCCGAACGACCTGGTCAAGCGGATAAAGCGCGCCCCCCGCCATGAATGCCGCATCCGCGGTGTCTGCGGCAAAGATCTGGGGACCTGCCCAGCGAGCCGCCGGCATGGGCTGAAACGGCGTCTTCGGTGATACGGCCTTGGGAATCATGGTGGCGAGCGTAAATTTTATGTGCGCTTGTGGCCATCGATTGCGCGACAATCCGCACCGTCGGCGGCGGATTTGCACCGTTATTTGCAGTTTTCGCCCCGCGACATCGAAATGGCCGGTATCTTCACACAGAAACAAGCAGCTCGATCCGCCGATCAAAAGGAGTTGAGTTTTGCGGATCGGCGCGCCGCCCTACATAGGGTGCGGCTGGTCAAGGAGGATTTCAGTTTGACGTTTCATCGGACGATTGCATCTCTCGCCATAGTCCTGGCCCTTTCAGCGCCGGTGCTTCCGGGACCAGCCTGGGCGCAGCAGCCGCGCGGCGGTGACGAGAACCGCGAGCGCGGCCGCCAGACGGAGCAAGGTGCCGGCGGCGGTGGCGGCATATTCAGCCTGATCCCGGCCGATTCCACCACCGAACATGTCTTCAAGGCGCCTTCCGGCGATCTCCCCTATACTGCGACGGCCGGCACGCTCGATCTGTTCGGCCAGGACGGCAACCGCTCGGCGAAGATCTTCTATACCGCCTATATCGCCAGGAACCGGGCTCCTGGTCGGCCGCTCACCTTCGCCTTCAACGGCGGCCCGGGCGCTGCCTCCGCCTATCTGCATCTCGGCCTGGTCGGCCCGAAAATCCTGGAATTCGGCGCGACCGGCGACAACGGCACCACGCCCCAGCTGAAGGACAATCCGGAAAGCTGGCTGGGCTTCACCGATCTCGTGTTGATCGATCCGGTCGGCACCGGCTGGAGCCGCGCCGCCAGCAATGATGCCGCCGGCAGCTATTACGGCGTGCGGCAGGATGCCGACAGCCTGTCCAAGGCGATCGCGCTCTACGTCCAGAAAAACAACCGGCTCGATGCGCCGAAATACCTGCTCGGCGAAAGTTATGGCGGTTTTCGCGCCGCCAAGGTCGCCGTGTCTCTGAAGAACAGCCAAGGGATACTCGCGTCCGGCATCATCATGTTGTCGCCGCTGGTCGAGGGCCGGTTCCTCGCCAATTCCGACGATCCCTTGAGCGCGGCGCTGCAGCTTCCCTCGCTCGCCGCAGCCGAGCTGGAGCGTCGCAACCAGTTCACGCCGCAAAAGCTCACCGAGGCCGAACGTTTCGCGACCAGCGATTATCTCGTCGGGCTTGCCGGCCCCTCCCCGACCGGCCAGGAAGCCGATGCGTTCTACGGCCGGGTGTCCGAACTCACCGGCATTCCAAAGGACGTCGTGGCTCGAACCCGCGGTTTTGTCGGCGACGTCTATGCCAAGCAGATGGGGGGACCGGGAAAAATCGTCAGCCCCTATGATGCGTCCTATGGGGTGCCGGATGCCTATCCGGAGGAGGCCGTCACCCGCAACGACGACCCGATCCTCGAAGGTTACACCCGCGCCTATGGCGCGGCCTTTGCCGCCTATGCCCGCAACGAACTCGGGTTTGCCAGTGAAATGACCTACTCGCTGTTGAACGAGGACGTGAACCGTCGCTGGGAATGGAACGGTAGCCGTGGCGGCGATTCGCGCTCGCTCGCCAGCGCGTCAACCGATATCCGCGACCTGCTTTCGGTCATCCCATCCTTCAAGCTGATGATCGCCCACGGCTACAGCGACGCGCTGACGCCTTACGGCGCCAGCCGCTACGTCATCGACCACCTGCCGCCCGAACTCGCTGCCGGCCGCGCCGAACTCAAGGTCTATCGCGGCGGACACATGTTCTACACCAGGCCGGATTCGCGCAGGAGTTTTGCGGCAGATGTCAGGGCGTTCTACGAGGCCAAGGCGACGGATTGAATTCGCCAGCAGATCGATGACGGCAAGTCACCGTGATGTGATGCGCAGCCGCCTTGCTGGTCCGGGCTCGAAACCGCTAATAGCTCAAACACGTTGATTTTCAGAAAGAACTTTCGGTCCATGACCAGCGAATACCTGATGTCGCGGCGCGCCTTCGTAATTGGCTCCGTCTCGATGACCGCGACGCTTGCCGGCTGTGCCACCACCGCCGAACGGGCTCCGGTCCCGGAAATGGCCCGCCGCCCGATCGAGCCTCCGAGCGAAGCGGAGCTGCAGGCTCGATACGCAGCCGTCGAGGACAGCGGCCACCTCCTGCCCGCCATCCCCTACAAGCAGATCGACCCGAAATATTATCGCCAGCGCGTGGTCGATCCGACCGGCGAACTGCCGGGCACGGTGGTCGTCGATACGCCCGGCCGGTTCCTCTACGTGGTCGAACCCGGCGGCACCGCGATGCGCTACGGCGTCGGCATCGGCAAGGACGGCTTTGCCTGGCAGGGCGAAGGCGTCATCCACTGGCGGCAGCCCTGGCCCCGCTGGAAACCGCCGAACGAGATGGTCGCGCGCCAGCCGAGCCTCAAGAAGTTCTCCATCGAGAACGGCGGCATGGATCCGGGTATCAAGAACCCGCTTGGGGCACGGGCGCTCTACATCTTCCAGAATGGCCAGGATACGCTCTATCGCCTGCATGGCTCGCCGGAATGGGCATCGATCGGCAAGGCGACATCGTCGGGCTGCGTGCGCCTGGTCAACCAGGACGTTATGGATCTCTATACGCGCGTCCCCTACCACGCTCGGATCGTCGTGCATCAGGATGCGCTGAAGGCCACGCCCGCCGTATGACACGCCTGCCGCGATGATGTTGTTTCGTCGTGGCCGCATGATGTAAGACGTCCGGCGCCGCGTCGCAGGAAGCGGCGGTAAAAGCGATCGGAGGCTGAAACTGGATCTGGACGACGAGACGCCGCAATCGGATGCACCGACGCCGCGTATGCTTTCCTGGGCGCGCAATTCGACGATCTATCGCATCGAGCGGCGAATGCACACGGAGAGGCAGCTTTTCGATGCCATAGCGCGCAAGGCGCGCCAGAAATTCGAGGATATCGGCGAGGTCCAGGTCAGGGCGCTCGCCGAGTTCGCCGTGAAGTTTGCCTATGACAACAGAGCGCTGGACGACGAGGCCTTTGCCGCAATCAGCACCCGCTCCGGCATGCGCGGCGGTAGGTCCAGACGGGCTATCGCTCAGAAACTGTCGCAGAAGGGTGTGGCGAGCAGCACCGTCGCGGCTGCCGTCGCGGAGGCGGATGATTTCCAGGCCGCCCTCATCCTCGCCCGCAAACGAGCCTTCGGGCCGTTCCGCAAAAGTGAACTTGACGAAAAACGCAAGGCCAAGGAATTTTCCGCCTTCGCCAGGGCAGGTTTCAGCTTCGATATCGGCAAGAAGATCTTCGAGATGTCACTTGATGAGGCACAGGAAGCGCTGGATGCGGGCCGCCATCTTTAGGTTTCGGGACGGCCTCAAGCCTGCTTTCAGGCCTGCTTGAGCGCCGGGTCGTCAAGCGCCGGATTATAGAAGAGCGACAGCGTGAGGCTTCGTGCGATCCGGTCCGCCGTCGTCATGAACCAGGCTTTCGCCTCCGGGCTCGGGGCAATGTCGTCCAGCGTCGAGGCAAACAGCTCCAGCCATTTCGGGAAAAGCTCGGGCGTCATGTTGGCGACGCCGAGATGCGCCTGGACCGGCTTTCCGCCATAGGCACCATTGCGAAAGGCGACGGAGGACCAGAAGCTCTTCATCTTCGCCATGTGCTCGGGCCAGCGTCCGGAAAGCCGCGCGTCGAACACGGGCCCCAGTTCCGGGTGCTCCAGTATGCGCCCGTAAAACGTATCGACCAGCTTGCCGATGAAGGCGCCGTCTATGCCGATCGCCGTCATTTCCGCTTCCGCCCGTTCCCGGATCGCCGCGATATGCGCCGCGCGCCCCTGCAATTCGTCGCTCATCTCAAGACCTTGGGTTCCGCCGCATTTGCGGCCCGTCTTATATAGGCTCCGTGGGTGTCATGCCCAAGGCCTAACTGCTGATTGCGACGATGTGTCGGTCGGACGTCAGAGGATGGCCCCTCCCCCGTTCGGGAAGGGGGTTCCAGATCACACCCGTTCCAGCGCCACCGCGATTCCCTGCCCGACACCGATGCACATGGTGGCGAGTGCGTATCTGCCCTTGCGGAGCGACAGTTCCAGCGCCGCGGTGCCGGAGATGCGGGCGCCGGACATGCCGAGCGGGTGGCCGAGCGCAATCGCGCCGCCGTTCGGGTTGATATGTTCGGCGTCTTCCTGCAGTCCGAGTTCGCGAAGGACCGCGATGCCCTGGCTCGCAAAGGCTTCGTTGAGCTCGATCACGTCAAAATCCTTCGGCGAGATGCCGAGACGGGCGCAGAGCTTCTGGGTGGCCGGGGCCGGGCCGATGCCCATGATGCGCGGCGGAACGCCGGCGGTGGCGCCGCCCATGATGCGGGCGATCGGGGTCAGGCCGTATTTCCTGGCTGCCGCTTCCGAAGCGATGATCAGGGCTGCGGCGCCGTCGTTGACGCCCGACGCGTTGCCGGCAGTCACCGTCGCGCCGTCGATCTTGTTCAGCACCTTGAGCTTGGCGAGTGCTTCCATATTGGTCGCGCGGGGATGTTCATCCTTCGAAACGACCACCGGATCACCCTTGCGCTGTGGAATGGTAACCGAGGTGATTTCCTTGGCAAGACGGCCGTTCTCCTGAGCCGCCGAGGCCTTGGCCTGGCTGCGGACTGCAAACGCGTCCTGGTCCTCGCGCGAAACCTTGTAGTCGATCGCCACGTTGTCGCCGGTCTCTGGCATCGAATCGACGCCATACTGCTTCTTCATCAGCGGGTTGACGAAACGCCAGCCGATCGTGGTGTCGTAAATTTCGGCATTCCGCGAAAATGCGGTATCGGCCTTCGGCATCACGAAGGGCGCTCTGGACATGCTTTCGACGCCGCCGGCGATCATCAGCTCGGCCTCGCCGGCCTTGATGGCGCGGGCGGCGGTGATGACCGCATCCATGCCGGAGCCGCAGAGGCGGTTCATGGTGGTGCCGCCGACGCCGACCGGCAGGCCGGCAAGCAGCGCCGACATGCGCGCGACGTTGCGGTTGTCTTCGCCGGCCTGGTTGGCGCAGCCGTAGATGACGTCGGCAACCGCTTCCCAATCGACGGAGACGTTGCGTTCCATCAGCGCCTTCAAGGGGATGGCGCCAAGGTCGTCGGCACGAACGGAGGAGAGCGAGCCGCCGAAACGGCCGATCGGAGTGCGGATATAATCGCAGATATAGGCTTCGGTCATGATCTTCTCCCTCACAGTTTCGGCACGACGAGATCGGCGACCGGTCCATCGATGTGGAGGCGGGCGCCGGTCATGGCCTGCAGTTCCTCGACTGTCATATCGGTCAGCTTTTCGCGCAGGACGAAATGCTTCTCGACGATGTCGATGACGGCATGGCTCGTATAGACCCGAGTGATACAGGCAACACCGGTCAACGGAAAGGTACAAGCTTCAACTAATTTCGGCTCGCCGTTCTTGGTGACGTGTTCGGTGATGACGCAGACCTGCTTGGCGCCATGTACAAGGTCCATGGCGCCGCCGACGGCCGGCACGCCCTTGGAGCCGACACGCCAGTTGGCGAGGTCGCCGTTCTGGGCCACCTGCAGCGCACCCAATATGGCGACGTCGAGATGGCCCCCGCGCACCATCGCAAAGCTGTCCGCATGGTGGAAGAAGGCAGCGCCCGGCTTCAGCGTCACGGCCTTCTTGCCGGCGTTGATCAGGTCCCAGTCCTCCTCGCCTTCGGCAGGCGCTTCGCCGAAATTCAGGATCCCGTTTTCCGTGTGGAAGATCGCCTCGCGGCCAGGCGGCTGGTAGCGGGCGACCATTTCCGGAAAGCCGATGCCGAGGTTCACATAGGCGCCGTCCTTTATGTCCTGGGCGGCGCGCCAGGCGATCTGGGCGTTGGAAAGCTTGATGTCTTCTCGGGTGTTGAGGGTCATGCCTGGGCTCCTGGGGCGTAAGCCACGCCGGCGCGAATGAGGACTTCTTCCTGCTGGGGATCAGGAACTTCGACGACACGGTCGATAAATATGCCGGGCGTCACGACATGCTCGGGATCGATGCCGCCAGGCGGCACGATCTTGGAGACCTGCACGATTGTCTTGGCGGCGGCCATGCACATCAGCGGATTGAAGTTGCGGCCGGCCTTGTTGTAGGTGAGGTTGCCCAATGGATCCCCGAGCTGCGCCTTGACGATGGCAAAATCCGCCTTCAGCCAGCGCTCCTGCACATAGTGGCGGCCGTCGAACTCGGCGACCACCTTGCCGTTGGCAAGTTCGGTACCGTAGGCGGTCGGCGTGTAGAAGGCCGGGATGCCGGCGCCGCCGGCGCGGATACGCTCGGCAAGCGTGCCCTGGGGCACGAGTTCAAGTTCGATCTGGCCCGCGAGATAACGATCGGTGAAGGCGCGCGGATCCGACGATTTCGGGAACGAGCAGATCATCTTGCGGACCATGCCCGCGTCGATCATCGCGGCAATGCCGATGCGGCCGTTGCCGGCATTGTTGTTGATGACGGTCAGGTCCTTGATACCCTTGTCGATCAGGGCGTGGATCAGTTCGATCGGCGCGCCCGATCCGCCAAAGCCGCCGATCATGATGGTCGCGCCATCACCGATCTCGGAGACGGCTTCCGCCGTGCTCCCGATTGTCTTGTCCATACGGGATGTCTCCTTCGCTATACCCGGCGAACGTGCCCGCCGTGCCTCCGGGAAAACAGATAGATCAGCACGGGATGGACAGCAAGAAATATGTGCGATAATTGACCTTTGTTCATATATCGCACATATTGTGTGAACCAGCGATGCAGAGCCTGCACATCCTCGCGGCTTCACATTGCGTCGACAAAGGGCGAGACACAGGGAAAATCATGCGGGAAACGGATTTCGTCAGCGGCTTCGCGCGGGGCCTGAAGGTCATCGAGGCTTTTGGCGAAACGACGCCGCGGCTGGCGATCGCGGACGTGGCAAAGGCGACCGGACTTGACCGGGCAACGGCCCGCCGCTGTCTGCTGACCCTGGCCGAACTCGGCTATGCCGACTATGACGGAAAATTCTTCGTGCTGACGCCGAAGATCTTGCGGCTCGGCCATGCCTATCTCTCCGCCACCCCCCTGCCCCATATCGTCCAGCCTTTCCTGGACAAGCTTGCTGAGGAGGTTCACCAGAGCGCATCGGCAAGCGTGCTCGACGGCACCGAGGTCGTTTATATCGCCCGCGCTTCGCAAAAGCGGGTCATGTCGATCAACCTGATGCCCGGCAGCCGCCTCCCCGCCTATTGCGCCTCGATGGGCCGCGTCCTGCTGGCGGCCATGCCCGATGGCGAGAGCCTGGCGCTCCTGAAACAGAGCAACCTGAAACCCTTTACGCCCCGCACCCTCACCGATCCCGTCCGGCTGATGGAGGAACTCGTCCGTGTTCGCCAACAGGGTTTCGCGGTCATCGACCAGGAACTGGAACTCGGCCTCTGCTCGATCGCGGTGCCGCTGGAAAACGACCGCGGCCGGGTAGTCGCCGCGATCAATATCGGCGCACCGGCGGCAAGCGTCCCCGCGGCCGAAATGGCAGAGCGTTATCTGGAGCCGCTGAAGGGTGTTGCAAGGCTCCTGAAATCGCTGCTGCGCTGAACTCATCAGCGCCGTGAATCGATGAGGCCGGATCGATTCAATCATGTCGTTGGACGGCAGAATCCGGACTTGCGATTCTGCCGGCATGACCAGCGAACCGCTTCTCCTCACCCGCCGCGACCCCACCCGAAACATGGCCCGCTTCTATGTGCTCAACGTCGAGCCGGATCTTTTTAACGGCGCGGCGCTCACCCGCAACTGGGGCCGCATCGGCACCAAGGGGCGTTTCCGCATCGACCTGTTCGAATCGCGACAGGAAGCGGAGCGCCGGTTTTTGGCGCTGGTCAGCAGCAAGGTGAAGCGGGGTTACCGGCAGAGAGACGAGACCGGCTGACATCTGGTGCTGCATCGATCGGCCAGCGGCCGCATCGACGACAAGCGCGGTTGCTCGACGTTGAGCCCTACGGGCAAACCCACATAATTTTCCGCAAGCGCCGTCGAAGCTGCCCGCGAATGGGTCAGATGGTCCAGCTCGGCTTCCTGTATCCTCTGGTCGAATTCGTACAGCGTGTAACGGATGGGTGAGCAAATTTCATCTGAACGAGCTTAATCCACATTGTTCTTCGGCATTGGTGACGCCTGTTCCCATGTCAGGTCACCAGGAGAAGCAGGACGTAGGCAACGACAGTAAACATCAGCCCGCGGAACGCATAGGAGACACATAGGTATTTCTGCCGGGCGATCAGCGATAGTATATCGGCATTGTCCAGGTATTCCTTGAAGAGATAACCAACATCGCTGCGTTGTGCCGCATGCTCGAATATCGCCCTGTGCTGCGGCCATGTCCCCCAGAAGAGCGAGGTGGATTTCTCCACTCTGCGCGGCAGTACGACCAGGATAGCCGAAAGAATCGACGATACCGAAGCTATGGCGAGCAATCCCGAGACAATTACCGCAGCGAAGCTGCCCTCTATATAACGCGCCAGGGTGAATACCCCCCGCCCCTCGCTCGACGAGATCAGAAAGGCCAGCATGAAGGTAAAGATATAGGCGGCCTTCTGGTCCGATATCTTGATCTGGTCGTAGAATACGTCGTTGATCTTTCGAACATGATTGAAGTATTCCTCGGTGACCTCCCCGGATGCCATTGGCATTTCGAGCATCTCGGTCGGCGCGCTTTCGAAGTCACTCAACTTGCTTCTCCCCCGTTCGCAACTGTTTCCCTGTTAATACAGTCCAGCCGAAAAGCAATGCCATTGCTAAAGGTCGTCTTGACACCTGCCGTGTTTCTACGCAGTTGTTAGGTATGTTGGGGGCGTTCAATCGGTTTTATGTTGCAGCAATCGCGCTGCCTATACTTGCTGGTGGGCTGATGTCCTCGGCAGTGGCAGAGCCCGTTCCCCGGTCGGGGCCGCCTGCCGGCGCAGTCATTGCCCGCAAGATCGGCGAGGAAGTCCGCTTTATCGATGTGTCCAGCTGGCAGTCCGTCGACCTGAAGCAAGACCTGCTCACGGGCGACGTGCTACGCACCAATGCGACCGGCCAGCTGGCGATTCTGTTTTCCGACCGGACGCAGGTGCGGCTCGGTCGCAATTCCTCGCTCGTCGTCAAGCAGATCACCGCCAGCACCAGCGCCGACACCGTGCTGCAGCTTCAGTCCGGTACTATCTGGGCACGCGCAGAACGTGGCGGACCGGGCGTACGGGTTGAAACGCCAGCAGCAGCGGCGGCGATCCGCGGCACCGATTGGACGATGACGGTCAAGGGCGACCAAACCTCGCTCAACGTTATCGAGGGCGTGGTACAGCTGAGCAATCCGCAGGGCAGCGTCGACGTGCGGCAAGGCGAAGGAGCCGTTGCTTCTATCGGCCAGGCGCCGCGCAAGATCGTCATTGTCGATTCCGACGACCGCGAACAGATGCTGTTCTTCCTGCCGCCGCGTGAGGCCTTCGAGCGGATGCCGCCGTCTGCACAGCCCGTCGCCGAGATGCGTCGCAATGCCGATCGTATCGCGGCCATCCCCCCCGAACGCCGCAGCGCCGAGGATTGGGTCGCGCTTGCCGAAGCCCAGCTTTCACTCGAGGGCCGCCAGCGGGCGCGGCAGACGCTTGCAACCCTCAGCGGCCACCGGCTTACCGCCTCGCAACAGGCCCGCGTGACGCTGATCGAGGCGGTCCTTGAAGCGAGCGAGACCCGTTATTCCGAGGCCGCCAGACTGTTCGAGAAGGCGCAGCGCGGGCTCGACCCCAAACGCCGGGGTATTGCACTTTACGGCGGCTATTACGCCCGCGCGCTTGCCGATCCGAACAGGGTCGAGGCACTGCCACCACAGGCGGGGGGATCGGACGGCGCATTTCTGCGCGCCTACGCGCTCGGCTTCTTGCAGGATCTGGGGGCGGCGATCAAGGTCCTCAAGGAGGCTGAACGCCAGTATCCGGACGATCCGGAACTGCCGGCATATCGGGGTTGGCTTGCCATTCTCTTGAACGATCGCGCCCAGGCGGAAGAGGCTCTTAACCGGTCCCTTTCGATTGATCCGGCCGAGCCGACGGCGCTCGAGGCTCGTTCGCATTTCCGCGCAGGCTTCAAGGGTGATTACCAGGGCGCGCTCGCCGATCTCGAAGCGGCCATCAAGGTCGCGCCCGGGAGCTCGACGACCTGGAACGCGATCGGCAACATCCAGGCCGCACGAAACGCCAACCGCGAGGCCGAAGCGGCATTCAGGAAATCGATAGAGCTCGATCCGCAGGATCCGCTCGCCCATTCCAACCTGGCGATCTTCTATCTCGATATCGGCCGGATCGGGGACGCCAAGCGGGAAATCGACAAGGCGCTCGCCATCGATCCTGGCTTCGACACTGCGCTTGTTGCGCGCGGCCGATATTATCTGCAGACGGGCGAGTTGGACAAGGCGGTCGACGATCTGCTCGCAGCAAGCGTCGCCAATCCCGGATATTCCCAGGCGCAGCTGCTGCTGGCGGCCGCGAACTATGAGAAGGGCGACCGGCTACCGGCCGAACAGGCAACGGAAAATGCCGAGCGGCTCGATGACAATGATCCGGTGATTTCCGCCCTGCGCACCGCAGTCGCGATTGACAATTACGATTCGGAAGGCGCCATTCGCAATGCGCAGGAATATCTGCGGCGCTCCAAGGCCCGTGGCGGCGATTTCACCTCGCTTGGCGCCAACCAGCAGGCAGGCTCGACGCTGAACGACGCCTTCCGTCTGCAAGGCATGAATGCCTGGGGCGAATATTACAGCGATGCGGCCTTCGATCCCTTCGCGGGCACCGCCTATATCGACCAGAGCATCCGCGGCAGCGCCAACCCGTTCGTCAACAATTACTTCTACGGCGACGACGTCATCACCAACACACCAAACGGACAGGCTTTTTCGTCCTTCCTGCAGGGCCTGATGCTCGAGCCGCATATCATTTCCGGCCGCTCGCGCTCGGCCAACATCATCAGGCGGCCGTTCTTCGAAGGTTCGATCGGCGGGGGGATTAATACCGCCGGGGGTGAACTGGACTTCATCGGTGAGGGAGACGTCCAAGGATACAGCAACCTGCCGTTCCCGATCAGCTTCTATGGGAATCTGCAGTGGCAGGAGGTGCCGGACAGCCGGGACATTGGCGCGCTGACTGATCTTGATACGGAAAACAAGATCATCGGAGGCAATGGTTACCTGACCGCCAGCCCGACAGCGCATGATCGACTTGTTCTCTACTACAATACCTCGGAACGAGACTCCGAATTCGCTTTCCAGCGACTGTTCGTTTTTCCGGACACCGTTCAGCGGTCGAACACGGACCGGCTAACAAATGGCGGCATCGGCTGGAGCCATACCGTTGAACACGAAAACGTCATCAACGCCGCGCTGCTGTTTAACCGCATGGACAGTCGGAGCCACCGGACTGAAGTGCTTGATCTGTTTGGTACTCCCTTCGAGATTCTCAGCGCAACGAGCCAGTTTGAGCAGGATAGCTATATCGCCGCGCTCAATCACACGGTCGGTACCGGGAATTTCACCTGGCGGTACGGCGGCGAGGCCGGATGGCTCGACAGCTACCAATCGCAAGACACATTTGACGTTTTATCAGGTGCAGCAAGCGCTTCGTCATCGAGCCATATCGGGATCGGTCTCATTTATGTCGACCTGCTCCATGAAATCAATCCCGATCTCAAGGCCGAATATGGTCTCTTCGGAACTCTGCTTTCAGGAGACGGCGTGGACATCCAACGTCTCGATCCACGCGTCGGGATTGCTTGGTCGCCTGCCAACGGACAATGGCTGCGTGCAGGATTCATACGAAGCAGCGTGGATCTATCAACTCCGACACTCTCTCCGATCGGGATTGTCGGTCTCCAGCCGAACCAGATTTCGACCGACCCGGAGGGTTTCACCAACACCATGGCGCTCCGGTGGGACGCAGAATGGACGCCGGACTTCTACACCGCTTTGGAATTCCAACATCAGGACGTGAAGAATCCGCAGATCGGTATTCCGCTTTCCGCCATACCTTTCACCACTTCTAAAGGCCGCATCGATCGCGGTAGCCTTAGCGGCAATCTTCTCCTCGGCCACGGCTTCGGCCTGTCATCAACTGTTGCATACACCGCGTCCGAGGACCGTGACCCTGCATCCGCTACATTTGGCGGCCCCTTGCCTTTCTTGCCGGAATGGGCAGGACAGGTGGCTCTCACCTGGGTCAACGACGCGAATGTGAAGGCCACGCTTGCCGCCAATTACGTAGGCGATCGCGTCGATGAAGTCGGCATCGAACTTGACGACTACTGGACCCTCGACGCCAGCCTGACGTGGGAACCCTTCGACAAGCGCTTCGAACTGGATCTCACGGCCTACAATCTCCTGGACGAAGACATCGAAGTGAGCGCCGGCACGCCCGGCTGGGGCCGGTCCTTCAGGGGCACGCTCAAAGTTCGGTTCTGATGGGCGGCGGGGACGGACCCTCCTTTTCGCCCCGGCGTTTTTTCGCGTCGCGCGGCATTCAAGTGGTAATTCTCGCTGCATTTTTCTTCGCGGCGGCGGCATTCATCACCCGCCTGCCCGGCTGGCCGCTGATGGACTACCGGGCTTTCGATTATCTCTCGACCGTCTGGGCGGAGCCGCTTGCCGAGGGCGGGGTAATCATCGTGGCGATCGACGAGCCCTCGCTGGCGGAGATCAACATGCAGTGGCCGTGGCCGCGCAGCCTGCATGCGAGGCTGATCACCCAGTTGAGGGCCGCTGGCACCAGGGTGATCGGCCTCGACATCATTTTTTCCGAACCGTCGGCACCGTCCGAGGACGAAGCACTCGCCGCGGCGCTTGGGTCGGACGTAGTGCTGGCGGGCGACGAGACGCTTGTGACTTCGGACCAGGCCGATCAGTTCATCCGGGTCATGCCGCTGCAGATGTTTTCCGACAGGCAGGCGCCGACGGGTATTGCCTCCGTCGGCCTCCATCGCGATGGCGTACTGCGCGAGATGCCCGACTATAGCGACGGCTTTGCCGCAGTGGTCGCGATGGCCGCGGGCGTCGAGGGGGGGTTGCCTGAGCCGGGAAGCCTCATCCAGGTGTTTGGCGGTCCCCGCACCTATCCGACCGTGTCCTACTACCAGGCCCTCGATCCTGCAAATTTCCTGCCACCGGGGACATTCGAGGACCGGATCGCCATTGTCGGGCTGAGCCTGCAAAATGCACCGTCGATCGACAACGGCGGGGCCGACGCCTTTGCGACCTCCTATACGGTTCACAATGGCAAGCTGACGGCCGGCGCCGAGATCCAAGCGACCATTCTCGACAACCTCCGGCTCAAGAGGTCCATCGCCGAAGCCAGTGGCCCGATGAAACAACTGCTGCTGCTGACCTCGGTCGTGGCCGCCGCGTTGCTTGTCTGGAAGGGTACCGGCTGGCGCACGGTGGCGCTCGGCGCGTTGGTAATTGTCGTGCTGTTCGTCGCCAGCTATGTCAGCTTGCGCTTCGGTCGCGTCTTCCTGTCGCCTATGGCGTCGTCGCTCGCCTTTGCCGGTATGGCCGCGGCGCAGGCGACGCTCGATTATGCGCAGGAGCGGAAGAACCGCCGGCAGATCACTCGGGCTTTCTCGCAATATCTGGCGCCTGCGCTGGTCGATCAACTCGCCCGCGATCCGTCCAGACTGAAGCTCGGCGGCGAGACGCGCGAACTTTCGATCCTGTTCTGCGATGTGCGGGGCTTCACTACGATCGCGGAACAGCTCAAGGATGATCCCCAACACTTGACAATGCTGATCAACCGGCTGCTGACACCGCTGTCCGACATCGTGCTTTCCCATGGCGGCACGATCGACAAGTATATCGGCGACTGCCTGATGGCCTTCTGGAATGCACCCCTCGACGACCCGTCGCACGCGGTCCATGCGGTATCAGCCGCCCTGGATATGCTCGAGTCGATGCAGGCGCTGAACGACGATCTGCAGGCCGAAGCGGAGGCGACGGGGCGGACTTATTATCCGCTGGCGATCGGGATCGGCATCAATACCGGCGAATGCGTCGTGGGCAACATGGGCTCGACAAGCCGTTTCGATTATTCCGCACTCGGGGACGCCGTCAATCTGGCAGCGAGACTTGAAGGCGCGTCGAAGGCTTACGGGGTACCGTTGCTGCTGGGTGAACGGACCGCACGGGCCGTGGGTGAGACGTTCGCGGTCTTCGAGCTTGACCGCATCAGGGTCAAGGGCAAGACAGAAGAGGTCCCCGTCTCAACGGCGCTTCGGGAAACTCCCGACGCGGTGCGCGACGTCCACGAGCAATTTCTCCAGGCGCGTTACCGGGGTGACATCGCTCTCCAGCGGGCACTGGCCCAGAGGCTCATGCGTGATCTGCCAGCGCTTTCGGCGTACCATGGACAGGTGCTTTAGCTCTAGAGCAGGAAACCGGGACACCGCATCAACGTCATCGGTTCTCGTTGTCGTTGATCGACATATTGGGACGATATTTTACGATTCGGCGCATTCTTAATTTAAATAGTCTATTTCTTTTGTAGAAAATATCTCACCCTTCCGTGCACCGATTTCCGGATCCTGCAACGACAAGGGGAAAATCAACGATGACATTGGTGAAAACAGTGAGGAGCGTGCTGTTCGGCCTGCTCGCCTTCGGCACCACGGGCGGGGTGGTCGCGGCCCAGACGAATGCGCCACTTCCTGCCAAGGTGCCGTCCGGGACGGTCCTGACGGTCGGGGATCCGGTGACGCAAAAGGCGCTGGAAGTCTCCGGCCTGATCAAGGAACTGTCGTTTGAAGTCAGATGGGCAAATATCAGTGGCGGCCCGCAAACGTCGGAAGCCTTCCGTGCCAAGGCGCTCGACGTGGGGTCGGTCGCGGAAATCCCCTCGATCTTCGCCAACTGGAACAACCTGCCCGTTCGCAACATCGCCTACCGCGAACGCCGCGACCCGATTGCCAATCCCATCTACCGTTTCGGAGTGGCGCCCGGCGCCGGCATCAAGACGCTGGCCGATTTCCGCGGCAAACGCATCGCATTCAGCCCCGGCCAGGCCCAGGGAGCGCTCGTCCTTCGTGCCCTTCATGCCGCAGGCCTCAAGAAAAGCGACGTCACGCTGGTAGAACTGCCGAGCACCGGCGACGTCTATCCGAAGGCGCTGGCCAGCAAACAGGTCGATGTCGCGCCGCTCGGGGGCGTCTATATAAGGCGCTATATCGCCCAGTACGGCGGCGATGGCGCCACGCTCATCGAACACGGACTGCGTGATGATCCAGGCCATCTCTATGCACCGCAATGGGTGCTGGACGATCCGCCAAAGGCCGCGGCTCTCGCCGAATATGTCGGGCTTTGGGCACGCGCCACCGAATGGGTGAACAAGAACCCGGAGATCTGGATCAAGGAATATTACGTCGGCCAGCAGGGCTTGAGCCAGGATGACGGCGAATATCTCGTCAAGCTGACCGGGGAGCAGGTTGTTTCCGGAGACTGGAGCGAGGTCAAAAAACGTCACCAGGAGACGATCAACCTGCTGGCGGCGGAGCTCGGCTACAAGCCCTTCGACGTGGAAAAGATCTTCGACAACCGGTTCGAAAAGACCGCCTCCGCCGCCTTGGCGAAGAGCCAGTAATTCCCTGCATCATCCAAGAGGAGATCAGACACATGGCAACCATTTGGGATGCGGATGAGGCGAAATCATCCCGGGCCTCCAGCCGTGAAACTGCATATACCGTTCCAGCCGTGGCGCGGCCGGTCACGGTCCGGAGCCGCCGGAGACTGGGACCGGGACCGGCAATACCATTCGGGCTTCAGATCGGGCCGGCATTGCTGGTGCTGCTCTGGGTGGCCGGCTCTGCCCTCGGCTGGATCGACCCTCGGATCCTCTCTGCGCCGTGGACGGTCATCGAGGCATTTGGAAGGCTGATCGAACAGGGGCGGCTGCAGGACAATTTCGTGACGTCGGCGACACGCGCCCTGCTCGGCCTCAGCATCGGCCTGGTGATCGGTACGATCCTTGCCGTCACCGCCGGTCTTTCGCGGATCGGCGAAGCATTGATCGATGGCCCCGTCCAGATCAAGCGCGCCATCCCGACGCTGGCTCTGATCCCCCTTTTGATCCTGTGGTTCGGCATCGGCGAAGGCATGAAGGTCACGACGATCGCCCTTGCCGTCATCATACCCATCTACATCCACACCCATAACGCCCTGCGCAGCATCGACAGTCGCTATGTCGAACTGGCCGAGACCCTGCGCATGAGCCAGAAGGATTTCATCTTCCAGGTGGTGCTGCCCGGCGCGTTGCCCGGTTTTCTCCTGGGCCTGCGGTTTGCCGTCACCCTGTGCTGGGTTTCCCTCGTCGTGGTCGAGCAGATCAACGCCACCAGCGGGCTCGGCTACATGATCGAACTTGCCCGCAACTATGGTCAAACAGATGTCATTCTCGTCGGCCTGGTCGTCTACGTGCTGCTCGGCCTCGTTTCGGACGGTCTCGTCCGCCTGCTCGAACGGAGGGTCCTCTCATGGCGCCGCACTCTAGCCAGCTGAAATCCGCATCCAGAACAGTGCATGTCCGCAACTTGATGCGCCGGTTCGCCACCAAGACGATCCTCGATCGCGTGGATCTCGACATCGCCGAAGGAGAATTCGTCGCCCTGCTCGGCAGGAGCGGCTCCGGCAAGAGCACTTTCCTCAAGGCGCTTGCCGGCCTCGACTACGATGTCGAGGGAACCGGGACGCTGGAAACACCGGACAATCTCTCGGTGGTCTTCCAGGATGCCCGTCTTCTGCCCTGGCGCACCGTCATCCAGAACGTCACGCTCGGCCTGCCGGGGGCCGCCGGGCAGGAAGCAGGCAGAAAAGCATTGGCCGAGGTAGGCCTCGAGGGACGCGAAGCAGCCTGGCCAAACCAGCTTTCGGGCGGCGAGCAGCAGAGGGTCGCCCTTGCACGTTCGCTGGTCCGCCAGCCGTCCCTGCTTCTGGCCGACGAGCCGTTCGGCGCCCTCGACGCGCTGACCCGCCTGAAGATGCACGACCTGCTGCGGGAATTGTGTGCAAGGCACCGCCCGGCCGTGTTGCTCGTCACCCATGACGTCGACGAGGCGATCGCGCTTGCCGACCGGATACTGGTCCTCGACGAGGGCCATCTGATCGAGGACCTGCGGATCGATCTGCCGACGCCGCGCGATCACGGCGATCCGCGCTTTGCAAAGATCCGCACCCAGCTTTTGAGCCGCCTCGGGGTTGAAACTCACGGGCGGCGCGCCGCCTGAAAGCCAATCGGAACCGCCATCATGACCAGCAGGATCAGTTCAATCTCAACGCCTCGAACGGGGGACACGCCAATGCGTAACAAGAAGAGACAAATGCGGCTTGGGGCCTTCATCATGGCCACGGGCCATCATGTGGCAGCTTGGCGCCATCCGGCCTCGCAGGCCGACGCGGGCCTGAATATCGATCATTACCGCGAGTTGGCGCAGACGGCGGAACGCGGCAAGTTCGATCTGGTCTTCGTCGCCGACAGCCCCGCCGGCTGGGAGCGTGCAAAGGACCCGGAAGCGCTTCGGCGTTCCTCGCAGGGCGCCCATTTCGAACCCGTGACCCTATGGGCCGCGCTGTCGCAGGCGACGAGCCATATCGGCTTTGTCGCAACCGCATCCACCACCTATGAAGACCCTTATCTTCTGGCGCGCAAATTCGCCTCGCTCGACTATATCTCCAAGGGCCGTGCAGCCTGGAATGTGGTGACGACGGGCGCAGACGTTTCCAAGAATTTCTCCATCCCGGGCCATCCCGCCCATGCCGACCGCTACGCGCGCGCCGAGGAATTCGTCGACCTGGTGAAAGGCTTGTGGGATAGCTACGAAGACGATGCCTTCATCCGCGACAAGGAAAGCGGCGTCTATCTCGACCCGGACAAGGTGCATCTCGTCGACCACAAGGGCCAGTTCTTCTCGGTCACCGGTCCGCTCAATGTCGGCCGTCCCGTGCAGGGCTATCCGGTGATTGTCCAGGCCGGGGCCTCGGAGCCCGGCCGGGAGCTTGCGGCCCGAACCGCCGAGATGATCTTCACCGCCAACCAGACGCTCGACGACGCCCAGGAGTTCTATTCCGACGTCAAGCGACGGCTTGGCCGTTATGGACGCAGCCAGGAGGACCTCTTGATCAGCCCCGGCATATTCCCCGTTCTCGGCGGGACCGAAAAGGAGGCACAGGAGAATTACGACTATATCCAGTCGCTCGTTCATCCCTCCATCGCCTGGAACATCCTCGCCCGCCACTACAACGGTGTAGACCTCACCGGCTATTCGCTGGACGATCCCGCTCCCCCTCTGCCGCAGGATACGGAACTCAACAAGAGCCGCCTCAAGCTGGTCACCGATCTGGTATCGCGAAACAATCTGACGCTGCGCCAGCTCTATCTGGCCGTTGCGACCGCCCGCGGCCATCGCACCGTGATCGGCACGCCGGAACAGATCGCCGACGCGATGCAGCAATGGTTCGAGAATGGCGCTGCCGACGCCTTCAACATCATGCCGCCGATCCTGCCCGCCGGATTGACGGATTTCGTCGATCAGGTCGTGCCGATCCTGCGCAAGCGCGGCCTTTTCCGGCATGAATATGAAGGAACGACCCTGCGGGAGAATCTCGGCCTCAAGCGCCCGCAGAACGGCTTCGTGCTCCGGTCACAGCTTGAGCCGGAGGCACGGGCAGCCGTATAGTTCCCGCGCCATTTAAAACTCCTGGCCGTGACGATGGCACCGACATTCTCGGCCAGGACCTTGTGTTCGTCTCTTCCCAAGCCGACTTCGTTCAGGCGCTTAATGCCCGCTTGCGGTCCTCGACGAAGCCCACCACTTCCGCTTGAGGCATGGCCTTGCCGAAGATATAGCCCTGCCCGATATCGCAGCCCTGGCCCATGAAATAGGCGAGCTGGGCGTTCTCTTCGATCCCTTCGACGGTGGTCTTGAGGTTGAGACTGCGGCTCAGGCCAAGCACGGCATCGATGATTTTGGCGTTCTTCTCGTTATGGGTGAAGCTCGACACAAAGCTCTTGTCGATCTTGATCTTGTCGAACTTGAAGCGCGCCAACTGCGCCAGACTTGAATATCCTGTTCCGAAGTCGTCGAGCGCCACCTGGATGCCGGCGGCATGGAATTGCTCGATCGTCGCTGCGGCAAGGTCCGGGTCGTCGACCAGAGCGTTTTCGGTGATCTCGATTTCCAGCCTGGACGACGGCAGGCCGGTCTGCTGCAGGATGTGGAGAACACGGCTCGCGAGCAGCCTGTCCTCCATCTGGACAGGCGAGACGTTGAAGGAGAGCGACAATGTTACCGGCCAGAGCTGCGCATCGCGGCAGGCCTTCGACAGTAGCTGCTCGAAGAGCGTGGTAATGAGGCCGGTCTCTTCGGCCACGGCAATGAAGTGTTGCGGTGAGACGAATACGCCGTCCTTGTTCCACCGCGCAAGCGCTTCGAAACCGCAAAGTTCACCGGTCCTCAGATTGATCAGCGGCTGGTAGAACGGCTCGATCCTGCCCTCGTCAATGGCGCGGCGAAGGTCGCCTTCGAGCTTGGCCCGCTCGGAGACCTTCTCCTGCATTTCGGGCTGGAAGAGAGAATATTGGTTGTGGCCCCGGCTCTTCGCCTCATACAGCGCGACGTCCGACCGGTGGCAGACTTCCTCAAGCGAGCTGCCGTGGTCCGGCAGGCGCGCGTAACCGACGCTCGCACCGACCTCCGTCAAGAGGGTACCGATCCGGACCGGCCGGGAAACCGAATGGATGAGCAGCTGCGCGAAGAGCTCCTCCTTTTCCGGCGAGAGGTTGCGGGCCACGGCGACAAATTCGTCGCCGCCGAAACGGAACACACATTCGTATTCAGCCAATGCGCAGATGCGCCGCGACACCTCCTTCAACAGGATATCGCCTCCCTGATGGCCAAGAAGGTCGTTGACCTTCTTGAAGCCGTCGAGATCGATCGAAAACACCGTTGCGGTCTGCGGCCCGATATCCTCATCCGCATCCTGCAGCTTTTCATCCGGGTGAAGGACGAACCTGTCGAAGGCATAGCGATTGGGCAGCTTTGTCAGATGATCGTGCGTGGCGATATGGTCCGCCGCATCGAAGGCCTTCCGGCGATGCATCATTTCATCGCGCATATCGAGAATGCGCAGCACCGAATAGGCAAAACTCGCGAGACCGGCAACGATAAGAACGATGATGATAAGATTGGCTTTTCCCGCACTGACCGACTGAACCAGCCTCATCAGCAGATCGTCATAGGCTATACAGCCGACGAGCAACAGCATCGCGACTGCGGCCACCTGTGCCAGCTGTCTGCCGGCCTTGCTTTCCAGAAAATCCTTCATCTACCCCTCCAACCCGGCGATGCTAGGATAAATGATTAAAGGATTTGTTATTCAGGGTTGCAGGAGAGCGCCTTACAGCTGGAACGGCGGCCGCAAACGCCGTAAATTTTGCGTTCGAGCTGCGACGGACATCAGGCGCTCCGTTCGGCTGATGCACGAGGGAACCGGGTCTGGCGGGATCAATTGACGTCGTGCCTTGATATTGCGCCTCTGAGCGCCTCTGACAGCTCGGCCAACTGGTAGGGTTTGCGCAGGATCCTGATGCCTTGCGCCTCTGCGGCTTGCTTGGCCACCTCGGAATATCCGCTCGTCAATAGGATCGGCAGGTCTATGCGGCGGGCTCGAATTTCCTTTGCCAGTTCCACGCCGTTCATGCCACCGGGCATCATGATGTCCGAGAATACCAAGTCGACCCGCCGCCCGTTCGCAAGGGCGCCCAGAGCGGCCGCCGCCGTTGCTGCGCGCACCACCTGAAAACCGAGATCCTCCAGCATCTCGCTGACAAGAGCCGCGACTTCGTCGTCGTCTTCAACCAGCAGGACGCTGCCTGCCGACGCCGGGCGGCGCCGCGCGACGTGCAGGTCCACGAGGTGGTTCTGATCCGGTCCGGGCTCCTTTGAGGAACGGGGCAACATGAGGGTTATTTTCGTCCCTCGACCGACTTCGCTTTCGATGTCTATCTTGCCGCCGGATTGCTGGACGAAACCATGCACCTGCGCAAGGCCGAGGCCGGATCCCTTGCCGATATCCTTCGTTGTAAAGAACGGTTCGAACACGCGCGCCTGCACCTCGCGGGTCATTCCGGATCCGTTGTCGCTGACGGAAAGGCGGACGAAGTCTTTCGTGGAGCCGCTTTGATCCAGGAGCGGAACATTTTCCGCTCGGATTTCGATCGTGCCCCCTCTCGGCATCGCGTCGCGGGCGTTGACGGCAAGGTTGAGAACGACAAGTTCCAGCTCGCTTGCGTCAACCTCGACCGGCCAAAGGTCGGGTGAGAACTCGAGCGTGACATGGACATCGCCCCTCAGGCTGCGGTCGAGCAGTTCGCGCATCCCTCCGATCTGGCGGGCCAGATCGATCGTCTGCGGCTGCAGTTCCTGACGGCGGGAAAAAGCCAGAAGCTGGCGAGTAAGGCCGGCGCCCCGTTCGGCGGCTTGACGCATCCCGTCCATCAGGCGTTTGCGCCTGGCTGGGTCCGTCTGACGGTCGAGCATTTCCAGCCCTCCGGAAATGACCATCAGCAGATTGTTGAAATCGTGAGCAACGCCCCCGGTCAACTGACCGATCGCCTCGATCTTCTGGGCTTGCCGAAGCTTTTCCTCAACATGCGCACGCACCGTCATCTGGTCGCGCAGCGCCTCGTTGGCGGCTTTAAGCTCCTGGGTACGCAAAATGACCTGCTTCTCCAGTTCCTGGGCGGCCTGCTCGCGCTCCGCCAGAAGCCCACGCAATTCCAACTGCCGGGCTCGCGCGCGAAGCGCGGATTGGATCGTGCTGACAAGGGTCTGGGCCTGGACCGGCCGTTCCAGGAGAGCCACGTTGCGCAAAGAGTTGATCAGTCGCTGCCGCCACGCCTCGATGCCGGTCTGCTCCTGACGGCTGGTCAGCAGGATGAAGGGAAGATCCGACCAGGGCGGCTGGTCCGCAACCCATTTGAACAGGAGACCTGCGTCTTTTCCGAACAAGGCTTCCTCAGCGATAAACGCAGCTGCAGCACCGGCCTGCAGCGATGCCACCAGGCTCTGAAGATCGCCGCAAACCTTTGCCGCGATACCACTCCGGCTTAGCAATCCGACAGAGGCGGCCGCGTCCCTGCCGACCGGAGCAAAAACAATAACGGGTTCCAGTTCGTCTTCACCTTGCGCCATTATTTCCGTCTGCTGAACTCGTTGCAGGAGCGGCTGAAAAATACGGCGAGCCGGCCAGCACGCCGGTGAACTCCAGGGTTGGCGGTCCAAGCTTGATGCCATTGTCCGACAAGCTGAACTCGCGCACGCTGTGCTCATGCTTGCCGCTGCGCTTTTTCACAACGGATATCGCTCGGCGCACGGTGCCTTGCACTTCGAAATACCGCAGCATGACGACGGAATCACTGAGATAGCTCAGGTCGAGCGGTGCCTCGAGCGGCCCTACGAGCCCATGCTGGGCAAGGACAAGGATGGTCAGCACGCCGCGCTGGCCAAGATAGGTCAGCAGTTCGTGCATCTGCAGGATCAGAAACCGCTCGTCCGGCATCGCATTCATGTAGCCGTTCAAACTGTCGATGACAACGACGCGCGCGCCGTCGACCTCCACGCTTTTCTGGACGTTGGCGGTGAACTCCCCCGGGGAAAGTTCTGCGGGATCGATCTGCTGCAAACGGATCAGCCCGCTGTCCAGATGGGTTTGGAGATCGAAGCCCAGATTCCGGGCGCGCGCCTCCAGTGTTCCACGTCCCTCGTCGAAGGCGTAAATGACGGCGTGCTCGCCGCGGTTCGCCGCCGCCAAGGCGTAAGTCAGAGCAAGTGACGACTTTCCCACCCCGGCGGCCCCCAGGAACAGCACGTTCGTACCTCGTTCGAGCCCCCCGCCCAGCATGTCGTCGATTTCCTTGTTCCCGCTTAACGTGAACTCGTGGTCGAAAGACTGATGATGCTCCGCGGCAATGAGGCGCGGGAAAATGTGGAGACCGCCCCTTTCGATCGTAAAATCATGGTAGCCGCCGCGGAACTTGATGCCCCGCATCTTGACGACCCGCATGCGGCGCCGTTCGGCGCCGAAGTCGATGGCAAGCTGTTCCAGCAGCACGACCCCATGGGAAATCGAATGGAGCTGCAGGTCATTCTGTTGAGACGACAGATCGTCAAGAAGAATGACGGTGCACTGCCGGCTGGTGAAAAAGTGCTTCAGCGCCAGGACCTGGCGCCGGTAACGCAGCGGACTGTGAGCGAGGAGGCGCAATTCGGAAAGGCTGTCGATGACCACGCGCTTCGGGTTAAGCTGGGAGACGCGATCTAGAATGAGCTTGGTCGTTTCATTGAGTTCCATTTCCGCTGGATGAAACACTGTCAGCTCGCGGTCGGGATCGAGCGTGGTTTCCGGCGGCACGAGTTCAAAAACTTCCAAACCCTTGAGCGACCAGCCGTGACGGGAGGCGACGAGCTGCAGCTCGCGCTCCGTTTCGGAAAGGGTGATGTAAAGCACCTGCTCTCCCTGGCGGACACCTTCGAGCAGAAATTGCAGGGCAATCGTGGTTTTACCCGTCCCAGGCCGGCCCTCGTAAAGATAAAGCCGGTTTTCATCGAGGCCGCCGTCGAGGATGGTATCGAGCCCCGGCACGCCGCTCGAGATACGCGGAGGGTCGATAAATTCCGCCTCTTCGAACCGTTCTGTCATGTTCACCCTTTGCAGTGGAAACCATTGAACAGGGTCATATAGATCGCGACGGACAAGCCTCAAGAGGCCCCAACGTGCCGGGCAGCTTCGACTGCTTGGCAGGTCGCCCCTCGGAATGAGTTCACCGGGCGTCCTGACCGCAGCCGGCGATATCGGTCGCCACGCGTTCCTCACACGGCAGACGCAAACAAGGCTCATCGGGGGACCAAGGGTCAGGCGGAAGGTTGTTCCCAGTACCAGGCCACATACATTTGCTTCTTGTCGTGCCCGCGGCCTTTCAGGAAGGCGCGGATGGAACGCACATCCTCCTTTTCGCAGGCGACCCAGACGAAGGTATCGTCCTCGATGGAAGCGACCGCCTTCTTGGCTTCCTCCGCGAGAATGCCTTTCGCTCCGGCCGGATAGCGCCGCCGATGCAGCCAGCGGACATCCAGCGAACCCGCTGACGGAAGCGGCTGCTCTTCCGCCTCATCCAGCACTTCGATGATAGCCTGCATCCGGGTGCCCGGCGCCACCTCGGCCGCGATCCGGGCGATGGCGGGAAGCGCGCTTTCGTCGCCGACCAGGAGAATGGACTGTGCCGCCGGAAGACCGCCCCCTCCTGGTCCGAGCAGCGCTACCTTTTCTCCGGGTTGCACGTCGCGGGCAAAGTCGGCACCAGGTGTCGTAATATGGGCCGCCGGATGCTGCAGGAAGTCGATCCACAATTCCCGGCGTTCGATATCGACGGCGCGGATCGTGTATATGCGAACCAGAATCTCGTCTTCTCCCTCGGGCCATGCGACGCGGCCGTCTTCGCGGATGCCCGGCCATACCGGCGGCCTGCCCTTCGGGGGGACCAGGAGGCGAACGTGCATGTCGCCGCCGACGAACGGCGCGACATCGGCGCAGGCGAACTTCACTCGCCGCATGTGAGGGGTTACATCCCCCGCCGAGACGACCGTCACCTCGTGGATGTTCGGCAGCGTCGCGAGGGGCGAATGCCGCGACCACGTCAATTCGAACGGGTCCTCGCCCGCAAAGTAGAACAGGTGTTCCGCGAGCATCGTTCGATTCAGTTGCAGCGCCGCTTCCGATTCGCATGCCAGTTCGATCAGGAGCTTGCTGTCTGCCAGTCGGATGCTCGTCGTGCTGTTCTTGCTTTTCAGCAGGGCGTGGTCCTTGCTTCGCTGCACCTCTGCATGCTCGATGAAGTGCTCGCAGATTTCGTCGAGCATGCGCTCGGCATCCTTTGGCAGCGCAATGCCTGACAACTTGAGCGGCTGGACTGCATTCATGACCGATTCTCCTTCAAATCCTGGCCCTCCGCCATCCGATGACGACCGATCGGCAGCATGATCGGCCGGCCCGATGTCGGGTCGGTAATGACGCGGCTTTCGAGCCCGAAGACCTGCTGCACGTTCTCTTCCGTCAGCACGTCCTCGGGCCGCCCCGCGACATGCACCCGCCCCCCGGCTATCGCGACGAGGTAGTCCGCGTAGCGCGCCGCGAGATTAAGGTCGTGCAGGACCATGACGACGGTGGTTCCCCGCGCGTGGTTGAGATCTGTCAGCAGATCGAGAACTTCGACCTGGTGATTGATGTCGAGAAACGTCGTCGGTTCGTCCAGCAGCAGAACGTCCGTCTGTTGCGCCAGAGCCATGGCGATCCAGACGCGCTGGCGCTGCCCGCCCGACAGTTCGTCCACCGGCCGTTCGGCAAGCTCAACGGTTTTGGTCGCTGTCAGCGCGCTTTCCACGGCTTCATCGTCCTTGCGCGTCCAGCGTGAAAACAGGTTTTGATGCGGATGCCGCCCGCGGCTGACGAGGTCGGCGACGGTAATTCCCTCCGGCGCGATCGGCGACTGAGGAAGTAGACCCAATGTTCGAGCCAATTCCCGGGACGGGATGCGGTGGATCGATTTGCCGTCCAGCAAAACATGTCCCTGGCTGGGCGAGATGAGCCGGGACATGGTGCGCAGGAGCGTGGACTTGCCGCAGGCATTGGCGCCGACCACTGCGGTGATCTTGCCGGGCGGCAAGGCAAGATCAAGCCCGTGCAGGATCTCGGCATGGTTATATCCGGCCGCAAGCCCGCTGGCGTTAAGAGAGTGAGCGGGGCGAACGGTCATAGCGAGCCTCCCATCCGGTTGGCGCGCACGATCTGGTAGATCAGATAGGGCGCGCCCAGCGCTCCGGTCACCACGCCCACCGGATAACGGCCTGGCAGAAGGAATTGACCGACATAGTCGCCCCCCAGGACAAGTATCGCACCGATCAGCGCCGCCGGTATCAGCAGCGAGCCGTTGCGTCCGACGATCCGGGAGGCGATAGGTCCCGACAGGAAAGCCACAAACGCGATCGGTCCCGTCACCGCCGTTGCGGATGCAATCATTCCGACCGCTACAACGATCACCAGCATGCGGGTCCTTGCCACCTTGACCCCCAGGGCCGCAGCCATGTCGTCACCCAGGCGAAGCGCCTCCAGATCGCGTGCCCGGCCGAGCAGCAGCCCGCCGAACGTCACCAGCGCCAGAAGAAGCGGAAGCGCCTGACCGAGCTGCGCTCCGTTGACGCTGCCGGTCAGCCAGCGCATTGCTTCCTGCAGGTTCCAGGCAGGCGCACTGGAAAGGATATAGGCGACGACGCTTTCCAGCATGGCCGAGACACCGATGCCGACCAGGATGAGCCGCGTCCCCGCCGCTCCGCTGCGGAATGACAGGGCATAGACCAGCAGCGCCACCCCGAGGCCCGCGACGACCGCCAGGACCGAAACAATCGGTCCGCTCAACGACAGGACGACGATGGCGAACACGGCCGCGGCACTTGCGCCCGACGTGATGCCGATGATGTCCGGGCTGGCGAGGGGATTGCGCAGCATGAGCTGGAACGTGACGCCGCCGAGCCCAAAGGCCAGTCCTGCGAGAACGGAAAGGACCGAGCGCGGCAGCCGCAGCTTGCCGACCGTAAAGGCAGCGCCTGCGACATCCTCCCCGAGCAGGACACGCATGACGTCCCCGGGCGGGGTGAACGACTGGCCGAGAGACAAGGTCACCGCAAAGAGGGCGACCATGATGGCCAGCAGAATGGCGATCACGAGAACATGCCGGCGCGCCCGGCGGCGGCGATTTTCAACAATGAGACCAATGGTTGGGGAAAGCACTGTCACAGTTCTCGAACCCGCTGCCGCCTGACGATCCAAATGAAGAAAGGCGCGCCGACGAGGGCCGTGATGATTCCGACCTCGATCTCGGCTGGCCTGGTGACGATACGACCGACCACATCCGCCGCCAGCAGCAGGCACGCGCCGCCAAGGGTGGAAAACGGCAGCAGCCAGCGGTGATCGACCCCGACCAGCAGACGGCAGACATGCGGCACGACCAGTCCAAGAAAGCCGATGGGCCCGCACACTGCCGTTGTCGCCCCGCACAGGAAGATGGCGCCGAACGAGGCGACGGCGCGGGCCACGGCGACACGCTCGCCAAGCCCTGCGGCGACATCATCGCCCAAAGCCAGCGAGTTCAGCTTTCGCGCCGACAAAAGGCTGACCACGAAACCGACGGCGAGAAACGGCAGCACCGGAACAATGCGCTCAAAGGTCGCTCCGCTCACGCCGCCGATCTGCCAGGAGCGGATGCCGCCCGCGATATCGGCGCGCGGCAGCACGACGGCGATCACCATCGAGGAGAAGGCAACCGACGTTGCGGCTCCGGCCAGCGCCAGCTTCAACGGCGTTGCCCCGCCGCGCCCGAGCGATCCTATCGTATAGACGAAAACTGCCGAAGACCCCGCTCCGAGGATAGCAGCCCAGATATAGGCCTGCGCCGAGGACATGTCGAACAAGGCGACGCCGGTCACGACAGCCAGCGACGCACCCATATTGACGCCAAGAATACCCGGATCGGCGAGAGGATTTCGGGTCACGCCCTGCATGATCGCCCCGGCAAGCCCGAGCGCGGCGCCGGCAAGTACCGCAAGTACCGTCCTTGGGATACGCACGCTCACCGCCGCCTGACCGATGTTGTCGATCTGACCGGCGAGCGCCGCGACGACATCGCTCCAGGCCACTTCGCGGGTGCCGACCGTTACCGAGAGCGCACAGAGGGCCGAAAGGGCCACGACCAACCCGGCCAGCCAGAGGCCGCGGGTCCGGTTCGAACGTCCAGAGGCGAACGACCGAGAGAACGATCCTATGCTGCCGGCCGTCATTTGGATTTTCTGGCCGCTTCCGCAAGCAGATCCACATAGTCCTTCAAGACCCACGAGATCGAAAGCGGTGTCGGATTGGCCGCCGTGCCGATCGGATTACGGCCCAGCATGACGAGAGCGCCCTTGTCCACGGCCGGCATTCTGGACATCAGAGGGTTTGCCGCCAGCGCATCGAGCAGTTTCTGGCTACCGTAGGTGACGACGATATCCACGTCGTCGAAGTCATCGATGCGCTCGGCGCTGACAGACCCGGCAAATTTCCCGGACTTCGAGGCCTCGACAACGCTTTTCGGGGACATCAGACCGAGATCCTCGAAGAACCTCACCCGGGTATCGTTCGTCGTATAGAAGTTGACGGTGCTCAGGTCAGTCGCATCGAGATGGGTGATGAACATCGCGGATTTTCCCTGGAGCTCAGGATGCCCGCCCACCACCTTGGCGATGTCGGCCTCGATCCCGGCGATCAAGGCGTCGCCTTGCGGGCCCATGCCCATCCCGGCGCTGTTCAAGCGTATCATCTCACGCCAACCGGTCGACCAGGGTGCTTCGGGATAGGCGACGACCGGGGCGATCTGGCTCAGCGTCTCGTAATCCGATTGGCTCAAGCCGGAATAGGATGCCAGGATCACATCGGGTCTGGTCGCGGCGACCGCCTCGAAATCGATGCCGTCGCCTTCATCGAAAAGTACCGGCCTGGCGGCATGGAGCGCTGCCAGCCTTTCGGCCACCCAAGGCAACACCCCATCGCCGTCATCGTCGCCGAAATTGGCCCTGGCGAATCCGACGGGCACCACGCCGAGCGCCAGCGGCACTTCATGGTTTGCCCAGGCCACGGTCGCTACCCGCACAGGCTTTCTGGGAATGATCGTCGTGCCGAACGCATGCTTGATGGTGACGGGATAGGTCGTCCCCTCGGCCGCCCGGGCGCCTGCCCCGGCGACGCAGAACGCAACAATCCAGATGCATGTCGCCGCCATTTTCACGGCCGAAAGCAATAACCGCAGCATGGTCAAACTCCGCAGACTTAAGTGGACTTCCACTTTCAGGTTAAGGGAGCCCCGTCAACACTCTCCGGGCCTTCACCGGCAAGAACACTGAGATTTCCATGGGATCCTACAAAGCGCGGAGAATTTACAATACTGGACAAACATGCTCAAGTTAATAGCCGCCCCGGGGCATATCAGACCAAGCCATTACGGGCGCCATGACCGGAGGGATCCCTCGCGTGTGGTTCGCCGGGATGTCGTTCGGGATGGTTCCCCGACCTGGCATCAGTCTCGGCGATCTCTCGCCACATCAACCTCTGGAACGTGAAAATGGACAACGAAAGAACAAGCGCTCGCTCGAGACCGGCCCTTATCCGATATCGGAATGCCGCCCTTCTGGCTTGCACGGCGCTTGTCGCCTTCACGCCGACCGTGGTGCTTGGCCAGGAAAATTCGAGCGCCGATACCACACTCGCACCGATCGTCATCCAGGGCAGCGGCGCCGGCCTCGATACCGATAACGACTCGAAGTCGATCATCGCGACGAAGACGACTGGTGTTGGCAAGATGCCTGCGGATATTCTGGAAACGCCCGCTTCGGTCTCTGTCATCACGTCCAAGGAAGTCCGGGAGCGAGGCGCGGACAGCGTTGAGCAGGTCGTGCAATATACCGCCGGCGTGGTGACGGACTATTACGGTTCGGACGATCGTTATGACTATTTCAAGATCCGGGGTTTTACGCCCTTTACATATCGTGACGGACTGGTCGTCGGGAGAACGTGGAGCGGAATTCGGGAAGAGCCCTATGCCCTCGAGCGTATCGAGGTGCTGAGGGGAGCCAACTCCACAGGCTTCGGGGTTTCCGATCCTGGTGGCTCGGTGAATTATGTCACCAAACTGCCGAAAAGCGAGCGTTTCGGCGAGATTTATGGCACGGGCGGCTCCTTCAATCACAAGGAGGCCGGTTTCGACTTCGGCGACAACATCACCGAGGATGACACCCTCTCATACCGCCTGACCGGCAAGGTGCAGCGCTCGGACGCCGAATACGACTATTCGCAGGATGACGAAAACTTCATCATGGGCGGCCTCACCTGGCGCCCCACGGCGGCGACAAGCCTTTCATTCGTCTTCGATCACCTCGATAAGGACGGCACACCCAGCGGGGGCGGCCATCCGAGGGGTACGGACCTCGACCGGGATCGTTTCTTCGGCGAACCGGACTATAATTACGATACGACCAACAGGAATACCTACAGTGTCATGCTCGACCACGACTTCGGGAATGGCCTGACCTTCAACTCCAACGCCCGCTACAGCAAGTCGGATACGGGCTTCGGCTACGCCTATATCTACGATACGCTGGGCGCCAATGATCCCACGGGCATGATGGATCGCAGTTACTTCGGCAGCGACAAGTCTTCCGAGCAGTTCATCGTCGATGCGCATCTGCTCTATGAGACGAATTTCAACGATGTGGAAAGCCGTACGCTGCTCGGCGTCGAGTATAACAAGTTCGAGTCGAAGAATGACAGCTTCTACACCGCTGCACCGGCCATAAACTGGCAAAATCCGGTCTATTCGGGCGGGCCTGTCTCGCTGTCGCCTTACAACAGCGTAGCAAGCGACCAAAAGACCAAAGCGGTCTATCTGCAACAGGATCTGACCTTCTTCGACAAGCTGACGGCGAGCATCGGCCTGCGCAATGATTGGCTTGACCTCAAGGAAACAAACCGGCTTACAGGTTCCGTAGCGACAGGCGATTTCAGCGAATTCACCAAGCGCTTCGGTCTGAGCTATAAGCTCACGGAGGAACTCGCGGCCTATGTGAGCTATGCCGAATCCGTTGCGCCACCGAGCGCGGGTATCGAGCCTACGGTTGGAAAGCAATACGAAGCCGGCATCAAGTATCGGCCGGATGCATTCCCCGCCCTGTTCACCGCCTCCGTCTACGACCTGACGATGGAGAACATCACGACCTATGAAGCTCCGACCTACCTGCCGGCGACGGTCGACAAAATCCGGCATCGTGGTGTTGATCTCGAGGCCAAGGCGGAAGTGACCGACAACATCAACCTCATCGCATCCTATTCCTACATCGATTCAAGTATCGTCGAGAACGGCGGCACCTACGATGGCAAGCGTTTCGCGCAGGTTCCGGAGCATCTTGCCTCGGTGTGGGGCACCTATACGGTGGAAGGCAACGGAAGCCGGGGTGACATGACCTTCGGTGTCGGTGCCCGCTATACGGGCTCGTATTACTTCGACAACGCAAATACCCGGAAGTCGGACGGTGCCATCGTCTTCGACGCCGCCTTCACCTACAAGATCCAGGAGAACACGACGTTCCAGCTTAACGCCAGCAATCTGTTTGACGAGAAGCATATCGCCAACGATGACGGCGGCGCCTATTATTACAATCCCGGCCGCGCAATCTATGCAACGCTGCGCCAGACCTGGTAGCGCAATCGCCATGCCCGGCAGCCACACCGGGCATGGCAGGTTCCTGAGCCTAGTGGCTTTGCCGCATCCGGCGCCAGGCGGCAGGCGTATCGCCGGCAATCTGCCTGAACGCCTTGGTCAAATGTGCCTGGTCGGTGAAGCCCAGCTGGGCCGCGATTTCCGCGACAGCCAGATCGCTTTCAACAAGCAGACTTTTCGCCAGGTCGATGCGCCTAGCGAGTTGCCACTGCAGCGGCGTTTTACCGGTGGTATGCTTGAAGACATTGGCAAACCAGCTTTCCGAAAGGCCGACGGTGGCAGCCATTTCGGCAACCGTCAGGCGGCTGTCACTCAAGCCGTCGATGCGTGACACCAGCTTGTTCATCTGTGCCTGGGTCAGCCTGCCATTGGCCTTTTCGGTTTCATGGTCGGGGATGTCGAGAAGACCGGCGACGATGCTGCCCACGAGACTTTCGCCATAGACAGCGTGCCTTGACGGACTGGATATCTCGTCGACCAGCAAACCCGCCAGCGTCTCGATGGCGCCGACATCCTGAAGCTCCACCGGCCGGCGCACCGCGGCCAAGGCGGCGGAGGCCCCAACCGAGGGCGACAGGAACCGGAGCAACCGATCCCTATGCATATGCAGGTTGAGGTGCGAAAAGCGGTGCTTGGTTTCGCTGCTGGTCCACATGGGAACGCCGGCGGGAACATAAACGGCGCGGGTCATCGGACGGTAGTGCTGCGAGCCGTCCCGGTTCGACATGCGAATTCGAGACGATACGTCATTGAAGAAAATCATGATGCGCGGGTCGTCCGCCAAATAATAGCCCGTGGCACCGGACTGGCTTTCCGCCTCCCAGAAGACGCTGACCAACCCGTCGAAACGACGCCACTTGACGGGAGCGACAACCCTTATCCCCTCCGTATGCCAAGCCATGGAATGCCAATAACTCAACGCCGGAATCCTTCACCATCTGCCATTGGAAACATCATACTTGCCAGCAAGGCGTCGCAACCAGCTTGCTCGGAGACGCCTCATAATATGATAATTTGCCTCATGTATATAAAGGCTCCGGGCGGATAGTAAAGGTCCGCACCGCAGAGCCCGCTGACCACCCCGGCTATACCTTCCTTCTTGACAAAGGATATCATCCGACCTCCACCTCGCCCGGTCATAGGGGATAGATATTCACGGATCCTGGTCGGCCGGCATCGCCGCGATCCGATCAGGTGTCTTGATCCTCGTCATGATTGTCTTATGGATGCCCTTCCCGGTATTCAGGCCATGCGGGAGAAATTTCGATGAACATCCGACATCCACTTTTCGATCTGCGCGGGCGCCATGCCGTCCTTACCGGTTCGAGCCGGGGCCTCGGCCTTGCCATGGCGCGCGGGCTCGCGTCTGCCGGAGCCCGGGTCACGCTGAACGGGCGCGATGAGGCGACGCTTTCCACGGCCGTGAACCAATTGAAAACGGAGGGGTACGAGGCCTGCGGGCTGGTCTGCGACATCACCAAGGCCGACGAGACGGAAGCTGCGTTCGCAGGCCTCGACGGGGTCGATATCCTCGTCAACAATGCCGGCATTCAGATCCGTGCGCCCTTCCTCGAGCATAGCGCCGAAACCTGGCGGCGGATGTTCGACACCCATGTGATGGGCGCGGTGCTTCCCTCGCAAGCGGTGCTGCCTGGCATGATCGAACGCGGTGGCGGCAAAATCATCAACATCTGCTCGCTGATGAGCGAGGTCGGCCGCAAGACCGTCGTGCCCTACACGACAATGAAGGGCGCCCTGAAAATGCTGACCCGCGGCATGGCGACGGAACTCGCCCGGCACAACATTCAGGTCAACGGCATCGGCCCGGGCTATTTCGCGACCGAGATGAACCGCGCGCTGATGGACGATCCGGTATTCGACGCCTTCGTGAAGAACCGCACGCCCGCCGCTCGCTGGGGCCAGCCGGACGAACTTTCCGGTGCGGCGATCTTTCTGGCCTCTCCGGCATCGGATTTCGTCAACGGCCAGGTGCTCTATGTCGATGGCGGCATCCTGGCGGCTCTTTGAGCCGCCGCGCTTCCGCAATGTCGGTTCCGCATCGACGAAAGTCGTCCATATTGCCTTCAGGGATCCGTCAAGACCCGTTGAAGCCGTCAGATGTTGGTTTTGCGGGCTGGTAACCGAGCCCGGCGGAGGCGGCAAGGCCTGCCGTGCGCAGGAGGTCGACATATTCGGATTTCCGGCTTTCATCGAAGCGGAACATCGGAAAGGAAATCGAGACCGCGGCGATCGGTTTTCCGAGATAATTGAAGATCGGCGCCGCCATGCATCGCACGCCCGCCTCGCTCTCTTCCACCTCTTCGGCAAAACCACGACTGCGGGCCATCTGCAACTGGGCGAACAATTCCTGCGGATCGGTGATGGTCCGCGGCGCGAGCTTGGTCAGTTCCATCTTGCTGATCCGCTCCCGGATCTCGTCGTCGTCGCGCCATGCAAGAAGCGCCTTTCCGAGCGAGGTGCTGTGCAGCGGATTGCGCAGCCCGAGCGTCGATTTCATCGAGAGGCTGTAGGCTGAATCGTATTTGTGAATGTAGACGACCTTCTGGTCGCGATCATCGAGAATGCCGAGATTGACGGACTCGCCCGTCACCCTGGAAAGTTTTCCCATCGCCTGGTCCGCCACACGCAGCAGATCTGTCTGCTCGGTCAGCGAGCGCGCGCCGAGGCTGAAAAGTTTCAGCGTCAGGCCGTATTTTTCCGTCTCTGCATCCTGCTCCACATAACCGAGTTCAACCATGGTCTGCAGTAGCCGATGCGCCGTGGTCTTCGACGTCATGGCGCGTTGAGCGAGATCGGCAAGACTCACCTTCTTCCCCTCGACCAACGCCTCCATCACGGCGAAGACCTTGAGAACGGCGGCGACATTTTCAGTTTTCGGGTTGGGCTCTGACATAGCACGTTCTATTTTTTTCGAAATTCTATTCTGGAATTTGCGGAAACCTGTGTCAAGATAAAGGATGGACGGGTGACAAACCCTGCTCCTGCAGAAGAATGCACAGAAAAACACGGTTGAAAAGCCGCAAGGAGTGTGATTTCCTAAAATCCGGAATATCGTTCCGAATATTTTTGGAGGACGGACGGCATGCATCCGCTGCTGCGGCAAAAGCAACACCTGATCCAGCGCGGTGACGTCTGCGGCCTCATCGATCGGCTGATCGAAAACCTTGTCCATATCGAGGATCGCACCGGTGAATTCCTCCTGCGCCTTGATGACGGCCGGGTTATCGACACCAAGGGCTGGGCTGGCTGGGAATGGACCCATGGCGTCGCGCTTTTCGGCCTTCTCAAATATTGGCAGCTGACCGGCAACCAGAAGGTGAGGGACATCATCGTCGACTGGTTCGAAGCCCGGCTCGCCGAAGGGACCCCCACAAAGAACATCAATACGGTCGCACCGTTCCTGACGCTTGCTCATCTCTATGAACTCACGGGGGATCCGCGGTGGCGGCCCTACCTGGAAACATGGGCCGAATGGGTGATGCACGAGATGCCGCGCACCCGCGAAGGCGGGCTGCAGCATATCGTCTATAACAGCGTCAATGATCAGCAGATGTGGGATGACACGCTGATGATGAGCGTGCTGCCGCTTGCCAAAATCGGCCTCGTGCTCAAACGCCCGGATTTCGTGGAAGAGGCAAAATACCAGTTCCTGGTTCACGCCCAATATCTCTGCGACCCGCAGACCGGCCTCTGGTTTCACGGCTGGACGTTCGACGGCAATCATAATTTTGCCCGCGCCAGATGGGCACGCGGCAATAGCTGGATCACGATCGCCATTCCGGAATTCATCGAACTCCTGGATCTTGCCGAAAACGATCCCCTCCGCCGCCATCTCGTGTCCCTGCTCGGCCGGCAGGCAGCGGCGCTGAAACTGCACCAGCATCCATCGGGCCTGTGGCGCACGCTGATCGACGATAGGTCGAGCTATCTGGAAGCCTCGGCGACCGCCGGCTTCGCCTATGGCCTGATGAAGGGCGTACGCAAGCGGTATCTGGGCAGCGAGTATCTGGAAACCGCCGAGCAAGCCATGAAAGGCGTGATCGACAACATCAGCCCCGAAGGAGAACTCCAGCAGGTTTCCTTCGGCACGGCGATGGGCGGCGATCTCGATTTCTATCGGCAGATCAAGCTGACATCCATGCCTTACGGGCAGGCGATGGCGATGCTCTGCCTGACCGAGCTTTTACGCAGCTTCATCTGACAAGCTGCGCCGAGGAAGAATGGAGCGTGTCCGGCAGGAGGAGCCGGCACGCAACAAGCCATGAACAACCGCATCCGGCGCCCAAGAGGCGATACGGATTAGAAGGAGGAGGACGAAATGACCAAACTGACGAGACGGGCATTGCTGGGCACCATGGGAGCGACTGCCGCCGCTGCCGCACTTCCGGCCATGCCGGCGTTTGCTGCCGATCGCACCATCCGGCACTATTGGTGGGGCAATCCGGAGCGCGACAAGCGCACCTTTGCCGTCATCGACACATTCCAGAAGAAAAACGCCGGTATCGCAGTTTCCGGCGAAACGATCGGTTGGGGCGACTACTGGACCAAAATGGCCACCCAGACCGCCGGCCGGAACATGGCCGACCTCGTGCAGATGGATTACCGATTCCTGTTCGAATACGTCAATCGCGGAGCGCTGAAGCCGCTCGACGAATTCGTCGGCAAGAGCCTGATGATCGCCGACTTCGACAAGGGGCCTCTTGATGGCGGCAAGGTCGACGGAAAGCTCTATGCTCTCAACATCGGCTCGAACAGCCAGGTCATGGTCCACAATACCCGCGCCTTCCAGGAAGCGGGCATCGATGCGGACCTGATCAACTGGACCTGGGACGACTTTGCCAAGGCGTGCGAAAAGATTACCGCCAAGTCCGGCGGCAAGATGAAGGGCTCGGACGATCTGTCCCTGATGATCGAGACCTTCGAATCCTGGGTGCGTCAGAACGGTCGGGAATTCTACGGTCCCGACGGCAAGGTCACGGCGACAGCCGGCGACGTCAGCAGCTGGTGGCAGATGTGGGCCGATCTGCGCAAGGCGGGTGTTGTCCGCGACAAGAACAAGACCGTCATTCTCGATCCGCCGATTGCGGAGTCGGGCATTGCCGTCGGCGACACCGCCATGTCCCACTACTGGTCCAACCAGTTGGTCGGCATCCAGGCTGTGGCAAAAGACAAGATCGGTGCCGCCATGGTGCCTCACAAGGCGGGCGGCAAGCCTGGCCAGTTCATCAAGCCTTCGATGTTCCTGTCTCTCAGCCGGGACGCCAAGGATACGTCGGCCGCAATTGCCTATATGAACGCCTGGGTCAACGATCCTGAGATTACCGGCATTCTCGGCCTGGAACGCGGCATTCCTTGTTCCCCGAAAATCCGCGCAGCGCTGGCCCCGAAGCTCACGGAAGTCGAGAAGCTCTCCGTCGACTATTTCACGGCGATCCAGAGCAAGGTCGGCCCGCTGCCGGTACCCGCCCCCAAGGGAGCGGGAGAGGTCCGCGACGCCTTCATGCGTATCGGCACCGACGTCGTGCTCGGCAAGGTGGAAGTCGCCAAAGCCGCGGGCACCTTCATCGAGGATGCCCAGGCAATCATCGAGCGCGCCCAGTAATCGGCGCGGGAATATCAAGGCCCCGGCCTCCTGCCGCCGGGGCCCTCTTCCGACAACAAGGTCGTGTCGATGAAACGTTTTTTTGCCCGTAATGCGCCGGCCTACATATTTCTTCTTCCCTGGCTGATCGGATTTTTCCTGCTCGCCCTGGGGCCGATTCTTGCGTCGCTTTATCTTTCCTTCACCCGCTACGACATGGTGAGCGCGCCGCGATGGATCGGTTGGGGCAATTACGAATACATGTTCACGCGGGACCGGCGCTTCTGGAAAGCGCTGGATGTGACGTTTACCTATGTTGCACTCGCCGTGCCCGCCCGCCTGATCATGGCTCTCGGCGTCGCCATGCTGCTCGACAAGGGCCTGCGAACGATCGGCCTTTACCGCGCCATCTTCTACCTGCCGTCGCTGCTCGGCGCTTCCATTGCCATCGCCATATTGTGGCGTCAGCTTTTCGCCGCCGACGGGGTGGTCAATCAGGTTCTGGCGATGGTGGGAATCCAGGGAGCCTCCTGGATCACCGATCCAGATACCTCGCTTTATACACTGGTCGTGCTGGCCATGTGGCAGTTCGGCTCGCCGATGCTGATCTTTCTGGCGGGCCTGCGCGGCATACCGCGCGATCTTTACGAGGCCGCGGAAATCGACGGGACACCCGGCTGGCGGCAATTCACCCGCATCACCTTGCCGCTTCTTGCTCCGGTGATCTTCTTCAATCTGGTGCTGCAGACCATCGATTCCTTCAAGACCTTTTCCAGCGCGTTCATCATCTCCAACGGCACCGGCGCTCCGGCGGACAGCCTCCTGTTTTATACGGTCTACCTGTTCAACGAGGCCTTCAAGTTCTTCCGCATGGGTTATGCATCGGCGCTTGCCTGGTTCCTGCTGGTCATCATCGCGACCTTCACCGCGATCGCTTTCTTCACTTCCAAATATTGGGTGCACTATGAAAACGAGCGCGACTGATCTGGAGCTCGCCATCCAGATGGACGAGGCCGCGCGCGTGGCTCACGAGCTGCGGCTGAAGCGCGACAGACAAGACCGCAACGGCCGGATCCTGAAGCATACCTTCCTGATCATCGTGTCATGCGTCATGCTCTATCCGCTGTTCTGGCTGCTCGCGTCCTCCTTCAAGCCGGAAAACGAGATCTTCGGAAGCCTGACGCTCTGGCCTTCCGAGTTCCGGTTCGAGAACTACACCAAGGGCTGGTACGCCCTGCCGATCTCCTTCACCGTCTTCTACGTGAATTCGGCGATCGTCACGGGCCTGTCGGTGATCGGAAACCTGGTCTCCTGCTCGTTCGCGGCCTATGCCTTTGCGCGATTGAGTTTCACCGGACGCAGCTTCTTCTTCGCGCTGATGATGATGACCCTGATGATCCCCTATCACGTGGTTCTCATCCCTCAATATGTCCAGTTCCTGAATCTCGGCTGGGTCGACACCTATCTGCCCCTGGTGGTGCCGCGTTTCCTCGCCTCCGATGCCTTCTTCATCTTTCTGATGGTGCAGTTCTTTCGGCAATTGCCGCGCGAGCTCGATGAAGCGGCCATGATCGACGGTTGTTCGCCCTTCAAGATCTACTGGGCAATCATATTGCCGCTTTCGCTGCCGGCCATGGGCACGGCGGCGATCTTTTCGCTGATCTGGGTCTGGGAGGATTTCCTCGCCCCGCTGATCTACCTCAACGACATCAAGAGCTATACCGTGCCGCTCGCGCTCCGCCTCTTCCTCGACCAGGAAGGCCAGTCCGCCTACGGCCAGATGTTCGCGATGTCGGTGCTTTCACTGGTCCCGGTCGTCATCTTCTTCGTCCTGTTCCAGAAACTCATCGTGCGCGGCATCGCCACCTCCGGAATGAAATAGGGAACAAGACGCATGGCAGGATTGACGCTTCGAAACGTCGGCAAGCGCTATGGGGCGCTGTCCATTATCCAGGGGCTGAATCTGGACATCCACGACGGCGAGTTTCTTGTTCTCGTCGGTCCCTCGGGCTGCGGGAAGTCGACGCTCCTGCGCATGATCGCGGGCCTCGAAGACATCAGCGAAGGCACGATCTCGATCGGCGGAAAGGTCGTCAACGACCTGCCCGCCTCAAAGCGCGAGCTTTCGATGGTCTTTCAAAGCTACGCTCTCTATCCGCATATGAGCGTGCGAAAGAACCTGGCTTTCGGCCTTCAAAACTTCAAGGTTTCGCGCGCCGAGGTGGAGCGGCGGGTGGCAGAGGCCGCGCGCATCCTGCAGATCGAGCAGCTTATGGACCGCAAGCCGCGCCAGCTGTCCGGTGGCCAGAAACAGCGGGTGGCGATCGGCAGGTCGATCGTGCGCGAGCCACAGCTTTTCCTGTTCGACGAACCGCTTTCCAATCTCGACGCAGAGCTGCGCGTGCAGATGCGAGCGGAACTGGCCTCTCTCTATGCCCGCCTCGGCACCACCATGATCTATGTGACCCATGACCAGGTTGAAGCAATGACCATGGCAAGCCGGATCGTGGTCCTGCGCGGCGGCAAGATCGAGCAGCTCGGCACGCCCCAGGAGCTCTATACCCGGCCGCAAAACCTCTTTGTCGCGGGCTTTATAGGCTCTCCGAAGATCAACATGCTGCAGGCGAAAGCGACGCGCGACGCGGGCAGGACCGTGGTCTCGGTGGCCGGCATGCCTGATTTTGCGATTGCCGAGCTTCCGACCGACGATCAGGCGCTGACTTTATGCGTGCGGCCTTCGTCTCTGCGCGTCGGCAGTGGCGATGTCACAGGCCAAGGCACGATCCGGCTGGTCGAATACCTTGGCAGCGAGACCTTGCTGCATATCACCCTGTCTTCAGGCCAGGTCCTGCTGGCCAGCGACAATGGGCGCGCGCCCTACCGAATGGGGGATCCGGTCAACATCGGTTTCGACCTCTCCGACCTCCACTATTTCGATGGCGCAGGAAAACGCATCGAACCCACCCAGAAAGAAAGCCAAATACAGTGAAGATCGCCATTGTTGGATGCGGTTCCCGGCATCAGATGTTCCGCAATTCCGTTGTTGAAGATTATGCTGACAAACATGAGATCGTGGCACTCTGCGACAGCAACGCCCATCGCCTCGGCGAAGCGGCGCGAGCGGCTTCGAAGCCCGGGACGAACGGGGTTGCCACCTATCTCGCCGCCGATTTCGACCGGCTGATTGCGGAACAGAAGCCGGATACGGTTGTCGTCGCGACACCGGATTTCCTGCATGCCGACTACATCGTCCGTGCCTTCGAGGCGGGCTGCGACGTCATCTGTGAAAAGCCGCTGACGATCGATCTCAGCCGTCTCAAGCAGATCGTCGATGCCCAGGCGCGCACGGGCCGGAAGGTGACCGTGACCTTCAACTACCGCTATTCGCCGGCACGTACGCAGATCAAGGAGCTGATCTTATCCGGAGCGATCGGCACGGTGACGGCGGTCGATTTCCGCTGGCACCTCGACCGGGTTCACGGCGCCGATTATTTCCGCCGCTGGCACCGCCAGAAAGAGAATTCCGGCGGGCTCCTGGTCCACAAATCGACCCATCACTTCGATCTTCTCAACTGGTGGCTGGGAACCGCGCCGACAGAGGTCCTGGCCTCCGGCCGCCGGGTCTTTTATCGCCCGGAAATGGCGGTGGAACTAGGTCTGACGGGCCGTGGGCCACGCTGCAGCGACTGTCCCGTCGCCGACAGGTGCGATTTCCGGCTCGATCTTGCAGCCGACGAGAACCTGCGCAATCTCTATGTGGAAGCTGAGCACGAAGACGGCTATTTCCGCGACCTTTGCGTGTTCGACGAAGAGATCGGCATCGAGGATACGATGCAGGCGCATATCCGCTACGCCTCGGGCGTCACCGCGAATTACACGCTGACTGCCTATTCACCCTGGGAGGGATTGGAGATCAAGTTCCAGGGCACCAGGGGCGACATCACCCATCGCCATGTCGAGGTTCATGGGGTATTCGGCGGCAAACGCGCCCATGCGGATGAAGATGCGATCACCACGGAACTCCACCTGGCCGGCGAGCCTCCGCGCCAGCTTGCCGCTCCCAAGGCTGCGGGAGATCACGGTGGCGCGGATCCGGTCATGCTGGGCTATATCTTCGATCCGGAAAGCATGCAGCCCGACCCTTATGGCCGGGCCTCCGATCATGTTGCCGGCGCCTGGTCCATCCTCACCGGCATCGCCGCCAATGCTTCCATTGAGACGGGCTCGCTCGTCAACATCCAATCCATGCTCCGCGCTCGCGGCATCCACCTGAACAGGTAGTTCCCATGGCTTTTAACCTTCGCATCGGCGTCATCGGCATAGACCACGGACACATATACGGCATGATCAACGGCATGCTGAATGCCGGCGCCACGCTCGTTGCATGGACAACCGGCGAGGAGACACCGGAGGCGGTCCGCAAGACATTCCAGGAGACCTATCCGGATTTGCCGGCCCGGCCGATGCAGGCCATCCTCGACGATGAAAGCATCGTCCTTGTCCTGTCGGCCGCAATCAACAGTGACCGCGCCCACATCGCGGTCGCGGCGATGTCGCACGGCAAGGACGTCCTGGTCGACAAACCCGGCTGCACCAACCTGGAACAGCTGGCAGACATCCAGCGCACTGTCGGCGAGACCGGGCGGCGCTGGGTCGTATCCTTTTCCGAACGCGTCTCCGTCGAGAGCGCCACCCTGGCGGACCAGCTGGTCGCCGAAGGCCGGATCGGCAAGGTTGTCCAGACGGTCGGCCTCGGGCCGCATCGCCTGAATGCGCATCTGAGGCCGGACTGGTTCTGGGATAGAGCGCGCTGCGGCGGGATCCTTGCCGATATCTGTGCCCACCAGTTCGATCAGTTCCTGCACTATACCGGATCGACCGAGGCACGCGTGGTTTCCGCCCATGTCACCAATGTCGCAAATCCGCATCGGCCCGGATTTCAGGATTTCGGCGAAGTGCTTCTGGAGGGCAATGGCGGCCGGGGTTATGCCCGCGTGGATTGGCTGACGCCCGACGGTCTTCCCGTCTGGGGCGACGGCAGGATGACCATTCTGGGGACGGAAGGTTATATCGAGCTGCGCAAATATATCGACATTGCCGGTCACGAGGGTCAGGACCACGTCTTTGTGGTCGACAAGTCGGGCGTGCAGCGTTTTGAGGCGAGAGGCGCCGGCAAGCCCTTCTTCGCCCGCCTGGCTGGCGATGTCGAAAGGCGCACCGAGACGGCCATGGCCCAGTCCCATGCGTTGCTTGCGACCCGGTTGGGACTGCAGGCCCAACTTATCGCCGAAGAGAAAAAAGACCGATGACGAAGCGCATCCGTGTCGCCGTCATCGGTGCGGGTATAGGCAAGGCGCATGTTGCCGCTTATGCGCAATTGGCCGACCTTTTCGACGTCCGATACGTCTGCGATCTCAACCTGCAGCGCGCCGAGGACGCCGCGCAACAGGCTCCGGGCAGCCGGGTCATTTCCGACATCAGCGAGGTCTTCGCCGACCCCTCCGTGGATCTGGTCGACATCTGCCTGCCGCCGCGACTGCACGCACCGATGACGCTTGCCGCACTGGAGGCAGGAAAGCACGTGGTCTGCGAAAAGCCCCTTGCCGGTTCGATAACCGAGGTGCGTCGGCTCACTGAGCTTTCCGCACAAACAGGGCGGCAGGTCTTTCCCGTATTCCAGTATCGTTATGGCGCCGGCTACCGGGCAGCACACGAATTGAAGGTCCGGGGCCTGCTGGGCAAGCCTTACGTGGTGGCCCTGGAGACACACTGGCAACGCGGATCCGATTATTACGCGGAGCGCTGGCGGGGCACCTGGAAGGGCGAGCTCGGCGGCGTGCTCGTCAGTCATGCGTGTCATATCCACAATCTGACGACTCATCTCGTGGGCGATGTCGTGGAGGTCGCCGCCTTCCTTGATACCCGCGTCAATTCCATCGAGACCGAAGATTGCGCCGTGCTTTCGATGCGCACCGCAACGGGGGCGCTGATCACGTCCTCGGTCACGCTGGGTGCGGCCGGAAACAGTTCGCGGCTGAGGATGTGTTTCGAGCATGTCACCGTCACGTCGGGCACGGAACCCTATCAGATAGGCGCAGGGCCGTGGAAATTCGAAGCCACCGACCCCTCGCGGCAGGCAGTGATCGATGCGGCAACGCGAGAAATACCCGATGTCCTTCCCCGATTTCCGGGACTGTTCGAGGATGTCCACGCACGTCTCACCGGCAAACCGGATCTTTATCTGCCGTCGCTTCAGGAAAGCTATCACTCGATCGAGCTTGTTACGGCAATCTACGCATCGGCCAGAGAAAGCCAGATCGTACGCCTGCCGCTTCCGGCAGATCATCCCTTCGCCGCAGGCTGGCTGCCGGACTGAACAGCACGACAATCGCTCAGCCCGAAAAGTGTCGCTCAGGCGGCCGTCGCCCGCTCAGCCACTGCCCGATGCACCGCTATCTGAAGCTGTTCCTGAGTGAACGGTTTCGTCATCCGCAGGAGATCTGAAAGCCCGTGATCTTCGTGTAATTCGACATAACCGGAGGCGAGGATCACCGGCAGGCCCGGATAGGAGGCAATGATCCGGCGGGCCAGTTCCGCGCCGGTCATGCCCGGCATGGCATGGTCCGTGATGACAAGGTCGAACTTCCCGCCAGAGCCGAGGATCTCAAGTGCGGCGGCGGCCGAGGACGCCTCCGTGGCGACATGGCCAAGATCTTCCAGCATTGCCGACGTGCCCATGCTCACGAGCGAATCGTCATCGACCACAAGCACCGTCAGTGCTTGCGGCAGATTGGGAGCGGCGTCCTGCGACGTGGCCTCCGGTGAGGCCGCCGCCGCGACATTCTCGGCGACCGGCAGCCACAAAGATACCGTCGTCCCCTCTCCCTTGACGCTCGACAGGTCCAGGATACCGCCCGATTGAGCCGCCAGGCCATGCACCATGGAAAGACCCAGGCCGGTTCCCTTCCCAGGTCCCTTCGTGGTGAAAAACGGCTCGGCCGCGCGGGTCACCGTCGTTTCGTCCATGCCCTCTCCGGTGTCGGAAACCGAAATCCGCACATATCGGCCCGCGGCCAGGCTGCCGTGCCTCGATACATCTTTTTCTTCTGCGGACACCATGATCGTGCCGCCCCCGATCATGGCGTCCCGCGCATTCACGAACAGATTGAGGAGAGCAAGTTCGAGCTGATTGCTATCGACCAACAGCTGCGGAAGCCGTGGCGGGATATCCTTCGTTATATCTACCCCAGGTCCGAGCGCCTTGCTCAGCAGGTCTTGAATATTCTCGAAGAGCTCGGCGAAATCGACCGCGTGCGGCTTCAATTCCTGGCGGCGCGCGAATGCCAGCAAGCGTTGGGTTAAGGCCGCGCCGCGCTCGGCCGCCTGTATCGCATTGGCGATCAGCCGCTCGCTCTTTTCATCGATTGGAAGCCGCTTCTTCAGGAGGTTCAAGCTGCCCAGCACTGCCATCAGCAGATTGTTGAAGTCGTGGGCGACGCCGCCGGTCAGCTGGCCGATCGTGTCCAGTTTTTGCGCCTCGAACAATTGCGCAAGCGCTTCTTCGCGCTCGCGCGTCCTCTGGTCGATCCGTTCTTCGAGTTCTTCATTGAGCTGACGGAGCTGGTTCGAGGACGCTTCGAGCTCGGCGGTGCGTTCCCGAACCCTGTCCTCGAGGTCGGCATTCAAGCGCTCAAGTTCCCTCGTCTTCCGGTACAGGTCCGCGAATACCCGTACCTTGGCCCGCAGAACCTCCGGGACGATGGGTACGGAGACATAGTCCACGGCACCCGCCGCATAGCCGCGCAGCCGGTCCGGTTCCGCCATCATGACGGCCGAGACAAAAATGATCGCCGTATGCTGGTATCGGGGATGTTCCCTGATCATGCTGACGAGTTCGAAGCCGTCCTGCTCCGGCATGCAGACATCCACGAGAATGACCGCGATGTCGTTGCGCAGGAGATGCTCCAGGGCCTCTCTGCCGGACTGGGCCTTGATCAGGTTCTCGCCCAGCTCCTGGAGCACGACCTCATAGCTCAGGAGCTTTGCCGGCTGATCATCCACGAGAAGGATATTGACGGGGTTCATGGCCACTGTCCCTAGCGATGCAACCACATGCGGAGCGCGGAAAGCAATTGCTCGGTATTGACCGGCTTTGCCAGATAATCCGACGCACCCGCCTCAAGGCACTTTTCGCGGTCTCCCTTCATCGCTTTTGCGGTCAGCGCAAGTATGGGCAGGCGCCGGAACCTGGGGTCTGAGCGGATCACCTGCATTGTTTCGTAACCGTCCATTCCCGGCATCATGATGTCCATCAGCACGATAGCAACAGCCGGCTCCCTGTGAATGACGTCGATGGCTTCGCTGCCGGTCGTCGCGGTCAGGACCCTCATCCCGCGGCGCTCCAGAACACTGCTGAGAGCGAAGATATTGCGGGCGTCGTCGTCCACCAGCAGAACGGTCTCCCCGATCAGGTCCTCATCTGAACTGTGAAGTTCCTCGAGCATCGCCTGCTTGGCGGCCGGCATGTCGGCGACCACCCTGTGGAGGAAGAGCGCGGTCTCATCCAGGAGACGCTCGGGCGACTCCACACCTTTCACGACGACGCTGCGCGCCATCGTGTGGAGCTGGGCGTCCTCTTCCGGCGAGAGCTCGCGGCCTGTGAAGACCACGACCGGAACCTCGGCAATGTCACTGTCGTCGCGGATTTTTTCGAGAACCTCGAAGCCCGACATGTCAGGCAGGGTAAGATCGAGAACGACGCAGTCGGCCGGATCCTGCTTGAGCGCGGCCAACGCCTCGGCCCCCGAGCCTACACTTTTGATGTCTATGTCATCATGGCCGAGCAAAGCCGTTACGCTCAGCCGCTCGGCCTCACTATCTTCAACGAGCAGAAGCCGCTTGCGGCGGGGCTCGGCATAATTCTTGAGCCGCATGAATGCCTTTCCAAGGCTGTCGGTGGTTGTGGGCTTGCTCATGAAGGCGAAGGCGCCGCGCGTGAGGCCATGCTGGCGGTCTTCATCAAGGCTGATGATCTGGACCGGAATATGCCTCGTCGCCGCGCTCTGCTTGAGCTGGCTCAGCACCGTCCAGCCGAGCATGTCCGGCAGGAAGATGTCGAGGGATATAGCGGCAGGCTTGTATTCCTGCGCGAAATTCAAGGCTTCGCTGCCGCGCGTGGCCACCAGGACCTTGAACCCGCTGTCATGGGCCAGATCGACGAGCACGCGGGCGTAGTGAGGATCGTCCTCGACGATCAACAGAACCGCATCTCCGGGGTTTATCTGACCGCGATCGTCATCGACCTGTTCCGTGGATTTGTCGGCCCGCCGTGCTGCGGCGGCCTCCGCGAGTTGAACCACGTTGCTTTGCGCCGGCAGGTATTTTGGGACGGGAGAAGCGCCGACATATGTCAGCGGCAGATAGAGTACGAACGTGCTGCCGACGCCCGGCGTGCTGCGCAGCTGGATCTCGCCGCCAAGGAGGCTTGCGAGCTCGCGACTGATCGCAAGACCCAGTCCGGTGCCCCCGTATTTCCGGCTGGTCGAGGCATCCGCCTGCTGGAATGCCTCGAATATGATGCGCTGCTTTTCGGGTGGGATGCCGATACCGGTATCGGAGACTTCAAAGGCGATCACCGATGGAGCATGTTTGAGCGAAGGATGATCCAAGGACCAGCCTTCGCTCACGGGAGCGACTTTCAGCTTGACGCCGCCCTGCGCGGTGAACTTGAAGGCGTTGGACAGCAGGTTCTTGAGGATCTGCTGCAGCCGCTTGGAGTCGGTAATGATGCTCCTCGGCACCTCTTCGCCGATCTCCACCATGTAGCTGAGATCGCGATTTTCCGCCTCGTGCCGGAACGGCCTCGACATCATCTCCAGCAGGTTGGTGATGAATATCTCCTCCGCATCGACCGAAACGGTCCCTGATTCGATTTTGGAGAGGTCGAGAATATCGCTGATCAGGTTGAGGAGATCGGTGCCCGCGCCATGGATCGTCTTTGCAAACTCCACCTGCTTGGCGGAAAGATTGCCGTCGGGATTTTCTCCCAGCTGCTGGCCGAGAATAAGGATCGAGTTGAGCGGCGTGCGCAGCTCGTGCGACATGTTGGCAAGGAACTCGGACTTGTATTTCGACGTGAGTGCGAGCTCGGTCGCCTTTTCTTCCAGCGCGCGGCGGGCCTGCTCGATTTCCTGGTTCTTCGCCTCGACCTCGACGTTTCGTTCTTCGAGCTGCTGCGCCTTTTGCTCAAGCTGTTCGTTGGTCTGCTGCAATTCCCTCTGTTGCGTCTGGAGTTCGGTCGCAAGCTGCTGGGATTGCTTGAGCAGGCCTTCCGTCTGCATCGTCGCCTCGATCGAGTTGAGTACGATACCGATCGACGTCGTCAGCTGGTCGAGGAAGGAAAGCTGCAGCTCGGTGAATTCACCGGCCGAAGCAAGCTCGATCACCGCCTTGACCTGTCCTTCGAAGTGAACCGGTAGAACGATGGCGCTCTTGGGAAGGGTCGAGAAAACCCCCGAGCTGATGGGAACGACATTGTCGGGCAGATTGGTCACAAGAATGCGACGGGCATCGATGGCGCACTGCCCGACCAGACCCTGGCCGAACTCCAGGCGCCGCGGATGTGCCGCGCCGACCCCGTCAGCATAACTGGACAGCAGAGAGAGGGTTGGCTGACGATCCTCCGCGTCCACCTGATAGATCACGCCCTGATGTGCTCCGACGAGAGGCGCCAGTTCCGAAAGCAGCATTTTCCCGACCAGGGTCAGGTCGCGCTGCCCCTGGAGCATGTTGGTGAATCTTGCCAGGTTCGTCTTCAACCAGTCCTGTTCGGTGTTCTGTTCCGTCGTCAGGCGCAGGTTGCCGATCATGGTATTGATGTTGTCCTTGAGCTCGGCGACTTCGCCGCGCGCTTCCACCTGGATCGACCGCGTCAGGTCGCCCTTGGTGACGGCCGTCGCGACCTCGGCGATAGCCCGGACCTGGGTGGTCAGGTTGGCGGCCAGCAGGTTGACGTTACCCGTCAGATCCTTCCACGTGCCGGCGGTGCCCGGTACGTTCGCCTGACCGCCGAGGCGGCCTTCGACGCCCACTTCGCGGGCAACCGTGGTGACCTGGTCGGCGAAGGTCGCGAGCGTATTGGTCATGTTGTTGATGGTTTCGGCAAGCGCCGCGACCTCGCCCTTGGAGGCGACGGTGAGGTTCTGCTTGAGGTCGCCGTTAGCAACCGCCGTCACCACCTTGACGATACCGCGAACCTGCTCGGTCAGGTTGGCGGCCATGACGTTGACCGTGTCGGTCAGATCCTTCCATGTGCCGGCCACGCCGGGCACCTGCGCCTGTCCACCGAGCTTGCCTTCGGTGCCGACTTCGCGCGCCACGCGGGTCACTTCACCCGCAAAGGCATTGAGCTGATCCACCATCGTGTTGATCGTGTTCTTGAGCTCCAGGATCTCGCCCTTCACATCCACGGTGATCTTGCGCGACAGGTCGCCTCGCGCGACTGCGGTCGTCACCTCGGCGATGTTGCGGACCTGCGTGGTGAGATTGGCGGCAAGCAGATTGACGTTGTCGGTGAGGTCCTTCCACGTTCCGGCAACGCCCGGGACGACCGCCTGGCCGCCAAGGCGGCCGTCGGTGCCGACCTCGCGCGCCACACGGGTGACTTCCCCTGCAAAAGATCGAAGCTGATCGACCATGGTGTTGAGGGTGTCTTTCAACAGCAGGATTTCACCACGAACATCGACGGTGATCTTGCGCGACAAGTCGCCATTGGCAATCGCGGTGGCGACCTCGGCGATATTGCGGACCTGGGCCGTCAAGTTGCCGGCCATCGAGTTGACGCTGTCGGTCAGGTCCTTCCAGGTGCCGGCGACACCCGAAACCTGCGCCTGTCCGCCAAGCTTGCCTTCCGTGCCAACCTCGCGTGCCACGCGCGTCACTTCACCGGCGAAGGCGTTGAGCTGATCCACCATCGTGTTGATGGTGTTCTTCAGTTCCAGGATTTCGCCCTTCACGTCGACGGTGATCTTGCGCGACAGGTCTCCTCGCGCGACCGCAGTCGTCACTTCGGCGATGTTTCGCACCTGGCCGGTGAGGTTGGACGCCATCGAGTTGACGTTCTCGGTCAGATCCTTCCAGGTACCGGCAACGCCGGGCACCTGAGCCTGGCCGCCGAGCTTGCCTTCGGTGCCCACTTCACGCGCCACGCGCGTCACTTCCGAGGCGAACCGGTTGAGCTGGTCCACCATCGTGTTGAGGGTCTCCTTGAGCTGAAGGATTTCACCCTTCACATCGACGGTGATTTTTCGCGAAAGGTCGCCATTGGCGATCGCCGTCGATACTTCCGCGATGTTGCGGACCTGGGCAGTCAGATTGCCCGCCATCGAGTTGACGGAATCGGTCAGATCCTTCCAGGTGCCGGCAACACCCAGGACGTTCGCCTGGCCGCCGAGCCGCCCCTCAGTCCCGACCTCTCGGGCGACACGCGTCACCTCGCCGGCAAAACCGTTGAGCTGGTCCACCATCGTGTTGATGGTTTCCTTCAGCTCCAGGATTTCGCCGGACACCGTCACGGTGATCTTCTTCGACAGATCGCCCTGAGCGACGGCGGTCGCGACTTCGGCGATGTTTCGCACCTGGCCCGTGAGGTTGGAGGCCATGGAGTTGACCGAGTCGGTCAGGTCCTTCCAGGTTCCGGCGACACCGCGCACGTTGGCCTGACCGCCAAGCCGACCTTCGGTCCCTACTTCGCGCGCGACACGCGTGACTTCGGATGCAAATGCGTTGAGCTGGTCGACCATCGTATTGATGGTCTCCTTCAGCTCCAGGATTTCGCCCTTGACGTCGACGGTGATCTTTTTGGACAGGTCACCATTGGCGATTGCCGTGGATACCTCGGCGATGTTGCGCACCTGCGCCGTGAGGTTACCCGCCATCGAGTTGACGTTTTCGGTGAGATCTTTCCAGGTCCCGGCGACACCACGGACGTTTGCCTGACCGCCAAGCCTCCCTTCTGTGCCCACTTCACGGGCAACACGGGTCACTTCCGAGGCAAAGGCATTGAGCTGGTCGACCATCGTGTTGATGGTCTCCTTCAGCTCCAGGATTTCGCCGGAAACCGTGACCGTAATCTTCTTCGACAAGTCGCCGTTGGCGATTGCCGTCGACACTTCGGCGATGTTTCGGACCTGGGCCGTGAGATTGGACGCCATTGAGTTGACGTTGTCGGTGAGGTCCTTCCAGGTTCCGGCCACGCCCGGCACCTGAGCCTGGCCACCCAGGCGGCCTTCGGTACCGACTTCGCGGGCGACGCGTGTCACCTCCCCGGCAAAGCCGTTGAGCTGGTCGACCATCGTATTGATGGTTTCCTTCAGTTCAAGGATTTCGCCGGAGACGTCGACGGTGATCTTGCGTGAAAGGTCGCCGCGGGCGACCGCGGTCGTGACCTGGGCGATGTTTCGCACCTGCGCCGTCAGATTGCCGCACATCGCGTTGACCGAGTCGGTCAGATCCTTCCAGGTGCCGGCGACACCCGGCACGAGCGCCTGGCCACCCAGCTTTCCTTCCGTGCCGACCTCACGGGCAACGCGCGTCACTTCCGATGCGAAGGAGCGGAGCTGATCGACCATCGTGTTGATGGCTTCCTTCAGCTGCAGAATCTCGCCGCGAACATCGACCGTGATCTTTTTGGAAAGATCGCCGTTGGCAACCGCAATCGTGACGTCCGCGATATTGCGGACCTGGGCGGTCAGGTTCGACGCCATCGAGTTGACGCTCTCGGTCAGGTCCTTCCAGACGCCGGTCACTTCCGGAACCTGAGCCTGGCCACCCAGCTTGCCATCGGTACCGACCTCGCGGGCGACACGCGTCACTTCGGACGTGAAAACGCTCAGCTGCTTGATCATCGTGTTGACGATCTCGGCCGAACGCAGGAACTCCCCTTTCAGCGGACGCCCGTCGACGTCGAGCGGAACCGTCTGCAGCAGGTCGCCTTTGGCCACCGCCGTGATCGTCCGGGTAACCGCGGTCGTCGGCCACAGCAAGTCGTCGATCAGGGTGTTGATCGACCCTTCCATATCCGCCCATGCCCCATCGGAAAGGCCAAATCTCACACGCGTGCTGGTGCGCCCGTCCCGCCCGACTACCTGGCCGACATTTTCAAGCTGCGCGGCCATTTTCTGGTTGGCCGCGATGATATCGTTCAAAGTATCTGCAATTTTTCCGGTGACCCCGGTCATGTCGGAGCGCATCCGGACCGAAAAGTCTCCCCGTCTCATCGCCAGAAGCGCTTCGAGCAAAGCGCGGGAGTCTTCGTCCGTCATCGCCGCGACATCTACATCCAAAAGGTCGCCCGAATCCTCACCGCTGCGCTGAACGTCATTGCCCTGTCTAGCCACGGAACCCCCCTGCCCTAAAATCCAGTAGATCTAGTGCGCGATTTCAAAAAGACCACAGGCGGACGTACTCCGCCTCCGGCATCAGGGAGGCGAATTCGGTTCGGACAAGAGCGGCAATTGCAACGAGCGAATGTTCGACAGGGCCGTGCGTTTATCGGAGCGCCGGACAGGGCCGTCAGGGATCTGATCTGCCTTCAAGTTTGGACGCGGTCTTTCCGGTTCGTCATTTTTTCGCTGCTCCTCGCTGAAATCATCTCCAGCCTCTCCAACGGACCAATCCCGCAGCGGCCGTCGGACCGTAGATTTGTTAATTACACCAGTTACCTGATTGACAATATGAGCAAATTTCGCTCAAAAAGATAACAACAGATTATGTGGTCCATCATGCTGGTTATTCTTGCCGACGACCTGACTGGCGCGCTTGATTGCGCGGCGCCGTTTGCCGGCAGGGGTTTGCATACTGAAATCGCGTTGAGCATCGAGGCTATCGGATCGGCGTTGCAAGCGAGGCCCGCGGTTCTTTCAGTCAATCTCGGATCTCGGGAAGTCGAGGCGGAGGATGCGCGGCGGGCGGCTGCGTCGGCCCTGTCGTCCTTGCCGTCGGACATCGTTCTGTTCAAGAAGATCGATTCCCGCCTCAAGGGCAATATCGCCGCCGAACTCGACGTCACGCCTTTTCACCTGGCGCTGGTGGCGCCGGCGATACCTGATTTCGGACGGAACGTGCGAGCGGGACATATCGAAGGTTTCGGCCTGGACAAACCCCTGAACGTCGCCGATGCGCTGGGCGTTCATGCCGAACGCGCCGTCATTCCCGACACTCTTTCACAGGAAGAGATGTCCGCGGCTCTGGCGATTGGCCGTGAGGCCGGGGCCGATCTTTTTGTCGGCGCCAGGGGTCTCGCCGAGGCGCTGGCCATTCACATGACCGGCAGCCAGCTCGCCCAACCGGCCCTTCCTGAACCCGGCCCTGCCCTTTTTGTCATCGGCTCGAGAGATCCGATCACGCTGGCACAAGTCGAGGAACTGCGGCGGTCGGCAGTGGTTGACTATATAGCCGCGCCGAACGGCCGCCCGGAGAGGATCGCACCGCCCGTGCATTCCGTGACCCTGGTTCAGGCCACGCCGGATGGAAAGGACGATCCGCCGCTTCTCGTATCGGACAGGCTGGCGGCGAGCATAGTTCCGCACATGACGGCGCCGCCCGCCACTCTGCTTCTCTCGGGCGGCGCAACCGCCGAGGCTGTCTTGAAGGCAATGAATGTTTCGAGGTTCCGGCTTCTCGGCGAATGCCTGCCCGGCCTTGGCTTGGCTTATATCGATGGTCAATGCATCATCGCCAAATCCGGCGGATTCGGCAGGCCGGGCACATTGTGCGAGATAGCAAGAATAGCCATGGGCGAGAAGGGTTGAACAATGGGGCTTGAGAGCGGTACTGCCCGCAAGGGCCTTCCCGATATCGTCTTCGAGCGGATGTTGCGCGCGATCAAGTCGGGGGCATACAGGCCGGACGAACGGTTGCCGACCGAACATGAGCTAGCCAACGAATTTGAAGTGTCGCGGCCGATCATCCGGGAAGCGCTGAGACGGTTGCGCGAACAGGGGCTGATCTATTCGAGACGTGGTGCCGGCAGCTTCGTGCGGGCACTGGGCCTGCGCGAGCCGCTTGGCTTCGGCCAGCTGGAAAATGTCGCCGATCTCCTCAACTGTTATGAGTTTCGCATGACGCTTGAACCAGCGGCGGCAGCCGCCGCCGCAGTGCGTCATGACAAGGAAAGCCTGGCGGCCATAAAGCGGGCGCTGGAATTGCTGCGCGATGCCACGAACCGCCAGGCCCACCGCGAAGACGCCGACTATCAGTTCCATCTGGCCATCGCGCGCGCGGCCCAGAACAATTACTTCTCGACGGCAATGGAAGCTCTGAAGGATCATATTGCCGTGGGTATGAAATTCCACGGAGCCTCCGTGAAAAGAGAGGCGACCGGGCTGGCGAAAGTGTTCGGCGAGCACGAGGCGATCGCCGATGCGATCACGAGCGGAGACCAGGAAGCGGCGCGCCAGTTGATGCTGGACCACTTGAAAGGTTCACGCGAACGGCTGTTTCAGTCGTCGCACCGGTGAAACCTGTAGATGTCATCCGGTAACCCATAGCCGGATGACCGTCACTTCAAAATGCCGCCTCGTAGATAGCCAGGACATCGCCGACGCTCATTTCGGCCGGGTTGTTATCCATCAGCCGGCGGATCGCATGCGCCTCCGAAGCGTAGAGGGAAAGCTCGTCGTGCCTGGCACCGTGAGCCGCCAGCGACATCTGGATGCCAAGCGCTCCGCAAAAGTCGTATGCTGACGATCGCAACTCGTCCGGGGAGAGGTCCTCACCGAGACCGAGCGCTGCGGCCACTTCCGCGGTCTTGGCGGCAGCGACCGGCTGGTTGAAAGCCAGGACATGCGGGAAAACGATGGCATTCGCCAGACCGTGCGGCAGGTTGAGACGCGTGCCCAGTGGATAGGCGATCGCGTGGCCGGCTGCCGTATTGACCGGGCCAAGACAAATCCCACCGTAATAGGAAGCGAGCATCAGCCCTTCCCGGGCCTCCGTATCCTGCCCGTCCTTTACGGCCCGTGCCAGATATCGGCCAACAAGCCCGAATCCCATGCGCGCAAAGCCGTCGATCATCGGATGGGCGCGGCGGTTGGTAAAGGCCTCGACGCAATGAGCCATGGCATCGACGCCCGTGGCGGCGGTCACGGCCGGCGGCACCGAATAGGTCAGTTCAGGATCGAGCACTGCTAAATCCGCGATCATATGCGGGCTTTCAACCGCGATCTTGGTCCGCTTGACCGGATCGGTGATGAGCGAGCGGATCCCCGCCTCCGAACCGGTGCCCGCCGTGGTCGCGACCTGGGCAAGCCGCGTGCGGCGGCCGGCGACGCGATTGGGACCGGCAACGTCTTCGAGGGTCTGCTCGCAATCCCACAACACCGCGACAAGCTTGGCGACGTCCAATACCGATCCGCCACCGAGCCCGACGATCAGTTGCGGACGGGCGTCGCGGGCAGCCGCCAGCGCAGCGTCCAGCGTCAGGGTATCAGGCTCGCCCGGAATGGCGTCGAATACGGAATATCGGCCGGGTAACTGCAGGCGATCGGCGAAGCCGGCCGTGATCGGCGTCGCAATGACCAGGGTCGAGGCGACGTCGCCAGCCCAGGCGCCAACCTGGCTGATGGTACCGGCACCGACGGCGAGGCGCAGCGGCTGGTGGAGTGTGATGGGTGCAATGGCCATGACGCTTTCCTTATCGGCCCCCCGCCACGAGCTTGCGCGCGTAGGCGATGGCAGAATTCATGTTGCCGTGATTGGCGATCCCCTTGCCGGCGATATCGAACGCGGTGCCGTGATCGACGGAGGTGCGATCGATGGGCAGATCGACAGAAACGTTGACGGCCGTATCGAAGGCCACCAGCTTGATCGGGATATGGCCCTGATCGTGATACTGCGCGACCACCAGGTCGAAGGCGCCGGAATAGGCCCGGTGGAAAACCGTATCGGCGGAAATCGGACCGTGAACCTCGATCCCTTCGGCGCGGGCAGCCGTAACGGCCGGTGCGATCTGGTCGTCGTCTTCCGTGCCGAAGAGGCCGTTTTCGCCGCAATGGGGGTTGATGCCGGCAACGGCGATGCGCGGACGCTCATAACCGATGCGCTTCAGATGCGCGTCACCGGCGCGGATCGTCGCCAGAACCCGTTCCGTCGTGGCGCGCCGGATAGCCTCCTGCAGGGAAACATGCGTGGAGACATGGATCACCTTCAAGCGATCGGACGCCAGCAGCATGTATGCCGCTGCCGAACCGGTGAGGCTGCGCAACATGCCCGTATGGCCATCGTAGTGATGGCCGGCAAGATTGAGCGCTTCCTTGTTGATGGGCGCCGTGACGATGCAGCCGATCGAGCCCGCCTCTGCATCGCGTACGGCGCGCTCGATGAAGCGGAACGCGGCGTCGCCGGCGACCGCCGACAACTGCCCCCAGGGCAGAGGCGCTCCCTCCACCGGAAGGTCGACCACATAAGGCGTAAGATCGAGCGTGGCCCCCACCGCATCGCGCGCCGCCTCCAGCGTCGAAAGATTGCCATAGACCCGCGTTGCGGAGCGATCGGCCTCCGACATTTCGACGAGCGCCTTGACTGTGATCTCCGGACCGACGCCACAGGGATCTCCCATGGTGATGCCAATGATATTGCTCATCAAATTCTCCCGTCAGTCGCGTCTGCCCAGCCAGAAGCCAGGCTTACATATTTGATTGCCCGCCTGTGATAGGTATAGGCGATGTGCAGGGTCCCGTCCGGCGCTTCCAGTAGCCACGGATAGGACATTTCCTTGTTCCGACCATCGGTGGAATCGTTGGACAGGCAAGTACCCGGCCCATCCTCGATCAGGATACGGACCGGGAAGCTGAGCCCACCATCATTCGAGAGACAGACGCAAACCGGCGCGCGCGGCACGCCCCAGACGGGCACGCAACCGCCTGTGGGATCGGCATCCGGCCTTTCGTCACTCTCGCCCAGTTCGTCATAAAGCGAAGCACGACGATCGTCTGACTGATGAGAGTTTACCGGATTGCAGATCATCGCGAGCCGGCCATCGGCCAGGCGAATAGCCGCAATGGAGGAATTGTTGTTCGGCACATCCGTTGCCTCGGGCACCGACCAGGATCTGCCGCCATCGGCGCTCTCGCTCCGATAGACGAAATCCGCCTGCCTCCGGCGGAAAAACGCCGCGTGACCGCCTGCCGGCAAGGCGACGGGACTCATGTGGACGCAGCCGGTCGATTGCGGCAATTCTTCGAGGCGCCAGGTTTTCCCGGCATCCGTCGAAATCCCGATGGCCGCCGTGTCATGGCTTCCATTCCACTTCTGGCCCGGCCGCTGAACGCAACGGAAGATCGGCAAAAGCCATGCTCCGTCGTCCCGCACCGTCAGCGGGGCCCGGATGAAACATCCTTTCGGCAGTCCGAGGTAATCGCCCGCCTCGGCCGTCAGCCTTGTCGCGTCACCTTGATCACGCCGGATCTCGGCCATGCGGATACGGCATTCGTCCTGATTACCGGAAGGCTGCGACGTGTGGAAAAGCCAGAGCCGGCCATCGGGCGCGCTAAACAGAACCGGGTTCTGCTCGGAATGTGCGTCATCGAAGCTCAGCCTCTGCGGCGGACCCCAGAGGTCAGCGCCCGGTACGAGGACGGACGCGAAAATGGATATGTCGGACTTGCCTTCCAGCGAGCCGCCGAACCAGGCGCAGATCAACGTGCCGTCGGGCAGGAGATGCAGGAAGCTTGCATGGTTCTGCACCATGGGGGAAGGCAGAAAGGCTTCGCGCCGGCCGGCGGTCACCATCCGTACCGTGCCGGTCATTGCGGCCGCTATTTCGTCAGGGCTCATAAAGCTCTCCTCTCGTCACTGAGAATTGCCAGAAACACAAAGTTGTCAAGTTTTATAATATGCATAAGCCGCAGCTTTCGGATACACCATTCAAATCAAGCCAATGTAAAATAATGATAATTTCGCGAGCAATTTTTTCTCAAAAAATAACCTCGCAAAACAATTTGACAAAGTGCACGAGACAGAACATGGTTTGAAGGAGAATAACACAGGAGGAATAGGCGATCGCGGTGCAGCGAAATATGTGGCCTGCCGTCAGAGGATTTCGGTCCAAGATCCGAACGCTCCACGACAGAGCCTCTAAATCGCCATCGCTCTTCCTTTACGGGTCGGCTCGCCAATCACCGAATAAGCCGTTCATCCACCGACCAAGGCAGGTCGACCGGAACGGTGCCTAATCAATTTATATTCACTCGGGAGGTGAACCACATGAAGAAGATGCTGATGACCGCGCTGATCCTTGGATCTGCGCTTGCGCCCGCTTACGCAGGATCCGGCCCCATCAAGATCGTGCTGCCTGAAGAAGCCGATCTGCTGGAGCCTTGCATGGCGACCCGGTCCAATATCGGCCGTATCATCATGGAGAATGTCAGCGAAACGCTGACCGAACTGGACGTTCGCGGCAAGAAGGGCGTCATGCCGCGCCTTGCCGAAAAATGGGAACAGACCGCAGATGGCAGCTGGCGATTCCATCTGCGGCAGGGCGTCAAGTTCTCAAACGGGACGACGTTCGACGCCAAGGACGTGAAGCACAGCTTCGACCGCGTGATGAGCGACAAGAACGCATGCGAATCCCGCCGCTATTTCGGCGGCATGAAGATCAGCGCCAATGTCGTCGATCCCTATACGATCGATTTCAAGGCCGACCCGGCCCAGCCGATCCTGCCTTTGCTGATGTCGCTGGTGACGATCGTTCCGGAAGAAACCCCGCTCGCCTTCATTCGCGAGCCGATCGGAACCGGCCCCTATGCGCTGAAGAACTGGACCCCGGGCCAACAGATCGTGCTCGCCGCCCGCAGCGACTACTGGGGTGCCAAACCGCAGGTGACCGAGGCGACCTATCTCTTCCGCTCCGATCCGTCCGTGCGTGCGGCGATGGTGAAAGCCGGTGAAGCGGACCTTTCTCCGTCGATCTCGCAGCTGGATGCGACCGATCCGAAGACCGACTTCTCCTATCTCGACAGTGAGACGGTCTATCTGCGTCTCGACCACAACATTCAGCCGCTGAACGACGTGCGGGTTCGCAAGGCGCTCAATCTGGCCATCGATCGCCAGGCATTCATCGGCACACTGGTGCCGGATGGTGCAGTGCTGGCAACGGCGCTGGTTCCGCCGACCACGCAGGGCTGGAACCCGGACGTCAAGGTATTCCCCTATGATCCGGCAGCTGCCAAGAAGCTTCTCGCGGAGGCCAAGGCCGCCGGCGTGAAGGTCGATACGCCGATCACGCTGATCGCCCGCACGGCAAACTTCCCGAACGTCACCGAAATCATGGAAGCGGTTCAGTCGCAGCTCCAGGAAGTCGGCTTCAAGGTCGATCTGAAGTTTGTCGAAGTGGCCGAGCACGAGAGCTACTATTCCAAGCCCTTCAAGGAAGGTCGTGGGCCGATCATCGTTGCCGCCATGCACGACAACTCCAAGGGTGATCCGTCCTTCACCATGTTCTTCAAATATGCCTCGCAGGGCACCCAGTCGGGCTTCTCCGATCCCAAGGTCGACGACCTGATCAAGCGCGCTTCCGCCGCAGTGGGCGATGAACGTGCAAAGCTCTGGTCGCAGCTGATCGCCTACCTGCATGACGACGTTGTCGCCGACGGCCTCCTCTTCCACATGGTCGGCTTCTCGCGCGTTTCGCCGCGCATCGACTTCAAGCCGACCATCGCCACGAATTCGATGCTGCAATTGTCCGAGATCGGTATCAAATAATCAGCGGAAACCGATTTCCGATCACGATCAAAGGGCGGCGGGTACCCATCCGCCGCCACAATAGTGAGGGCGACATGCTCAGTTTCATTCGTAAGCGCTCCGTGGCGAGCTTGATTTCACTGGTCGGGCTGCTCGTGCTGGTGTTTTTCCTGTCCCGCCTGACGGGCGATCCGGCCGCCCTCTTCCTGCCCGTCGAGGCCTCGGCCGAAATGAAGCAGCAGTTCCGCGAGCTTCACGGGTTGAACGATCCGCTGATGGTGCAGTTCGGACGTTATGTCGGCGACGTGCTGACCGGGGATCTCGGTGAATCGCTCCGCAAGGCGCGGCCGGCGCTGGGTGTGGTGACGGAAGCCTTCGTGTGGACGCTTTGGCTTGCCGTGATCACCATGTCGCTCGTCACGGCGGCCGCCATCGTTGTCGGTTCGCTCGCCGCTTTTCGTTCCGGCGGTTTCTTCGACCGGCTCTCCTCGATCATCTCACTCGTCGGCGCGTCGGTTCCCGATTTCTGGCTGGCCATCGTCGCGATCGTCGTCTTTTCCGTCAACCTCGCATGGCTGCCGACCTCCGGCACCGGCTCGATCCTGCACTGGATCCTGCCGATCGCCGTGCTGTTCGTCCGTCCCTTCGGTATCATCGTGCAGGTGGTGCGCGGCTCGATGATCGGCGCACTGTCCTCCGCCTACGTGAAGACGGCGCGCGCCAAGGGCGTCAAGGCCGGCCCGATCATCTTCATCCACGCCCTGCGCAACGCGATGCTGCCGGTCATCACTGTCATCGGCGACCAGGCGGCGAGCCTTTTGAACGGCGCCGTCGTGGTCGAGACGATCTTCGGTTTTCCGGGCGTCGGAAAGCTGATGATCGATTCGATCCTGCAGCGGGATTTCAACGTCGTCCTTGCCGCGATCCTGGTGACCGCGCTGGCGATCTTCCTCATGAACCTGCTGATCGACCTCGCTTATGCGCTTCTCGATCCGCGCATCCGTCATTGAGGAGCGCAACGATGAGTGTTTCCACCTCCGATACGACGATCACCCACGAGCCCCCCTTGCCGATCCGCATGGCGCGAATGCTCTGGGCCGACAAATTCGCGCTCTGCGCGGTCGTCTTCCTGCTCGTCATCATCGTGCTTGCGCTGGTCGGGCCGTCCTGGCTCGGTGAGCTCGCCACCAAGCAGAACCTGCGCGGCCGCAACCTCGCGCCGTTCGACTGGAGCCGCGAATGGGTGTGGTGGATGGGGGCCGACGCGCTTGGCCGGCCGCTGCTCGCCCGCATCATCGTCGCGACGCAGAATACGATCATGGTCGCCGCCGGCGCGGTGATCCTGTCGTCGATCATCGGCACGCTGCTCGGTCTCATCGCCGGCTTTTCATCACCGCGCATCGGGCAGGTGATCATGCGCCTGGCGGACGTGATCATGTCCTTCCCCTCACTGCTGATCGCCGTCATCGTCCTTTATCTCCTGGGTTCCTCGATCCTGAACCTGGTCGCCGTCCTGTCCATCACCCGCATCCCCGTCTACCTCCGCACCACCCGCGCCGAAGTGCTGGAGATCCGCGAGCGGATGTTCGTGCAGGCGGCGCGGGTGATGGGCGCTTCGCAGAACCGCATCCTGTTCCGCCACATCCTGCCGGTCGTTTTCCCGACGCTTACGACACTGGCGACGCTGGACTTCGCCTATGTCATGCTTGCCGAAAGCGCACTGTCCTTCCTCGGCATCGGCATCCAGCCTCCGGCGATCACCTGGGGGCTGATGATTTCCCAGGGGCGCCAGTATCTGACCAATGCCTGGTGGCTCTCGTTCTGGCCCGGACTGGCGATCATCATGACCACCCTGTCGCTCAACCTTTTGTCGAACTGGCTGCGCATCGCGCTCGATCCCGTTCAGCGCTGGCGCCTGGAAATGAAAGGCCGAAAGAATGGCTGAGCACCTGCTGGAAGTCCGCAACCTCTCGGTCGAGTTCCATACTGCGGCTGGCGTCGTGCATGCTGTGCGCAATATCTCCTATCATCTCGACCGCGGCGAAACGCTGGCGATCCTCGGCGAAAGCGGATCGGGCAAGTCAGTTTCGTCGGCGGCGATCATGAACCTCATCGACATGCCGCCCGGGCGGATCAGCACCGGGCAGATCCTGCTGGACGGCAAGGACCTGCTGACCATGCCGGCCCCGGCGCGCCGCGAGGCGAACGGACGGCGAATGGCCATGATCTTTCAGGACCCGCTCAGCCATCTGAACCCGGTCTATACCGTCGGATGGCAGATCCGCGAGGCAATGACGACCCATGGGATGCCGGCCGAACAGGCCCGAAGCGAAGCTGTGCGCCTGTTGACGCGGGTCGGCATTCCCGATCCGGAAGGGGCGATGGGCAAATATCCGCACGAATTTTCCGGCGGCCAACGGCAGCGGGTGATGATTGCGATGGCGCTTGCGCTGCGCCCCGACCTGCTGATCGCCGACGAGCCGACCACCGCGCTCGACGTGACGGTCCAGGCCGAGGTGTTGGCGCTCTTGAAGGAGCTGCAGCGGGAAACCGGCATGGGTGTGCTGATCATCACCCACGATCTCGGCGTGGTGGCCGAAATCGCTGATCGCGTGGTCGTCATGGAAAAAGGCGAGCTGGTCGAGACCGGCACGGTGCGCGAGGTCTACAAGAACCCGAGGCATCCCTATACCAAAAAGCTGATCGGCGCCGCCCCCGGAAAAGGTGAGATGCACATCGCGCAGCTTTCGGGCGAACCGCTGCTCAGCGTCCGGGACGTGCGCAAGCGCTACGGCTCCTTCGAGGCGTTGAAGGGCGTTTCGTTCGACCTCAGGGCCGGCGAGACCATGGCGATCGTCGGGGAAAGTGGCTCGGGCAAATCGACTCTCGCCCGCGTTCTTCTAAGGCTGGACGAGCCCGATGCCGGCACCGCGCACTGGAAGGGACGCGATCTTTTTCAGCTCTCGCCCTCCGAGCTCTACAAGCTCCGGCGCGATCTTCAGATGGTGTTCCAGGACCCCACGCAATCGCTCAATCCGCGCATGACGGTGTTCCAGCTCGTCTCCGAAGCATGGGTCATCCATCCCGACATTCTGCCGAAACGCCAATGGCGGGAACGGGTCGCGGAACTGCTGGTGCAGGTTGGTCTTTCGGCCGAACACATGAGCCGTTATCCGCACCAGTTCTCGGGCGGCCAGCGGCAGAGGATCGCGATCGCCCGGGCGCTCGCGCTCGAACCACAACTGATCGTCTGCGACGAGGCGGTATCGGCGCTCGACGTGTCGGTGCAGGCCCAGGTCATCGCGCTTCTCGACAGGCTGCGCCGGGACATGGGCATCTCCTTCATCTTCATCGCCCACGACCTGCCGGTCGTTCGCGACTTCGCGGACTACGTCATGGTCATGCAAAAGGGCGAAGTGGTGGAATTGGGAACGGTCCGGGAGATCTTCGAGGCGCCTCGTGAAGCCTATACAAAAGCGCTCCTGGCGGCGAGCCTCGACCCAGACCCGGATGTTCAGGCCGAACACCGGGCAGCCCGTCTCAAACGTGCATGACACACCGCCGAGCGGCGGATAAGCGGAGTTGATTGAATGACCAAAAATGCCTTTGTCGCGCTCGTGACCTGCTTCAACGAGGACGAGACGATCAACTTTGAGGCCACCCGCGCGCAGGTGCGCCGGCAGGTGGCGGCAGGCAACAACATCATGTGCGCCGGCACCAACGGCGATTTCACGGCTCTCACCCACGAAGAAAAGATCCGCCTGACGGAACACGTGGTTGACGAGGTTGCGGGGCGCGCGAAAGTCATCGTCAATGCCGGGATGCCCGCCACTTTCGAGACGGTGCAGCTCGCCAAGGCGTTCGACCGGATCGGCGTCGATGGCATTGCCGTCATCACCCCCTTCTTCATCGCCTGCACCCAGGACGGACTGGTCCGCCACTTCTCGACGGTCGCGGATACGGTCACGACGCCGGTCTACCTCTATGACATTCCCGCCCGGACCCAGAACCACATCGAACCGGCGACGGCAGCAAAGCTCGCCGGGCATGGCAATATCGCGGGGATCAAGGATTCCGGCGGCGCCCAGGAAACGCTGGCAGCCTACCTTCAGGTCTCGAAAGAAAACCCGGGCTTCGAGGTCTATTCCGGCCCGGACCATCTGGTCCTATGGTCGCTGCAGAACGGTGCTGCAGGCTGCATTTCAGGCCTCGGAAATGCCCTGCCCCATGTGCTCGCCGGCATCCTCACGGCTTTCAACTCCGGCGACATTGCCGAAGCGGAGCGTCAGCAGGAGATCTATACCGCCTTCCGTACCGAGCTTTATGCGCTGGGCTTTGCGCCGGCCATGGTCAAGCGTTCGCTTTACCTTCAGGACAAATCGGTTGGCGCGAGCAGGCAGCCCGCCCTGCTTCCAGATGAAGCCCAGGACGAGAAAATAAAGGCAATCCTGAAAAGGTACGATCTGCTGTAGCAGCTCATCTGTCTGCTTTGCAGCTCATCGGCCTGCTTTACGGCCGTATTCCAAATGTTTCCGCAGCGGCCGGACTCCTGGCAAGCGTAATACGTTGACCTGTAAACGCCGCTATCGTTTCGTGGTGACGACAGTCGAACCTTCCACCGTCTGGTGACTGCCTCGGACCGATCCCCTCCTTCCATATCCGGGCATGGCTGACTTAGGGACAACCTAATCAAAGCTGAATCAAATCGTTATTTTCCCGATCTAACGGCTCGCATACACCAGTCATACCACTGGAAAACATTTGCCGAGACGCTCGAGACCCCAAGGGAAAGTACGCCGAAATGTCAGTCGAAAAAGTAGATACGATCATTGTCGGCGGCGGCCAGGCAGGATTGGCAATGAGCGAGCATCTGGGCAGGCGTGGCGTGGCTCACCTTGTTCTGGAGCGGAACAGGATCGCCGAGCGCTGGCGCTCGGAGCGGTGGGATTCCCTCGTCGCCAATGGTCCGGCCTGGCATGACCGGTTTCCGGGAATGACGTTCGACGGCATCGAGCCTGGCAGCTTTGCGACGAAAGAAAAGATCGTCGAATATTTCGAGGCCTACGCGAAGCAGATCGCGGCTCCCATCCGCACCGGTGTCGACGTAATCTCGATACGGCAGAAAGCCCACGGCGCCGGCTTCCTCGTTGAAACGTCCGAAGGAAATTACGAGGCCACAAATGTGGTTGCGGCGACCGGGCCTTTCCAGCGTCCCATTATCCCAACGGTCGTTCCGGCAGAAAGCAACATTCTGCAGATGCACTCCAATCACTACCGCAATCCCGGCCAGCTCCCGGATGGCGCTGTCCTGGTCATCGGAGCCGGTTCTTCCGGAGCGCAGATTGCCGACGAAATCCTCCGATCCGGGAGGCGCGTCTATCTGGCAGTCGGCCCGCACCAGAGGCCGCCTCGGAGTTATCGCGGTAAGGATTTCTGCTGGTGGCTGGGCGTCCTCGGGCACTGGGAGGCAAAGACCCGCGATCCCTCGATGGAGCACGTCACCATCGCAGTCAGCGGAGCCCGCGGCGGCCATACCGTCGATTTCCGGGAATTTGCGTCGCGCGGCATGACCCTGGTCGGCAAGGCGGATTTCTTCAGGGATGGAGTGATGCATTTCGAGCCCGACCTTGCGGATAATATTGCCCAGGGCGATGCCAACTACCTGTCCGTCCTCGACGAGGCCGATGCCTATGCCGCCCGAAACAAGCTCGATCTGCCCGAAGAACCCGAGGCCCGAAATATCGGGCCGGACCCGCAATGCGTTACCGACCCCATCCTGCAGCTTGATCTTGCCAAGGCAGGCGTCACGTCCATCATCTGGGCAACGGGATATGCTCTCGATTTCAGCTGGCTGAAAGTCGATGCTTTCGACGACAAGGGACGACCAGTCCATGAGCGCGGCGTCGCATCCGTGCCTGGGCTCTATTTTCTCGGGCTGGCATGGCTTTCCCGGCGAGCGTCTCCCTTCATCTGGGGAGTCTGGCACGATGCAGACTATCTGGGCGACCATATAGCGGGTCGCGCAGGGAATATTGCCGGTGCCGACAAGATTGCATCGAGCGCCGCAAGATAGGCCTGCGGGTCTGCGAATACGATGAGCTTGGGAAATCAACCGCGATCGGGATGTTCTGTCCCGGTCGCTTTGGCATAGGACCAACAAGGCGCTGCTGCCGTCAGGATTGCCAGAACGCACATGGCGTCGGAGGTTATCACACCTCACAACGCCATATGCTCGCCTTGGGAGCGATTACCGTACGATACGGATTGCCGAGGACTGCCACGTAAGACCAACCGACGATCCGATCGGCGCAATAGGGAATCCCGCAGCCTGCCGAACGATGATCGACTTGCCGGATTCCAGAGCCACCAGAAGACGGGTATCCGCTCCGGCATACACTGTCTCGGTGACTGTTCCTGACAGGAAACCCTGCGCCGGGTCGGTCAGCGCGATATGCTCTGGCCGCACCATGAGACCATCCCCCGCCTGCATGCCAGCGATACCAGGGATATTGCCGTCGGCAGACCGCAGCATTCCATCGGCGATGTCTCCGTCGAAAATGTTCGACAGGCCAATGAACTCTGCCGAGAAACGGTTTGCCGGCGCCTCGTAGATCTCCTGCGGCGTGCCGACCTGCGCGATGACACCGTCATTCATCAGGCAGATCCGGTCGGAAAGCGCCAGCGCCTCCTCCTGGTCATGGGTCACGAAGATAATGGTAGCGCCGGTTTCGCGATGGATGCGCTTGATTTCGATCTGCATGGTTTCGCGCAGCTTGCGGTCGAGGGCTCCAAGCGGTTCGTCCATCAGGATCACGCTCGGGCGGTAGACAAGGCAGCGCGCCAGGGCAACACGCTGCTGCTGTCCGCCGGAAAGCGCCTTGGGAAGGCGGTCTGCCGTATGGCCGAGATTGACCATATCGAGGACTTCCGCCACCCGCTTGTCGATCTCCGTGGCCGGAATCCTTCGCATCTGCAACGGGAACGCGATATTCTCCTTCACCGTGAGATGCGGGAACAGCGCATAATTCTGGAAGACGACGCCGATATCTCTCTGGTTGACCGGAAGGCTGGTTTCGTCCCGTCCGTCGATGAACAGGCGCCCCGAGGTCGGTTCCACCAATCCGCAGATAATCTGCAGGAGCGTCGTCTTTCCGGACCCGGATGGGCCGAGCAGGGTCAGAAGTTCGCCCGAGTGGACATTGAGGTCGAGTGCATGCAGCACCGTGGTAGCGCCGTAATCCTTCCGGATACCTCTCACGCTGAGCTTGGGGGAGATTCCGGCTTGCGGTGAGAACTGCGACTGACTTGGCATGTGGGACATCCGGGTTATTCCAACAAAAGGTTCGGTCTCAGCGCGGACGCGCACGTTCCGCAGCGACAAAGACGACTGTAACGACAGCCAGGATGATGACCGACGCCGCAGCAAGTGTCGGGCTCACCTGCAGAAGAACGTCGTCCCACATCTGCTTGGGCAGGGTCTGGCGCACGCCACCGCCGACGAAGAGTGCGATGGTCAACTCCTCGAACGAATGCAGGAAGCCGAACAGGAACGCTGCGACCACGCTTCCCTTGACGATCGGCCAGGTGACCTTGCGGACGGTTCCCATCCGGGTTGCCCCGAGCGTCGCGGCCGCCTGGTCGAGGCGCCAGTCGTAGTTCTTGAAGGTGGTAAGGATGATCACGAACACGACGGGAAGCGCCGTGAGCGTATGCCCGAGCGCAATGCCGGCGTCCGTCGCGATGAGGCCGATCTGAGCGAAGAGATAGAAGAGCGCCACCGCGATGACGATATTCGGGATGATCATCGGCAGCATGAAAAGCAGGAATGCCACATTGCCGATCCTGCTTTTGCTGCGGGCCACGCCGAATGCCGCAATTCCACCCATAGCAGATGCAAGCAGCGCCGAAACGATGGCGATCCCGAAGGAGCGCATCGTCGCACCGGTCCAGTTCGACGAATTCCAATAGGTTTCGAACCAGCGCAGCGAATATCCGCGCGGCGGGAATTCCAGGAAGCTCGAACTGCCGAATGCCATCGGGAGGAAGATCAGCACCGGTACCAGCAGCATGGCCATGACCAGCACGCAAAAGGCGTCAAGCAGCCATCCGCGCCGACGCAGGCCGGGCACGACGTCGAGAACGCCCGCAAGAATATCGGTAACCCGGGCCGCAGAAGCGATGACGACCGTGCCGATACGCGCGAAGAGGCCGGTTGAGCGACGGTCGCTCCGTTCTCCCGACACAGCGGATATACCGAAAGCGCGATCATAGACGAGGCAGACGGCCAAAGTCACGACCAGCAGCATGACGGCGATGGCGCCGGCAAGCTGCCAGTTCAGGAGCTGCTGGACCTGCGTGATCAGCAACTGGCCAATGACGGTCTCCCGCGGGCTGCCGAGCAGTGCCGGCGTGATGAAGAAGCCGAGCGAGCCGATGAAGACCAGAAGACCGGCCGCAGCAACGCCGGGCATGGACAGCGGGAACACGATCCGCCAGAAGGCCTGGCCGCCCGATGCGCCCAGCGTCTTGGCGGCCCGGGCCAGTCCCAGATCTATGCTGAGCAGCGTCGGCAGCATCGTCAGCGCCGCAAGCGGCAGCATCGTGTGCGCCATCGCGAAAACGACGACTCCTCGGCCATAGAGCAGATCGACGGGACCGCCGATTCCCATTCCGGTCAGGATCTGGGACAGCACGCCGCGCCGCGACAGGAGCACCATCCAGGCAAAATTCTTGAGAAGCGCGCTCATCCAGAAGGGCAGAAGAACAAGCCACATGACGACCCGCCGGCGCTTCTCAGGCATCTTTGCCAGCCAGTAGGCGAGCGGGTAGCCGACCAGAAGGCAGGCAATCGTCGTCTGCGTGGCAATGGAGAAGGTGTTGATGAGAACCTGGACGTAGATGCCCGCCCCGAACATCTGCCGGTAGGTTTCAAAACTCAACGAACCCGAGGAATCGCGGAACGACAGGAACATCAATCCGGCGGCAGGGACGATCAGCAGCAGGACGAGGTAGAAGATCCCCGGCCCGGCAAGCCATAACGGATCCAGCTTGAAGCGGCGTCTTGAAGGGGATTGCCATTCGGCCATTACGTCGATCTCTGGAAGCTTGGCTGTTGCCATGAATGCCACGGAACCGGCTGCTTGTTCAAAAGACGCAACGCGGGCATGTGCACATCATGATCGGCGCGGATCCTTATACATCCGCGCCTCGAATGCTATCGATCTTGAAGGAATTCCGACAAGAGGCTTATCAGCTCAGCATCCACTTTTCGAAACGCTCGGTCAGGGCAGTCTGGTTCTTGCCCCAATAGTCTGCATTGAGGGGACGCAGTCCCTTGACGTTTTCAGGGGCGGTGGGAAGAAGCTTGGCGCGCTCAGCCTTGATATACTTGTAAGACGTGACGTTGGTGGGGCCGCAAGCCAGTACATCCGTGTATTTCGCCTGCCGTTCGGCGTTCATGCAGTATTCGATGAACTTGTTGGCAAGCTCGGTATTCGGGGTGCCGAACGGGATTGTCCAGCCGTCGATGTTATAGAAGCCCTGGCCCCAGGCCAGCGACACAGGGGCGCCGTCGTCGATGGCGGTCTGGGCGCGCGTGCTCCAAATGCTCATCAGGTCGAGCTCGCCGCTCTGGATCAACTGGGTGGATTGCGCACCAGTTGTCCACCAGACATCGACGCTCTTGCGGATCTTGTCGAGGCTCTTGAAGGCACGATCGACGTCCAGCGGGTAGAGCTGGTCCATCGGCACGCCATCGGCGAGCAGCGCGAGTTCCATGGTCAGAACCGGGCTGCGCCACAGGCCGCGACGACCCTTGAAGGCTTCGACATTCCAGAAGTCCTGGAAATTCTTCGGGCCCTTGTCACCGAACGTATCGGTGCGATAGCCAAGCGCCAGCGCGAATACGGCCACGCCTGCGAAATTTTCATTGATCGAACCGGCGACGTAATTTTCCGGATCAGCAACCTTGATCTTGAGCTTCTGCATATAATCGCCGCCAAGCGCCTTCATGCGGAAGACGTGCTCGGGCGTCATCATGCAAACGTCGAACAGGTTCGTCTTGGTGTCCACGACCATCTTATATTGCGGGATCGGATCCGGCCCGTTGGTCGTCACGCTGATCTTGACGTTGTTTTCCTTCTCGAAGCCTTCATAAAAGGCGATGCGGAAGCCCTTTTCGAAGGCACCGCCCATGTCCTGAACCTTCAGGACTTCGGCGCCGAAGGCGCCCTTCGTGAAAATTGCGGGAGCGGCAAATGCGGTCGCGACGCCGGCCCCCGTCTTCAAAAGATTGCGGCGTGTCAAGCTGACCTTGGTGGCCATGTCCAGTTCCCCTTTTTTGATAGCCGTGTAGCCCGCTCAACAAGCCATTCGTGACTGCTTATGTAAATTATTTATTTCGGGCTTATTGGTTAGGGGTGACCTAACCGATAAGCCGCTCCAGCACGCCCTTCAGAAAGGCGTCACAGCGTTCGAGCTCACTCATCTCGATGAACTCGTCCGGCTTGTGACCCTGTTCCATCGAACCGGGGCCGAGCACCAGTGTCGGGATGCCGAGGCGCTCCATGAACAGCCCGGCTTCCGTCCCAAAAGACACCTTGGCAACATACGGCTGATCCACCAGGCCGGCAAGAAGGCCTGCCGCGGCGTCCTTTGCAAGGTCAAGGCCGGGATAGGCATTGACGATGTCGATAGCCACGCGCGCCTGCGGAAAGCGGGGCCGGAGAGCTTCGGCAAGGACATCTGCCCGCAGCCTCAAATCCTCGATGATACGGCAAGGATCGTCTGCCACCAGATGGCGGATTTCGAAATCCACCATTGCCTCAGACGCGACGACGTTCACTGCGACGCCGCCTGCGATGCGGCCGGCATGGATCGTAGTATAGGGCACCTCGTAGGCATCGTCCTGCGCACCGGCTGTGGCAAACTCATCCTGAGCCTGCCGGAGAAGCGATACGACGTCCGTCGCCATATGAATGGCGTTGAGATAAAGCGGCGCGCATGACGAGTGGCCGCCCATGCCGAAACAGGTCGCTCGTGCGGCAAGCTTTCCCTTATGCCCGGTAACGACCCGCATGGCCGTCGGCTCGCCGACGATGCAAAAGGCCGCACGGAACTGCCGTTTCACGAGATCGTCGAGCATGCTGCGCACGCCGACGCAGCCGATTTCCTCATCATGCGAGAAGGCAAGATGCAGCGGCCTTGAGAGAACGGACTTCGACGCGAGGTCGGCGACGGTCAGCATACAGGCTAGAAACCCCTTCATATCGGCGGCGCCGCGCCCAAAGAGTTTGCCGTTGCGCTCAGTCAGCCGGAACGGATCGGACGTCCAGGCTTGCGCCGTACAAGGAACCACATCCGTGTGGCCCGACAGGATGATTCCGTCGTCACTATCCGGGCCGATACTGGCGAACAGATTGGCTTTGGCGCCGCTGTCATCAGCGATCAGACGGCAGGAAAAACCACGCTCTTCCAGATAGGACTGAACAAAGCCGATCAGCGGCAGATTGGTTTCGCTGCTGACCGTAGGGAAGGCGACGAGCCTCTCGAGAAGGGTAATCGTATTCATGAGCGGACCATTGAAAGAAAAGGCCCGCGCGAAGCACGGGCCTGAAGCGAAACGGGCTGTTCTCAGGCCGCCCGTCGTTCCTGTTCCGCCATTTCCCGATTGATGTCCTCGATCAGGGCGTCGATATCCGCCTTGCTGAAGGTCTTGCGGAAGCGGCGGTCGAACGTGGTGAACACGCCGAAGAACGAATTTGCGCAGTGTTCCAGCATGCGTTCGGCATCTTCGGCACCGACCGTGAGCTGCTCCTGCAGGAAACCGATGACCTTGCGGCGGGCGATCGGGTTGGCAAGCACGAAGACAGGCTGGGTATCCCGCTCGATCCGCCGATGCACCGAGGCGGAGGACACGGTGCGAAGCGCTGCATGAAGCCTGATATCCCGTGACGATGCGGCAATTTCGAGCGTAATCATGTCATCGTCCAGCGTCCAACGCCGGCGGGCCGTGTCGTAGGCGCAAAGATCTTCAGCCGGAATGGTCAGCGTGACTTTCCGGCTTTCGCCGGGTTTCAGCGAAATCTTGGCAAACGCCTTGAGCTCGCGGACCGGTCGTTTGAGACGCGGAGCGTCGCAGCGGGCATAGGCCTGGCAGATCTCCTTGCCTTCGCGCGCTCCGACATTGGTCACGGTAAAGCTCAGCGTCACCCTCTCGCCGAGGCGAAGCTCGTGCCTGTCCAATATAAGATCGGAGTAAGCGAAATCCGTGTAGCTCAGCCCATGGCCGAAGGGGAACAGCGGCTCGATCTGCCGCGCATCGTACCAGCGATAACCGACATGGATGCCCTCGCTGTAGACGTGACGGCCGTTCTCGCCCGGGTAGGTGAGATAAGTAGGCATGTCTTCCACCCGCTTCGGAAAGGTTGTAGTGAGCTTGCCGCTCGGATTGACGCGGCCGAACAGGATGTCGGCAATGCCGCCGCCCATGGCTTGGCCGGAGAAGAACATTTCCACCGCTGCCGGCACCTTGTCGATCCACGGCATCACGACCGCATCTGGGCTGGCAACGACCACGACGACATTGGGATTGGCAGCAATAAGCCGCTCCACAAGTTCGTCATGCCCCGGTGCGAGGCCAAGGGTACGTCGGTCCGACCCCTCTCCGTCATAACCGTTTTCATTGTTGACGAAGACGATCACCATGTCGGCTTCGGCCACGCCGGCTTCGGCCTCCGTGATCAAGGCTTCGCGCTCGGCTTGGAATTCACTCGTCCCGCGGAACACATTGACCTCAATATCGTCGCCTGCGAGCTTGAGGATTTCCTCGACCGGCACGTCGACGGAGGTCGGCATGGTCGTTGCGCAGCCCGATCCCTGGATCACGGGAGTGCCGGCACCCTCGCCGACGACGGCGATGCGCTTGACCCTGGAAGGTTCGATCGGAAGAATCCCGCCTTCATTCTTGAGCAGGACCATCGATTCGGCCGCCATCCTGCGGGCGAGCGCATGATGCTCGGCGCGATCGAAGGTAACGGCGCGGTTCTCACCGAGCTTTACGAGATATACGAGCTTCAGGACCCTTTCGCACGCAGTGTCGACAACGGCGCGGTCAACCTGGCCGGCGCGGATTGCCTCCAGAAGGTCTGCCTTGCGGGTCTCGCTTTCAGGCATGTCCAGATCATTGCCGGCGGCCAGTGAGGCGGGTCGGTCCTTGATCCCGTGCCAGTCGGATACCACAAGCCCCTGGTAGCCCCATTCCTCACGCAGCACTTCATTGAGCAGCCATGGATCTTCGGCAGCCTGAACGCCGTTCAGCCGGTTGTAGGAACTCATGACGGTCCAGGGGTTGCTCTGCTTGATCGCCCGCTCGAAACCACGCAGGTAGATCTCGCGCAAAGCGCGTTCCTCGACCACGGAATCCATCGTGGTTCGCTCGACTTCCGAATTATTGCAGGCAAAGTGCTTGAGCGAGGCGCCAACACCGTTGTCTTGCAGTCCATTGATCACGCCGGCTGCAAAGTCGCCGGTCAATACCGGATCTTCCGCATAATATTCGTAGGAGCGCCCGCCGAGCGGCGTGCGGCGGATATTGATGCCGGGACCAAGCAGGAGATGGACGCCAAACTCCTGGCATTCCATGGCAAGCGCCTCTCCGAGTTGGCGCGCGAGTTCGACATCCCATGAACATCCGAGGCTCGAGCCGTTTGGAAAGCATGTCGCCAGATTCATCTGACCCCAGGCGATCTGCACGTGGTCGGCCCGCTGGTTCACGACCGACAGGAACGCGGCAAAATCCTGGCCGCCGGCCTCGTCGCCATCGATCTGCGGGATGGAATACCGGACCCCATAGGTGCCGTCGGTCATCACAATGCGCGGGATGCCGAGACGTTCGATCGACTCGGTTTTCCACATCCGGTGCCCAGCGAGAAGCGAAACCTTCTCCTCATCCGTCATTTCGGCGACGAGCTCAGCAAACTTGCCGTCCATCAGTCTTTGGTATGTCAATTCTCACGTCTCCGGATGATGCGATATTTCATGGTTCCCTGGATGAAGCGAACGATGAAAGGGCGCAGGCTCCCTGTCGGCAGCATCCATCTCGCCGTGGGCTGAGGCAAGTGCGTTTGATGGCTGAAGGACCGCATGGGAATCGAGGTTCATTTCACTGATGTCAGCTTGGCACTGCGAACGGACCGAGGAAAGAAAGCATTTCCGAAGCGCAGGTTCACCAAAAGCTTGGCATGCCTATGTCGGCGAGCGCCGACGCTCCATCAGCGGGGCGACCATGCCGGGAATATAGGCGTCGGATACGAACGACTTGCAGTGCTGCTCGAAAATTTCCAGAAGACGGGCTTTTCGCCCGCTCTTCAGCGAGAAGACCCCGATAACCACCGGCTTGTGGTCGCCGGTAATCGGGACGCGTACGACCGGCCTTCCGTCCATCGCCACCTGGGATTTCGGCCGGACATTCGCCAACGTATAGCCGTATCCGTTGGCCACCATGGTCCGGATCACGTCCTGATGGGTCGAGCGCGTGGCAATCGTTGGCTCAAGCCCGTGTTTGGCAAACAAGCCGAGGAAATACTCCCGACTGATCGGAAGATCGAGTAGGATCAGCGGCGCCCCGGCCAATTCCTCCATGCTGATCGAGGAAAACCTCGCAAACGGATGGTTTTCACCAACCAGGACATGCGGCGGCAGGCTTGCAAGCGGCAGGAACTCAAATCCGGTTGGAATGAGCAAATCATAGCTGATGACGACATCGAGTTCCGCCCGCTGCAACTTGTCGAGCAACGTCTCATGATCGCTGACAGTCTGGGCAATACGTGTCGCGGGGAATGCGGCGGTGAAGGAATGGGACAGTTCGGGCATGATCATCGATGCCAGGGTCACCATGCAGCCGAGCGACAGCTGGCCGCGAACCTTGTCGTTCACCTCGGAGGCCACGGTATACATGTGCTCGGCCTGGTCCACCAACCGCTTCGCCTCGACGAGCAGGACGCGCCCGGCAGGCGTCAGGGAAAGACCCTTCGCGTGGTGGCGAACGAAGAGCTGGGTTTCCAGCTCTTCCTCAAGATGGGTAATGGCAGTCGAGATAGAGGGTTGCGATATGTTGAGGCGTTCGGAAGCCAGCGTGATGCTGCCGGTTTCTGCGGTCGCGATGAAATACTCGATCTGCCGTAATGTATATCTCATACCGCTCGCTTATATCGGCAAATGCTGAACGAACAAGCGGTCGATGAACGGTTATGCGTCTCCCGGAACCCCGAAGGAGGGCGCACTTTCCGGCGCCACGGCCCGACGCACATAATCCTCCATCTGCGGCTCGTAAACCTGCCAGATGTCGATCAAGCGCTCGATCGGCTGTTCAGACCAATCGACCCTGAGATCGACGACCGGCCACTCTGCCTCACGCACGACCTTTACACCGGCGGAATAGACCGGCCCGGCCTCGCCGCCGGCGTCCAGTCCAGCCTTGAGCGCAACGAGAAGCCGCGCGCCCAGAAAGCCGCGGCTTTGCTCGAAGGCCTTGACCATCGCGGACGGTATCGACGCTGCGGCCAGAAGGTTGCCCGCCGCAATACAATCCCGTCCCTCCGCGACCCGATGGATACCCAATGCGCCACTTCCGGAAAATGCGGCCGTGATGCCGTTTCGATCGATGATGGCAAGCTGGCGAAAATCCGCAAACGGCGTGGAGGCGACAAGTGCATCGCGAACTTGCGGGGCTGACTGCCCGGTCGCCAGTAGTTCAAGCCCGCGAATGCCGAGCACGGGATCGGTGATGTTCTGGCTTGCCACGACGCCGGCATCTGCCTTTGCATGCGCGCATCGGGCCGCAACGGCGGGCGACGAGGAGGAAATCGCGATGCCAAAGGCTCCGGTGTCGGGGCAGCGGGCGGATATTGAAAAGGTCATAGGATACGGCTCGCTTATGCTTCGTCGGGAATGACGGCAATCGCGTCCACCTCAACCAGCCATTCCGGCCTCGCGAGCGCTGAAACCACGATGCCGGTGGATACCGGATATACGCCCTTCAGCCATTTGCCGACCGTCCTGTAGACCGGTTCCCGATAACGGGGATCGATGATGTAGATGGTGATCTTGCAGATATGCTCCAGTTTCGACCCGGCCTCTTCCAGAAGCATTTTGATATTGGCCATGGCCTTCTCGGTCTGGCCTTCCGGATCGCCGATCGCGACGCTTTCGGAGGTGTCGAGATCCTGGCCGATCTGGCCCCGTACGAAAACCATGCTGCCCTTGGCGACGACGGTCTGGCACAGATCGTTGTCCAGCTTCTGCTCGGGGTAGGTTTCCTTCGTGTTGAACGGGCGGATGCGTTTGTGAACGACCATTTTCGAATTCCTCGTTTTTAGATTTTCAATGTCCGCAACAATGCACGCCGTATCCGGCGCCTGCGGATCATGCCGTAGCCTTCGCGGACTATTGCCGGAGGCACCCGCTTTGAAAAATAATGATTTCCGGTCCGTTGCTTTGCATAAACCGAGGCAATGCGGCCAACGGCTCCCGCCATGGGTTGGCTGGCGCTTCGAGGCGGAAAACTGCCCAATCACCGGCGGGCCGATCAGCGCCGGCGGATATTAAGGGAATTGGCGTGCCGGCGGCGTTGCGGTCGGCAGCAGGACCCGGGAATCCAAAGATGCACATATACGGCAAGTTCTATTGAGATTTGTCGCGTGGACGACCGTGGGATGTCGAGCGCCGGATCCCGTGTTGAGGCTGAACGACCCGTTGCGTTAAACGCTAGACGAATTCTGCCACACCTCTCACGAGCCGCCCGGGGCGCGACTGCCGTCAGATCTAGAACGGGGTTGGGCGACCGATCTGCGTTACGCCGCTGCCACGAAATCACGTCGGCCGTCCTTTTACTCCCGTTGCGATCCTATTTGGTGATGACGAAGACAGCCTCCGGCATCCAGCTGATGCAACATTCCTCGCCTTCCCTGATGATCACCACATCGGCGCCGAGCACCCTGACGCGCATCGGAATATCCCCTGCCCGGCCGATCACGAGTGCATTGTCGCCGTAGTTGACGATCGTCTCGACGATCATGCGGACGTTCTTGCGGCCCTCGATCGGGTTGCGCGAGAGCTTGATATGCTCCGGGCGGATCAGCAGCGTCACCTTCTGGCCGTCGGCAAGAATATCCGTGGCAGCGTATTGGAAGGCTCCAAGCGTCGAGTTTTCGGCCGTTCTACCGGCTCCGCTGGTAATGGTTGCCGGGATCAGGTTGCTCTCGCCAATGAAGGCGGCAACGAAGGAGGTCTGCGGGCGATGGTAGATATCCAAGGGTGCTGCGACCTGCTCGATGCGTCCCTTCTCGAACACCACGATGCGATCGGACATCGACATGGCTTCCGACTGGTCGTGGGTCACGAAAATCGTGGTCACGCCGAGGCTGCGCTGGATGCGCTTGATCTCGATCTGCATCTGCTCGCGCAGGTTCTTGTCGAGCGCGCCGAGCGGCTCGTCGAGCAGGAGCAGCGAAGGCTCGAAGACCAGTGCGCGGGCAAGCGCGACACGCTGCTGCTGGCCACCGGACAGTTCCTTCGGATGACGATGACCAAAGCCCTTGAGGCCGACGAGAGACAGCATGTCCTCTGCCTGCCGCAAGCCCTTTGAACGGCTGACGCCACGCATCTGCAGCGGGAAATAGACGTTTTCGACCGCCGTCTTGTGCGGAAACAGGGCGTAGTTCTGAAACACGATGCCGATATTGCGCTCATGCGGCGCAAGCTCGGAGATCGACTGGCCACCGACTTGCACCTTGCCGCCGCTCGCCTTTTCGAAACCGGCAATGATCATCAGGGTCGTCGTCTTGCCCGAGCCGCTCGGCCCCAGGAAGGTTACGAACTCCCCCTTGTCGACCGACAGGCTGACATCGTCGAGCGCCGTGAAATGCCCGTAGGTCTTGGTGATGTTGGAGAGTTGCAGGTAATTCGTCATCGGAAGTCCTTGGGTAAGCCCTTGGGGATGTTCAGTGCGCGGCGGCCGGCCGGCTTGGCTTGGGAGCGCGGCTGCGCAGCGCGCTGGCGAAATAGGGAGCCGCGATGCCGAGCAGCACGACGAAGAACAGCAGCGTCGAGATGACGGCGATTACCGGATCGGCCTCCTGGCGGATGCTGTCGAACATCTTGCGCGGCAGGGTCTCGGCGTCGCGGCCCGAGATGAAGATCGCGACCACGGTCTCGTCGAAGGACTGGATGAAGGCGAAGAGCGAACTGATGACCAGTCCCGGCCGCAGGATCGGCAATGTCACGTGCAGGAAGGTCTTCGCCGGGCTGGCGCCGAGGCTCTGCGCAGCCCGTTCAAGGTTTCGGTCGAAACCTTTGAGATTGGCGGAGAGGACGAGGAAGGCGATCGGCACCGACAGGCAGGTATGTGCCAGGATGACGCCGAGATGGCTGTGCACCAGCCCGAGATCGCCGAAATAGGAATAATAGCCGACCGCCATGACGATATGCGGCACTGCCATCGGCATCAGCATCATCAGGTCGGCAAAACCCTTGCCGCGAAACTTGTGGCGCACCAGAGCGAATGTTGCGGGCACGACCAGGGCCATGGTGAGAATGGTCGTGGCGGTCGCAATCAGGATGCTGTTCCAGGTCGGGATCAGCCAGTCCATGCTGGTGAAATAAGCCCGGTAGTACCCAAGCCAATAGCCCGGCGGCGGGAACTGCAGCGAACTCGCATTCGAAAACGACATCGGCACGACGATGACGAGCGGTGCTGCAATGAAGAGCACAACGATGAAACCTGCCCAGCGCATGAACGTGTTCATGTTCGGTCACCCCCAGAGTTTGTCGAGGCCGAAACGGCGGTGATAGATGGTGAGGATGATGAGCGTCACCACGAGCAGGATCATCGCCATGGCGGAGCCCAGGCCGAATGCGAGGAATTCCTCGATCTGGTGACCGATCAGGCCGGCGATCATCTGCTCGCGCGGACTGCCGAGCAGAACCGGCGTCACATAGAAACCGAGGCAGATGACGAAGACGAGAACCGATCCATTGGCGATGCCGGGCGCCGTCAGCGGCAGATAGACATGCCGGAACAGCGACCAGCCCCTGGCGCCGAGGCTTTCCGCCGAGCGGATCAGCGCCGGGTCGATCTTCTTCATGACCGTGTAGATGTTCATGATCATGTAGGGCGCCAGGATATGCACCATGGCGAGCGTCGAGGAAAACCGCGTGAAGAGAAGCTGCGGCGGCTTGTCGAAGCCGATTATCTCCAGGAAGGCGATCAGCGGGCCGTTATTGCCGAGCAAAACCATCCATGAGTAGGTGCGGACGAGGAAACTGGTCCAGAAGCTCATGGTGACGAGCAGCAGGATCAGCATCGCCGTGCGCGGTTTGGAATGCGCCATCAGATAGGCCAGCGGATAACCGACCAGAAGGCAGCAGAGCGTCACGAAGGCGGCCGTCACGAACGTGTTCAGAAAGACACGCTGGTAGAGCGCTCCGGTCAGGACCTTCTGATAGTTGGCAAGCGAGACTTTCGGCTCCGTGAAGCTCATGATCGCCACTTCGGCAAGCGGCACGACGAAGAAGATGAGCATGTAGATGCCGAGCGGCGCCAGAAGCAGCCATGGCCAGATGTTCGTCTTTTCCGTCAGTTTTGAAAGGCTGATGCCCATTGCCGTTCCCTTTTTATGGCAGGCAGGGTCGCTGCGGCATCGCGCGGTCGTTCCCGCGCGATGCCGGCCAGCGGGTCGGGTTGATCCAGGAGAGCGGATCAGCTCGCGACCCACTCCTCGAAACGTTCGGCGAGTTCCGCCGGGTCTATGCCCAAATTCGCCATGTCCTGCTCGAAGGTCAGCTTGTAGTTATCCGGCGAGGTCGGCATGCGCTTGGCATCCGCCGGATCGACGAACTGGTTGGAGGCCGGGTTCAGTGCACCGTAATCCGCAGCCTTGGAGAAGCCGGCGAGCGGCTTGGCACTGGTTGCGAATTCGACGAATTTCCTGGCGTTCTCGAGGTTAGGCGTCTTCTTGGCGACAACCCAATAGGCGCGCTCGATCTCGCCCTGGTTCCAGGTCATGGCCACCGGAGCGCCCGCCTTCTCGGCCTCGAAATAACGGCCGTGCCAAATGCCGATCATGTCGATCTCCCCGTCCCGCAGGATCTGCGTCGACTGGGCGCCGGCAGTCCACCAGACGCGGATATGCGGCTTGATCTTGTCGAGCGACTTGAAGGCCCGGTCCACATCGAGCGGATAGAGATCCTTGACCGCGACACCGTCGGCCAGAAGCGCGATCGGGATGACCCGCGACGCATAACGCTGCAGCGACCGTCCGCCGGGGAATTTCTCGACGTTCCAGAAGTCGGCCCAGGTCTTCGGGCTTTCCTTATATTTGTCCTTGCGCCAGGCCATGATGGTGGCGAACGCATGCGAAGCAACGCCGTTTTCGAAGAGGCCACCTTTGTAGGGCTCCTTCAGCGCTTCGATGATGCCGGCCTGATTGGCCCGCACCAGCTCGCCGCCGCCAAGCGTGGTGACGTCGAATTCATAGGTGCCCGTCTTCACCTGCTGGGCGAGCTTGGCAAAGGAGACCGGAGAGACGGTCTTCACCTGGATGCCGGTTTCAGCGGTGAAGGGGTCGATGAGATGGGCCTTTGCGGCAGCCTCCCACGGACCGCCCCAGGTGTTGACGTAGAGGATCTTCTCCTGCGCGCGAACGAGATAGGGAGCGGCAAGCGAGGCGGTGATCGCAGCGCCGGCCGTCTTCAGGAAACGGCGGCGGTCAGGCATGAGAAATGTCTTCATTCCGGTCATTGCAGTTCTCCTCTTTTATGATTTTCTGAAAGTGGCTTCATAGAGCCGCAGCCAGTTCCCGTGGGTGATCTTCGCGACTTCTTCCTTCGAGAAGCCGACGGCGCTGAGACCGTCCGGGAGCACCCTGATATCCTCGACCTTCTGGAACCATTCCGGCGGCGCGGCCTTGAGCGGCTTGCCGGCGGCGCTCGCTCCATAATCCTCGCCACGGGTCCAACGGCCCTTGCGCATCCAGGCATAGTCCGGGGCGGTGAAATTGTGGCTCTTGTCGGTGCCGATCGCGACGGAATCGATGCCGGCAATATCGACCGTGCGGGCGACCATCGTGCACCAGGCCTCGATCGAGGCGCAGTACTCGTCGCCGGTGATGTTGCGGTAGGCCGCGCAGCCGATCACGCCGCCGGTATCCTTCAGCGCCCGGATGACGTCATCCGACTTGTTGCGCTTGTGCATGAACAGCGACTGGGCATTGGCATGGGTAACGGCAATCGGCTTTTCGGAGACCTTGATCGCATCGAGCGTCGTGCGGTCTCCGACATGGCTGCAGTCAACCAGGATGCCGGCCGCGTTCATCTCGCGCACCACTTCCTTCCCGAAGCGGGCAAGGCCCGAATCCTCGGCCTCATAACAGGAGCCGCCGAGTTCGTTCTGGTTGTTATAGGTGAGCTGCACGACACGCACGCCGAGTTCGGCGAACATCTCGACAAAGCGGATGCGACCTTCGAACAGGTTGCTGTTCTGAAAGCCCATGATGATCGCAAGCTTGCCGGCATCGGAAATGCGGGTGATGTCCCCGGCCGTCCGTGCGATCTCGGCGATGTCGGAATTGTCGCTGACCAGATCGCGCCAACGGCCGATCGAATCGAGCGATTCCACCGTGCCTTCCCAGAAGCCGCAGGTGTTGACGACGCCGCCAACCGTTCCCTTCAGCAGAGTTTCAAAGGCGGCGCGATCGAAATGCCCGCATTGCAAACCATCGATGATCATGATCTTGCGCTTTCCTTCTGGCGTTCTGCCTTTTCGCGTTCCGAGAGCTTGGACGACAGGAACGACACGTCGGTCTCGTCGTCATTGTCCTTGCGGCCGATGACGGTACCGTCCTCGTTGACGATCATTGGGCCGGCGTGGCGGCGCGAGACGATGCTGTCCGTCGCGAGTGCCTGCTTTGCCAGGTGGTAGATGCGCCACCAGAGGTCGGTCTCGATCTCGGCGCCGTTTTCCAGAAGCGACCAGAGGAGAGGATCATCTTTACGGACGTCGCCGGTGACAGCGGCCGGAACGGCCTTCAGCACGTTGCCGGACACGGAGATCGAAAGCCCCGACCGACCGCCGAAACGCGCAGCAATGGCAAGTTCCTCGGCATCTATCGTCCGCGTCACGGTCAGTTCCGCCGAACCGAAACGTTCCGTGAGTTCGCCCAGAAGATCGATTGCGGTCGGCAACACGAACCAGGCGTGTTCGCCGCAAGCGTCGAGCGTCATGCGGTTGTCGGCTTCGGAGGCAATCACGATACGGGCGGGAGCCGCTGACTTGAAGCTCTCAAACCGCTGTTCGAACAGCTTGAAACCGCCGAGACCGAGTTTCTGCGAATACATCGGAATGTCGCAGACCGTCAGGAAAAAGCCCTTGGGCAGGCTGCTCAGCGAGAAGATCCGTTCGGACATCAGCCGCATTTCGCGGGGCATGACGCGCATGGAAGAAGAAAAATGCGAGGAGATCATAGGACAGGTTCCGCCGGGTAATACCAGGTGCCGGTGTAGCCGGCGCGCAGATCGTCTGGGGTCGGTGCGCCGTGATAAAGCACACCGCGCAGGTTGCGGCTCAGGAAGTCACGGGTCTTGTCGATGCCGTGGATGCCGACATTCATCAGCCGCACGAGGTCGATCGGCACGAAAGCCTCCGCGTTGATATTGGCATGGGGCGTGTGATAGCCCTGCCCGCGCAGGCTCTGGATGCGCGCCGCCATGTAGCGATGTTCGGGATGCCTCATCAGGAAGCGGGCGATGCTGAGCGAAGCCGCCGCCTTCCCGAGATCGGCAAAAAGGGACTGGATGTTGCCGCAGACATCGAGGCCGAGATCGAGCGCATCGGGGACCTCCTCGCGGGCGCCGCGGCGTGGCTCTTCTGCCGTCTCGGACTTGTACCAGACATATTTATAGGCGTCGGGACTGGCCATGTCGGTGTCGAGCGCCCACCGGTATTCGTCACTGATGAGTGCCATCAGGCTTCCTACGGTCTCGGCCGGCGAAACGCTGAACTCGTCAGGGCCATCAATCGCGGCTAGGAGCCTATCGGCCTCTTCCGGCACCAGCTCGATCATCAACGACAGGAGTGTTTCGAAGGCCTCGGGGATGAGATTGGCTTCGAATCCGGCAGCAAGTACATCAAGCGGGAAATCCGTCGCATGGCCGAACACCATTCCGCTGCGGCGGAATTCTTCGAGTGCTGCCATGACCTTTTCGAGGTCGGCCGACACGTCAGCGCTCGACGCAAATGTCTCGTAGACCATCTGGTCCTGTTTGCGGAACACTGTTGCCTGGCGGAGAAGTTCGAGCAGCCTGGCGATGCGGGGATCCGACGCGGCGAGCCTCAGCGCGCGGGCCATCGCAATCGCGCCCTCGCGGGCAGACAGAAGCCCGTCGATCAGGCGCGGATGTTTGTGGACGAAGAAGATGAGGCCGAGCGCTGAACCGTTGCCGACGCCGATATAGCGGCGAAGCTGCGGGTCGAGGCGCACTGCCTTGTCCGATTTCCTTGCGGCGAGATGTTCGACGAGATCGCAGGAGAACTCGCGCATCAGGTAGGCGGTCAGCAACTGCGCCTGCAGGACACCACCGAGCGCGTGACGGGACCCGAGCGACGGGAAGGAGCGCGTCCCGAACGTGCCGTTGCCGTCGAGGCCGGTATTGCGCATCAGGTAGCAGACCTTGGAAAGATCGGCGACCAAGGGCTGACGGCCCTCTGCAAGCGCTTCGAGCGTCTGGTCGAAGACCCGCATCGACCGGTTTGAGCGGCACCAGATGAGCGTGCCGGCGGTCGCCCGGCCCGTATAGAGCTTCGGAATCTCCCGACGCGCCGTTTCGATCTCGACCTCGGTCGCCGGTCCTTCGATCAGCGCTCCCATCATATCCCAGGCCTGGCCGATGATACGCCCGGTGCGGGCCGTCCGGCTCGGCGGGCGGGAAAAGCCGATGAACGAGAATTCCTGGTCCGGCGCCTTGATGGAGTAAACCACGGTGCCTTCGGCGTTTTCGTCCACGTCGAAAAGCACATTGGAAATGTCCCAGCGCTCGCGGATCATCTTGTTCATGAAGGCGCGTGTGCCGCTGAGCCGGCTCGGCTGGATTGCCGCCAGCCGCGAGGTCTTCATCACCTCGTGATCTGGACGCGGCTGTGGCATGGCCACCTGTTCGGAAGTCGCGGTCATCACCGTCAACGTTCTCCCTGCTGCATTTTCGTGATGGTGCGGGCGGTTTCGAGAAGCGGCTCGCGGAAGCTTTCGAGGTCGAAACGCATCTCCGGCATGACCAGCGAGATCGTCGACGTGCACTTGCCATGGAGATCGAAGATCGGTGCGGCGATGGCGACAACGCCGCTATCGGTATAGCCGCTCGACAAGGCGTAACCATTGGCCCGCGCCTCCACCAGAAGCTCTTCCGAAGCCAGCGGTTCGCCGCTCTCCTTCAGGCGGGCGAGCGTCACTTCGTCTGCGAAGGCGGTCAGGACGCGGCCGGATGCGGAACCCTCGAGCGACATGGTCGTGCCGATCTTCTGTTCCGCGCGCAGCACGCTTTCGGATTCGACGCGCGAGACGATGCATGGCAACCCCCGATCGAGCACCGCCAGCGACGCTGTTTCCTTCACCCGATGAACCAGCATTTCGATGATCGGCTGGATCCGCGTCCCAAGATTTGCCTGCTCCATGGCTGCCGCTGCAAGCCGGCAGGCGTGCATCGAGAGGCGGTAGCGCATCTCCTGATCCTGCTCAACCCAGCCCGCTTCGATCAACGTCAACAGCCGCTGGTAGGCGGTCGGCCGCGAAAGCTCCATGGCCAACGCGATCTCGGGCAGCTTCATGCCGCGAGCGCTCGATGCCAGCACGTCCAGCACCGCCATGGTCTTCAGAACCGTCGAAAGTGGGCGAACCCCGCCGCCTTCCTCTTGTATTCTATTTGAATATACTGTATCCATGTCGAATATAATCCGGCCGTCATTGATTTATGTCAATCGCGCCGGAGGCGATTGCGCGCAAAAAACGGCATGCTCACCACTAAGGGGCTGAGGGTGTTTGGATTTTTTTACGATGAATTCAGCGCGCCGCAGTCTTGGGCATGACCGGGTGACATAAATCCGCAGCCTTGACGTGCATCGGTCTTCGAGGAAGGAATTCATGGCTGCTGGTGGGCTGCCACCCGTCGTTATTCTTTGGGAACCATGCGGACTCACCCGGATGTGAGCAAAATATTCGCATTTGCCGCCTTTATTCGCGGTTTTCTTTCAATCGCCGCGTCCTATTTTCTGGCATCTAGTCGCCAGCAAGCACTGCTGAAAGGATGACCCAAATGTTCCGGCTGAAAACCATTATCGCCGCGGCCCTTATTCACGCGGCGGCCCTTACGCCGTCCCTCGCCGGCGAAAATCTCGCTGCCATCAAATCTTCCGGTATCTTCAAGATCGGCACGGAGGGAACTTACGCACCGTTCACCTTCCATGACGCAAGCGGTAAACTCGTAGGTTTCGACGTGGAGATCGGGCAGGCCGTTGCCGGGAAAATCGGCGTCAAGGCCGAGTTCCTGGAAGGCAAGTGGGATGGCCTTATCGCGGGCCTCGACGCCAAGCGTTACGATGCCGTCATAAACCAGGTCGGCATCACGGAAGCTCGCAAGCAGAAGTACGATTTCTCCGAACCCTACATCGCTTCCAAGGCTGTACTGATCGTTCGCCAGGACAACAGCGACATCAAGGACTTTGCCGATCTCAAGGGCAAGAAATCCGCTCAGTCGCTAACCAGCAACTTCGGGAAGATCGCCCAACAGGCGGGCGCCGAACTTGTGGGGACGGACGGGTTCGACCAGTCGATCCAGCTTGTGCTGACACGGCGCGCCGACGCGACGATCAATGACAGCCTCTCCTTCCTGGATTTCAAGAAGCAGAAGCCCGACGCGCCGGTAAAGATCGCAGCCCAGCAGGACAATGCCGAATATTCCGGCATCATCATCCGCAAGGGCGAACCGGAACTGCTTGAAGCGATCAACAAGGCCCTGGCGGACATCAAGGCCGACGGCACCTATCAGAAGATTTCCGACAAGTATTTCGGGCAGGACGTCTCGAAGTAGATTGTCAGGTCGTTCCTGAATGCATGAATCCAGCGTCCGGCGCCTGCGCCGGACGCGTCATTTTTTGAGGATCACACCGTGCCGCACTGGCTTCAATTGATGTCGGATTCACTTCCGACCCTCCTATGGGCGGGCATCCGCTTTACGGTTCCGTTGACATTGCTGTCCTTCCTGTTCGGCCTCATCCTCGGCCTGATCACGGCGGTCACGCGACTGTTCGGCCCGACACCGCTGGCGCTGATTGCCCGGTTTTACGTCTGGGTGATCCGCGGCACGCCGTTGCTTGTACAGCTTTTCGTGATCTTTTATGGCCTGCCGAGCATCGGCATCCTGCTCGACGCCTTCCCCGCCGCGCTGATCGGTTTTACCCTGAATATCGGCGCCTACAGTTCCGAAATCATTCGCGCCGTCATCTCCTCGGTTCCGAAGGGGCAGTGGGAAGCGGCCTATTCGATCGGCATGTCGTGGCGCCAGGCGATGAGCCGCACCATCCTGCCGCAGGCGGCGCGCGTCGCCGTGCCGCCGCTATCGAACACCTTCATCTCGCTGGTCAAGGACACCTCACTCGCTGCGGCGATCACCGTGCCGGAACTCTTCCAGGCCGCCCAGCGGATCGTCGCGACCACCTATGAACCGCTCATCCTCTATATCGAGGCGGCCCTGATCTATCTGGTCCTGAGTTCGGTGCTGTCGTCGCTGCAGAACAAGCTGGAAAAGCGCTTCGCCCGATATGGCGGTATGTTGGAGTCAAACCGATGATCGAGCTTTCCAAAATCGAAAAGCGTTTCGGCGATGCGGTCATCCTGAAGGACATCAGCCTCAACATTCCCGAGGGAAGCGTGACCGCGCTTATCGGTCCTTCGGGCGGCGGCAAGAGCACTCTGCTGCGCTGCATCAATCTCCTCGAGATACCCACAACCGGCTCCGTCCGCATCGGCGACGAAAAACTGGATTTCGAGCCCGGCATGAAGATCGGCTGGAAATCGATCCAGGCAATCCGGCGTCAGACCGGCATGGTTTTCCAGAATTTCCAGCTCTTTCCGCATCGAACCGCAATCGAAAACGTCATGGAAGGGCTGACGACGGTTCTCAAGTGGCCGCGCGAAAAGGCGCATAACCGCGCCAGCGAACTGCTCACCAAGGTGGGAATGGCGCATAAGACAGATGCCTGGCCGTCAGAGCTTTCCGGCGGGCAACAGCAACGGGTGGCGATCGCCCGGGCACTCGCGCCTTCGCCCCGGGTTCTTCTCTGCGACGAACCGACCTCGGCCCTCGATCCAGAACTGTCCGCCGAGGTCGTCGATGTGCTCGGCCGGCTTGCGGCCGAGGGAACAACGATGGTGATGGCGACGCACGACCTGCGCCTTGCCTCGCGGATCGCCAATCACGTGGTTTTCCTCGAGAGCGGAAAAGTGGTCGAGTCCGGCAGCGCGCAAGCAATCTTTGGCGATCCGAGACAGGAACGTACCAAGAGCTTCATCTCGTCGATCAACGCGGCGCAGACGACACATATCTAAGCGTCACTCCCGGACGCGGACCGGTGTTTAACGACGCAGACCTGCCGGTGGCCGCCGCACTTGAGGGTTTCGGCATCCTCTACATCCTGGAGGATCTGGTGGCGGCGCCGATTGCCGACGGCCGTCTGGTCCGTCTGCTGGAGCCGTGGTGCGAGCCGTTCGCCGGCTATCAGCTCTACTACCCCGATCGAAGCGGGACGACTGCCTTCGAACTGTTCAAGCAGACGCTCCGCGAAAGCAGGGCCGCTTGAAGCATATCTTCGTTCGTCCCTGAGACATAGGGCAAGATCCTGCGGTGGCTTAGCGAACAGGTCCCCTTCCTCTGTGTTTGCCATCAAGGCCGCAGCGACTTGGACGTTTAAGTGGACATCCCTTCCGTCCTCATCGTCGAACGTATCAAAGATTGCGAACGAACTTGGACCCTCCTGTATCGCATACCAGGAAATCGTGCCAGGCTCGGCATTGACCAGCGGTATGGCTGATCGCAGAAATTCGCGACCGCCTCTTCCTTGCCGGATTTTGCCTCGAGCGGAACGTAGAGCGCGAATTTGGTCATGACCAGCTCCATCGGCACCTATTGTGCCGCAACTTAAGGGACGCGCTAACCACGACAAATGTTTGGAGGTGGGAAAATCAAGCGCGTATCGATTGACGGGGCTATCTCGTCGGCGAACTCATCGATGCTCTGCTGCGCATCGACGCGTCGGTCGAGATGGAGAGCAGGTCTCTTTCCTACGCCCGCCGTTCGGCCTGGTTTCCCTTTCCTGCGCCGGGAGGACCAATAAAACCAGTCTCGTCATGACGACACCCCCATGCACAGATACTTGAGCTCGAGGTAGTCATCCATTCCGTATTTGGAACCTTCGCGACCGTTGCCGCTCTCCTTCACGCCGCCGAACGGCGCAACTTCTGTTGAGATCAGTCCTTCATTGATCCCGACGATGCCGAACTCGAGCGCCTCGGCGACCCGCCAGACCCTGGAAATGTCGCGGCCGTAGAAATAGGCCGCGAGTCCGAACTGGGTGTCGTTGGCAAGCCGGATCGCCTCGCTTTCGGTCTCGAAACGGAAGATCGGAGCGACCGGTCCGAAAATCTCCTCCGCAAAAATCTGCGACTGCGGCGAAACATCTGCGATGACCGTCGGCTCATAGAAACTGTGGCCAAGCGAATGGCGGCTTCCTCCGGTCACAACGCGGCCACCGCTGTTCACCGCGTCGGCCACGAGTTCTTCGACCTTCGCCACAGCCTTGTCATCGATCAGTGGGCCGATCTGGATGCCGGCATCAAGGCCGTTTCCGACGGACATCGCCGCCACGGCCTCGCTCAGCCGCGCTACAAAGGCGTCATAAATACCGGTCTGTACCAGAAAGCGATTGGCGCAGACGCAGGTCTGACCCGCATTACGGTATTTCGAAGTGATTGCACCCTTGACCGCGGCCTCCACGTCCGCGTCGTCGAACACGATGAAGGGCGCATTTCCGCCAAGCTCCATCGACGTGCGCTTCACGGTCGCCGCGCACTGCGCCATCAGCACCTTGCCGATTTCCGTGGAGCCGGTGAAGCTCAGCTTGCGTACGATCGGGTTGGATGTCAACTCGCCGCCGATCTCGCCGGCCGATCCGGTCACGCAGGACAGTACACCCTTCGGCACGCCGGCGCGTTCTGCAAGAACGCAAAGCGCCAATGCCGAGAGCGGAGTCTGGCTGGCCGGCTTGATGATCATGGAGCAGCCGGCCGCAAGTGCTGGGCCTGCTTTACGCGTGATCATCGCCGCCGGGAAGTTCCAGGGCGTGATCGCGGCGCAGACACCGATCGGCTGCTTGATGATGACGATGCGCTTGTCGGATGTGGGAGCGGGAATCGTGTCGCCATAGACCCGTTTCGCCTCCTCACCGAACCATTCGATATAGGAGGCCGCATAGGCGATCTCACCCTTGGCTTCCGCCAGTGGCTTGCCCTGTTCTGCCGTCATGATGGCGGCAAGATCGTCCTGGTGTTCGATCAGCAGATCGAACCATTTTCGCAGCATGGCGGCGCGCTGCTTTCCGGAAATCGCCTTCCAATCGGACTGCGCCCTTTCGGCGCTTTCGATCGCCCGCCGTGTTTCCATGGCGCCCATGCGCGGAACCGCCGCGACCACGGAACCATCGGCAGGATTGGTGACGTCGAATACCCGGCCGTCATCCGCGTGATGCCATTCACCGTCGATAAAGCACTGGTCGCGCAGGAGCGATGGATCCTTGAGAATTAGAGCTGCCATAGGAATATCCTTGTGTTTTTGAATCAGGCGTGGACGGCAAGCGGCTCGAGCAGCCGTCTTGCCGTGTCGCCAAAAGGAACAGGTCGGCGCGACAGCCGGTCGACGTTAACGTGGATGAAAAATCCTTCGGCGGCGGCCGCGTCCTCGTCATTGCGGAACAGGCCGATTTCGTAGCGAACCGAGGAACTGCCGAGCTTTCTCACCCGGAGGCCCGCCGTTACGCGATCGGGAAAGGCCATCTCGGCATAGTAGCGGCAACCCGTTTCCACCACGAGAAACACCTCTGCGCCGTTCTTGATGTCGAGCACATCGTTTTCGATGAGGTAGGCATTCACCGCCGTGTCGAACAGGCTGTAATGCACTACATTGTTCATGTGCCCGTAGATGTCGTTGTCCGACCAGCGCAGGCCGATCTCCCGGTAAACCTTGTAGGCCGAACGACTTGAAGGGATTGGACGTTCCGCCATTTACCAGGCCGCCCTGTAGATGGAGAGCGCATCCGCCTCGCCGACCTCGCGCGGGTTGTTGACGAGGAGGCGCGTCTGTTTCATGGCGTCACGGGCCATTCCCGCCAGATGCTCCTCGCCTATGCCGACGTCGCGAAGTCTCGGCTGGAGGCCGAGCCTGGCCGACAGTCCTGCAAGCTTCTCGATGAACGCCGCGCAACGACCCTGGGCCCCCTGCTCCGATGCCAAGATCCGGAAACGCGTCGGCCGCGATTTCGGCGTAGACCGAAGCGGCTTCGGGCGCATTGAACCGCAGGACATGAGGAAGAACAAGCGCGTTGGACAGGCCATGCGGGATGTGGAACATGCCGCCGATCGGGTAGGCAAGCGCATGCACTGCGGCAACCGGAGAATTGGCAAAGGCCTGCCCAGCCAGCATCGATCCAAGCAGCATCGCACCGCGTACGGCACGATCCTTGCCGTCCAGAACGGCCGCTTCGATATTCGCACCGAGAAGCTGGAGGGCCTGACGCGCCAGCATTTTCGACAGCGGATTGTTGTTGGCGCTCTTCGAGGCATAGGCTTCGATCGCGTGGACCATGGCATCGATGCCCGTGGCGGCCGTGATATGGGCAGGAAGGCCAAGCGTCAGATCCGCGTCGAGGATCGCGATATCGGGTAGGATGATCGGTGACGACACGCCACGCTTTTCGTCGCCGCCGACGGTAATGATGGAGACCGACGTCACCTCGGACCCTGTCCCGGCGGTCGTCGGGACGAGCACCAGAGGCAATCGCGGCCCCTTTGCATTTCCGACGCCCCAAGCCCCATCGATATCCTCGCCCGAGCCGCAGAGAAGCGCCACGACCTTTGCGACATCGAGCGAGGAGCCGCCACCGAAACCGATGATCCCGGTCGCACCAGCCGCCTTTGCCGCATCCGATGCCGCCATGACGGTGGCAAGCGACGGATCAGCCTCAACGCTGTCGAATACGATCGACTCGACGCCCGACGCTGCAAGCGACACCAGAGCCGGTTCGCATAGTCCGAGTTTCCGCAAGCCAGGATCGGTTACGAAGAGGATCCGCTGCCCGAGCTTCGTTCGGACGATACCGCCGATCTCGGCAGCCGCACCCGGCCGGAAGACTATCTGCGCAGTCGTGTTGAAAATGAACGGGTTCATGCAGTTCTCCTGTATCATCATCCGCTCAAGCAGCGGGGAGGCTCTCGCGAAGCTTCACGCGCAGGATCTTGCCGGATCCCGTCCGGGGTATTTCGCTGACGACGAAAATCCGGTCCGGAACCTTGTAGGCCGACAGGCGCTCTTTGCAGTGTGTCAGCAACGCGGCCTCATCGAAAGCGCTAGCATCCTTGAGAACGACGCATGCGATGGGAACCTCACCAAGCATTGTATGTGGCATGCCTATCACGGCGCAGTCCATGACCGAGGGGTCAAGCAGGATTGTCTCTTCAATCTCGGCCGGCGCGATGTTCTGCCCGCCTCGAATGATCAGTTCCTTCAGACGGCCGGTAATCGTCAGAAACCCGTTCGCATCCGACTTGGCGAGATCGCCCGTGCGGTACCAGCCGTCGACGACCGCTTTCTGCGTTTCCTGCGGCTTGTTGTGGTACCCTTGCATGAGGTTGGGCCCTTTGCAGATCAGCTCGCCCTCAATGCCGGCAGGGACGTCCAGACCCGTTTTCGGATCGACCACCCGAACGGTAAGCCCCGGCAACGGCAGACCGCAGGAACCGGGCACCCGCCAGCGGCCGGGCCAGTTCATGGTCACCATGGTGGATGTCTCGGTAATCCCATAGCCATCGAGCAGGGGAACGCCGAAGAATTCTTCGAAATCGTTGTTCAGCGTGCCGGGCAGGATCGCGCCGGCGGACACGCAGAGTCTGACTGACGACAGCAGTTTCTCGCCGCTCGCCTGGCAGGCGGACAGGAAATAATGGAAGACGGTCGGCACGCCGGGCATGAAGGTGAATCGCCCCGTGCGGAGCAGTCCGGTCGCCTGTGTGGTGGAGAATTTCTCCATAATGTATTCGCTGGCGCCGGTCGCGATGATCGAAAGCACCGCGATGTTCAGCGCGTAGGAATGATAGAGCGGAAGCGTGTTGAGAACGACGTCCTTTTCGTTCATCCCTGCAATCGGCGTCCAGCAGGCCGCCGTCACCCAAAGCATGGATCTCGTCGAAAGAAGTACGCCCTTGGGCTGCCCGGTCGTTCCCGACGTGTAGACGATGTAGGCGGGTCGATCGACATCCGGATCGTCCTCGAAACCGGGCAACTGCAGCCGCTCAATACCATCGAATCCAGAAGCCGGATCTGCATCGATCACGATGACCGGGCGATCGAGCCGCGACAGGACGGCGTCCACCATCGGGCGCTTTTCGGGCACGCTCACGAGCACTGTGCATTCGGCATCCGTCAAGCGATAAGCAAGCTCGGCCTCGGTGGATTCGATGCTCACCGGAACGGAAATCCCTCCGGCCCTTACGACCGCGAGGCAGGCGACGACCCAGTTGACCGAGTTCGGCAGGAAGATCGCGACGGTCTGCCCGCTCTGAAGCCCCGAAGCGACAAAGTGCGCCGCCAGAGCCTCAGTTTCCGCATCAAGTTGCGGATAGGTGACCGTCCTCCTCCGGTCCTCGAAGGCCATCTTTTCAGGATACAGGCGCGCATTCCGCCGGAGTATCTCCCCGACGGGCGCGATCAGATCGAAGTGTATCATGTTGGCTCCTCCCAATCCTCCTGTTAGACCATGCAAAAGCCGCCATTGACACTGATCACCTGCCCCGTAATCCAAGACGAGGCCCCAGCGGCGAGAAATGTTACCATGGGTGCGACGTCGTCCGGCCTGCCGATGCGGCGTAGAGGATAAGCCTTGACGATCTTCTCCCGGTTCTTCTCAAGGAAGTCCGGGTCCGAATGAGATGTCTCGATCAGGCCGAGCGAGACAGTATTGACGGTGATGTTGTTACGCCCGAATTCGCGGGCAAGCGACTTGCCGAGAGCGATCGTCCCGCCGCGTGCCGCCGCCGCCAGCGCGAGGTTCGCTTCGCCGATCCGGGAACTGTCGCCGACGAGATTGATGATGCGGCCGGAATTCTGCGCGATCATCAGCGGCGCCACCTCGTGGCAGCAATTGATCGCGCCATAGAGGCACACGTCGACCTGTTGTTTCCAGTCCTCCGGTGTCGAATCCACGAAGCGCTGATATTTTACGTAGCCGGCATTGTTGACGAGGACGTCGACCGTGCCGAAATCCGCCTTGACCCCGGCAACCATTGCCTTCACCTGGACATTGTCGCTGATATCCGCCTTGTAGGCCTTCGCCTTGCCGCCGCTTGCCTCGATGGAAGAGACGACCGCTTCGGCCTCATCTTTCGACCGGCTATAGTTCACCGCGATGGCGGCCCCTTCTGCAGCAAGCGCGCGGGCGATATCTCCTCCGACGTCCCTGCCGCCGCCTGTGACCAGCGCCACCTTGCCATTCAGATTGGTGTCCATTGCATGTCTCCTTGGTAATGGGATGCTGCCTCTGCAGCACGCGTGTTGACTGGTTCGGCGCGGCGTTCAGCGGCCCCTAAACCGTGGCGGGCGCTTCTCGCCGAACGCCTTGCGTCCCTCGGCGTAGTCGTGGCTCGAACTTGCCTCGTCGATCAGCCTGTCCGCTTCGGTCTGATCGAGATTGCCCCGGGCGCAGCCGTTGAGGATGAACTTGGCTCCCCTGATCGTGAGGGGTGCACTGGCGGCCATGGCATTGGCACGATCGAGGGCAGTAGCGGTCGCATCGTCCGCCAACTCATCGATGAAGCCATTGCCAAGCGCCTCGTCGGCGGTGAAGCGCTTGGCCGAGTAGAGTATCCGCTTCGCTTCGGTGACGCCGACAAGCGAAAACAGCTTGCGGGTTGCCGATACGCCGTAGACGATCGACAGGCGTGCGGCGGGAATGCCGAACACGGCGCTCTCCTCCGCGATCCGGAAATCGCAGGACATCGCCAGATGTGCGGCACCTCCGAGGCAATAACCGCGCAAGACAGCGATCGTGGGCTTGGAAACCTCGTATATCGCGTCACCCGCCGCATCGACGGCGACCTCGTAGCGAGCGCTTTCCTCGGCACCGCCCCTCACCGCATCGAATTCGCTGATGTCGGCGCCTGCCGAAAAGTCGGCGCCAGCACCCGTCAAAAGAATGGCGCGGATATCCGCATCGGTGTCGAATGCGCCGAACCGCTGCGCAAGCTCGCACCACATCGCATAGGTCACGGCGTTGCGCTGCTTTGGCCGGTTCAGCGTGACGATGGCGATGCCATCGGATTTCTCGACCAGAATGTCGCTCATGTCCTGCTCGTCTCTCCTGCCGACCGCAGCCGTTACCGCTGCTCATGCCATGGTGGGGTGAGTGCCCGGCGCGGTGAAAGCCGGGCACTGCTTTCGCTCACTTCTTGACCAGCGGGCACTTGCTCTCGGAAAGCGGCCGGAAAGCCTTGTCGCCTGGAATGGTGGTGACGAGCTTCAGCAGGTCCCATTCGCTCTTGGATTCAGACGGCGCCTTGACCTGATAGACATACATGTCATGAACCATCCGGCCGTCCTCGCGGATCTTGCCGCCCTTGGCAAAGAAGTCGTTGACCGGCGTTTCCTTCATTTTCGCCATGACCTGTTTTGTATCCGTCGTGCCGGCGGCCTTCACTGCCTGCAGGTAGTGCATCGTCGAGGAATAATCTCCCGCGTCGCCCATATGCGGCGGACGCCCGACACGCGCCTGGAACTTCTTGGCGAAGGCGCGGGTTTCGTCATCGCGATCCCAGTAGAATGCGTTGGTGAGGATCATGCCCTGCGCGGTTTCGAGCCCGAGCGAATGGACGTCGGTGTCCCAGACAAGCAGGCCTGCAACCGTCTTGCCAGACGACGCAAGCCCGAATTCGGCGGCGGATTTCACTGCATTGACGAAGGTCGTGCCGGAGCCTGCCATAGCGACGACCTCGGCGGGCGATGCCTGGGCCTGCAACATGAATGCGCTGTGGTCGGAAGTTTCGATCGGATAGCGGACTGCACCCGACACGGTCCCGCCGTTTGCCTTGACGATCAGGCTTGCATCGGCTTCCAGCGCATGGCCGAAAGCATAGTCGGCAGTCAGGAAGTACCAGTTTTTCTTGCCTTCGCGGATCAGCTCGTTGGCGGTGCCATTGGCCAGCGCATAGGTGTCATAGGAATAGTGAATGCTGTTGGGCGTGCAACTGTCATTCGTCAGACGCGACGTGCCGGAACCGTTGACGATCGCGATCTTGTCCTGATCCTTGGCAACCTGCGTCACCGCCAGCGCAATGCCGGAATTGATCAGATTGTTGATCATCCTCACGCCCTGCGACTCGTACCACTGACGGGCGGTCGAAACGGCCACTTCCGGCTTGTTCTGGTGATCGGCCACGAGGACTTCCACCGGACGGTCGAGAACCTTTCCGCCGAAATCCTCTACCGCCATCTTCACGGCGGCAATCGCGCCGTCCCCGGCTTCATGCGAGAACTGACCGCTGACATCGGTCAGGACGCCGATCCGGATCGGCCCCGTATCTTGGGCCTGTGCCTGAATGCCCATCGCGCCCAAAGCCACGGCGCACGACAGCAAAATTCTTAAGCGCTTCATCAATCCATCCTCCCAGATTTGGCGCCGAAGCTCCTCCACGAGCGCCGACGATAAACTTGCGCTATCATACTTTATGATAGGCATAGACCTCAGTCATGCTGCTATGCAAAAGGCCATGCAATCAAGATAAACAGAATTTTTCCCGATACGCAAGCTTGCATTATTAGACTTTATGTGTTTTTCTGTAGTTGCCTTTTCCGTTGGATGAGGCTTGCGGACCGGCTTTGCCTGGCGCTGCTGGAAGAGAGAAATTCAGCCGGGAGGGAGGACTCGTGCCGGAGAACGCACCCATCATCGAGGCGCGCGGTTTGACGCGCTCGTTCGGCGGCTTCATCGCCGTAAACAACGTCGACATCAAAATCCGGCCGGGCACTATCCACGCTCTGATCGGCCCCAATGGCGCCGGTAAGAGCACGCTGTTTAACCTGTTGACCAAGTTCCTTTCCCCGAGTTCCGGCCAGATCTTCTTCAAGGGTCGCGACATCACGCAGATGGCGTCTGCCGATATCGCGCGGCTCGGCCTGGTCCGCTCGTTCCAGATCTCGTCGGTCTTTCCGCATCTGAGCGCGCACGAAAATGTGCGGGTCGCGTTGCAGGCCCGCGAGCGCGAGACCTTTTCTTTCTGGAAGTCCAGCCAGTATCTGAAGCGCTTTGACGAAGAGGCGCTGGCACTCCTCGAAAGCGTCGGACTTGCCGAAAAGGCCCGGACGAAGGCCAGCGAACTCTCCTACGGACGCAAGCGCGCCCTGGAATTGGCGACCACGCTGGCGCTGGCGCCGGAAGTCATGCTCCTCGACGAGCCGATGGCCGGCATGGGGACCGAGGACATCGGCCGGACGGCGGCGCTGATCCGCCGCGTCGGCAAGGGCCGAACCGTGCTGATGGTCGAGCACAATCTGGGCGTCGTTGCCGACCTGTCCGACACGATCACCGTGTTGCGCCGCGGCGAGGTGATCGCCGAAGGAACTTATGCGGAAGTTTCGACGAATAGCGAAGTCCGCAAGGCATATATGGGAGCAGCCCATGGCTGAAGCACTTCTGCACGTCAGCAATCTTCAGGCCTGGTACGGCGAAAGCCACGTTCTGCACGGCGTCGATTTCAATGTCCGCAAGGGCGAGGTCGTCACGCTGATCGGCCGCAACGGGGCCGGCAAGACGACCACCCTGCGCAGCCTGATCGGCGTTGTCGGCAAACGGGCGGGCACCGGCACCTACAAGGGGGTCGATCTTCTCCGGACACCGGCGCACAAGGTCGCACGGCTCGGCATCGGCTATGTCCCCGAGGAGCGGGGCATATTTTCCAAGTTGACCGTCATCGAGAACCTGATGTTTCCGCCAGCCTGGCAGTCGGGCGGCATGAGCGTCAAAGAGATCTACAGCCTGTTTCCCAACCTGAAGGGCCGGGACACCACGCCGGGTACGCGGCTATCGGGTGGCGAGCAGCAGATGCTGGCGATCGGCCGCATCCTGCGCACCGGAGCGGACTTCATCCTGCTCGACGAGCCGACGGAAGGTATCGCCCCCGTCATCGTCGAAGAGATCGGCGCTGCGCTGCGCATCCTCAAGGATCGCGGCATGACCATCATCCTGGTCGAGCAGAACCTGCGGTTTGCCGCCTCCGTCGCCGACCGGCACTTCATCCTCGATCAGGGAAAGGTCGTCGACGAAATTTCCAATGATGCGCTTGACGCCAACATGGACCGGTTGAACCGGTATCTGGGGGTCTAATCGCTATGCGCACGTTTCAACAGGTAGGAATCAGATGACAGATTTCCTCGGGGTGCCAATTCCCGTTCTTCTCGGCCAATTGCTGCTCGGACTGATCAACGGCTCTTTCTATGCGCTTCTTAGCCTCGGGCTGGCGATCATCTTCGGCATGCTCAACGTGATCAACTTCGCACATGGAGCCTTCTACATGCTGGGCGGCTTTGTCGCCTGGTACATGCTTTCCCGGCTCGGGCTCGGATATTGGGGCACGCTGATCGCCGCGCCTCTGGTGGTAGGCCTTTGCGGGGCAGTCGTAGAAAGACTGCTTCTGAAGCAGCTCTATCGCATGGATCATCTCTACAGCCTGCTTCTGACATTCGGCGTGGCATTGATGCTGGAGGGACTATTCCGTCACGTCTTCGGCGCGGCCGGCAAGCCCTATCCCGTTCCCGCAGCCCTCACGGGCGGCATCAATCTCGGCTTCATGTTCCTTCCGATGTATCGCGCCTGGGTGATTGCGGTCTCGCTCGTCATCTGCCTCCTGACCTGGCTCGCCATCGAGAAGACGAACCTCGGCGCCTATCTGCGGGCCGCGACGGAAAATCCCTCGCTGGTCCAGGCCTTCGGCATCAACGTACCCCTCATGCTGACGCTTACCTATGCGTTCTGCGTCGGGCTGGCCGGTTTTGCCGGCGCGCTGGCTGCCCCCCTTTATCAGGTCAGTCCCGGCATGGGGTCCAGCATCATCATCGTTGTCTTCGCCGTCGTCGTGATCGGCGGCATGGGATCGATCGGCGGCGCGATCGTCACGGCACTGGCGCTCGGAGTAATCGAGGGCCTCACCAAGACATTCTATCCGGCCGCCTCGTCGATCGCGGTGTTCATCATCATGGTGCTGGTGATCCTTATCCGGCCAGCCGGCCTGTTCAGTCGTGAGGCTTGAGATGAAAAGCGTGACCCTTGCCAATCCTGTCACCCCGCTCGGTTACGGCCAGATGATCGGCCGCGTATTGCTTGTCGCCATTGTGGTCGCCATGCTGATTGCGCCGCTCGCGGTCTATCCTCTCTTCCTGATCAAGATCCTCTGCTTCGTCCTGTTTGCTGCCGCTTTCAACCTGGTCCTCGGTTATGCCGGGCTGCTCTCCTTCGGGCATGCGGCATTCTTCGGCGGCGGTGCCTTTATCGCGGCGCATGCGGCAAAGGTCTGGCAATGGCCGTTCGAACTGGCTGTACTGGCCGGAACGGTGTTCGCGACGATCCTGGGCCTCGTATTCGGGGCATTGGCGATCCGCCGCCACGGCATCTATTTCGCCATGATCACGCTGGCGCTTGCCCAAATGGTCTATTTCATGGCGGTCCAGATGCCGTTCACTGGCGGCGAAGACGGTATCCAGGCCGTGCCTCGGGGCTATCTGCTCGGCGTGATCGACCTCAGGAACATCACCGCGATGTATTACACCGTCCTGGGCGGCACGGTCATCGGGCTGGTGATCATATGGCGCGCCGTCAATTCGCCCTTCGGTCATACATTGTCGGCCATTCGCGAAAACGAGACCCGCGTGACCTCGCTCGGCCTTAAGCCGGAGCGATACAAGCTGATTGCCTTCACGCTATCGGCGGCGCTGTCGGGCTTCGCCGGCTCGCTGAAGGCGATCGCCTTCCAGCTCGCCTCGCTCGTGGACGTCACATGGCACATGTCGGGCGAAGTCATCCTAATGACCCTTCTCGGGGGCATGGGAACGCTGATCGGGCCGATCGTCGGAGCAACTGTCGTCGCCGGGCTGGAACATTTCCTCTCGACCAGCGGCCTGCCGATCACGTTCATCATCGGTTTGTTCTTCGTGATCTGCGTGATGATGTTCAGGCGGGGCATGTTCGGCGAACTGAAGCTTTTTCTGGAGCGCCGGAAAGGAGATTGAAGTCTTCCTGTGCAAGCAAAAAAAGAAAAAGGCCGGAGCATATGCACCGGCCTTTTTCGCTCAAATGACAAAAGCCTATTTTGAGATTCTACCAAACAGGTAACCGATGGCCACCGCCATGACCAGCTGGACGATACTGGCAAGATCTGGCGATATGCGCGAGGGCGCCTCCACAGCCGGAGCAAGACTCGGCAAAAGCCCGCCATAGACAATCCACAGGGCGGCCAGCACCGAGACAAACACCACGACCGCGATCACCGGCAGCGAGGCGCCGGACCCGACCGCCATGGCTGGCTGCGCGGCAGGCCTTGAGACTGCTCTCACAGGCACCTCACGCGGTGCGGCGGCAGGTTCGTAATGCACTGGCGCGGCGGGGGCCGCTTCCACCGGAGCTGCCTCTTGCGGGTTCTGGCGCGCCTGTATTTCCTCGGCAAACCGCTTGAAAAAATGACCCGCCATCTGCTTTGCCGTGACGTCGATCAGCCGCCCGCCAAGCTGCGAAAGCTTGCCGCCGATCTGCGCGTCCACGGTATAGTCCAGAACAGTCCCGCCCTGGACTTCGGACAGTTTCACGACGGCCACGCCCTTGGCGAAACCGGCAACGCCGCCCTGCCCTTCGCCGGTAATCTTGTACCCGTTCGGCGGATCGAGATCCGAGAGCGTCACCGCGCCCTGGAACCGCGCCTTGACTGGCCCGACCTTCATAACCGCGACAGCGGACATTTCGGTCGCGGACGATTTTGTCAGTTCCTGACATCCGGGAATACAGACCTTGAGCACGTCCGGATCGTTCAGTGCCGCCCAGACCTCATCCCTCGTGGCCGGTATTAATTGCTGACCAGACATTTCCATTGAAAATCCTCCTCATCTCCATCGGGACGATACGCACGACACCGCCTCCGAGCTCGCTTGACATTCTTCTTTTAAGTCTAATAATGCAAGCTAAATTACAAGGAGCGTCATTGTTGGGAAATGACGCCGGAGGAGCACTGATGGCACGTTCATCGACAAGAACGACGGCCGGGCCGGCGGAACGGGCGGAACAATGAAGCCCGCACAGTTCGACTACATCGCGCCGGCAACGATCGAGGAGGCGGCCGCGGCACTGGCTGCATCCGGAGGCGACGGCAAGATCATCGCCGGCGGCCAGAGCCTCATGCCGATGATAAACTTCCGGCTGGTGAAGCCGTCCGTGCTGATCGACATCAACAGGATTGCCGGACTGGACCGGATCGAGTTCGACGGCACTCGTCTGCGGATCGGAGCAACCGTGCGGCATCACACGACCGCCACCGACGCTCTCGTCGCCAAGCACCTGCCCGTGGTCCATGACGCCATGCACCATGTCGCTCACATGACCGTGCGCAACCGCGGCACTTTCTGCGGCAGCGTCGCGCATGCGGACCCGGCCACCGAAATGCCGCTGATGACCCGGTTTCTCGATGGCACGATCATTGCCTATTCCGTGCGCGGTGAACGCAGGATTCCCGCGGCGGATTTCTTCGTCGGCTCGCTGGTGAATGCGCTCGAAGAGGACGAGCTGCTGATCGCCGTGGAAATCGATGCCATGCCTCCCGAAGCCAGTTGGGGTTTCGAAGAATTTGCCCGACGCCATGGCGACTTCGCCCTTGCCTGTTTCGCCACGACCCTTCGCGTCGAAAACGGTGTGGCGGCCGACGTTCGTATCGGAATGATGGGGGTCGGAGAAACGCCGCTGCGCCTGCATGAGATCGAGGATATCGTCGAAGGCACCCATCTCTCCGACGCCGTTCTCGACACGGTCGCAGACAGGCTGGCAGACATCCTCACCCCCAACTCCGATATCCACGCCTCGGCGGATTACCGCAGGCACCTTTCGGGCGTGCTTGCCAAGCGCGCGCTCCGTGCGGCCTGGAGCCGCGCCCAAAACCGGAAACGTCCATGACCGAGAAAAAGATCACCATTACCGTCAACGGCCTCTCGTATACGCGCACCGTAGAAGCCCGCATGTTGCTGAGCGATTTCCTGCGCCAGGAGCTTGGCCTGACAGGAACCCATGTCGGCTGCGAACACGGCGTGTGCGGCGCTTGCACCGTCATCCTCGACGGACGCAGTGCGCGCTCCTGCCTGACCCTCGCCGTACAGGCGGAAGGCATGCAGATCGAAACCATCGAAGGCCAGGGCAGCATCGATAGGCTCGGTCGCGTCCAAGAAGCATTTCGCCAGCATCACGGACTGCAATGCGGCTTCTGTACCCCGGGCTTCATCATGGCGATCACCGATCTCCTTTGCCACCATCCGCTGGAGAGCGATGATGAGATCCGCGAAGCGCTGTCCGGAAACATCTGTCGCTGCACTGGCTATGAGCACATCGTCAACGCCGTCCGCGAACTGGCAAGGGAAAGAGGACCACTGACATGAAGATGCATTTTCTCGAAGGTGGTCGGCTCCGGATGAGACGTTCGATCTATATCGCCGGGGCAGCAAAGGAAGAAACGATCGACCTGCCGGTCCATGCCACGCTGATGCGCCATGCCCAGGGCAACGTTCTTTTCGACAGTGGTTGCAACCCGGAAGCGGCCATGGACCCCCAGGCGCGCTGGGGCGGGCTGAGCCGGGTCATGACCCCGATCTTCACACCGGATCAGACCGTCGTCCGCCAGCTTGAAACGATCGGCCTGCAACCGGACGACATCGACGTCGTCATCTGTTCGCACCTTCACCCGGACCATTGCGGCTGCAACAGCTACTTTCGCAAGGCGACCCTCCTCTGCCACGAGGCGGAGGCCGCAGCGGCAAAGGCTGAAGGCGCGGAGAATGTCGGCTATCTGCGCGCCGAATGGGAGCAAGAACAGGGCTTTCAGACATTCGACGCGGAACATGACGTGTTCGGCGACGGCCGTATCGTCGTCCTGCCCATGCCCGGGCATACGCCCGGCATGAGCGTGGCGCGCGTCGAACTGGAAAGGGATGGCGTCTTCGTTCTTGCATCCGACGCGGCACCGCTTCAGGTCAACATCGACACTGCCACCGCGCCGAAGAACACCTGGAAAATGGATCTTGCGGTGGCATCACTCAAGCGCCTGAAAACCTTTCGGGATGGCGGAGACACGATCATCTCCGGCCATGACGACGCGCAGTGGCAGGGGCTAAGAAAATGCTCGGAGTTCTATGAATGAGCGATTCTGACCATTCCATCGAGCTGCGCCCCAAACTGGTGGGCAAGCGGGTCAAGCGCACGGAGGACCCGCGGTTTCTGACGGGCGTCGGGCAATATGTCGATGACATGGCACCGGCAGGGATGCTGCATGTCGCGCTGCGGCGCTCGGACCAGCCCCATGCCAGGATCCTGAATATCGACATCGGCGACGCCTTCTCGGTTCCAGGCGTCGTCGCGATCTATGATGCGAGCGATCTCGAGGGAGAGGTCAAGCCAGCTATTGCGACCTCTCGCATGCCGGGCTATTACGCGACCCCGATCTGGCCGCTGGCCCGCGGCAAGGTCCGCTACGTCGGCGAACCGGTCATCGCCGTGGTTGCGGAAAGCCGCTACGCCGCCGAGGATGCGCTCGAACACATTACGATCGAATACGAACCCCTGCCCTTTGCGATCCGGCAGGTCGATGCGGTCAAGGACGACGCACCGCTTTTGCACGAGGAGGCGGGAACGAACACGATCATTCGTCGCGAGTTCAAGCGCGGCGATGTCGATGCCGCCTTCAAGGGCGCGGCGATCACCGTCAAAGGCCGGTTCCGCATGACGCGCAAGACGGCGGTCGCCATGGAGAATCGGTCCTATCTCGCCGAATGGGATGGCCGGAAACAATCGCTGACGCTTTACACCTCCTCCAACATACCCGGCGTCATCCGCGACGTCCTGTCCGGCTGTCTCGATCTTCCCGGAACGCGGATGCGGGTCGTCGCTCCGGATGTGGGCGGCAGCTTCGGCGGCAAGGGATCGCTTTACGGCGAGGAAATTCTTGTCTGCGCACTGGCGCGCAAGCTGAAACGCCCCGTCAAATACATCAGTGATCGCCTCGAGGATCTCTCTGCCACCAGCCAGGCCTTCGACGAACTGATCGAGGCGGAACTTGCCGTGACGAAAGACGGAATGCTGATCGGTCTGCGCGCCGACGTCATCGGCGATGTCGGCGCCTATTCGATCTATCCGTGGACGGCAGCGCTGGAAACCGTTCAGGTCGTCAGTTTCCTGCCCGGCCCCTATCGAATGGAACACTATCGGGGCCGGATCCGCGGCGTATTGACCCCGAAGCCGCCGACCGGCCCCTATCGCGGCGTCGGCCGCCCCTCATCGACCTTCGCCATGGAACGGCTGATCGAGATGGCGGCGCGCAAGCTGGGGATGGACCCGGTCGAATTTCGCCGGAAAAACCTCGTCCGCGACGAGGAGTTTCCATACCGTACCGCCTCCGGCATCATCTGGGACAAGTCGGCCTTTCAGGAATGCCTGGAGGGTGCCTGCAGGTACGTCGATTATCCGTCGCTGGTTCGGGAGCGCGACGAGGCAAGGAAGGCCGGGCGCTGGGTTGGAATCGGGCTCGCAAGCTACGCCGAATTGACCGGGATCGGCTCGCGTATCTCGGTCGCCCCCGGCATGCCGATCAATACAGGCACCGAGACATCCAAGATCGAAATCGACGCAACGGGCGCCATCACCGCTGCTTTCGGCATCTCTTCCCACGGTCAGGGGCTGGAGACGACGCTTGCCCAGGTCATCGTCGACGAACTGGGCTGCAAGCTGGAAGATATCGAGGTCAAGCACGGCGACAGTGCGCTGGTGCCCATGGCCAGCGGTACCTATGCCAGCCGTTCGGCTGTCCTTGGCGGCGGTGCGGCCACACTCGCGGCCCGCGTCGTCAAGGAGAAGGTACTGCGCGCGGCCGCATTCCTCATGGAGCAGGGTGTCGAGGACCTCGATATCCACGACGGCATCATCACCAGTCGGAACTCGAACCTGTCACTGACGCTGAAGGAGGTCGCCTCCGCAGTCTATACCCAGATGGGCCGCATTCCGCGAGACCAGCGCGAAGACCTGAGCGCATCGGAAACCTACGACCCCTATCTCGGAACCGCCAGTTCATCGACACATCTGGCCATGATCGAGGTCGATCCGGAAACCTATGCCGTCAAGATCCTTCGATATGTTGTGGCGGAAGATTGCGGTAAAATCATCAACCCGATGATCGTGGACGGCCAGGTTCATGGCGCCGTGGCGCAGGGCATTGGTGCAGCCCTGCTGGAAGAAATCGTGCATGACGATCAGGGACAGGCCGTGGCCGCAAGCCTCGCCGACTATCTCGTTCCCGTCGCAAGCAGCGTGCCCGATATCGGCATTGTCCACATAGAGGCCGATCTTCCAAACAATATCGGCGGCTTCCGCGGCATGGGCGAAGGCGGCACGATCGGCGCCCCGGCAGCCATTGCCAATGCAGTATCCGACGCGCTTTCCCATCTGGGCATTTCGGTCGAAACGCTTCCGGTCACGCCCGAGCGGATATACCGGATGCTACACGCAAAACGTGGAGTATCGGCAAAGACCACGGATGCCGCTTGAGCTGCATTTACGCGAGGTTTACAGGTCGAACGGATACCGAAGCAGGTAATCGGTATCCTTGGCCGCCAGCGGCTTCCTGCATTCCGAACATACGACGATGGCCGAGAAATCATGACCGCAGGTCTTGTGGCGCAGGCGCATGGGTGGCTTGCCATCCGCGAGCCACCGGTCACCCCAGGCCATCATCACCAGCATCGGCTTGTAGAGATCGAGCCCCATCTGGGTAAACCGGTATTCGAACCGGTCGCCGGAATTGTAAGGCACTTTCCGGAATACGTCCGCCTGCACAAGCCTCGTCAGGCGATCGGCGAGAATATTGGTCGCGATACCGAGGTTCTCCCGCATTTCCTCGAAGCGCCTCACACCATGCCAGCCTTCGCGAAGGATAAGAAAGCTCCAGCGATCGCCAATAATACCGAGCGTGCGTGCAACCGAACAAGGCCTAACCCTTTCCAGCAGCGCCGAGTCGGAACTCCTGCGCGACGTCAGCCGGTTTTCGACGGGGGCATAACCGGCGCCCGGTCCGTCACGGGGGGCCACTTCCTTGGCCGTAAAGGGCTCCAGGCACTCGCTGCAGACAGTCACCGGATGGCATTCGCAGCCGCAGGTCTTGTGGATCAACTGAAGCGGCGGCTCGTTATCACCTGCGAGCCATTTGTCGCCGAACTCCATCAACGACAGCATGGTCGAGAACAGTTCCTTGCCGCGAGCGGTCAGGAAGTATTGCTGACCTGGTTCGTTCGGCCGCTTCCCGAGGCTGACGATCTCGTTGGCGACCAGCACAGAAAGCCGGGATGAAAGGGTCTGGCGCGGAATGCCCAGCCGCTGCTGAAACTTGTCGAAACGACGCACGCCGAAATAGGCTTCACGAAGGATGAGGAAGCTCCAGGTGTCGAGAACGATCTCCATCGTCCGGCGCACGGATGAGTGCCGCTGAACCAGCGGTGGCCTTTCCGACCCGATCGGCGACGGTGGATCCGTGAATATTTTAGCTATGTCGTTCATGGTAACGCCATCCGTCTTCAAGCTAGGCAAACTCCATCAAATCCGGACGATCATAAAGCATCAAGTCTAATATTGAAAGTTGCTCGACCCATTTTGAGTGGCCTCCTCAGGTAGCGCGACATGGCACACGGTGGACGTCGTGACACGGCAAAGCCTCTTAGTTCTTGAACGGGTATTCCCTGACGCATCAAGCTTTTTTTCAATTGCCTGGTGATCCGTTACGGCGCAGAAGCGCGAACTTGAGTTGCGCATTACGGTGATGTGATGCTGTCGAATTTTGTGCGATATCTGCATTTGATTGGACGCAACTAAACATGGCCGCCCCTTGGCCCTTTTTGCCGCTTTCCTGGCCCTTGATTAGGAAAATTGCAAATCAGCGACGCCGGCAGGCCGTCCGAAAAGGTACCCCTGGCCATAATGACAGCCAAGCGCGCGTAGGGCGTGGTGCTCTGCAATGGTTTCCACACCTTCTGCGACGACGCGCTTTCCCAACGCCTTTGCCATATCGACAATGGCCTTTACGATGGCCTGATCGGCGCTCGAACCCATCATCGCACGCACGAAGGAACCGTCGATCTTGATTTGGTCGTAGGGGAGCCCCTTGAGATGCACGAGTGAAGCATAGCCGGTACCGAAATCGTCAAAAGCAACGATGAAGCCGGCCGCACGGAGCGCTTCAAGCTGGGCACCTATATTGCCGCCCTGCCCTGTCAGCATGACACCTTCCGTGACCTCGATCTGGATCCGGAGAGGAGACAGTTCAAAGGACCGCGTCGCACCGATCACTTCATCCGCCAGGCAAGGATGCCCTGGCAACTCGATGAACTGGGACGACGAAACGTTGATCGCGATGTGCCCGAAATCAATGCCGGCCAGCTCCCACGCCTTGGCTTGTGCGACGGCACTTTGCAAAACATAGCTGCCGATGCGCCTGGAGAGTGAAGGCTCTTCGAGAGCCGCGGCAAAAACTGATGGGCCGACCACTGATCCATCCGGCTTCTTCAGTCTTAGGAGAGCCTCAAAACCAACGCGTCGTCCGGTATCGAACGCTATCTTCGGCTGGTAATGGAGCATGAAGGAACCCTGCGCGAGCGCCGCTTCCGCAAGCGCCAGAGCCGTCCTATCTGCTTTGGAGCGATCCAGCTGGAGAGGATTGATCCGCGACAATAAATACTGGTCCTCGTGCTGAAGGAGGCGTTCCACGGCGCAGCGCGCCAGCCGCTCCAGCAAACCGTGTATACCAGCGCTGAGGCGTCTTGGAACCCGATCGAGCACGCAAAGCGAGCCAAGCCGAAGCCCCGATTCGATTTCCAGCGGCGCGCCAGCATAAAAGCGGATCTTGTTGTTTCCAGTCACGAAGGGATTGTCGGCAAAGCGCCGGTCGCGAAGGGCGTCCGGCACGACAAACGGCCTCGGCGACCGGATTGTGTGGTCACAGAACGCGTCCGCCCTAAAAGAACCTTCGCCTTCTATACCCCGTTTCGACTTGAACCATTGGCGGTCGCTGTCGAGCAAGGTGACGAGGCCAATCGGCGTTCCGGCCGCAAGACAGGCAGCATCGACCAGGGCATCAAGAACCGGATCCGGATTATTGAGAACAATGCCCAACTCGTTCAGACGTTTAAGGCGAGCCCCCTCCTCCGTAGACGATCCTTGGGGTTGGGCCACCGTGGTCGCCGTAATATCATCGTAGGTAGCCGATTGAGGCATGAGACTTCAACTCTCATTATCGGGGGGCATCGCTCATGCGATAACCCACGCCGCGGATCGTCTTGATGGCGTGGCCGCTCGCGGGATCCAGTTCCGCAAGCTTGCCGCGCAGTCGATTGATGTAGACGTCGATCGTTTTGTCGCGAGGGTCGTGCTCGCGAAACAGCGCCTGCCGGGCAATGCACGACTTTGGGCAATCATCACCCGCTTTGTCATGAAGTACCTGCAATATCCTGGCTTCGAGTGCGGTGAGTGGCTGGCTCGCGCCATTGCAATCCAGTGATAGGCCCGCGATGTCGCAATCGATATTGCCGATTTTGAACGCAGCGCCTTGCCGGGGCGGAACACGGCTGAGGCGTGCATCGTGCAAACGATGCACGCGGGCCCGCAGTTCTTTCACGCTGAATGGCTTCATCACGTAGTCGTCTGCACCGACACTGATAGCGTCAGCACGGCTGTCGGCATCACCAGCGCCGGAGATCATGATGATCGGGACGTCGGAACGTGAACGCGCATCGCGAAGCAGTTCCAGCCCGCTCCCGTCCGTCAGGTTGATATCGATGAGGATGCAATCATAAGCAGCGAGTTCATTCGAATGGATAAAGCGGTTCGCCTGCCTTACGGATGCGAGGGAATCCAGGCGGTCCCGGGAATCCGACCAGTTGAGGCGCAACATTTCAACGACATCTCGCTGATCTTCGATGATCATTATGTTCATGATGTTTGCTTGCTTGTTTGGTCCATGCTTCCTTGCTGAGCATTGGGCGCAGATGGCATCGGACGTGCAGTTGGTCGCAGGTTTTCATCAGCTGATATGGCTCCTGGATCTAGTCTTTCCAAGGTAGAATACGGCGAGGTCATGCGCGCCAGCCGATTAACGAATTCCGGCTTCAGCGGTTTGACGAAGCAAAGATGCAGAAGCCCCTGATCTCGCTGAACGACAATACTCCCAACGACGACATCAAACCGTCCAAAAATAAGATAAAGGTGATCTGGAACCTGCGACTTTTCAGCGCGAACCGTCGCTCCGCCTTCACTGATCTCAAGAACGAGGCAGCGAAGGATCCGAGTTCGTTTCATCCACTTGCCGGTGAAGAGCATATTGCAGAAGAGCATAACACTGCGGCGATACCATTTGCGGCTGTAAAAGTTGGACTCGACACGAGTGAGGTAAGTCGTTCTCTTTGTAGACGTCATGCCCTGGCCTCAATGCTTGCCGAATCCCATCCGCCGCCGGAAGGCAAGGGACGACGCGACATTCGTTGCATCGATTAGAGCGCCTCACGATTAAACGACTGCGGCTTCAAATTTAAAAAAGATAAACAGGGCGATTTCTCGTGGATCGCGACGCCAACAGGGAATATCGACATCTTGTATCAACGACAATGAGGACGACAGAGAACATGCCACGAGGAAACGTTGGTGGCGCCACCGGCTTTCGCGCTCTCGTGACCAGTCTCAGGCAAGCCGTACTGGATCGATTTTCCGTTGGATTGCTCACCGGCGGGATCTCGGCTTTTGTCGTTGCCTGGCCCGCAACATATGCCTGGCTTTGGGTCGTCAGTGCCGCGCCTATCGTCGCTTGGTGGCAGTTCCGTCGCGGTGCAGCCACTCCTGAGGTTGCAAGCCGACAGAAGCCTGATCTTTATGGCGACCAAACCCTTCTCGAAATCGCTGGCAAGACGGCGAAGCTTGGTGGATGGGTCGTGCACCTGCCCGACCGGAAACTACGGTGCTCGGATGAGACGTGGGCGATCCACGAGAGAACAGGGGACGAGGCCATCACCTTCGAAGAGGGGATCGGTTATTTCGCGCCCGAATGGCAGAATAAGGTCGTTCGGCTCTTCGAGTCGTGCGTAACGACAGGCCTTCCCTACGACACCGAGGCGGAAATCATCACTGCCGCTGGCAGGCGAAAATGGGTCCGCGTGATTGGCGTGGCAATTCGCGATGACATGGACCGCGTCTCCCGGATCCAAGGCGCCTTTCAGGATATCGATGAGCGCAAGCGGTTGGAGAATACGGCCAGAGACCTCGAGCGGCGCTTTGCCGAATCCATGGAACACATCAGTGATGCATTCTTCCAGCTCGATCCCGATTGGCGCTTCACCTATCTGAACCATCAGGCCGAACGTCTGCTCGAGCGCTCGCGTTCGGCGCTTCTTGGCTCCTCGATCTGGCAAGAGTTTCCAGAGGCCGCGTCGGGTGTGATCCGGCAACACTACGAAGGCGCCGTCAGCGAAGGCAAGACGGCCGATTTCGAAGTCTTTTACGAGTCGCTCGACGTATGGTTTTCTGTTACTGCCTATCCAGGCCCGACAGGGTTGACCGTCTATTTCCGTGACGTCACGAAACGACGGGCCGCCGATCAGCAGCTGCACCTGCTGGAAATGGCGATCTCACGGATCGAAGACTTCGTCATCATCACGACGGCCGGATCGCAGCCCGGAAACGGTCAAACGATCGTTTATGTCAATGACGCCTTCGTCAAGATCACTGGCTACTCATCAGACGATGCGTCTGGTCGCTCGCCGGGCTTCCTCCAAGGCAAGCGTACCGACGTCGCCACCATCGAGAAGATCAATCGCGCCATCGCACAGTCGAGGGCGATCCACGCAGAACTCGTCAATTACGCTAAGGACGGTCGTGAATATTGGGTGGACATGCTCATCGCGCCAATCATCGGCCCTGATGGACGCGCAACCCATTTCGTGGCGACCGGCCGTGATATCACCGACCGCAAGAGAGCGGCGGAAAAGCTGGTCGAGAGCGAGGAACGCTTTGCAATCGTCGCCATGATGACGACGGACGCAGTCTGGGATTGGGATATAAAAAACGGCCGTGTCCAATGGAACGGCAGCATCGCATCTATCTTTGGGCATGGCGAGGAACCGGTCGAGGACGGATTTGCGGCGTGGGAGGCCAAGATTCATCCGGACGACCGCTCACGCGTAGTATCAAGCTTGCTTGCCGCAATTGAGGACCAGGCTGAGACCTGGCAGGAAGAATACCGCTTCCGCCGTGGTGCTGGGACGTATGCCGAGGTTTTCGATCAGGGCCACATTATCCGAAACACTTCTGCCGAGGCGACTCGCATGGTAGGCGGTGTCCGCGATGTCACCGAGACAAGATTAAAGGAAGCGAAAAGACTGCAGGCACAGCGGCTCGAAGCCATCGGTCAGTTGACCGGCGGTGTTGCTCATGACTTCAACAATTTGCTGACGGTTCTCATCGGCACCGCGGAAACGCTGGCTGACGAAATTTCGGATCCGAGGCTTTCCGCCGTCGCGCAGCTTAATCACAAGGCTTCGCGGCAGGGCGCCGCCCTCACGCGCCAACTTCTGACCTTTGCAGGGCGACAGCCTCTCGAACCGGCAGCGCTGAATGTCAACGGCCCAATACTGGCAATGGAGGGATTGCTGTCGAGTGCACTCGGCGAGACAATCATGCTCAATCTGCAGCTCGATCCGGCCGCAGGTCACGTGCGAGCGGACGCGGCGCAACTGGAAGCCTCTATAGTGAACCTTTGCATCAACGCGCGTGATGCGATGCCAAACGGCGGCAAGGTGACCATTTCGACGGAACAAAGCAGTTGCGATGCGGTGGTCCGGATCGCGGATAGTGGGTTCGGCATGGACGCGGAGACGCGCGCCAAGGCCTTTGAACCTTTCTTCACGACAAAGCCCTTCGGCAAAGGCAGTGGGTTAGGACTTAGCATGGTCTACGGTTTCGTGCGGCAATCTGGGGGGCGGATCGAAATAGAATCGGAACCGGGCAAGGGAACGATCGTCTCCCTGTACTTTCCACGACTGGCTCCAACGGAAATACCTGCCGAGACTTCCGCGAGCGGGGTGTTGGATCGTGGCAATGAGCACATTCTTGTTGTCGAGGATGATACGATGGTTCGCGAATTCGCCGAAGGCACACTCATTTCTCTCGGGTATTCCGTAACATGTGCGGCCGACGCAACCGAAGCGTTGCGGATACTAAAAACAGACGGCCCATTCGATTTGGTTTTCTCCGACGTGGTTATGCCCGGGGAGATGGATGGCCGCGCTCTGGCCACAGAACTTATAAAGCAATATCCGATGCTCCCCGTCGTCCTGACGACCGGTTATGCGGATGTCGAAAGCATCGGCGCTGAATCGAGATTCCGACCACTTGTGAAGCCTTATTCGCGGCGGCAGCTTGCGGAGGCTCTTCGAGAGGCTATCGACGCCGCGCGTGATCACTAACTCGGCAACAACCTCCCGCAGCCAAAGGCCCGAAGCGCTGAAAGAGGAAGTATTTCAGCAACTCTCTCAGCTCGGAAGGTCAACACAGCGCCGCCATTGGAGAGACAACCGCCTCGTCCATGGAACCGAACCTCTCCTTTGGGGACTGCCACTCGTTGATATCAGGCGGCGGAAAAGGAGTTGCCGCGATGAACCACATAGGAGCATCTGGCGTCACGTTAATCAACCTCAAGAGGTATCGGCATCTGGCGAGGCGGCATCGCAGAAGGCATGATGTCTCCGCAACAGGTTATCGTCCTCTTCGAGCCGATGGCGGCGATGGACCTCGATTATTGCGCAAACAGCTGGGATGACACTGACGAGACGAACTGGCGCTAAGATGAGGAACCCGCCGGAGCAGAACGTGCAAGGACGTCCTTCAGAATGAGCGGGAGAACTCCTCCAGCTTTGAGGATTTCGACCTCAGCACTTGTCTCGATAGCAGCAATCGCGGTGAACGATATTACGCCTCCCCCGCCACGCTTAACGGTCACGTTGATAGGACAGCGTGGTTCGATGAGGCCAGACTCAGCGATGATCTCGATCAGATCGCCAGCTGTAAGTTTAAGCACTTCGGGGCCCCACCCGGCCGGAAGTCTCATCGGCAGAATTCCCATGCCGATCAGGTTCGAGCGGTGAATGCGCTCGAAGCTTAAAGCGAGTACCGCTCTTGCCCCAAGTAGTGATGCGCCCTTGGCGGCCCAGTCTCGCGACGATCCCATGCCGTATCGTTCACCAGCGACGATGACCACCGGCTGGCTGTCTGCCGCATATTGATCGGCGGCGGTCCAGAGAGGAACGATCCGCTGCGAGGGCCAATGAATGGTCGAGCCGGGGGGCAGGCCCTCCCCCAGCAGGTTGCGGACTGCGCGGTTGGTGAAAAGTCCCCGGACCATAGATTCCCAGTTACCGCGCCGCGACGCATGTACATTCAGGTCCGTCGGGCTCTCGCCTCGCCCAACAAGATATCTTCCGGTTTCACTTTGAGCAGAAATTGCTCCGGCAGGAGAGATATGGTCGGTGGTTATATCGTCACCAAGCACCATGAGCGGCGTTGCAGAGTAAGTTCCGAGCAGGCTGCCTTTGCCGAAGCCCGCGAATGGCGGTCGTCTGATATAGGTCGAATTCTCATCCCACGGGAAGACCGTCGTCGTTGGCGCATCGAGGTCGTGCCAGACCCGGCTCGCTTCGGCATCGTCGTAGGCGGGCATAAAGTCGCCAGGGCTTGAAGCCAGAGCGAGCGCGTCGTCGATCTCTGTACTGCTTGGCCAGATCATCGACAATCGCACCTCCGTCCCAGTGTCGGAAATGCCTATCACATCGGACAGGATGTCAAGGTTGACAGTTCCAGCCAAGGCAAACGCAATCACCATTGGTGGCGACGCCAGGAAGCCCGCCTCAAGCTCCGGATGAACCCGGCCGGGAAAATTTCGATTTCCCGAAAGCACGGCGACAGGCAGGATATTCCTCTCCACTATAGCCGACGAGACCAGCGGCGTGAGGGGGCCTGAATTCCCGATGCAGGTTGTGCAGCCAAAACCGACGATCCCGAAGCCAAGCGCCTCAAGGTCCTCCAGCAAACCAGACCGACGCAGGTAGCGCTCTGCGGTGGGCGATCCCGGTGCGAGTGAGGTCTTGACCCATTGCGGCGGTCGAAGGCCGAAGGCTCTGGCATTCCTGGCAAGCAGTCCTGCCGCGATCACCAGTCTCGGATCGGAGGTATTGGTACAGCTCGTAATCGCGGCGATTGCAACAGCACCGTCATTGGGTTCCCCAGCACCGGCGTTGCGCGCCCCCGGTTTCCTCAAAGGCGCAATCGCCGCCGCCGAGGCGCTGACGGCTATCCTGTCTTGCGGCCGGGCTGGTCCGGCAAGACTGGGCTCGACGCTCGATAGATCGATATCGACAACGCTTGTATAGGTGGCGCTTGCTTCAGGATCGAACCAGAGACCGACACGTCTCGAATACTGCTCGACCAGATCAATCTGTTCTTCCGTTCGTCCAGTCGCGCGGAGGTAGGTGAGCGTGCTCTGGTCTATCGGAAAATAGCCGCTATTGCCGCCAAACTCAGGGGTCATATTGGCGACCACGGAACGGTCACCGGCCGTCAGCGTCGATACCCCCGGCCCGAAGAATTCGACGTATTTGTCCTGCAAGTCGACCTTGCGGAGGATATGGGTAATTACAAGCGCGAGATCGGTCGCGAGGACGCCGTCCTTCAAACGTCCTGTCAGGCGGACGCCGACAACGTCCGGCACGCGCAGAGCGACAGGCATGCCGAAGAATACACTTTCCGCCTCAAGTCCCCCAACACCCCAGGCAAGAACACCGATCCCGTTGACCATCGGCGTATGACTGTCGGTGCCGATCAGCGTGTCCGGGGCCAGCCAGTTCCTGCCATCCTTTCGATTGACGCTGACGACAGTCGCCAAACGCTCCAGGTTCAGCGTGTGCATGATGCCCGTGCCCGGCGGGTGGACGTGGAAGTCGGCAAGCGTGTTGGTCGCCCATTTCATGAACCGGTAGCGTTCGGCATTACGCTCGAACTCACGCGTCATGTTCTTGCGCAGGGAGCCCGAACCGCCGAAGAAATCCACGGCGACCGAATGATCCGTAGACACGTCGACCCGGACAACGGGATTGAGCAATGCGGGGTCACCTCCCGCCTCCGCCAAGGAAGATCGCATTCCGGCAATATCGACAAGGGCCGGACCGCAGGTCGTGTCATGCATGAGAACGCGGTTTGGCAGGAACGGGATTTCCAGCTCACTGGTGCCCGTTGCGAGCCACCCCAGAATGGCGGATGCAGCTCTCGGTGCGTCCGATCCGGCCGTACGCAGGACGTTCTCCAGCAGGACGCGATGTATGTAAGGCAGCCGCGCGAGATCGTCGCCCGCCACCTTCGGAAGATCGATGATCTCGTATTCGGTATTTCTAATCGTGAACTTGCTGGTCGCTGTCATTCGGGCATCTGCTTTGAGGCTTGGGATCCAGATCACATATTTACATAATATAATTATAAAATACAATTCCATGGAGCGTGCGCTTGATTGTGTCGAGCGGCTGGAAAGCGCACCTGAAGTTAAAGCTGAGGCGTCTTGATCCGTCCCGCACCCATTATGTGCGTGTAGAGAAAGGCGGCGGCCTCGGTGCGTCGGTCCGTCTCCAGCAGATCGAGAATATGGAGATGCTCGATTGTCTGTTTGGGAAGGCGGCTGCGATCAATGGTCACGTGGTATTCGACAAGCCGTCGCAGCCGATTGATGCGCTTGATGGAGTCGAGAAAGAATTCATTGCCGGAGCAGGCCACAAGCATTTCATGAAAGTCGTTGTTCGCCTTGAATATCTCTGCGCGCGACCAATGCTCGTATCCACCATCGCCGAGTGCTGTCTGCACTTCCCGCGCCTTCAGAAAACCTTCGTAATTGGGTTCGAAGCTCGGCAGCAACATTGCCTGTTGCTCAATGACCGCGCGAAACACATAGCCCTCTTCGTAGCTCTTTCTCGATGTCAGGGTCTGGCGAAAGGTCCAGCCGTTGCCTGGTAGTCTTTCAATCCAACCTTCGTCCGAAATCCTGTGCAGGATCTTTAGAAGCTTCGTGCGCGGCAAGTCGTAGATGCGCATCAACTCGCTCTCGCTGACCTTCTCGGGAAGGACGCCGGACAGCCGATCTTCGGCTATTCTGAAATAGATCGGCTCCTCGCGGTCGCTCCCTTGGGCGTGCTCGCTCCTGCTGGCGACATCGATTTTGTCGCTGTCGATATTCAGGAAATAACCGCGATTGGCTTCCGCCCTGACGATCCCGCGCTCTTCGAGCTTGCGCAATGCACTCATGATCGGCGCGCGAGAGACCCGGAACGTGTCGGCGAGTTTCTGCAGAGGCAGATGCTCGCCTTTTCGCATTTCGTTTGCTCTCACGAATTCGATGATCTCGATGCTGATCTGGGGAGAGAGGCTGTTTCTGGCCATGCCTGTGTCAAATACCTTTCGCCCTGTGTCCCAAGATTGTCGGCTGCAGAGCAGCTTGCAGAGTAAGTTCGCGACAATGCCCGTAACGTCAATCCTCATCCTGTTGAAACCGTGACAAACCACGGAAGATGAATGGTGCGACAAGGGCAATCGTCGCGATGCCGATCATGATTGCCGAACCTGGATGCTGAAACAGGATCATCGGATCGCCAAGGCTCATCTGCAACGACCGCCGCAAGGCGCTGTCCGCGAGCGGTCCGAGGATAAGGCCGACCACCGCAGGTGCGATGGGGTAGTCATACCGCCGCATCAGGAAGCCTACCGCACCAAAGCCAGAAAGAAGGAGCAGTTCGACAACGGATGGGTTCGCTGCAATCGTTCCCATGGATGCGAACACCAGAATACCCGCATAAAGCCAGGGCAAAGGAATCTTGAGCAGCTTCACCCATATCCCCACCAGCGGAAGGTTAAGCACAAGCAGCATGACGTTGGCAATGAACAGGCTCGCCACCAGTCCCCAGACCAGATCGGCATGCTGCGTGAAGAGAAGTGGACCCGGCTGGATGTTGTATTGCTGGAACCCCGCCAGCATCACGGCGGCGGTCGCGGATGTCGGCAGTCCCAGCGTGAGTAGCGGGACAAGGGTGCCTGCGGCCGATGCATTGTTGGCGGCTTCTGGCCCCGCAACGCCCTCGATGGCTCCGTAGCCGAATTCCTCTGGTTTGCGGCTGAGTTTCCGCTCGATGTTATAGCTCAGGAAGGTAGGAATTTCCGCCCCCCCTGCCGGAAGAGCGCCAATAGGGAAGCCGATGACAGTGCCGCGCAGCCAAGGCTTCCAGGACCGTTTCCAGTCCTCCTTGGTCATCCAGATCGAGCCCTTCACGGGAATGGGCTGTTCCGGTTTACGAAGGTGTCGGGACGCCACCAGAAGGGCTTCGCCTATGGCGAAGAGGCCGACGGCGAGGGTCGTTACCTCGACGCCGTCCAGAAGTTCAGGGACGCCAAATGTCAGGCGCGCCTGCCCGGTGAGCTGGTCGATACCCATCAACCCGAGCCATAGTCCAAATGCCAAGCTGGTCAGGCCTCGCAGCGGAGATGAGCCGAATGTCGCCGATACGGTGACGAAGGCGATCAGCATCAAACCGAAATAATCCCATGGGCCGAACTGCACGGCGACCTTGACCAGCATGGGCGCAAGAAACGCCAGGCCAAGCGTGGCGATCAGGGCGGCAACAAACGATCCGACGGCAGCGGTGGCGAGCGCCGGTCCGCCCCGACCGGCCCGCGCCATCTTGTTTCCTTCCAGCGCCGTCACCACCGATGCGCTCTCACCGGGCGTGTTCAGGAGAATCGCCGTCGTCGATCCACCGTACATGCCACCATAATAGATGCCAGCGAACATGATGATTGAACCGCCGGGGTCCAGCTTGAATGTCACGGGCAACAGCAGCGCCACCGTCAATGCCGGACCGATGCCGGGAAGCACGCCCACGGCAGTACCAATGATGACGCCAATGGCGGCGTAGAGTAGATTGGCGGGCTGGATCGCCAGCGAGAAGCCGTCGAGCAGGAACGAGATGGATTCCATGGATTGTTGTTCCTCAGAACAGCCGCTCAAGCGGGCCTTGTGGCAGCGCGAGGGTCAGAAGCTTGTTGAAAAGCAGAAACACGAACATGCCAATCACCGCCCCGAGACAGACGTCGACGAGCAGCGCCTTGCGCCCGAAGGCACGAGCGGTGAACGCGAAAAGCAGCGTTGATCCAAGAATGAAACCACCGCCCAGCCATATCGAGACAACTAGCCCTGCTAGCGCCAGCCCAATCCAGGCCACAGCTTTCCAGTCGGCCATTTCAATGTCGATATCAGATGGCTTGAACGCGGAAACGAGGTGCCCGATGCCAAGGACGAGAAATAGCAAAGCAACGAAGTAGGATGCGGCGCTCGCGCTCATTCCGTACGTCGCGCGGGTCGCCATATGACTGGCATCCCAATAGGTGATCGCCGCAACAGCAAACAGGACGACTGCAATCACCGCCGGGGTGCGGTTTACGGAACTCGGGGTTTTGGTGATCATGTTTTCCTCACTGCGAACGGGAGGAGCCAGGCTCCTCCCTCCTGCCGCAAGATCAATCGGCAAGGCCGATAGACTTCAGAACCGTGCGGACACGGTCAGTCTCGGACGCGATGAAAGTCTTGAACTCGTCTCCCGGTGCATAATAATCGCTCCAGCCGCGCGTCTTCAGGATCGTCTTCCACTGCTCGGACTTGACAGTTTTGTCGATTGCAGCCTTGAGAGCGTCGAGGTCTTTGCCCTGAACATTGGGGCCTGCGAAAATGCCGCGCCAATTAACCAGTTCGATGTCAAGCCCCTGGGCCTTGAGCGGTTTGGCTTCGATGCCAGGGATGGGTTCAGGATAAGAGATGGCCAACGCACGAAGATCGCCCGACTTGATCTGACCCTCCCACTCCCCATAGCCCGAAACACCAGCAGTTGCCTGTCCGCCGAGCATGGCTGCGAGCGACTCGCCGCCGCCCGAATAGGCCACGTAGTTTACCTTACTGGGGTCAGCACCGGAGGCCTTGGTGACAAGCGCTGCGAGGATGTGGTCTGCGCCACCAGCCGAACCGCCGACCCAGATTGTCTTGGCAACGTCCTTTTTGATGGTTGCCTGGAGATCAGCAATCGTCTTGATCGGCGAGGCCTTCGGCACGACGATCACAAGCGGGTCGCCGGTCAAACGCGCCAGTGGGGTGACCTTGGTCAGGTCGACAGGCGATTTGTTCGAGATGCTTGCACCGACGAGGGTGATGCCAGCGACCAGCAATTGATTGGGGCTGCCTTTGGCCGATCCGATAAACTGGGCAAGGCCGACCGTACCGCCCGCACCAGGAACGTTGACTACCTGCACACTCTTGGCATTGCCGCTAGCTCGCATCGCTTCCTGAAGCGAGCGCGCCGCCGAATCCCAACCGCCCCCCGCCCCAGCGGGCGCAGTAATGGTCAGTTCCAGATTCTGGGCTGAGGCCTGACCGTCAGCCAAACCGACAATGCTGCCGACTACGGCGGCCAACAGGCCGTATTTCATGAAAGTGCGCATGGATATCCCTCCTCGCATCGAAAAAGGCTCACCTCCTGAGCCGGACGAAGACAGTTTTGCATTACATAATTATAAAAGTAAATACTGTTGTCACTGTGCCTTTGCTGGGTGCAAACGGAATCGATGTCTATTTCGCGAATGTTGGTGGCCACGTCTGGAGCGCGGTGTCTCCATTGCTGAACGACTTCGCGCGGACCGACCGGCGAAGTCACCTCCTTCAAGGAGAAACCGCGCGCCGAGTAGATTTTTCGACATTTCGACAGAGCGGAGCGATTCTGCTCTCATTTCACCCGTTGGAATAGAACACCACAATGTTGATAGATTTGATATTGAAACTTAGCCTGTCGGTATCAGGCTGGTTCCCGTCTACAGCGAAGAAGCAGCTTTCCAGGAAATCCTCGCGGAGAAGCATGCGCTTCATCGCGTTCACGTAGATTCATTGGCCGAATAGGGGTATTTTATGAAGGCACTTGGCCTTACGACATTGAGCGTCAAACTTGGTCGCCGCAAGGCTTTTGGCGCGGCGTTCGGCATTGCCGCCGCGCTGATCGCTGGTCAGGCCGCGGCCGAGGGCAAGATCAGGATTGCACAGCAGTTCGGCATTTCCTACCTGATCCTGGACGTTGTTCGCGACCAAAAACTCATCGAAAAACACGGCAAGGAAGCCGGCGTCGACATCGAGGTCGAGTGGGCAAGCATTTCCGGCGCGACCGCGATGAACGAGGCGCTTCTGGCCAACAATCTTGACATCGTCTCCGCAGGCGTGCCGCCGGCGCTGACGATGTGGGATCGCACCAAGGGTGATGTCAAGCTGGTGGCGGCCCTCGGCTCCCTGCCGAACTATCTCATCACCACCAATCCGAATGTCCGTACACTAAAGGATCTCAGCGAGAAGGACCGGATCGCCGTACCTGCCGCTGGTGTTGGCTTCCAGTCGCGAACGCTGCAGATCGAAGCGGCCAAGCTCTTCGGGGCCGACAATTTCCAGAAGCTCGACCAAATCTCCATCAGCCTGCCGCATCCGGACGCGACCGCGGCATTGATTGCCGGCGGCACGGAGGTAAACTCGCACTTTTCCTCAGCGCCCTTCTATTATCAGGCGCTGCAAGGCAACAAGGCCGTGCACAAGGTCATCAGTTCCTATGAGATTCTGGGCGGGCCTGCGACGTTCAACGTTCTTTACACCAGCACGGCGTTCCACGACAAAAATCCGAAAACCTATGCCGCCTTCTACGCCGCGCTACGCGAAGCTGCAAACTGGATCAACACAAACAAGCAGGGGGCTGCAGAAACCTTTATCCGTCAGCAGGGTTCCAAGCTCTCACCTAAACTGGTTCTCGACATCATCAACGATCCCGAGAATGACTTCACGATCATCCCGCAGAACACCTTCGTTTACGCTGCGGAGCTTCACAAGCTGGGTGTGCTGAAGAGAGGAGCCGGTTCCTGGAAGGACTATTTCTTCCCCGAGGCACACGGCGAAACCGGCAGCTGATATCGCATCACAACATTCACGGCTCAGGGTTCGATGCATTGAAAGCGGTTTTGGGCCGTCAACATGATGGAAGTGAGAATGGACGGCATGTCTGCACCCGTTCGAGAGAACGCTGTTCCGCCTTCCCGGCCCCTTCTTTCGGTCGAGGGCGTCACCCTCGAATACGAGGCGCCCGGTCGGGTGGTACGCGCAACGCAAAATGTCAGCTTCGATGTTTGGGAAGCCGATCGCTTCATTCTGCTCGGGGCTTCGGGCTGCGGCAAGTCCACCCTGCTGAAGGCCGTCGGCGGCTTCATTGCACCTCGTGAGGGTCGGATACTCCTGGACGGCCGGCCGGTGCACGGTCCCGGTCCGGATCGCGTCGTCGTTTTCCAGGAATTCGACCAGTTGCCGCCATGGAAAACAGTGCGGGAGAATGTGGCCTTCCCGGTGCGCGCTTCAGGCCGCCTCAGCCGTAAAGAGGCTGCTGAACGCGCCGAGCACTATATCGAGAAAGTCGGCCTGACCCGTTTTGCCGAAGCCTATCCAAACACGCTGTCCGGCGGCATGAAGCAACGCGTGGCCATCGCCCGCGCGCTCGCCATGGAGCCGCGCGTCCTGCTCATGGACGAACCGTTTGCTGCATTGGACGCGCTGACCCGGCGCAAAATGCAGGAGGAACTCCTGGCGCTCTGGGAAGAGGTTCGCTTCACGCTGCTGTTTGTCACGCATTCCATCGAGGAAGCTCTGGTCGTTGGCAATCGTATCGCGCTTTTGTCGCCGCATCCCGGGCGGATGCGGGCCGAGATCAACAGTCATGAATGGGATCTGAAAAGTGGCGGAAGTCCACAATTCCAGGCGGCTGCCAACCGCATTCACCGGCTCCTCTTCGAAGAGGCCGGAGCAGCCGATGGAGCCAGCCATGAGTGACATCTTGAGCCCCGGCCTCGAAACGATAACGCGCGCCATACCACCGGTCCGGCCGGAATATGAGCGACCGCTCGAGCCGCTTGCCGAGACGAAAAGCGAAGAGTTGTTGCCGATATACCAGCGCCTCTGGCAATACGCCTGGCTGAGGAAGAGCCTTATCCTGATCTGCCTTGCCCTCCTGTGGGAAATTGCAGCCAAGCTCCAGGGAAATGAGCTCCTCTTGCCGTCGTTCACCGCCTCGATGAAAGCCTTGGTGGAGGATATTTCCAACGGCATCATTCCAAGCCGAGCCGTGAGCTCGCTGGAAGTCCTGATCAAAGGCTACGCGGCCGGGGTCGTTCTGGCCTTCGTGCTGACGTCGCTTGCCGTTTCAACGCAGGTCGGACGCGACCTCCTGTCGACGCTCACCTCCATGCTCAATCCCTTGCCGCCGATCGCATTGCTGCCGCTGGCACTCCTCTGGTTCGGCCTGGGGCAAGGAAGTCTCGTCTTCGTGCTGATCCATTCGGTGCTCTGGCCGCTGGCGCTCAACATGTATACCGGCTTCACCGGCGTGCCGGAAACGCTGCGGATGGCGGGCCGCAACTACGGACTGCGCGGCTCGCGGTATGTGTTGCTGATCCTTGTGCCGGCTGCGCTGCCATCGATCATTGCCGGGCTCAAGATCGGCTGGGCCTTCGCCTGGCGCACCCTGATTGCCGCCGAGCTCGTCTTCGGCGCCTCCTCGGGCAAGGGTGGGCTTGGCTGGTACATCTTTCAAAACCGGAACGAACTCTACACCGACCGGGTGTTCGCCGGATTGATCATGGTGATCCTCTTTGGCCTGCTGGTCGAAAACGTCTTGTTCCGCCAGCTCGAGCAGCGAACCGTGACGAAATGGGGAATGACGCGCTAGCGCGAAAGCATCGGGACGAGAATGACAGATCGTAAAAAATACGTGGTCGGGATAACCGACCACATGATCGGCGCCCCCGATCTTGAAGCCGAGGTGCTCGGCAATGATGTCGAGATAGATTTCTTCGCCAGCACGGACGAAGCGTCGTTCGCCCCCGATCGCCTGGCAAGGCTCGATGCCCTGATGGTCTGGGGGGCGCCGCTGGGGCAAAAAAGCATCGCGCACCTGACCCGCTGCAGGGGCGTGGTGCGTTATGGCGTCGGCTACGAGAAGATCGATCTCGCGGCGCTCGGCAGCGCAGGCATCCCCTTTGCCAACAACCCCGATTATGGCACTGAAGAAGTCGCCGATCACGCGCTCGCTATGATCCTGTCCTTGCATCGACGGCTTTGGGAACACGACGCTCGTGCCCGCGGCTACACATCGGGATGGCAGATCCACAGCCTCAAACCACTTTGCCGATCCAACCGGGCGACCGTGGGCATTGTCGGCGTCGGGCGAATTGGAACCGCGGTGATCAACCGACTCAAACCCTTCGGCTTCCACATTCTTGGCTATGATCCCGGACAGCCGCCAGGACATGAAAAAGCAATCGGCTATGAACGCACGGGGCGACTGGAGGAGCTTTTCGCCCGGTCGGATGTCGTCACCCTCCATTGCCCGGCGAACGCCGAGACTCGCGGCCTCCTGAACTCTGATGGACTTGCCCGGCTGAAGCCCGGCGCCGTTGTCGTCAACACCGCACGCGGCGAGTTGATCGAAGATCTCGATGCGCTCGAGGTCGCGTTGCGGAGCGGACACCTGGCCGCTGCAGCAATCGATACGCTGGTCAAGGAGCCACCCGGTGACCATCCGTTGCTGACGGCGTGGCGTAACCGGGAGGACTGGCTTGCCGGGCGGCTGGTTATCACGCCGCACAATGCCTTCTACTCCGATCATGCAGCTGTCGAGATGCGTCTGAATGCGGCGAAGACAGTCAGGATTTTGCTCGATGAAGGAAGACTTCGAAATCAGGTGACAGATTAAATCATGAGCAGCCGTTCCGAATTTATCTGGTACATCCCCAATGACGTCAAAGCCGGCCACCGAGGCGATGCGGCTGATCCGGATCACAACAGCCTGGACACCCCAACGAGCCAAGCAGAAGCTCTGGAACAGCTTGGTTGGAAAGCGCCCTCATCGGCACGGGCCGGAGACGGCCCGACACTTTCACGATCACCACGGCGCTCGTCGCCCGGACGACGACTTCGAGCCGCTGATTGCGGTTCGGCCGGGCTATTAATTTCGCCCCCTCCGCGGCAACCCTCGATCACCTGACTTTATGTCGTTGATGCCTCGGTCATTCCGAGCATCGCGTCCGGCCCTGTCCATGCGGCGGTTCTGGCGATCGCCGAAAACTTCTCCGCCGCCTTTACCGGCCGATAATGCTTTCCTCCAGGCTGGTATCGCCCCAGGGCGCCATGATCTCGGTGGCGCCGCAGTTGCGGCCCTCGCTGCGCATCACGCCAACCGGCACCGCGAAGGCATAAGGGTGGACGGTGCGCCTGGCGGCGACAGTCGGCGCAATCTCTGCCAGCGCCGACTGGATCTCCGCGGAGAGATCCTCGTCGGCAATGATTTGCGAGAGGCCGCTGACATCAATCCGCGGATGAAGAAATGCCTCTTCCAAGCTCATGCCAAAATCGACCATGTAGCTGATGAGATTGGTGACGGCCGGCAGGATTTTTCGTCCGCCGGCAGCGCCGATCGCAAACATCCGGCCGCGGTGTTCGCCGATCGTCGGGCAGACATTCATCAGGCAGGCTTTTCCGGGCGCAAGCGAGTTCGGTTTGCCCGGTTCCGGGTCGAACCACATGATGCCGTTGTTCATCAGCATGCCGGTCGAAGGCGCGACGACGCGGCTGCCGAATTTCGACAGAAGCGTCTGGGTGACATTGACCATGTTGCCGGCCTTGTCGACGACACTAAAGGATGTCGTGCAGGGGGCAGCTTCCGTATCACAGCTCTCGTCGCCGGCATTTTCGAGCCGGTCCTGATAGGCCGCGCGCAAGGCACGGGCCATGGCGGCATAACTGCCGGAATCAGGACTTTTGCCGGTCGAGAGCTCAGCCTCCATCAGCCGCAGCGTCGTCACCAGTTCACTGCCCGCGCTGAGACCGGACGGCGCATGGATCGTTGCATCCCTGTAGGAGACGGTGCGGGCCGGGCTGACACGGGCGCGGTAAGCTCTCAGGTCCTCATGCGACAGCGGATTGCCCTTGTCGCGCATGTCGGAGACGAGTGCCTCGGCCAACTGACCTTCGTAGAAATCCCGTGGCCCGGCTTCCGCCAGACGCCACAACGCGGCCGCCATGACGGACTGGTCGAGCCGGCTTTCCTTGGTATCGGTCCAGCCGGCAATGTTCGGCCATTGTCCGTCAATGAGGAAAAGCTTTGCCGCGTCCTTGTCCTTCGCCAGCTGACGCGTCACCGAAGCAATCATCAGCGAAGCATACCAGTCGACCAACATGCCCTTTTCCGCCAGAGCCACGGCCGGCGCCAGAAGCTCCGCCCAGGGCCGCGTCGCATAATGCTGGTGGGCAAGCTCCATGCCGGCCACAAGGCCGGGGACAGCAATCGAATGAGGACCAAAAATATTCCGGTCATCCCTGACGCGCGCCCAGGTGAAAAGGTCCGATACGCCGCCGCTTTCGACCATTGGATAGTCCGAAAGCCTGAGCCCGGCCGGCGCGCGCATGCCGAACTCGATCGTTTCGGCTCGCTTTTCGCTAGCCCGCCAGAGCGTCATCATGCCGCCGCCCATCGGGCCGCTCATCCATGGCTCGACCACGCCGAGCGCGAAGGAGGTGGCGATCGCCGCATCCATCGCATCGCCACCCTCTGCCAAGATCTTTGCTCCGACCTCGGCTGCGGTCCGATGGTGAGCGGCAACCAGTCCGCCGTTGCTCCAGACGACATCCTTGCTGACACGCTGCGTCTTTGAAAAATTGCTCATCAGGCGGTCCTCGGGATGCGGATGTCAGTCGTCGTTCGGCACGTAGGCGATGACTTCTATCTCCAGCCCGCAATCCATCGGCGTGCGGCCGGCCTGCAGGCGGGCGCGGGCGGGTAACGTCTCGCGGCTGGAGAAATATTTGATATAAACCTTCTCGAATTCTTCGGCCTGGGTCTGGTCCTTCAGCCAGACATTGGTCTTCAGCAGGCAATCCATGTTGGAGCCGGCTGCCTCGACCAGTTTCTTGATATTCTCCATGATGATCTCGACCTGCCGCGGGAACGGTGTGTCGGGCATAGGCGGAACCTTCGTGCCGGCAATCCGGGCAGCGGCAACCTCGGCGCAAAATGCCGCGTCGAAAGGCGCCAGCCCCGAAAGATAGAGCATGTCGCCGTAACGGACGCAGAGATTGTAGGCGCCGCCGTTTTCTGGCACGTCGGCCTTGATAATCTGCTTGTGCATCGAATTGTCTCCCTGTTGATGTCAGCTTTAACTTGGCTTCCAGCGATGCAGCATGTGAACCATGCTGCGCGCCACGAAGGGGCCGAAGATCGAAACGGCGAATAGACGCAGCGTCTGCAGCGTCATGACGAAGGTCATGTCGGCTCCGGCATTGACGGCAATCAGCGCGATGGAATCGATGCTGCCCGGCACAGTCGCCAGAAGCGCGCTCATCAGGTCGACGCCGGCGATAACCGAAAGCACGGCACCGGAAGCACCGCAAAGCAACATCAGCAGGAATGCGGCACCGACAAGCGCCGGCAGCGCACGGGCTCCGGCACGCAAGATATCCGGCGTCATCCGAAGGCCGATATGAGCACCGAAGGCAAGATAGGCGAGCGCCACCAGCCAGGCCGGCACGGCGAGATTGACGCCGGCAACCTGAAGCGCCCCGGCAAGCGTCAAGGGCACCAGCGATGCCGCTGATGGAATGAAGCGCAGATAACGGCCACTGAGCGCGCCGACGAATGCCAGGCCCAGCACGATCGATATCGAGGCGAGATCCGGCGCAGACCCGGCAGCTGGATGCGCAACCGCAGCGCCAACGATAAAGAGCGCTGCGACGACCATGGTTGTGATGACCACCATCAGCCGCACCGTCTGGATCAGCGCCACGAGACGGCTGTCGAGACCGTGCTCGTGCGCCATGGCAATCACGGTACCTGCCATTCCCGGCAGAAAACCCCAGATCGCTACCTCGCCGTCTATCCCCGACATGCGCGCCGACATCCAGCCGGTAAAGCAGGAGGCAAGGAAGGTCAGCGCTACGAAGACGATGACGATCGGCCAGATCTCGCCCATCCGCACCAGCAGCGCGGGATCGAGATGGGCGGCGATCAGACATCCGGCAACACCCTGTGCCATGCGGTGCAGGACGCCGGGAATACGAACCTCGCAGCCGCCCCGCGCCATGACGATGCCGACGACCATCGGGCCGAGCATCAATGCGGCGGGAAGCGAGAGCAGTTGCAGGACCTGTCCGAGGATGAGGCCCGGTGCCAGCAACAGCAGCCATTGCAGCGACACCGGCAATGTCGAGACCTTCATCACGATTTTGAAGGCCGCGCCTCGATGCCTGCAGCGCGCAGACGATCTTCCACCGCTGCAGCCTGCCGCAGGAGGGCAGCATCCTCGCCCGGACGGGCAACAAGCTGCAGGCCGACCGGCATGCCTGCTGGGCCGAAACCGGCCGGAATGGTGACACTCGGGCAGCCGAGCAGGGTCCAGCGGATATTATAGGTTGCAGGCCCGGTCCGTTCGATGCCGAGTGGCGCCTCACCCGGTGCGGATGGAGTGATAAGGAAGTCCGTATCGCCGAACAGGGCGTCGAGATTGGCAAGGGCACGGTCCCGCGCCGCAAGTCCGGCCTGCCAACCTGCAAAGGTGCTCTTTGCCTGCCGCTCCATGAAAGCATGAGTGTCCGGGGTCAGCTTGTCCCAATGAAGGTCGCGGTCGGTGCTGAGCGCGATCGAAGCCTCCCAGCCGAAGACATCGTCCTGCGCCGGGCCGAGCGCCTCGAACCAGGCCGGTACCGCCTTTGTCGACACGGAACCAAGCACGGAGGCGGCCCGTTCGAGGGGCGAAAAATCGGCGACAGGTTCGTGGACCGGCAGGCAGAGACCCATTTTCGAAAGCGGCAGAGAGCCTTCAGGGGTGAGAATATCCGGAACAAGCTCCGGACGCCGCATGCAGACCGAGACGAGCAGCGCGAGGTCGCGGAGGTCGCGCGCCATCGGCCCGACGACATCGAGCGTCCGCGACAACGGCTTGACACCAAAGGTCTCGATCAGTTTCGGCGACGGTTTCATTGCCGCAACGCCGCAATAGGCGGCCGGGCGGATGGTGGAGCCTGAGGTCTGGGTGCCGAGGCCGAGCAGGATCAGCCCGACACCGAGCGCCGCCGCCGTGCCACTGGAAGAGCCGCCCGGCGTGCGCTTCGGATCGAACGGATTGACGGTGGCGCCGGGGGATGCGGTGGCAAATTCGGTCGAGACCGTCTTGCCCATAAAGACCGCGCCCGCCTGGCGGGCGAGATGGACGACCGACGCATCCCGGCAGGGCTGCCAACCGGGATAGGCAGCCGAACCGTATTCCGTCGGCATGTCGCGCGTCTCGATGACATCCTTGATGCCGAATGGGACGCCGGCAAGTGGCCCTTTTGGCGCCACGGCAGCGAGCGCACGGGTCTTTTCCGGCGCGTGATGGATGAAGGCGCGCAGCGACGGCTCGGCCGTGGCGATGCGATCGAGCCAGATTTCGGTGACGGCCTCGGCAGTGAGCGTGCCGGCGGCAACGGCCTTGGCGATCGCGCGTGCGCTCATCGCGGTGATGTCGGCGGCGGATGGCTTTGACGAATTCATAATCATGATGTCACCTTCGGGATGTCAGGCTGAAAGTTTCGGACGACGCATCGCCCAGGGGCTGGCGGCTTCAAGCTGGCCGGCCAGACTGAAAAGCAGAGCCTCGGCACCGAAAGCCGCCCCGAAATGCACGCCGACAGGGATACCCGCTTCGGTCCAGTAGAGCGGCACGCTCATGGCCGGGCAGCCGGAGGCGTTGAAGACCGCCGTCAGCGGCGCGTGGTTCCAGAAGCGCTGGAAGAATTCCTTAACGCCGAGGCCCACGCCCGATAGATGGCCGAGTTTCGGAGCCACTTCCGCCGTCGTTGGCGAGAGATAGATGTCGTAGTCGGAGAAATAGCGGCCCATCGCCCGACTCGACTGATGCAGCGCGTCAATTGCGCCGAGATAGTCGGTGCCGGACAGTCCCTCGCCCATATTCACCCACTCGGCATTGACGGGTTCAAGCAGTGCCAGCGGATCGGCGATGTTTTTTGCCTTGGCAAGGTTGCGGGTGCCGCGGGCAATATTGACGGCCGCAATGGTCAGCCAGGCCCGGCTCACCGCATCGCGGTCATAGTTCGGAGCGGCCAGCTCGACCTTGTGGCCAAGCTTTTCGCAGAGAGCGGACGCCGCTTCGACGGCTGCCCGGCAATCGGCATCACCAGTGACTTCCATGCCGATCTTGAGCGAGCGCGGCGGGCGGGAGACGGCATCGAGGAAACTGCCTTCCATCGTAGGAGGCCCCCAGGGGTCGCCGATATCGGCGCCGTGCGTGACATCGAGCATGGCGGCACTGTCGCGCACCGACCGGCTGATCGCATGCAGCGTTCCCATGCCGCCGACGGTTTCGACGATGGCGGGACCAAAGGGATTGCGCCCGCGCGAGGGCTTGAGGCCAAAGACGCCGCAATGGGCGGCCGGGACGCGGATCGAGCCTGCGCCATCCGAGCATTGCGTCATCGGCATGATGCCGGCCGCGACCGCTGCGGCAGCGCCACCGGAAGAGCCGCCTGGCGTGCGCGTCAGATCCCAGGGGTTCCGGGCCGGCCCATAAAACGTGCCTTCGGTGGTGAAACTCAGCGCCAGTTCGGGCGTGTTGGTGCGGCCGAGAAAGGCAAAACCCGCCTGTCGCAAGCGGGTGCCCATCGTGCTGTCGGCGGAGCTGACGACATCCCGATGAAGCCGCGTGCCCGAGGTGATCGGCATGTCCTTCAAAGGCACGCCGGTATCCTTCAGGAGAAGTGGCACGCCAGCAAAAGGCCCCTCGGTCGCGTAGGACGTTTCATCCGGAAAATGGTGCACGACCGCGTTCAGGCTCGGATTCAATGCCGCGATCCGGGCCTTCGCCTCCTTGACGAAGTGATCCGGCGCCACTTCGCCGCGTCTGACCAGATCCGCCATGGCGAGCGCGTCGAGACTGTCATAGTCCATTTTCAGTCCTTTTAAGTCCTGTTTCCGCGGCTCCGACAGATGCCGCCGCATGCCAGAGAAGGGTCGATGTTCCGGCAGGCAGCCGGGCTTCGGGACGCCGTCCTTTCAGGACGAGCGTCCGTCGGCCCAGCCGCCGGCCGGCGGCTTCTCTTGCCTCAACCATAAAAATTCCGTCCGGCGGCAGGATCTGCATCACATCGAATTGCCAACCAGTCGGGCCGGCTTCGATCGTCGTCTCGAAAGGGCGCCCGAGCAGGCGTTCCGCCTCATCCAACCGACCGCTCCTGATGAACTGGCGGACCTGGCTTGAGGAGATCCGAACGCCCTCCTCCCCCCGATCCCGGCAGTCGCCGACAACATGGGTCGCGAAACCGCACATCCGGCCCATCGCCTGCAGCAGCGGCACGTCTCCCGCGCGGAACTGGCCAAAGCGGAAATCGGCGCCGGTCACGACCGCCGAAATGCCAAGCCGCGCGACGAGATGGTCGAGCACGAAACTTTCTGCCGGCTGGCCTGCAAATTGCGCGTCGAAGACGGGCGCATAGATGAGGTCGATGCCCGCCTCGGCCAGAAGCCGACTCTGCAGAGCCTTGCCCGAAATCAGGAACCCCTGCTCTCCCCGGAAATGATGTCGGGGATGCGGGTCGAATTGCAGGATCGCCAGAGGGCTTCCGGTTTTCCTCGACCGCCGCGAGGCAAGCGCGAGCAGCGCCTGATGGCCGAGATGCAGACCGTCGAAATTGCCGAGCAGCAGGACTGAACCACGCAATTCGTCCGGCAGGGCACCGGCGCCGTCATGGACGACCGGAGCCTGCACAACGAAGCGGTCCTGCTCCATGGCAACCATGTCAGCCGAGTGTCGCATACCAGTCGATCACCTCTGATACGGGAATGCAGTCGGCATATTTCTTGTGCATGTCGTAGAGATTGGCGAAATGCGGGCTCTCATGTAGGTCGGCCACGCATTCGATCGGCACGATCGTCCGGTAACCGCGCGACAGGCTGTCGACCACGGTTGCCCGCACGCAGCCGGAGGTCGAGCCACCGGTGACGATGACCGTATCGGTCTTGTGGTATGTGGCGAGAGACGCGATATGTGTCTCGAAAAAGGCGGACGGCATCTTCTTGTTGAGAATGACGTCACCCTTCACCACGTCGAGGCGCGGATCGAGCGCCGCGCGCGGCGATCCTTCCTTGATATTCTGCAGGCTGTCCGGCGTATCGGTGCGGGAACCGAACACGCCGCAATCGTCGCCGGATTCCGAAAAGGCGACATAGGTCCAGATGACCGGCAGGCCGAGCCGGCGGGTCTCCGACGCCAGCTTGTTGATGTATTCGGTCTGGTTCGGATCCGTCTCATAGCCTGTCTTGTAGATGTCCGGCTGCGTATAGGCGCATTGCAGGTCGACATTGATCAGCATCGGGCGGGTGCCGAAGCCGTAACGCGGACGTGTAGGGTTCTTGCTCAGATGTTCGAACATCTGGCGGGCAGTCATATCGGACAGTTCCATATCGGCTCCTGCGGGCTGCACTGCAATCGTGGTGGCGAGCCCTTGAGGTTCAGGCCTCGCCTTTTGTCGGAGAAGCGTCGGCTCAGCCCTTGCTCATCCAGTCGAGCCAGCGAAGGCGGACCTGATCGGCATTCGCCACCCACCAGGCCTGATCGATCTGCACGTTGCGGGCCGAATTTTCCGGGTAGCCGGGAAGCTGCTGCTTCATCTCGGCCGGGATGTCGCCGTAGATCGAGGTATTCGCCAGGCTGAACGGCATCTTCGTCGCAAAGCCGAGCGAACCCTTCGCCATCAGCGCAAAGGCGATCAGCTTCTGCGCATTGGCACCGCCGGGTGCGGACTTCGGGATAACCCAGTAATCCTGTTCGACGATGCTCTGGTTGAAGGTGAAATCAACCTTGCCGGACCTCTTCTTCTCATCGAGTGTGCGCGACAGGCTCGACCCCATCAGGTCGACCTCGCCATTCTGCATGAGGACACCCCACTGGGAGGTTTTTTCGACCCAGAGATTGATCTTCGGCCGCAACTCGTCGAGCGCCTTGAAGGCGTCGTTGACATTGATCGGGTAGATCTTTTCCGGCGGAACACCAGCCGCCATCAGGGCGATCTCGAAGGAAGGCCGGGGCTGGGCATACAGGGCGCGACGTCCCTTGAAGCGGGTCGTATCGGCCCATTCCTTCCAGTCCTTCGGACCGTCCTTGCCGAACAGCGTCGTGTTCCACGCGATCACGGTCGAAAAACCGACCGAACCGACGCCATATTCCTTGATCACCTTCGGGTCGATCTGCTCCTTTGGCACGATCTTGAAGATCAGGTCGTAATCGATCTTCTGCAGAAGGCCCTTCTTCATCGCCAGTTCCATCTGGGTGCCTTCGGCATCCAGAAGGTCCCATTCGACATTGCCGACATTTTCCATGACTTCGAGCTTGGCGATGTCGGGCACGGAAGCGGTCGAGACGTTGACGCCGCTCACCTCGGAAAACGGCTTGAACCAGACCTCCTTCATGGCGTCGGTCGAGGCGCCGCCCCAGGTGCAGACGACGACGTCGCCGGAACCCTTCAGCAGCGACATGTCTTGCGCCAGGGCAGGCTTGATGCCGGTAGCAAGCGCAAGGCCCGTGGCTCCCATCCCGGCGAGAAAACTGCGGCGGTCGAGTTCGGTGCCTGTGGTCTCCGCCGGCTGAACGGAATTGGATAGGTCATTCTCTTTCATCATGGGATGATCTCCGGAGGGGATGGATGAGAGACATTCGGCATGCCTTGCCCGGGCCGGCGCGACATCCGCGCCGGCTAAGGCAAAAATTGCAGCTCAGAGAATGGAGCGCCGGCTCAGCGGCTGCTCAGCCAGTTGAGCCAACGGGTCTGGACTTCCGCATCATGCTCCAGCCACCACTGGGCATTGATCGTCAGGCTGTTGACCGAGTGTTCCGGCGTGCCGGGCATCTTCGCAAGAAGCTCCTTCGGCAGTCCGTCATACGCCGTCTTGTTGGCTACGCTGTAATAGGGAAACAGCTTGAGCGACGCCCGCTGGCCCCCGGCCCGCATCATCCAGGCCACCAGTTTCTGGGCGTCCTTGACGTTCGGTGCGCCCTTGGGAATCGTCCAGAAAGACTGTTCCATGATGCTCTGGTTGAAGTTGATCGCGAGCGGCTCACCCTTGTCGATCTGGGTGACCGTGCGCCCAAGGCTCGATCCCATCAGATCGACTTCCTTGTTCTGGATCAGCACGTCCCATTGCGAGGTCTTCTCGACCCAGAGATCGACGCTCGGGCCAAATTTCGCCAGCGCCTTGAAGGCACGGTCGATATCGATCGGATAGATGTCCTTCGGCGCCACACCGTCAGCCATCAGCATGATTTCCAGCGTCGGCTTCGGACGGGCATAAAGTGCACGGCGGCCCGGGAACGCCTTCTTGTCGAAGAATTCCGTCCAGTTGGCAGGACCTTTCTTGCCGACAGTCTCGGTATTCCAGGCCATGATCGTGCCGAACGCGATCGAACCAATGCCGTATTTCGTCATCTGGGCCGGATCGAGCTGGTCCTTCGGCACCAGCTTTTGCATCAGGTCGTAATCGATCGGCTCCAGCAGGTCGCCCTTCATGGCCTGCAGCATCTGCGCGCCTTCGAAATCGACCACGTCCCATTCGACATTGCCGACCTGGCTCATGATCTTCAGCTTGGCGACGTCGGGAATGGAGGTGAAGGTGACGTCGATGCCGGTTGTCTTGGGGAAATCGCCATACCAGGCGGCGTGCATCTTTTCGACCGTCGGGCCGCCCCAGTTGTTGACCACGAGCTTGCCGGTGCCCTTGAATTCGGGGGGGACTTCCGCAGCATGGAGGCCGATCGGCAATGACATCGCGAGTGCCACGAGGGCGGACAATCCAAATCTAGATTTCATCGGTCTCTCCTGTCGGAAGTGCTGGCCCGTGGACGTGCTTGGGAGGCATTCGGGGCGGTTGGATGAATCGTGTTTCTGCCTGCTTTGTCTGGACGGTATTGGCCGTCAGTGGGTCATGACGTGTGCCGTTTCCGGAGCCCAAAACAGGCGGCGGACGGCGCCCTGTTCGGGAATATCGATCGTGCCATCGAGTGGCCGCGTCACGACGAGCGTGCCGTGGGCCGTCGCGAACTGCATATGCAGAAGGCTGCCGAGGAAGCGGGCATTGGCGAGCGTGCCCTCGATCGCCCAGTTCGGCGCCGGCTGGCCTGGAGCTGCGAGACGCACCGTTTCCGGCCGCACGCAAAGGATTGCCGTATCGGAGCGCGCTTCGATCATCGGGAAGGCCCGGTCGCCGCATTTCAGGCTGTTGCCGTCGGCCACGCCGTGGAAGAGGTTGGATTCACCGAAGAAGTTGGCAACAAAGCTGTTCTGCGGCTTCAGATAGAGATCGCGTGGCGTAGCGACCTGCTGAACACGGCCTTCGTTGATGACGGCGACGCGGTCGGACATGTTGAGTGCCTCTTCCTGGTCATGGGTGACGAAGATCACCGTCTGGCCCAGGCTCTGCTGCAGGCTGCGGATCTCGCGCTGCATATCGACGCGCAGGTTGCGGTCGAGCGCCGAAAGCGGCTCATCCATCAGAAGTGCGCGCGGACCGAAGGAGATGGCGCGGGCAAGCGCAATGCGCTGCTGCTGGCCGCCCGAAAGCTGTGCAATGCGCCGTTCGGAGAAGTCCTGCATGTGGACGCGCTCCAGCGCCCATTTCACCTTGGCCTGCTGCTCGGATTTCGAGACGCCGCGGGCGCGCAACGGATAGGCGACGTTCTGCGCCACGGTCATGTGGGGGAAGAGCGCGTAGGACTGGAAGACGACGCCGATATCGCGCTGGTGCGGCGGCACGCGGGAAATGTCGCGCTTGCCGAGCATGAGGCGGCCGGCATCGGGCGAGATGAAGCCGGCAACCAGCATCAGAAGCGTGGTCTTGCCCGAACCCGAGGGACCGAGGATTGTCAGGAACTCGCCCGGCTTGACCGAGAAATTCGCCTCTTCGACAACGACCTTGTCGCCGTAGAACTTGCTGATGTGCTGGAAATCGATGCCGTAGCCATGCTGCTCGCCGGCCTTGACGGGACCTGCCTCTGCAGAAGGGAGGATGGCGGGCGTGCCGACGGGCGGAGCGGTCTTGAGTGCGACGTTCATGGGCATAGATCCATTGGCAGTGAGGTCAACGGCGGGCAAGGCATTCGCGGCAGCGGCGGCGAGTGTTTTCGCACGGCTGGCGAGAACACCGGTCCGAGCGGCTTTCCAGATGTTCCAGCCTGCGAAAGCTACAAGCACGAGGAACAGCTGGACGGAGGCGATGGAGGTAATGGTCTTGTCGAGGCCGTTCTGGCTGAGGCCGTCCCAGACTTTTCTCGGCAGGGTCTCGAAACGCGGGCTCGAGAGGAACTGCGCAAGCACGACCTCATCGAAGGAAAACACGAAGGAGAAGATCGCGGCGGCAATGATGGCCGGCACGAGGAGCGGCAGGATCACCTCGAAGAGCGTGCGGATCTGAGTCGCTCCGAGCGAGGCGGAGGCCCGCTCATAGGCCGGGTCGAGGCTCGCGAGCCGCGACGTGACCGGCATGACGACGAAGGGCAGCACGACGATGGCATGGGCGATCGCCAGCGCCCACATCGAACCGAGCAGGCCATTGCGGGCAAAGACGATATAGAGGCCGACCGAAATCACCATCAGCGGCACGATCATCGGCGCGATGAAGAACATTTTCAGGAATTTCGAGAGCGCCTTGTTCTCTACACGCGACATCCCGATCGCCGCAGCCGTGCCGGTGACCGTCGCAAGCAGGGTGGCGAGGGCCGCCACCTGCAGCGACAGCAGCGCATCGCGGCCCCAGCGGGGATCGTCGATGAGGTTATAATACCATTCGAGCGACAGTTCCTTCGGCGGGAAGACGATGGCACTGCCGGCGCCAAAACTGATCGGCACGATCATGATCACCGGCAGGATGATGACGGCGAGCATCACCCAGCCATAGATCTTCAGGACACGGGCGGCATTGCCCTGGACGAGGAGTTCCATCACTTGCCTCCCTTGTCATAGATGCGGTCGATGCCGGCGATGCGGTCGTAGAGGAAAAGCAGGCCGAGGCAAAAAACGAGCAGGACCATGGATGTGGCTGCCGCAAGCTGAAGATTGCCGAGCTGCTGGATCTGGTCGCGGATCGCCATGACGATGGTCGGCGCGCGGCCACCGCCGAGAATGGCCGGCGTGATGAAAAAACCGAAGGCGAGCGTGAAGACCAGCATCGATCCGGCGACGAGGCCGGGAAGGCTGAGCGGCATGTAGATGTCGCGAAACACCCTTGCCGGGCTTGCCCCGAGGCTCAAGCCTGCCCTGACATAGGCGGGATCGATCGCCTTCATGGCCGGGATCAAGGTCAGGACCATGAACGGCAGAAGGATATGGACCATTCCGATATAAGCGCCGAGCTTATTGTAGACGAGCTCCAGCGGGCTATCGATGACGCCGATGCCGACCAGGAAGTTGTTGATGATGCCGCGCCGCTGCAGGATGATGATCCAGGCAAAGGTTCTCGCCAGAAAGCTCAGCCACAGCGTAATGAACAGCACGACGCCCATCCAGGCGGCGAAACGCGAGCTGACATTGACCATCAGATAGGCGAGCGGATAGGCAAACAGCGCGCAGAGCACGGTGGTAATGAACGCCAGCTGAAGCGTGAACATCAACAGCTTCAGATAGACCGGCTGCATCAGGTCGATATAACCCTGAACCGAAAACCCGGTTTTCGTACCACCGCCAAAGCTCATCCATAGCAGCACGAGCAGGGGCATGACGAAAACCCCGATCATCGCCACGGTCGGCAGCGCCATCAGCGAAACCGTCAGGCCCCGCTGCTGTCTCTGCCACGCCGTGAGCGTCACGGGCGGCGGACCAGGCATGAGCCTGTTGGCCTTTTCCGCAGGCTCGGATGCATCGATCGGAGTCATCGCTTCTCCTGTATTCTCTGCCGGTCAGGCATGGGATCTCAGGCATGGGATCGGCCCCCGACATGGGGGCCGGGACGGTTCAGACGGCCATTTCGGGAATGGCAATGCGGCCCTTGTCGACGATCGTGACGTTGTCGAGCGACAGCGAGGTTTTGCGCAGCGGAATATCCATGTGGCACATCGTGTCGTTCGTGCCGCCGAGCTCGGTATTCGGGCCGGTCGAGAACAGCACGTTGCCGTAATAGCTCAGCGAGTTGACGCTGATTTCCTGGGTGCGAGTGCGGGTGATCGCCCGGTGGAACCAGGTCGCGGTGTTGAGCAGGCCCCAGCCGATATGGCTGATCGCATAGGCGCGCGGGTCCTTGAAGCTCTCCATGTAATCGCGCAGGAGCGGCGCATCCATTCCGTCACCTTCAATATCGGTGACGAAACCCTCCTTGATGGTGAGCTTGACCGGGCTTTCGATCATCCGCTGGAAGGCGGTGACTGTGTCGCCCGGCATGATCATCACGGTACCATTGACCTTGCCGTCGGTGGCCTGGCTCAGCACCTGGCCGGTGCCCATATGGTCCCAGCGGCCGGGCGTATCGGTATAACCATATTGGGTCATCACCCGGTAGCCGCCCATTTCATAGGTGACATCGGTGCCGACATCCGACCAGATGCGCAGCGTCTTTGCCTTCTCCAGAAGCTTTTCGCCGTATTCGATGCGGCGACGCAGATCGGTATCCGGGAAATTCTGGGCAAGCACGTCGTAAGGCTCGCGGACGAACAGCATGCGAGCGCCGGCGCCGCAGATCTCGTCCTGTTCCGGCGAGAAGAGCGTGCCCATCACATCGACGATAAGGTCAGCCTTTTTCAGCGCCTCGATCACCGGCCGGTTGCCGGCGATCGCGGTCTTGCCCGTCGTCTGCCGGGCCGAGCGCTTTTCGCGCAGCGGAACCGTGATCTGGAAAGGCGTGGCGCCAAGATCACGCGCCGCCAGCATGAAGGCCTGGGCATAATCGGCGCGAATATCGTCCTCGCAGAGGATGATGACCGTTTCTTCCGGCTTCATCGCGCAGAGCTTGAGCTGCTCGGTGAACAATTTCACCATTTCATGTTGAGTAGGCATGGTGTGAAATCCCTCAGTCGAGCTCGGCAATCTTCTTGAGATCCGCGACCATGGCGGACGTATCGAATTCGGCGACGAGGCGCTCGCGCATGCGGGGCGCCGGGCTGGCATTGACGTTTTCGAACAGCGCCACGCGGCCGGCGAGCGACGAGCAGGTCAGATCCCAGATGAAGTTCATCAGCTTCTCCTTCTGCATGCCGGTCACACCCTTGCCCGGCAGCAGCTCAGCAAGATCCGGGCCAATGTCGGGATTTTCGAACGAAGCCTTGCCGAAGCGCATGACGAGGCCCTGGCCGCACATTTCCTGTAGGACATGGATGATGTGCGGATAGTTGCGGATAGCGTAGAGGCGGCCGGTGGTGATCATCATCACGTCCGGGCACATCACGCCGCTTGCGTTGATCTCGGCATTGGCTTCGGCGGCAAGAATGAAGGCTTCGAGCGTACGGTTATATTCGATGATCTCTGCGAGCATCGAGCGGACACCGGGGATCTGGCCGGTGCCGAGCACTTCCGTCACCATCTTGGCGCAGGCGACGAAGACTTCCGACTTTACCTTGAGGCGGGTCAGCACGTGGTAGTGGGCAAACAGTGTCGCCTTGCCGGAAATCGCCGAGACATGCTCGTTGCCGAGGTTGAAGATACGGTCCTTCGGGACGAAGACGTCCTTGAAGATGACGAGTTGATCGGCTTCCTCGCCCTTGTAGCCGAGCGGATGGTCGAAGGGATCGGCGCCCGGATTGGAGAGCATCTCGCGGCTGATGAGCTTGATGCCTTCGGAATTGATCGGAACCGCGCCCCAGATTGCGGCTTCTGCCGGCGTGCCGGGATAGGCGAGATTGGAGAAGAAGATCTCGTTGGTCTGTGCCGCGATCGAGCCGACCGACTTGGCGCCGGAAATATAGACGCCGTCCTTTTCAACGCGTTTGACGCGCAGCAGCGAGGCGGCCTGGGCAAGCGGCGAGGAACGGTCGTTCTGCGGGCCGGTCAGGCTTTCGGCGCAGGTGATCGAGTTCTTCCGGCCGAATTCGACATAACGCTGGACGTTTTCGACGAAATCCGGCTGGCATTCAGGAAAGGCCGACTTGAAATCCTTGAACAGATGCAGATGCGCCAGGATGCCGACGGCGAGCGTCGGTCCGAGATCCGGCGGGCGTCCGAAGGTGCCGACCGTCTTGCGGGATGTGTATTCCATCATCATCCGCCGGCCGATCATCTCTTCCTTCGTCTCCGGCACCTGCCAGGAGCGACCGGTGACGAGGCCGGACTTCTTGTCAAGAACCGTGGTCGCCTCGGCATATTCCGCGGTGAACTGGTCGTCGAACATCGACGCCATCAGCTCGACACCGGCTGCGAGTGCCGGCTCGTCCATCACCTTGGCGATCTTGTTGCCGTTGACCCAGAGCTGGCGTCCATCGTCGAGCGAGGCCTTGAATTCCTCACCGGTTTTCAGCGCATGTTTGGGGATGATTGTCGTCATGGTGTTCATATCTGACTTCCGTCTTCTTCCGGGTCCGGCCGCAAGCTTGGTCGGGCGGGATGGGCGCACAGGTTTCCTGCCGATCCGAAGGTCCGGATCGGACAAAAGCGTCGGGCTGTTCCGCAGCATTCGCGCTGGATCTATTTCCTGGGATGAGTTTGATCGCACTTGGTTGACGCAACGGATTCACACAACCAAAGGCTCAACCGCCTCATAAACTTTATCGAAAGCTAGACTTTGGTTGACAACCTTGCAAGCGAACTTTTCACGAATTTCGTACAATTTCGCAATCGCAGCATCGAAATTCCCTAAAACACTCCATCTAAATTATTGATTTTACGTTATTATATTATGCTTGGAAAACGTGAAAAAAATTTAGGCACGGCGCGAATAGTCTATTTTATGTGCACGGCCGTGAAATTATGTCAGCAACCAAAATTCAACCAAGATACAATATGGACATTTGGTTGCGCCAACCATATACATTGGGTCGCACAAGAAACCAAAACGGCGACCCGTAGGGCTGCCGAACAACAGGCACAGTTTTTCGGACGAAAGCCGGAAACCATATCCGGCTTGCTTCATTCGGAAAATCTGGAGGAGCACCATGAACGCAGGCATCGATACAAAGAACCCTCCCAGTTCCATAGAGGAGGTTACCCAGGCCATTCTCGGCCTTGCCGAAAACGGCGGCTTTCCGCCCGAGCGACAGCTGGCCGAGCAGATCGGCGTCAGCCGCCATCTGCTGCGCAAGGCGCTTTCGACGTTGCGCGACGACAACAGGATTCCGGAAATCCGCGGCCGCAGCGCCCAGCCAACCAGGGGCAAGCCCCGCAACGCAAAGCAGGCGATCGCCACACGCGCCAATATTGCGAGCCGGACGAGTCCTGCGGAATTATGGGAAGTTCGCCTGCTTCTCGAACCGGAGATCGCCCGCCTGGCGGCGATCCGCGGCACGCCGACCGAAATCGACGATATCGTCGCTGCCCATGCGCTGGCCGAGCCGACGGTCTTCGATCGCGGCAACGACAACCTTTTCCACCGGGCGATCGCGGTGGCGAGCCACAATATCCTTGCGGCCTATCTGCTCGAGCAGGTCATGGATCTTACCTGGGACGAGACAATCCGCACGCGTCTGCCGGCCTACACGAACGAGACCGGTTGGCGACACCATGAAATGATCGTCGATGCCATTCGCGGCCGCAGGGCTGCCGAGGCGGAACAGGCGACGCGGGAGCATCTGGTCGCGATCCTGAAATGGCTGAACGGCGGCGACACATCCACACCGATGGCAAAATAATAAACAGACCTCCTCCGCCCCTCCCGAAACGATCGTCGAAAGGCAGATGCATAATGATAGTGGACACGATCAAGATCGCCGAGCAGATGGATCCGCCGCCGATCGATGCCCAGATTTTCAGGACGGCGATGAAAAAAGTCGCAACGCCGGTGACGATCATCGCCACCGGCAATGGCGAGATACGCCATGGCATGACCGCCTCCGCCGTATGCTCACTCAGCGACCAGCCACCGATGATCCTTGCATGCGTGAACCGCAACAGCGTCATCCTGCCTCATCTGCGCGCTAATGGCTGCTTCTCTGCAAATTTCCTTGCCGAAGGCCAGGCGGAACTCGCCCAGTGCTTTGCGGGAATGACGAAGATCTATGGTTCCGACCGGTTTAATTACGGCGCATGGACCCGGCTTGCCACCGGCGCGCCCATACTTGCCGATGCGCTTAGCGTCTTCGACTGCCGGCTGGAATGCGAATACGATTCACCAACCCATGCAGTCCTTGTCGGGCGTGTCAAAGCGATCATAAAGGAAGATTCCATGCGAGCGCTGATATACGTCGGAGGTAAATTCGGTTGTCCAGCGACGATTTGACTTCAGCTATTGAAAGGTTGGGCAAATTAGACGCCGTCTGCAGCTCTTGGAGGGATATGAACCCGTGCGCCTGTAGTTTCTTAGTTTCAAGTGTACCATGTCGACGCATATCGCTGGCTAGGCTGCACTTGCTTTAAGCTTGGGGGTGCTCGGGACCGGGCAGAAATACCACGTCGCTCGACTTGCACATCCGACGGCGGGCGTATCTGAGTGGAGACCAAGCGTAGATTCATCACCAAATGGCGCTATCTATAGCAGCAGGTCGGGAAACCAAACGATGCGATCGACTATCAATATCGACGACACCCTCATCGAAAAGGCTAGGTCCCTAACCGGCACGAAAGAAACCGCCGCTCTAGTCCGCCAAGCGTTGGAAGCGCTTGTGCGTGTGGAGTCGGGAAAACGCCTCATCGCGCTTGGTGGAACTATGCCGGATGCGGAGGCAGCCCCACGCCGCCGGGGCGCAACTGACCGATGATACTTGCCGACACGTCCATCTGGATCGATCATTTCCGGCATACCGATTCAGAGCTGCTCAGGATTATTGAGGACGATCGTCTCCTATGCCATCCAGCCGTGATCGGGGAGCTCGCAAAAGGCCGAAGGCTGACCTCTTCCTGATCCCTGCACCAATGCCTCTCGGGACCGTTCCCTTGACGCAAGCGGACACCCATCATCTCTCGGTGAGCAACTTCAAAGCGTGTAATTCACACAGGTCGCGTATTTTGAGAACGCGGAGGTCTTGCGAGACCCATCCGATCGCGCAGCGTCGTGCCCTCGTATTTCGTGCGGTAGAGTCCACGCTGCTGCAGAATCGGCACGACCATATCGACGAAATCCGTCAATCCGCCGAGAAAGTGAGACGGCATGATGTTGAAGCCATCGGCCGCGCCAGTTGTGAACCAAGTCTCAAACGTGTCCGCCACGTAATCAGGGGTTCCGCAGAGAACCCAGTGGCCGCGCGCCGCGGCGACCAGATTGTAGAGGTCCCGCAGGCGCATGTTTTCCCGCCTTGCCTTGTCCAGCATGACCCGCGCAAAGGCATGATAATTGTCCGACGGGTCGATATCGGGGATCGGCCCATCGAGGTCGAATTGGCTCATGTCCACGCCGAAGCGGTCGCTTAGAATGGAAAGCCCGTTGGTTTCGCTGATGAAGCCCTGCAACTCCGCGAGCTTGTCGTGGGCCTCGCGTTCGGTGCGCCCGACAATTGGCATAACGCCCGGCAAGACGACCATCGAATCCGCATTGCGGCCGTATTTCGGAAGCCGCCCTTTAACGGAGGCGTAGAAAGAGCGCGCCTCGTCGAGATCCTGGGTGACGGAGAAGACGACATCGGCGGACTTGGCCGCGAGTTCCTGTCCCGGACCGGAGCCGCCGGCCTGGAGGATGATCGGTTGGCCTTGGGGCGAGCGGCCGATGTTGATGGGTCCCTTGACCTTGAAATGGGTGCCGTCGTGATCGAGCGCGCGGACTTTTGCGGCATCGATATAGACGCCGCTTTCCCGGTCGGCGACGATCGCGTCGTCGGCCCAACAGTCCCAAAGACCGCGAACCACCGACAGGAATTCCTCGGCGATCTCGTAACGTTTGGAATGATCAGGATGGATCGTTCCGAAGTTTGCCGCTGCCGCCGGATTGGCCGTGGTGACTGCATTCCAGGCGGCGCGGCCACCGCTGATATGGTCGAGTGAAGCAAATGCGCGGGCGACCGTGAACGGATCGCTGTAGGTGGTCGACATCGTGGCGCCGAGGCCGATATGGCGCGTCACGCCAGCAATCGCCGCGAGAAGTGTCAGCGGTTCGAGCCGCGCCGTGTAGGACGGGTGGGCGCCGGGGTCCGCATTGAGATTGTCGCCCATGAAGATCAGGTCGAACAGACCACGCTCCGCCTCCTTGGCAACGCTGCGCATCATTTCGATATCCTGGAAGCTGTCCATCGCCCCTGGTATCCGCCAGCCGGCGACATGGCTGCCGGTGCCCAGAAGGAAAAGGCCCAAGTGGATGCTGCGCGTCATAGGATTGATCATCTCCAGAAAATGTAACGCTGCTCGATGAAACTGATCACACCGAAGAAGCAGAGGCTGATCGCCGACGCGACAATGATCGCCGCCCAGACCTGGACGAAATCGATCTGCAGCACGGCCTGATAGATCACCCAGCCAAGCCCGCCATAAGCACCCAGCATTTCGGTGACGATGGCGACGATCACGCTGCGGACGGTGGACACCCGTATGCCGGCAATGATCAACGGCAAAGCCGTTGGGAGCCGCAGACGCCAGAGCACCGCCATCCGCCCTGCCCCGAACGAGCGGACCAGATCGATCGATTTACGATCGACGCGATCCAACCCCGCGACGGTGCTGAGGAAGACGGTGAAGCTGACGGCGACGGCGACCATGACGATCTTGGACGTCATGCCGATGCCGAACCAGAGCAGGACGAGCGGCGAATAGGCGACGACCGGCACCGAGTTGATGGCCGTCGCAACCGACATGACGGCGCTGCGGGTGCGAGGGACCATGCTGACCCCGACGGCAACCGCAATGCCGATGACGCAGCCCAGTAGATAGCCGGTCAGGGCCTCGGCGGCGGTGAAGCGGGCGGCGTCGGCGAGTTTGCCCGCATCGGCGAACATGCCGGTAATAATGCTGCTGACCGAAGGCAGGACATAGGCCGGCAGGTTGAAACCGCGGACGCTCAGTTCCCAGATTGCCGCAAGGAGGAAGGCCCCGGCAAAACCCCGGCTGATGCGGCGCGCGTTGCTGCTTGCGGTGACGGGGCTCATTGTTCCGCTCCCCAGAAGACGATCCGCCTTTCCGCTTCGGAAACCGCGCCGTAAAGGCCGATCCCGAGGCAGGCGGAAGCGACAATGGTGACCCAGATGCCGACGACGTTCTCGTTGTACATGGCCTGCAGCAGCAGCACGCCGAGGCCGGTCGTATCCCCGAACCATTCGCCGACGATCGCTCCGATCAGCGACAGCGACGAGGCGAGCTTGAGGGCGACGAAGATCTGCGGCAGTGCGGCCGGCAGGTAGAGGCGCCGCAGGATCTGCCCCTCTTTTGCGCCGAAGCTGCGCATCAGCGCGACCTGGCGAGGATCGACCGTTGCAAAGCCGAGAAGCGCGTTCACCGTCACCGGCAGGAAGCTGATGTAGAAGGCGATGACGGCCTTGGCGAGCAGCGTATTGCCGAACCACAGGACGACGACGGCGCCGAAGGCGATGACCGGTATGGTTTGTGACACCACAAAGAGCGGAAAGAACAGCTCCCTGAGCAGGGTCCAGCGATGGAAAAGAACGCCCATGGCAACGCCGAAAAGGCTGCCCGCGACGAAGCCGATCACCGTTTCCAGCAGCGTGCGCCACATGCTCAACAGATAAGCCTGCGGCGTGGCAAGGAATGCGGCTGCGATCGCGCTTGGTCGTGGCAGGTAATAAGGTCTGATGCCTAGCGCCACGACGATCAGCTCCACCACCAGCAGCAATGCCGCGATCCAGATCAGGGACTTCACGATCGAGACAAACCTGTCCGCCTTTACGGCGGACAGGGATACACGAGACAGGCCCGAGAGGCTCACAGGCGCTTTTCCGCAACCGGGATCTTCGACAGGAAGCTGTCGTTGAACGCGGCATCGAGATCGACGGGCTTAGAGATCACCTTGTATTCAGCGAGCAGGCTGTTGGCGGAGCCAACGGCTGTTTTGTCAATGGCGAAGAGGCCATCCGTGCCGCCCTTGCCGGCGACCATCAGCTTCTTGATCTCGGACAGCATGACTGCTTGTTGGGCGCGGTCGAGAGTCGGCGCCACCTTCATGACGATGTCGATCGCTTCTTTTTCGTTGGTCAGGGCATATTTCCAGCCCTTGATGCTGGCACGCAGGAATTTTTCGACCAGTTCCGGCTTTTCCTTGGCAGTCTGTTCCGACACGATCAATGTGTCTCGCGGAAAGGAAACACCGCTATCTTCGGGCACGAAGATCCGCAAATTGTCCATGCCGGCACGTTGTGCGACGATCTGAAGTTCATTGTAGCGGGTTGCGGTCGCGACATCGACCTGCTTGTCGATGAACGGCGTCATCGAGACCTGCTGCGGCTGGACATCGACTTCACCAGCTTTGATGCCCGCCTTGGCCAACATGGCCGAGAGCACGTGGTTTGCGCCGGTGAACCAGGCGGTCACCTTCTTGCCCTTGAAATCCTGGATGGTTTTGATCGGGCCGTCCTTGTAGGTCACGAAGACGAATGGCGTCACCTGATGCGCAACCCCGATGCAGACGATCGGCAGGCCCTTGTCGCGTGCGGCAAAGACGCTGTCGGTGCCGCCCGAAAGGCCGAACGTGTCGGAGCCGGTCGCTACCAGGTTTTCCGTCAACAGATTGGGGCCGCCGGGGTTGATGGTGAGGTTGATGCCCTCATCCTTGTAATACCCCTTCTCCAGCGCGACGTAGAAACCGGCGAACTGAGCCTGGGTCAGCCATTTGAGACGCAGGCTGGCATTCACTGTCTGCTGGGCAGCAGCCGGGATTGCGCTGTAGCCCAAGCCCTGGACGCCGATGAACGTTGCGGCAAGCGCCGCGAGAAGCTGTCGTTTTTTAAGCATGGTCCCTCTCTGTCGATTCTTGGTTGGGTTATGGTTGCGTTAGTCGTTCTCCTCCCGACTATCGGCGGTAATCCGATCCCTCCCGTTCGAGCTGGCGAAGGAAGGCCGGCCATTCCCGTTCCCCTGCAATCAGGATGTCACCCTTGTTCTCCCAGAACTGACGTGCCGCCTTCTCGCAAACCTCGTGCGGCGGGGTCAGAAGCTCGGCACCGGAAGCCTGCAGATCGAGCTGAATGCGCGCGGCGCGTTCGAAGTAATAAAGCAGCATGAATGCTTCGCCCGGCGTGCGACCGAGCGTCATGATGCCATGGTTGCGCATCAGCATCACCCGGTTGTCGCCCATGTCGGCGATGAGGCGAGCCTGTTCGTCCATGTCGATCGCCACACCTTCGTAATCGTGGAAGGCCTGGCGTTGGTAGAAGCGCATGGCAAACTGCGTCAGTGGCAGAAGTCCGTTCTTCTGGCAGGAGATCGCGGTGCTGGCATCGGAATGGGTGTGGAGAACGCAGGCTGCATCGTGCACGGCCTTGTGGATGGCGCCATGGATGACGAAAGCGGCCTTGTTGATCGTATAGGGCGTGTCGTCGAGCTTGTTGCCGTCGATATCGATCCGCACGAGGCTGGAGGCCGTTATCTCGCCAAACAGGAAGCCGTAGGGGTTGAGCAGGAACTGGTCGTCATGCCCCGGTACACGCATTGAAATGTGGTTGTAGATAAGGTCATCCAGGCCCAGCCGCGCGACCATGCGGTAGCATGCGGCGAGATCGACGCGCGCCTTCCACTCGGCTTCGGGAATGTGGGCGGGACGTTCGGCATATTCACTGGCCACCGTGTTTCCTCTCATATTCTAATGTCCTGAAGTCATGAACGACTTCATGCTTTCCTCCTCGATGGCGTCGAGGAGTGTCTTCTTCAACCCGATGAATTCGGGCGACGTGACGATGTCGGCCTTGCGGGGGCGCGGCAAGTCGATCTTCTGTTCAAGCTTCACCTTGCCCGGCCGGGCCGTCATGACAAGCACGCGGTCGCCGAGGAAGATCGCCTCGTCGACATCGTGGGTGATGAAGAGCACGGTGCGCCGGTGTTTCTGCCAAACGTCGAGCAGCCAGCGCTGCATCATGGTTCGTGTCAGTGCATCCAGCGCGCCGAATGGTTCATCGAGCAGCATGAGATCGCGCTTGAAGAGAAACGTACGCATCAGGGCCACGCGCTGGCGCATGCCGCCCGAGAGCTGATTGGGATATTGCGCCTCAAATCCGGAAAGCCCGAATTCCGGCAGCATCTTCAGCGCCTCCGCCCGGGCCTGCACCCGCGGCATGCCTTCGATCTCCAGCGCCAGGATGGCGTTGTCGATGACGTTTCGCCATGGCAGCAGCAGGTCCCTTTGCGGCATGAAGGAAACTTGTCCGAGCAGTTCCGAGGCCGCAGAACTCCTGCCTCGGAAACGCAGGATATTGCCCGGATCCGGCTCTTCGAGGCCCGCGAGGATATTGAACAGCGTGCTCTTGCCGCAGCCGGAAGGGCCGACCACCGTCACCAGCTCACCAGGAAGGATGGTTGCCTCCAAGTTATCCAGCGCCATCACAGGGCCAAAGCTCTTGGATACCTTGCGGAGTTCGATGAGCGGCCTGTTACCCGATACGGTCCAGGCCGGTTCCGCGGCAGGTGCAGCAAGGGCTTTGGTCTTTACCGGCCGCAACAGGCCCGCGAGACCGCGCGCTCCCGGATTCAATCCGCATGCGTAGTCCTCACTCCAAGCAATCGACATGTCGGTCATCGAGAGGCATCTCCTTGCATGCAATTATTACCATTAAGGATGCAAGCAAGCCTCGTGCCAAACACGCCAGCTTTACAAGTTGCTAAAGAATGCCACTAATCTAGGGGTTTTTTGGGCAGGATCGAACGATCAACGTGCTACCATGCAACAAATCGCAGCTCAAATATCCAACAATCAAAAATATGCATACGCAATGCGCATATTTTGGACGCAGATTGACCGCTATTACGGCATTGTCGCGGGTGGCATTTCCAGCAAAGCGCTCAACTTGCCGGAAACGGCCAGGCGCAGAATAGTGGCATGGCGATTGCATCGAGGACCAATCGGCATGTCGAGCCAACCGCATGGCAGACTTCGACTATCCGCATCGGGCAGATCAAGACATCGGGAGAAGCACATCATGCAGGATGAACCAAGACGAGTAGCCTATGTGGCGCACTGTCTCATGAACCAGAATGCCAAGGTCAGTGAGTTCGCAAAATGCGCCGGCGTTTTTTCTCCCTTGGTCGAGCGGCTGGTCAAGAACGGATTCGAGCTGCAACAACTGCCCTGCCCGGAGATGAGCCATATGGGTGCCGTCCGGTGGTGGGCATCCCGAGAACAGTACGACACACCTGGTTACCGGCGCCATTGCCGCAACCTGGCAAAAAGCGTCGTGGATCTCGTGATCATGCATCAGGACGCCGGCTACGACGTCGTCATCGTCGGCCTGGACGGCAGTCCGTCAAGCGGCGTCCGTCTCACCAGCACCAAGGCATCCTGGGGTGGCCGACCGGAGGGCGCCGTCCACGGCGGGAGCGATCGCCGACCCGGCATGGGCATCTGGATGGAAGAGCTGAAATTCGAGTTCGAGGAACGCGGCCTTGCATTCCCGCGCGCGACGGGCGTCGCGATGGATGCGCAGGATTTCGATCTCCAGAAGGCAATGCTCGAGCTCGACGAGTTTCTGACCGAAGGCACGGAGAATGCAGCGTGATCCGGGAAGACCTGAGAGGTCGCCGCATTGCGGTCATCGCCGATTTCGTCGTCAATCCCGGCTCGGCACTTTACGGCAGACAACAAGCACCGCCGAGCGGCTTCATGGATGCGCTGGTGGAGCGCGGCTGGGGCATCATGAAGATGCCGCCGCATGTGGCAAAACCGGAAAGCTGCGAAAGGCTGATCGAGGTTTCCGTAGGCGACCTTATCGATTACCGCAAGAACGGCTATGACGTAGTGATCGCCGCCGTGGAAGACCTGCCGCAGCAAGGCGTCTGGCTGGATGCGATGGCGGCCTGCTTCAGGAAGGTCGGCAAGGACATGCCGCCGATCGTCACCATCCGATCGGATGCCACGGCTGCCGATGCCGACGCACTCTATGGCGCATTGGCGCCGGCGGCCTGAGCCCTGCGGCAACATCGAAACGCATCGGCGGGATCGCTCCCGCCGAAACCTCAGTCTTCGGCGAATGCCTGCTTCATCATCTTGAGAAAACCGTCGGTCGACGCCTTTTCGATGACGCGTGCGTTGACCTTGAACTCCGGCCAGCGGGTGCCGAGCTTCGGCGGGTGGATGGCGGAAAAACCGCGGGTGATTTCACCCGACGTCTCGATGCGCACCACGGCCTCGCGCGAGGATTCGATCAGATCCGGGTCGAGAGCGCAGGCGCAGGTCAGCGAATCCGGATGGGTGCTGACCGGCCGGCCGTAGCGCGCTTCCGCAGTCTCGCGCGGCACCGCAGAAACCTTCCGGTAGAATTCCGAAAGAGGCGTCTGCATCGCGAAGATCTCGTCCAGCTGGTCGCCCTCCAGAAGCCCGGAACGCATGGTCAACGTCCAGGTGGACAGCGTGATATCGAAACCCGCGTCGAAGACGATACGGGCGGCTTCCGGATCGATGAAGAAATTGTATTCGGCGCAGGGCGTGATATTGCCGACCGCATTGTCGGTGCCGCCCATGATCCAGAGGTGGCGCACCGCCTTGGCGATCCGCGGCTCCTTCATGACCGCCAGGGCGATATTGGTGAGCGGCGCCTGGGCCAGGATATCAATCTCGCCCGGCTCTGCCATCACCCGTTCGATGATGGCATCGACCGCATGCATGGTTTCCGGCCGCTGACGGGCGATCGGCAGGTTAGCACCGCTCATTCCATCGTTGCCGTGCATGGTGGATGCTTCCCAGGGCTTCACCATGGGGCGGCGGGCGCCGAGATAGACCGGCACCTTTCCAGAGAAACCGGCCACCTCGATGGTCGCCAGAGCGTTTTCAACCTGCTGGTCGAAGGGCACGTTGCCGACGCAGATAGTCACCGCCTCCAGCGTCGAGCCGGGGGTGCGCATGGCAAGCAGGAGCGAATAGGTGTCGTCTCCCGCCGTATCGGTGTCTATGATCAGCCGCATATCAGTAGAACTCGAAACCCATCGTGCGGGCATGATAGTGGAAACCGCCGTCCTGGACGATCAGGAATTCGGCCCGGGTATCTCCATCATTGTGGTGGCTATGCTTGGCAGCCGGAGGTGTCACCAGCGTCGCCCATGGCGACCACGCGCATTTGGCATCCGCCACCATCGAATAGGCCGGATCGCCGTTGACCACCAGCGTGATCGCGGCGGAGTTGTGCTTGTGCGGCGGCTGGAAACTCCGCGGCTTCAGCGTGTTCAGCGACAGGGTCATCGTGGTTGCGATATTGCGGCTTGCTTCCGTCTTTTCAGCCGAAAAGATCAGCGCATGGCCGGATGTGCTGGCATTGGCGTTGGTCCCATAAACCACGTCGAGCTGATGGCTGATCTCGCCTGCCGGGTAATGCACGAAGCTGACGGCAGCGCCCTCGCCGACGATCGGCGCCGAAGCATCGAACATCAGCTGCGGATCATTGCCCACCAGCCAGAAGATGCTGTCCTGGCTCGCAGTGATGGCAGAAGGCACCCCGCCGGGAAGAAGGAAGACATCTGCCTTGCCCAATAAAGCCTTTTCGTCACCGACGGCGAGAGCGGCCTTACCCTTGATGACGTACCAGATCGACGCGGTATTGGTGAGCGTCGTATCGAGGACTTCGCCGGACTTGATCACCGCATAGCGGGCCAGCATCAACGGGGTCGTCGCCGGAAAGGGGCACTGCATTTCCGCGGACAGATCGCAGTTGATGAACCCGGTCTTTTCGAGCGCGAAAGCGCTGGTCGGTTCGTCGGTGAAGATCTTGCCCGGCACCGGCGGAAGCTTGATGTTGAAGGCATTGCCGGAGTTGAAATAGCGGCTGCGCGCCTCGGCAGCATTGGCTGGATTGCGAGGCAGCTGAACCGGCATTTCGGCCATGTCGTTGACGGTGCTCATGATGCATCTCCATATTTCTGCGAAAGACCTGTCTGCTCCAGTAGCAGATCGAGAAGAACGGCCGCACCGGCTGCGACGTGTTCCGGTTCAGCCCACTCGTCGGGATGATGGCTGAGACCGGCGCGACAGGGGATGAAAATCATCGCACTCGGAGCAAGCGGCGCCATCTGCCGGGCATCATGCCCTGCCGCCGAAAGCAAATCGAGCGCCCAATAGCCATGGCGGCCGGCGGAACGGCGTATCGCTGCCCGAAGCCCCTCGTCAAACGTGTTCGAGGGGGCATCGACCAGGCGTTTGATATGGAAGCTGCAGGGATGCGCCTCCTCGGCAGCGATCGCCTCCAGGCGCAGGCCGAGCCGGTCGAGCACAGCATTGTCCGGATGCCGGAGATCGATGCGGAAGACTGCGCTGGAAGGCACGACCGACGGCGCGTTGGGTTGGATTTCCAGCCGGCCGATAGTGAATTTCACCACGTCATCGACCGCCATGTCCTGCTGCATGCGCAGCGCCATGCGCACAAACGCCTGCAACGCGTCCTGGCGGCGCTCCATCGCCTCGGTGCCGGCATGCGCTTCACGTCCGGATATGATGATCTCGTAGGTCTTCTTGCCCTGAATGCCGGAAACGACGCCGATTACCGCACCGGCGCGTTCGAGCACGTCCGCCTGTTCGATATGCGGTTCGATATAGGCGTGGACGGGAAACCCGAGCGGCCGATGCTCTATATCCGGAAAGGCGGCATGCACGGCGGCCAGTGCCTCGGCCACGGTGATACCGGCGGCGTCCTTGACCGCCATGACCTCATCCATCGTTCGCTTGCCGGCGAAAAGCTCGGACCCCATCATTCCAGGCGCAAACCGGCTGCCCTCTTCATTCATCCATGCGACAACCGTGATGGGCCGCTCCGGTATCATGCCTGCCTCGGCTATAGCCGTTACGGCTTCGAGCGCCGCCAGCGTGCCGAATGCCCCATCAAAAAGACCGCCCGTCGGCTGACTGTCGATATGACTGCCGGCGACGACGGGCGACAGGTGGGGAAACTTGCCGTCGAGTGTCAGAAAAAGGTTTCCGGCCGCGTCCGTGGAGGGTTTCAAGCCTGCCTCGGCGCTCCATGCGATGATGCGGCGCCAGCTGAGAATTTCCTCGGCCGACAGGGCCTGGCGATTGACGCCCTTCTCGGGCAGGGCGCCATCTCTGCCGAGTTCCATGAGCCGCGACCACAGCCGCTCCGGGGATATCGAGGCCACGCCGGTCATTGCGCTATTCCGTCCGCATCACCTGTCCCGGATCGGCGCGCGGATCGCGCACTTTCCAGGCGCCCGCTTCCACCTGGCCGATAAAATCGGATACCAGCGTGTTGAACAGGGCGGGTTCCTCGAGATTGAGCGTATGCCCGGTCTTCGGCAGGATCGCGAGGCCGCTGGCGGGAAGCGTCTTCTTCAGGAAGATGCTCGGCTGGAGGCAATGATCGTCCTCGTCGCCGGACATGATCAGGGTCGGAACCATCATCTTCTTCAGTTCGTCTTCCAGGTCCCAGAAAGATGGCCGGCGGCACTGTACGCCGCGCATGGTGTTGGCCGCGCCAACGGCGGAGTGCCGCGACAGCCGCTCCGCGAAAGCTGCCCAGCCGCGCGGATCCTTGTTCTGGAACTGCACGCGGCTTGCGCCGAGCGAATAGATCTTCGAGAAACCGACCGGATCCTTTTCGAAATTATCGGCGACCTTCAGCGACGTATTGCGGAAATAATCGGCCGTGGCGCGCTCCGTACCGTAACCGGCACCGGCAACCGTCAGCGATAGCGCCCGCTCAGGGAAGCGCAGGCCGAAATGCAGCGTCGCAAAACCGCCCATCGACAGGCCGACGATATGGGCCTTCTCGATGCCGAGACCGTCGAGCACGGCCAGGGCATCTTCTGCCGCCAGCGCCTGCGAATACTGTTCGACATCCGCCGGGATATCGGACGGAGCATAACCGCGGGCCGCATAGGTGATGCAGCGGTTGCGCCGGGGAAAAAAGCTCATCTGCGGTTCCCAGGCGTCGTAATTGCCGCCGAACTCGTGGATGAACAGGATCGGCGTTCCGGTCTCGCCTGCCGTTTCGTAATAGAGCTTGATGCCATCCTTGCTGGTCACGAACATGAACCGGCTACTCCCGTATATGCTGCTGGGTCAAGAGACCGGCCCTAGAAGAGGGCCGGCACGTCGTTCAGTGTGCGCGCGGTCGCGATATAGCCGGGCAGGCCTTCGCAGAAGCGTTCGGCCCAGGCTGATGGCACCGAGGTCGAGACCTTGATGAACCGGTCGCCGAAACGCGCCGTGTGGTACCGACCCTGCCGGATCATGACGCCTTCGCGGCGGGCCGCCTCGACGATCGCTTCGGGCGAAACGCCGGTGGCCGCCGTTTCCAGCACGAGGAAATTGCCGTGCGACGGCTGGACCGGCACTGTGATGCCGGCAGCTTCCGCGGCCGCGACGATCATCGCCTTGTTCGCCCTGTCGATAGTCCGTACGTCCTTCATCCATTCGGTTTTGACCGAAAGCCCGGCCATCGCGGCGCGTTGGGCGACGACAGATGCACCGAGAACGGAGGTCGAGGCGGACGAAAACTCGTCGACCAGCGCGGGGGATGCGACGAGCGCGCCGATGCGCATGCCGGCGAGCCCCAGCCACTTGGAGAAACTCAGCGAAACGACCGTACCTTCCGGCGCGACCTGCAGGACAGGCGTGTGGCCGTCGGCGAAATCGCGGTAGGTGCAGTCGTGGATCATCAAGGCGCCGACCGAACGGGCGATCTCGGCAAAGGCCTCGATTTCCTCGCGGTCGTAGCGGATGCCGAGCGGATTGTTGGGATCGACGATGTAGATCAGCGCGCAACGCTCATCGACGGCAGCCCGCAGGGCATCCGGGGTCAGCTTGTATTTGGTCGCAGGGTCATAGATCGGAATCTGGATGACTTCGGCGCCGGCCTGTTCGGCAAACATGCACGGCCATTTCCAGGTCGGGTCCGTCGTCACCAGTGTCGTGCCGGGCCTGGCGCGCGCCTTGCAGATCATCGCCAGCGCATTGACGCCGCCTTCCGTCACCAGCGCCTCTGCCGACAGGACGCCGAGATCGGCGACAATCCCGGCTCGAAGCGCCTCAAAACCCATCGGCGGCGCGTAGGCATTGAATTCACCTGCCTCGACCGAGCGGATCATGGCCTCGCGAACAGCGGGATGCGCGGGGATGTGGTTGGTGTTCTGCCCCATCCACGCCAGGTCCGGCGTGGAGAACAAGTCGTCGAAATAGCGGTTTCGAATGCGGGCGTCGCTCATGATCGTCAGATCACCGAACCACGCGCCGCGATACCGCCGTCGATGGTGACGACCGTGCCGGTGATATAACCGGCCTTGGGCGAGGCGAGGAAGGCGCAGAGATCGGCGACTTCCTCGGCCGTAGCCGGGCGCTTGCCCGGATACTTGTCGTAGAGTTCTTTCCAACGGCTCTCATCACCGAGCATGTCGATCGCCTTGCGCTTCATGATCTTGAACATCCGCGCGGTATCGACCGGCCCGGGATTGACGCCGATGACGCGGATGCCCTGATCGAGACTGCGGCCGCCGAGTGCCTTGGTGAAGCTCATCAGCGCTGCGTTACCGGTCGAGCCGGCAAAATAGGCGGCATCCCAGTTTTCGCCGGAATTGCCGATGACGTTGATGATGACGCCGTCGCGACCCTTGCGGCGCTTCCAGAATTCGCGCGAAAGGGTAATGTAGCCGAAGACCTTGAGATCGAAACCACGGCGGATGGCCTCGTCGGTGACGTCCTCGATCGAACCGGCGGGGATATCACCCGCGTTGTTGATCAGGATATCATAGTCGCCACAGGCCTTGTCGAGTGCGACCATTGCTTCGGTCGTGCTCAGATCCGCCTCGTGCACGGTAACGTTGACCGGATACTGGGCGAGTTCCTTCTTAAGGGCCTGCATGGCTGCGCCGTTGCGGGCGGCCAGGTGGAGGTGACATCCTTCAGCGGCCAGAACCTTCGCGATCGCGTAGCCGATGCCTTGGGATGCTCCGGTGATGAGGGCCGTTTTGCCGGCAAGATTCAGTTCCACCTGCGTCTCCTGTTCTGAATACATATTTATCTTTTTTGCATACGCCATTTCTGCGCTCTGTCCATGGATTTTTTGCCAAGGCCTGAAATTTTCCACCTGATAAAGAGGGTTTAATGGCTATCTTATTCCAATATGCCGTCAATATAGGCAAAATGAGAAGGCAATCAGCCCAATAAATAGGCGAAGCAGGCTGCGCGACAAAAAAGTAATATACGTATACATTTATCTATTGCACGAATACATGTTCCGTCCCTTAATGTCCGGATGGCAGGACCAGCAGGTCTCTGGAATTTTCAAGAGCAAAAGGCCTCAAAGCCGGCATGGCAGACGTTCAGCTTAAAAAGGTGGGCAAGACCTACGAGAGTGCTTCGGCAACCACGATCGATGGACTTGACCTGCATATTCGCAGCGGTGAATTCGTGGTGCTTGTCGGCCCCTCGGGCTGCGGCAAGTCCACGACGCTGCGCATGATTGCCGGCCTGGAAGAGGTCAGCAGCGGCGAGATCTGGATCGGCGAGCGTCGGGTTGACGAGCTCGATCCGCGCGAGCGCGACATCGCCATGGTTTTCCAGAACTACGCGCTCTATCCGCATATGACCGTCGCCCAGAACATGAGTTTCGGCCTGCGACTCGCCAAAGTGGACAAAGCGGAAATACGCCGCAAGGTCGAGGAAGCCGCCAAGGTGCTGGAGATCTCCGCGCTGCTGAACCGGCGGCCGAAGCAGCTTTCCGGCGGCCAGCGGCAGCGTGTTGCCATGGGGCGCGCCATGGTTCGTGATCCGGCAGTCTTCCTATTCGACGAACCGCTTTCCAATCTGGACGCCAAGCTGCGCGGACAGATGCGCACGGAAATCCGCCGGCTGCACAAGCGCCTGAAGGCGACAACCGTTTACGTGACCCACGACCAGGTCGAGGCGATGACGCTCGCCGATCGCGTCGTGGTGCTGAACAACGGCAAGATCGAGCAGCAGGGCACCCCGCAGGAACTCTATGAACGTCCCGCCACCCGCTTCGTGGCCGGGTTCATCGGTAGCCCCTCGATGAACTTCCTCCCGGCGCAGGTTGCCCTGGACGGCGGGGCGCCGGTGCTGAAACTCAACAATACCACCCTGCCGTCGCCAGCCGACCGGCGCGATGCTCTCCTTGCCTATGTGGGCAAGACGGTCGAAGTGGGTCTGAGGCCGGAACACTTCCTGGCCGGCGACGGCGAGCCGGATTTTTCGGTTCCCGTCGATATGGCCGAACTGCTCGGACCCACCACGCTGGTTCACTTCACCCTTGCCGGCGTGCCCTGCGCAGCCATGCTTGCGCCGCAGCACGCGCTCCCCGAAGGAGGTCAGCAGCCGCTCCGCATCGCCCAAGACCGCATGTCGCTTTTCGACCCCGATACCGGCGGCGCCATCTGAAAGACGCTGTCCGTTAAAACACCAGAAGGAGAACGGCTGATGAAGATCTATTCTATCGTTTTTGCCAGTCTGCTCGGCGCCACGGCGTTGGGTGCGACCGGCGCCAACGCGCAAAGCACGCCTGCCTGCACCGGCGAAACCGTGACGCTGCGCATCCTGCGCACGCCTGGCAACTACCCCTATCCCAAGCCGATGGAAGCGTGGCAGAAGGAAAACCCTTGCGTCAAGTTCGACGTCAACGAAGTCCCGTTCCCGCAGCTCGCGGACACGATTTCGGTTCAGGCAGCCAGCTCCAATCCGCCTGATATCATCGTTTATGACGGCCCGAACACCCAGTCCTACGCGGCTGCCGGCATCCTGCTGCCGATCACCAAATACCTGCCGAAGGGCTGGGATGACGACATCCTGCCGGCCACCAAGGCCGAGCACAGCTACAATGGCGAGGTTTATTCGCCAGGCATCGAGCAGACCACCGTTGCCATGTACTACAACAAGAAGCTGGTCGAAGCCGCAGGCGTGAAGCCGCCGCAGACGCTTGCCGAGGCATGGACATGGCCCCAGGCGCTCGAAGCCTTCAAGAAGTGCCAACAGGGTCCGGCAGGTGCCGCCACGGTCTGGGGCCTCGGCCCGACCCGCTTCGGCAACGGGCAGCCGGGTCTCGTCTATCAGGACCTGATCTACCAGCGCTCCGCCGGCGACCCGAAGGCAGCCCCGACCAGCAGCGCCTACAAGACCTTTTGGGCGTTCGCGCCGGACGGCAAGACGGCTGAAGGCTATCTCAATACGCCGGAAGCCGTCGAAGCGCTGAAATTCTACCAGTCGATGTTCAATGCCGAAGGTGTTGCGCCGAAGGTCGGCATTCCGAATGCCTTCTTCGACGCCAAGGCCTGCTTCTACATCGACACTCCGGCGGCCGGCAACGCGCTGATCAAGGATCCGAAGATCGAATGGGGTATCACGCCGCTGCCGTATTTCAAGACGCCGGTCGTGCATACGGGCTCGACCACGTTCGGTGCGACCGCCCGCTCCAAACATCCCGAGATCGCCGCAAAGTTCGTAGTCGATATGTCATGGGGCGAATATGCCTATATGAACGTCAGCCAGCGCGGCAATCTGCCGACATTGAAGAGCCTGTTCTCCCGCTTCGATGTCTACAATAAATATCCGATGAAGGTGTTCGTCGATCAGCTGCAGTCCTGGGGCCAGCCGCGCCCGCCGGGCCCGAAATTCGCCCAGTATGACAAGATTGTCAGCGAGGCTCTTCGCGGCGTTGCCTTCGGTGGCAATCCGGCAGAACTGATGGCGGACGCTGAAAAGAAGGTTCAGCGTATCCTCGACCGATAATGACAATGGACGCGAGAATGTCGACAGGCGAACAGGCCCTTACCGTTTCGGCGGGTGCAAAGACCCGGCCACGCAAGGCCGCCACCCGGCGGCAAAAGCAGGAGCGTCTGGTCGCTGTCGGCTTTCTCGCGCCTTTCATGCTGCTGCTGCTGATCTTCCAGTACGTTCCGCTGCTGGTGATGGCGAGAAACAGCTTCTACGATTATTCGCTGCTCAACCCGGCGGCGGAGAAATTTGTCGGCCTGCGCAACTTCGCCGACATGATCGAATACGACGATGCCGGGAGAAGTTTCGGCATCACCTTCCTCTTCGCTTTCGGCGTAGTGGTTTTCGTCATCCCGATCGCCTTCGCGATTGCCCTCTTCCTCAATTCGAAACTTCCGGCGCGCGGCCTGGTGCGCACCATGATCATGCTGCCGGTCGTCACATCCTCGGTGGTGATCGCGACGATGTGGTCCTTCCTGCTCGACCCGTCGAACGGATTGATCAACGGCGCGCTGGATATTGTCGGCATCGCCCGGCAACCGTTTCTGACCAGCACCACCCAGGCACTGCCGTCGCTGATCGCCATGACGCTGTGGCAACAGGTCGGGTTCGGGGCGATCCTGTTTCTGGCCGGCCTCCAGGGCGTGCCTTCCGAACTGGGCGAGGCGGCGCGCATCGATGGCGCCACGCGGTGGCAGGTGCTGTGGAACATCACCATACCGCTCCTGTCGCGGACCACGCTGTTCGTCGTGGTGATCATGACCGTGTTTTCGCTGCAAGCCTTCGCGCCCGCCTTCCTGATGACCCAGGGCGGACCACAAGAGGCGACGAACCTGATCGTCTACCACATCTACAATACCGCCTTCATCATGCAGCAGGCCGGTTATGCCTCGGCGCTTTCGGTCGTGCTGCTGCTCGTCGTCCTCGCCATCTCGATGGTCCAGATGGCTCTCCTGCGATCGCGTTGGAACTACTGACATGACAACGACCCGCATCCGCCGCACCGCGCTTACTCTCGTGATCATCCTGTTGATCATCGCCTGTTTCCTGGCGCCCTATGCCTGGGTCGTGGCGTCGTCGCTCAAGAACCAGTTCACCGTGTTTGGCGACGTGACGCCGCTCTCCTGGCGCGCCTTCGTGCCGGTCGGCGCGACGATCGAAAACTATGTGTCGCTGTTCGAGCGCACGAATATCCTGAGAGCTCTGTTGAACACGGCGATCGTCGCGATCGGTCAGGTCGCGTTCACGCTGCTGCTGTGCTCGATGGCCGCCTATGCGCTGACGCGCATCAAGTTTCCTGGCGCCAACGTCGTCTTCATGCTGATCCTTCTGACCTTCCTTCTGCCGATCGAAGCGATGATGGTGCCCCTCTACCAGGTGGTTTCCGGGCTCGGCCTCTCCAACAGTCTGGTCGGGATCATGATCCCCTGGATCGCCAGCCCCTTCGGTCTCTTTCTGCTGAAACAGGCCTTCGAGGAACTGCCGACAGAGCTGGAGGATGCGGCGCGCATCGACGGTGCCGGACATGTGCGCATCTTCTTTTCCATCGTCCTGCCAAACGTCAAAGTACCGATGGTGACGCTCGGGCTCATCACATTCCTGTTCTGCTGGAACAGCTTCCTGTGGCCTCTGGTCATCGTCCAGGATCCTGCGCGCCAGATCATCCAGGTGGCGATCGCCCAGCAGGGTTCGCCGACCCAGCTGCCGAACTGGGGCGAGACATTCGCCGGAGCGACGGTCGCCACGGTGCCGCTCATCCTGCTCTTCCTGGTGCTCCAGAAGTACTTCACCCAGGGCATGGCCACCAGCGGGATAAAGGGCTGAGCAGATGAGCGATCTCCTTCTCCTGGACGCGCCTTTCGGCGGCCAGATCGGCTATCGTACGCTCGGCGCCGCAGGAGATTGGCTGGTGCTGATCCATGGCTGGTGCGGCAGCGCCGATCACTGGGATATCATCGGACCCGAACTCGCCCGCAATTTCCGGGTCCTTGTACTTTCACATCCCGGTTTCGGTGGCACAGCACCGCCGCCTGCAAGCGGGCAGACAATCGCGGCCATGGGCGCTGCGGTCGCGCATGTCCTCGATCATCTCGACATCTCGGGCGCCATCCTGGTCGGTCACTCCATGGGCGGCCCCATCTCCACGGAGACGGCGATTGCCGCACCGCAGAGAGTGGCCGCAGTGATCGGTCTCGATACGCTGTCCGACCGGGACTATTACGGACGTGTGCCTGATGACGAGATCCGGCGTCGGCACGAGGATTTCCAGCTGGATTATCCAGGCCGGATGCGGGCCATGGTCGATATGATCGTTCATCCGACCACCGAGGAGGCCATGCGAGCCCGGATCACCGAGGGCATGCTGGCCGCGGCACCGGGCGACTTCGCGCTGGATATCAAGGACGACCTGTTCTTCTGGAATGCCGAAGATCGCTGGCCCCTGGTAACCTGTCCGAAAATGCTGCTGAATTCACCTTACGTGGCGCGTCTGGCGCATCCCGAGCCCATGCCTTGTTTCGCCCAAACCACGATCGCCACCTACGATTCCGGCCACTTTCCCATGGTAGAGGCGCCGACGATGATTGTGGACAAGATCAGAAGTTGCATCGCCTGCTTGGTATACTGATTATATGATATTGAATGCAGCAGAGAAATGAACGTATATGCGCGCCACCAAAGCCCGACCGGTCACCAGCAACGCCGGCAGAGGAGCATTCGAATTGAACCAAGATGCGGTTCGCATATCCAATGTCGTCGCGACACGCCAAGCGACACGATCGGACGAGTTGCGTGATCATCTCGAGGAGATGATCCTGGACGGCCGTCTGGCGCCCGGCGAGCGGCTGGACGAGATGGAATTGTCGCGCCGGTTCGGGCTTTCGCGAACTCCGGTCCGCGAAGCGATCAAATCGCTGCTCGCCATCGGCCTGATCGAAACACGTGGGCGCCAGGGCACACATGTCGCCCTGTTGTCGATACCCGCGATCATCGAGATGTTCGATGTCATGGCCTCTCTTGAGGGACTATGCGCCAAGCTTGCAGCGCGCCGCGCGACGCCGACTGAGCGGGCCGCCATGCGCGCGGTCCATGAGGAACTCGTCAAGGCGTACGAAGCCGGCGATCCGGTGAACTTCTACAAGATCAATCAGCAGTTCCACGATCTGCTCTATGAGGCAGCGCATACCCATTTCATCGCCGAACAAACTATCCAGCTCCGCCGTCGGATCGGCGCCTACAGGCTGCGCGCCACCTATCAGCCGGGGCGAATGCTGGGAACGCTGGCCGAGCATGTGCGGATCATGGATTCGATCGATGCGGGCGATCCCGACGCCGCGCAGAAGGCGGCAAGCGACCACGTCCAGCTTTTGGGCGACCAGCTGACCGACTTTATTTCGTCGCTTCCCCCTCGCCTCAACCTCTCCCAATAACGTTCCGGCGGGGTAATCAGCACTTGCCGCTGCGGAAACGGGAGCGGGTGATGCAGCAATTTCGCTTGCCAGGTGCGCTGCAACGGTTCGTCAGCGTCTTCTCTGCGGTCCGGAATCTGTTCGTCCTAACTCCCCTGAATAAGACCGCTATCGTCGTCCACTTGCATCGCCTCGGGCGATCGCACATCGGAGAAGCGTGGCAGGGATAGCCGCATGACCGCTCCATGCCGGCCGATTGCCCATCCCTGCCGATTAACCTGACATCACCCTGCCCTGTCCGCTTTAGCGACGCCGCCGGGTAGACCTTATGCCCGAGATGGAGGCGCCTAGCTGCTGCAAGAATGGTAGCATATCGTCAAGCCGCCAATCGGGGCCGACTTTCTTGCTAATTAATTCAAATAGCCGAACAGGCTCGGGATCGGATTTACATCGCCGGAAGAATGGCGATATCCCGCACTTCGTTGTCCAGGCCGGAGATCGGGCCCACTTCGGTCGCGGTGCCGCTTTCGAGGTTAACAGTGTAGAGCATCTTGCCAGCCGCGAGATAGGCGGTGTTCTTGCCACTATCCTCGCCCTGAATGTCGAACGCGTAGGTGGCCGGGCTGTCCTTGATGCCTAGCTTGCCGATTGCCTTCAGCGTGCCGTCATTGGGCCTTGTCTGCTGGATAAGCGCACCGATGGTGGCATCAATATTGTACATCGCAGTCTTTTCCGGCTTGCCAATGGAATTTGTATAGGCCGCCGCGACGATATTGGGGACCTCGCCCTTGTGCATATCGCCATCTTCGAAGGCGAGCGCACCATCGACGGTGACTGCCCCAGTGTCGGGATGGACGCGATGATTGGTGGTGCCAGTCATAAACCGTAGACGGTCCGCCATCGGGTTAAAATCGACCAGGACGGGCGTCTGGGTAGTGGTCAACATCTTGTCCATCTTCGCAACTTCGGTGGCTGCGCCGGTCTTGAGGTTGATCGTGACGATGCGGTGATCCGGGGTTACGCCGATCACGGTCTTGTTACCGGGACGGAAGTCGATGCCGACGAGTTTGTCGACGCCGGTGACCTCCATCGTCTTGGTGACGGCAGGCTTCGCCGTATCGAACATCACCAGCGTCTTGTCGCCTGTGAGGCCGACGACCGAGGCAGCGGATGCCGCCGAAACCGTTGCTGCAAAGGCTGAGGAGGCTATCAGAGCGAAACGAATGGTCTTCATGTCTTTCTCCCGTGTTGATCCGTTGTGGAAGACACCAGCCACTCGGCTTTCGATGCTTCCTGAAAGGGAGACACGGGAGAACTGGCGCTTGGATGCAGGCACCTGAAAAATTTCATCATGCATCCAAATTGTGTTCTATCGGGTATAGCTGGAGCCGCATGCTGGCCGGCGAGCGATGAGGAAGAGGTTAGTGGATGTTGATAAGCCCAGTGTCGGATGATCTCGACAAAGCGCTTGTTGCCTGTGCCCGGGGGGATCAGATGGCCTTGCGCGCCATCTTCGAGTGCGAGGCCGCACACTTGGTGGCCGTCGCTCAACGGATCGTGCGACGGCGGGATCTTGCAGAAGAGGTCGTACAGGAAGCGTTCATCCGCATCTGGACCCATGCGCATCAATATCAGCCCAATCGCGGTTCCGCCCGCGGCTGGATCTATGCGATCGTCCGAAACAGGGCGCTCAACCTGTTGCGAGACAGCGGACGGGAACATACCGTCGAGGAGGTTGAGGCACTGCAGGAACGCGACCAGGCCGACGAGGTGATGGCCGCGTGGCACAGGCTCGACCGCAATTCCCGCCTTCGTGAGTGCCTTGGTGCTCTGGACGAGATCCGGCGACGCGGTATCCTGATGGCTTATGTCGGTGGCTACTCCCATGGCGAGATCGCCGGGCGGTTGCAAATTCCACTCGGAACGGCGAAATCCTGGATCAGGCGTGGGCTCGCCTCGCTGAGGGAGTGCATGGCATGATCTCCGACCGCAAGGACATTCCCGCAATCGCGGACGAGTACGTGCTGGGGTTGCTAGATCATGGCGAAGCCGCGCAACTCGAAGCTGACATGGAAGAGGACAAGGAATTGATGGCCGCGGTTGCCGCGAGCCGGGACCGCTTCCTGCCACTTGATATGAGTATCGAGCCGGCCGCGGTGAACGACAGCCTCTGGTCTCGTATCGAAGCAAGTCTTCAGCCGCAGGTGAAACCGGCTCAGCCGTCCCCACCTCCTGGCCTGAACGACAATCGCGCCGGGTGGCGGCTCACCGCGATCTCGGCAATCGCGGCCACGGTTATACTGGCCGTCGGTCTTGCCTTCAGCCTGATGCGGACGACGGAACCGGTTGTGGTCGCTGTCCTGGTCGATGAAGCCGGCGAGGTGCGGGCGGTGATCGAGGACTTCGGCAGCCAGCAGGCCGTCATTAAAATGCTCGCCGACTTCGACGTCCCAGACGACAAGACGATCCAGGTCTGGACGCTGCCTTCCCGGGATATGGGACCTGTCTCGCTGGGCCTGATCGACGGGATCCGCTCTGCGCGTCTCGATCGACCGAGCCTGCCCTTGCCACGCAACGGGCAACTTTACGAGATCACGTTGGAACAGGCCGGTGGTTCGCCTACGGGGCGCCCAACCGGGCCGATCCTTGCCAAGGGCCTGGCCAAGTTACCGCGATGAACGGCGAGCGGCTGTATTGTGGACGTTGGAACCGGTCTGCATTTCGTGAACACGTGTCGGTGACTGAAATCGGCACGAAGTCGGCGTAGACCTCGCCAAGACGCTGTCTGCTTTAAAGCCCGCTCGACATCGGCGTCCGTGCCGACTTGAAGACGCGAAGCCGACGTTCTCCCAGTGAGCGACTTCGACAGATACTACTTCAATCGGTCCAGTAGCTCTTGGGCCACGGGCCGGGGCGGAAGCGGGGTTCTGACCGGTGATCAGTTCCCGATCAGTCACGACATGTGCGGAGAAAGCTGCGTCAGCCTGACTGAATTGACCGCCCGCCCGTGTGAGCGCATCTTGCGGATAGAATTTCATCTCGCCGCCACCCAGCAGTCCCTTGGCCACTTCCTCTTCCTGGTTGCTGAAGGCCGTGAGCTTGTAGCCGGCATAGATCCAGTCCGTTTGTGCCTTTGCGGTTCCGCTCGTCTCGAACTGCGTAACGAACCCACGTGCATCCGGCAAAGTAGAGAGTAACGCGATGGGACCATGGCAGGCCAGCGCGGTCGTCTTGCCGTTTTCATGAAAATAGCGGAGCAGATTTCCGAGTTCGGAACTCACCAAAAGATCCTGCATGGGCGCATGCCCACCCGGAACGTAGACGGCGTCATAATGGTCGTAGCCGATCTGCTCGACGCGAGCGAGGCTGATGACCGGCGACTTCTCGCTCGACATCAGGCTCAGCTCCGACAGCTGTGCTTCGGCAGCGTTCATCGCCGCCTCGTCACCGCCAAAATACATCTTGTCAATAGAGGTCGCATCGACGGAAGGCACGGTTCCTTCCGGCGTGGCGAAGGTGATCTCATGGCCGGCGTCACGCAGCGCCTTTACCGGCTGCATCAATTCGTTGAGGTAAAATCCGGTTTTGAACACCTTGCCGTCCTTCAGATCGAGGTGGTCGGAACCGGACAGGACGATCAGCACGTCTCCGGCGTGGGCGCTTAAGGTGCTGGCGGCGAGTGCAAGAGAGATGGCAAGGCTGCGCGGAAGTTTCATGGATTTATCTCCAAAATGGATGAATGTTAGTCTTGGAAGCGACGGGTCGCGGCTCGGTCAGCCGACCACCTTGGTGAGACGATGCAGTGCGAAGTCGGCGAAATAGTCGCCCACGCCGCTCGCCTGAAAGCGCTGCATGGCGGCACCCTCCATATGTGCGCGCCACTGCGCCTCGCTGTGCCAGGTCTCGACGAAGATGCGGACGCGCCCATCATCGAGCGACTGGTGCAACTCGTAACGAAGGCAACCGTCTTCCACCAAGGTCTCCGCAACCAGCTTTTCCTGTGCGGCACCAAGGGCCGCTTCCTTGCCGGGCTTGGCGGTGGTGATGGCGATGATGGTCAAAGGCGTATTTGACATGGGGGAAGCCTTTCTCAGGCGATGGTGTTGACGAGACCGCCTTCGGCACGAAGGGCTGCGCCGTTCGTGGCGGATGAGCGAGGGCTGGCGAGATAGGCAACGAGGTTTGCCACCTCTTCCGCTTCGACCATGCGCTGGAGGATCGAAGCAGAGCGGGCTGTGGCGAAGAATTCGGCCTCGATCTGCTTGATCGGCGCTGACGGATCGCTTGCCTGGCTGCGCAGGAAGCCTTCGATACCGTCCGAACGGGTCGGGCCCGGCAGCACGGAATTGACCGTGACATTGGTGCCGCGGGTCAATTGCGCCAGTCCACGAGAGACCGAAAGCTGCGCCGTCTTGGTGGTCGCGTAGTGAATCATATCGTGGGGAATGGCCAGGCCCGACTCGCTGGATATGAAGATGATCCGGCCCCAGTTGCGTTCCAGCATGCCGGGAAGATAGGTCCGTGACAGGCGCACGCCGCTCATGACGTTGACATCGAACAGGTGGCTCCAGCCGGCGTCCGATATTTCGCCGAAGGCCTTGCTCTCGTAGATGCCGAGATTGTTGACGAGGATATCGACTGAAGCTTCGGCCCTGGCGATGACCCCGGCGCCCTCGGCCCCGGCGGCGTCCGCCAGAATGCCCGTTATGTCCGATCCGCCGGATGCCTTGACGGCAGAGAGCGCGCTGTCGAGCTTGGCGCGGTCGCGTCCCGTGATGATGACACGCGCGCCTTCCACGGCGAGCGTGCGGGCGATTTCGAGCCCAATGCCAGCGGTGGCGCCGGTAACAAGGGCGGTTTTGCCTTTGAGTTGCAGATCCATGTCTATCTCCAGATTGTTGCTGGAGACAATTTATGATGTAGGAGCACAAGGCACTATTGCCCACAGAGGACATGCACCTGTGAATGAGGATCATCAATGCCCCCTATCCTGATGGAGCGCTCCGGTGAGATGGAAGTGTTTGCACGCGTTGTACAAGACGGTGGCTTCTCTGCCGCCGCCCGTAATCTCGACATCACCCCCTCGGCGGTCAGCAAACTGATCGCACGTCTGGAAGCCAGGCTCGGCACACGTCTTCTGGTGCGGACAACCCGCGCTCTGACGCTGACGGAAGAGGGCGAGGCCTATCACCATGCGGCCCTGAGGATCCTGCAGGACTTGAATGATGCGGATCAGGAGGCTGCGGGAGGAGCGGTTCGCGGGCGGCTGCGGATCAATACGACGATACCGTTCGGGACGATGTTCGTCGCACCGGCCATTCCGGATTTTATTGCGCGCAATCCCAATCTGATCGTCGATCTCAGCTTCACCGACGGCATTGTCGATCTGGTCGCGGAAAAGACCGACGTCGCCATCCGCATGGGCAACCTGCCGGACAGCGGGTTGATCGCCCGCAAGCTGGGACAGAGCCGGCGGGTGGTCTGTGCAGCCCCCGGCTACCTTGCGCGCCAGGGGTCGCCGCAAACTCCGGCGGATCTTGAGCATCACGACTGCCTGACATTCAATTTCCGGCGCGCAAGGCCGTCCTGGCCGTTTCGCAACGACGGTCGGGATATCGCGCAACCCGTCAAGGGCAGCATCGTCGTCAACAACGGCGAGACGATGAAGCAAATGGCGCTGGCCGGCGCCGGCATTGCCCGGGTGGGGCTGTTTCACGTCGCAGACGAGATTGCGGCGGGACGGCTGATCCCGTTGCTCGAAGACTTCAATCCAGGCGATCTTGAACTGGTGCATGCCGTCTACGTCGGTGGCGGCCCCCTGCCCCACCGCGTGCGCGCCTTCATCGAGCACATGGTCATAACACTGGGTGAAACGCCCCTATTGAAAGCGACGTCCTGACCCAGACGGAATGACGCCATGGTTTCTCATGAACAGGATGTCCCTGTCCCTGAGGACGGAGGCGATCCTGTCGCCTTCGCGTTCGTCCAGAGCAAGACCGTTGTAGTTCTGATCGACCGCGACGCGGCCATAGAACTTGAGTGCCGTCTGGCCTGCCCAGACCACTGGCTCGCCTTCCACCATGCTGAGGCCCCAATGGAAAATGCCGCCGGCTCCAGCCGGATCAAACAAAATCGGTGATCGCGCAAAAAGCTTGTCGTCGGTTTATGATTGCCGGCCACTCCATCATGGCTACGATTTATGCATATGAATCAATCGCCAAATTAAACGGCACACCCCTCACCGCCTTGGCCGGCAAAGAAATCTATATTCCATCAAAATATTTTCGATTGGACAGCTGACGGCAAGGAAGCTGGACTGATGGAACAGACCGAAGCCGCACTTTCCCTCCCAACAAATTCGAGGTAGCTGTGACACCTTCCGATTGCCTGAACCCCACCAGACGCAAAGTATTGATCAGCCTCGGCACAGGTGTTGTCGCGCTCACCTTGCCGCAGGTCACCTTCGCACAGGCGCGCACCTCGGTGCTGAAATTCGGCCTGTCCACCTTCCCGCCGACGATCAAACCTTTCGACAATACCGGCGGTGCCGCCAATACCGTCAAGCTGATGCTGTATCGCGGCCTGATGGGTTACGACGCGACCGGCAAGCTGGTCACGGAACTCGCCGAAAGCGTCGAGTGGAGCGACCCGACGACCGCCGTCTTCAAACTGCGTCAGAACGCCGTCTTCCATGACGGCAGCCCGGTCACCGCCGCCGACGTCGCCTACTCGCTCAACGAAATCACCAAGGATGGCTCCACTGCCTACCTGAAGAGCGACCTGAAGATCATCGCCGCCGTCGAGGCCGTCAATGACAAGACGGTGCATATCAAGCTGAAAGCGCCGAGCGCGATTTTCCTCGACCTGATGGCCAGCTATTGCTGCCCGGTCATTTCGAAGAAGAGCACCGACAGCGCGATCATCGGCGCCGGTCCGTTCACGCTGAAGGGCAGCGAAAAGAACGTCTATATCGAGGTTGCCCGCTTCAAGGACTTCTATCAGGTGGATCAGCCGAAGGTCGACGGCATCCGCTTCGTCGCCTATGCCGACGAAAACCTGCGTTATGCGGCACTCGAAGCAGGCGATGTCGACCTCATCGAATATCTTCCCTGGACCCAGTTCGACGCGGTCGAAGCTTCCAAGGCGCTGAAGATGAAGACCACGATGGGACCGTTCATGTTCCTGCTGTTCAACGTCACCAGCGGCCCGTTCGCCAATCCAAAGGTGCGCCAGGCAGTCGGCTATGCGATCGAACGGCAGGATGTCGTCGATGCCGCCTTTGCCGGCCGTGGCGAACCGCTTTACGGCCTCCCCAACCCGCGAGGGTCCAAATTCGATCTGGCCGATCCGGCCCATGAATGGAAATACGACGTCGAGAAAGCCAAGGCACTGCTCGCCGAGGCCGGTTATGCCAACGGCTTCGAATGCCGCCTGCTGGCCACCGCAACCTACGGCATGCATCAGGACACTGCTTCCGTTGTTCAGGCCTATCTTGGCGCCATCGGCATCAATGCGACGCTCCATCTTCCCGACTGGGGCACACGCGTCACGGCGGGCAAGGAAGGCAAATACGACATCGCCGTCCACGGCACGTCGGGCAACTACAATGATCCGGATGCGCTCTGGTCGCTGCTCTATTCCGGCAATCCGTCCTACCTGCAGTCCTTCGGCTTCAAGAGCGCCCGCATCGACGGCCTGCTCGAACAGGGCCGCAACCAGGTCGATCCGGACAAGCGCAAGGCGATCTACCAGCAACTGGTCGTCGCCTATTACGAGGAAGTGCCGCAAGTTCCGCTCAACTGGCGCATCCAGGCCTATGCGATGAAGCAGTCGGTCGAAGGGTTCGAACAGTTGCCCGGCTTCCTCAGCGGTTCATCAGGCTACGCGCTCGACGAGACCAAATTCGCATAAGGAGCGCTGCATGCTGGCCTTCATCTCTCGTCGCATGGCAGCAGCTGCTGCCATGCTGCTGGTTATCGGCACGATCATCTTCTCGCTTCTCATCATTGTACCGGGCGACCCGGCCGAACTCCTGCTGTCGACGGGCGGCGGCTCCGCTTCCGCAGAGGCCATTGCCAACCTGCGGGCCAATATGGGGCTCGACCAGCCCGTCCTTACTCAATACGTAACCTTCCTCTACAACACGGCACGGCTGGATTTCGGCACATCGATCGTCGATAACGGCTCGATCTCGTCCGTCATCGCACTGCGCCTGCCACGCACGCTGGAAATCATCGTCGCCGGTACGATTTTTGCGCTGCTGCTGGCAATTCCGGCAGGCACAGCGGCGGGATTGCGGGCCGGCGGCAAGTTCGACATTGCCACGTCTGCCATCAACGCGCTCTTGACCTCCGTGCCGGGTTTCGTGCTCGGCACCCTGTTCATCTACTTCTTCGCGCAGATCCTGGGCTGGCTGCCGGCCGGCGGTTATGTCGCCTTCGCGACCAATCCCGCTCAACATCTGCAGATGCTGATCCTGCCCTCGCTGACCGTCGGCCTGCACCTGGCCACGATCGTGTTTCGCATGACGCGGGCCAGCGTTCTCGAAATGCGCGGCCACGACTGGGTGCGCACCGCCGTTGCCAAGGGCCTTCGCCGCAAGCGCGTGGTCCGCCGGCACATCCTCTACAACGCGCTCGGCCCGATCATCACCGTGGTTGGCCTGCAGCTCGGCATCCTTCTCGGCTCCACCGTTCTCGTCGAGTTCATCTACAACTGGCCGGGCCTCAGTGGCCTGCTGGTCTCGGCGGTCGAACAGCGGGATTACCCGACGGTTCGCGCCGTCATCCTGACCGTCTCCACCATCTTCATCGGTATCAATCTGGTGATCGATATCCTGTCATCGCTGCTAGATCCGAGGATCCGCCTGCAATGATGTCAGCCCGTAACTTTCCCAAGCGCATGTTCCTGCCAAGCGTCCTGCTGGCAGCACTGATCATCATCCCCTTTTCCGCCCCGCTGATCACCGCTGAAGACCCGATCAAGATCGCCGTCCGCTACCGGCTGGCGGCGCCGGACCTGCAACACTGGCTGGGACGCGACGAATTCGGTCGCGACAGGCTGGCCCGGGTACTTCATGGCGGACAGGTATCGCTGACCGTAGCCTTCGTCGCGACCACCATCGCCTGCATCATCGGCACGTTTTTCGGTCTGATCGGCGCCTATTTCCGCGGCCCTTCGGAATTCATAACGAGCCGGTTATCCGACATCGTCCTCTGTTTTCCGCCCATCCTGCTGGCGCTGCTGGTCGTCACCCTGTTCGGACCGGGGGCAGGCACGCTGGTGGCCGTGCTTTCCGTCCTCTATTTCCCGACCTTTGCGCGCATCACCTTTTCCGAAGCGTTGCGCGTCACCTCGCTCGATTTCGTCGAAGCGTCCCGCGCGCTCGGCACGCCGTCGCGCCGCATCGTGCTCGGCACCATCCTGCCGAATATCGCCGGACCGTTGTCGGTGCAGTATTCGCTGACGGCCGCGGCGGCGATCACCATCGAAAGTGGTTTGTCCTTCCTCGGCCTCGGCGTCGTACCGCCGGCACCCTCCTGGGGACAGATGATCCGCGGCGCGCGGCAGTTCATGAACCAGGACCCGCTCGGCATCATGATCCCGTGCGCCGCCCTGGTACTGACGATCTACGCGATCAACTTCTTCTGCGACCGCCTGCGCGACACGCTGGATCCGAAGGGCGCTTCCGGCAGCGGCATGGATGAAGTGTCCAAGCCGCTGGCCTTGGCCGACGCACCGGCCATCAAGGACCCTGACGTGGTTGCCGTCATCAACAAACTGCGGCTCGAGACCGCCCGCTTCGGAACATCTGCCGCCGTTATCGAAGACGTGTCGCTTACCCTGCGCGCCAACCAGTGCACAGCACTTGTCGGCGAAAGCGGATCGGGTAAATCGCTCTCGTCCCTGGCGCTGATGGGCCTCCTGCCCGGTGCTATCCGGCAGGCCTCCGGCACCTTGCAATTGCGGCGCAAGACCGGGGAAGTCGTCGACCTCGGCTTTCTGGATGCGCGGACGCTCGAAGACATCCGCGGCAACGACATCGCCATGATCTTCCAGGAACCGATGACCTCGCTCAATCCGATCCACAAGATCAGCGACCAGATGATCGAGGCCATTCAGGCGCATCGGCCGATGTCGAAATCCGACGCCCGCGCCCATGCCGTCCAGCTGTTAAAACGTGTCGGCATGAATGACGCCGAGCAGCGGATCGACAGCTACCCGGACCAGATGTCGGGCGGCATGCGCCAGCGCGTCATGATTGGCATGGCGCTCAGCTGCGAACCGCGACTGCTGATCGCCGACGAACCGACCACCGCGCTCGACGTGACGATCCAGGCCGAGATCATACAACTGCTGCAAACCCTGCGCCAGGACCAGGGAACCGGCCTCAGCCTGCTGTTCATCAGTCACAATCTCGGCGTCGTTGCCGATATCGCCGACCGCGTGGCGGTGATGTATTCGGGCCAGATCGTCGAGGAAGGTCCCGCCGACCAGATCCTGCGCGATCCGCATCATCCCTATACACGCGCGCTCATCGAAAGCATGCCGTCCTCGCATGAAGGGCTGCACTCCGCCGGCGGCGACCGGCTTCCGGCAATTTCCGGCACGCCGCCGCTGCCGTCGGCCCGCCCTTCCGGCTGCACCTTCCGTGACCGCTGTCCGATCGCGGTGCACGCCTGCGCCGAAATCCGGCCGGCCCTCTATCCGAGCGCCGATGGGGGGCGCGCCGTGCGCTGTCTGCGGGCGCCGGAAGCCCCGGCCGGCCTGATGAACCACCAGACGGAGGCCGCATGACAGCCGCACCCCTTCTCGACGTCCAGAACCTCGAGAAAAGCTATTCGATCGGACGAAGCGGCCTTTTCTCCAAGCGGTCGCTGAAAGTGCTGCACGATGTCAGCTTCAGCGTCGCACCGGGCGAAGTGCTTGGCCTCGTCGGCGAAAGCGGCTCCGGAAAAAGTACGATCGGCCGCGCCATCCTTCGCCTGATCGACTCCCAGAGCGACGTGATGCGTTTTGGCGGGCAGGATCTGAACAGCATCTCGCCGGCTCGGATGCGCATCCTGCGCAAGGAGATGCAGATCATCTTCCAGGACCCCTATGCCAGCCTCGACCCGCGCAAGACCATCCGCGCGGTGCTGTCGGAAGCGCTCGACGCCCATGGGCTACACCAGGGTGCTGCCCGCGGACCGCGCCTGATCGAGCTCGTCACCCTCGTCGGGCTGGACCCGAGCTTTCTCGACCGGCGCCCACACGAATTTTCCGGCGGCCAGCGACAGCGCATCGGCATCGCCCGGGCGCTTGCCGTCGAGCCGAGCTTCATCGTTTGCGATGAGGCCGTGTCGGCACTTGACGTCTCCATCCAGGCGCAGGTTCTGAACCTTCTGGCCGACCTGCGCGCCAAGACCGGCGTCTCGCTGCTGTTTATCAGCCACGACCTTTCGGTGGTACGCTACATTTCCGACCGGGTGATGGTTCTCTATCTCGGCCGCGTCATGGAGGTCGGCCCCGCTGATCGGGTGCATTTCTCACCCAAACATCCCTATACGGCGGCGCTTGTCTCGGCCGAGCCCAGCCTGCACCGCGAAAACCGCCGTATCCGCCTGACCGGCGAGATCCCTTCGCCACTCGCCCTGCCCTCAGGCTGCATCTTCCGCAGCCGCTGCCCCTATGCCCAGCCCGCCTGTGCCGAAACCGTCCCACCGTTGCAAACGGTTGGCGATCAGCATCAGTCGGCCTGTCTTAGAACCGACATCCTGTAAGGAAATCAACATGCTGACTGAAAAAATCAAGATCGCCGAACTGACCAGCGAAGAAGCCCGCCAGTTCCTCAACGACGACGCTGTCATCCTTTTGCCGATGGGCTCGCTGGAAGACCAGGGCACTCATGCGCCGATGGGCGACTATCTCGCGGCTGAAGCCGTTGCGCTCGACATTGCCCGCGCCGCGCGTGCCGAAGGCGTCCCCACCTTCATTGCCCCCGTGATCCCCTTTGGCGGCGCCGACTATTTCGGCTCCTCGCATGGCGGCATCGCGCTCAGCCAGTCGACGCTCGTCGCCCTCCTGAACGACATGTTTGCCAGCCTGGCCCGCCACGGCCTGACCAAGGTTCTGGTCATCAACGGCCATGGCGGCAACGTCAGCGCGATCAATGAGGTTTCCCTGAAATGGCGCCAGGCCAACGGCATGTTCGTGGCTTCGATGTATCTGTGGCAGATCAGCTATGAACTGCTGAAGGAGATCCTTGGGCCGGAAGCAGCTGCAAAGTCCTCCGGTCACGGCGGCGATCCGCTGACATCGGTCGGCCTGCATTATTACCCCGAAATCCTGCGCATGGATCTCGCCAAGGCGCCACCGAAGGGCCGGAAGGCGATGGGCGTGGATGTCGCGGGTTTTGCCGCGCTGAAATATGCCGGTGCCCGCCTGCAGGCACCGATCGAGGCCATGGAAACTGCGCCCCATGGCGTATGGGGCGGCGATCCGGCCTATTGCACGGCCGAAACGGGGGCAGCACTGACCGAGCGCCTGGTCAAGATCGGCGCCGGCTTCATCCGCGACCACGTCTCCAAGCGCTTTGCCGCCTGATCACTTACCGTCTGGAATGCGGTGCCGTTCGGTGCCGCATTCCGGAAGAACATCCGCGGCATGCCCCGGGGATTCCCGAAGCGATCCGTTGGGAACTCAGGTCTTGCGAAAGCTGACATAACGCGGATGGGCTGCCACCCATTCCTCGGCCGCCTGTCGGGCCAGCTGAAATATCTGCTCGGTCTGCGCCTTGCGCGCCCTGTTCTGGTGAACGCAGCGGATATCGAGAGGGGCAAGCTGGACCGTGGTCGGGATCTCGACCAGCATTCCGGTGGCGATTTCCGGCTCCAGCGACACCAGAGGCATTGCCGAGGCGCCATAGCCGGCCCTGACCATCTCGCAGATGGTGGCCAGCGAATTGCCGGTGTGGCGGGAATTGGGGCGGCGTTTCGTCTCTTCGATCAGGTCGGCAACAGGCCCGAACAGCGGCGATGTATGCGGGTAGAGTACCAGCGGCAACTCGCGCAGTTCATCCGGTGTCAGAGGGCGGTTGATCTCGCCGACCACATCCGGCCGAGCCACCCAACCGACATGATACTGGACCGAAAAGCTGTCCACGATCTGCGGTAGCCCGGCTTCTCCGGTGACGAACGCCATGTCCAGCGCGCCGGACTTTACCATGGGTCGCAGATCGAGATTCGAGCCGGAATAGAAATCGACCAGCGGCGGGTCCGGCAGGGCGGCAATCTTGTGGCGCAAGGTGACCGCCCAGGTCTGGGTGACCATGGAAACCACGCCGATCGTATAACGTCTTTTTTGCTTCGACTTCAGACGGCTTGTCAACGTCTCACTGAGATTGAGAAAGGTCTCGGCATATTCGGCGACTTCGTACCCCTGTTCAGTCAGAGTGAAGTCGGATTGGGCACGATCGACAAGCGGGATGCCCAGACTGTCTTCCAGCCCGGATATCCGCGCTGAAACAGCCGGTTGCGTTAAACCGATATGATCGGCAACGCGCTGATAGCTCTTGAGACGAGTGAGCCAGTAAAAGGCTTCCAGCTGTTTGAAATTCATGATCAGAGCCTAGATCAATGCGATCAAAAATCTACATAAAGATTTTCTATGAAAGAGACAGGAATTTTTGCTTTGACCTGCGCGCCTCTCCTGCGGTGAATGGAGGCACACCGTGACGCATGAGCCAATGAGGATGCTCCATGAACATTGTCGTTTCGCTGCCCGCCGCAGACAAGACCGAGTGGTGGTGCCAGATGCTGCGCGATCTGATGCCGGACTGGAACGTCTACCCGATCGACAAGGTGCCGGATCCTGATGCGGTCACCTATTCCGTGCTCTGGCGTCCAGCAACCGGTTCCATGAAGCCATTCCGGAACCTGAAGGCCATCGTCTCGCTGGGGGCAGGCATCGACCACGTCCTGGCCGACGAGCAGTTGCCGACACATGTGCCGATCATCCGCACCGTCGGCACCGACCTGACGCAGCGGATGAAGGAATACGTGGCTCTGCATGTCCTGCGCCACCACCGCGAACTTCCGGCCATCCAGGCGAATCAGGCGCGACAGCTCTGGGAGCAGATCGTCGTACCACCCGCCACCCAGCGCCGCATCGGCGTGATGGGGCTGGGCAATCTCGGCGCCGTCGCAGCCGATCTCCTGAAGCAGATCGGCTTCGAGGTCCGCGGCTGGTCGCGATCTCAGAAGGACCTGCCGGGCATACAATGCTTTTCCGGCACCGAGGGTTTCGGAGCCTTTCTCGAGGGCACGGAAATCCTGGTCTGCCTGCTGCCCTTGACCGAAAGCACGCGCGGCATTCTCAATGCCGACACCTTCAACCGGCTGAAGCGTGGCGCCAGTATCGTCAACGCGGCTCGTGGTCCGCACTTGGTGGACAGCGATCTCGTCGAGGCGCTGAATTCGGGCCAGATCAGCAGCGCGACGCTCGATGTCTTCCATGTCGAACCGCTGCCCAAGACGCATCCGTTCTGGACCAACCCGAAGATCACGGTCACGCCGCACGTGGCGTCACTGATCGACGCACCGACGGGCAGCAAGATCGTCGCCAAGAACATCAGGACCTTCCAGGAGACCGGAACGGTCGCCGATCTCGCGGATGCCAAACGCGGCTACTAACCCCATAGATTTCATTTTCAGATCTTCCCTGACCTTCTGGCCGCCATCGTGACGGCTGGAGGTCTCAGTTCAAAGAATCATCACAATTCAGTCGCTTAGTTCGGCAATCGGCTAAAAAATCAGGCAATTTTCTCCAAAATTTTTCTGATGTTGGACTTAAGAAAATTCGATTGGACAATGCCGGCCGCAGATCGTTGCATCGTGGGGCAGTGGATCGTTTGAAACGCCCACCAGCTTCGCCAAGACGGACAGGCCGGGCGAAGAAGGCTCTGGCCGATCCACGTCTCACCGTGCCGCCTGCCATCCTGGCAGCCACCTCGACAACCGGGCCGCTTCACCCGACAGGAGAATGTGCTGATGATTACCCGTCTTCTTGCCCCCGTCATCTTTGCCGCGCTGATCTCAACCGCCACGCATGCCCAGTCCGCCGATGTTTCGGGTGAGATCACTCTCGCCGCCTATTCGGGGGTCTTTCAGGACAAATACAACGATGCGGTGATCAAGCCATTCCTGGCGAAATATCCCAATGTGAAGGTGAACTATTTCGCCTCCAATGCCTCCTCGGCCATGCTCGGCAACCTGCGCTCGCAGGCCGGCGACCCGCAGACCGACGTGGTGATCTTCGACGTTTCCACCTCGCTGATCGGCGACAAGGAAGGCCTGCTGGCACCGCTGACAAAAACCGACGTTCCAAACCTCGTAGACCTGGTACCGCAGGCCATCGTAAAGGAAGGTTATGGCCCGGCCGTCACCTTCGACAACCTCGTGGTGATCTACAACAAGGAAGCCTTCCCGACCGCCCCCACCTCGCTCGCGGTTCTCTGGGACAAGGCCTATGCCGGCAAGTTGGCCGTCACCTCAATGCCGTCCATTCTCGGCTCCGGCCTGATGGTGATGACCTCGGCCATGCTGGGCGAGGACTATACGAAGTCGGTCAAGCAGTCCGCGGCCAAGCTCGCCGAGATGGCGCCGGGCGTACAGACCTTCGACCCCAAGCCCGATTCCTACACGCTGGTCATCAACGGCACCGATGTGCTGGGCACCGGCTGGAACGCCCGCGGCCAGTATTATGCCGACGAATCCAAGGGTAAGCTTGGCGTGATGGTGCCGAAGGAAGGCACCATTCTGCAGATCAACACGATCAACCTCGTGCAGGGCTCCAAGAACCCGGTCGCCGCCAAGGCCTTCATCGACTATGCGCTGTCGCCCGAGGCACAGGCCGCCTTCACGGAAGCGATGTTCTACGCACCGGTCAATGCCAAGGCCAAGGTCAGCGCCGCCGCCACCGCGCGCACCGTTTCAGGCCAGATCGACAAGACGCTGCCGCTCGATTGGGGCTGGGCTGCCACGAAGTCGGATGAGTGGAACCAGATCTGGAAGCGCCAGATCATCTCAGCCGGCAAGTGAAACAGCAGGACGGACCCATGAAGCTCGCCTCATCGCCCGCCCATATCACCATCGACAAGCTGACCTTCGACTATGGCGGCGAACGCCCGGCCGTCGACGCCTTGTCCTTCGATATCGCCAGGGGCGAATTCATCGGGCTTCTGGGTCCCTCCGGCTGCGGGAAATCCACCACGCTGCGGATGTTCGCGGGGCTTCTCGCCCCGACATCCGGACAGATCATCATGGGCGGCGAGAACATCGTGTCTCGCCCCCCGTGGGAGCGCAATCTCGGCCTGGTCTTCCAGTCCTATGCGCTGTTTCCACACATGACGGTGGCCCAGAACGTCGCCTTCGGCCTGCGCCTGCGCAAGGTCGGCAAGGAAGAGAGTGCTTCACGGGTAGCCGAGGCATTGCGAGCGGTTCGGCTCGAAGGGTTTGGCGGCCGGCGTCCGGCCGAGCTTTCGGGCGGCCAGCAGCAGCGTGTCGCGATTGCCCGCGCCATCGTCATCGAGCCGGAAATCCTGCTGCTCGACGAACCCCTGTCGAACCTCGATGCCCGCCTGCGCGACGAGATGCGCTTCGAGATCCGCGATATCCAATCCCGCACCGGCATCACCACCTTGTTCGTCACCCATGACCAGCAGGAAGCGCTGACCATGTGCGACCGCATCGCCGTGATGAACGGCGGCCGGCTCGAGCAGATCGGAACCCCGGTCGAGGTCTATGACAAGGCCGCGACGCCATTCGTTGCCGGCTTCATCGGCCGAGCCAACAGCGTGCCGGCGACCCTCAGCTTCGGAACCGGCGCGCCGCGGCTCGATCACGAAGGCCAGGCGTTGCCCGCGCCAGGCGTCGACGAACTGCCGAAAGACGCCGGTGAAGGCGCAAAAATGTCCGCCATGGTGCGACCGCATGCCATCCAGCTTTCCAGGCCGGATGCCGGCGGACTGACGGCACGCGTCATCCGCAGCGTCTTCGTCGGCAGCGTGATCGAGGTGGAGCTGGAACTGGGCGGCGGCCAGAAGCTGGTGGCCGAACTTCGCCCCGGCAGCGAGGAAGCGCAGCTTGCCCAACCGGGCGCCGATGTGGCGCTGAGCTGGCGCTCCACAGACATGCGGATCTTTGCCGCATGAACCGCTTCACCGTTCCCGGCACCAGCACGAGAATGACACCCTGGCTGCTTCTCGCGCCGGTTCTGATCGTGCTGGCGATCTCATTCATCGGCCCGATCGTCTGGCTGTTCCGCATGTCGCTGAACATTTCGGATTATGGGGCAATCACCAAGGCGATCAGCCTGCAGACCTATCTCGGCATCCTCCAGGACAGCTATTACCTGGACCTTCTGGGCCGGACGCTGCGCGTATCGATCACATGTTCCGTAGTGGCATTGTTGCTGGCCTATCCGATGGCGCTGTCGCTGTCGCGGATGACGTCGCGCTGGCGCACGCCGCTGACCGTGCTCGCCGCATCGCCGCTGCTGATCTCGGCCGTGGTACGGTCCTTCGGCTGGCTGGTGACGCTTGGCGATGCCGGCCCGGTCAACCACCTGCTGCGCCTATTGGGGCTGACGAGCGCGCCACTGCAGATGGTCAACAACTTTTCGGGCGTGATTATCGGCCTGTCGGAAAGCATCATGCCCTACATGTTCCTCACCATCGCGGCCGGGCTGGGCAAGCTCGACAGGCGGCTGGATGATGCCGCCATGTCGCTCGGCGCGCCGCCGCAGAAGGTCTTCTGGCACGTGACGCTGCCGCTCAGCCTGCCGGCCATACTTGCCGCGCTGACGATCGGCTTCGTGCTGTGCGTATCGTCGTTCATCACGCCATCGCTGCTGGGGGGCGGCCGGGTGTTCCTGCTGGCGACCGAAGTCTACGATCTTGCGCTGGTCTCGCTCGACTGGCCGACGGCGGCGGCGCTGTCCTTCCTCATGCTGGCGTTTTTCGTCCTCGCCATGGGGCTGACCGGTCTCGTGCTGCGACTGCTGACCCGGAGGGCATAAGGGCGCATGACACGTTTCCTCTCCTTCATCTCTCGCACCTACGTCACGCTGGTATTCTGCATCGTGTTCATGCCGATGGCGATCATCCTGGTGATCTCCTTCAGCGCCGACAGCTACCTGTCCTTCCCACCCTCGGGCTGGAGCCTGAAATGGTACGGAACGGTGCTTGGCAATACCAGCTTCATGCAGGGTTTCCGCAACAGCGCCATTATCGCGGGGGTCGTAGCTGCGCTTAGCCTTGCCCTCGGCCTGCCGGCCGCCTATGCACTGGTGCGGCTGGATTTCCCGGGCCGCGCGCTGATCCGCAGTCTGGTGATCGCGCCGCTTGTCTTGCCGGCGATGATGCTGGGCCTGGGCATCTTGATGGTGTTCACGCCGGCCGGCCTTGTCGCCACCTATCCCGGCCTGGTGCTGGCGCATCTGGTGATGACGCTGCCCTTCAGCATCCGCATCCTGCAGACGGCGCTCAGCAATCTCGGCACCGATGTCGATGAGGCGGCGATGACGCTCGGTGCCCGGCCGCTGCAGGTGTTCATGCAGATCACCCTCCCCCGGCTGACGCCCGGCGTGATCGCGTCCAGCGCCATCGCCCTCATCCTGTCCTTCGACGAGATCGTGCTTTCACTGTTCATCGTCGGGCCGCGGCTGCAGACCTTGCCGGTCGCCCTCTACCGTTATGTCGATGAGCGCACCGACCCGATGGTGGCAGTTCTGGCCGTTCTGATGATCGCGCTTTCGCTTGCCATCGTACTCGTCGTCGAACGCAGCGTCGGTTTCGCCAAGGCCTTTGGCCGCTAATTTTCACGTCACAGATTGGATCCGAAAATGGCTTACAAAATCAATCCGATGCCGGCACAGATCGCCAAGCAGGACCTCGACCTTCTGGCACAGGTCGAAACCGCGACGCTTGGCCACTGGCGGCATTTCGGCTTCCTGCACCGGCAGATCCAGCCGCTGATACCGGGCCGCCGCGTCGTCGGCACCGCCGTCACCATTGCCATTCCCGGACCGGACTCCACCCTGCTGCACCATCTTCTCAGCCTCATCCGTCCGGGCGACTTCGTCATCGTCGACCGGTTGCATGATGACCGTTATGCCTGCTGGGGCGGCGGCGTGACGGTCGGCGCCAAGGCAGCCGGTGCCGTCGGCGCCGTGGTCGACGGCCCTTGCACCGACCTTGAGGAAATCGTCCAGTCGGATTTCCCGATGTGGTGCCGCGGCATCTCGCCGATCACCACCCGCATCTATGACCTCGGCGGCGCGATCAACATACCGGTTTCTGTCGGCAATACCGTGGTCATGCCGGGCGACGCCGTGCTGGCCGATGAGAGCGGCGTCATCGTCCTGCCGCCGGAAGAAGTGGCATCGGAGGCACAGAAAGCCATCGACATCCAGATCCGCGGCAAGGCGCGCGAGGCAAGCGTGCGCGAAACCGGCGTCAAGCTTGGCGATCTGTCGGGTGCGACCGCCAAAGTTCTGGCAAAGCTCGGCTGATCCATGCTCTCTAGCCGGAGTGTTTGCTCCGGCCAGTTTCCGACGACTGCCATACCCATCGAATTGAGAACGCCATGACCGCTTCCCGTCTGCCATTTACCTGCGAAAAATCCCCTGCCAGTGGTGCTGGTGGCATGGTGGTCACCAACCATCCGCTGGGCTCGGCAGCTGGCTTCGAGATACTGGCGGCAGGCGGCAATGCGGTGGATGCCGCGGTCGCCTCGCTTCTGGCATTGACCGTGGTCGAGCCGATGATGGTCGGCATTGCCGGCGGCGGCCTGTCACATCTGCGAATAGCCGACGGTACGCATGTGGTGATCGACGCGCTTTCTTCGGCGGCAGCGACCATGCACCCGGAAATCTACGAACCGGTTTCGGACGAGCCGGCGCGCTACATGGACGCCAAGGGGCGGCGCAACATCATCGGCGCATCCTCCGTTGCCGTTCCCGGCAACCTTGCGGGCTGGTGCGACATGCAGTCGCGTTATGGCAAGCTGCCCTTCGCCGATGTCGTCGAACCGGCGATCCGGCTGGCCTCGCGCGGTTTCGCCGTCACCCATTATCTTTCGGGCGCGATTGGCGAGGCAGCCAGCGAGCTTTCGCAGGACAAGGAAATCGCCACGATCCTCATGCCGGGTGGCGCGGCGCCGGCACCCGGCGACCGCCTTGTCATGGGCGATTATGCCGGAAGCCTGCGGCTGATCCAACGTGAGGGCGCCGCGGCGCTGCATGGCGGTGCGCTTGGCGCGGCGCTGGCCGCGCGAATGTTGACCGGCGGTGATGATGCCGGCTGGGTTACCGAAGCCGACCTGCGCGCCTATCGCCCGATCGAGCGCAAGCCGATCATCGGCAGCTATCGCGGCTTCGAGATCGCCGGACCGCCGCCGCCGGCATCTTCCGGCGTACATGTCACCCAGATGCTCAACATGCTGGAGGCCTATGACATCGAGGGCATGGGTTTTGGCAGTCCTCAATCCCTGCATCTTCTCGTCGAGGTGATCCGCATCGCCTTTGCCGACCGGCGGGCCTATTCGGGCGATCCGGCCTTTGTCGACGTGCCGGTCGAGCGGCTGACCTCGAAAGCCTATGCCGCCGAATGCCGCGCCCTGATCCGCCAGGCTGCCAGCCTGCCGGCACCGAGGGCGCCCGGCCATGAAAGCCACGACACCACGCATGTCACCGTGGCCGATCGCGACGGCAACATCGTCACTGCCACGCATACCATCAACGGGCTGTTCGGGGCGCGACTTGCAGTGCCGGGCACCGGCATCATTCCCAACAACTACATGAGCAATTTCGATCCGCATCCCGGCAACGCCTTGTCGGTGGTTCCGGGGAAGCGTGTGCCGACCTCGATGGCGCCGATGATCCTGATGAAGGATGGCGCGCCGGTGTTTGCCCTCGGCCTTCCGGGCGGCCTCAGGATTTTCCCCTCGGCCATGCAGGCGATCGTCAACCTGATCGACCACAAGATGAGCCTGCAGGAAGCCGTGGAAGCTCCCCGCATCTGGACCCAAGGCCAGGAAGTGGAAATCGAGCAGGCCTATGCGCCGCAACAGGCAAAACTCGAGGAACTCGGGCACGAGGTACGGGTGATGCCGCATATCGGCGGCGGCATGAACGCCATCGCCTTTGGCGACACGATGACTGGTGCCGCCTGCTGGCGCGCCGACGGCACGGTGGCAGCACTCGGTGGCGGGCTGGCCCGTCCGGGCGTACGGTTCTGGCCGGACAAGGCGCCGGCAAAGCCCGCATCAAACCGATGAAGTTCGATCCCATAAAAGCGCATTGATTACCGCCGGCCGGCGCGAGGCTGCTGGCAACCGGCAAATTCAGCACCACATCTTCATGGACCGCTATCGGAAAACGACGTTCAGACATTTGATGCCTCTGGCATCCGGAGAAGGCCACCAATGACACAACACTACATGCTCTTGACGGGTGCCAGCCGGGGTATCGGCCACGCGACGGTCAAACTGTTTTTGGAAAAGGGCTGGCGCGTTCTGACCGTTTCAAGGCAACCTTTCTCCGAGGAGTGCCGCTGGCCGTCAGCCCGCGAAAGCCATATCCAGGCCGATCTGGCCGATCTCACGCAAATCGACAAGCTGGTGGCAGAAGTGCGCGAGCGGCTGGATGGGGCAGCCCTGCATGCGCTGGTCAACAATGCCGGCATTTCTCCGAAAGGTCCCGGGGGCACGCGTCTGGGCGTCATCGCTTCCGACGCGCTGACGTGGACGACGGTCCTCAACGTCAATCTCGTCTCGATCGCCCTGCTTGCCCGAGCATTGCTGCCCGAACTGGAGGCGGCGAAGGGATCGATCGTAAACGTGACATCGATTGCCGGGTCGCGCGTACACCCCTTTGCCGGCGTCGCCTATGCTGCCTCCAAGGCTGGCCTGTCAGCTCTGACGCGCGAGATCGCCCACGAGTTCGGCCCGCATGGCGTTCGCGCGAATGCCATTGCACCAGGTGAAATCGCAACCTCGATCCTGTCTCTCGGTACCGATCAGCTGGTGGAAGCAACCGTTCCCATGAAAAGGCTCGGTACGCCGCGGGAAGTCGCCGAAACCATCCACTTCCTGTGCAGCGAGACATCAGCCTACATCAATGGCGCGGAAATCCACATCAATGGCGGACAGCACGTCTGATCCCGCAAGAACTCCCTGCGATCCCACCGCTTGCTGGCCTCAACGTGCGAGTGCGTTACCGTCTGCGGCGCCTGCGGCTAGCTGACGGGGCCTAAATGCCAACCTTTGGCCCTGTCCACGGCCTGGGAAAATCGCGATAGCCGCGCGGGCGCGTCACACGGGTTCGGCTCGATAATCTGCGATGGTGCCGGCGTGGAGAGCGTTTCGCCAAGCGCACGGGCCGCCAGTTGGGCCGTGCCGTAGGCAGTCAGTTCATCGACACTCGGAATGACGACGGTGCAACCCGTCGTGTCGGCGAGAAACTGGCATAGGTAACGCGAACGGCTGACGCCACCATCCACCGAGATCCGGGTGACCGGCGCATCCAACGCCATGGCCGCCACGATTTCGCTGGCACGCAAGGCGATGCCTTCGATCAGCGCCTGTTGCATGTCCTGTCGCGTCGTTGCGCCGGTCATGCCGATGAAAAGCCCGGCTGCACTGTCATCCCAATGCGGGCTGCCAAGCCCCGCCAGGGCCGGCACGAAAGCCAGGCCGCGGTCGATGGCCGGTCCCGCCTCGAAAGCATTGAGTTCCGAAGGGTCATTCAGCAGCCCGATCCTTTGCGCCCAGTTGATCGCCGCGCCGGCTGCATGGACACCGCCATCCGTGGCATAACTTGTCTCGCCGCCGATCGACCATGCGACGGTCGGCAGCAGGCCATTTTGGCCATCCAGACGCAGGTGCGGGCCGGTCAGCGACAGCGCGAACGCACCGGTACCGAAGGTGATCTTGGTATCGCCGGCAACCCGGCAACCATGGCCGTAAAGGGCAGCCTGCTGGTCGACCACCGAGGCCGTCAGCGGCGTGCCATCGATGCCACCGAAATCGCCGACGGTCGGCAGAATGGGCGGCAGGCACTCGATCGGCACGCCGAAAAGCTGGCAGAGCGTACTGTCCCACTGGCCGGTCGCGATATTCATCAAGGCGGTGCGCGAAGCGGTGGTGATGTCGGTCGCAGCGCGTCCGGTCAGGCGCTGCAGGAAGAACGCATCCGTGGTGCCGAGCATCAATCTGCCGGCACGCCGGGCAGCCTTGACCTCGTCATTGTTCTCCAGCAGCCAGGCCAGTTTGGCGGCCGAGAAATAAGGGCTGAGCGGCAGCCCGGACAGCGTCTTGATCTCGGCTTCCGCATGGGAAAGGGCCGCAACCTGCGCGGCGGTGCGACGATCCTGCCAGACGATGACGGGAGAGAGCGGCCTGCCATCAATCGCATCCCAGGCAAGACAGCTTTCACCCTGATTGGACAGACCGATCGCCGTGGCTTCGCCGGCGGCAGAAAGCGCTGCGCAAAGATTGGCGAGCAGTTCCTCCGGATCATGTTCGACCCGATCCGTGCCGGAAAAATGCTGCTTGTGCGCGGCGGAAAAAACGACACTGGCGTCGCCATCGGCCGTGACCCGCAAGGCGCGTGTCGATGTGGTGCCCTGATCGAGGGCGAGGAAAATGCTCATGGTCGTGGCTCCAGTCGCAGCTGAAGATCGCTGCTATCGACGGCAAGGTTCAGCCCCGCCAGAGAAAAGCGGATCGACTTCTGCGGCGCGGTATTGACGCTTTGGGTGCGCAGGACCGTACCGCTGCCGTCCGAGAGGATCAATCGGCCGCGCGCGGCCCCGATAGCGCGTATGTTCAGAGCCGGCACAGTGCCCCTGCCTTCGAGCGTCAGTCGCTGCGGAACCACATATTTCAGCCCTGCGCCGGCGATGATGCGACGGCCGGGCGTCTTATCGGGTTCGGCATTTCTCGCGTTGGCAAGTTCGGCAGCAATCAAGCGGGCCACGCGGCGCCCCTCGGCCCAGCAATAGCCGGCCGTCTCGATCGGGTGGATCATGTTGCCGACAACAAAGATGTTGGGGTCGGAGCTACGGCCGTGCTGGTCGATCACCGGGCCTCCGGTTCCGAGATCGAGCGCAAGGGCGCTTGCCTCAGCCAATGCCGCCTCCGGGATGAAGCGACCGGAAAAGATCAGCCCGTCGCAATCCAGCACCGTTTCCTTGCCGTCAGCCAAGCGCAAACGCACGGATGTCACCCGCGGGCTGCCTTCGATGGCGAGCACCTGCGCACCGGTCATCACCGGCACGCCGAGCACTCGCGGCAGCGCAAAAAATGCCGGGCGAGCCTGCACCTCGTGCTCCGTCTCCACCATGGCGACGGGCCGGATTCCGTGGCTTCGACAGGTGAGGATCGCCGACAGCGACACCAGTTCGCTGCCGACGATGACCGGGCGACGAAACGGAATACGCCCCTCCTGGTAGACGAAAGCCTGAAGCGCTGCGGTATTCATCACGCCAAGCGGCCGCACGCCCGGCACCAGCAACTGCGCGCGGGTCGCCTCGCGGGCGCCCGTGGCGATCAGGATGCGGGCGGCCTGGATGGTCTGGATGCCGGCGGGGCTGGCGACCGTCAGCAGGCCGTCTGGACCCGTATGGACGACGGTATATTTCGCCAGGATCGTCACACCGGCCGCCACGGCCGCGCCCGCCAGGCGACGGGCATAGGCCTGGCCCGTGAGAATGCGGCCGAACTCGCGCATGCCGAAAGGTGGATGGCCACAATGGCGGGGGATGCCACCGAGCTCGGTACCACGCTCGAAGAGTGCGACTTTGGCCACGCCCCGACGTTTCAGCTCGATGGCGGCAGACAAGCCGGCAGGGCCACCGCCGACGATTGCGACGTCATACGTTTCCGCGCTCATGGATCGACCTCCGGTGCGATCGGCACGGACAACCGGCCCTCCGTCAGGCTCGCCAGACGGGCCAGGCAGTTGAACCCCTGACATCGCCCCATGGCGCAACGCGTACGCCGACGCAGCCCGCCAAAATCTCCGGGCGGCAAGGGGCTGCCAAGCGCAGCCTCTATCTCTCGACCGGTCACCATTTCGCAATGACAGACGATGCCGTCATGCCCGGGCGTCTGCCAGTCACGCGGCAGGTGCTCGGCCAGATTGGGCAGCGGGAAGGTCGGCGGCGCTGCGAACCGTTCGCCGCCGGCAGTCCGGCTTTGTGCCCATAGCCCATGGACATGACGGGCAATACCCAGCGCGGCGGTCAGCCCGGTGGAGCGTATGCCGCCGGCGCAGAAATAGCCCTTTTCCGGAAGGCAGTGGACCCGGTAATGCTTTTCCTCGGAAGCCGGTCGCAAGCCGGCATAAACGGCCGTCACCTGGGCCTGCGCCAGCGCCGGCACAAGCTCGACGGCCTTGGCGATCAGCATGTCGAGTTCCGGCCGGGTGACGTCCGGGCGCTCGCGTTCTTCCTGTTCTTCCGCCGTCGGTCCGACCAGCAGGTTGCCGAAGATCGTTCGCGTCAGCACCACACCCTTGGTGCGGGCCGTCGGCACCGGCAGCAGGATCGTTCGCAGATGCTTGGCAGCAGCCTTGTCGAACACCACGAACTGCCCCTTTCGCGGACGAATCTCGAACTGCGCCTCGCCGAGCAACATCCGCTCGACGCTATCGCCCTGAATACCCGCAGAGTTGATGACGCTACGCGCGGCCAGCGTGCCGCTGGGCGTCTCCAGGTGCCAAAGGTCGCCATCGAAACGGGCCGACAACAGCCCGGCATTGAACTGGAACCGGGCGCCCAACGCCTTGGCCTGCATCGCATAGGCCAATGGCGCCGACCAGGGATCAATGATGATCTCGCGTGGCACCAGCAGTGCGGCGCGCACATGTGTCCCCAATGCCGGCTCGCGGGCAAGCACTTCGGCGCGGCCGAGAAGCCGGGCGTCGGCAACGCCGTTCAAGAGCGCTTGGTCCAGCAATTCGGGAAGCCTGCCCTCCTCGCTGTCGTCCCATGCGGCAACCATCGCGCCAGTCTCCAGGATAGGCAGGTTGAAACTCTCGCGGATCTGCATGTATTCGTCGTAACCCGACTGCATGCATTGCAGCTCGACGCTGCCGGGCGGCGCATCGAAACCGGTATGCAGGATGGCGCTGTTGGCTTTCGATGCACCGGACAGGATGTCGGGTGCCCGCTCTAAAACGACGACACTGGCCCCTTCCACCGAAAAGCGGCGCGCCATGGCGCAGCCGACGACGCCTGCACCGATAATGACTGCATCCACAAGATCGCCGAAAGCAGTCAAAATCGTACTCCGTTGCCAGCGAGCAACCGCCATATCGACGGCTAGGTGAACAGGTCCCCTACGCTTACCGCGACACCGCTCTTTTGACGAGCTAAAATTGTACGTTCGGTCATCTTGATGACTGAATGTGTTATTTTATGGCCTAAACAATCATGCTAGTGAAGAGCGAGGCGGTTCGATTTCGAGACCGGTGCGGCAGGCGCTGTATCGTCCCAGTCACCGCACGAAAAACGGCATGCGGCCCATGGCCGCCAATTTTCTGCGCTAAGGTAACGAACGTGAAGTCTCCAGTCCTCCTGCAATCCGCGGACTACAGCGCATTTGTGAAAACCCTGAAATCGAAGGGTTTCCGTGGCGAGGCGACCATCGCCGCATCTGACCGCGTCGTGCTGGCAACCGACAACTCCATCTACCAGCTTCTGCCGGATGCCGTGGCCTGGCCGATGGACGAGCAGGATCTCGTGCTGATCGCTCAGCTGCTTGACGAGCCGCGTTTCCACGGCATCGTCCTGCGGCCACGCGGCGGCGGCACGGGCACCAACGGCCAGTCGCTCGGCAACGGCCTGGTGGTCGACTGCTCGCGCCACATGACCGGGATCCTCGAGATCAACGCTGAACAAGGCTGGGTGCGGGTCCAGCCCGGGGTAATCAAGGACCAGTTGAACGCAGCGCTGAAACCGCTCGGCCTATTCTTTGCTCCGGAATTGTCGACGTCGTCGCGCGCGACGCTCGGCGGCATGATCTCCACCGATGCCTGCGGACAGGGATCCTGCGTCTATGGCAAGACCTCCAACCATGTCCTCAACCTGCGGGCGGTGCTGGTCGGCGGCGAGATCCTGGAAACCCGCCGGGCACCGCTCGATCGGACGATCATGGGCCGTGCCGGCGAGGTTCTCGCCTGTCTCGACGACATCTCGGCCAGCCAGGCGGACTTGATCGCGGCGCGTTTCCCAAAACTCAACCGATCGCTGACCGGGTACGATCTCGCCCATATCCGTGACGGCGACACGATCGATCCGGCGGCCGTGCTGTGCGGCTCGGAAGGTACGCTCGGGCTGATTGCCGAGGCGAGGTTGAATGTCCTGCCGATTCCCAAGGCTGCGGCGCTGATCCTGATCTTCTACCCCGATTTCCAGTCGGCGCTGCGGGACGCGCGCGAAATGGCCGTGCTCGGCGCCACGTCGGTCGAAACCATCGACAGCCGCGTGCTCGGCCTGGCACGCGAGGAGCCTACCTTTTCCGCCGTCGCACACCTCTTCCCGCAGGCGGGTGTCCAAGGGGTCAACATCGTCGAATTCACCGACGACGACCCGGCAACGCTTGCTGAACGGGTGATAACGCTGGTGGCACAACTCGCAAGCATGCCCGCGCGACTGGCGATGACGGTTGCCAACGGCCGCGAGGTCGAGCTGGTCTGGGTGCTGCGCAAGACGGCCGTCGGGCTGCTCGGACGTGCGATCGGCGACAAACGGCCGATCCCCTTCGTCGAGGACTGCGCCGTTCCCCCTGAGAATCTTGAGCCCTTCATTGCCGGTTTCCGGGCAATCCTCGATCGCGAAGGACTGGCCTACGGCATGTTCGGCCATGTCGATGCCGGCGTCCTGCATGTTCGGCCGGCGATCGACCTTACCGATCCCGCCCAGGAACCACTTATCCGCCGCATTACCGAAGCGGTAGAGGCGTTGGCGCGCAGCCATGGCGGCCTTCTCTGGGGCGAGCATGGCAAGGGCGTCCGATCGGAATTCGTGCCCGAGGTTTTTGGCCCGCTCTACCCGTCGCTGCAGCGGATCAAGGCGGCCTTCGATCCGCGCAACCAGATGAACCCCGGCAAGATCGCCACGCCCGACAATGGCCCCTTGTGGAAGATCGACGGGGTGCCCTTGCGCGGCCAGAACGACCGCACCGTCCCGGCCGACCTGCGCACTGAATACGCCTCCGCATTCGGCTGCAACGGCAATGGCGCCTGCTTCAACCGCACGCTCGACGACGTCATGTGTCCTTCCTACAAGGTCACCGGCGACCGGCGTCACTCGCCGAAAGGGCGCGCCGGGCTGGTGCGCGAATGGCTGCGGCAGGGCGGGCCGGGCGGTCACGCCGATCCGCAGTTCGAGATCGAGGTCAAGCAGGCGATCGACGGTTGCCTCAGTTGCGGCGCCTGCGCCAGCCAATGTCCGGTGCGTGTCGATGTTCCCTCGATCCGGTCGCTGTTTCTCGACAGCTTTTATCGCCGCCATCGCCGGCCCCTGCGTGACACCGCACTCGCCCATCTGGAAGGCTTGCTGCCGCTTGCCGCAAAATTCCGATGGGGTTTCAATCTGATGACCGACGGCCCCGGCGCGGCATTGATGGCCGCGATCGGCCTGACGGCGCTGCCGAGCATGCCGAAACAGGCCCGAGACCTTCGATGGCTGAGACAGGCCGATATCGCCCGGCTCGACCCAAAGGTCGACGTGGTTCTGGTACCCGACGCTTTCACCCAGTTTTTCGAGCCGCAGGTCGTCGCGGATCTCGACGTCGTACTGGCCCGCCTGCAGAAAAAACTTTGGCTGGCGCCCTACCGGCCTTCCGGCAAGGCTCGCAAGGTTCTCGGGCGGCTGGCAGGGTTTTCACGCCAGGCGGAAAAACAGAAAAACAGCCTCAAGGCGATAGCCGCGACAGGCGTGCCGCTGATGGGGCTCGAACCGCCAGTGACGCTCTCCTATCGCACCGACTATCCGGACGACATGCCGGCAGTGGCACTGCCGCAGCAGATCCTCGCGCCCCTGATTGCCGCATTGCCGGCCCGGACGTCAGAGATGGCGGTGCGGCTTTTGCCGCATTGCAGCGAACGGGTTCTGGGTGCCGGAGCCACCGCAGAATGGCGCATTATTTTCGATCGCCTCGGCATCAAGCTCGACATGCCTGCCACCGGCTGCTGTGGCATGGCGGGGATGTGGGGGCATGAGGCCACCAATCGAACCAAGTCCAATGAAATCTTCGGACACAGCTGGAAGGCTGCGACGGCACCCGGCGCCGACGCCATTCTCGCAACGGGCTTTTCGTGCCGATGTCAGACCAAACATATGACCGGCACCGAGTTGCAGCATCCGGTCTCGCTGCTGCGGCAGTTACTGGAAGCACCTGCACGATGAAGGAATAGACGATGAAACCGGCAGCCAGGCGGGAGGAAATTCTCAGGCTTCTCGATGAGACCGGCGAAGTCACGGTCGAGGATCTGGCAGAACGTTTTGATGCGTCCCGCGAGACCATCAGGCGTGATCTCTCGGATCTGGACACCGGCGGCCACATTCGCAAGTTCCATGGCGGCGCGCGCGCCATGAAGTTGACGGATGCCTCGCCTCACGAAAGCGAATTCGACACGCGCATGAAGGAGCGAAAGGCGGAGAAGACCGCCATCGCCCGCAAGGCCGCAACCTTGTTCCCTGAGGGCTCTGTGCTGTTCATCGACACGGGCTCGACGACGATCGCCTTCGCGCAGGCGCTGGCCAAGCGGCGCAACATGACGGTGATCACCAATTCTCCGCAGATCGCCAGGATCATGGCTCAGGCGGAGATGCGCCATCATGTCTATCTGGTCGGCGGCGAAATCGCGGCCGAGGGCCGCGAAACATTGGGGGCGATGGCCACCGCACAGATCGCCCAGTTCAAGGCCGAGCATGTCGTACTGACTGTTGGCACGATCACCGCGACCGCTATCATGGACTACGACCTGCGGGAAACCGAGATGGCCCGCGCCATGATCGCCCAGGCGCAGAGCATCACGGTTCTGGCCGATCATACCAAACTTGGTCGTCCAGCCGTTTTTCAGGTGGCGGAGCTGAGCCAGATCGCACGCCTGATAACCGACCGCATGCCTGACACGGAGATGGCAGCGGCCCTGACAGCGGCCGGTGTCGATATCGTCATGACCGATCCCGATCTCTCGTAAGCGCCTATCACACGCTTTGTAGTTTTTGATCCGGTCCTGCGCACACGAAACAAGGCGAACAGGCGATCATTTTTTTCAAATTTATCAGCAACATAACCGACGAAAAGGCCTTCTGAAATGGAATGCATCACATACCGCGTACCTTCGGATCTAGTCAACGCCATCAGCCAGAATGTCTTCCGCAGCTGCCCGTGACGTGATCGGATTTTTCTGCTGCGCCGCCGCAACATTTCTGTTGCGGCGCAGCGAAAAACGACGCATATCGTTTAATGTAATACGGGCAGCGCATTTGCGTGTTTGCCGCTCGCTCCTGCCTAAAACGAGTCTGCCATACATCCATCATTCGCTTTGAATGGTTCCTTCTTAAGGGCCGTATCAGGGCTCTTTAAACATATTAGCATGAATTCAGGCGTTCTTTTCTGCGACTTCCACTTTTTTGCTCTCGGGCAGAATGACCGATGTCCCACCGGTAACTGCCGGCCCGAAGCTATATGGGCCACGCCGCAAGGTGCCCGGCGCGATTGGTGCGCGTCTTCATGACATCTCCGAATTCATCGCATCGCCTCGTGGCGAGGTATTTCCTGACGCATAGGGCCATGAAAGGTGCTCCATGACTGAACAAAGTGACTCTCTCGTAAAGCGCAGGGGCTTTTTGCTCGGTACGGCGGCGATCGGCGCACTTGCCGTCGCGGCCGCAATCAAGATTGGAAAGCCATTTGAGGCCGTCGCTGCCTCCGACATCCTGCGGCAGGCCGCTCCCGAGCTTCATAGCTACCAGCCGTCTTTTTTCACCGAAGACGAGTTCCGCACGCTCAGCGCCATGGTCGATCGATTCATACCGGCCGGTGACGAAGGTCCTGGGGCTTTGGAAACGAATGTCCCGATCTTTCTCGATTTGCAGGTCGGCGGCGATTACGGCCACGAAATCTATCTCGAAGGGCCGTTCGTGAAGGACCCGAGCCCTCTGATGGGCTACCAGCTGCCCTACCTGCCCTCCGACATCTACCGAAAGGGTCTGGCGATCTTCTCCGCCGAGGCGAAGAAGATCTACGGCAAGGACTTCGCCGATCTCGCCGATGCGCAGAAGGACGAATTCCTGACCGCCTGCGAAAAGGGCAAGATCGATTTCGCCGCCCATGGCGAGGAATATCTGACCTCCAGCGGCTTCTTCGGCCACGTCCTCGGCGACACGAAGAACGGTTACCTGGCCGACCCTATGTATGGCGGCAACAAGGGCATGGGGGCGTGGGCCATGATCGGGTATCCCGGCGCCCGCGCGAGCTTCCGCGAATGGGTGAAGCAGCACAACGTCCCCTATCCGCTGGGGCCTGTCAGCGTCATGGGCGAGCGCGCCTGAGACCACGGCGGCACGAAGGAGATTTCAAATGGCCATTATCAATGATGAAGTAGATGCCGTCGTCGTCGGCCTCGGCTGGAGCGGCTCGATCATGAGCATCGAACTTGCCCGTGCCGGACTGAAGGTGCGGGCGCTCGAGCGCGGCAGCGACCAGACGAGCAAGGATTTTGCCTATCCCATGCCTGCCGACCAGTACGGCTATGACGTTCGCAACAAGATTTTCGCCAAGCCGAAAGACGCCGCGATGACCGTTCGCCATACCGTGGACGATACAGCGCTCCCGACCCGCAAATGGGGCTCCTTCGGACCAGGCAGCAATGTCGGTGGTGCGGGCCTTCATTGGACCGCCGTCCTGATCCGTCCGACGCCGACCGATCTGAAGCTGAAGACCTATGCCGACGAGACCTACGCGCCCCGACAGCTTCAGGAAGACATGCAGCTCCAGGACTTTCCCGTTACCTGGGAGGAGATGGAACCGCATTTCGATTATTTCGAAAAGGTCTGCGGCCAGTCCGGAAAGGCGGGCAACGTCAAGGGCGAAATCCTGCCCGGCGGCGACCCCTTCGAAGGACCGCGTTCGAACCCCATGCCGCTTCCGGCGCTAGAGGACACGCTGAACTGCAGCATGTTCAAGGAAGCCGCGACGAAGCTCGGCTACCATCCGTTCCCCAACCCCTCCGCCAATGCGAGCCAGGCCTGGACCAATCCCTACGGACAGCAGATCGCGCCCTGCAACTATTGCGGCTTCTGTTCGAAATATCCCTGCCTGAACTATTCCAAGGCATCGCCGCAGACCACGATCCTCGACGCGTTGAAGCGGCATCCGAATTTTTCCTACCGGACCAATGCTGAGGTCGTCCGCGTCGACCTGCATGACGACAAAAAGACCGCACGCGGCGTGACATACTACAACGAAAACGGCGAAGAGGTCTTCCAGCCGGCGAAGATCGTCCTGCTCTGTTCCTTCCAGTTCCAAAACGTCCGGCTGATGCTCCTGTCGGGCATCGGCACGCCCTACGACCCAATGACCGGCGAGGGCGTGGTGGGGCGCAACTACGCCTTCCTGTCGAATGGCAACGCCACGCTGTTCTACAAGGACAAGAACTTCAATCCCTTCGCGACGGCCGGCGCGACCGGGCAGATGTTCAACGACATCTCGCCGCGCCCGGGCTTCGAGGACGGCGTCAAATACGGCTTCATCGGCGGCGCGAAGATCCATTCCTCCCAGGCCACCGGCAATCCCATCGGCACCTCGCTTCCCAAGGGCACGCCCAACTGGGGTGCAGGCTGGAAGAAGGGCATGAAGGATTGGTACGGGCATTCGATGAAGGTGTCGATCACCACGACCTGCATGTCCTATCGCGGCAACTACATGGATCTCGATCCGACCTACAGGGACAAGTACGGCAATCCCCTCGCCCGCATCACCTTTGACTGGAAGGAGAACGAGCTGAAGCTGCAGCAGTATTTGCGTGACATCGTCTTGAACATCACCAAGGAACTGCAGCCGGATTCCTTCACCGAGAGTTTCCTGAAGATGGACTCGCATTACGACCTCAGGCCCTACGTATCGACGCACAATGTCGGCGGCGCAGTCATGGGCGACGATCCGAAGACCTCCGCCATCAACAAGTACCTGCAGAGCTGGGACGTCCACAACGTCTTCGCGGTCGGCGGCAATGCCTTCCCGCAAAACTTCCAGGCCAATCCGACCGACATGATCGGGGCGCTGTCGCTGTTCTCCGCCGAAAAGATCGTCGGAGAGTACATCAAGAACCCCGGCGCGCTGGTCCAGGCCTGAGAGGGATGACGACGATGAAAAGCATCTTCGCAAGTTTCGCGGCCCTGGCCTGCCTGACCGGATCCGCCTTCGCCCAGGACGATCAGGACCTGATCGCCCGCGGCGCCTACATCTCGCGCCTTGGCGATTGTGTCGCCTGCCATACGGCGCCGGGCGGCACGCCTTATGCCGGCGGCCGGGCGATCATCAGCGATCTCGGCACGATCTTCTCCACCAATATTACGCCGGACCCAAGGAGCGGGATCGGCAGCTATACGCAAGCGCAGTTCTCGGATGCCGTTCGCCATGGTCTGCGGGCCGACGGGGCGCATCTCTATCCGGCCATGCCCTATCCGTCCTATAGCAAGATCACCGATGAGGACATGCACGCGCTCTATGCCTACTTCATGAAGGGTGTGGAGCCGGCAGCACAGGCCTCGCCGCAGACCGATCTCGGCTTTCCCTTCAACCAGCGCTGGGGCATGGTCTTCTGGAACGCCGTCTTTTCCAGCAGTACCTCCTTTGCACCCCAAACCGCGGCATCCGATGCGATCAACCGCGGTGCCTATCTCGTCGAAGGGCTCGGCCATTGCGGCAGCTGCCATACCAAACGCGGCTTCGGCATGCAGGAAAAGGCGTATGATGCAAAGTCTGACGCATTCCTGGCCGGTGGTGAGCTGAACGGCTGGCCCGTTCCCTCCCTGCGCGCAAAGGCTGCGACCGGCCCCGGTATCGCCGGCTGGAGCGAGCAGGATATCGTCGACTATCTTGCCGAAGGGCGGAACCGCTTCGCGGCCGTCGGCGGCGAGATGAAGGACGTCGTTGCCCATTCGTCGAGCTATATGAGCGACCAGGATCTTCATGCCATCGCCGCCTATCTGAAAACGCTGACGCCGTCAGCACCCGAAAACGCCAAGCCCGCCTCGGCCGCCGCGGAGACGGCCAGCCGGCTTACGGCGGCGAAGAACCTGACGCTCGGCGAACGGGTCTATATCGACAATTGCGGCGCCTGCCACTTCGTCGACGGCCGCGGCGGTCAGAAGATCTTCCCCACACTGGACGGCGCCTCCATCGTGACTGGCAAGAGCCCGGTCGGCCTGATCACCACCATCCTTGCCGGCGCCAGCACCCCGTCGACCCCGAAGGGCCCATCGGTCAATCTTATGCCCGGTTTTGCCAATCGCCTTTCCAATGAAGAGATTGCCGCACTGGCGACCTTCGTTCGCGGCGCGTGGACCAACGACGCCGACGCCGTATCGGACAAGCAAGTCGGTGAAATCCGCACACATCTTGAGGCAGGTTCGTCACATTAATAGCTGGATTTATGGCATCGCAAACTCAAAGGCAAAGATGCCAGACCATGACGCCGGCCAATTTTGTCGGCCATGCCCGGGCGATTTTCGCCCGCGGGTCGATCGCCGCTGAACGCAATTCGCGATGATGGTTGGAGGGGATGTCGTGGCGCGGGATCTGCAAGAGAGAGCTGGCTCGGTTTGTCTGAACAGTTTCGAGCGTTTTGCTAGTGGATTTCCGCCTCGATTATCCCGCCACCATCATCGGTGCCAGCGCGTTGAAGCATCCCGATCCGACGTTTGCTGGTCAAGTGATGAATGTGGGCGTCAACTGCGTGCCAAAGCCAATGTTTTCCGGCCGCCGATGGAAATCACCATCTCGTCCAAATGCTTGAATCTGTTTGCGAAATGATCTGGGGCATTCCCTCATCCCGGCGATCCGTGCGGAACCAGATGTGAGCCACGAACGACGGTGTTTCGACCATTGTCTTTCGCGCGGTAGAGCGCTTGGTCGGCGTTGCGCAAAAGAGCCTCAGGTTCGGCCGGCCCCCCTTCAGCCAGTGAGACGGCTCCGACACTGATAGTCGCGACGTGTTTCGGACTGGCTTCGTGTTCGATCGCCAAGCGGAACACGGCCTGTCGAATCCGCTCTGCGATTGACGCTGTTCCGATTTCATCGGCATCCGGCAAGAGCACGGCAAATTCTTCCCCGCCATAGCGCGCGACGACGTCACCAGGCCGGCAGACTGTGTTTTTGATTGCCGCGCCGATCCTCTTCAAGCATTCATCGCCGGCCGGGTGACCATAGCGATCGTTGAGGATTTGAACCAGTCGACATCGATCATGAGCAGCCCGAGGCACTTTTTGTCTCGTCGCGCGCGCCCATACTCGCGTGAAAATGCGTTATCGAAAGACCGCCGGTTGGCCAGGCCGGTCAGTCCGTCCTGCTCCGCGAGCGCTTGCAAACGCCGATTGGCGTCCTGCAGTTGATCCTCGATGGCCTTTCGAGCCGAGATGTCCCTAAGGGTTCCAATAATGCCTGACGGCAGGCCTGTCTGGGGATCCTTGAGCGCCTTGAGTTGCGCCTCCACCCAAATCCAATGTCCGTCACGATGGCGAAAGCGATTGATGATCGAGTGGCGATCCACATGGCCGCTCAGCAGCGATTGGAAAGCCAACGTGACAGCCCCCGCGTCCTCCGGATGAACCATGCTGACGGGTTTTATCCCGATCAATTCTTCCGGGGCGTAGCCAAGAATTTCGCGGCAAGCCGGCGATACATATCGGCGCACCAGGTCGAGATCGAGCTGAAACACCAAATCCGTCCCGTTATCCGCCAGCAGGCGGTAGCGGGCCTCGCTTTCTTTGAGGCGCTGCTCCGCTGCCAGGCGCTGTTCGATGTCGCGAACAACGACAAGCCGCTGTGGCAATTGCCCCGGCTCGGCCGCAATTGCCCTCGAAACGCTCTCGACCCAAACGTAACTGCCGTCCTTGTGGCGCATTCGATAGCGGTAAGTCGTCGCTTCATCGTCGATGTAGGCCCGCCGATCGGCCAGAAAGCCGATGTCGTCGGGATGGATCGCATCCTTGGTCCGGATCTGAAGCATCTCTTCGGGTTCATAGCCCAGAAGCGCTGCGCATACTGGAGAGGCATAGGTCCGTTTTCCATCGCGGCCAACAAGAAGAATCATGTCGGTCGAATTATCCGCCAGGAGGCGGTAGCGCGCTTCGCTCTCCTGAAGGCGCCGCTCGACAGCAACGCGTTCGTCGATGTCGCGACCGACCGAATGAATAGCCGTTACTCGTCCTTCGGCGTCGGTGAGCGCTCTATTCGTCCAAGCCATCCATCGCGTTTGGCCATTTGGCAGAACCACCTGATTTTCGCTTTCGACGCTTCGATCGATGCTGCATACTTGCTTCAAGTGCTCCGCTACGGCGGCGCGGCCCTCCTCGGGGACGAAGTCGAAAAGGCTCCTGCCCACCATTTCGTCAGGCAGCCGGCCATATTGCCGCGCATAGGCATGATTGACGAAGCGCAATTCGCCCTCCGGGCTGGCGAGCGACACCAGTTCCGACTGGCTCTCGACCAATTCCCGGTAACGCGCCTCGCTCAAGGTCAACTGCCGCTCGGCGGTCTTGAGCGCGGTCACATCCGTGACGACAGCCAGCGAAACACCGCCCCCCGGGGAATTGTCGTCCAGAACGGCGGACAACAGGACGTCGATCACCCGTCCGTCCTTGCACACCATCTGGTACTCGACGTCATCAATGCGACCGGTCCGAAAAAAACCGGGCAACACATCCCTGATCGCATATTCTCGCGATTCCGGAGTCAGGAACTCGGATGACCGCCTCCCGATAACCTCCTCGCGGGAGTAACCGAGCCTCGATAACCAGGCGTCGCTCACCGCGATCAATCGTCCCTCCTTGTTGATCGAATGAAGCATTGCGGGCGTGACTCTGGTCCGATGCTCGAGCTCGGCCCACAGTCTCACGCTACGATGAGTTTCGATTTCATTTGGGAGGGCGTGGGTCACTCAGAACCGATCTACTCTGATGGAAGTTGGAACCGGGAATTCGTCAACATTGATCCACCGCACGCTCGTAAGGAACGATCAACTCGATCGCAGATTACGATATCCGACATCTTACTGGTGGCGACTTATCAAAACATTAACCTGCGGAGAATCCCACTTCGACCCCAATGGAATCGCCAAGGGGTACGGTGTCGATCGGCTGACGGAGGCCGCGCGCGAACACGGTATCGAAGCCGGCCTCTTCGGCGAGCTGCGAGCGCTCGGCACTCAACCTCCCGAAACGGCGGCTGCTGTCCGCGAGCCCTGAAGTGGGCGGCAAATGTTCCTGATCAGGAAGAAGTCGCTCGCCTGCCTCATTGAGGTCGGATTTCCGGTCGATGCGGGTGATCTATATGGATGCGGACCACCGGGCCTAAAGGGCCTGCGGATGCGAATGGATCAATCCTTCCAAAGCATCGGGCTCGATACGCAAGGCCCGGAGGGCGTTCAGAATGACAGCCACATCGATCAGTTCCTGCAGCAGGGCCCCCTGAACGGGCGTCAGATAGCCGAGCGCGGCCGCAATCATTCCGCAGACGGACATTCCGATCCCGGCTATCACGCTTTCCAGTGCAATACGCCGCGCACGCTTGGCAATTTCGATGCCCGGCAGCAAGCGATCCAGATGATCGACGAGAAGAACGATATCCGCTGCCTCGGCCGACGCAGCCGAGCCTCGGGCCCCCATGGCAACACCCAGATCAGCGGCAGCAAGCGCGGGCGCATCGTTGACACCATCGCCGACCATCATCACCGGTCCATTTTTTCGCTCGGTCAGCACCAGAAGAACCTTCTGGTCCGGCGTCAGGTCCGAGCGGACCGCATCCAGCCCCAGACCTTTGGTCACTGTTTCGGCGACCGCCCGTCGGTCGCCAGTCGCCAACAAAATGCGGTTGACGCCTAATCGCCGCAAACCGGCAATAAGCTCGGCAGTGCCGGATCGGAGTGTGTCCGCCATGGTAAGATAGCCGGCGATCCTGTTATCGACGGCAAGGGCAACAACCACGGTTCCCGCGTTCATGATCGGGCTCGCCGCTGCTCTCACGCCGACGGCTGCACTGACGAATGCGACCGCTCCCACGACGACCTCCCGACCGGAGATGTTTCCGGCAAGGCCCTCCCCGGGCCGCTCGGCGACGTTTTCAGGGGTTGGCAGTACCAGACCCTGCCGGCGCGCCGCCGTGACGATCGCTTGGGCCATCGGGTGTTTCGACGCCTGTTCCAGAGCGGCCGCGAAGTATAAGACCTCGCTGGCCGACATTCCGTCGTGTGTTTCGATCGAAACGATCTGAGGGCGTCCGTCCGTGAGCGTACCGGTCTTGTCGAGGATCAAGGTGCTGATCCGCGCCAAAACCTCCAACGGCTTTGCTCCTTTGATGAGAATGCCAAAGTGTGCCGCCCTGGAGAGACCTGCCACCAGGGCCACCGGAACGGCAAGGATCAGCGGGCAAGGTGTCGCGACAACCAAAACAGCCACCGCACGAATAGGGTCGCCGGTGAGCCACCATGCCGCTGTTGACAATGCAATGGTGACGGCCAGAAACAGCAGGGAGTACCGATCGGCCAACCGGCTCATCGGCGCCTTGGAGGCCTGGGCGGCCTCAACCAGCCGAACGATGCCGGCATAGGTGCTGGCGGCTGCACGATGCCGGACCCGCAGATCAAAGGCATCTCCTGCGTTGGTCGATCCGCTCATTGCTTCTTGACCGCGATCCAGTCGCACGGGCATGGATTCTCCCGTGAGAGCGGATTTGTCGAGGATCGCCCGCTGGCTTTCGATGTCGCCGTCTGCCGGCACGACCGCACCCTGGTGTATCAAAAGCAGATCGCCCGGTTTGATATCCTCGAGGGTGACGTCCTCGAGCCTCCCGTTGGCATAACGCGTGGCGAATCTCGGTACCCGCGACAGTAGCGCGCTCATTTCCCGCCTGGCCCGCCCTTCAGCGAAACTTTCCAGAAATGTACCGCCGGAGTACATCACGGCGACCACCGATGCGGCGAGCGTCTCGCCAAACAGGAGTGCCGCTGACATCGAAAGCGCGGCCACGATGTCCAGTCCAACCTCGCCCCGCCAGAGGCTGCGCAGAATTTCGGAGACCAAAACGGCAAGAACGGGGACGACACCCATTTGCCAGGCGCGCTCAGCCGCATCCGGCCTGTCCATGAGATGGAAAAGAAGTCCGAGTGCGAGACCCAGCGCGGCCAATACGAGCAGGGCGGATTTGAATCGGTCCGAGTTTGTATAAGCCATGGTTCGTGTTCATCGCCGTTTGAGGCAACCCCATGCCGAATTTGGGATCCAGTATTCGCAGGGTTGAATTCTGGCAAAGAGGACTGCTATCGGGACATCGTTACCATGTCTCGCTGGAGTGGCCTTGACGCGCATCAAGCAGACGGAGCGACGCCGAGGAGCCGCAAAACTAGTCTCCGCTCGATACTCGGGATTTTTCTACGGGCGAGGCGAAGCCTATCGCGAGCAGTATCCGCAAATTACCGGCTGTGCGCCGCACGACCCTCTGGCGGTCGTCGTCACGCCCGCCCCCGGCCTCGTTACAGTCGAGTCCATGCAGGTGGATGTCGAATGCGCCGCGAGCTTTCGCGCGGTCAGGTGATCCCGGATCGCCGCAAGACCGGGACCACCACTCCTAATGTAAACGTTTGCATCGACGTCGATGTCGAGTTCTTCATGAACGGCTTTGGCCAGACGCTCTGCAAATTCCACCGGGACCGCCCACAGTCATCCCTCAGACATGGCCGGCAATCGGCTTCGGCAGATAGTCCCGCTCGAGATCCGCCACATCCTCGGGGCTGAGGTTGATCTCCAGCGCCCTGACAGCATCCTCGAACTGCGCCGGCTTGGAGATGCCGACGATCGGTGCCGTCACCGACGGACGGCTCGCGACCCAGGCATAGGCGACCTGCGCCATCGGCCTATCGTGTCGCTCGGCGACTGCCTTGAGGGCGCCAATCACCGCGTCGTCGGCGGCCTTGGTCCGGTCGTAGAGCGACCGAGCCGTGTTGTCAGTCTGCCCGCGGGTCGTCTCGCCGTCAGCCCGACCTGCCAGCCGGCCACGGGCAAGCGGACTCCAGGGCACGACGCCCACGCCTTCGCTCATGCAGAGCGGCAGCATTTCGCGCTCTTCTTCACGATAGATGAGGTTGTAGTGCGGCTGCATCGAAACGAACGGCGCCCAACCATTCTGCCTCTGCATCCCGATCGCCTTCATGAACTGCCACGCATGCATGGAGGAGGCGCCGAGGTAACGCACCTTGCCGGCGCGCACCACATCGTTCAAGGCCTCCAGCGTCTCCTCCAATGGCGTGCCGTAGTCGAACCGGTGCAACTGGTAGAGGTCGATATAGTCGGTACCGAGGCGCTTCAGGCTGCCGTCGACCGCGTCGAGGATATGCTTGCGTGACAGGCTGCGGTCGTTGATGTCGCTGCTCATCGGATGGAAAAGCTTGGTGGCGATCACAAGCTTGTGGCGGGGAACGAGGTCCAGCAACACCTTGCCGGTGATCTCCTCGCTCTTGCCGAGCGAATACATGTCCGCCGTGTCGAAAAAGTTGATGCCGAGATCGACCGCCTGCCGGAGGATCTTGGCACTGTCTTCGAAATCCAGCACCCAAGGCGCCCATTCGCTCGATCCGAAGGTCATGCAGCCGAGCGCGAGACGCGAAACCTTCAGGCCAGTCCGACCAAGATTGACATAATCCATTGATACACCTCGCCTTCAAGAAGCGCCACCTGCCGCGCGGCCGGCTTGGAAAAAGCCATATAATTGGAATCTTTCAAGGCATTCAATCGCCTTGCTGTTGAAATATGCAAATTTTTATCAGGGGGATTGTCATCCTCGCATCTCGTGTTACGGTTCGTGTATCAAACGAGTAATACGCATATGTTCACCATCGACGCCTCCAGCATCGACCGCTCCCTCCCGGTTCCGGTCGGCAAACAGCTCTACGGACTGCTGGCCTACATGCTGTCCTTTGGCGACATGCCGAAGGGCGTGAAACTGCAGTCGGTGCGCCAGCTGGCCGCCGAACTCGACATCGCGCCGATGACGGTGGCCGAAGTCTACAAGCAGCTTCGGGCCGAAGGGCTGGTGGAGATCCGGGCCGGCCTCGGGGCTTTTACCGCCTATGAGCCAAACCGGCAGATCGGCCGCGTGGCACCGGCGAACGTGCTGAGCGCGGATATCGACAGCCTGCTCGAAAAGGCGGAACGGCTCGGAATTTCGCCGGTCACGCTCGCCTCCATGGTACAGGCCCAGGCGCGGCTCAGGAAACCGCGGGTTCATCTGAACATCGTCTTCGTCGGCATCTTCGAGGCGCCGGCGCGCGACTACGTCGAGCAGATCCGCCCGACGCTTGCTGCGAACGATGTGATCAGCCTGGTCACAGCCGATCAGGTGCGCGACAGCGCCGAAGTCCGCGAGCAGTGCCGCAATGCCGACCTCGTGCTCACCTTCGTGCATCGCGAGGTGGAGATCCGCGGTTTTGTGCCGGAGGCCAACATCCTGGCGATCCGCTTCATCCCGTCGGAGCGGACCCGGCAGTCGCTCGCACTTCTCGATCCGCGCACGCGGGTCGCCGCCGTCACGCAGCTCAAGGACTATATCGCCATCATGCGCCCGAGCGTGCGCGAGTTCGCGCCGCATATTTCCGACATCACCGTCGCATGGTCCTATGCCGACGATCTCGCCGACATCATCGCCCGTTGTGATGTCGTCATTTTCGCCTCCGGCGCCGACCATGTCGCCGATCTCGCCGGACCGAACAAACGCTGCTTCGAATACCGCCATTCGCCCGATCCCGGCGTGCTTGAGAACCTTCTTGCACCGGCACTTGCCGAACTGCGCCACAACAAGATCACGGACGGCGAAGCGCCGGCCAGGGTTTCCGAACTCGCGTCGCGGAGGACCAAGACCCGCTGATACGAGCAACGCTTTGAATGAACCAAACCAATAAGGGGAACAGACATGAGCAAAGCACTATCGATCACAGCCGCGTTCCTGCTTGCAGGACTTTCCTTCACCGCCCTTTCGTCCGCGCAAGCCGCGACCGTCACCATCGGGACAGACGTCGATGCCGGCACGCTGGACCCGCGCCTTTCGCGCGACACGACCGCTTACCGCGTGATCGACCTCATCTATTCCGGCCTGGTCCACACGACACCAAGCCTGGAAGCGAAACCGGATCTCGCCGAAAGCTGGGAAACCCCCAATCCGACGACCTGGATCTTCAAGCTCCGCCCGAACCTCAAGTTCTCGGACGGCAGCCCGCTGACAGCGGCTGACGTCGTCTTCACCTTCAACTCGATCCTGAACAAGGATTTCAACGCGCCGATGCGGGCGCTTTATACGCCGATTTCGGCCGTGGAGGCGGTCGATCCCCAGACGGTGAAATTCACGCTTTCCGCACCTTATGCACCGCTGCTCAGCTATCTCGACATCGGCATCGTTTCAAAGGCGCTGGTCGAAGCTGGCACGGACATTGCGCTGAAGCCGGTCGGCGCAGGCCCGATGAAATTCGCCTCCTGGACACGCGGCAGCGCCATCCAGCTCGAGCCCAATCCGAATTACTGGGGCGAGAAGCCGAAGGTGGACAAGGTCACCATCAAGATCATCGGTGACGGCTCGGCCCGCGCCCAGGCCTTCGAAGCCGGCGACCTCGACATTATCCAGTCGCCGCTGGCACCGCAGGACATAAAGCGGCTGCAGGCGGACAAGCGCTTCGGCGCCGTCGTTCAGCCGGGCCTCGGCGTGACTTACATCAACTTCAACACCAAGGATCCGCTGCTCTCGAGCCCGAAGATGCGGCAGGCCTTCTCGATGCTGATCGACCAGAAGACCATCGTTAACGACATCTACCAGGGTGTCGATGCAGTGGCTTCCTCGATCGTCCTTCCCTCATCCTGGGCCTATTCGAAGGACATCAAGCAGCCGGTCTTCGACGTCGAGGGTGCCAAGAAGCTCTTCAAGGAAGAAGGCTGGGCGGACACCAACGGCGACGGCATCCTCGACAAGGGGGGCAAGCCGCTAAGCATCGTTCTGTCCACCCATAGCGAAGACAGCAACCGCGTCCAGACGGTCGAATTCATGCAGGCGAATTTCCAGGCCGCGGGCGTCGATGCCAAGACGCAGGTCAGCGACTGGCCGTCCTTCTCCACCAATTACGTGCAGAAGAGCCAGCACCAGATCGCGCTGCTCGGCTGGCTGAACATCGTCGATCCGGACCGTCTCCTGTTCGCCCAGCTGACCACGGGCGGCTCGACCAACTGGGGCGGATATTCCAATCCGGCAGTCGATGATCTCCTGAAGCAGGGCCGTTCGGCAACCACCCAGGCGGACCGCACCGCAGCCTACCAGAAGGTCGCAACGCTGCTGGCGAGCGACCTGCCCTACTACATCGTCTCCTACCAGGGCTACCAGCTCTTCTACTCGAAGAAACTGCCCTTCGAGGTGCAGGCGACCTCGCGCGGCAACATGCGCGGCATGATCGGCCTCAAGGACTGATGCTCAGATCGCGGGCCGGCCAATCCAGTATTGGAGGTCGGCCCGCGCCATAGCCGAAATTGTAGTTCCAGGGTGACCCGATGGCTTTCTCACAGCGTCTCGGCGCGGACTTCTACGCGAAAATTCAGGCCGACATCCGCAAGCGGATGGACGCGGCCGGCATCGATCTGCTGCTTCTCGATTCCAACGACGACGTCATCTACACGACCGGATTTTCGCACTACACGACAGAGCGGCCGGTGGTCGTGGCGATCACGGCGACGAATGCTTTCCTGCTGCTTCCGGAACTGGAGCGCACCCACGCGGCACACCAGCATATAGCCGCAGAGGCGATCGTCTATTTCGAGTTTCCAGGGATCGACCCGTGGCACGCGGTGCTCGGCCGGAAGTTTGCCGGGCTCAGGGGAACCGTCGCCTATGGCCACGCGATCTCGCTTGCCCGGGTAAAACCCATCGAAAGCGCCTTTCCGAATGCGGAACGGGTGATCCCGAGCAATATCGTCCAACAGATGCGGCTCCGGAAACATCCGGAAGAGATCGCCCTGCACCGCGAGGCCGCGCGCCTGTCCGACCGGATGGTCGAGGTCGGCGTCGATATGATCCGCGAGGCGATGCGGAAGGGCGGCCCGTTGCCGAGCGAGGTCGAGATCGAATCCTACGTTTCCCGCCACGCCATGCGCACCATGCACGAGGAGCATGAGGACGTCCTGCTGGTGCAGGGACTGGCAAGCGGGCTCGTCTATTCCGGCCCGCGGTCTGCTTTCCCGCATGGCATGCCGACCGGCAATCCGGTGAAGATCGGCGAAAGCATCATCCTGTCGCTCGGCTGTCGGGTTGGCGCTCGCGCTTCGGAAAGCGAACGCACCTTCTTCATCGGCGAACCGTCGAAGCTGCAACGGGAGCATTATGCCGTCGCCTACGAGGCGCAGCGCATGGCGACTGCGGCGCTGATCGCCGGGCATACCTGTGCTTCGGCGGACAACCTGGCGCTTGCCTATATCCGCGACAGCGGCATGAGCGAATACCTGCTCCATCGCGTCGGCCATGGGATGGGCATCATGTTCCATGAGGCGCCCTGGGTGGAAGGCGGCGACCAGACGATCCTGGAGCCCGGCATGATCACCTCCAGCGAGCCGGCGATCTTCGTACCGGGCTTTGCCGGCTACCGCATCGCCGACACCGTGCTGATTACGGCCGAAGGGCCGGACAGCATGACGCTCTATCCCCGCAAGCTCGAAGACGTCATCATCGCCTGAGGTTCGGAAAATGAGTTTCAGCCAGCGCCTAGCACCGGAATTCTACCAGCGGCTCCATCGCGACATCCGCGCCCGCATGGAGGAAAAGGGCATGGGCCTGCTGATCCTCGATGCTGCCGACGACGTGCTCTACACGACCGGCTTCTCCTTCCGACCGAACGAACGGCCGGTGGCGCTGGCTTTGACCGCAACGGATGCGATCCTGATGATCCCCGAACTGGAGCGCGAGCACGCCGACCGTCAGAACGTGGCGGCAGAAACCCTCGTCTATTTCGAATTTCCGGGCGTAGATCGGGCCTTCTCGCTGCTCGCGCGTTCGATCGGCGAAATCAGAGGCGATATTGCCCATTCCTACGGGCTTTCGGTGGGACGGGCGAAGGAACTCGCCGGGCTCTTTCCAAACAACCGCGTAATGCCGACGGATATCGTCGCCAGGATGCGGCAGGTGAAATATCCCGCAGAGCTGCGGCTGCATCGCGAGGCGGCACGCATATCCGACGCCATGGTCCAGGCGGGCGTCGATCTCGTCACCGACGCCTTCCGGGCCGGCAAGCCGCTGCCGAGCGAGATAGCGCTGGAGGCGCATGTGGTGCGTCATGCGCTCGACATCATGGAAAACGAGCACGAGTACATCATGAATGTCCCAACGCTGGCGGGCGGGTTGGTTTATGGCGGACCGAACTCGGCCTACCCGCACGGCATCATCTCTCACCGTCGCATCCAGCCGGGTGAGAGTTTTATCTTGTCGTTGGGTTGCCGGGTCGGCGGCCGCTCGGCGGAAAGCGAGCGCACGTTCGTACTCGGCGAACCGGGCAAGGATCACGAGAAATATTACGCCATCGCCCAGGAAGCGCAGCGGCTGGGCACGGCAGGCCTCGTCGCCGGCCGCACCTGCGCCTCTGCCGATATCACCGCGCTTGCCTATATCCGCGAACAGGGCATGGGTCCCTATCTCAAGCACCGCGTCGGCCACGGCATGGGCGTTGCCTTCCACGAACCGCCCTGGGTCGAGGCCGGCGACCAGACTATTCTCCAGGAAGGGATGATCTGTTCGAGCGAGCCGGCGCTCTACGTGCCGGAGGTTGGCGGTTTTCGCCTCGCCGACACGGTTCTCGTCACCGGGCAAGGTCCGGATTCACTCACGAAATTCCCGCGCCGCTTCGAGGAGATCGTGCTGTCATGACCTTCGCGCCGGCACAGCCAAGGGGAGCTGACCCATGCTAGCCTATATCGTCCGCCGTCTGCTGCTGCTCATCCCGATGGCAGCCGGCATGGTCGTCGTCACCTTCGGCCTGCTGCTGCTGATCCCCGGCGATCCGGCCTCCGTCCTGCTTGGCCAGGAGGCGTCGGTCGAAGCGATCAACAACCTGCGCAACGCGCTCGGCCTCAACGATCCCTGGTATGTCCGCCTCGGCGCCTATTTCGCCCGCCTGCTGCAGGGCGACATGGGCCGCTCGATCTTCCAGAACCAGGCGGTGTCGGAAATCATCGCCGGTCGGCTGGGCGCGACCATCGAGCTTGCGGTTGTCGCGCTGATCCTTGCCTGTCTCGTCGGCATCTCGCTCGGGGTGCTGGCTGCCACGCGACAGGGTTCGATCGTCGATACCGTCTCGATGATCTTCGCCCAGCTTGGCGTTTCGATGCCGGTCTACTGGCTCGGCCTGCTGCTGATGCTGCTCTTTGCCGTGACGCTCGGCTGGCTTCCGGCCATCGGCCGCGGAACACCCTTCCCCGAAGCGCTCTGGGCGGCTCTTACCGGCCGGCCGCAGGTTCTCGTCGACAGTTTCGCGCATATCCTTTTGCCGGCAGTGGCGCTTGCCGCGAACTCTGCCGCGATCATCTCGCGGCTCGTGCGCACGGCGATGCTTGAAGTCCTGCGTGAGGACTTCGTCCGCACCGCCTATGCCAAGGGCCTGCGCCGCCAGCGCGTCATCCTTCGCCATGCGTTCCGCAACGCGCTCCTCCCGGTGCTGAGCGTCGTCGGCCTGCGCTTCGGCGCCCTGCTCGGTGGCGCGGTGCTGACCGAGACCATCTTCGCCTGGCCGGGCCTCGGCCAGCTGACCATCACGGCGATCTCGCAGCGCGACCTGCCGCTCATCCAGGGCATCGTGCTCACCTTCGCGATCATCTTCGCACTGGTGAACCTCGTCGTCGATCTTCTCTATGCGGTCGTCGATCCGCGCATCCGTTTGGGTTGAGGCTCATGAGATTATCCAGGCGTTTCCGCAATATCTCCCTGATCCTCGGCATGTCGATCGTGCTGGCGATCGTCATCTGTGCGGTCTTCGCGCCCTATCTGTCGGCGCATGGCATCGAGCAGATGGACATGCGCAACCGCTTCTCCGGCCCGACGCTCACCCACTGGCTCGGCACCGACAATTTCGGGCGGGACCTCTGGGCAAGGCTGATCTACGGCGCACGCGTTTCGCTGACCATCGCCTGCATCTCGGTCACGGCGTCGGCTCTCATCGGCACGACGGTCGGGCTCGCCGCCGGCTATTTCGGCGGCTGGACGGACCTGATCCTGATGCGGATCACCGACATCTTCCTGGGCTTTCCGGCGATCGTGCTCGCACTCGCCATCGTCGCGGTGCTCGGCCCCGGCATCGTCAACGTGGCAATTGCCATCATCGTGGTCGCCTGGACGGAATATGCGCGAGTGGTTCGCGCGACGACGCTGGTCCTGCGCGAGCAGAACTATGTGCAGGCCGCAAGGGCGCTCGGCGCCCATCCGGTCCGCATCCTCGTCAAGGAAATCCTGCCCAATGCGATAGGGCCGATCATCGTGCTCGCCTCGCTCGGCTTCGGCACCGCGATCATCTCGGAATCGGCGCTCAGCTTCCTCGGTTTCGGCCTGCCGCCGCCGGCGCCTACCTGGGGCTGGACGCTCGCCTACGGAACACGCTTCATGCGGGACGAGCCGTGGCTGGCAATCATAGCGGGCGCCACGATCATGGTGACGGTACTCGGCTTCAACCTGCTCGGCGACGGCCTGCGCGATGTGCTCGACCCGCGGCATCTCTCGCGCTCTGCGGGCAAGAAGAAATAGCCAAAACCTCAGGATCAAGACGACAACGACACTGAAAGGAAACATCCATGGTCAAGTCAATCAACAAGCTTCGTCCCAAATTCACCACCCACGCGGACGGCAGCGACGCGGTGATCTTCATGCACGAACTGGTGGGCGAACAGGACGGCCCGACCGTCGGGATTTCCGCCTCCATCCACGGCAACGAAAACACCGGCTCGCAGGCGATCCTGGAACTCTACCGCATCATCAAGGACATGCCGCTCAAGGGCCGCATCATTCTCCTGCCGGTCGCCAACCCGCGTTCCTTCGCCGTCAATCATCGTCACAATCCGCTCGACCAGCTGAACCTCAACCGCGAATTCCCCGGCGATCCGCGCGGTACCTACAGCCAGCAGCTCGCCGATGCGCTGGCACACGAGTTCTACGCCAAGATCGACTACAATCTCGACCTGCATTCCGGCACGGATCGGCCGACCGTCGACTATGTCTACATCTGGAATGACGAGCCGCTGTCGCGTGCCTTCGGTTCGAAGATCCTCTATCGCCCGACGACCGGAAAGGCCGGCACGGTCTATTCCGGCACCAGCAAATCCGTTTCGATGGACCGCCATGGCACCAAGGTCGTGACCATCGAGCTCGGCGGCGGCATCGTCGACCAAACCCCCTATGTCGAGCTCACCGTCGCTGGCCTGATGAACCAGCTTCGCCTGATCGGCTCGATCGAAGGCGAAGTGAAGCCCAATCCGAAACAGGTCGTGGTCACCGAACTCGTCGGCATCCGCCCGAAGCATGGCGGCTGGCTGGAGCCGCTTTCTCCGGCGAATGGCGAGATCATCAAGGGCGGTTCGCTGCTCGGCCGCGTCGTCAGCCCCTACGACTTCGAGACGATCGAGGAAATCCCGACGCCCTTCGAAACCGGCATCATGGTCATGCAGCACCTGACCCGCAACCTCGTCGAGGCGGGCGATTACGGCTTCATGGTCGGCAATATCGAAGGGTCCACCGACTGATCGGATCCCTCCGGCAGATGGAATGAACGGATGCAGGATCGAGCAATGGAAAAGACGATGGAACCGGCGCTTGCCGTCAGCGACCTGAATGTCGAGATCCTCGGGGAGAACGGGGCCTTTCCCGTCGTCTCGGAGATGAGCCTTTCGGTGCGCGCCGGCGAGACGGTCTGCATCGTCGGCGAAAGCGGCTGCGGCAAATCGATGACCGCGTTGTCGCTGCTGCGCCTCCTGCCCGACGGCGCCCGCGTCGCATCCGGCTCGATCAGGATCCATGGCGAGGACTTTCTCGCCATGGATCGACGCAAGGTCGAGGATTTCCGCGGCGACAAGATCGCCATGATCTTCCAGGAACCGCTATCGGCGCTGAACCCGGTGCTGACGATCGGCGAACAGATCGCTGAATCCGTCCGCCAGCATCGAAGGCTTGGGCGACGCGAGGCCTTTGCGCGCGCCGTCAAATGCCTGGAACTGGTCCAGATGCCGGACCCCGAACGCCGCGCCCGGCAATATCCCCATGAACTCTCCGGCGGCATGCGGCAGCGCGCGATGATTGCTCTGGCGCTTGCCTGCGAGCCGAAGATCATCATCGCCGATGAGCCGACAACGGCCCTCGACGTCACCGTCCAGGCGCAGATTCTCGGACTGATTTCCGACCTGCAGAAGCGGCTCGGCACCGCCCAGATCCTGATCACCCACGATCTCGGCGTGGTTGCCGAAATCGCCGACCGCGTCATCGTCATGTATGCCGGCCGGCGGGTGGAGGAATGCAGCGTCTACGAACTCTTCGAAAACCCGATCCATCCCTATACGATCGGCCTGATGGGCGCCGTCCCCCATCGGGACAGGAGCAAAGCCGCCCCGGAACGGCTGACGGATATTCCCGGCACCGTGCCGCCGCTCTGGGACCTGCCGAAGGGCTGCGCCTTTGCGCCCCGCTGTCCCGGCGCCTCGGCCCGCTGCCTGGAGGAACGCCCACCCTTCATCGAAAAGAAACCCGGTCATTTTGCCGCCTGCTGGGAGCATGACAATGCCTGATGCTGCGGCCCCTCTCCTCTCCGTTGAGAACCTCAAGGTGCATTTTGCCATCCGCTCCGGCGTCTTCCAGCGGCAGGTCGGCGAGGTGAAGGCCGTCGACGGCGTTTCCTTCTCGATCGGTCCGGGCGAAACGCTCGGCCTTGTCGGCGAAAGCGGCTGCGGCAAGTCGACCACCGGGCTCGCCCTCATGGGCCTCGTGAAGGCCACCGAGGGACAGATCGCCATGCAGGGTGCCGAGGACGTCACGCAAATGCGGAGCATCCCGCGATCCTACCGCCGCCGCATGCAGATCATCTTCCAGGATCCTTTCTCCTCGCTCAACCCGCGCCAGCGGGTGCGCGACATCATCCGCGCGCCGCTCGATATCCATGGCATCGGCACGATCGAGGAACGGCGAGCCGAGGTCGCCAAGCTCATGTCGCTGGTGGGCTTGAGGCCCGACCAGGCCGACAATTTCCCGCACCAGTTCTCCGGCGGCCAGCGCCAGAGGATCGGCATTGCCCGGGCGCTGGCCCTGAAGCCCGATATCATCGTCTGCGACGAGCCGGTTTCTGCACTGGACGTGTCCGTACAGGCGCAGATCCTCAACCTGCTAGGCGACCTGCAGAAGGAACTCGGCCTTTCCTACCTGTTCATCTCCCATGATCTCGGCGTGGTCGAACACGTCTCGCACCGGGTCGCCGTCATGTATCTCGGCAAGATCGTCGAGACAGGGTCGAAAGATACGATCTTCACGAAACCCCTTCACCCCTATTCGGAACTGCTGCTGCGTTCGGCGCCGGCGCATGATCCGCGCCAGCGTCACAAGTTCAGCGCCGTCAGCGACGACATTCCGAGCGCCACGCGAAAACCCTTGGGCTGCGCCTTCCACACCCGTTGCCCCCTCGCGACCGATATCTGCCGCCAAATCGAACCGCGGCTCGAACACAAGGCCGACGGCCAGTCCGTCGCCTGCCATCACCGATAGAGGAGTTTCACGATGATCGAGGACTTGATCGGGCTTCTGGCAGAACCTGGCCAGCCAAACTTCTTCTACGACGCGCTGGACGCCGCTCTCGCCAGGCACGTTGGCCACCGCCTGCTGACGCTGCTCTACACGGATGGCGACGAGGTGGCGCGCGTCTATTCGAACATGCCGGACGTCTATCCCGTCTTCGGCCGCAAGCCGATGGGGGTCACGCCCTGGGGCGACCTGGTGCTGCGCCGGCAGCAACCCTTTCTCGGCCGCGACCGAGACGCCATCAAATGGGCCTTCTTCGATCACGAACTGATTGCCAGCATCGGCCTCGATGCGGCGATCAACATCCCGGTCGTCTATGACGGCGAAACAATCGGCACGATCAACCTGCTGCACGAAGAATTCTTCTACGAGGAAACGCATGTCGAGATCGCCCGGAAATTCGCTCCGCTGCTGATCCCCGCCTTCCTCGAAGCCCGCCGCGCCGGCCATGCGCCCAGAGATGGAAAAGGAACAAGACCGTGACCTCCTATCTCTTCGAAAATGCACGCATTGTCGACGGAACGAGCCCCCAGGCGAGCGAGCCGGTCTCGGTTCTCGTCGAGGGCGACCTGATCCGCGAGGTTTCGCCCTCCATCAACAGTGCCGGCGCGCAGCGGATCAATCTTGCCGGCAAGGTGCTGATGCCGGGCCTGATCGACGCCCATGTGCATGTTATCGCCGGCATGGCGAACCTCGGCCAGAACGCCAAACTTCCGGATCCGATCGTCACCGTGCGCGCCTTCAAGATCATGGGCGACATGCTGATGCGCGGCTTCACCACGGTGCGTGATTTGGGTGGCGCGACCTCCGGCCTGCTGGCCGCCACGCAGGAAGCGCCCTGGCCGACACCACGGCTCAATATCTGCGGCAAGGCGCTCTCGCAATCCGGCGGCCATACGGACTATCGCGGCCCCTATGACGACACGCCGACGCCGAAGACCGGCCATACGCTCGGCAATCTCGGGCGCATCTGCGACGGAGTGCCGGAAGTCCGCAAGGCCGCCCGCGAAGAACTGAAATCGGGCGCCCATTTCATCAAGGTCATGGCGAACGGCGGCATCGCTTCGCCGACCGACCCGATCCATTTCCTCGGCTTCTCGCGGGAAGAGCTGATCGCCGCCGTCGAGGAGGCGGAGAATGCCGGCACCTATGTCGCAGCGCATCTCTATACCGACAAGGCGATCCGCCGGGCTATCGAATGCGGGATCCACTCACTGGAACACTGCAACCTGATCACGGCGGAAACTGCGACATTTGCCGTCGAAAACGGCTGCATCTCCGTGCCGACGCTCGTCACCTACGAGAAGCTCGGCGTCGAGGGGCCGGCGCTCGGCCTGCCGCCCGCCTCCGTCGCCAAAGTCGATTCCGTGCGGCTGGCCGGCATGGAATCGCTATCGATCATGCGCGACGCCGGCCTGCCGATGGCTTACGGCACCGATCTGCTCGGCGAAATGCACCGGCATCAGTCAGAGGAATTCGTGATCCGCACACGCGTCCTGCCCGCCCATGAGGTCATCGCCTCCGCAACGCATGTCGCAGCCAAGTTGCTTAGGATGGAGGGCAAGATCGGATGCATCGCGCCGGGTGCCTTCGCTGACCTGGTCGTGGTCGACGGCAATCCGCTCAGCGACATGTCGCTGCTGACACATCAGGGCGCCCATATGCCGATCATCGTCCGGGGCGGGATTTTTGTGAAAAATCAGGGGTAAGATGGATGGAATTGGGAAGAGAGATGGCGGCGATAACAGCAGGTCTCGACCTGCTCTATCGCAGGCGCAATGGCAATGCCGGTATTCTCGATGCCGAAGGTTTGATACCGGTCGCTGTCGCCGACGTTTCGCCGCGTCCATTCGGCACCTACGAGGAGGCGGAAAGCGCACTCCTGTCCTTGCGCGACCGCCTCGGAGAAGCGGAAAACGCATTGCGCCGGGACTGGCTCGACGAGATGTCGGATTCACTGCTCGCCCTGATCGCCACCTTCCGCGGCGAGACCATCAGCTTTGCCGAAAGGCTGGAACGACAGATCCGCGTCGATGTGCGCGACATCCCCGAAGAGATCATCGCGAGCTATCACAAGGGGATCCGCGAGGCGTTGGACGAACTCGGCTTCCGCGGCGGGAACCTGTCGGAAGATCTTGCGCGCTGGGAGGAGCGTGCACGCATACCTGCCGACAAGGTGCTGGACGTGCTGGCGGACTTTCAGCGTCAGGCGCGGGCAAGATGCGGGGCTCTCGCAACCGCGCTGAAGGCTGACTGGCTCGGTGGCGAATGGCTCAAGCCGATCGGTCAGCGGAACGTCCCGTATTCGGCCTATTGCGATTTCCCCGAAAGGCGGTTGTTGCTCAATATCGATTTTCCCTACACTGCGTTCAGCCTCAAGCACCTCGCGGTGCACGAAGCCTTTCCGGGCCATCTCGTTCATCTGAAACTGCGCGAGAGGCGCGTGACGGAAGGCCTCATGCCGCTCGATGCGGCTCAGGTCGTCACGAGTTCGGCGAGTTCGGCCATTTTCGAAGGCATTGCCGATAATGGCCTGCAGTTTCTCGACTGGATCGAAACACCAGAGGATCATCTCGGCCACCTGCTGCAGCGGCTTCGTTCGGCGCTCAGGTGCCGCGCCGCCTGGCAGGTGCTCGGCTTGGAGCGGTCACTTGACGAATTCCTACCGGATATCGCGGCCGCGTCCTTACAGTCTCCTGACATAACCCGATCACGCCTCGCTTTTCTGGGCCACCGCCTCCGCGCACCGTTCGTTTATGCCTACTGGTGTGGAGAAATGGCCGTCGATGAAGCATGGTCGAGAACGGCCGTCGAAGAGAGAGATGAGTTCTGGGAATACCTGTACGGCAACATGCACACGGCAAAGACGCTATCAACACACTGGAGTAGCCGCAGATCTTGAAAGGCATCGAACCGTCAACCCATGATTTTTACTTCGTGGGATTGGTTTATGGAAGCTATGCCGCCGAAGCGCCACTTCCGGAAGCTCGCAGGCGGAAAGCTGCGACCGGAGCCATGGCCTGAGATCAATCCCAAAGACCGAACGTTTCCCGTGTATCCGAGTTAAAGCTGAGCTGACATCGCCCGCCGCCGCTGACGCCATCCGCTTTCCCACAGGTGAAGAGACTGGCGCGGTCCAGAAAAATCGGAGCGCCCGCTCGCTTCCGCTTGAATTAACCAAATAGTACGTTTATTTATTTTCCTGGGGAGGAGAGGCGCCAAGCTTCTCGACATTCAGTTCGTTTTCGCCGGAGCCAAAAGCTTCGAACGGTCGTCTGTGTGTTCGCCGACCGTCACAGAGCTTGGAGGAGCATCTACCATGTCCCTGACCGCTGCCCCACAGGATCAGCGTCCATGGCGGACAGAGGCATGCGGGACGTGATGAGGATCATAGCAGGCGAGCTTTCCACACGGCGTCAGCTCACCGGCGGCCCGACGCGTGCGATCGCGCTGGTCCAGGACACGGTGAGGCTGCCGCTGATCAATGAGTTCAGGCGAAGGCACGATCGATATGAGAGGTTTTGATGGTTGAGAGGATGATCTCCGCCGAAAAACTGGATTGCGTGGTGCGTACGGCGGACCAATTGGGTGAAACGCCCCTTTGGTGCGACAGGACGCGCAAGTTATGGTGGGTGGACATCGAAAAGCCGAAGCTGCAAAGCTTCGATCTATCGTCCGGCCGCCATGACGTTTTCCCTGATCCGGACGTCACCTATCTCGGCAGCCAGGCGTTTACCTCTTCGGGAGGCCACCTCCTCGCCCGTGACCTGTCGCTTTTCACCCGCTCCGACGACGGCGAGCTTCGGCTCTTCGCGGAGATCGAAAGCGGGATCGATAATCGCCTTAACGACGGACGGGTGGACGCCTGGGGCCGGCTGTGGATCGGGACCATGGACAACCAGCTCCACCGCCCGAATGGCGCGCTCTACCGCGTCGATCCGGATGGCACCGTCGAGAGGATCTTTGACCAGGTGATCGTGAGCAACGGCATCGCCTTCTCGCCGGACCGGCGCCGCATGCATTTTACCGATACACGCCGCTACCAGAGCTGGATCCTCGACGTGGATCCGCTTACCGGGTCGGTCACGGAACGGCGGATGTTTGCCGACTATTCGGCGACGGGCGATCGGCCGGACGGAGCCTGTTTCGATGTGGACGGCGGTTTATGGACCGTCTTCTTCGGCGGAGGACGGGTGCTACGTTACGCCCCGGATGGACGTATCGACACCGTTTTATCCATGCCTGTCAGCAATCCGACCTGCGTCTGTTTCGGGGGGCGAGACTACCGAACGCTGTTCATCACCACTGCATCGAAATTCCTGACGGAGGAACAGCGAGCGGCCGAGCCCATGGCGGGCGCCGTCTTCGCCCTCGAGGGCGTGGCGCAGGGATTCGCGGAACACCGATTTGCAATCTGAGGAGCGCCGGGAGCGCTGAAGGGGAGGAAGACATGCAGGCCTTATCGAGACGACACGTTCTGGCGGGCGCGGCCGCGGTTGCGGCATCGGCCGGACTGCCCGGTGCGGCACTTGCGGCCACCAAGCTGCGTTTTGCGGACGTGACCACAGCAGATGCGCCGCGTTCGCTCGCACTGACCAACATCTTCGCGAAGGAGATGGGATCCGACTACGAATTTCAGGGTTATTTCGGATCGACGCTGTTCAAGCAGGGCACGGAGCTGGTCGCCGTTCAGCGCGGCAACCTGGAGATGGCAATGTTGCCGCCTTCGGACTTTGCCAAGCAGGCGCCCGAATTCGATATCCTCGGCGCGGCCTATGTGGTTCGCGACGCCGATCATCTCAACAAGATCTTCGAGAGCGACGTCGGCGAGGAGTTCAGAAAAACGGCTCGCGAGAAACTGAAAGTGGAGATCCTGGCGCCCGCCTATTACGGAGCACGCCACGTAAACCTCAAGGGAAACAAGAAAGTATCCAAGCCGGAGGACTTAGCCAGCGTCAAGCTTCGCATGCCGGGCGGCGAAAGCTGGCAGTTCCTCGGTAAGGCGATTGGCGCCAATCCCGTCGCCATGGATTACGCCGAGGTCTACACCGGTCTGCAGACCGGTGCGATAGACGCGCAGGACAATCCGCTGCCCAACGACAAGCTGATGAAGTTCTACGAGGTGACGAACCAGATTGTACTGACGGGCCACAATGTCGGATTTGGCATGCTGCTGATCGGCTCCTCCGTCTTCGACAAGCTTCCCGAAACCGAGCAGAAGCGCATGCGGGACGTCGCCAAGAAGGCGTTCGCCTGGAGCACGGCCGAATACCTCAAGCAGGAAAGCGAGCTCATACAATTCTTCAAGGACAAGGGCCTGGAAGTCTACGAGCCGGATGTTGCTGCCTTCCGCGACTATGCCCAGAAGCAGTATGCCGGATCGCCGCTGTCCTCGTCCTGGCCGCGAGGCATGATCGACCGCATCAACAAGCTGTAGTGCGGATATGACGCCACAGGCGCGAGGCGGCGACCCGGTCGCCTCGCGCCAAATCGACTACCGGGGGAAGACTTGACGAAATCGAAATGGCTTGCTGCCGGCGCGCAACAAGCTCCCCGTCTGCCCGAGGATCGCTTGATGACCGTGGTGACCGGCATCCAGCTCTGTCGTGCATCAAGTCCTCGTTTTCGTTGCCGTCGTGAAGGGTCAGCCGACAGGGTCATTCCTCTCGGAACGCCCTGTTGATCTGGTCGGAAAGCGGTTTCACAAGATAGGAAAGGGCGGTGCGATCTCCTGTCCTGATCATGGCTTCGGCTGGCATGCCGGGAACAAGTGAAAGATCCTCAAGCTTGCGAATTTCCGCGTGCGGCACCGATATGCGGACCAGATAATAGGATCGACCGGTGCGCTCGTCGACGGTGAGGTCCGCGGCGATACGATCGACATAGCCCTTCAGTTCGGGTGTGGTGCGCAGATTGAAAGCCGACATGCGCAGCACGGCCTTGTGACCGAGCTGGATCTGGTCGATATCCCGCGGCGCGATCTGCACTTCTAGCGCCAAGTCGTCGTCTTCGGGAACGATCAGCATGATGGGGTCGGCAGGGGCGACCACGCCTCCTATTGTGTGGACGGCAAGCTGGTGGACGATACCGGACTGAGGCGCGGTGATGTCGATCCGGCGCAACTCGTCTTCAGCCGCGATCTTGCGCTCGACATATTCGCCGAATTGCGCCTGCACTTCGCGCAGTTCCCTACCAACCTCGGTTTTCAGGTCCTGGTCGACCTGGAGGATCTGCAGCCGCGTCTCGGTGATCCGGCCGGCCGCCTGCGCCTGATAGGCGATCTTTTCCCCCCGTTCCCCGCCATAGGTCGCGAGCTGCGTCTTGAGGCTGTTCAGGCGCTGATCCGAGACGATGCCCTTTTGCCTGAGGCCGGTGAGGGAACCTATCTCCTTGGCAAGAACCTCTATCCCCTGCTGATATGCATCTTCCTGAGCCTTGAGGCCTTCGATTTCATGCTCGTACTGGGTGATGCGCTCTGCGAGCTGGGCTTTCTTGCCTTTTCGAGATTGAGTCCGGAAGTCGAATAGCCGCATTTCGCTATAAATCGCCGAAGCGACATCGGCGTTGTCGCGACGTGCCAGCAGCCAATCGGGAAAGACGATCACCGCCAGATCGTCGCGTTCGGTCTCGAGCCGCGCCAGCCTTGCCACAAGCTCGTCCAGCCGTTTGGTCACGATTGCGAGATTGGCGCGCGTCTGGGTCGCATCAAGGCGGATGACTATGTCGCCCGCTTTCACTTCGTCACCCTCACGGACCCGGATTTCGCCGACCACACCGCCGGTCGGATGCTGCACCTTCTTGACATAGGAATCGACTACGAAATGCCCCGAGGCGATAACAGCACCGGATAGATTGGTGACGGAAGCCCAGGCCCCTGCCCCGCCGACAAGGGCTGCGCTTGCCAGCAAGGCGACCATCAGGTGGAGCCGGATCGAGCGGGAAACGCCCGAATTGGGGTCAAGATTGGACATCAGGTTCGTCGTCGTCTGCATGATCTTTTCCGCCGGCAACCGCAGTCTCGGTGGAGGGATGCGCCGGGTTTGAGATGACCCGCAGGGGCGATATGCCGAAAGGGGCCGAGAAGAAACCGCCCGACGGTCCGGGCGGCCGGGACGCTTTCAGGACCTTGGAAAGGACCTCGTCGCGTGGCCCCAGGGCTTTCTGTCGGCCATCTTCCATCACCAGGATATGATCGACGGCGCCAATGGCGCTTGGACGATGGGCAACGACGATGGCAATACCTCTTCGCTCGCGCACTGCGGCGATTGCCCGAACGACGGCGGCTTCGCCGTCTGCGTCCAGATTGGCATTCGGCTCGTCGAGCACGACCAGAAAGGGATCGCCGTAAAGGGCCCGCGCCAGGCCGATGCGCTGGCGCTGGCCGGCCGACAGTGCCGATCCGCTTTCACCGATCGGCGTTTCATAACCGCGCTCGAAGCGCAGGATGAGGTCGTGGGCGCCGGCGGCCCTGGCCGCCGCGACAATGGCGGCGGGATCCGGGTCGTCCTCAAAACGGGCGATGTTTTCGGCAATCGTTCCGTCGAACAGCTCGACGCCTTGCGGGAGATAGCCGATATGACGTCCGAGCATCTCGCGATCCCACTGCTCAAGGCTGGCGCCGTCAATGCGGACTTTTCCGGCAGCCGTCAGCCACGCGCCGACAATGGCGCGAGACAGGGTCGACTTCCCTGAGCCGGACGTGCCTATGATGCCGAGCGCACTGCCCCGCTCGACGGTGAACGAGATGTTGGTAACGGTGGGTTTCTTCTCTCCGGGAGGAATGATCGTTACGCCCTCGAGGCGCAGTTGGCGCTCCGGCGCCGGCAGCGACAGGACGCACGGCGCTTCAGGAAGCTTGGCCAGCAGGATCTTGATGCGCGCCCAGCTCTGTCGCGCCAAGAGGAAAGGTTTCCAGCTGGAGATGGCAAGGTCGACGGGCGCCAACGCCCGGCCCATCATGATCGAGCTGGCGATCATGACTCCGGCTGTGACCTCCTGTTCGATGACGAGATAGGCGCCGACCGCAAGTATGGCCGACTGCAACACCATGCGCAGCGATTTCGCAACGCCGCCAAGGTCACCGGCGACGTCGCCAGCTCTGCGATGGGCGGCAAGATATTCGGTGTTCGTCCTTTGCCAGCGCAAAGAAATCCGCTTGCCGAGCCCGAGCGCCTGGACGATCTCGGCATTGCGGCGGGCTGCCTCCATAAGACCGTTGCGCGCCATGTTATGAGCGATCGTATCGCGAATCGGTTTTTGCGAAAGCACATTACCGATGAGCGTCAGCGAAATCAGGATGACCGCGCCGACGAGGGCGGTGACGCCGATCCACACATGCATCAGGAAGCAGATCCCGAGATAGAATGGCATCCATGGAAGGTCGAAAAATGCGGTTGGACCGCTGCCGCTCAGGAAGCCGCGCACATTGTCCAGGTCGCGCAGCGGCTGCAGACCATCTCCGGGCATCCGCGTCAGAAGTGGAAGGCGAACGATGGCATCATGCACGCGGCCAGATATCTGCCCGTCGAACCGTTCGCCGATCCTCAACAGCACACGCGCTCTCAGGATGTCGAGCAATGACTGGAACGCATAGAGTCCCGCCGCAAGAACGGCGAGCCCGACGAGCGTCGGAACGCTGCCGCTTGACAGTACCCGGTCGTAGACCTGCAGCATGAACAACGGCGACGTCAGCGCCAGAAGATTGATCACGCCGCTCACCAGGGCTATCCCGGCGATGCTATGCTTGAGATCGAAGGTGACCGCCGCAGCACGAGGCTGCGACGGTACCCGCTTGGATGAGCCAAACATGTCTGATCCGCGTTAGACGAATTCGAAATTCGAGGCGGACAGGTTTGCGACCGTGACACCCGTCAACGTGATCGATCCGTAGGAACCGAGATCGATGACCGCGCCGGATGCAGTATTGGACGTCGCCGCGATGATTTCGGCATATGTGTCGTAGGCCGCATTGTTGAGCCCGATGACGATCCCCTCGCCTGCGGCATAGTTGAAATCGGCGATCGTGTCGTCGCCGATAACTGAGAATGCCGTATCGAGCAAGCCGGCGCCGTTGAGGTCAAAGAAGAAGTAATCCACTCCCGCACCACCGGTCAGGACGTCATTTCCCTCAAACGAATAAAGCTCGTTGTCGCCTGATGTTCCAATTTGTTCCGTTCCGACTTCCGCGAAATAGTCGTACAGGCCGCTGAAGGATTGCCCGAAGAAGGTGGCGCCTTCCAGGGCGCCACCATGGGTCAGCGAGTAGATCGCCTGGTTGAAGATGGCGGTCGGCGCAGCACCGCCGAGATCGATTGACAGATCAACGCCAGTCAGGCTCGAACCGGACGCTGTATTGTAGCTGTAGCCGTTGCCGAACTCCATCGTGTCGAGATCGCTGGTACCCGCCAGCCCGCCCTGCGCGTAGTCGAGAGGGCTCCCTTCAAGGACAACACCGTAATCAGTGGCGTTGCCGGCGCCAAAGTTACTATGGGTCGTGCTGGTTGGATTATCGAACTCGCCGTTGCCGTTATAGGGAGCAAAACCGGCACTCCAAACCTCTTCGAAATAATAGAGCAGATTGCTGCTTGCCGACGTCAATGAAAGGACTGCAGTCATTTGCTTTCTCCTTGGGTTAGTTCAAATGTCCGCCCCTTGGCGAACCCCGGATCCGCGACAGAGGACTGCCGCCGAAATTCTAGAATTTGACGTTGAGGGAGAGCGTTGCCGTCCGCCCCGGTGCCGGAAGCGTTCGATAACCAAGCGCCGGAACGTAGGCGATATCGGCAACGTTGTTGACGGCGACCCTGAGCGTCGTCGTCTCGTTGAATGTGTAGGAACCATAAAGGTCCAGCAGAGTATATTTGTCGGTCTTGTAGTTGCCGGCCAATTGCCCGTAGGCAGGTTCGCTGTCTCCGACATGGGTGACGCGCGCGCCGACCGTCAATTTCTCTTCCAGGAAGCGCGCTCCGGCATCCACGGTGAAACGACTCGTGGGGGGCACGAAGAGAGCGGCAGGTGCAGCGTCGAACGTCTGGCCGTTGTAGCTGTAAGCAGTCGGGAATTCCGCATCCAGCCACGTGAACGAACCGCCGATATAGTAGGAACCGGCATCATAATTCGCCTCGAATTCAAGCCCTTTCATGCGGGTCGTGCCATCGAGGTTGACGAAGGAATCGTAGTCCATTCCTGTTTCAGGGCGATAGACGTTCGTTCCGAAGGAAATGTAATCGTCGATTTCGCGGTGGAACGCGACAACCTTCATCCGCAGCGTATCATTGTCGGAAAATACGCCATCGAGCGAGATATTGGCGCCGATCTCATAGGTATTGCCGCGTTCCGGCTGGAGGAACGGATTCGGAGCGTACTGGATGGGCGTCGTATTGGGATGCGCACCGCTGAACAGCGACTCCATCGCCGTCGGCGGCCGATAGCTGCGGGAATATTTGACGAAAGGCTGAAGCCAGTCGGTGGCCTTCACCGCGATCATAGCGGTTGGGAGGAACGCTCCGCCCGAATGGTCGATATCGGTTTCGACCGGGTAATAGGTTGTGACGGTGCCGCCGGGTCCCCACCGCCTGCAAACTGTGCCAGCAGCGTTCCACAGGAGGCAAACGCGCGGCGTCGTGGTCGTTTGCGAGCCATAAAACGATGTCGATCCGCGAAGATGATAGTAATCATAGCGAAGGCCGCCGGAAACCACCAGCCAATCGTCGTGCTCAAGCGTCGCGTTGGCAAAACCGCTGACCATGTCGCGACGGCCCGCCGGGTTGGTGCCGGTATAGGTCAACGAATAGTCGATACCGTCCTGGACCATGAACGGCGTGCTGGACTGGCCGTCGTCCCGAAAGGCTTCGACGCCGTAATTGAGGGAGAGCAGCCCGGTTGCGGTGTCGAAGCGGCTGGTGTTTTCGATGCTGGCGCCATAGGTGGCCAGCCGGTAATCGACGGGTAAGGTCCAGTCTTCCCCATCGTAGACGCGATTTCGCAGTTCGTCGTTCTGGGTGTGATTATACCAGAAACGGACCTTGAGATCGATCAACTCGCTTTCCGGATCCCATTCGAAACCTGCGGTAAGAGTATTGTTAACGACGTTTTGGATATCCTCGCCGCCAGCCCCGGTATTCTCCGCTGCTCCCTGGCTCGAGCGCGAATCGTTGCGCAGCCAGGAGAGCGAAAAGTTCAGGTCGTCCGTCAGATTGCCTTCGGCTTTGAAGAAGGTATTGGTCGATTCCTGGCCGGTGAACACCAATGTGTCGTCACCATTCGTCACCTCGCCGCTCAGTTCGACGTCGCCGTTCTTGCCGATCTTGTAGGCACCGATATTTTTGTGGCTCACGCCCCCAAGAAGCGAGAAGTCTTCCGAAAGACGAACTGCGCCGAGGACCGATCCATCGAAATTGAACGCATTGCTACCGGTGGTGCCGTTGACTTCGAGGCCCCAGTTTTTGCCACCTTCAATGAGGTCGTCTGCAACAAGCGTGCGGAAGTTTACCGATCCGCCCAGGGCTCCCGCACCACCGACGCCGGAAACGCCGCTTTTCTCCACATCGATTTCGCGGATGAATGCCGTATCGACATAGGTCCGCTGGCTTGCACCATGACCATTGCGCTGGAAGTTCTGTCGGGCGCCATCGATCATCGTAACCACGCGGTTCTGATCCTGCAGGCCGCGGATGTTGATACTCATGCCCGGATTCTGGCCTTCGGAGCGGTTGACCAAGACGCCGGCCACGTTGTCGAGAAGATCGCGGGCATTTCGCGATGGGGCCTTCTTGATCGCTTCCCGCGATACGACGCTGATGCTGGAGGGCGTTTCATAGACCCAATCCGGCGTTCCCTGAAAACCCGATCCCGTATTTGCCCGTCGAACTGACCTGATGATGATCGGCGCCAGAACTGTGGAACTTTCATCCGCCGCGCCCGTGCTGACCGAAAGCTGGCCGCCGATCAACGCCGCCCGGTTCCCCGTGAACCAGAAGGGTATGCCGGTTCCGGCCAGCATCTGCGCCAGCGCCTGTTGCGGCGACATGGTGCCTCGCACCGCATTGACGGTAACCTCTCGCGGCGCATTACCCGAGGCCTGCGTAACCTGAAAACCGGATTGGCGATTGAATGCGGACAAGGCGCCGGCAAGCGGTTGCGCCGAAATGTCGAAGTTGTGCATGTCTGCCCGACTTGTCGTCGGTGACGCTCCGCCGGTCCCGTCCTGCCCAACGACATAGCCTGCCGGGCACAAGACGGTGAGGACTACAGAGGTCCACAACATCACCCTGCGGGCGTGCCATCTGCCCTTGCTACGAATTGCCCTTGCGTCCGCCCCGAATGCCATAATGCCCTAAAACTCTCCGTCTTCAGCCCGTCATCCGCGGGGCCTTCGACTTAGAGACAATTGGGCAATGCCAGATTTCCGCGGAAAGCTTCACTTTTCCGCTAAATCATGAATTTTATTATCAACTTTGTTTAGAGGCGGGATATGACCCGGACGTAATCGGATATTTTGCGAACTTTTCCGCCATAGGGGTCAACCAGTGCACCGAGGGCCTGATCGGGGGAGTTCAGGTCGTAGATCCCGCTCACTCTCCGGTTCGCAAGGCTCCGGTCGGGGATCGAAATCAGGGCCGGATGGTAGCGCTGAATCTGTTCGATGACCGAACCGATTGTCTGGTCAACGACGTGGAGCCTGCCTTGCCTCCAGGAGCCGATATCGGCGATAGCGACAGCGGAAACTGTAATGCCACCACTTGTGTGATCAAGCGTCAACATTCCCCCGGGGGCAAGGACGTGTTCCGCCGCGCCAGCCCTGTCGGGGGAAGTCTTGACCGCGCCACGAGCGAGGGCGATCGCCGTCTCATCGCCACCGACGCGGACGTCGAAGGCGGTTCCCAAAACCTCGACCTTCAGTCCACCTCCTTCGACAGTGAACGGCCGCGTCTTTTCGGGTGCAACATCGAAGAACGCTTCCCCCTTGAGGAGGATGACGCCACGCCGGTCGCCGGAAAATGCCAGTGCCATGGCACTATCGGCTGCAAGCACGACTGAGCTTCCGTCTTCAAGCGTTATGCTGCGGCTTTGGGCCGTGTCGGTTACAAAATCCGCCTGCAGCCGGATCAGCAGAGAGGGGCCGGCCAGGAGCAGAAGACAGAGCGCTGTGCCTGTGAAAACCGCAGCGCCCACAAGCCTGGAGGTCAGGCCGAAACGGCGCATGGGCGGTGCGCCTGCGGGGTGCGGCAAGGCTTCGAGAGCGGATGATGGCATCTGCCCCAAGGCCTGCCACATCTCGCAGGTTTCCTCCCACTCGCGTCGGTGTTCCGGAGCCTCAAGGAGCCAGGCTTCGAATGCCGATCGCAGGCTCGGATCCTCCGGATTTTCACGGATCAGGATAAGCCAGTCCGTGGCCTGGTCGGACGGCGTCTTCGTCTTTGAATCGATGGTCATACTGCCAGCTTTAAATTACGCGGAGCGTTGTTCCCTGTTCTTACTCTATAGACACTCAACCCGCTGAAAAATTCCAGAGTCGCACGTATTTTTCGAGGGCTTCTCAACTCAGGGCATGCGCGACATTTCTTCCTTGATCATCCTCATCGCATCGTTGAGCAGCCGATGAACCGATGTTGTGGAGAGATTGAGAATTTCGGCAATTTGCTTCAACGAGAGACCGTCGAACCTGTACATTTGCAGCACCAGCCGGGCCCTTTCCGGCAATGCATCGACAGTTGACGCGACCCTCTTGACGCGCTCCTGAAAAAGCACGCTATCTTCAGGCGTATCATTGGGCATCGGCAATGCCCACCAGGGAATGTCAGAAGGCGCCACCGTTTCTTCAAGTTTCCGGCGCCGCCGTCTATTGAAAGAAAGATTGCGGACGATCTGGAAGAGATATCCTGGGTGCAAAATACTTTCGCGAGTTTCGGCAGGCACGAATTTCAGGTAGGCGTCCTGGACAACATCTTCGGCTTCAGCCCTCGATCCAACGAGCGGCGTCGCGTAGTCGACAAGCGCCTTGCGGTTTTGCAGGTACATTGCGTACCGGTCGCCATTTTTTCCGACATTCATTCCAAAATACTCAAAACATATGCAGTCCTGCAGGCGCTATCGGCACTGCTGATCAACGCTTCTCAATCCGAAATTTGGATCAATCGACAAGATTGCGGCAGCTATATCACTCCAACGGCCCGCCGCCAATAAACTTGACATTTCTTATCATGATTTTCCGGTCCGATGGAAGGCCGCATGGCAAGGCATGGCCATCGGGACTATGTGCAGGTCTGCGCCAAATTAATGGTTCAAATTTGCTGCGCCATTACTGAAATCTAATTGGATGCGGACTTGGACCCATTCAACCAATGGCCTAGATCTGAAAAAGACTCGCGACGACCGTGCAGGACACGATAGCGAGCCAGCCGGACGCGGTCCGCTGAAGTATCATCAGGCGCCAATGGCTTCGCGCACCGACCTGCGTCAACCTGCCGAGCAAACCCCAAATCACGGCAACGATGCTCGCCAAGGCAACGAAGATTGTAAGCTTTGGCAGGAAGTCCGGCGCGGTCGGCGGAGGTAGAAGAACAAGCCCGAACACAAGAGCCTTGGGGTTGAGCGTCGTCGTCACAAATATGCATCGAGCGGTCACGCCGCGGTCCATGACATCCTTGGTTCCCGCTACCCAAAGCTTTATTGCGAGATACATAACCCAAATGGCCGCTGCGGCCTTCAGCACCAGAGCGGTTTCCGGCCAACGACTTATCAGCTCTCCCCCAAGCCACGTGAGCGGCAAGATCATACTGAGGTAACCGAGCAGTTCGGCAGGCAGTAGTCTCGGAACGAGCCAGAAACCGTAGCGTGCCGATGCCAACCCCATCAAGGCATTGGTCGGGCCGGGGCTCAGCAGGAGAATGAACACCGCCGAGATAAATGCTGGATAGCTCATGCAGGTCGCCTGTAGTGGTAGTGTCTTTAGTCAAGTCCGATGGGGTTCACGCAGGTGATTGCCCTTGGTTTTCCCAGGTCCAACTATCTGTCTCGCCGTTGTCAGGAATGCTCGACTGGCTTCCCGGACGCGAGCAGGCAATCGCAGCGGCCTTTGCGGCTCGTCGCATCGCCGCGTCGAGCAAGAGGCCTCGGTCGAGAGCCGAGGCGAGGACGCCTACAAAACAATCACCAGCTGCGGTCGTATCCACAGCATCAACGCGAAGCGCCGGCACCGTTACTTTCTCGCCATTGATGAAAGCTTCGGCCCCCTCTCCTCCCATGGTGCGTAAGACACCGGTGTTGAGAGCCTCGGACAACGATCTTGCGCTCGGCTCGCAACCAAGCCAACCCGAAAGAGCTTCGGCCTCGTCTTCGTTGACGATTACGATATCGACGAGAGAGAGAAGGTCGCGATCCAGCCGGTAGGCCGGCGCGAGGTTGAGAATCGATTTTGCGGGATGATTGGAAACCCGTCGGATTAGATTTTCAATCTGAACAGCGTCGTTCTCCATCTGCATCAGGACGTAACTTGCGTTGCGAAGCAGCTCATCTTCAACGCCATCTGACTGGGCTGCCAGGTTGGCGCCTGCTGCAACTGCGATCATATTGCGGCCATCGGCATCGATGATTATTGCAGCGGAGCCGGTAGGCTCGTTCGATCTGACCACGCGGCTGATATCGACCTCGCTTTCCAAATTCTGAAGGGCGATAGGGGCCATGGCGTCGTTACCCACCGCCCCAATCATGACGACATCTGCGCCATCCCGCGCAGCTGCAAGCGCTTGGTTAGCCCCCTTCCCTCCAGGCTCGGTGCGGGATCCTCGGGCTAAGACCGTCTGACCTGCCTGAGGTATCTCGTTGACCAGGTAGATGAGGTCAACATTGATGGATCCGAAGGTGACGATCATGCGACATGTCCTAACTTGCTTCCGCCGGCGGCGCGAAATTGGTCCCAAAGCCATATGCGAACGCTGTGATCTTCGTTGGTAATCGAAATGAACGTCGCCCTGACAAATTCAGGTCAGTTCTCACTCTCAGCGCATCGCACATAATCAGAATTTAATTTGCTTTTAGAATCAGTTTCTATTTTTATCAAGCTCAAGGAGCAATTCCGAACGTTTGTGGCGCACGCGGGCCGGGGGCCAAAACCGAGACTTGACGGCAGCGACAACAGATGGGGATCGGTTATGGAAGCCTATTCCATATTGGAAACAAACCTTATAGGCTTGACGAAAAGGAGACTAAGGTTTGACCGTCGCAGCCGTATCACGATGCCTGACGCTCTTGGAAGTGCTGGCTGGAGAAGCAGGATCAATCGAGTTGTCCGACCTCGCTGGACGTCTCGATATGCCGGCGAGTGCGGTCCATCGCCTCTTGACGACCCTGATTAGCCACGGTTGGGTGACCCAAGATGCCGCCAGCCAAAACTATGCCCTTTCTCTTCGATTGAGTGCTTTGGCGTTCCGGAATCTCGATGCCCGGAACGTTCCCGACGTGGTCCAATCCGTCCTGAATCGGTTGGCTATGGAAACACAAGAATACTGCCGCCTAGCGATCCTGGAAGGTCAGGATTTGATATGGGTGGCACGCGCACAAGGTGCGACAACCGGCCTCCGATATGATCCGGACATGGGACAGGAAATCGTTCTTCACGCAACGGCGAATGGAAAGGCGTGGCTTTCTACTCTGCCCGAAGAACGCGCACTGGAGATCGTCTATTCTCGCGGTTTTACGGCCAAACGGAAGCTTGGTCCCAATTCTGCTCGATCAATCGATGAACTCAGGGTGCGACTGAATGAAACCCGGGAGCGCGGCTTCGCAACCTCTGTCGAGGAGGGTGAGGCTGGTACCGCAGCAGTTGCGGTTCCCTTTCGAACGAGTTCTGATGCTGAAGCGCCAGTCGCTGGAACGATCTCCGTTGCGGGACCTCTTATGCGCATAACCGAAGATCGTTGGCCCGACTTAGTTCGGTCCCTCAAAAAAGCTGCGGAAGAACTGAGCGATATCTGGCCTCTGCGCGTTCGTCAGCGAACCATGACGCCACTGATCGTTGCAACCGGCGCAGTGCGGTAGCTGCGTCTACGGTTACTTTGAAGCATGATCACGGCCGGCTGGATCTGCAAGGATCACCCCGGCTCTGGCATTGCGGACCTCATCACGTCCCATCACGGAAGCAGTCCCGCGCCATCGCCAGGACAGCTTGTCCACTGCCAGCCCGCCAGTAACGCAGGCTGAATCGGAGGACACTCGCGCTTATCCTCAAGCCCTTTGCCGGACATCAGCCGTTCCCTCCCTATCTATCGCGGCCCGATGTCCTGCACCCGAAGGCGCGCCAGACTGAATTTTCCACTGGATTTGAAAGGTAGTTTCGTTTTAGAAATCATTTCCAATTAATTCCGCAAGTGGAGAGGGTTTGCGATGAGCGTAACAAGATGGGAGGACGACGCCACTCTTTGGCACGGTCCAGACTATGGCTCGGAGGCTTTGAAATACCACCCGGACGTCAAGTCGGCGGCTGTCGCAGGTCGGATCATCACGTGTGTCGAGATCGTCGATTGGAGCGGCACAGGTACAAAGGACATGCTGATTTCTGCATGGGACGCCTGCTACGACGGTCGCGTCTTCTTGCGTCGCCAAATCGGCACCAATCCTGACGGCACACCTATTCTGGGTGAAGAAGAACTGGTCGAAGGCGTCCGCGGCTACGTGACGGCCGTCAAGGACGGAGATATTTTCCATCTCGTCTCCGCGTCGCGGCTGCGAAAGCAGATTTATGTGTTTCCCAACATTGGAGAAAAAGGCGCCCCTGAATTTGGCGACCCTGTGCGCCTTGACCTCGATGCCGACTGGGTTAGGGGTAACGAATATTTCCATATGGCCCGGTTCCACGATATCGATGGCGACGGGGTGGCGGAACTGATCGTCGGTAGCGACTACTGGAATGACTACTGGCCGAACGGTCTGGAATGGAACGACGAAGGCTATCGCGGCTATGACGATGCCGGACGTTGGCTCGGCGGTCCGCTGCGGGGCTTCCTATACGCGTTCAAGAACAACGGTACGCTCGCAGCTCCCGTACTGGAAAAGGGTCATGCCCTCATCGCCGGAGAAACGCCATTTGAGGTCTATGGGCAGCTGGCGCCTGCATTCGGCCAGTTCGGGACTGGGCAGCAACATATCATCGCAGGCGAGTTCTGGAATATCCTGCATATTGCCCGACAGCGCGAAGACGGAACCTTCGAGCCGACCAGCCTGATCCGCAGTACAGACGATAAGGTTCTGGAACTCGGACACTGTATCCATCTCCCCTGCGTCGTCGATTGGGATGGCGACGGTCGCGAAGACATCCTTTACGGTGCCGAGGATGGATATATCAGCTTCCTCAAGAACGTCGGCACTGGCGAAGACGGACTTCCACGTTTCGAGCAGCGCGGCCGCATCGAAACCACGAAGCCATTGATTCACGCGGGTATCCTGCCAAGCCCGGCGGCCTATGATTTCAGCGGCGACGGGCACTACGATCTTGTCGTTGGCAACAGCACAGGCGAATTGCTCTTCTACCGGAGCCGGGAAAAAGACGGGATCATTTATCTCGACAAGGAAGTCATGCTTAAGGGTGGCGACACGCCGATCCGGCTTGCAGCCGGATTGACGGGCTCTATCCAGGGGCCATCGGAAAAGATGTTTGGCTATTCCTGCCCGACCCTTGCGGACTGGACCGGCAATGGCAGCATGGACATATTGGTCAGCGACGTTACGGGCCGTCATCGGCTGTTCCGCAATACCGGCGAAAAGGTCCTGCCGCCACGCTTCGGCGAGGAGGAGTTCCTAACCTTCAAGGGCAAGCCGTTGAAGACAGTCTGGCGGGTTCGACCAGCTGTCGTCGACTGGCTCAAGGACAACGGCCTCCACTATGTCGCACTGGATGAGGACGGAGTCCTCAGCGACTGGAGTAAGGCGTCCGATACGGAACTCGTCGACAAACGTTTCCTACGTTGGGAAGACGGCGAAGCTATTCGTTTTACGGTCGATGTTGGCGGCGGGCGCGGGCGCGTAAAGCTGTGCTTCTGCGATTGGGAAGGCACAGGTCGCACGGACCTTATTTTTGGCACCCATGCCCGCGCCTGCGTGCCACCGGATCCGAAGACCGGCGCGCCACGTAATACAACGAAGCAGGCCGGCCTGTTCTACTGCCGCAATGTCGGAACGCCGGAAGAGCCGCGCTTTGCATTGCCAATCCCGATCAAACACCGCGACGAGACAATTCAGATGGCAATGCATGTCGCCTCTCCGGAAGTTGTTGATTGGGCCGGCCGCGGAAATCTCGATATCGTTGTCGGGATCGAGGACGGCAGCATCGTCTGGCTCAAGCGCGAGGAATTGTCGTGGTGAGCAGTGTCAGCATTCGAGGTACAACCAAGCTGATTGGCATTATCGGCGACCCGATAGCGCAAGCCAAGTCGCCAGCTGCAGTCAATCCTCTTTTTGCGGCACGCGGGGCAGATATCGTCTCTGTCCCGCTCCATGTCCCAGCAAAAGACCTGGCCACAATCTGGGCCGGCCTGAGGGCGATGCCGAACCTCGTGGGGTTCGGCATTACCCTGCCTCATAAACAGACGGCGATCGGTCTCTGCGACAGTCTCGATCCGGTGGCAGCTCGGGTCGGAGCAGTCAACTTCGTCCGGCGCGAACGCGACGGTAGTTTTCGAGGCTACCAGTTCGATGGCAAAGGCTTTGTGCGCGGCCTCCAATCCAAGGCGATCGCGATCGAGGGTCGGGATGCACTCATCATCGGAGCCGGTGGCGCTTCGGTCGCTATAGCGTTTGCACTCGTCGAGGCAGGTGCCAACAGCATTACGGTGTCGAATCGAACTTTTGACAAAGCCGAAGCGCTGGCGGAGACAGTGAACGCCGACTTTGGAAGAAAAGTTGCCAAGGCTGGCAAAGCCGAGCCGGAAGCGGGCCAGCTCGTCGTCAATGCCACGTCACTGGGCCTTCAAGATACGGACGCGCTACCCCTCGATCCGGATCTCCTGCAGCCTGAGATGACATTCGCTGAAGTCATTGCTCAGCCGGAAACAACCAGGCTTCTCAGGCTCGCAGCCGAAAAGGGCGTCGAGACTCATTCCGGGATGCTTATGATTACCGGACAGGCTGACCTTACCGTTGACCATATTTGCGAGCTTTGGGCTTAGCTATTTATACTAAGATGATCGGCATGCCTGCCCCTCAGCATGCCGATCCGGATGCCTCCAGATCGTTGAAGCTGGCGGTAAACTCGCCAGCATACTTACTTTATACGAGCATTTCAGATCGGCACCTAAATCCGAGACTAATGGCTGCAAAACCTGCAAAGGACAGACCAGTAGCAGTTTACGAGGTTCTAAAAAGACGGCGGGCTGAACCCGCCGTCATCGCTCGCGGCCGTGCCGCGGCTAGCCGTCTTTCACTTTGTCGCGTCGCGCCACAGTGCGAGTTGGGCGTCTTGCCACTCCGACGTCTTGAAGTCTTCGTCGATCTCGAGATAACGGCGCGTTGCTGGCGTCCACTGCGGCCAAGCAGGAACCCCAGGTGCTGTGGGTTTTCCAGTCTTCACGAAATTAACCCACAGTGCGTGCATGGCTGTGGCACGCGCCTGGATCGCTGCATCGGGGACAATGTAACGCGCCCTCAATGCCTCGATATTATCGAATACATAGGACATTTCCGCCCCGTGAAAGGCGAAGCCGGCATTCTTGCCGCTAGGGGGCGCCCATGTCCAGTAATACGCATAAGTCGATCCGCCCGCCGACGCATGACCGTCGGCAATCATCCAGCTCGGTGCGCCAAAAAGGCGGGTGGCCCCAAACCGCCGCTTCCATTGCTCTTCTGTCAGGCCAGGGTTTAAAGCCTTAAATCTTTCAAAAAGTGGTCCCGACGCGTCGTTCCCCAGCCCGGCAATCTCGTCGCGATTCCATCCGATGAGCAGCGACACGTCTTTGTTGACGCCTGACGCAATTGTCTGACTAGGTTTTGCGGCCAGCAATTCTCCATCGACAAAAGGGGCATTCTGGAAACCTGGCACCTTATCGACGAAATTCTCGACTGCTGCCGTCAGGATATCACGGCCGTGAATGCCTTTCTTCGCAAAGGCGGCCGCCACGATGTCGGCCGAAGCAAACGCTTCGTCTTTTGTGAGGACCGTACCATCGCCGCCGCTCTGCGAGATAACTCCGCGATACAATCCGGCAGTGGCTGGAGCGCCAAGCATAGCGCATACGTCGTATCCACCTGCCGATTGACCTCCAATCGTTACTTGATTCGGGTCTCCACCGAACGCGCTGATGTTTACGCGCAACCATTGCAGGGCGGCGATCTGGTCCCAGACTGCATTGTTGCCGCTCCCGGCGTACTCCGGGCCGATCAACTTGCCGAGCTCAAGGAAGCCGAGGACGCCGACACGATAGCCGACGGTGACGAAAACTACGCCATCGCGGGCAAAACTAGCGCCATCGACCCGATCCTCTAATTGCCAACCAGAAGAATTACCGCCGCCGTGAAAGAAAACATAGACGGGATGCGGCCCTGCCGACGATGGTGCGGTGATGCTGAGCGTAAGGCAATCCTCGCTGACCTTGGTATCCGCTGGCGCATTACTATTCACCAAATCCTTGAGCGCCTGTATTGGGGCCGCCGGGTTCTCGACAGCTTTCCGGGTTCCGGGCCATCCAGGATGTTGCGCAGGCCGCTTGAACCGAAGCGTGCCGACAGGCGGGGCGGCGTATGGGATTGCTCGGTAATAGCGAATTCCGTTTGCAGCGACGACACCTTCGAGCACACCCTCCCGAACCGTGGCGAAACTCGGGGTGCCCTGGGGCACCGGTTCGACACTTTCCCTATACCCCCCCGGGTAATCGGCCTGTCCGGCCTGCGCCATCGCTTCATGGACAATACCAGTGAAAAGGCCGGCTGCTGCTACGCCCTTCATAAGTTCGCGTCGATTGTACATCATTCCTCCTATGGTGCATCTGCGAGAAGGAGATCGATCCAGGCGTCGAACACGCGGCGATGCCGTCAGGGCTTCTACGCGTCATTCCACAAAACCATCGAGATCCGCTGCGAATTAGCTCACTCCCAAGCCAATAATGGAATGGCATTCCGTTAATGTAAAGTCTCTTTTGGTCTTAGGGGGATGGATCACCGGCCTTCACTTATGTGAAACGATGAAGGGATAATGTCGGAGCTTCGGCGACGCCGATAGGCAAACCGAAATGCGTGTTATCAACCAGGGGCATCACGGCAATTTCAAGCTCGCAGGGACCAAACCGGTATCGAGCAGAGTCCAAGAAGATGCGGCGCATTGCGATCATTCACGAGATGCTTGGAATTCTTTGAAATTTTCTTGATTAGCCGCAGCAGAGGTTGGCTGCGGCGCTTTACCGGCATAATTTCGGGTGGGGCTAGATTATTTCGTCACTTGGTTTTGCAATCTCAAGCCCCTTTCCTGCCACCGAAGCCGGCCGATCTGACCTGTCAGCGACAGGGTGACGACGGCATGTTGCAAGTCTCGCCCAATAAAGCCCAGGTTTGTCGGGTAGAGCTCCGGCATCCACACTTGGTCGAGCAACTCGCCGTCTGGCGAGACCACTGTTATGCATCCGGAAACTAAAGTTGAGATGCAAATGTTTCCGGAAGCTGTGACCTTCAAGCTATCGAACCGCTGGAAGCCGCCGACTCCGATTACAAGCGCACCACCGCTCTGACTTGGGAAAGGCTTCATATGAACTCTTCCTGGCTCTGCGATGTCGTAACTCCACAATCGTGCGGTCTCCATCTCGGCGACATAGAGGGTCTTTAAATCTGGCGATAGACCAATCCCGTTTGGTGCGAGAAGTGGGAATAAGACCCTCTTTATCGAACTACCGTCGGCTTTTCCGTAATAGACTGCACCGTGGTCGCGCTGGAACTCGTGAACCCTACCCGTATCGGTGAAATAAAACCCGCCCTGATCGTCGAAAACGAGGTCGTTAGGACCGCTGAGTGGTCGGCCATCACACTGGTCATACAAGACCGAGACCTCACGCGTATGCACGTCCACCCTCTGGATCGTTCCACCGCTGTAAGATGGAGCCAGACCAACGGGACGCAACCATCCACCCTCTTCAGCCCAGGAGAAGCCACCGTTGTTGCAGACGTAGAGCGCTCCATCCGGCCCTAAAGCCATCCCGTTAGGACCGCCATTTGTAATTGCCAAGACATCCTGTTTTCCTTCTTCTCCTATCCTTAGGATTCTACCACGACCGATCTCGACGACAGCGATCGATCCATCCGGAAGTTCGACTGGCCCCTCCGGGAAGTGGAGACCCGTGGCAATGATCTCAAGGTCAGGTACTGTCATAAGATTTGCCGATGTTGAATGACGATCTCCGCGCGAAAAACTCCGGCGGACGAAATGCAATTTGAACCCGCAGTTCCGGGATTAGGCGGTTGTAGCGATGGCATTGTCATGGCTGACTTCAGCGCCAAAGGAGCCAGTGCCCCGTAAGGCGTGACGAGCACCCACTAGCTATCGGGATCGACCTTTTCAGGGGCTCCCGCATTTTCCGCCGAACGGTATCCCGCCTCAATGACGGCAAGTGCACGTTCCGCTTCCAACAGGCCTGCAACGGGAGGGCGAGCATTCGCGAGATCCGCCCAGCAACGGCGGAGGAAAACCGGATAATATTCGTCCGTATTGTATTCGATCATCGTCGAGCGAGCCATATCGCTTTCACGCGACTTTGCGAAATATTGGTCGGCGTAGCCGCGGACGTAAGACTGACGATGTGAGATCGAGAACGCAAAATCTCGCTGATCCTCGGCTGTGGACGGATACAGATAGCCAGTCTCGATTACACCGATCTGACCTGAACCGGTGCGGCAGGTGAACACAGCTTGTTCGTCGACTGTTACGTCGGGTCGATAGATCTGGACCTGGCCCGAGACTTGAGTGATCGGGGATTGTGTAAGATTTGAGATCATGTCGATGAAGTGCACCCCAACATTCAGCATCGACCCACCTCCCGCGAGCGCCTTGTCAAGCATCCAACCGCACCCGTTTCGCTCATAACGAGCCACCGACCCCACGATAAACCTGAAGGAAATATGCTGGAACCCTTCCGGCGCGAATCCTGCAGCCGGAGAGAGACGATCGCCCAGGTCGCTCACGCGCATAATGAGAGGCACGCTCACATAGACGCCATGCTTCTCCGAAAGTTTGCGAATACGACGAACTTCCTCGAGATTTACCCCGCATGGCTTCTCTATAAGAAATGGCTTGCCTTTGGCGATCAGACTCTCTGCAAGTTTGGCCATGTCGGAATGGCGGCTAAATACAAGCGCGAAGTCGAAGTCCTGGCTCATCAGTTCATCATTGGAACCATAGAGCTTGCAATTGAGCAGATCGGAAAAACGAGGCCCGGCGAATGAAGCGCTGTCCGATATCCCGATTACCTCGATACCCGGATCCTTCAGCGCAGCGATGTAAAGCGGAAAATGCCAGTGGCTGACGTCGAATATTGCGATCTTCATCTCGACTCCGTTTATTGCGGGTTTATCAAGGTAAGGAGCCGTGATTAAACAGAACAAGTGCGGTGGCCGGATGGAATCCGACGGTCCGCGGACCGCCGCTCAGGCGGCTCCTTGTGAAACGCCTCTCGCAATGCTATTGGAATAGCGTTCCGACAAACCGAATATCGTGGTACCATGCGACTTGTCAAATCCCTTCTAGACCGTTGTTTCGACGTCATCACGTTGTTGAGTGAGAACGCCACTGGACTGTCACTTGGCGAAATCAGCCGCCGACTGGACGTCCCAAAGAGTGCAGCGCATCGGCTGCTCAACAGTCTGTGTGACCTGGGTTGGGCCGAACAGGATCCCGAAAACGGCTTCTACCGGCTCTCGCTGCGCCTCGCCGTGATGGGCCAGCGCCTGCTGGCCGGCACACGGATCCCCGATATCTGTCAACCGATCCTTGACCGGTTGGCCAGCAATACGAAGGGGTTGGGCAGGATCGCGATCCTCGATCCCGATGGTTTGACGTGGATATCCCACTCGCAAGGCATGCGATCCGGCCTCATTTACCAGCCAGAATTGGTCGCAAAAGTCCCGTTGCACACAACAGCCAATGGAAAAGCCTGGCTAGCGACGCTGGATCGGGAGGAGGCGCTCGCCAGAGCCGTTGCCAGTGGACTGGGACGGACAGACATAGGCGGTCCGCGTGTTATCACGTCTAAGCAGACATTTTCTGCCGCTCTGGATGAGACTGAAGAACGGGGATGGGCGACAGCGATCGAGGAAGCTGAACCTGGCGTCGCTGCTGTTGCAGCTGCCATTCGCGTTGGAGGCCAGGTTGTTGGAACGGTGAGCATTGCGGGACCAATCCACCACTTTTCTCCGCTCGTACTTCCGCAGTTAGCGGAACAGGTGAAGGCCACCGCCGATGAACTTTCACAACTTTGGCCATATCGGATCGCCTCCCCTAGCCCGCAAACCAACGCGCCGAGAAATTCGCAAGTCGTTGGAAACATTATATAAATAGCCTTTTTAGTTTTCAGAGCGCCCTACGCGGCACTCACGTCTGTTGACACCCGCGCTTCTTAATGGAATAACGTTCCAATAGCGATTGTGGAGATCGCCTTAAGGGAGTGGCTACTTCGGTGGCCGGTAGGAGGAAACAGTTGGCTAGTGTTGAGCTCAAGTCCGTTCGCAAAGCTTACGGCGCCGTCCCCGTGCTTCATGGCGTGTCTGTCGATATCAATGAAGGAGAGTTTGTAACTCTGGTCGGGCCCTCGGGCTGCGGAAAGTCAACCCTGTTGAGGATGATTGCAGGCCTGGAAAACATCTCAGGTGGCGAGATCCAGATTGGCGGACGCACCGTCAACGATATTCCTCCCAAGGCCAGAGACATTGCTATGGTCTTCCAGAATTACGCCCTTTACCCGCATATGACCGTTGCGGAAAACATGGGCTTCTCCTTGAAGCTGAAAAAGGCGCCCCGCGAGGAGCGGGCGACGCGCGTTCAACGAGCAGCTGAAATCCTCAGCCTCACCAAACTCCTTGATCGATACCCTCGCGAACTTTCGGGCGGGCAGCGTCAGCGCGTGGCGATGGGCCGCGCGATTGTTCGCGATCCGCAGGTATTCCTGTTTGACGAGCCGCTCTCGAACCTTGATGCAAAGTTGCGCGTGCAAATGCGCGCTGAGATCAAGGAACTGCATCAACGGCTCAAAACCACGACCGTTTACGTCACCCATGACCAGGTCGAGGCGATGACTATGGCCGACAAGATCGTCGTCATGCACGACGGTTATGTTGAGCAAATCGGTGCGCCGCTTGAGCTTTATGATTACCCCGCCAATATATTCGTCGCCGGCTTCATCGGATCGCCGTCGATGAACTTCCTTAAGGGCAAAGTCGAGCATGGTCGGTTCGTTCTTGAGGACGGCCACACTCTTCCAATGCCCGCGCGTATTGCCGATACATCGGAGAAGGTGATTTACGGCGTTCGCCCCGAGCATCTAACTCTAAGTGACGAAGGAATGCCGATAACCGTTACGGTCGTCGAACCCACAGGGTCTGAAACGCAGATCATCGCCCGGCATGGCTCACAGACCATAGTCTGCATCTTCCGTGATCGAGTTCTGCCGAAAGTCGGCGAGACCATCACCGTAGCCCCTGATCTTTCACGCGTTCATCTCTTCAGCGAGAGCACTGGCCGTCGCCTGTCCTAAAGCACGCGACAACCCCACTCTGCCTGAGGCGCCCACACGGGATTAGTAATCGAATGTCGATACCTCCGCTACAACTCAGCACTGATCAAAGCGGGACCAACCTTGCGAGCGACGTCGTGGACGCCCCTGACGACGCAAACCGCTTTAGTTGGGCTCCCTTTCTGTGGTTTACCCCCGCTATCTTGATCCTGTTTCTTGTTACGCTCTATCCGACGATCTTCGTGATCTGGTTGAGCTTTCAGAAAACGAAATACTACGATCTCGTTGGCTTTGCCGGTCTCGCCAACTACGTCGAAGTTCTAAGCTCATCCGAGTTCTGGGACACGACCATAATTTCCTTGACCTATGTTGCCGGATCTCTAGCAGGTGCCATAATCCTTGGCATGGCCTCAGCGCTGGTTTTGAACCGTGCGGGCGTTACCGGGTCTGCTCTACGCGTCTTCATCCTTTTTCCCTGGACGCTGTCCATGTCTGTCGTTGGCAGCATCTGGCTCTGGCTCCTCAACCCCTCGTTTGGCCCCATACCCTATGTGATTCAAAAACTGGGTATCGATCCAGGATTGATGTTGGGGGACCCAGGAATGGCCTTGCCCCTCATCATCATCGTCACAGCCTGGTGGTCGTTCCCATATGTCATGGTAATGGCGACGGCAGCCATGCAGTCCATTCCGAAAGAACTCTACGAAGCGGTAGAGATCGATGGAGGTGGCGCGTTTGTGAAGTTCCGTTACGTCACGCTCACTGAAATTCTTCCCACCTTGGGCAGCACGGCACTGACGCTTTCCATCATGTACCTGACCTTGATGACACTGATCATTGTCATGACAGGGGGAGGACCACTGGGATCAACGACCACGCTCAGTTTCGAAGCCTTCCGTGGGACCGTTCAGGCGGTCAACATTGGGCCGACTGCTGTCGTCTCGATCGTCGTCCTCATTATCAATGTCGCCCTTGGTGCTCTTTACACCCGGCTAACCGGCCGCGTGACGGGATAGGATTCTAACATGAGTAGCGCTCTTTCGAACCGCACAGGCGGACAAATACCCGCCGTCCTGGGATCCTTTGTTATCGGGATTATCGTTCTCGGGCCGATTCTTTGGGCCTTTGCAACGTCGTTCAAGACAGAAGTTGAAGCGGTTGTTGTTCCTCCGACCATATGGCCAATTTCACCAACTCTCGAGAACTATACCAAGGTCTTGCAGGACGCGGCTTTCTTGACCGATCTCTGGAACTCCGTCGCTTACTCCGTCGGTGCCGTGATCATCGCTCTCCTCGTCGGAATTCCCGGGGGCTACGCCGCCGCGCGCTTTTCCTTCAAAGGCAAGCGTGCCTTGATGCTGACGGTTCTTGCGACCTCGATGGTGCCAGGAGTCGCATTGCTGGTTCCCACCTATTACCTGCTGGAAACGGTCGGTTTACTCAACAGCGGTGTCGTTGTGACGATTATCCTTTCCGCAAGGATCATCCCGCAGACCGTCTGGTTCATCGCAAATTTCGTCGAGGCTGTTCCAATCGAAATCGAGGACTCAGCCATGATCGACGGCGCTTCCCGCTTCCAGATCATCTGGAGCCTGATCTTGCCGCTGATACGTCCCGGTATCGCGGCTGTCGCGACGATCGGCATTGTAACGACCTGGAATGACTACATCACCGTCGCAGTTTTTGCGCCCGAGGTTGCAAAACGGACCCTGCAGGTCGCCCTCGTTAATCAGGTTTTCGACGCTGTCGGGATTTCCTGGTCCTACATGATGGCCTTTGTCATGGTCGCATCATCGCCCGTTATCTTCATGTTCGGCTTCGTTCAGAAGTGGTTCATCTCCGGCCTTACGGCAGGCGCCGTCAAAGGCTGATGGCGCACACAAACATCCACACACCTTGTTCAACCTGGGAGGAAGACGCATGCAAACCACATCAAAACGGAAACTCATCAAATCGGTCGCGGCACTGGGAATTGGTACCGCCATCGTCGCTTTCCTTGCTCCGCAAGCCTTTGCTCAGAGCACGAAGATCATCTACCAGACGTTCTTGGATCCGAACAATTCGAAGGATCCCCGGTCTGCTGCTCAGACCAAGATGATCGATGCTTTTCAGGCGAAGAACCCTGACATCAAGGTCGAGCTCCTTGTCGATCCGACGGGGGCTACAGCATCTCGTGCTATCAAGTCCGGCAGCCAGACACCGGACGTGATCCGCGTGGTCGGCTTTGCTGTTCCCGAATTTGCCGCAACCGGAAATCTTCTCCAGCTCGATGACCTGGTGAAGAAGGACGGCATCCCGGATGAGGATTGGCTCTTGCCCCTGTCCAGCACGAAGGTCGCCGGAAAGCTTTATGCTCTCCCCCAGGATTTTCGCATTCCGATCCTCTTCTACCGCAAGAGCATGTTGGAAAAGGCCGGGGTGAAGCCGCCGACGACTTGGGATGAAGTGTGTGCATTAGGTGCCAAATTCGGCGAATCCGACACGATTCCGTTCGCCGTTCCGCTGGGAGCCACAGGCGGCCTTGGTGGCGCCCAGAGCCTCGGCGAATTCTTCCTGAGTACAATGTTGCCTGGAAACGGCGGTGAGTACTTCGCCCCTGATGGTAAGATTGCTTTCTCAAAAGAGTCGTTCATCAAAGCGGCGCAAACGATCAAAAATTTTTACACGACATGCAAGGTGACGCCGCTGCGTAGCGCGCAGATGGGGTTCAACGAATTGCACGACGCGATCCGGTCGGGCAGTGCGGCGTCGGCCGTTTTCGGCCTGTATCGTTATAAGACAGTGAAGCAGCAAGGTGGCGGTGATGATTTGGCCTGGGCTCCGGCGCCGGGGTATACAGCAAATGACAAACAGACGGTCTACAGCTACAACATTGCGATCAACAAGAAGACCGCCAATCAGGGTGCCGCTTGGACCTTCGTAAAGTTCATGGTGTCACCCGAGGCACAAGCTTTCGCAGCCGAGGGCGGCGAAGTTGTATCGCGTAAATCAGCGTACACCGCGCCATATTTCCAGAGCGATGCCGGTACGGATCAGAAGAAGTGGGCTGACCTGGTAGCCCAGCGCGGCCAAGCTGTGACCTACACCCCCATCCTCTCCACGTATCACACCATCTTGGGCGAAGCTTTCCAAAGAATGATCCTGAAAGACGGATCGCCGGCAGATGCCTACGATGAGCTGACCGAACGGTATGGCGCGGCACTCGCGAAGGCGCAGTAATTGACCTAACTGCAGATGAAAATGCTGGATGGGGGTGAATATTCCCCTCCATCCAGCCGCTACCAAGACATTACCATCAACGCGCGTCGTCGATCGTCGACGCGAAGATTAGTGGTTTCGACGGCCCGTGTTCAGGCTTTTCGCCGGCTGAAATAAGCCGACGGCATCGGTGTGCCCGGCGATCGCAGATCGTGCGTGAACACCATCCGAACCGGGCCGCTTTCAAACTTGCAGAGAGGCGTCGGTTATGAGGTATCGTTACCTTGGGAGGACGGGAGTTCAGGTCAGCGAATACATGCTGGGGACCATGAGCTACGGATCAGATGGTAATACTGACGAAAAAGAGTGCATGGACATCGTGCACCATGCTTTGGACCGCGGCATCAACTTCATCGACACTGCGGACACCTATTCCCATGGAGAGGCCGAAGAGATTGTCGGCAAAGCGATTGCAGGCCGTCGGGACAAGGTGGTGCTCGCAACCAAGTTTCGTCTGGCGGCCGGTGAAGGACGCAACGAACAGGGCGGATCACGCTACTGGATTATGAAGCAGGTCGAAAACAGCCTGCGCCGGCTGAAGACCGATCATATTGATCTTTACCAAATGCATCGGCCCGACCTTCAAACTGATCTCGATGAGACATTGGGCGCTCTTAGCGACCTGGTAACCCAAGGCAAAGTTCGTTACATCGGCTCCTCGACACTGCCGAGCTGGTACCTTGCTGAGACACAATCGGTTAGCCGATTGAACAAGACGGCGCGGTTCATCAATGAGAGCTCGCCCTACTCGATCTTTCAACGCGCCGTAGAGAGAGAAACCCTTCCCGCAGTTCAACACTATCGTATGGGTTTCACCGCCTGGAGTCCCCTGAACGGCGGCTGGTTAACCGGCAAATACAAAGCCGATGGCTCCACGCCGTCTGGTTCCCGGGCCGAGCGCGTCAAAGGGCAGTGGGGACAACACTATCCTATCCTGCAAACCCGCTTCGACATGCAGCGCGAGGGCAACAAGCGCAAGCTGGAACTGCTTCCAGAACTTGAACGTGTCGCAACTGAAGCCGGCTTGTCCCTCATACACATGGCTCAGGCGTTTCCCCTCGCGCATGCCGCGGTGACGTCTGTGATCCTCGGGCCTCGCACGCTCGAGCAGTTCAAGGCCATGGAAGCCGGGTTTGAGACCGTTCTTCACGCATCGACGCTTGACCAGATTGACGAACTTGTGCCGCCGGGAGAGCTAATTGAAGAAGCTGACCGTGGCTATGTCTCTCCATGGCTCGCGAAGGAGGTTCGGCGTTACGTGAGGAAGGTGGACTAGCAAAAGCCGACTGCGATCGCGCTTTTGCTGTCAGGTAAAAGTTGATCGTTTTTCGGCCCAACCGAGCGACCCGATCCGAGTACCAAGGCTGTGGCGGCGACCTGTCGAATGTCCGAGGACCACTGAAATTCAAACACTAAGAGGGCCGATGACAAACATTGTCTTCAACCACGCCACCGTGCGAGAGAAAGCAGATATGTTGACGTTTCTTCGCCTCTGCTCGGAGCGAGGACTTCAGACCGTCTCCATTTGGGGAGACGAGATTGCCAAGGTCGGCGAGACAGAGGCTCTCTCTGTTTTGCATGATTTCGGGATGGCGGTCTCAGGATATAATCGCATTGGACCGTTAGCCGCGGATTCCCTTGACCGGGCTGAGGCGGAGCTTGAGCGCGCAGCCAGATTCGAGGCTGATCATGTTTTCCTGTTTACCGGAGGCTTGCGGGACAATGAAAAGGATCTGGGTTCAGCAAGACGACGCATCGAGGATCTGGTTGGCACAGTCCTCGAGCGCGCACGCAAGATTGGAGTGAAGCTGGCGATTGAGCCACTTCATCCTATGCTTACGGGTGATCGCACCGTCATCTCCAGCCTCTCCCATGCAAATTCCCTGTGCGAAGCATTGGGACCAGGCATCGGTGTGGTCGTCGATGTCTATCATTGCTGGTGGGACGAGCGACTGGCAGCCGAAATCGAACGGGCGGGCGACGCCGGCCGGCTGTTTGGATTTCATGTCAACGACTGGCTGATCCCTACGCGGCATCTCCTGACCGATCGAGGCATGATGGGAGACGGGATCATAGACCTGCGCGGCATCTACTCGATGATGCAAGATGCCGGCTACCATGGAGCGATCGAGGTAGAGATTTTCTCCACCGACTGGTGGTCTCGCGACCCGGCCGAGGTGATGGACATTGCGATCGATCGCTGCCGCAGCCTGTTCAGCAAGGAATGAACTTATGCGCGTGAATATTCCCAACCTTGATGGCAACTCACGTATCTACGCTGTGTTTGGCGATCCAATCCACCAGGTCCAGACGCCGCGGCTGATCAACCCGATCTTTGCCGCCGCCGAAGTTAACATCTACGCAGTGCCGTTTCTGATAACCGCCGAACATTTCGCGGCGGCGTGGGATATTTTTGCTGCGATTCCCAATCTTTGCGGTATCAGCACGACCATCCCTCACAAGGTGGCGGCTGCCAAGAGGTGTTCAACCCTCACGCCGACGGCAAAGGCAGTTGGTGCCGTCAACTGCGTTCAGCGTGGCGAGGACGGCCAGATGCATGGCGCGCTCTTTGATGGTGTGGGCTTCGTTGAAGGACTTGGAGAGGGGAAATCGCGACTGCGCGGCGCCCGTGTGCTGATTGTCGGAGCAGGCGGAGCAGGCCGCGCGATCGCCTTTGCGCTAGCTGAAGAGGGCGTAGGGAAGATCGATCTTATGGATCTTTCAGCTGAATCCGTCGCGTTCACCGCGAATATGGTCAATTCCTTCCGTGGTGAAGAATGCGCAGTTGCGGTCGATGGATCGACAGGCTGGGACTACGATATCGTCATCAATGCGTCTCCGATCGGCGTCAAGGGTGACAGCGTCTTTCCTATGCCAGCCGCGGCCATACGGCCTGAAATGGTCATCGCAGACATCGCCAGCTTGAGCGGCGAAACGGAACTACTGCGCGCCGCTAAGGCAGCCGGCGCAACCCTATCTGATGGAAATGACATGCTGCTTGCGCAGATCCGCCTGATGGCAGGTTTTGCCGCAGGCTTGCCGGCAGGAACTGCGCTTTAACCGAAAAAACCAGCGAAAGATTACATCATGAAGATCAAAGCCCAGGGGATCGTTCCCGTTATGCTTACCCCTTTCAAGCCGGATAACCGGATCGATTGGGAAGGTCTCGAGCGACTTGTTGAATGGTACATCGCCAATGGTGCCGATACGCTCTTCGCCGTCTGCCAGTCGAGCGAGATGCAAAAATTGTCGCTGGAGGAGCGAGTTGAGCTTTCCAAAAAGGTTGTCTCGTTAGCTGCCGGACGCGTGCCGGTCATCTCATCAGGACACATCAGCGATAGCCGTGATGACCAGCGCGCAGAACTGGTGGCGATGGCGGAGACTGGCATTGACGCGCTTGTCCTGGTCAGCAACAGGCTCGATACCTCGAATGCAGGCACCGAAGCATTTCGCTCAAGCCTCGATACCATTTTGAGTTGGCTCCCGAGCGAGCTGGCCCTCGGCCTGTACGAATGCCCAGCTCCCTATCGCCGCCTTTTGAGCGATGACGAATTCAAGCTGTGCCGCGACACCGGCCGCTTCGTAACACTGAAGGATGTCTCCTGTGACCTCGAAACGGTCAAGCGGCGCATCGCGCTTTCTGGCGATTCCGGCTTTGCGATCGTCAACGCCAATGCGGCCATCGCCGCTGCCGCTATGCGCGCAGGTTCGAAAGGCTTTTCTGGCGTCTTCACCAATATCCACCCAGACCTCTACGCCTGGCTTTACAAGCACGCTTCCGAAGACAGCGATTTGCGCCGCGACCTTGAAAACTTCCTGGCGCTGGCAGCGATGGCAGAGCCGATGGGCTATCCCGGTCTTGCCAAGGTTTGGCACAAGCGCCTTGGCACGTTTGAGAGCGTTCATTCCCGTGTCACAGATTATGACATTGCCGAGCGGCACTGGGCAGTCATGGATCTGCTAGACCATATTCGGCAAGGGACCGATAGGTTTAGAGAGCGGATCAAGCACATGTCCTAGCAAGTCAAAACAGCTGTCAGATTTCGAAATTTTGGTCTTCTAGTTCACTGGTTGGTTTTTGTAGCCATCACTTTCGGGAGGAAAATATGATCAGAATACTCTTGCAAGGCTCGCTCGCTTTTATGCTTTTGACATCTTTGGCGTATGGGCAGAGTAGCCAGCAACAACTTGCGGATAAATCGACGCCTGCCAGGGTAGAATTTCATCCGATTCACTCGCTGACAATCACGGACACGCAGTATCTGAGCGGAGACACCAATGGGAAAGAGGTGATCCTAGGAGGCGAACTGAGCATTGCCCAAGGTAAGGGGCGGCTCCCAGTTGTCGTTCTGATGCACGGTTCGGGAGGCCCTGGTCCCAACACCCAGTACTGGCGTCGTCATTTCAACTCTATAGGAATTTCTACCTTTATTATCGACGGAATGACTGGGCGTGGGCTGACCGGCGTGGGCGATAACCAAGCTCTTTTAGGTCGCCTTAATTTCTCTCTCGATATTTTTCGGTCGCTTGACATCTTGGCAAAACATCCCCGGGTCGATCCCGAGAAGATTATTCTCATGGGCTTCTCCCGCGGTGGCCAAGGCGCCCTCTATTCGAGTGTCACGCGGTTTCAGAAAATGTGGAACAGGAGTGGCATCGATTTCGCAAGCTACGTGCTTTTCTATCCCGACTGCGGGACGACCTATCGCGAGGACGGCGTCGTCCAGCAACGTCCGATCCGCATCTTCCATGGCACCGCGGACGATTATAACCCTGTTCATACATGCAAGGCTTATGCGGAGCGGCTGAAGTTAAGTGGGGTTGACGTCACGATCACTGAATACCCGACTGCACCGCACGCATTCGATAACCCCCTCGGGGCCAATCCGCCGATGCCCACGAAGGCTGATCAATCGGTGCGCGATTGCCAGATCAGAGAAAACGATAGAGGTATCCTGATCAACGCTGAGACCAATGAGCCCTTCAGCTACAAGGACGCCTGTGTAAAAATTAGTCCGGTCGTTGGCCACGATCCCGAAGCAACCCGCGCGTCGACCGAGGCAGTCACGGCATTTATCAAAAATACGCTGAAGCTCTGATCGCGCAGGCGCCCTAGCGTTCTGCCTGCTCGCGATTGGGCTAGCATCCATCGCGAGCAACTAGAATTCATCCGGGGCTTTTTGAGAAGACGCTGTACCCGAACGACCGCACATCTAAGTGCCTCATCCGCGCATACGGTCGCTTCGGGGCACTGTTATTGCGAATACTGTCGCAGCGAATTCGATATGTGACGAGTTTAGCATTGATGCTCAAACTTGAGGGCGTCCTTCCTTTAGATGAGAGCTGATGAATTTGCCGAACTTCGTTAGCCAAACATGGAGCTCTTGGCCCATCTTCGCCAAGAACGGCAAACTTTGCGCACCGTGCAGGCACCTCATCCGATAACGTCCACAAGCAGCATCGGTGCGGCTTGAACCTCGCCGCCCAGCATATTTGATTTTAGTCGAGTATCCCTTTAACGCCCTTAAGGTCGAGTATGTAACCCATCGTTCAACCAACTTCGCACCGGATACCTTCCAGAGGTAGATATGACCCCTATGCTCGTTCCAGATATCACAGCTTTGGCCTACCAACTACGCAGTCTTCGTATGGATGTTCGTCAAGTTCTGACAAATCAGTTGGTCGCTGTTCCTTCAACGATCGAGGACGCAATAAAAGTACAGGACCAGTTATCGAAACTTGAAGGAGCGGACGTCTCCGCGTTAAAGGTTGCAAAGTCGCCCGACGGTCGTCCGGTCGTGGCTCCGCTGCATCCTTACTTAGATGAACCCTCCGATGCGGAAGTTGCCTGGCGAAAGGATATGAGGATCGAGGTCGAAATTGCGGTGAGGCTCGGCAAGGATCTTCCCGCTCGAACGGGTAGAGCCTACCAGCGGAACGATATCGAGGCCGCAATTTCCGAAGTGTACCTTGGCGCAGAATTGGTTTGGAGCGGCATTGCGGAATACGGCAGCGTTTCCTTCCTAGCCTTTTTTGCAGACCGCCTTGGAAACGCGGGCTATGTAAAGGGGCCGGCACTACCCCCCGCAGTCCTTCAGCCCGGTTCGGAAATTCCCCTCAAGCTTTGGCTCAATAAGCATGTCGCTTTCGACAATGCCGCTCAGCATCCGACGAAAGACGTTTTGACATGGCTCTGTGATTACGCGAATGACGGATCCAGACCCGCGTCTTCGCTCGATACAGGCACAGTCATAACAACCGGAAGCCTTTGTGGTGCCGTAGACGTTCGCGCTCCTTGCCAGGTTTCCATTCAACTGGGTGAGTATACTTCGCTGGATTTTGCACTGTCTTGAGCCTCTTTACACATGACGAAAGGAGCCCGAAGTGATGCAGTTGAATGCTTCCTATACTGTGAACACCTATTCTTACACGACCCGTTACTCCGCTCTCGATTGCCTACGCCATCTTTCTGGTCTTGGCTTTTCTAGCTTCGAAATGATGCTTGTCCCGGGGCATTATTGGCCGAGTACCGCGACAATCGGGGAGCGCAAAGCGGTCGCAAGTCTTCTAAACGAACGAAACATCCGCATCGAAACCCTCAATCAGCCAAATCTCGACGTTAATCTTGCAGCCCTGACGCCCGAATGCCGCAACTACTCCTGCGGTGTTGTTGCCGCTGCGTTGGAGCTTGCGGCTGACTGGGGTGCCGCTGGAGTAGTCGTCAACCCTGGAAAGACAAACCCTGTTTTCCCGACGAGTCTTGAGAAGCTTACCGAGTGTTTTCAATCGTCCCTCGACATCCTTGTGCCGCGCGCGGCCGATCTGCAGGTCCAGCTCATAGTTAAGAACCATCCGCTGTCGTGGCTTTATAGGGGCACCGACCTTCTGTCCTTTTTTGATCGTTATGGGTGGACGAAGATCGGGTTGGGATATGACATTGCGAATGCTGCCTTCGGGCGCGATCCGGCGGTCGACGTGATCCCCAAATTAAAAGAGCATCTGTCGGCCATCTACGTTGCAGACACGCCCCTAGAAGAGTTTCGTCACGATCCACTTGGAGGAGGCGCAGTGTCATTTGAACCTATCGCTCGGGTTCTGGATAGCATCGATTATCGCGGGCCTTCGATTTTCGAGATCGTTTCAGCTGACCCGGACAGAGCAATTCTGGAAAGCGCATCATTCTTGAACAAATTCTGGCGGCCCAGATGATCGAGATCGGTCGATTGGCCTGCGATCTTTCTCTCTTTGGATTGCAGATAAAACAGCATCACGCAGCGAGATGTCGCGCTGAAAGCGACTAGGAGACGTCAATGATCATAAATACTTTTTCCTACCTTTGGAAATCCACTGCGATACAGGCGATGTCTGAACTTATCCGGCATGGCTTTACGGTATTTGAAGTTCCCGTGAGTTCCCCACACTGCTGGCCGGACGAAATGTCGACAAGTTCGCGTTTGGATGCGAGAAAGCAACTGCAGGACCACGGAGCGAGCGTCAGGTCGCTGAATGCTGGCGGATATGATATTAATCTGGCCAGCCCAGGCTCAAATATGAGGCGCAAAAGCACTGACCACATTAAAGATGTCATCCAGCTCGCGGTCGATTGGGGGGTAGCCGACGTTGTAATCTCTCCAGGAACGCGTCGTCCGATGATTTCTCCTACCATCCCGCAAACCCTTGGATGGCTATATGAGAGCCTTGACGTGCTTCTACCGGTTGCAAAGCAAGCCGGCGTGCGGCTGCTCATGGAGAACACCCCCTATTGTTTCAGACCGACAATCGGGGAACTCGTCGGTCTCGTCGAGGAAATCAAAAGCGAAGATCTGGGCATCGTCTATGACGTCGCAAACGCGGCCTACATTGGCGAGGATCCAGTAGCGAGTCTTTCGTTGCATCACTCTCACATAGGTCTCGTGCATATCTCGGATACGGGTACGGACGTCTGGGGCCACGATCCTATCGGCACGGGGATCATAGATTTTGAGGGTCTCGGGCGCGCCGTCGATTCAGTTTTTAGTATTGATAGCGTCGTCCTGGAGGTTATTCGCGAAGAAGAGCCGCTGCTGGAAGTTAACAATGCCATGCAGGAGCTCAAAAAGAGGGGCTGGAGGGTTGACTGATAAACCCCGCATCGCAATTCCGCTCGGTGGAAAATCCCACGTCAGCAAATGAGCGCGCTTCGCCCACGATGCCTTGGCGAACGCGAATTTTGGTGAGTGTCCATGACGCCCTGGATGCCACAACAAGCCATCTTGCTGGCGGGCAAAGTTCAGCAATTTTCGTATCTGGAATTCGTTTAGAATTGCATTGCGATTTGGAAGTGAATTCCATACAGTTCCACAACATCAATGGGAGAAGTGTCCATGAAAGTTTTAGTGAGTGGAGGAAGCCGCGGAATTGGCGCGGCGGTTTGTATCCGTATCGCAGAAGCTGCTGCATCGAGAGGCGAGCGTGCCCTGATCGCGGTGTGCGGCCTTGGTCCCTCCGAAGGGCAAGAGGACGTTGCGCGTTCGGTGCGCGCGTTGGGAGGCGATGCTATTGCGCTGTCTGGCGACCTGGGCAACATCGATGTGGCCCAGAACCTCGTAGAGGCGGCGGTGTCGGAGTTTGGTGGCCTGGACGCTCTTGTTGCCAATGCTGGCATCGCAAGTCCCGGAAATATCTGTGATTTGTCGGTTGCAGACTGGGACAAGATGTTCGCGGTCAACCTTCGCGGGGCTTGGCTTCTGGCCAAACACTGCCACCCGCACTTAAAGCAGAGTCGAGGCGCAGCGTGCTTCACATCGTCGATGTCGGGGCAAGTACCTCATGCGGGATCAGGTGCATATAGTCCAACCAAAGCGGCGCTCACTATGCTTGCGAAGACCCTTGCCTTGGAATGGGCGCCGGATGGCATTCGTTCGAACATCGTGTCTCCGGGAATGACGCACACTCCAATGTCCGCAAAGATGTATGCCGATCCAGCGATCAAGCGGGCGAGAGAGGATCTGATCCCACTTTCCAGGATCGGCGATCCAAAAGACATTGCTAATGCGATTGAGTTCCTGATAAGCCCGCTTGCGAGTTACATCACCGGTCAAGACCTCTGCGTCGACGGCGGCTTCTCAAAATCAATCTTAAGCCATATCCCCGGGCGCCCAAGCTCAAATTCGTAGTCAGCGAAGTCGCGACAGCACGCTTTAAACACGCCAGCATTTGGCCCCGGCCCGACTTCAGACGAGGTGTGGTCAATGGCGCGTCGCGTCGACCGCGAATTGGGCCAGGTTCTCGATGGCAGTCGGCTGCCTGAACCTCCCCCACAGGTTCCACGGCCGACCACATCATTCCCAGATCTCACCGCAGGCCAAATCAGACAATCGAGGCCTCAATACTCTGCTGGCACCTCATATACTTCTGCAGATGGATCCCCGAGGAATGAGCGCACCGTCGGTGGTAACTGGCGCGACGATAGCGGGACAGGTCCACAGCGAGCAAGAAGTTCACGCAAGTCCGGCTCGGCACCGACATGCCGCCAGATCATCCGCGAGGCATAGGGGAGGTTTTCCTTTCGCCAGGAAATTCCCATCGTCGTCCCACGTAGATAGACGCGCTGATACTCGTCGAATGGCAGGAGGATCGTCTGCGACAGCATGGCGTTCGGTCCGACGACACGCTGTGTGATGAAGATCCGGTTGCGATAAAAGGCCGCCAAACCGACATATTTCGAAAACTGCTGAATGCCGCTTCCGAGGTCTCGAAGCCGCTCCATCGATTTGGCCTGCACCAGCCCACCCTGCTCCATAAGGCGGCTGCACGAACAGACAACCATCCCGGGCCAGGATGGCGAACGATAATAGGTCTGAAAATAGCCGATGTGACGCCTGAGCGCGGCTAGGTTTCCGGGAAACGCTTTGAGAAGCTCTGAACCTTCGTTGATACCGGGGACGGGTTTGTGAAGTCGCTCGCGAAACTGCTTGGGAGCGAGGCCAAAGTCGGCTGCATCAAGATCGAAATGGTTGGCGATGCGCGCCAGATTATGGGCGGAAGGCCTCGTCTGACCGTTGATGTATCGATTGAACTGTTGCCGGTTGATATCGATTGCACGGCACAGATGCGAAATGGAACGCTGCGTTGCGCAGGCGATTTTGAGGTTCTCGACCAAGTGGGGCATCCGTAACTCCGTCTTCTCGTCAAGTAGCGTAAACTCGCTTAACGATGCGTCAAGTCGCGAAATTGCGTGAGCCAGCCCGGGTTCTACGTTCCCACCTTACAAATGAAAAAGAGGGAACCGCCATGACGCATCAAAAGGATCAATCTTCGCAGCCGAGCTTCGACCGCCGCCACTTCCTCGGCGGTGCCGTCGCGCTCGGCGCCTTGCCGGCCCTCGCCTCGGGCCTCCTGATACCGCATGACGCACGGGCGCAGGAAGCCAAGCGCGGCGGCCATCTGAAGCTTGGCCTCAAGGGCGGCGCCACCAGCGACGCGCTCGACCCGGCGACATACAGTGCCTCGGTCCTGTTCGTCATTGGCCGCCTCTGGGGCGACACACTTATCGAATCCGACCCCAAGACTGGCGCACCGCTCCCCTCGCTTGCAACCTCCTGGACGCCGTCGACGGATGCTTCGATCTGGACCTTCAAGATCAGGAACGATGTGCGGTTTCACGACGGCAGCAGGATGACCGTCGCCGATATCATCGCGACGCTGAAGCGGCACGCGGACAAAAACTCGCAGTCGGGCGCTCTTGGGCTCATGGCGTCAATTGCAGGCATCGAAGAAAAGGCGGGCGATCTCGTTCTGACGCTTTCCGAAGGCAATGCGGATCTGCCCCTCCTTTTGACCGACTACCACCTGATCATCCAGCCGAAGGGCGGCGTTGAAAAGCCGGCAGCAGCTGTCGGCACCGGTCCTTACATTCTGAAAAGCTTCGAACCCGGGGTCCGCGCCACATTCGAGAAAAATCCAAAGGATTGGCGCTCCGACCGCGGCTTTGTCGACAGCGTCGAAATACTCGTCATCAACGACAATACCGCCCGCGTTGCGGCGCTTGCCTCCGGCCAGGTCCATTTCGTCAACAGTATCGACCCGAAGACAGTTCCCATGCTGAAGCGGGCAACGACGGTGAGTATCATCCGGAATGCAGGCAAGGGCTTCTACTGCTTCCTGATGCATTGCGACACGGCACCCTTCGACAACAGTGACCTTCGTCTCGCGTTGAAGTACGCCATCGATCGCCAGTCGATCCTGGACAAGGTTCTCGCCGGCTACGGAACGATCGGCAACGATTATCCGGTCAATTCCAACTACTCCCTGGCGCCGACCGATATCGAGCAACGGCCGTATGATCCCGACAAGGCCGCCTTCTACTTCAAGAAGTCGGGTCTCGACCGTCCAATTCTGTTGCGCACCTCGGACGCAGCCTTCCCGGGCGCCGTGGATGCGGCGATCCTGTTCCAGCAAAGCGCGCGCAAGGCCGGGATCACGATCGACGTGAAGCGCGAACCGGAAGACGGCTACTGGACCAACGTCTGGAACAAGCAGCCCTTCTGCGCCTCCTTCTGGGGCGGTCGTCCGACACAGGATTCGCGCTATTCCACCTCCTATCTATCGACCGCCGAATGGAACGACACGCATTTCATGCACCCTGACTTCGACAAGTTGGTATTGCAGGCGCGGTCTGAGCTCGATGAAGCCAAGCGCAAGGTGCTTTATCGACAGCTGGCCCTGATGGTGCGAGACGATGGCGGTCTGATCCTGCCCGTCTTCAACGACAACATCATGGCCTCTTCGAAGACGCTGAAGGGCTATGTCGACGACATCGGCAACGATATGTCGAACGGCTACGTCGCGACGCGTGTCTGGCTGGACGCCTGATGCCCGACGCCGGGCGAATAGGCTCTCATCTCTAAGGAAGCCGGGACCGCGGAAGCCTTTCGCAGTCCTGCCGACGTTTCAGGCAATTCCAGGAATAACTGCGCTGCGCTTTTCCGTCCGCAACTGCATGAAACAACAAGATTGAACAATTCGGCGCGCCCTGGGGCGCTGAACTGCTCGAAACGCGAGGCATCGGCCATGTCCAATCTGCCCCCCGGAACCGTTCTCCCCGGGTTGAAGTTCAAGCAGCGTTTTCCTCTGCTGCACCTCATTTTCGAGCGTTGCCTGTTCAGCATCATCCTGCTGTTTGCGGTCTCCGTTCTGATCTTCGGCGGGCTCGAAGCCCTGCCCGGCGATTTCGCCACGACTTATCTCGGCCAGTCGGCGACACCCCAGGCTGTCGCCAATATCCGCGAGGAGCTTGGCCTCAACCGGCCCGTCGTCAACCGCTATGTACACTGGTTCGGCAATGCCGTTGAGGGCGATTTCGGCACCTCCTGGGCCAGCAAGAATTCCGTCGGCGAGCAGATCGGCAAGCGGCTTGGAAATTCCCTGTTTCTCGCCGGCTTTGCCGCCTTGATCTCGGTGCCACTGGCGCTCTGCTTGGGCATGTTGGCGGTCCATTTCCGCAACCGCATGCCCGACAAGATCATCAACGTCATTTCACTGGCGGCGATCTCGCTGCCGGAATTCTTTATCGGCTATATCCTCATCATGTTCTTTTCCGTCAAATTCGGTGTCGCCACCTTTCCGGCGACGGTCTTCGACGGCATGGGCTTTCTTGACCGGCTGAAGGCGATCGCGCTGCCGACGGCGACCCTCGTGCTCGTCGTACTCGCGCATATGATGCGCATGACGCGGGCGGCGATCCTCTCCGTCATGTCGTCGGCCTATATGGAAACGGCCGAGCTGAAGGGGCTCTCCGCCTTCCGCGCCATCGTCAAGCATGCCGCCCCCAATGCGCTGGCGCCGATCATCAATGTCATCGCGCTGAACCTTGCCTATCTCGTCGTTGGCGTCGTCGTCGTCGAAGTCGTCTTCGTCTATCCCGGCATGGGCCAATACATGGTCGATGCAGTAACGGTGCGCGACATGCCCGTGGTCCAGGCGTGCGGCCTGATCTTTGCCGCCGTCTACATCTTCCTCAACATGGCGGCCGATATTCTCGCCATCATCGCCAACCCGCGGCTGAGGCATCCGCGATGAGATTGAGAGATATCCCCATCACCGCCTGGATCGGCATGGCCGGCATCGCCATCGCCTTCATATTCGCGATCTTCGCGCCCTGGATCGCTCCCTATGGCGAGACGCAGGTCGTCGGCGACGTCTGGCAGATGCCGGATGATCAATACCTCTTCGGCCTCGACAATCTGGGCCGCGACATCTTCTCGCGGCTGATCTACGGCGCACGCACGACGCTGCTGGTCGCGTCCGCCGCCACCGTCATCTCCTTCTCGCTCGGCATCATCCTGAGCTTCACTGCCGCCGTCTCGCGTGGCGTTGTCGACACCGTTCTCTCGCGCTTCAACGATTTGATGATGTCGATCCCGACACTGATCTTCGCGCTGGTGGTATTGGCGGTGCTGCCGCAAAACATGGTCGTGCTGATCCTGGTGATGGCGATCCTCGATTCCACCCGCGTCTATCGCCTCGGCCGTGCCGTGGCTCTTGATGTCGCGGTCATGGACTTCGTCGAGGCAGCGACTTTGCGCGGCGAAGGCAAGCTCTGGATCATTTTCCGCGAGATCCTGCCCAACACGCTGTCGCCTCTGCTTGCCGAATTCGGCCTGCGCTTCGCCTTTTCGATCCTGTTCCTCTCGACGCTTTCCTTCCTCGGCCTTGGCATTCAGCCACCCGCGGCCGATTGGGGCGGCATGGTCAAGGACAACAAGGACGGTATCATCTTCGGTATCTCGGCAGCGCTGGTACCGGGCACGGCGATCGCGACACTTGCCGTCTGCGTCAACCTTGTCGTCGACTGGCTCCTGAAACGCACATCCAGCCTCAAGGGAGGGCGCGGCGATGCCTGAGCTTCTTTCCGTGCGCAATCTGACGATCGAAGCAACCAGCTATCCGCCGGGCGAGCCGCCCAGGCGGGTGACGATCGTCGATGGGGTCTCCTTCGACCTGCAAAAGGGCAAGGTTCTCGGCTTGATCGGGGAATCGGGCGCCGGCAAGTCGACGATCGGCCTTTCCGCGCTTGCCTATGGCCGGGGCGGCGCTGTAATCACCGGCGGCGAGGTGCGGCTCGACGGCACCGATATCCTGGCGCTCGGCAAGAACGGCATCCGGAAAATCCGCGGCGCACGGGTCTGCTACGTCGCACAATCGGCGGCGGCCGCCTTCAATCCGGCCCACAGGCTCGGCGATCAGGTGATCGAAGCGTCGGTCAAGCATGGTTTGATAAGCAGACACGACGCGCGCAAACGGGCGCTTTATCTCTTTGGGGTCCTCGGCCTGCCCAATCCCGACACCTTCGGCGAGCGCTTTCCCCACCAGGTCTCCGGCGGCCAGCTGCAGCGGGCGATGACGGCAATGGCACTCTGCTCCAATCCCGAACTCATCGTCTTCGACGAGCCGACGACAGCGCTTGACGTCACCACGCAGATCGACGTGCTGGCGGCGATCAAGCATGCCATCGAGGAAACGCACACGGCCGCCCTCTACATCACCCATGACCTTGCCGTCGTCGCCCAGATCTCGGACGACATCATGGTGCTGAGGCACGGCAAGACGGTGGAATCCGGCACAGCGCAACAGATCATCGAAGCGCCGCGTGAAGAATATACTCGGGCACTGGTCAATGTCCGGCAGGACAAGCGCGAGGAGGCTGCCGACCAGAGTTCGGCTTTGCTGAAAGTCGAGAATGTTACCGCCGGCTATCCCAACGGCTTCAAGGTGTTGTTCGACATCTCGCTGCATGTGCCGAAGGGACAGTCGCTTGCGGTCGTCGGCGAATCCGGCTCCGGAAAATCGACGCTCGCTCGGGTCATCACCGGGCTTCTGCCACCACTACAGGGTACCGTCTCGTTCGACGGCAAGCCTTTATCCAAGGCACTAAAGGGCCGATCGAATGACGATCTCCGTCGTATCCAGCTGATTTATCAGATGGCCGATACGGCGATGAACCCGCGACAAACGGTCCGGGACATCATCGGCCGGCCGCTGACCTTCTATGAAGGCCTGCGGGGCGCGGCGAAGACGGCGCGGGTGAAGGAGTTGCTTGAGCATATCGAAATGAGCAATGGCTTCATCGATCGCTATCCCGCCGAACTCTCCGGTGGCCAGAAGCAACGCGTCGCGATTGCGAGGGCGCTGGCTGCCAATCCGGAGATGATCTTATGCGACGAGCCGACATCGGCCCTTGATCCACTGGTTGCGGAAGGCATCCTGAAACTATTGATGCGGCTGCAGGAAGAGCAGCAGCTTTCCTATATCTTCATCACCCACGACATCGCCATTGTCCGCGCCATTGCGGACTCGGTTGCCGTGATGCATCGGGGCAAATTGGTGCGTTTCGGACCAAAATCGAAAGTACTCGTGCCGCCTTTCGACGATTACACCGAACTCCTGCTGGAGTCCGTGCCCGCGATGGAAATCGGCTGGCTCGAGAAGGTACTCACAAGGCGGAAGATGGCCTGCGCCGAGAATTGACCAGGTGGTCGTTCGAGACCAGCAGGCGTAGTGAAACATGGAATTATACAATGACTGACCGCAGCTTCACTGTCATCGAAAACGAATGGATCATGCTCAAGGACGGAACGCGGCTGGCGGCGCGTATCTGGATGCCTAACAATGCCGAGGCAGACCCCGTGCCGGCGGTGTTTGAATTTCTACCCTACCGCAAGCGCGACGGAACCAGCCTGCGCGACGAATCCACCTATCCCGTCTTTGCGGCAGCCGGCATTGCCGGGGTACGCGTCGATATCAGAGGGTCCGGTGAATCCGACGGCGTTATCGACGGCGAATATACCGAGCTTGAACTCGCCAATGCCTGCGAATTGATAGCCTGGATCGCAGAACAGCCCTGGTCGAACGGCTCCGTCGGCATGATGGGCATCTCCTGGGGCGGCTTCAATTGCCTTCAGGTCGCAGCCCTTCGCCCGCCGGCGCTGAAGGCGGTGATTTCGATTGCCTCCACTGTCGACCGTTACAACGACGATATCCATTACAGGAACGGTTGCCATCTGTCGGCGCAGCTCTCCTGGGCTGCCACCATGCTTGCCTATCAATCCCGTTCACCCGATCCGGCCATCGTCGGTGAGGACTGGCGGGAGATGTGGCTGCGGCGCCTTAAGCAGGAACCCTTCTTCATGGAGGAGTGGCTTCAGCATCAGCGCCGCGACGACTTCTGGCGACATGGGTCGATCTGTGAGGACTTCGACAGCCTCGATATTCCGGCTCTCGTCATTGCCGGCTGGGCGGACGGCTATCGCAACACGCCGTTGCTCGCAGTCGAAGGCCTCGGCGAGAAGGCGAAAGCGCTTGTCGGACCATGGGTCCACAAATATCCGCATCTCGCCTGGCCGAAACCGCGCGCTGACTTCCACGGCGAAGCTATTGCCTGGTGGAATCGCTGGCTGCGAAACGGGGATAATGGTGCGGAGACCATGCCATCCGTGCGCGCCTATATTCTCGATGCAATCAAGCCCGCCACGCGCCGCGATTTCGATCCCGGCTTCTGGATCGCCAAACGGAGTTGGCAGCAGCCTGACTTGCAGTCCTTCTATGTCGAGCAGCTCGGCGTCTTGATGGAAGGCATGCCGATCCCGCACGCGCCGGAGCACCCCGTCTATCTGCGCTCGCCGCTCGACACGGGCACCGCCTCGGGCGAGTGGTTCACGCTGAAGCCGGATGCGGAACTGGCGATCGATCAGCGCGTCGACGACGCCGGGTCGCTGACCTTTCAGACCGCTCCGCTGGCCGACGATCATGATTATCTCGGCCGTCCAGCCGTGACGCTGGCGCTCAGATGCGATGCCGAAACCGCCAATCTCTGCGCAAGGCTTGTCGATATCCATCCGGACGGCACGGCAACCCGTGTTTCCTTCGGCCTGCTCAATCTCGCCCATCGCGATAGCAACGCCGCGCCCGAACCGATGAGCAAGGGTAAACGCACGACTGTGAACCTGTCCCTCGATGCCTGCGGCTACCGTTTTCGCAAGGGGCACCGCATCCGTCTGTCCCTATCGACTGCCTATTGGCCAATGGTTCTGCCGCCTCCGGAAGATCCGGGTCTGACGATCGACATCGCCTCCATCGGCCTTGCCCTGCCAATTCTTGGGGCGCATGAACTCATCGACGTGAAGCAGCCTGACAATCCCGATCCGCTGCCGAAATATATCGAACATGCGCCGGGCTCGACGAAGCGGCAAGTGGTGCGCGATCTCTCGGCCGGCCTTACCCGCTATGAAATCCAGGAGGATACCGGCCTTTTCGAACATCCCGGCACTGGCCTGTCGACGCGGCAGCTGCGCGAGGAAACCTGGTCGATTGCGCCGGATGACCCGCTGTCGATGTCCGGCATCTCGACCTGGACCTGCGACATGCAGCGCCCCGGCTGGTTCGTTCGCACGGTCGCGACCTCATCCATAGCCTGCACGGCAAGGGACTGGATCATCAGCGCCTCGGTCATAGCCTATGAAGGCGAGAACGAGGTCTCACGGAAGATATTCGAAGAGAAGCGCATCCCGCGCGACCTTATGTAAATTAGCGCTGACAGGCAAATCGGCTCGCCGCCGAGGGTCTGTTCACAGGGGCGAGATACCGCGGCATGGATTGCAATTGGCGGGGCAGTCTATCCCGTATCCTAAAATGCTTAACCAGCTTGGGAGGCGCGGGAGCAGCATTGTGATTCCATCCAGACGACCCAGCGCGCGCTTTGCCAAACTGAGGCGCTCCGACAACGAACCCCTCCCCTGACACACGAGATTGAGCGGGCCTGTCATGCCTGTCGCATATCTGTAATACCGTAACCTTAGGTTAGAATGACTCCATACTTGGGGCAAATCCTAACTTAGAGGCGAGCCAATGAACGAGCACAGTTCCCAGAAGATATTCCCAACGACTCAGCTTGAAGACGCGGATGGAGACGGCCACAACACGAGCGTCAACCCGACCATGGGTGAAATCATCGGCAAGCGTTTCTCACGCCGGAATTTTCTGCAGGGCTCGCTCGCCGTCTCGGCGATCGCGGCCACAGTCAGCCCCGTCGCTCTCATGAGCGCCGACGAGGCGCGCGCCCAGAACAAGGGCGGCTCCGCTTTCAAGTTCACCGAAGTGGAAGCCGGCGTTGACGCTAAGCACCACGTCGCAGACGGTTATGACGCCGATATCCTGCTGCGCTGGGGCGATGCCGTGCTGCCCGGCGCACCGGAATTCGATCCGACCAGGCAGACGGCCGATGCCCAGAGCAAGCAGTTCGGCTACAACAACGACTATGTCGGCTACATTCCGCTCGAAGGTTCGACCGAACACGGCCTTCTCGTTGTCAACCACGAATACACCAACCCGCACTTGATGTTCCCGGGCCTCGTCAAGGTCGTGGATGGCAAGATCAAGCAGGGCGCGCTCAGCAAGGAGCAGGTGGATGTCGAAATGGCGGCCCATGGCGGCACCATCGTCGAAATCCGCAAGGTCGGCGGCAAGTGGCAGGTCGTTACCGACGGCAAATACAACCGCCGTATCACGGCCAATACACCGATGGAAATTACCGGCCCGGCCGCCGGCAACGACCGCCTGAAGACCAATGTCGATGCGACCGGCACACGCGCCATCGGCACGATCAACAACTGTGCCGGCGGTGTCACCCCGTGGGGCACCTACATCATGGCGGAAGAGAATTTCCATGGCTATTTCTCCGGCAAGCTGCCGGAAGGTCACAAGGAAACCGCCAACTACAAGCGTTACGGCGTTCCGGAAGGCGGCTACGAATGGGCCAATTTCTACGACCGCTACGATCTTTCCAAGGAGCCGAACGAACCGAACCGCTTCGGCTGGATCGTCGAGGTCGATGTCATGGACCCGGCCTCCACCCCGAAAAAGCGCACCGCGCTCGGCCGCACCAAGCACGAAGGTGCCGAATCGATCGTCGCCAAGAACGGCAAGGTCGTCTTCTATCTCGGTGACGACGAACGGTTCGACTATGTCTACAAGTTCGTGACCGAAGGCACGTTCAACCCGAACGACCGCGCAGCCAACATGAACCTGCTGGACAACGGAACGCTATATGTCGCCAAGTTCAACGAGGACGGCACCATGCAGTGGCTGCCGATGATCCACGGACAGGGGCCGCTGACCGCCGCCAATGGATTTAACAGCCAGGCGGACGTCTTGATCGAGTGTCGGCGCGCGGGCGACGTGCTCGGAGCCACGAAAATGGACCGGCCGGAAGACGTCCAGCCGAACGGCGTCAACGGCAAGGTCTACGTGATGCTGACCAACAACACCCGCCGCAAGGCCGACCAGGTAAATGCCGCCAATCCGCGCGCAGAAAACGCCTTTGGCCACATCATCGAGATCGCCGAAAACGACGGCGATTTCACCGCGACCTCCGGCAAGTGGGAAGTGCTTCTGAAGTGCGGCGATCCTTCCGTTGCGGCGGTCGGCGCGACCTTCTCCACCGAGACCACCAAGAACGGCTGGTTCGGCATGCCGGATAACTGCGCCGTCGATTCCGCCGGCCGGCTCTGGGTCTCGACCGACGGCAACAACAACAAGGCGACCGGCCGAACGGACGGTCTCTGGGCCGTCGATACCGAAGGGGCGGCGCGCGCCACCTCGAAACTGTTCTTCCGCGTGCCGGTCGGCGCCGAAATGTGCGGCCCGCTTTTTACGCCGGATGACGAGACCGCCTTCGTCGCCGTTCAGCATCCTGGCGATGGCGGCGAGGACTGGCCGGGCCATGGTCGTCCGTCCTACTACGAGGACCTTTCCACCCGCTGGCCGGATTTCAAGCCCGACATGCCAGTGCGGCCCGCAGTCGTTGCAATCACCAAGGCGGGTGGCGGCAAGATTGCCGTCTGACGCCATCAGCGCGGTATAGAGCCGCAAAGAGAGCGGCAGCGAGGCTGCCGCCTGGCTGTAAATGCCGGCCGGGGTGAGTGCATCATCCCGGCTGCATCCCGGCAACGGACAACACGTCCCTCCCCTTGCGCCCCAACGATTTCCGTTCCTTGCCTCCGTCCCTCATTTGCCGCGGTATCTGGTGGCTTGGTCGGTCGCAGCCCTGAGCGTGGGTTATCCTGGATAAGGGAAGAGCTGCCGCCACACACTCTGTGCAAGCTGGGGTCGCACAAAGACTGCCAAGGGGGGCCTCGATAGCACCCTTTGCATGAAGCCGTTCGACATTCATATGCCGACCGTCGCAGCTGTTCGCAGTCATACGATGCGGCAGTCTCTCAATGCTTTTTAACCCCGCATGGTACTTAAGCGCTGTGTCGCGGTATCAATCTTCCGGTGAAAAGACGATTGAGATCCCGCTCTTCCGGATCCGCCAGAACTTTGACGAGGTATTCAACCATTTCCGTAAGGGGCTGCCGATAGGTGGTAAGGCGGTAGTTTGGATTGTCCGCCTGGGGCACATCGTCAAAGCCGGTAATGGCGATATCCTTGGGGATTTCCAGTCCCAGCTTGTGCCGAATGACGTCACTTGCCCCCATTGCAAGTGCGTCATTCTCGCAAACGATAACATCCGGCAAGTCTGATGGGCCGCGACGGCTTAACGTTTCCATCGCGATAGTTGCGGCCAGCGCGGGATCATAGGCAGGGACTGTCACCGCCTCGGGTTGGAAGGAGAAATGTTTTCCCCAATATTCGAGGAATGTTTCCTTCCGGAGCAGATGGGCCGAATGGCTTTGCGGCCCTGCAAGGAACAGAGGGCGCCGGTATCCGCGTTGGTGCACGTAACGCGCCAGTTCCGTCATTGCTCCGACATCATCGACCGCGATCGAGATGGTGTTCGGATTTTCCGAACTGCGGGCAAAAACGATCAGCTTGCGGAAGCGTCGAGCCTGGAGCGCGGTTTCCAGTACGTCGTCGTCAAACTGGATGCCGATCAGGATGACCGCGTCGACACGCCGCTGGCTTGCGTTCAGCAGAGCATGGCCAGCATCGTCTCTATCCAGCGTGTTTACCAGCAGGATGTCCCAGCCCTCGCGCCGCAGGATCCGGGTGAGGCGTTCCATCATGACCAGCTTGTGCGGGTTGGCGAAGTCGTCGATCAGCAGCGCCACCAGATTGGATCGGTCCGAGGCGAGGCTTGCGGCACGCAGATCAGGCAGATAGCCGAGGCGCTCTGCCGCAACCATCACCTTCTGGAGGCTTTTCGGCGAGATGGATGCATCTTTGCGGAAGGCGCGATTGACCGTCCAGCGCGACACGCCTGCGGCGATTGCGACATCGTCCGCCGTCACGTTTTCGGCAAAAGGGGGTCTCTTTTCGTTTGGCATTCCGATCTCCCGCCTCTGTTCTGGATTGATTTAGCCTCCATTGATAGCGCCTTTTTCATCTATCCCACCTTTTTTGCTCGCGAGAGCAGATTTTTCTTGCTCGCGCGAGCAAATGTGGAGATAGTCCGTTTCAAGGCGGCGGGAGGCCGCTTTCAGGAGGATATCAGTGCTGAGAATTGGATTGCTGGGTGCCGGCCGCATTGGCCGTGTGCATGCCATTAATATTGCGGGTCATGCCAGGAGCGAACTGGTCGCGGTATCGGACGTCAACGAAGAGGCTGCGCAGTCCCTGGCCAGTTCCTACGGTGCGAAAGCAATAAGTTCCGAGGCGATCCTCAAGGACACCTCGATCGATGCCGTGCTGATCGCGACCTCTACTGATACCCATTCCGACTTGATCGAGAAGGCAGCGAAGGCCGGCAAAGCGGTGCTTTGCGAAAAGCCGGTGGATCTCTCGCTGCAACGAGCCAAGGCATGCCTGGCGGTGGCTTCGGCCACCGGTGTTCCAGTCATGATCGGCTTTAACCGTCGCTTCGACCCGAATTTCGCAAGCATCAAGGCGGCATTGGACGCCGGCGAAATCGGCAAGCCGGAATTGCTTTCGATTACCTCGTTTGACCCGGCGCCCCCACCGGTCAGCTATATAAAGGTGTCTGGCGGGCTGTTTCGCGACATGATGATCCACGACTTCGACATGGCGAATTTCTTGATGGGAGATGCGCCGAAGACCGTTCACGCGGTCGGCACGTCGATTGTCGATCCCGAGATCGGCGCAGCCGGCGACGTCGATACCGCCGTCGTGACGCTGACCTATGCCGACGGGCGCATCGCGGTTATCAAAAACAGCCGTCGCGCCGTCTACGGTTATGACCAGCGCGTCGAATTGCTGGGCGCCGAGGGACTGCTGTCGGCCGCAAACGTACTCGAAAACACGGTGTCAAAGGCGACGACGGCCGGCGTCACAAGTGCCAAGCCGGAGTTCTTTTTCCTCGAGCGCTACATGCGTGCCTATGCCGCGGAATGGGATGCCTTCCTGCGCGCCATTCTCGACGGTGCCCCCATCCCGGTGACACTGGCGGATGGCGTTGCGGCGCTGGCGATGGCCGAGGCTGCGACCCAGTCGGCACGGTCGGGCCAATCGGTCGATCTGGCGCTTTAAGCATTTAGGGCGGTGGCCGGGCCATCGCCCAAGCATTGCCGTGGCACACGGGAGGTGTCGCCACCGGCTTTCGGTTCCGGCCTGCTTGGCCGGAGGAATGGACGTACGGGAGTGACGTTCAAGGGGAACTTAATCGGGAGGTTAGCATGAAGAAATTATTAGCATCCGTTGCCATCGCCGCGGTCGTCGCCATGGCCGGTCCGGCCCTTGCGACCGACATCATCGTCGTGGCTCACGGCCAGGCGAACGATCCGTTCTGGTCGGTGGTGAAAAACGGCGTCGAAAAGGCTGCCAAGGATACAGGCGTTAGAGTCCAGTTCCGCTCGCCCGAAACCTTCGACATGGTCCAGATGGGCCAGATGATCGACGCCGCCGTCAACCAGGACCCCGACGGCCTCGTCGTCTCGATTCCTGATGGCGACGCGCTGGGTCCGGCGATCAAGCGCGCAGTTGCTGCCGGCATTCCGGTCATATCCATGAATTCCGGGTCGGATGTCGCGCACAAACTCGGCGCGTTGCTGCATGTTGGTCAATCGGAATTCGACGCCGGAAAGATCGCCGGCCAGAAGCTTGCCGAGCTGGGCGGAAAAAAGGCTATTTGCGTCAACCAGGAAGTCGGCAACGTTTCGCTCGACCTGCGTTGCGCCGGCTTCAAGGAAGGCTTCGGCAAGACTGTCAAAGTACTCCCCACCAGCAACGATCCGGCGGAAGTCGAGGCCAAGGTGCGCGCCGCGCTGGAATCCGACCCGGACCTCAATGTAATCTTGGCGCTCAACGCCTCGCTCGTCGGCGAGCCCAGCGTTAAGGCAGCGCAGGCGGTCGGACGCAACAGCGTATTGATCTCCACCTTCGACCTTTCGGCCGGCTTCCTCAAGTTCGTCGCGGACGGCAAGGCGGCATTCGCCATCGACCAGCAGCAGTTCCTGCAGGGTTATCTGCCAGTCGCCTTCCTCGCGCTCAATGCGCAGTATGGCCTTGTTCCGGGTGGCGACGTTCCGTCCGGGCCGAACCTCGTGACCAAGGAGGCTGCCGCCAAGGTCATCGATCTTTCGGCCAAGGGCATCCGCTAACCGCAGTTGATTGCCGGGCCGCAGCGTTCCACGTCGCGGCTCGGCCACCGATCAGGAGACAGGTCAATGTCGACAGAAACGCTGTCGCGAGCGGACGAACGGATCAAAACCGAGTCCTTCGCAACGAAACTCATGAAGCGGCCGGAACTGGGAGCGATCGGAGGGGTCGTTCTCGTCACCGTGTTCTTTTTCCTGACCGCAGACCGCACCATGTTCACGCTATCCGGGATCATGAACTTCATGACGCCGGCCGCACAGCTTGGCATTCTCGGCATCGCCGCGGCCATGCTGATGATCGGCGGCGAATTCGATTTGTCGATCGGCTCGATGGTCGCCTTTGCGGGCATGGTCTTTGGCGTCTTCGTCGTCAATGTCGGCATGCCGCTCATCATCGCAATACCGTTGACAATGGGGCTCGCCGCGGCGCTTGGCGTCACCAACGGGCTGATCGTGCTGCGCACCGGGCTGCCTTCCTTCATCGTCACGCTCGCCGGTCTTTTCGTGCTGCGGGGCGCATCACTGGTCGGCCTGAAAATCTTCACCGGCGGTTCGACCCAGCTGCGCGGCATCCGCGAAGCGGTGGAGGGCGATTTCCTGGCGCCGATCTTTTCCGGCGATGCCTTCGGATTTGTCCTGACATGGCTGGCAAAGGCGGGTCTTGTCGACAGCTTCAAATCCGGCGTGCCCAAAGTACCGGGCATCCCGGTCGAGATTATCTGGTTTATCGCCTTCGCGCTGGTCGCAACCTATGTCCTGCTGCGCACGCCAGCCGGCAACTGGATCTTCGCCACTGGCGGTGACGCCCTGGCGGCGCAGAATTCCGGGGTACCCGTTCGTCGGGTCAAGATCTCGCTGTTCATGCTGACGGCGATGGCCGCCGCGCTTGTTGCCATCATCACTGTGATCGATGCCGGTTCCACGGACGCCCGCCGCGGCTTCATGAAGGAGTTCGAGGCGATCATCGCCGCGGTCATCGGCGGCTGCCTTCTGACCGGCGGCTACGGTTCCGCGATCGGTGCCTTCTTCGGTGCGATCATCTTCGGCATGGTCACCATCGGGCTGACCTATACCCGCTTCGATCAGGACTGGTTCCAGGTGTTCCTCGGCGCGATGCTGCTGCTCGCCGTGATCTTCAACAACGTCATCCGCCGACGTGTGACCGGAGAGCGCTGAGATGTCCGCCCCAATCATCCATATGGAAAACATCAAAAAGCACTACGGCAACGTCATCGCGCTCAATGGGGTCACCTTCGACCTCCGCGCCGGAGAATGCCATTGCCTGCTCGGAGACAACGGCGCCGGCAAATCGACCTTCATCAAGACCATGTCGGGCGTGCACAAGCCGACCGAGGGCTCCATCACTTTCGAGGGAAGACCGCTTTCCTTCGACAGCCCGCGGGACGCCATGGAAGCCGGCATCGCCACGGTGTTCCAGGATCTCGCCATGATCCCGCTGATGTCCGTGACCCGCAACTTCTTCATGGGACGCGAGCCGACCAAGGGACGCGGCCTGTTCAAGCGCTTCGATATCGACGCCGCCAACGAGATCACCATGGCAGAAATGCGCAAGATGGGCATCAACCTGCGCGGCCCCGACCAGGCGGTCGGTACGCTTTCGGGGGGTGAGCGGCAGACGGTGGCGATTGCCCGCGCCGTCTATTTCGGAGCCAAGGTGCTGATCCTCGACGAGCCGACCTCGGCGCTTGGCGTGCGGCAGACCGCCAATGTGCTTGCGACCATCAAACGCGTGCGTGCCCAGGGAATAGGCGTGGTGTTCATCTCCCACAACGTCCGCCATGCGCTTGCGGTGGGCGACCGCTTCACCGTGCTCAACCGCGGTCAGACGCTCGGCACCGCTACGCGCGGCGAAATCACTGCTGCCCAGCTACAGGACCTGATGGCCGGCGGTCAGGAAATGGCCGAGCTCGAAGGCTCGCTCGGCGGAACGATCTGAGGCAACCCCGTATGGATAAATCGTCCTCACTGCCCCAACATCCGCTCGGAGTGGCGCTCATCGGCACGGGCTTCATGGGCAAGTGCCACGCCATGGCCTGGCGCAACGTCGCCGCAGTATTCGGCGGCGCGCATCACCGGCTCGAGATCCTCTCGGATGCCACGCCGCAGAGTGCCGAGGCCTTCGCCCGCCAGTTCGGCTTTGCCCGCGCCACGGCGCTCTGGGAGGAAGCGGTAACCGATCCGAAGGTTGACATCGTCTCGATCACGGCCCCGAACGGCATGCACCGCCCGATGGCCGAGGCGGCGCTCAGGGCCGGTAAGCACGTGTGGCTGGAAAAGCCGATGGCGCTAACCCTCGCAGACGCCGAGCCGAGGCGATGGCGGCAACGGCGGCCACACATCCGGGCCAGGTGACCATCCTCGGTTACAATTATCTCAGGAGCCCGGCCTTCCAGGCGGCACGCGAGCTGATCCGCGACGGCGCGATCGGCAGGCCGGTCGCCTTCCGCGGCGTCTATGACGAAGACTATTCTGCCGACCCGCTCCTCCCGTGGTCCTGGCGGATGACTCACGAGGGTGGCGGACTGGGTGCGCTCGGCGACCTTGGCTGCCACCTCGTGAGCCATATGCTGGCGTTGATGGGCCCGGTCAGCGAAGTGGTCGCCCAGACCCAGGTCACCATCCCCACGCGTCCGTCTCCAGATGGGCCGAAACGGGTCGAGAACGAGGACAGTGCGCTGGCGCTCCTGCGCTTCGCCTCGGGCGCGCAGGGCTCGTTCGCCACTTCCCGCGTGGCACGGGGCCGCAAGTGCCGGCTGCAATGGGAGGTGCACGGCAGCGACGGCACGATCGTGTTCGATCAGGAGAACATGAACGAATTGTGGGTGCATCGCGCCGGCGAGGCCGGATTCGTGCGTCATCTGACCGGACCCGGGCAACCGGACTTTTCCGCCTTCTGTCCGGCGCCGGGACACAATTTCGGCTTCAACGAGCAGAAGGTGGTCGAGGCGCGCGACCTGCTCGTGGCGATCGCCGGCGGTCCGAACGCAGGCCCCGATTTCGCCCAAGGGCTCGACATCGAGAAGATCATTCACGCCATGGCTACCTCGAAGGGCGCCGTCATCCGGATCGAGAGGCTGGAAACGTGAAGGAGCGCGCGATGTCATCGCCATCCGGCACGCTTGCCGACGCCGCCTGCGGCAGCGCCAGGCCGGATTGAAGATGAACCTTCTTTCGCCCCACAACAATCGAGAGAGTAAACATGGATCAACCCTTCACGCTCGCCGCCTGTGCGGAAATGCTCTGGCGCGACAAGCCGATCGAGTGGCGCTGTGCGCGGCTGACTGAACTGGGCTTTCAGGTCGGCCTATGGAACTGGCCGGACCACGATCTCGCCGCGCTGGAGAGATCGGGGGCGACGTTCTCGATCATGAACGGCTATCTTACCGGCCGGCTTGCAGACGACGAGGGCGCCGACGAACTGCTGCGTTCCGCGCGCGAGACGGCCATGGTCGGCAAGCGGCTCGGCGTCGCGCGCCTTAACCTGCATGGGACCGGGCTTGGCGAAGGCGGGCTTCCGGTCCGACCCAGCGATGTGGTGACAGGACGGATGTGGCTGAAGGCAAGGGACACGCTTTGCCGCATCGCAGACATGGCGGAAGAGGAAGACGTTGTCTTCACACTGGAAAACCTCAACCTGCCGGTCGATCATCCCGGCACGCCGTTCGGACGTGCCGAGGATACCTTGGCTCTCATCGCGTCGGTCAACCGTCCGCGTCTACGCCTCAACCTCGACCTCTATCACGCGCAGATCGGCGAGGGTAACCTGATCGAAACCTGCCGTGCCTGCCTCCCATGGATCGGCGAGGTGCAGGTGGCCGATGTGCCCGGTCGGTGCGAGCCAGGTACCGGCGAGGTCAATTACCCGATGATAGCGCGCGCGCTCCACGAAATGGGTTATCGTGGGCCCGTCGGCATGGAGGCTTTCGCAAAGGGCGATCCGGAAATTGCCCTCGAGGCATTTCGCGCTGCGTTTACCCTTCGCAGCTAGGATATTTCCCCTCCCTGCCCTGCTTGGAGCCGTTCCTGTTTCTGCCACTGGCGAGTTCGCGTTGCCGGCGGGATCGTGCCGGCTGGCGCTCCCTTCCGGCCGGTGTCGGAACACGGCGCTGGCATCGCCCCGGCCGAACCCGGGGGTCTGCGGTCATCGGTGGTGATCCAGGGGCGTCAGGACAAAGTCGAAACCGGAGCGCCAGATCGTCACTTCGTCAATCCGCTCGAAGGGAGCGATCAGGCTGTCTTTCACCCCGAAGACCGCATCCGACTCCAGATAGGGATCGTCTCCGACAAACGTGTGGGTGACGAGCTTCTGGTATCCCTCCGCGGTGATCAGATAGTGGGTATGGGCGGGGCGATATGGGTGGCGGCCCAGCGATCTCAACATCTGGCCGACCGGGCCGTCCTCGGGGATCGGGTAGGAGACCGGCTTGATGCCGACGAAACTATAGGCGCCGTCGTCGCCCGTCACGAAAATCCCGCGATTGTTCCATTTTGGTTGAATGTCCGGCTGCTGGACGTCGTAGAACCCATCGGAATTGTCCGACCACACATCGATCCGCGCACCCTCGACTGGCTGGCCGTCAAGATCCAGCACGCGGCCGGTGAAAAGACAACTCTCGCCCCTGCCGTCCAGGGAGATCGTCTCTCCCATCTGGCGCAGTGGCGCTCCTTCGACGTGAAACGGACCGAATACAGTGTTTTCGGTTGCCCCATCGGGCCGGCGATTATTGATGGCATCGACCAGCATGGAAAAACCCAACGTATCGCTCAGCAGGATGAACTCCTGCCGCTCGTCGTGACAAAGACGGCCTGTCCGGGTGAGGAAGCTGATTGCCATCTCCCACTCCTGCTGGGTAAGGCTGACATCCTTTGCAAAGGCATGCAAATGCGTGACAAGCGACGCCATGACCTCCGCCAGTCGTGGCGCTATGTCCGGGGCCATGCGTCCGTTGACCGCTTCTGCGGATTTCTCCTCGCTGAAATATCGAGACATTGAAAGTCCTCCTAACGCGTTATTGCGGTCGCGCGCCCTCCCAGGCGTTTTGCAGCAGGGCGCGGATCGCCTCGCGCTCTATGGGGCGCGGGTTCCAATACGGGTTGCGGGTGGCCAGATCGGCTGCACGGTCAAGATCGGCTTCCTTCATACCGATATCTCTCAACGCCATGGGAGCTTTGACCGACGCGGCAAAGTCGTAAAGCCCGGCTCCCAGCGAGCCGCCGAAGAGGTCGGCCGCCGGCTTCAACTCATCTGCCGCCGCCTGGGCGTTGTAGGCGGCCGAGTGCGCAAGCACGATCGCATGGGTTTCCGAATGCGGAAGGTCGAAGCTGCCGCCAAGCGTATGGCAGAGTTTGTGGTGCAGGGCCATGCCAACGGTGCCAAGCACCGTCCCGCAAAGCCACGCTCCATAGAGTGCGTCCCCGCGCGCGCCGAGATCCTGCGCTTCGTTCAGAATCCGCGGCAATGCCTGCTTCAGGGCGCGCAGACCCTCCATGGCCATCATCGAGGAGACCGGATTGCGATCCCGTGCGTAAAGACCTTCTACGGCATGGGCCATCGCATTGAGGCCGCTGCTCACGCTCATCGCGACCGGCAACCCGACGGTCAATTCGGGATCGTAAATGACGACCTCGGGCAGTATGCTGGCGGCCCGGATGGTCGTCTTTTCGCCGTTCTCCGTCTGGCCGAGGATCGGCGTCACTTCCGAGCCGGCATAAGTCGTCGCTACCACGATCTGGGGCGCGTCGTTGCGAAAGGCGATCGCTTTCCCGAGGCCGATCGTCGATCCGCCCCCGAAGGAGACGACGCAATCGGCTGCGGCGGCACGATAAGTTTCCATCGCCCGTTCGGTCACGTCGACCGGCGTGTGCATCGTGGCATCCGTAAACAGGCCGGCCGAAAGCGGGCCAAGCGCGGCCGCAATATCTCTGGCGTCCGTGTTTTGATGCGGGGTGGACAGGATCAGGGCGCGCTTGCAGCCCTGCCCCGTGATTGCATCGGCGAGCTGGCCAAGCGAGCCGGGTCCGAAAATGATCCTCGCCGGACCGATATTGTATTGGAAGGACGCTACCACACCCGTCGACTCCCTCTTGATTGCGCCATGTTCAACGATCGAGCTTGAACAGCGAAAGCGCGTTGGTCCTGCCGATCTTCAGGCGGTCTGCCTCCGAGATCGTGGCGCTATCAAACCAGTCGGCGGCGTGGTCGATATTCTCGAACGGCCAGTCGGCAGAGAACAGAATCCTGTCGGCGCCGATTTCCAGCATGGCGTCGATCAGCGACTGGGTTCGGAAATTACCCGACGTGGTAATGTAGAAGTTCTCGTTGAAATAATCGACGATGCGGCGCTTGGCGGGATAGCTCTTTTCGACCTTGACCCAAGCATTTCGGTTGTCGATCCGCCACATCATATAAGGCAATCCCTCGCCCATGTGACCGACAATGATGCGCAGGCCGGGATGCTCGTCAAAGAGGCCGGACCCCATGAGCCGCAGCGCGTGCACGGCGGTTTCCTGTGCGAAGGCCCAGGTCGGGCCCATCAGCCACGAATGGCCGGCATAGATCCGGCTGTCCTGCGGCAAAGGATTGCGCGGGTGGAGATAGAAGGGAACGTTGAGCTTTGCCGTCTCGGCCCAGAACGGACGGTATTGCGGCAGGTCGTAGTAAAGCGGAGTCGAGCCGTCGCCTTCCTGCGAAAACCCGTTCACCAGCGCGCCGACGAAGCCCATGGTCGTTACGCAGCGTTGCAGTTCCTGTATCGCCGCATCCGGATCCTGCAGGGGGAGAGCCGCGAAACCCAGAAAGCGGTTGGGGTTCTTCAGGCATTGCTCCGCCAGGAAATCGTTGGCGCGGCGGGAGATCTCCAGAGCCTTGGCCTTGTCCGGGATAGCCTGCACAGCCGGAGCGTTCAGGGAAAGGATCATCTTTTCGATGCCATGGGCATCCATCAGCCGCAGGCGCTTGTCCTGTATGTCCAGAAGGCGGGCCGATAGTTCGGTCCAGTAGTCTCCAGGCACGAAACCTGCTGAATCCTGCAGCGTGTCGGGAATGGCGAAGTGTTCTTCAAGCGCTATTTTACCTTGCACGATACTCTCTCTTTCTCAGATCTGGAATGGATGTGTACGGGTCAGTACTGACCCTTGGGCGGCAGACCTAAGAGATGCTGGCCGACCATGGTCCCAACGGCGTCCCAATTCATCGAAATGTGGCGTCCGACGGCATTCGCATCCCGCCATGCCCGCTGGACGGGGTTGGACATCTGGAGACCGAGACCGCCCGTGGAGGCGTTCAAGGCTTCGACCGCCTGAAGAGACAGGCTGACGGCGAAGGACTGCGTGCGCCGTGCCAGAATTCTGTCTTCCTCGGTAATCTCGGCCGTGCCGTTTTCGCGTGCCTGTGCAAGCTGCTGTGCCCACGCCACGTCACGCAGCATGATTTCGCGAGCTGCATCGATAGATGCCGATGCCTCTGCCACCCTCAGCTGGATGGTCGGAAACTCAGCGATCTTGTTGTTGCCCCCGGCGACGGCGCCGCGCGTGATCCGCGTGCCCATATGGTCGAGATAGCTTGTCAACGCGCCTTTCGCGGCGCCGATGGCAGCGCTGCCGAGGCAAAACGGAATTCCCATGAGGAGCGGAATGTTGAAAAGGCCGATGCCCTCGTATCCCCGCCCGCCCGGCGTCCTGCCCGCGGTGGCATCCGGGAAAGCCAGGATACGGTGCTCGGGCACGTAGACGTCTTTCAGGATCAGGCTCTTGGAACCGGTGCCGGCCAGGCCGACGACATCCCAGGTCTCGGCGATCGTGTAATCGCTGGCAGGCACCAGGAGAAAGGACGGGATGGCGCGCTCTCCTTCGATTTTTGGCGGGATAATGGCAGCGCACAATGCCCACTGCGCATTTTCGCAACCGCTCGCAAAGGCCCAGTCGCCGGAAAGGCGAAACCCGCCCTCCATCTGCTCCGCCATGCGCGTCGGCGCATAGGAACCGCAAATAAGTGCATCGGGGTTCGTGCCCCAGACTTCCTGCTGAACCCGTTCGTCGAACATCGCAAGAAGCCACTGATGCGCGGAGAGAAGTCCCGCAACCCAGCCGGTCGAGGCGCAGGCCGACGACAGTTCGATATTGGCATCGACAAGCTCTGCGAAGGAACCCTGGTCGCCGCCGAAACGGGCAGGCTTGACAATATCGAAATACCCGACGCCGCGCAGCAGGTCGATATTGCGGGCCGGCACGCGCCCCGCTTTCTCGGTATCACGAGCGGTCGCGCGGATCTCATCCAGAACCGGCGCGATACGCGTGGCAAGACATGCGTTTTCCACCCGCATCGAAGCGGGAAACAAGGCTGCTGTACTGTTCATGGAACTGCCTTCAGTTATGGGAAGTGAAAGGCGCGTGCTGTGGCGCGCAATAATTCGAGTTTTCATACATTAGCGGGGTGGTATTGTCGGAAAGACGGGTGTCCATCACCTGGCCGATGAAGATCGTATGGGTTCCATAGGGAACGGCACCCATGCGACGGCAAATCACGGCGGCATGGGCCGAATCCAGGATCATCATGCCCCGTTCGTGGCGAACCCAATCGCCCGCTTCGAACCGACGTTCCGGAGCGATCTTTCCGCTGAACCCTTCCGATACGGAAACCTGTTCGCGCGTCAAAACGCTGACGGCAAATTCAGGCACTTCCAGCAGCATGTCGTGCAGATAAGTGCGGTTGTTCAGGCAGATAATCAGCGACGGTGGGTCCATGGAAAGCGATGTCACCGCCGTTGCGGTCATGCCGTGGTCGGTTCCGTTACGGCAGGCGGATATCACGGTGACCGTCGCCGGAAACCTGCGCATGGTCGCGCGAAACGCATCGCTGATTGGCGGAATTGCCGGCATAGGGCCGGCGGCAGCTGTGGCAGACATGAGTTCCTCCCGAGTCTCCTTGGCTCTAAAATTATTGCAAACGCAACTATTGTCAATGCAATTTTTTGATTCGAGCATTTTCTCGTGCAACGCTGCTCCTTTTTGCAAAGTGATTCAGCGGCTCGTGTTGTCATTTCGGCTATTTAGGTGCATGTCGAGACAAGCCGCGGTCAGCCGCACACGACATTTCGCCAGCAGACTGAGACATGTACAAACTTACCGATTCAGTTCCCTACCTGCTCAACCGTGCGGGCGTGCGCATCGCCGAGGTCTTCTCACAACGAATTGCCGAGAACGATCTCAGCGTCGCCATGTATCGAGTGTTGGCAATGTTGAGGGAGCGCAAGGAAAGCACGCTTGGCGACCTTGCCGACGTCGTCTCGGTTGAGATCTCCACCCTTTCGCGACTCGTCGGCACGCTGGCGAAACGCAAGCTGGTCTCCAGAACCCGTCCCGAGGACAATGGCCGTATCGTCATCGTTCGGTTGACCCCACAGGGAGAGGCCCTGACTGAAAAGCTGATGCCGCTTGCCATGGAACTCGAGGCCACGGCTGTGCAGGGCATGTCCAAAGAGGAGGTCAGCGCCCTGAAAAGTGCATTGAAGCGGATGCACAGCAATCTGCCGGCCATGTCCGGCAAAGGGAAAACCAGCGACCAGTAAATTTGCACTTGCAAATATTTTATCTGCAAGTATCTAATGGGACGTCAATCGTTGTCCTGGCATCATCTCTTTTCTGGATGAGGGCCCGGTGTGGGAGGAAACACGCCGACGACGAACCGGAGGATTTGTACATGGATCGATGCTGGCCTGCCGATGGCGGGAGCGTACTTCCTGTACTCAAATGTATGGGGAGGAAAAATGACCATACAAGATGTCGCTATCACCAAGGAACGCGTCCGCAGCCCGAATATGATCATCGCCCTGTGCGGCCTGTTGATCCTTTTCGATGGCTATGACCTTATCGTTTATGGTGCGGTTGCACCTTCGCTGCTTCGAGAAGGAAGCTGGGCTCTGACGCCCGGCATGGTCGGAAGAGCCGCGTCAATCACCCTGTTCGGCATGCTGCTCGGCGCCCTGATTGCCGGAACCCTTGCCGACAGGATCGGCCGCCGCAAAGTCATAATCGGGAGCCTCTTCAGTTTTTCGGTGATGATGATCGGCAGCGGTTTGGCTCCGAGCTTCCTGATTTTCGAAGGAACACGTTTTCTCGCCGGTCTTGGCCTCGGCGCGCTGTTTCCGACGGTAACCGCCTTGATCATCGAGTTTTCTCCGCCCAGGCGGAAAGCCATGGCCTACTCGACGGCTCTTCTCGGTTATCTCGCCGGTGGCATCATCTCGGGCATTCTCGGCATTCTGCTGATCGAGACCTACGGTTGGCGCGTGCTGATGATCATCGGCGGCGCACCCGTCTTGCTTCTTCCGCTGTTCCTGCGCCTCCTTCCGGAATCGCCTGAATGGCTGGCGACCAAGAACCGCCAGGCAGAAGCCAATCGGATAGCCAATCAGTATGGGCTGCCCAATCCCAGTCCAAGCCCTGCCGCTCTGCGTCAGGCAGGCATAAAGTCGCTGTTTTCCGAAGGCCGCCTGCTGCCGACACTGAACGCCTGGGGCATCCATTTCTGTTCGCTTCTGCTTACATTCGGCATGGTGAACTGGCTGCCGACCATCATGAACAAGATGGGCTACGACCTCGGCTCCGCCCTTCTCTTCTCCGTCACGCTCAATCTTGGCGCGGCAATCGGTCTGCTGATCGGCGCGAGAATTGCCGACCTCGGAAACGTCAAGATCGTCGTGGCGGGAATGTTTCTCCTCGGCGCATGCTCGATCTGGATGTTGACCCAGGTAGGCCAGGGCCTTCAGGTCTACGGTCTGGTCGCGCTGGCTGGAACCGGAACGATCGGAACCCAGATTCTAGCCAATGTCCTGGTCGGGAATCTCTACCCGGTCGAGATCCGCGGCACTGGCCTTGGCTTTTCGCTGGGCATCGGTCGCGTCGGGGGGATGATCGGGCCCGCCATCGGCGGTGCCGTCCTGGGAGCAGGACTTGCACCGCAATGGAACTTCTACATTTTCGCGACCGTCGGCGCGGTGGGCTGCGTTCTGGCTCTGGCTACACTGATGTACAAGAAAAAGGCTGCCTGAATCTCGCCGGGATGTCGGCAGGTCAAAGGCAAGCAATTCTGCAGGTATTGAACCTATCAATGTAAAAGGCGGCTTCTCGCAAGCCGCCTTTTACTCTTCTGTCAGCCGCGCGATCGGCAAGGACGCACAACGATACCGGCAGAGGTGCGGTTTCATCCTCTATTATGCCGATCTTGTCGACCCGGGTTCGATTGCTAGAAAGCCAGTTGCACCTTCATCGACCGGGTTCTGTCGCCGGCAGTCTCAAAAGCCTCCACGGCATTCTCGACCGGGAAGATGCCGGTAAGCAGCGGCTTCAGATCGACGCGGCGCTTGCCGATAAGGTCCACGGCAAGCCCGAATTCCTCGTGGAAGCGGAATGTGCCCTTCATCTCGATTTCCTTGGCGACCACCAGGTTCTGCGGGATGGAGACATCACCGCCGAGCCCGAGCTGGACCACCGTCGAGCGGGGCCGGAGCACTTCCAGGCCTGATCGTACGGCGCGTTCGTTGCCGGACGCCTCGAACTGGACGTCGAAGTAGCCCTTGTTGGCGGAATAGGCGGAAAGCTGTTCCGGATTGCTGGCGACGTCGATGACCCGGTCGGCTCCCACCTCAAGCGCCTTCTTCAGGACCGCGCCCATGACGTCGGTCGCGACGATCTCGCGGGCACCATGGGCACGGGCCGCGATGATCGCCAGCGCGCCGATCGGGCCGCAGCCGGTGACCAGCACGCGTTTGTCGGTGAGCGAGCCGGCGCGGGCCACCGCATGCAGCGTGACCGCAAACGGCTCCGCCATCGCCGCTTCGTTGATCGAGACGCCATCCGCGATCTTGTGGCACTGCCATTGTTCGGCGACCAGCCGCTGACGGAAGGCGCCCTGGATATGCGGCATGGGCATGGCGCTGCCGTAGAAGCGCATGTTGAGGCAATGGTTCTGTTGGCCCTTCAGGCAGTAGTCGCAGGCATTGCAGGGCCGGCTCGGCGACACGGCCACACGGTCTCCGACGACGAGGCCTGAGACCCCCTCGCCCAAGGCTTTGATGCTTCCGGCAACCTCGTGACCGAGGATCATCGGCTCGCGAATGCGCACCGTGCCGAAACCGCCGTGATTGTAATAATGCAGGTCGGAACCGCAGATGCCGCCCGCCTCGATCGCCACCTCCACCTGTCCGGGGCCGATGGCTTCGACCTCCCTTTCCTCTATGCGCAGATCCCTGGCGGTATGAATGACGACGGCTTTCATGGGCGTATCCTCAGATGACCGGTGTCGGCAGGGCAGCGCCGGCAAAATGGGCGGCGAGATTGTCCCGCACCAGCTTGCCCATGGCCTTGCGGGTCTCGATCGTGCCGGACGCATGGTGCGGCTGCACCAGCACATTGTCGAGTTTCAGGAAACGCGGGTTGAGCTTCGGCTCGGCTTCGAAGACATCGAGTGCCGCCGAACCCAGCGCGCCGCTTTCCAGCGCCTCGAGCAGCGCTTCCTCGTCGATATTGGAAGCGCGCGAGATGTTGATCAGCATGCCTTCCGGCCCGAGCGCTTCGATGACGTTCTTCGAGACGATATGGCAGGTCACCGTCGAGGCCGCCAGCGTCACGAACAGGAAGTCCGAACGCCGGGCAAGCTCGACCGGATCGGGAATGAACGTCATGCCTTCGCCATACGGCTTCTCCGCGACGTCGCTATAGGCGATGTCCATGTCGAAGCCCTTGAGGCGCTTGGCCACTTCGAAGCCGATGCGGCCGAGGCCGAGCACGCCCGCCTTCCGACCCCAGACACGGCGCTTCAGCGGATAAAGACCCTTTGTCCCCCAGCTTCCGTCCTTCACCCAAGTTTCCGCGCCGATCATGCCGCGGGACTGGACGAGCATCATCGCAACGCCCAGGTCGGCGACGTCGTTGGTGAGCACGTCCGGCGTATTGGTGACCCGGATGCTGCGCGCCCGGCAGGCGTCGAGATTGACCGCGTCGTAGCCGACACCGTAGACCGAGACGATCTCCAGCTTCGGCAACTGGGCGATCAGGTCCGCGGAGGCCCCGAGCTCGCCCCGCGTGGCGATGGCGCGAATGCCGCCCGCGTGATCCTGAACGAATGTATCGCGGTCTTCAGCCTCGTAGAGCTTCAGCACGTTGTACTGCGCTTCCAGCTCGACGAGATCCCATTCCGGGTAAGGGCCGACAAGCAGGATGTCCGGCTTGGCCATTGTTTTCCTCCGTTGCGATAGAGATGATGGTTTGTCACTGTCCGTGACGGACTTCCCTAAAGGCAGGTCGTGATGCCGCCATCGACATAGAGCGTGTGTCCGTTGATGAAGGAGGAAGCCTTCCCGGCGAGAAAAACCGCAGCCCCGACAAGCTCTTCGACATTGCCCCAACGGGCTGCCGGGGTGCGTTTTTCAAGCCAGGACGAGAATTCCGGGTTATCGACCAGCGCCTGGTTCAAGGGTGTCTTGAAGTAGCCGGGGGCAATCGCGTTGATCTGCAGGCCGTGTTTTGCCCAGTCCGCGCACATGCCGCGCGTCAGGTTCTTCACCGCGCCCTTCGTGGCGGTGTAGGGCGCGATGCCCGGGCGAGCCAGCTCGCTCTGCACCGAGGCTATGTTGATGATCTTCCCCTGCCCACGGCCGATCATGTGACGCGCCACCGCCTGGCCGACATAAAAGACGCTGGAGACGTTGGTCTTCATGAGCTGCTCCCAGCGATCGGCCGGAAATTCCTCCAGCGGGCTGCGGAACTGCATGCCGGCATTGTTGATCAGGATGTCGATCGCCCCGATATCCTGTTCGATCGCATCGACGCCACGCTTCACGGCATCGGGGTCGGTGACGTCGAAGTCGGAAATCCTTGCCTCATAGCCTTCATTCTTCAGGCTGTCGACGGCGGCTTGAAGCTTCACCGGGTCACGGCCGTTCAGCACGACCGAGGCCCCATGCTCCGCCAATCCCTTCGCCAGAGCAAAACCGATGCCCTGCGATGAACCCGTCACCAACGCTCGTCGGCCAGAAAGATCAAATAATGGGAAGGTCATTCAAACCTCTTTCCGAAAGAAAGACCGTCGCTTGGTCCGACGATTGCGGTTGGGGCTCAGATATCGACGACCAGGCCCTTGGCTTTCAGGACCGGCTCCAGATTGCTGACCTCGATCACCGACTTGCCCTGCTTGTAGGCTGCGATATAGCCGGCTTCGGCATCCTCGCGGGCCTGCGAAAGCCTTGCGGCCTCCTGTGCTTCCGCGCGGCGGACAACGACCAGTCCATCGGCATCGCCGACGATGATGTCGCCCGGATTGATCGTTTCACCGCCGACGATGATCGTGTCGTTCACCGCCGCAATGGTTTCCTTGACGGTACCCTTGATGCAAACGCTCAGGGAAAAGACCGGAAAGCCGAGGTCCCTCAGCTGCAGCGTGTCGCGCACGCCCGTGTCGGTCACCAGGCCGCCGATGCCCTTTGCCAGGCAGGCATTGGCGAGAACGTCACCAAACGAGCCGGCTTCTTCGTATTCGCCGGCGGACACGACGATGATGTCACCCGGCTTTGCATAGTTGATCGCGAGCTGAAGCATGATGTTGTCACGCGGCGCACATTTGACCGTGAATGCCGGGCCGCACAGCTTCATCCGGTAGTCCACCGGCTTCAAGCGGGAGGAGAGTGCTCCGCGGCGCCCCTGCGCTTCGTGGATGGTAGCCGGCGAAAACTTGGAGAGTGCCTCGATGTCGGCTTTGCTCGGCCGTTCGGCGATATCTTTTATGTGGATCATGGAAACCTCCCACGGTTAGGCCGACGGCGGGCACGTCCCGCCGCCTGCAGTCTTCGATGATTTGCAATTGGATGGAATGCCTGGGCCAAAGGCCTCAGGGGATCGGGTCGAACTTCAGTTCGGAAAGCGGTACGACCTTGTCGTTACGCGTCATCTTGTATTCGGTACTTGGGCCAAGCCACTTGTCCCAGATCTTGTTGAGCTCGCCGGATGTATCGAGCTTGCGGAGCACCTCGTTGATCTTGGCAGTCAGCGCCGGATTGTCCTTTGCCATGCCGATGCCGATCGGCTGGAACAGCATCGGATCCTCGATCATCCGCATTTCCTTGCCCTTGGTCTTGGATTCGTTGACGAACTTGGTCGTCGTCATTGTATTCGCCACCATGCCGCGCGCCTTGCCCTGCTGGACGGCGAGATAGGCGGATGCGGTATCCTGGAAGGTCAGCGGCTCGGACTTGTTGAGCTTGATCGACATTTCCGAAGTCGAGCCCTTGGTCGAGGCGATGCGCTGGCCCTCGTAATCGGCCTTCTTCTTGCCTGGATCATCGGCCGGGACGATCAGCATTTCCTTGGCGAGATAGTAGGGATCGCTGAACTGGATCTGCTCGGCGCGGCTCAGCGTATAGGCAAGATTGGCAACCGTGATGTCCACACGGCCGAGCTTGACTTCCGGCACGCGCGCTTCGACCGAAACCGGCTTGATTTCGGCCTTGACGCCCAGTTCCTTGGCGATCGCATTGCAGAGATCGACGTCGAAGCCAGCCATTTCGCGCGTCTTCGGGTCGGGTGCTGCAAAGGGCACCACGTCTGCGAACGTCGCGCAGCGAAGCGTCTTGGCCGACATGATCGTGTCGAGCTGGTCCGCCCTTGCCGGCAAGGCCGCTGCGGCCCCTGCCAGCACGGCGGTGAGAGTTACGAATTTCCAGTTCATTGCTGTTCTCCTTTGTTGTTGGTCGTTGGTCGTAAGTATCAATGGCGCAGATCGGCGAGGAACCGCTGAGCACGGGGATGGCGGGGGCTCTTGAAAAATTCCTCGGGCGGGGCCGTCTCGAGTATCTGCCCTGCATCGATGAACCAGATGCGGTCGGCGACATCGCGGGCGAAGCCCATTTCATGCGTGACGCAGATCATGGTCATGCCTTCGGATGCCAGGCTCTTCATGACCGCCAGCACCTCGCCCACCATTTCCGGATCGAGCGCGCTGGTCGGCTCGTCGAAAAGCATGACCGGTGGCTCCATGGCGAGTGCGCGGGCTATCGCCACCCGCTGCTGCTGGCCTCCCGACAGCTGGCCGGGATAGGCCCGCGCCTTGTCGGCGAGTCCGACCCGATCGAGAAGCTTGAGCGCCTTGTCATGGGCGACATCCGCGGCCACGCCCTTTACGCGGATCGGTGACATCGACACATTTTCGACGACGGAGAGGTGCGGGAACAGATTGAAATTCTGGAATACGAAACCGATCCTGCTGCGCAGCAGGTTGAGTTCCCTCGTCCGCATCGCCGCATGAATGTTCTGGCCATCGAGGGTGATCGATCCGCTGTTGATCTCCTCAAGACGGTTGATCGTACGGATCAGGGTGGATTTCCCCGAACCGGAAGGCCCGCAAATCACCACGACCTCGCCTCGGGCGACTTCCGCCTCGATATTCTTGAGGACCGCATAGTCGCCATAGCTTTTGCAAACATCCGAAAGGCGGATCGTCTGCACCTGCTGGATCTCCGCTGCTGGGGTGCTCATAGCTGCTCCGATATGATTTTGGCCGGCACGAGTTCCACCGGCGCGGCGCCGCCGGACAGACCCGCACGGCGCCGCGTTATGCGGCGCTCGACGATGTTGGCGACGTGCGTCAGGCTCCAGCAGATCGCGTAATAGACGACCGCGAGGATGAAGAAGACCTGGAAGGGTTGCGTCAAAAGCTGGTTGTTGACCTGGCTTGCCGCAAAGGTGAGGTCCGGGACATTGATGACATATCCGAGCGTCGTGTCCTTTATCGTCGAGACGAAGGTCGAGATGATGCTCGGGATCATGTTGTAGAGCGCCTGCGGAAGGATGATGAAGCGCATCGCACCGAGAGAGCTGTGACCGAGTGCGCGGGCGGCATCCATCTGGCCGCTGCCGAGTGCCACAATACCGGCGCGCACGACCTCGCTGAGGAAGGCGCCCTGGTAGACGACGAGCGTGGTCAGCATCGTCACGAAGCTCGGAACGTCTGCCCCGGTCCAAAGCGGGACGAGGAAGTAACTCCAGAGGATGAGCATCAGAAGCGGTACACCGCGGGTTATGTAGACGAGTGCGGTGACCGGCCACCGCAGCAGCCGCCATTTCGACAGCCGCGCCAGCGCAAGCATAATGCTGACCGGGAAGGCGAGCGCGATGCTGAGCGCCGACAGGATCAGCGTATTTGCAAGTCCGCCGAGCGGGCCGTTCGGATATTGACCGATCAGCAGCAGAAGCCAGTAGTCCTGGATGATGGCGATGATATCGTGGATCATGCGCGTGCACTCCGGACAGGGTCGGCGCGCATCGAGAGATAAGCGCCGGCGCTCATGATCAGGAGCGAGAAGAACAGGTAGAGAACCGTACCGATCAGGTAGATTTCGAAGGTGCGGAAACTCAGATTTTCAACTTCCTTCACGGCATGCGTCAGTTCGGACGCACCGATGACGATGGCGAGGCTGCTGTTCTTGAACAGGGAAACGCTGTGGTTGATCAGCGGCGGAAGCGCATTGCGCACGCCCTGCGGCATGATCACGAAACGCATCGCGGAGATATAGCTGTGCCCGAGAGCCTTGGCGGCTTCCATCTGGCCCGGGCTTACGGAGCGAAGGCCGGACCGCAGGTCCTCGCTGAAATAGGCCGCCTGGCACAGGCCGAGGCCAATGACGGCGAAGATCGCTTCGGCATTGTGGGCCGCAAGCCAGGAGGTCAAGCCTGCGGGGAACAGGGTGAAAATCCCGAAATACCACAGCATCAGCTGGACGAGCGTCGGCACGTTCCGGTGATAGGAGACATAGGCGGCCACGGCCCTGTCGCCGAAGCGGAGCGGCGAAAACCGGATGCACAGAAGCAGGAGCGCGAGCGTCATGGCCAGCAGCCACGAGCCGATATAGATGACAAAGGTCATCTCGATGCCGTGCAGGAGCATCGCGGTATATTCGGGGTTCCTCAGGATGGCCGAGAGATCGAACCCGTTCACCGCCCCGACTCCTTGGAACTGTCCGGACCTGCCGGAGCCGGCTGCGGCCGTGCCGTCTGCAAGCCGCCCATGACCTGCAATGTCGGCGTGATCTCCATGTGGCCGATATTGACCGCGACCGGCGCGGCAATCGCGAACGCTATCGCGTCGGCGATATCGGCTGCCTGCGGCAGTTCGAAACCGTCAATGAACCGTTCCCGGATACTGGGATCGTCGCCGTGCACATGATTGAAAATGTCCGTGGCGACGCGCCCGGGGCAGATTTCCGTCACCCGCACGCGCTTGCCGAACGCGTCGAGGCGCAACTGGTTTGATAACATGGCGACGCCGGCTTTGACGGCGTGATAGATGGAGTTGCCACCGAAATTGTAGTTGCCGGCGATCGAGGAAATGTTGATGACATGGCCTCGATCGCGAGCGACCATTCCCGGCACGATCATGCGGCAGATGTGCAGGACCGCACGGAGATTGACATCAACGAGGAGGTCGATATCGCCCTCGTCCGCTTCCAGGAATTTCTTCGGCCGGTCGACGCCGGCATTGTTGACAAGAATATCGAACTCGACGCGACCGGTGAGCTCGGCGAGTGCCGGCCGGTTGGTGACGTCTATGACATGTGCGATGCAGCCCGTGCGCTTGGCCAGATCCTGCAGGGCATCGCCACTGCGGGCGATTGCGTGGACCTCGATATTCTCACGGCGAAGCCGCTCCACCACAGCGGCGCCGATACCGGAGGAAGCGCCGGTAACCAGTGCGGTTTTGTAATCGGAGAATGGCATTCGTATCCCCTTGTTGTTGCCGCAGACAGTAGCGAACCTTTAATCTCTTGCCTAAGACCGATTATTTGTGGAGCAATAAGCAACGGCTATGGAGTCTCGGTCCCGCAATCGGCGGGGGACCGTCACCGGGCGAGATCGCAGTCGGCGGCGTTGCAAAAGAAGATCGCGTCTGCAAACATACGTCTGCTCAGGACAAAAGACCAAAATCCGCATGGACATCAGACGCCTCAAATCCTTCATCGTGATCGTCGACAGCGGCAGCATCACGCGCGCCGCCGACCTGCTGCACATCGCGCAGCCCGCGCTCAGCCAGCAGCTGGCGGCGCTGGAGGAGCATTTCGGTCAAAAGCTGCTGATCCGCAGCCAGCAGGGCGTCAGCATGACCGATGCGGGACATGCAGTGTATCGCCATGCGCAGATCATTCTTCGCCAGATGGAACAGGCGCAGGCGGACGCTTCCGCAGCCGGCAACTCGCTTGCCGGACGCGTTTCCGTGGGGCTCGTGCCGTTCAGCAGTGCCGCGACGCTGTCCGTCGACCTGCTGGCCGAAACGCGCAGACGCCATCCCGGCATCCTGCTCCATCTCACGGAAAGCGTCGGCCAGACCTACAGTCAGATGATCATGAACGGCCGCCTGGAAATGGCTCTGATCCATGGGGCCGGGCCGATCAAGGGCGTGCGGTTCGAGCCGATCCTCAGCGAGGAATTCTATCTTGTCGCCCACCGCGATTTTGCGATCGAAGCGGATAACAAGCCCGTTGCGGTTACCGCTCTCGACGGTTTGCCGCTTTTGATGCCCCCCGCTTATAACTTCGTTCGCCGTGCGGTCGATACCGCGTTCACGCGCAGCCGGATCAACCTGAAGGTCGTGGCGGAAGTGGAAATCGTCAGGACATTGGCGCGCGCCGTGGGCAGCGGTCTCGGAGCGACCATCATGCCGAAAGCCATCGCTGACCGTATCGTGACGGAATCAAGCGAACCGCTGATTTGCCGGCTCGTGTCCCCGCGGATCGAGGAAACCCTGTCGCTCTGCGTTGCCGAACAGAACTCGCTTTCCGAGCCGGCATTGGCGGTCAAGGATATCCTTCTCGAGCTGACCGCGCGACTGAGGGCGTAAGGCAGAGCTCCGGCACGACGCGCGACCGCGCCGGATCATCGAACAAGCGTCAGCGCATGTCCCTGCAGAACTGGGCGATCCGCGCGCATCCCTCGTCCAGCATTTCCATGCTCGTTGCGTAGGAAATGCGGAAATGGGGGCTCATGCCGTAAGCCGCACCTTGTACGGTCGCCACATGATGTTCATCCACGAGAGCCATGACGAAATCGATGTCGGTCTCGATCTTCCGCCCACCCTTGCTGGTCTTGCCGATCAAGCCGGACATGTTGGGATAGAGGTAGAACGCGCCCTCGGGCTTGTGGCAACGCAATCCCTCCACCTGCGACAGGCGGTCGAGGACGAAGTCGCGCCTCTCGCGGTAGATCGCGGCCCGCTCCTTCAGGAGATCCTGAGGCCCGTTCAGCGCCGCGATGGCCGCCGCCTGCGTCACCGTCGAGATACCACCGCCGTTCTGCCCATTGACGTTGCTGATCGCAGCGATCAGCTCCTTCGAACCGCTGGCGCAGAAGCCGAGCCGCCAGCCGGTCATGGCATAGGCCTTCGAGACCCCGTTCATGGTCAGGACACGATCATAGAGCCGGGGTTCCGCGTCTACGATGGTGCAGAATTCGAAACCGTCATAGACCAGATGTTCGTAAATATCGTCGGTCAGGATCCAGACATCCGGATGGCGCAGCATGACCTCCGCGATCGCCTTCATTTCGGCGCGCGAGCAGGCCGCACCGGTCGGATTGTTGGGAAAGTTCAGGATTAGCCATTTGGTGCGCGGCGTGATCGCGGCTTCGAGATCCTCCGGACGTAGCTTGAAGCCGGCCTGTTCGAAACAGGGTACCGCCACCGGAACGCCACCGGCTAACTTGACGATATCGGCATAGCTGACCCAGGAGGGCGTCGGAATGACGACTTCGTCGCCGGGATTGCAGGTGGCGAGCATGGTGTTGAAGATCACCTGCTTGCCGCCGCCTGAAACGACGATCTGGCTGGCATCATAGTCCAGATTATTGTCCCGCTTGAACTTCCTGCTGATCGCCGCCTTGAGTGCCGGCGTGCCGTCCATCGGCGGATATTTGGTATCACCGCCAAGCGCGGCGGCATGGGCCGCCTCGATGGCATGCGGCGGCGTCGGGAAGTCCGGCTCGCCGGAAGAGAGGCTGACAACCTTGATACCCTTTGCGGCCAGTTCCCGGGCGCGCTGGGTCATGGCGGCTGAGGCGGATATGGAGACGTTTTTCAGGCGATCGGCGGTAGAAGACATCGACATGATCTTTCGATACGGATTGGAACGGGAGACCGCCGGGCTGGCGGTCGGGATGCGCTAAAGCGCGAGTTCGGCAGCCGGTGCGAGCGTTGCGCCCGAGGCTTCGATCTCGCTTCGGACGATACGCGCAAGCTCCAGGGAACCGGGCGTATCGCTATGCACGAGGATGGACCGGGCCGGCATGGCAAGGATGCCGCCGTCGATGGTCTCGACGGTTCCGTCGAGAAGGAAGCGGCGCACCCGAGCCCGCACGGCACCTTCATCCTTGATGACAGCGCCGGGTAGGCCGCGGACAACAAGCCTGCCTTCAGCATCGTAGGCCCGGTCGGCCAGGAAGAGCGCCAGCGTCTTCAACCGCGCCCGTTTGGCAGCCCGTTCTATTTCGCTGTCGGGCGTCACGAACACGACGAGCCCCGCATCCACCGTCGCAATGGCATCCATCATCAGGTCGGCGAGCACGGGATCGCGGTTGATCATGTTGCCCATGGCTGCGTGAAAGCTGATATGGCCGACGGCGACGCGCTCGCTGGCGGCAATCGCCATCAGTGCACCGAGCTGGTAGAGCATCTGTTGGCGCAGCTCATCCGCCTGGAAGGGCATTTCGCGCCGCCCGAAGCCAAGCCGGTCGGGCAGTCCCGGATGGGCGCCGATGCCGACACCGTTCGCCTTTGCGAGCCGCACCATGCGCGCCATCGTATCCGGGTCGCCGCCGTGGAAGCCGCAGGCGATGTTGGCAGACGACACGACCTTCATCATCGCCTCGTCGTCGCATAGCCGGTAAGGGCCGAAGCCTTCCCCCATGTCGGAATTCAGATCGATTTTCATCGGCAACTCCCTTTGACCGAAAGATATTTCAGGCCATCGCCTTCAGGGCGCGCTTGACCATCTCGGATGTGGTCCGGACGTCTTCGACATAGCGGGCGACCGCCTGCTCCACCGCGCGCGCCTCCGCATGGGTGGAACGCACGAAGCGTATCCGGCTGCCGATGCGGGCCTGGCCAAGCCGCCACAGGTCGCATTCGATCACGCCGGCAATCTTCGGATATCCGCCCGCCGTGTTCGCATCGCTCATCTGGACGATCGGCTCCCCACCGGGCGGAACCTGGATCACTCCGGGTACGATCCCATGGGAGCGCATCTCGATCGACGCCGTTGGCTTGATGGGCTCACCCGAGAGACGATAGCCCGTGCGGTCGCTGCGTGAAGAAATCTTCCAGGTCTGGCTCCAGAAGGCGTCGCCGTCATCGGGAAACAGTGCATGCTCACCACCGGGCAGGGCACGGACCGGCAGTGTCCCGTCAACGAAATCCGGAAAGACGTCCCGGAGCGCTACGGCAGGCTCGATGACGGCCAGGCCGTTCGCCGGCACCGGGGCAAAGTCGGCGCTGTTACCAAGCGCGAGCCGATCGCCCTTTACCAATGGCCGGCCGGCATTCCCGCCGAAGCTGCCACGCAGGGATGTGCTGCGCGATCCCATCACCGAGGGGATATCCAGCCCCCCGCCGACGCAAACATAGGCGCGCGCCAATGTCGGAGGATGTTTCAGCTCGAGCACCTGTCCGGCCTCCGCGGTATAGGCGCACCAGGGAAGCAATTTTAAAGCATCCAGCATCGGATCGCCATCGGCGCCCGTGACCGCAAAGACAGTCCGCCGGTCGAAACGCAGGCTGAACGGAAAGGTCTGCACCTCTATCCCGGCCGCATCCTCGTCATTCCCGACAAGAATATTGCCGATCCTCATAGCAAGCGGATCCATCGCGCCGCTGGCCGAAACGCCGATGTCGCGATAGCCCGGTCGCCCGAGATCCTGGACCGTATTGAAAGGGCCGGTTTCCACAATCTCGATCATAGCTCGATCCTTGCCGGCACGAACCGCACCGTATCGCCCGGCGCCATCATGGCCGGCGTGGACGAGGTCGGGTCGAACATCTGCAACTCTGCGAAACCTATGGAATTCCAGCCGTTCGGGCCGGTGAGCATTGCAACGCCGGTCTGCATGCCGCCGATGGTCACGCAGCCCTTCTCCATCTTCAACGACGGCACGGTCTTGCGCGGCATGTAGATGCGCTGATCGAGGCCATGCAGGTAACCGAAGCCCGGAGCGCTGCCCAGGGCGAAGACCCGGTAGGTCGCTTCGTGATGAATACGGACGATCTCACGATCGCTGAGCCGGGCGAGGTCGCAAAGCGCGGGCAGATCCACCGCGTGCTCCCCGCCATAGTGAACAGGGATTTCGATGGTCTTGCCCGCCAGATCGATGCTGCGGGCATTGTCCCATGCCTCCAGCAGCCGCGCCACGACAGTATCGGGATCCTCCGGCGCTTCCGCGAATATCGCCAGCAGGTTGGTCATTCCCGGAACGATTTCGGCGATATCCGGCCAGCCTCTGAGCGTCTGCGACAGGGCCCAGATCCGGCGCTGTGCGGCGAGATCGAATTCTCCGGGCGCTTCGAGCAGGAAGGATCGGGCTCCGATCGAGGAGACGCGAGCACGACCTTGGGCGGCGGGTACGATCTCGCGCAGCGGCATATGGTTGTTCAATGTTGCAATCATGATTGAGGCTCGACCTCGAACAAGGGATCGCCGAAGCCGACCAACGCATCGGGCTCGGCAAGCTGCCTAGTGAGAATACCCGCACGACCGGCGCAAAGCGGAAGCAGGATGGGGCCGACGCGAAGGAAGCCGAGGATATCTGCGGCGGAAACCGATCGCGGCAGACGGTCGGCGGCTACCGATCGCGATGAGCTGCCCGAGCAGAAATGGCCGGCCATCGGCGCCTTGACGACCACCGGCTGAGCCGCCGAGACCGGTTGCGCTGTGCTGCTTACATTGATCCGGGCCTCTTCCCCCGTCGCTACAACGATGCGCAACTGCCCGCCGGGCCAGGAGATTTCCAGGCCACTCACCCCGGCTGCCGTCAGTGCATCGGTCAGGAGCGCGATGGTCGTGGGATCGCTGAAATCGATCGCACTCATGGCGCTCTCCGCTGTTTCAGCCATTGCTCGAGATAGTGGATATCCGTCTCGCCGCGCGCGAACGCGCTATCCTCGAAAAGCGCGCGCAGGAAGGGAATATTGGTGGAAATTCCGTCCACCCGCGTCCCGGCAAGCGCCTCGCGCATCCTCGCCATCGCCTCCGCGCGCGTCGGCGCATGAACGATCAGCTTGGCGATCAGCGAGTCGTAATAGGGCGGCACCTTGTACCCCGCATGGATATGGGTATCGACCCGGATGCCAGGCCCTTCGGGCAGGGTGAGGCCGGTGATGACGCCTGCCGACGGCAGGAAAGTATCGGGATCCTCGGCATTGATGCGGCATTCGAAAGCGTGGCCCGCGCAGTTCACATCAGCCTGGGCCAGATCGAGCCGATCGCCCTGAGCGACCTTGATCTGCGCCTGGACGATGTCGATCCCACTTGTCATCTCTGTGACCGGGTGCTCGACCTGAAGCCGGGTGTTCATTTCGATGAAATAGAAAGCGCCATCCTCGTAGAGGAACTCGAAGGTTCCGACGCCCCGGTATCCGATCTGGCGGCAGGCCTCGACGCAGGCCCTCCCGACCGGCCCGATCACCTCCGGCGCAATCCCGGATGCCGGCGCCTCTTCCACCACCTTTTGATGGCGGCGCTGCATCGAGCAATCCCGGTGCCCGAGCCAGACTGCATTGCCATGGGTGTCGCAAAGGACCTGGATCTCGATATGGCGCGGATGCTGGAGGAATTTTTCCATATAGAGCGACGGCGAGCCGAAAGCCTGCCGCGCCTCCTCCCGGGTGAGCGCCACCGCCTCTTGCAGCAGCCGGGCCTCCGGCACGACTCGCATGCCCCGCCCACCACCACCACCGGCAGCCTTGATGATGACGGGATAACCGATCTCCAGTGCCAGGCGCTCGATGGCGGCCGTACCCTCGGCAAGCGCCGTATCCGGCCCGGGGACACAAGGAACTCCGGCGGCGATCATTGCCCTCTTTGCAGAAATCTTGTCGCCCATCGCTTCGATCGATGACGCGCTCGGACCGATGAATGCCAGTCCGGCCTTTTCGACCGCATCGGCGAATGCGGCGTTTTCCGACAGAAAACCATAACCTGGATGGATGGCGCCAGCGCCCGTCAAGCGCGCCGCCAGAAGAAGAGCATCCTTGTTGAGGTAACTTTTGGCCGCGCTCGAAGGGCCGATACAAAGGGCGCTATCGGCGGTCCTGCCATAGGGCGCCTGTCGATCCGCCTCGGAACAGACGACGACAGTCTTGAGACCCAATGCCCGGCAGGCTTTCTGGATCCTGGTCGCGATCTCCCCGCGATTGGCAATGAGAACCGTATCGAAACGCGGACGACTGTCGAACGTCTCCGGCATCACGCGATCTCCGCGAGCAGATCACCCGTCTCGACTTCGCCGCCGTCGATTTCGGTCAGGCTGACAATGCGCCCGGGCCGCGGTGCGGCGATCTTGTTGAAGACCTTCATCGCTTCGATAATGAACAGAGTCTGCCCCTCCGTCACCTCGTCCCCAGGCTTGACAAACGGCCCCTCGCCCGGTGCCGCACTGCGATGCAGCACGCCGGACACCGGCGCTTTTACGGGAATGACCGACGCCTGGCCGACAGCCGGCAACTCGTCAGGCCCCAAGGCGATCAACGCATCCGCAACCGGCTGCTGCCCCCGCTCCAAGCCAAGGGAGGGCTCCCCCGCCGTCGGCTGCGACCGGAAAATCCGAACCGTCAGGTCCTTTTCGGTCACCGTGAGTTCGGTGATGCTCGATCGACCGACAAAGTCGATCAGGGTCTTGATCTTCGAGAGGTCCATATTCGCGCTCGATATTTCAAATGCCGTCGCGCGCTTTTGCAGATTGGTCGCGTGATACGGTAACGTTCCGTAACACGATCGGGCCGCCGATGGGGTCAGACGAACTTTTGATGGACTGCCTCAGCCATGCGAAGCGTTGATACCTCTGGAACGACCGGCACATAAAGCCATAACGACCGACGCTGGGTAACACACACCTGCAGAATCGGACCCTGCAGATTGCAGATCAGCGAAAACGGGCAGCGGACAGCGCTGATAGATCGATGGCACATTCGCGCCCAGCGATCAGGCCTGCAACCAGTGCGCCGCTAACCGGTCCGGATGCAAGGCCGACATGACCGTGGCCGAACGCATGAACGATATCTTCGGAAGACCGTGAGAACCCGATAACCGGAAGGCCGTCCGCAGTCGAGGGACGATGCCCCATCCATCGATCGATACTCTTGTCCTCGGATATATCCGACAGTGCCGGATAGGTTCCCTTCGCGTGTTTCAGCAGGATATCGGCGCGGGTCCAGTTCGGCCTTTCCTCGACACTTGCCAGTTCGACCTGTCCGGCAATGCGAAGTCCGGCAAGTGTCGGATTGTTGCCCATCCTGCCGTCGCTTGGCATGATCGGCATCTCCCCCTTGGCCAGATGATGAGGGATGACCACGTGGTAACCGCGTTCGCTTTGCATCGGGATTGTGTCACCGCCGAGCGCTGCAAGCTTTTTCGAATGTATTCCGGCAGCGATGACGGCCCTGTCGCACGCCACGATGCCAGCCTCTGTCCGGACACCGGAAAGCCGATTGCCGGCTAGACTGAAACCGGTCGCCCTTGCTGTGATGCGCCGGGCCCCGAGATCCACCGCATGATCCACCATCGCGGCGACATAGCCTCCCGGATCCACACAATGACCTCCATCCTCGACGAAGGCAGCAAAGGAGTAGCGGGATGAAAGATTCGGCTCGAGTTCGTGCAGTTCGGCCGACGATAGTTCTCGATAGGAAACGCCATTGTCGCGCCGCAGGCGCCACGCAAAAGCCTCGGCCTCGAAAGCCGCGCGATCCTGGTACACATAGAGCAGACCCTTGCGCCGGATTAGATCCGGCCGTCCGATCTTTTCTGCCAGTGCCGCATGCCGGGCCGGAGCATCATGCAGCAGGCTCGCCAGAATTCTCGCTGTCCGCTCGACCTTGGATGCGGTCGAACCGGCCAGCATGAACCGCAGCAACCAGGGCGCGAGGCGCACCAGATGCCGCCAGCGGATGGTCAGCGGCCCGGAAGGGTCAGCAAGATAGCCGGGCACCTTCCTCCAGAGGCCGGGCATCGACATCGGGATGATCGAGGCAGGGCTCAGCCAGCCGCTGTTGCCATAGCTCGCTGCGTGGCGGCCGCCGGGCTGTTTCGGTTCGACGATGGTAACCTCGTGCCCGTCCTTCAACAACTCGAGTGCTGTCGATGCACCGACGATACCGGCTCCGATGACCACTACATGCATGACGTTTCACTCTGCGTGACGGGAATAAGCCGGTTCATTCCTGAAATGCCTCTTCACGGACGGCTTTGATCTTCGGCAGGGCGACCACGGCGATGGCGAGCACAGCCAGGACAAGCAGACCTGCCGAAATCGGACGATCGACAAAAACGCTGGGATTGCCGCGTGCGAGGAACATCGCCCTACGAAAATTCTCCTCCATCATCGGCCCGAGAATGAGGCCCATCACCAGCGGTGCCGGATCGCAATCGAGCTTGGCGAAGACGTAGCCGGCGACGCCGAAGGCGCCGAGCAGCCAAATATCGAAGACCGAGTTGCCGAGCGAGAAAGCGCCGAGCGAGCAGAACACCACGATAGCCGGAAACAGATAGTGGAAAGGCATCGTCAGCAAGCGGGTCCAGACGCCGATCAGCGGCAGGTTCAAGACCAGCAGCATGACATTGCCGACCCACATCGACACAATGACGCCCCAGAACACATCCGGATGTTCGGAAATCAGCGTCGGCCCCGGTGCGATACCCTGCATGATCAGGGCGCCGAACATCAAGGCCATGACGGCATTGGCCGGCAGGCCGAGCGTGAGTAACGGCACAAACGAGGTCTGTGCACCGGCATTGTTGGCGCTCTCCGGCGATGCGACGCCTTCGATCGCACCGCCGCCGAAACCTTCGGGCGGGTTGGCAACGCGTTTCTCGACGGCATAGGCGGCGAACGCGGCGAGAAGCGCACCGCCGCCCGGCAGAAGTCCCAGCACCGAACCGATCCCCGTGCCACGAAGGATCGGCGCAACCATCCGACGCCAGTCTTCCCGCGACGGGATCATCGAGAAGAATGGTGCGTTGATGGCCGTACGGCTTTCCGGGGTTTCCAGATCCTTGATCAGCTCACCGATGCCGAACAATCCCATCGCCACCACGACGAAATTGATGCCGCTCGACATCTCTTCAAAACCGAGCGTGAAGCGCGGCACGGCGGTTTGCACGTCCTGGCCGACAAGACCGACCAGAATGCCGATGAAGACCATGGCAAGCGCCTTGGGCAGCGATCCGCGCGAAAGCACGACCGAGGCGACAAGCCCGAGGATCATCAGGGAGAAGTATTCCGCGGGGCCGAACAGCAATCCAATCTCGGCAAGCGAAGGCGCAAACAAGGCCAGTAACAGCGTGGCGACGGTGCCAGCAAAAAAGGAGCCGATCGCCGCTGTCGACAGTGCCACGCCCGCGCGTCCGTTGCGGGCCATCTTGTAGCCGTCGATCGCCGTCACCACGGAGGATGCTTCGCCGGGCAGATTGAGAAGGATGGCGGTCGTCGACCCCCCATATTGAGCCCCGTAATAGATGCCGGCCATCATGATGAGCGATGTCACCGGTTCAAGTCCGATGGTGAAAGGCAGGAGGATAGCCATGGTCGCGGCAGGGCCGAGGCCTGGCAGGACACCGACAAGGGTCCCGAGCAGCGTGCCCATCAGGCACCAGAACAGGTTCGTCGGCAGGATTGCCTGGTCGAAACCGAGGAGCAGGGCGTTCAGCGTCTCCATGTGATCTTCCTTAAAACCCGAACCAGGGGCCGATGATGGCAATCGGCATGCCGAGCCCCTTGATGAAGGCGAGGCTGCAGGCCGCCCCGAGTCCGAGCCCGTACAATGCCGATTTCACCGGCTGCAAAGGACGTGAGGCAAACGACGATATGAAGCAGCAAGAGAAGACCGCCGGCAGCAACCCGCCTCCGCGAACGACGAGTCCGAACACCACGATCGCTGCGATGATGAACATGACCTTCGAGGAATAAAGCCGCGGTCGTTCCTTACCAGCGCCATGTCTCTCGGCCGTAAAGGCGACAATAACGCCCATGGCGATCAGGGCCGAGGCGACCAGGCCCGGAAATGCACCGGGGCCGATCTTGCGCCATGTACCATAGGAGAGATCGAGGCTGCCCAACAGGAAAGCGACGCCGATCAATACGAACAGGAGCCCTGCAATCAATTGCGAATTGAGACGCGAGGTCATGGGCATTCCTCTCAGTTGGACGTTTTCGATCGCGGGTCGGGAACCAGGTCCGGCGGGCGGTAGGCTCGCACCTCCGGCGGCGTGCCGATGAAACGGGAAATCTCGACAAGGCACGAGTTCGGGCTTGGCCCCTGTGCGAGACGGGAAGTTCCATGATCCGGCGTCAATACATTCGGATTGCCGTTCAGTTCCAGCGAACCCGGCTTTGAGGGATCCGCCGGATCGAACCATGCGCCTGTCGCCAACTGCACGACGCCGGGCATGACGGCATCGGTAATGGCAACCACCGCCAGGCACGCACCGCGGGCGTTGGAAATGCTCACCACCTCGCCTTGCGCCAGTCCACGCGCCGCGGCGTCATCGGGATGAATGCGCACCGGCTGACGGCCGCCGCTTTTGGTCCGGCGCGACGGTGCGGCATGGTCCCACTGGCTGTGCAGCTTGTCATGCGGCTGGCAGGACAGGAGATGCAGTGGATAAATGGCCGACAGTTTGCCTCCCAGCCATTCGACCGGTTCCACCCACGCCGGATGGCCAGGGCAATCGGCATAATCGAAGCCGGCAATGAGCTCCGAGGACAGCTCGATCAGACCGGAGGGCGTGCGCAGCGGATGGGCAACGGGGTCCGCGCGGAACGCAGAAAGGAAAGGCCGAGCCTCGGTTTGGCTTTCCACCTCGATCACTCCCTTATTCCGGAACGCGGAAAACTCCGGCAAGGAAATGTCGCGTGACGCAGCGTTTGCCTGCGCCTCGGCATAAAGCTTCTCCAGCCATTCGGGCTCGCTCAATCCGCCCGTGAATGAAGCTTCAGTCCCCAGCTTCTGGGCAATGCGACGAAGGATCTCGTGATCCGAGAATACGTCCGCAGGTGGCGCCGCCGTCTGTGTCGAATATCCGAGAAAACTGTCGCGGCCGCTTGCAACCAGATCGTCCCGTTCCAGGAATGTCGCAGCCGGCAATACGATGTCGGCATGCCGGGCGTTGGCATTCCACCAATGCTCGTGGACAATGATCGTTTCCGGCCTCTGCCAAGCTTCGACCAGCCGATGAAGATCCTGATGATGGTGGAAAGGATTGCCGCCAGCCCAATAGATGAGCCTTATTTCCGGATAGATCCGCTTCTGGCCGTTGTAGTCGTATTCCGCGCCCGGCGACAGCAGCATGTCGGCAATCCGCGCGACTGGAATGTAGTCGGAAACGGCATTCTGACCTTGGGGTAGCGACGGCCATTTCACGGCCGGCGCCGGCTGGCCGATGCCCGATATGGATGCATAACCGAAACCAAATCCTCCGCCAGGCAGACCGATGCGACCCAGCAGCGATGCCACCGCAATTGCCGCCCAATAGGCCTGTTCACCATGGTCGGCGCGTTGCAGCGCCCATGCCATCATGATGAAGGTTTTTTTCGTGGCCATTGTCCGGGCAAGGGTGAGGATGTCCTGCGCTTCAAGGCCGGTAATGCGGGCTGCCCAGGCGGCATCCCTGACGACGCCGTCCACCTTTCCGAACAGATAATCCCGCAATGTCTCAAAGCCGACGGTGTAACGTTCGACGAAACCTGCGTCGTGACGATCTTCCTGGATCAGCGCATGGGCGATGGCCAGCAGCAGCGCGGTGTCCGTCCCGGGTCTGAGAGCCATCCATTCGGCATCGAGTTCGCTTGCGGCATCATCCCGGACGGGTCCAACGTTGATGAAATGGGCGCCAGCGTCCTTGCAATCGAGGAGATACTGGCGGGTCTCATGGCGGGCAACGCCACCGGCATTGACCTGAGCATTGCGAAGCGGCGTGCCGCCGAACATCACGATCAAGTCCGCATGGCCGACGATCTGGCTCCATGGACTGTGGCCGGAGATCAGCCCATCGGTAGAACCGATGACGTGCGGCAGGATGACCTCTCCAGCGGCATAACTATAGGTCTGGACGGAACGAACGGAACCGCCATTCATGTTGAAAAAACGCTTCAGCTGGCTTTGCGCGTGATGAAATCGTCCGGCGCTCGACCAGCCGTAGGAACCGGAAAAAATCGCGCCGTTGCCATGTTCGTCCCTGATGCGGCGGATTTCGCCGGCGACAAGGTCGAGCGCTTCATCCCAGGAAACCTCGACAAATGCCTCGGCTCCCCGCCGGCCGGCACGATAACCGGGTCCATTTTCAAGGAAGGACCGCCTGACTGCTGGCTTGAGAATGCGGCATGGCGCAAGTCTGTCAGCTGGAAGCTCCTGGCCGAATTGAACGGGGTTTGGATCGCCCGACGTCGGACGAATGCCGCCTTGCAAGCCATCGTGAGTGTAGAAACCCCAATGGGTTCCGACATGGCGCTGACCTGTCGAAGGCTCCGAATGTTGCGCGATTCTCGGAGCCTTCGTCATCTTCATTCCACCTTGATGCCGGCGGTCTTGACGATCTCGCCGTAACGCTTTGTCTCGTCGATCACGAAGGTCCGCAGATCGGCGCTGTTCTTGTACATCGGCTCAAAGCCGAAGACCGTCAACTTGTCCTTGAATTCAGCGGAGGTGACAACATCCTGCAGGACCTTGCCGAGATATTCCGCCGCCTTTGGATCAAGATTTTTCGGCGCCCAGACTCCATACCAGGAGAGCATTTCCAATGCAGGCATGCCGCTTTCCGCAACGGTCGGAACATCCGGTGCCAGGGCCGAGCGGGTCAGGCTGGTCACCGCAAGCGGCTTCAGCCGGCCAGCCTTGACATGCGGCAGGGACGACAGGATCGGGTCGGCGATCAGTTGCACCTGGCCGCCAATCATGTCGGTAAGTGCCGGACCGGCTCCCTTGTAGGTGACTACTTCTGTATCGACGCCAGCTTTACCCTTCAGGACCTCCACAGCCAGATGACCCGCCGAGCCATAACCGGAGGTGGCGAAATTGTAGGAATCCGGATCCGCCTTCACCTCGGCGAAGAATTCCTTCAGCGTGTTCGCCTTGTCCGACGGATTGGTGGTGATCAGCAGCGGGCCAGCCGCGATGCCGCTGATATGCGTGAAGTCATTGACAACGTCAAAAGGCACGTTCTTGTTGATCAGCGGCGTGACCACGTGGATCGACGCATTCAGCAGCAGGGTGTAGCCATCGGGAGCAGCCTTGACCACATCGGACGAACCGACCACCCCGCCGGCACCGCCCGCACGGTTGTCGACCACGAACGTTTTGCCGGTCTTGACCGAAAGCGTGGCGGCAAGAACCCGTGCAACGCCGTCGACGGCACCGCCCGGCGGATAAGGCACGACAATGGACACGGGCCGGCTGGGATAGTCGTCCGCCTTGGCAAGGCCGGCCACTGGCAGCGTCATCGAAAGAAAAAGCAATGCTGTTCCGAAGCGGTTCATGGATGGATTCCTTCTGGCTCCAAGAGGATGTATGCAGTCGAGAGTCATTGTATGCGTCGTCCGATACTTTGGCGGCGGCGACCGGCGTGAGGTAATCCGCTCGGTTCACGCCGTCAGAACGTTCCGGGATATTGCCCGCCATCGATCAGCAGGTTCTGAGCAGTGACGAAGCCGGCATTAGCCGAGCAGAGGAAGGCGATGTAGGCGCCAACTTCTTCGGGGCGTCCGTAGCGGCCAGCCGGATTCTGTGCCGCGCGGGCGGCCCAGATTTCCTCGAAAGAGCGGCCGCTTTCCTGAGCAAGCACCTCGACATGTTGCCGCTGGCCATCCGAAGCGACAATGCCGGGGAGCATATTGTTAATCGTCACATTGCGGGCGATCGTCTGCCGAGCCAGGCCCGCGACGAACCCGACGAGACCGGAGCGCGCCGCATTGGACATGCCAAGCTCGGCCTGGGCGATCTTGACGCTTCGCGACACTATGTTGACGACACGCCCGAACTCACGCTCCATCATTCCGTCGACGGTCAGGCGCATCATGTCGATCGGCGTCAGCATCATCCGATCGATGCCGCGCAACCAGTCCTCACGAGACCAGTTGCGGAAATCGCCCGGCAGTTCGCCATCGGCGTTGTTGACCAGGATGTCCGGTTTTGGGCAGACAGACAGAACGGCTTCACGTCCGGCAAGCGTGGTAATATCGCCGACGACGGTGGTGACGCGGGCGCCGGTGACGGCTCGGATTTCCGCGGCTGTCGCCTGCAGCGTTTCGGGCGTGCGGGCGATGATGGTCAGATCCACATTCTCCCGTGCGAGAGCCATTGCGGCGGCCTTACCCATGCCCCGGCTTGCGCCGGTAACGATAGCATTCCGACCCGAGATCCCGAGATCCATCGGCCGGACCTCAGGCGGCCAAGGCCGAAGCAGGCTGCAGCTTCCAGCCGTATTTCTTGTCGAGGCCGAGATCCTGGACGATGCGAATGCCCTTTGCGAGCGCTTCGCCTTCAAGGCCGGTCAATGGTCGCCGCAATTCGCCCGCCGGCAGTCCGACGGCCTTCATCAGCGATTTAACGGCTACCGGATTGATGGCCGAGTAATTGTAGTGCAGCAGCGGCAGAAGATTCAGATAGGTGTCGCGGAACCCTTCGGCTTCGACATAACTCGTCCACGGACGCGACATCACCGCCACTTCGGCCGGCGCAATATTGCCGCCCATGTTGGCGGTGCCATGGCCGCCAAGGCTCATTGTTGGAACGACAAGGCCGAGATTGGGGCTGTCGCAGCACATGACCGAAACATCCGGACGCGCGGCGAGAACCTGGGCAACCTGGCCGACACGCGCGGTGGATTCCTTGTGAATGACGTAGTTGGGATGTTTGAAGATGCGCAGCAGGTGATCCCAGTGCAGGTCGCTCTTGACGCGCGGCGGATTGTTGTAGAGCCCGAGGGGCAGGTCGGTCGCGTCGGCGATTTCCAGGAAATAGGCTTCGATGTCCGCTTCCGGGGCGCAGATATACGCCGGAGCGGCGAGAATGGCACCGTCTGCGCCGTTATCCTTGGCGAACTTCACATTTTCAATCGTGACGTCCGTATTGTTGCCGGTGCAGCCAAAGAAGATCGGCATGTTGGCCGTTTTCATTTTCGAGGTCTCGACGATGATCTTCTTCTTCTCGTCGGCCGACAGCATGGATACCTCGCCGGTCGAACCCATGATCAAGACGGCAGAGGTGCCGTTCTCCTCGTGGAAGGAAAGCAATGCGCGGAATGCCCCCATATCGACGGCGCCTGACTTGTCAAACGGGGTGATCAAGGCAACGAAGGATCCGGTGATCCTGGGGGCAGCAACAGTCATTGCACGGCTCCGTGAAATGTTAAACGATGTTTGAAACATAATTTCAGACGGGATGGAGTCAATGACTATAATTGGTCAATTTGCTCAAGAATCGAGCAGCGACGAGTGACTTTGAAAAAACCAGCATGCAAGTGAAGGGATAATTGGAAAGACCGTCTAACCTTGAAATAGATACCCCGGTCCTTTTTCTCAAAAGGGAATAAAAAAGATAATTATCCAGCATAGATCCGAATTTAAACAGAACCGAAATATATCCTATCCTGAGCAGTCTCTACCTGTAAGTTCTGAGTTCAGCGTCATTGCCCGACGGCAGGCGCCTGGAATCCGGTGCAGATAAACCGCGAGAGCTGACGGATGATCTCTTCGTCGTCATCGGTATCGCAAAGACCGCCGGACAGTTGCTTGAGACGGTGAGATGCCGGATCTGAATCGATCAGAACCTGCATGATGGCGCCAATCGAAAAATTGTAACGCCAGAAAATATCGCGGCGCTGCATATTCGGCAGCGCGCGACTGAAGGCGTCGATAAAACGGAACACGGCAGGATCGACGCGGCGTATGAAAAAACGATTGGTCGATTCACGCGGCCGCGAACGGACCTGCAGGATCAGCCGTGTCAACGGACGGGCGCCCGAGGCATCGCGGCTGAACTGGACCATCGGTCGGACAAGAGCCCCGACGACATCCTCCAAAATCGGGAATCCCGGCCGGGCTGAAGCCTCGCATTTTTCCAAAGCCTCTATACGGGCATGGGTATAGGGCTCCATCATCAGGTTAAGCACTTCGCTGACGAGTTCTTCCTTGGAGCCGAAATAGTAGTTGACGGCGGCAACATTCACATCCGCCCGCCTCGTGATGTCGCGAACAGTCGCCAGATCGAACCCCTGCTCAATAAACACTTCGCGCGCGGCCGCAACAATACGCTCTCGCGGCTCATCCGCGTGATCGACCTTTGACGTTCCGTTATATGCCTTTTTTGTCATGCATCCAAAATTCTCTGCTTCGTGACTATCGTCGTCGTTTTGTAGCGGACCAACGGGAGCCATCAAGTGCAATTTTGGGGAGCAAGAGCGTTTGTGGGGTCGTCATGAAGCTTGGCACGCCTCGCTTTGCTCATGATTGTCGTCGGTCATGCCGGGATATCGTTGCCGCAAGGCTTGACGAGCGAGCGTTCGAAGGATTGGCGCCCATCTGCGGCAGAAAGTGCAAAACACCCATGCCGAGCCAGGCTGCAATGGCTGGATGACCTGCCGCGAAGAAGGACAGGTTCAGCGTTCGAACCGCTCCAGCATCCTCTTCAGCTGTGCATTTTGCAGCCGAAGCTTGCGCGCCAATTGCTCCCGGAGCAGCCTGATCTCTTCGTCAAGGCTGATCGCATCGTCAGAAACGGCGGGAACGCCTGGAGAGGGTGGCGGAACGGCCTCGATCGTTTCCGTTGCCTTGCCCCGCCTGCTGCGCTTTCGCGTTGCACCTTCGCCAACCTGCGAGGTTGTTCGTGTTTCGCGTGCGACCGCCGCCGCGTCATCGGATAAGGCCGGATCAGCCGCCTCCGCAGACCCGGCGTTTTCGCTATCCGCCTTGCCATGGAGAGTTCTTGCCGTTTGGGAATGATCCGGGTCCGCTGACATCGCCTCCGATTGTTCGTCGGCGACGGGCTTTTCGTCGACCGGAGGCGCCGCGGTGTTCAATCCGTTATCCGCAGCCGTTTCAGTCGGCTTGGCGATGGCCAACAGCTCCGGCTTCACATCATCGGTCGAGCCGTGTTCCTGTGTCTGTTGACGTCGCGGCGACACCAGCCGAGCCAGAAGTTTCCATGGAGACGCCATTTTTTCGACCTCGTATTCTACCCCGCATGCAGGCAGCGGGCAAAGGCGTTGGCGGCAGGACTAGCCGCCGCCAATATGTTCGTTTCAATAATCATGAGAATGCGGCCAGCGCTTGACCGGCTGCTAACGATCAACCGAGGTTGAGCCGCTTTCGCAGATCGACATTTTCAGCACGGAGCTTCTCGGCCAGCAGCTTGCGCAGTTTTTGGTTTTCCTCTTCCAGCTGTAGAAGATCCGCAAACTCATCGACTGCCGCCGTCGAAGGAATAGCCGCTGCCTGCACGGCCTTCGGAGCCCGCTTGACAGGCGCACGTTTGGCGCTTGTCGCACCGTCGTCGGACTTTGCCTTGCGTCCTCTCTTCGGCTTTCCAACTGCGGCATTCGAAGCCGCTGCCGGTTGCGCCGAAACCGCTGCCGAGACGGTTTCAGGTACCGCCTTCCTGGCGCGAGGTTTGCGCTCCTTCTTGGGTACAGCGGGCGCCGCTACGGCCGGCGTATCAACATCAGTCATCGTATTGTTTTCGTCGGCCATTCTGGTCTCCTGTAAAGCCGGTACATTTGTCTGCTGCTCCATCGGCAGTGTCAACAACGCCGAGGCCTGTTCTTCGCCGGTGAAAACCCTCTCGCTGCTGATGACCTCAGACGTTCCGGTCAACAACGGCGTTGCCTCGTCCTGCAGATCCTGCGCAACGGACCTGAGATCCATGTCCCCCCAGATCGAATTCGGATTGGAGTTCACTTTTCGCCGACCAGATCTGTATTCGACGGCAAAGCTGCGCTGGACTTTTTTCACTTTGAGAGGCCTTGGGTGTCTGCGGTGATGTTTCGGCGATGTTTCAGCATCGCAACAAGTCCTGCAGATAACCGCTATCGCCCCGGCGGTCCACCCCCCTGGTGATGCCCGGCCACGGGATCGCCGTCGCAGCGACCCGCCTTCCTCGTGAGCTTAGGCTATCGGGCGGCTTTGATTGGCGGCTCGCTGCCTTCCGGAAGCGGGCTCCGATACGCCAGCCCGCCCCGTCGTCCATGCAATTCTTTCCTGGCGCGCGCCAGCAATTCAGGATCGACAATCGCCCTTGCACCTGTTGCCGCCATCACCTTGGCGGCCGTCACCATGGCCTTGTGGGCGGCCGGCAACTTGCCTTGCGTCACGGTCTGCCAGGCATGGAACGGCGTACCGATCGCCGCGGTCGCCGTCAGGCACTGCGCGGTGGGTACGACCCAGCTGACATCGCCCACATCCGTCGAACCGAAAAGCAGGCCGGGCTGTTCCGGCAGCGGCAGAATCCCGTCATGCAGCGATTTCGGATAATCGGCTGGCCCGCCAAAGGCTTCGGCGCTGGCGCGGACATCGTCATCCGTCAATGCGGCGGCGCGTAGCCTGTCGGCAAAGTCGAAGTCCGCAGCATCAAACCCGGGGGCACCCAGTTTCTCGAACTGCTGATGCATCGCCTCCTCCAGGGCCCGGTTCGGGAGGATATTCGAAGTGGCGCGGTCGAAAACCATCTCGACCTTCGTCTCGGTCATGAGGGCCGCGCCCTCGGCGATCTTGCGCACGCGCTCGAAAAGGCTGCGGACATCGCTGAGCCTGGGTGCGCGGACCAGGTAGAGACCCTCCGCGGAAGCCTGAACGACATTGGGAGAGATGCCGCCGGTCTGGGTAATCGCATAATGCACACGGGCGTCCGAGGGCATGTGCTCGCGCATATAGTTGATGCCGACATTCATCAACTCGACGGCATCGAGAGCGCTGCGACCGACCTGCGGGCTCATCGCGGCATGCGCCGCACGACCGCTGAAGCGGAAATAGGCCTGAATATTGGCAAGCGTCGAGGAGGACATGACGGCGTTGTAGACGCAAGGGTGCCAACAGAAGGCGGCATCGAGATCATCAAATACGCCTGCACGCACCATGTATGTCTTGCCCGATCCCCCTTCTTCGGCGGGGCATCCATAATATCGGACCCGTGCCTTCACACCGCTTTCGGCCAAGGCGTCGCGCAGGGCGACGGCCGCAAGAAGCGAAGCAGCGCCCAGGAGATTGTGATGGCATCCATGGCCATTGGCGCCCGGCTCGGCAGCCCGCTGCTCCGTGATGCCGGCTTCCTGCGAAAGACCGGCCAGAGCATCGAACTCTCCCAGGAACCCGATCGTGACCTCACCCTCACCTGCCTCGGCCATGAAAGCGGTCTTCATTCCCGCAATATCGCGGGTGACACGGAAGCCTTCGGCTTCCATGGCGGCGATATGCTCCTCGACTGAGCGGAATTCCTCGAAACGCAGCTCCGGCATGCCCCAGACGCGATCGCTGAGATCGATAAAGGCCTGAGCCTTGGCGTCGGCGCAGCGTGCAATATGGTCGGCATCGAGAACGTCGTTGCGCCGTGTCGCTTCAGCCTTGTCGTCCTGCATATCGATCATTCCTCGATCACTTGAGAATATCGGCGCCTGCGCAGGCGAGCAGCACGGCCAGTCCGACGGACATTTCCGGAAGGGTCGTCGCCGGATCCACATCCGTCCACTCGTTCAGCGTATGGGCGTCGCCGCCCTTCCCTCCCCACGACAGGGTAACGGTCGGAACACCGAGGCTCATGGCGACATTGGCGTCCGTCGAAAACGAACTGAACACCGGGGTCCGACCAATCGCTGCAATGGCAGCGGCCGCGGACCGCGTCAGTTCACCGTCGGCGGTGACCCCGGCAGGCCGATCGCCGATCAGCAGGATCTCGACGGCAATTGAGCCCTTCTCGATCGAACGGCTGTCGTTCTCGACATGGCAGGATTGCAGCACGATCTCGTGAAAGCGGGTATCGAGATCCGCCAACTCGGATGCGGAATTGGAACGCAGGTCCACCATCAGCGAAACCTCCGCAGGAATGGCGTTGACGGAACTGCCGCCTTTGATGACCGTGGAACTGCATGTGGTCTTCGGGTCGTCCGGCAGCGAAAGACGGCCGAGTTCGACAACGGCACGTGCTGCGGCAATCATCGGATTGACGATTCCATGGTCGGCAAAGCTGTGGCCACCCGGTCCTCGGAACGTCACCTGGTAACGTTTCGACCCCGTTCCTGCGGAAACGATGGTATCGGCCGGGGTCGGGCCATCGAGGCATATGAGAGCGGCAATGCGGTCACGATAGGCGCTGTTGGCGAAGAAGTGCCGCATGCCGCGCAGATCGCCCTCGCCTTCCTCGCCAACGGTCGCCAGAACGAGAATGTCGTCCCGACTCTCTATTCCGGCGCCATCGAGAGCACGGAGATAGGCCAGGATTGTTGCAAGGCCACGGGTATTGTCGCCCACGCCCGGCGCGGATAGACGAAAGCCCTCGTGCCGGACTGTAACATCGGTCCCCTCGGGAAACACCGTATCGAGATGAGCGGAAACGGCGATCATGCGTCCGCCCGAAGCCTTGCCTCGGCGAACTCCCGTAACATTGCCGATGGAATCGATCGCAACGTCCTCCAGACCGGCAGCTTCGAGCATGTCCCGGTATGTCCGCCCGCGGGCCTCCTCCTTGAAGGGAGGTGACGGAATTTCGGTGAGCGTCACAAGCTCGCTGATGAAACGGTCATGGGTTTGTGCGAGAGAGCTCGTCGCAGCCCTGAAAGACGCGCTGGCGAGGAGCGCCGGGATCGCAGTATCTCCGGCGGGCTGGGCGGTTTTGAAGGTTTGCATGGTCAGGCCGCTTCGTTGAGATGACAGGCTGAAAGGCGCCCAGGGCCAATCACTTTGAGTTCGGGAATGTCTCGCTTGCAGCGATCCATCGCGCTTGGGCAACGCGGATGGAACGGACAACCCGACGGAGGATCGAGCGGCGACGGGAGTTCGCCCTGGATCGGCTTGTAGTCGCGTTCGCCGGCTTCGAGCACCGGCAACTGCTCCAGCAACAGCCGCGTATAGGGATGGTTGGGTGTGGAAAACAGCTCTTCGGTCGGCGCGATTTCCACCACGCGGCCGAGATACATGATGACCACCCGGTCGGAGATATGTTCGACGACGCCCAGATTGTGCGAAATGAACAGATAGGTCAGGTCCAGCTCGTCACGCAGATCCATGAAGAGGTTCAGCACCTGCGCCTGGATCGATACGTCGAGTGCGGCCACCGCCTCATCGCAGATGATCAGCGATGGCTTGACCGCAAGAGCACGGGCAATGCCGATGCGCTGCCGCTGGCCGCCGGAAAACTGGTGTGGGTAGCGGTTGGCATAGGCGCCGGAAAGCCCGACCTTTTCCATGAGGTCAACGACGTAGGCCCGCTGCTCCGCCTTGCGGATCAACCCGTGAGCGACCGGCGCTTCACCGATAATATCGACCACGCGCATGCGCGGATTGAGCGAGGCGAACGGGTCCTGAAAAATCATCTGGGCGCTGAGCGCAAAATCCCGGCGCTGCTCTGGCGTCATCGCTGCGGACGAAACCCCTTTGTAGCTGATGGTGCCGGCGCTGATGCTGCTGATGCCGGCGATCATCCGGGCCACGGTGGACTTGCCGCAGCCGGACTCGCCGACGATCCCGACGACCTCCCCCTTTCTGACGGAAAGATCGATGCCGGCGACGGCACGCACGTCGATCCTCTTGACCCCCGCGCCAAAGAGGTTGGCGATGTGCCCGGCCACGCCGACCGGCTTGGTGAACGTCTTGGCGAGGGAACGTAATTCCAGCATCGGTTCGTGCTGGCTTTTTTCTGTCGTCATGTCCTGTCTCATAGGGCTGGATTCCAGCAACGCACCGATTTTCCGCCCGGCAACAGGGTCGGTTCGGGTGCGACCAGACATTCGGGCGTCGCCCTTTCGCATCGATCGCGAAAGGCGCAACCCTGCGGCAGGTTGAGCAGCGACGGCGTCATGCCCTTGATCTGGTGAAGTCTGCGGCCACGCGTGGCATGCGAAGGAACGGAGTCGATCAGCCCTTGCGTGTAGGGGTGCAGAGGCCTCTCGATCACGTCCGCAGTGATACCCGTCTCCACGATCCGGCCGGCATACATGACCGAGATACGGTCGGCGAGACCGGCAACGACAGCGAGGTCGTGCGTGATCCAGATGAGAGCGGTGCCGGTCTTGCGGCAAAGCTGCTTCACCTCATAAATGATCTGGCCCTGGATCGACACGTCGAGCGCGGTCGTCGGCTCGTCCGCGATGATGAGCTTCGGTTTGTTGATGAGAGCGATGGCAATGGCGATACGTTGCCGCATGCCGCCGGAAAGTTCGTAAGGATAGGCTTTCAGGCGTTCGTCTGGAGAAGGAATGCCGACCTGCACGAGCGCATCCCTGGCCCGCTGCCGGGCTTCGGCCGTGCTGACCTCTGCATGAGCCTGAACCGTTTCGATCAACTGCGTGTCGATGCGGAGAACCGGATTGAGGGTCATCGATGGATCCTGGAAGATCATCGCGATGTCGTTGCCGCGCAATTGCCGGCGTGGCTCCTCGCCCATCGAAACGAGATCGAGACCGTCATACTCGATGCTGCCGTCCACGATACGGCCGGGCGGATCGATCAGACCCAGAATGGAAAAGCCGGTGATCGACTTGCCGGAACCGGACTCGCCGACAAGACCCAGGATCTCGCCGCGACCGAGTTCGATATCGACCCCGTCGACCGCTTTCACGACGCCTGCTCTCGTGGCGAAATGGGTTTTCAGCCCCTTGATCGAGAGTAGCGGCTCCTGTCTGGTCGTCGCGGTTGCTTGCATGCTGCTAACGTCCATCACAGGGCATTCCTCGGGTTGAGAATGTCGCGAAGGTGATCGCCCACGAGATTGATCCCGACGATGGTGAGAGCCAGCGCGATACCCGGAAAGAACGAGATCCAGTACTGACCGGACAGCATGAATTCGAAACCGTTGGCGATCAGCATGCCCAGCGACGGCTGCGTGACCGGAACGCCGACGCCGAGGAAGGAAAGGGTCGCTTCAAGCGCGATGGCGTTCGCAAGATCGATCGTGGCGATGACGATCAGCGGCGGAAGACAGTTCGGCAGGAGGTGGCGGGCGATGATGCGCCGCCAGCCGAGCGAAAGGCAGCGGGCCGCCAGAATGTACTCGCGATTGCGCTCCACAAGCGCGGTGCCTCGGACGGTCCGGGCAAAATAGGCCCATTGCACGATGATGAGCGCGATGATCACCTTGTCCAGTCCCTGGCCGAGGACCGAAAGCATGACCAGCGCCACGAGGATCGCCGGGAAGGAAAGCTGGATGTCGACGATGCGCATCAACAGGGCGTCCAGCCAGCCGCCGAAATAGGCCGCGCAGAGGCCGACCGTCGAGCCGATCAGAAGTGAAACCGTGACGGACAGGAAGGCAACCAGCAGGCTCGTCCGCATGCCGTAGAGGACGGCGGAGAGGACGTCGCGGGCCTGGCTGTCCGTGCCGAGCCAGTAAGTGATACCGCTGACCTCGGCGACGCTGCCCGGCGGCATCTGCGAATCCAGAATATCAAGCGCGCCGATATCATAGGGGTTCTGTGGCGCGATCCACGGTGCCGCAAAGGCGGGAATCGCAAGCAGGATCATCAGGATCAGACCGGCCATGGCCAGCTTGTTTTCCCTGAACTGCACCACAAAGCGGCGGAAGGGCGTTTCCTCGACGGTTGTCGTGGGTAAAACGGTGGTTGGCGTGCTCATCAGTCGCGCACCTTTTCGCGGGCACTCGGGTCAATCGCCATGTAGAGAATGTCGACGACGAGGTTCAGGATCACCAGGAAAAACACCATCATGATGAGGTAGGCGACGACCACAGGACGATCGAGGGTGATGATGGAATCGATCAGCAGCTTGCCCATTCCGGGCCAGGAAAAGACGCTCTCGGTGACGACCGCAAACGCGATGGCCTGGCCGAATTCCAAACCGGCGACAGTGATGATCGGGATCAGGATGTTCTTCAGCAGGTGGACGTTGAGAATGCGAGAGGGGCGCAGTCCCTTGGCGCGGGCGAATTTGATGTAATCCATCGGCAGGACTTCGCGGGTGGCAGCCCTGGTGACGCGGATCATCAGCGCGGCCTTGGCAAGGCCGAGCGTGAGCGCCGGCAGCGCCAGATGCTGCCAGCCATCGACCGTCAATATGCTGAGCGCAACCGGGCCTACACTGACGGTTTCGCCGCGTGCCGATGCCGGCAGGACACCGAGATAGACCGCAAACAGCATGATCAGCATCAGGCCGATCCAGAAATTCGGCAGGCTGAAGCCGAGGATCGAGCCCGTCATGATCGCCTTGCTGGACGGCGCCTTCGGCCGCAACCCGGCCAGAATGCCGAGCGGGACGCCGACAAGCACGGAAAACGTCATGGCAACGATCACGAGTTCGACGGTCGCGGGCATGCGCTCGATGATCAGTTGCAGCGCCGGCTGGCCGGTGAGAAAGCTGCGACCGAAATCACCCTGCACGGCATTTTCGAGAAACGTCAGGTATTGAACCCATATCGATTGATCGAGGCCAAGCGCCTTGCGCAACGCCTGCCGTTCGATCTCCGTCGCCTCGGGGCTGACCAGCATCGACGTCGGATCACCGATCAGGTAGAGGCCGACAAAGACCAGGACCGACATGACAAGGATCACGCCGAGTGCCTGAAACAGTCGGTTTATGATAAAAACGGGCACTTGCCTGTCCTTCTTTCGCTGGTCCCGGCCTGCTGCGCATCGCGAAGCAGGCCGGAAACTTGATTTACTTCGCGGACGTGACGTCCTGAGGCAGGGTATACTGATCGGCGCGGGCGGCGTAGCTCAGGCCCTTGCGCAGCGCCCAGACCGGTACTTCGAAATGGACCGGAATGATGCCGTAGTCCGACAGGACCATCTCGTCGGCCTTCTGCAGCAGCTCCTTGCGGGCTTTGTCGTCCATGGTGGCCGATGCCTTGTCGAGGAGGGCGTCCAGTTCCGGATTGGAATAACGCCCGCCGTTCGAAGTGCCCGAGCCCTTGGACGGCTCGCGGGTTCCGACCAGCGACCGCAGCGTCGTGGACATCTCTCCCGTGGAATTTCCCCAGGCGGCAAGATAGGCGCTGTATTCGAAATTGTCGCGGCTCTTGAAGAAGACCGGCGGAGCAGCGGCGGCGACTTCGGATTTGACGCCGGCACGCGTCCACATGGCGGCAATCGTCTGGGCGACGCGGGCGTCGTTGACGTAGCGGCCGTTCGGAGTGCCAAGCGTGATCTGGAAGCCGTTGGGATAGCCGGCTTCCGCAAGCAGGGCCTTGGCCTTGGCGGTGTCGACCGCCGGTGCGGCCTGCCGTGCCTTGACCGCGCCGAACATCGGCTCGGGCAGCAGGTCTCCCGTGGCGACGGCGACGCCGCCCATCACCCGTTCGGCGATCGCCTTGCGATCGATGGCCAGCGAAAGCGCTTCACGGACCCGTTTGTCCATCAGCGGATTCTTGTTGCCCTGTCCGGGAATGCCCGGGCTCGGTTCGCCCTTCTGGTCCAGAGCGATGTAGACGATACGCGTGCCGGGGGCTTCCGCCACCGTGAGCTTGGGGTTCGTCTTGAACTGTTCCAGGTCCGTCGTCGGTGGGTCTTCCATCATGTCGATGTCACCGGACAGGAGCGCTGCGGCACGGGCCGCCGGATTGGTCATCGGGCGATAGATCACCTTGTCCCATGCCGCCGGCTTGCCCCAATAGTTCGGATTGCGCTCCAGAACGAGATCTGCGCCCTTTTGCCAGGAAACGAACTTGAACGGGCCCGTACCGACAAGTCCTTCGCCGCGGTTGAACTCGACGGTCGTCTTGCCTTCAGCAGCCGGGCCGGATGCTGCCGCCTTCGACAGGATTGGCAGGTTGGCAATATCGGTCACCAACAGCGGATAGGGCTGCTTCGTGGCGATGCGCACCGTATGCGCATCGGCTGCCTCCACCTTGGCGATCTGGCGGGTGAACAGCGTGAAAGCCGTCGGGCTGTTCGGAACCTTCGGAATGCGGTCGAACGTGAAAACCACGTCGTCGGCAGTTAGCGGCGAGCCGTCGGAGAACTTTGCATCCTTCCGCAAGGCGAATTCCCAGACCGTGTCGCTGGTCGGCTTCCAGCTCTCGGCCAACGCCGGCTGTGGCACCAGCTTCGGGTCCATCATCACCAGCGGATCGAACATGGCGAAGGTCACCTGCACGTTCGGCACGAGAACGTGGAACTGCGGATCGAGCGAAGACGGTTCTGATTTGACACCGATCTTGAGATCCGCCGCAGAAAGAGACAATGCACCCATAAGAAGAAAAGCTGCCGAAGCGGCCAGCCTGGTTTTCACGAAATTCATGATTTCACTCCACTTTTGTCTTCGTTCTTGTATTTCTTCGAAGACGTTCCCTTTTACCGATTGGCCCGGATGGGCCGTTTATTGGATGCGCAGGGTCCTTTCGACCTCCGCCATGACTTCACCGACGTCGATTGCCGCTCCCAACGCCCCTGCGAGTTTGAAAAGCGGTTCGGCCGCTGCGGCGTGACCGCTCCAGGCGCAGCACGTCTGAAATTTTGCCAGCAGATCGTCCTCGTTCAGCGGGTTCTCCGGCGAACCTTTCGGATGGCTGACCGTCGCTTCCATGACCCTGCCGTCCTTCAGATAGACCCGTGTGATCGCCTCGAAATTCGCGCCATCGACCATCAGGGCATTGTCGTAAGCGATCAGCCGGATGCGAGGCAGCCACACGGCAATCCGCTCATCCCTGACGCTTTCCGGCGTGAAGTGCTCGAGTTCCAGCCCTCCGTCGACCAACATTCGTGCCATGCAATAGGTACCGCTGAACCGTGCTTCCATTTCATCGGCGGGACAGTCGAAGCGGAGATTCCGTCTTGCCATCTCTGGCAAAGACATATCGATCCGATCGATCGCCTCCAGCGAGAAGCCCGGCTCTCTCTGCAGGACCTCCAAGGCATCGACGCTCCGATGAACCGCTCCGCAGCAGGGAAACCGCTTGGCGAGCAGTCCGCTTGTCTCGATTTCCAGCGTCTCGCCGAGACCGTCGATCATGACTTCGGCACCAATCCTGCCCGCGCCGGTCAACGCCGCAAAACCCCAGTCGCCGGCAAGAGGGTCGTCATTGGCGCCGATACCGGCCATGGCGAACCGGGCCGCGAGAACGGCATTCTTCGCTGCAAGCCCGGCATGGATGGGCTTCATCATCGAACCGAACTGCAGCTTCGAACCGGCTGCCATGCTGGTTGCCGCGCTCATTGCGGCGAGCACCTGGTCCGGGGTAGCGCCAAGCAGGCGCGCACAAGCCCCGGCGGTGCCGATCGCTCCGATCGTCGATGTGGAATGCCAGCCGCGCTTATAGTGGGCAGGCTGCATGAGGCGACCTATACGCCCTTGGAGTTCCAGCCCGACGATGAATGCGTCGATGAGCGCGCTCCCATCGATCCTGCGGCCACTCACCAGAGACAGAAGCGCGGGAGCGAGGACCGCCGTGGCATGAGTAAAGGCGGGCGCGAAATTGTCGTCGAAATCGAGCGCATGCGCTGCGGTTCCATTGATCAGGGCCGCCCAGGGTGCACTCACCCTCCCGGACGCTCCGAAGGCGAAGCATTGCCCCCGGCCATCTTCAGCTATCGCGTTGACGACGGAACCGGTCGCAATTTCGTTCATTCCGGCAATCATGCACGCCGTGATATCCGTGAACGCGTCTTTACCGCGACGGTAGGCCACCGGACTGAAGCCGCAAGCATCGGCGGCCCATTCGGACAATGCCCGAAATGCCGGCTTTCGTTCGTCGCGCATTTGAGAGGCTCTTGGCGCCGTCACCGCGTTCATCGTCGTTCCCATCCGGCATTGTTGCCAGTTATTGCGGCCGATGATGGCCAAAGGGATAGGCATCGGCAAGAAACTAACTAGTCTCATACGATGAGTTTTAGTTATAATAGAAATGGCTGCGGACGAGCCCTGCCCCCAAATATGGGATTGGCGCATCATGGAAACTGCCGCTTTGGGGAGTCGAGACGACGCCGGAAGCTCGCTGGATAACCGGAAGTTATTGGACATGCGATTGGAGAGACCGTGGATCTGAGGCAGCTTAGGAATCTGGTTCTGGTGGCGCGTTATGCCAGTTTCGGGGTCGCAGCCGAAAGGTTGAATGTGACGCAGCCCGCGCTCAGCAAGAGTATTCGCGCGCTGGAAGAGTCCTTGGGCGTTCGCCTCCTGGACCGTGGTCCTTGGGGCGTCAAACCGACTGATTATGGTCTGCGGCTGATCGAATATGGAGAGCTCGTACTCTCCCTGACGGACGAAGCGCGGAACGAATTGGACGCCATGCGCGGTGCCCGTCGAGGCCGGCTGCGCATCGGTGCGGTCACGACCGCAATGCGCGAAATCGTGCCGACCGCCATCAAGCGGTTTCTCAAAGCCCAACCGGAGGTCGATGTTTCGCTCAATGAGGAGCTGAGCTCCGCGCTCTACGATTCCCTGCTCAATGGCGCCATCGACATTGCGGTGATGGCCCGGCCGAAAGAGATTTCCGAAGAGATCGAGTTTCTCAATTTGCTCGAAATTCCGGTCGACATCGTGGCTGACCGAGATCATGAGTTGGTGAAGCTGCCTAAAGTCAGCCTTGCCGACCTGACAGAATATCGCTGGGTGATCCCCGCCCGACCGGAACCGGATCGGTTGGCGCTCGAGGCGATGTTTGCCGCCGCGCAGCTTCCCCGCCCCCTTGCGATCTGCGAAACAACCTCATCGACCTTCCAGATGTCGATGATCGCCGGCTCGAAATGGCTCAGTTATCTCACCCGCACAAGTGTGTTCGTGCAGGGGCGCGACGCGCAGTTTGTGGCCTTGAAGCTCGACAGCCGGACGTGGACCCGCAATATCGGCATAGCCTACCGACGCCGGAGCGTCCTGCGGCCCGTGGTGATGTCTTTCGCCAAGGAACTGGAAGCACTTTGCGCAAAGTCACCGTGACAGGCCAATCGCCCGCCTTCGAGAGATGTCCCGCGACCACGACGATAGGAGAGTTACAGCCTACAGTCGCAATCGTCTGGCGTGAGCCTATCCAAATAACATCTTCAAATGATCGTTCAGGAACCGGCCCTTCGGATCCAGATCCCGTCTCAGCGCTCGAAACTCCTCGGCGCGAGGGTAAAGTCGTGTGACGTCGTCCGTGTCGAGGAAATGCATCTTTCCCCAATGCGGGCGGGAATTGTATCCGCCCAGAATTTGATCGACATCCTTCAGGAACGGCCAGTAGTCGATACCCGGACCACCCGACACCGAAAGGGTGATGCTGTCCTGGCGGTGAAAGGGGCTCATCCATGCCGGATCACCGGCGGTAAAGCGATATTCGATCGGATAGATGCAGTTGGTATGCTTGTTCAGCATCAGATCCCGCACGGCCCTTATCGCGGCCTTGCCGTGTTCGAGGGGAACAGCGTATTCCAGTTCGACGAAGTTCGGCACGTATTCGATCGGATAGACCTCGGAACTGTAGGCGATCTTTTCGAACTCGCTTTCCATCGGAGCGGCTTGCGTGATGTCCATCACCTTCATCTCGCAGACATCGGCCAGCTTGTTCGTGCTCGATACCGCAGACGTATCGGGAAGGCAGTACAGATGGCGGCTTTCCGGCGTCGGGCACCAGAAGAAGCCGAAATGGCGGTGCCTGGAGGCCAGCTCGTCGTGACGCTCCATGCAGGTCTCGAAATCGTCCCTCCAGAGACGTTCGTGCAGATTATAGGCGTCCATGACGTTGAGCGTCAGCGAGGAGATGATCCCAAGCGTTCCCACCGAGACCTGAGCTGCATGCAGCCTGTCTCTGTCGCGACCGTCGATATCGAGGACATCCCCGGTGGCGGTGACGATGCGCATGCCGGCAATCGACGAGGCCAGATTTCCGAGCTTGATCCCGGTACCGTGGGTTCCGGTCGTAAACGCGCCGGCGACGGCCTGGCTGTCGATATCGCCCTGGTTGATCAGTGAAAGACCGTGCTCTTTCAGCGTCCTGCCGACTTCGTTGATGCGTGTTCCGCCTGCGACTGTGATCTGTTTCCGATCATGGTCGATGTTCTGCACGCCGTGCAGATTTGCGAGCGACAGCAACAGCCCGTTGGTGCCGACGACGGGTGTGAAGGAATGTCCCGAGCCCGAAACGCGCACGGCCAGATCACGCCTGTCGGCTTCGTGGACGAGCTCCGCCACTTCGGCTTCCGTTTCCGGCGATGCCTTGAATTGTGAAACGCAATATTGATTGCCGACCCAGTTGCGCCACAGGCCGCCTTTTTCCAGAGCCATGTTTTCCCCTCACATCGCTGTAAAACAATTATCGACAAACAGATGGGTACCGCTGACGAAGCTGGCGTCGTCGCTCGCGAGGTAGAGTGCCGCCTTGGCGACCTCGTCCGGCCTGCACATCCTGCCCTGCTGGGCCGCGATCGCCGCATCCGAGACGTCGATCCCGTAGCGGGTCAGTTCCTCGACTTCCTTCTGGCCATGCGGCGTCTGGATAAAGCCGGGGCAGACCGCGTTGCAGCGAATGTTGCGGTCGCGAAATTCGACCGCGATCGCCCGGGCAAACATGTGGCACGCGCCCTTGGTCGTATCGTAGAGAACTTCCATCGGTGTCGCGGCAACCGCCGATATCGACGACGTGCAGACGATAGACCCACCACCCGCCTTGATCATGTGCGGCAGGACGGCACGCGTCATCAGGAACATGCTGCGGACATTGATGGCCATTAGCCTATCCCAGTCCGCCACCGAGGTTTCGAGGAAGGGCCGGACGATGATCGTTCCGGCATGATTGAACAGCACCGTTATCGGTCCAAGTTCGCTCGAAATTGCGTCTACAGCCTGGTTTACCTGCCGTTCGTCGGAAACGTCGGCTGGCGCAAATGCCACCTTCAGGCCTTCTTCACGCAGGCGGGCGGCGACAGCCGCCCCCTGGCTCTGCGGGAGATCGACAATTCCCACCGCCGCGCCCTCTCGCGCAAAAAGCTCGGTGGCGGCAAGGCCGCACCCACCCGCGCCGCCACTGATGAGCGCGATCTTACCGTCCAGACGACCAGCCATTCAACCTCCACGATTGCTGATGACGCCCGATCGATGGCTGAGTGGGGCTCTTTGCGCGCCTCTTATTCTCCGGCCGATGAAGGGCGGCTATGCTCCTGCTCGATAGCTATTTCCATCGGCATTTCCCATTTACCGGGTGCCGGTCTTTCGCCCATTTTCCATCAGATCCGCTTCATCGGCAACAATGGAGGCTGCTTCGTTTCTCAAGACGTCCTTTGCGTTCTTGCGGGCATTTTCCATCGCGATGTCAGCATTCAGGCTCCGCTCGTTTGCTTGCAGGCCATCGTCTTTGCCGGGAGCCAGACCGTCGTTTGTCTGCTCGCGCGCCTTGAGCCGGGTCGAAAGAGCAGTGAGTTCGTTTCGACGTTCAACTTCGTTGAGGGAGACGACACGTTTTTCACGTTGCGCTTTCAGTTCGGCGGCGTCTTCAACGAAGCGCTGAAAATCCCGATCGGCTTGTACCCGCGCATCATGCCGGCTTTGCAGTTGCTGAAGCAACCCGCTCCTGTTGCCTGCGGCCGTGTAATTCGCAGGCTTGATCTGGCCCCAAGGCAGCGCATTGTCATAACTCGCTTCACCCAGGGTCTTGGGGTCCGAGAGGCCCGGAAAGCTGATGTCGGGTGTCACGCCACGCAGCTGCGTCGTTCCTCCATCGATCCTGAAAAATTGGGCGATCGTCAGTTTGAGTTGACCGAATTTCGGTTTGCTGTTGTGGGCCACCTGGTCGAGATCGACGACCGTTTGCACGGTACCTTTACCGAAGCTAGGCTCTCCGACGACGACGCCGCGACCGTAATCCTGTATCGCTGCGGCGAAAATCTCCGAGGCCGACGCGGAGCCGCGATTGATCAATACCCCGAGCGGCCCTGTCCACGCCGGCGTAGGCAGATCATCGCTTTCCACCTTGATCTTGCCTTCGGCGTCGCGTTGCTGAACCACCGGGCCTTTCCCCACGAACAGGCCCGTCAAATCAATCGCCTCGGCCAACGAGCCCCCACCGTTGTCGCGCAAGTCGATCAGGACGCCATCGACCTTTTCCCGCTTCAACTCGCCAAGAAGCTTGGCAACGTCTCGGCTTGCGCTTCTATAGTCTTTGTCGCCTTTTCGCCGCGCGTCGAAGTCCTCATAGAACGCAGGCAAGGTGATCACACCAATCTTGCGCGCGACGCCGCGATCCTCCACGGGCAGGACGGTCTTCTTTGCAGCCTGTTTTTCGAGGCTGATCTTGTCCCGCACCAGACTGATGAGGCGGCGGTTTCCGTTCTCTCCGGCATCTGCCGGCAAGATATCCAAGCGCACAACGGAATCTTTCGCTCCGCGTATCATCTGCACGACTTCATCAAGGCGCGTGCCCACGACTTCCTTTACGGCACCATCGTCGCCTTGACCGACACCGACAATGCGGTCGCCGACGGCCAGCTTTCCGGAAACCTGCGCGGGTCCGCCCGGTACGAGTTCGCGGACCGTGGTGTAACCATCGCGCTCCTGCAAAACGGCACCGATACCGACCAGTGAGAGCTTCATCGAAATGTCGAAATTGGCCGAGGCGGCAGCACCAAAATAGTCCGTATGCGGATCAACGGACGTGGTGTAGGCACCCATGAATGACTGAAACGCGTCGTCACTCTTGTAGGTATAAACGCGCTCCAGGATATTCTTGTAACGTTTGTCGAGGGTATCGCGAATCGTCGCATCGGCTTGGCCTGCCAGTTTCAACCGCAGCCAGTCACCTTTGACGCGCTTGCGCCATAGGTCATTGCTTTGCTCTTCGGATTTCGGCCAGGGCTCTTTGTCGCGCGACAGGGAATACTCTTCCCGCACGCTGAAATCGAAGCCCTGTTTGAGCAGGCTGCGGGCATATGTCATGCGCTCCACAACTCGCTGCGAATAGACGTTGAAGATCGAAAACGGAACCTTCAGGTCCTCGCCGAGGATGGCATCATCGATCTTGCTACTGTCGGCCGTGAACTTGTCGATGTCGGCTTGCAGGAAAAAGCTCCGGTCCGAATCCAGCGACTCGATAAACCGATCCATGATTTTAGCCGACAAGGCATCGTTAAGCGGGACAGGCTTGTAAGCATATCGCGTCAGGAACTGTGCACTCAAATGAGCGGCTTGCGCCTGCTCCTGCAGCGGCGACAAGACCGGCGGCGGTCCAAGTTCCAGGGAATATGCGGACGGCGCGATTGCAAGGAACAGGCCAAGGAAACCATATCGTATGCGCATTCAGCTTTCATCCCATTTTGCAAAGTCGAGTTTATACCACGCAATGGTGGTGCAACAATGATGTCGCCTTGGCAACCAGATGAATAAGCAACATCTCGTGTTCATCATGGAGAATGGCGCCATGCCGATGACCATAATTCGCGTGCTCGTTCCCTTCCACTCACTCGTGACTTCTGCCTTGCAAAGGCTATTATATCCGAAAACATGATATAGATCACAAATCCGGTTGACATTTTTTGTCGCTCGGGCAGTATCGAGGCCATTCGGATAGCCGATTGGCACGCTGGAACTGGGAGGATAACGGCATGCTTTCGACAGGATCATCATGCGCACGAGTGAAATCGTCGAAAGCGGCGAGGCGCGCTCGGTCCCTGATGCCCCCCGGCATCCCTACTCACAGCTCCTGAAGTCCGCCATCCCGACCCCGAACGGTCGCGGCGTGCTGACCAGCGGCAGCACCGCGTCCCAGCAAGCGCGCATCGCCTCATCCGTCGACCGAAGAGACAGAGCTGCAGTCGCATTGACGGCGAATTACCCGTTTCCTGAAGCAAAGTGAGATTTGAGAGATGATCAAGGCCCAAGCCCGGTTCGACCGGGACTTTATCATCGGTGAGACCGACAGCCGTCTGTTCGGCGCATTCATCGAACATCTTGGCCGCTGTGTCTATGGCGGCATTTTTGAACCTGGCCATCCAACCGCGGACGAAAAAGGGTTCAGGCGGGATGTGCTGGAGCTCGTCCGCGAGCTCAATCCCACCATCATGCGCTATCCCGGCGGCAATTTCGTTTCCGGTTACAATTGGGAGGATGGCGTTGGCCCGGTCGAGCAGCGCCCACGCCGCCTCGACCTGGCATGGAAATCCGTCGATACCAATCATTTCGGGACCAACGAATTCATGGACTGGTGCCGGCTTGCCGGTATCGAACCGATGTTGGCCGTCAACCTCGGCACGCGCGGACCGGACGAAGCCCGCCATCTGCTTGAATACTGCAATCATCCTTCCGGCACCCACCTTTCCGAACTTCGCCAACGGCATGGCTGGGAAAAGCCGCACGACATCAAATTCTGGTGCCTGGGCAACGAGATGGACGGCGGCTGGCAGATGGGAGCCAAAACGGCCGAAGAGTACGGTCGCATCGCGGCCGAGACCGCAAAGATGATGCGGATGACCGATCCGACGATCGAACTGGCGGCCTGCGGCTCCTCCGGGCGAAAAATGGCAACCTATGGCGAATGGGAGAGGATCGTCCTCGAACACACATTCGATCATGTCGAGTTCATATCGCTCCACACCTATCTCAACAATTATGCCGACGATACGCCTTCATTCCTGGCAAGTCCCGACCTGATGGACAGCTTCATCGAAGAGGTGGTTTCGATCGCCGATGCCGTCGCAGCGCGGCGTCGCTCCCGAAAGCGCATCATGCTGAGCTTCGACGAGTGGAATGTCTGGTATCGCACCCGGCGAGGCGAGCATAACCGCGTCAAGGAAGGCTGGCCCGTCGCCCCACCCATCCTGGAGGAGGAATACGACATGCAGGATGCGCTTGCTTTCGGCGGCGCCTGCATCTCACTCCTCAATCATGCCGATCGCGTCAAGGCCGGATGCCTCGCCCAGCTCGTAAACGCAATCGCGCCCATCATGACGGAGACCGGTGGTCCGGCCTGGCGGCAAACGATCTTCTGGCCCTTCTCGGACTTCAGCAATCTTGGCAGGGGCAGTGTCCTCAGGACCCGCGTCGATACGCCGACCTATGCCACCCGTTACTACGACCCCAATCACACGGAAGATCTCTACGACAAGATCGACGCCGTTCCTTACCTCAAGTTCTCGGCGGTGCATTCCGAGGAGAACAAGACAGTCACCCTCTTCATCCTGAACCGTCATCTTTCCGACGATCTGCAGATTGATGTCGCGGCAACCGGTTTTGGCGCGTTGAAGCTGCAGCGAGCCCATTCGCTGCATCACGACGACCTCAAGGCGAGCAACACCAGGAATGGGCCGAACACCGTGGCGCCTCGAGATCTGAAGGATATCGACGTGACGAGCGGCAAAGTGACGGTCACCGTTCCTCCGGCGTCATGGAACGTCGTTCGGTTTGGCGCTTCCCAGTGAAACCGAAGCCGAGAACGGCTCGTGCAGGCCCGTCAGGCGAGATAGAGCCGCATGATGATGTCCTGGTCGTAATTGCCGAAACCGCGGCCGAAGATGTTGATGCCTCCCGGATGGGGGGCCTTCTCTTCTATGCCGATTTTCATCCTGATCGAGTGATGCTCGGCCAAGCCGATGTCATCGATTGTGACGCTGGAGATCGATACGCCGTCGATAAACGATCCCTGCCTGGTGACGCGCCAAGTCTTCAGCTTGCCGTATTGAGAGCCTTCAAGTTTCCACCACTGCGGCGTATAGACCCCGCGCTTGTCGCCGTAATCACCGGGCGACGTCCAGGTCCCGATGCGATGTTCGTTGATCCACAGCGTTATGTCGGAGGGCCAGTTGAGGTTCGTGCCGGGCACTTCCGACGAAAGCTCCATCGAAAACTCGATTGCCTCGACCGCCGAGTTAACCAGCTTGGCGTTGTTTGGAAATTTGTATTCGACATTGCCGCGGCCGAACCAGATCAACGCTGCCTGCACCCGGCCGGGATCGAGAAAGAAATCGGGAACATCCAGCAGGCCTATGACGCCGTCCGGTGAGCAAAGCCCGCATGGCGCAGAAACTTCGCAGCTCGTGTAGAGCCCGAGAGGCATCGCGACCTCGATCTGGTTGTTTCTGGTGTCTTTCTCAGCCGTGTCGAAGCGGACGATGATCTCGTCGTATTTGGCGCTGCAGACCTTTTGATTGCCTTTGGTCGCCTTGACGGAAGAGGTCTCGATGAGGCCGGCCTCCTCCAGGGTCAGGATGTTCACGGCCACTGTCGACTGTGGCAGCGAGAGCGCCGCACTGATCTCGTTGACGTTCAGCTTTCCCCGGTCATGGAGGAGCTGAAGAATGTTGACGCGAATTGGTGACGCCAGGCCTCGAAGAACCAAGCTGCCGGCACCTGCGGATACTGTCAGAAAATTCGGCTTCATATTTCAGATCATGCTGTTCTCCCTCATCTATATCAACATTTTTGATTTAGTAGGAACGAATTTTCCGGCGATGTGCGTGGATGACGACGCCCGTGCGGCAGCCTCCTCCGGAAAACTGTAGTTTAGGCGGGTCATTCGCGCCAACGCCGGAACAGGGCGCTCGCATTCACGCCTCCGAACCCGAAGCCGTTGGTGATCGCATAGTCCATCTGCAAAGGCCGGGATTTGTTCGCGACAAAGTCTATCCCGTCGCCTGCGGGATCGGCAGCACTCAGATTCAGCGTTGGCGGTGCGACCTGATCCCTGAGTGCCAGGATCGTGATGATTGCTTCCAGGCCACCTGCAGCGCCAAGAAGGTGTCCTGTCGCCGACTTCGTGCCACTCACGGCTATCCCTGCCGTCGAACCGAACACTGTCTTGATCGCCTCGATTTCTCCGCGGTCGCCGAGCGGCGTCGACGTGGCGTGAGCATTAACGTCGCCAGCAGGCTCTTTCGCGAGCACGGCTTCGATGGCATCGGGCTCAAGGACTTGATGTAACGTCGCTCTGGTTCAAGTGTTTCCCGTCATGATTGCCGCAATGCTGATCGTCATCATCCTTCAGGTTCGCAGCTTGTCAACGATGACGATGGTGATGCTGACGGACCGCTCGGGCTCGCAGGCGTCGTCCCGGTCTTGATGATCTTCAATCAGCCCTTCGGGTTCAGCGCCATTCTCGGGCTGATTGGTTTGGCGGGCATTCTTATGGGCCACACCCTGATCCTGACCGAACAGATCAGGGAAAACCAGGCGGCCGGCTTGGATGATTACCACGCCGTTATCGAGGCAACCGTACAGAGGACGAGACCTGTCATACTGACGGCGCTGGCTGCCGTGCTCGCTTTCATCCCGCTGACGCACTCGGTCTTCTGGGGATCAATGGCCTACACGCTGATCGGTGGCACCGCCGTCGGAACGATCATGATCCTGCTGTTCCTGCCAGCGCTCTACGCGACATGGTTCCGCATCAAGCCACCGGAACAACGGACGTATCAGCAATCCGAGCCGGAGGCTCGACATCAAGAACTGGCATTGGCTGCGGAGTGACCTGCGGAAGACATTCGGGTTTCGCAAGGCTTAACCCACCGCCCTTACGGATAACTTCAGCGTAGCGCGTAAATCCGACACTCGAAAACGAGGCGTAAATTCCCCCTTACCCCTGCGCCTCGGCCGCCCATCTCCGCGATGGGCGGCAATCTCTTCTCAAGAATTTATCGAACCGCAGAGGCTGGCAATCGCCGATATGCCGACGGTCTTCCCATCCCTGTTCGCCCCCACGGGCGATGTGGAACGAAATTGCTTCAGCCATCCAATGTTTTCAGGAGATCTGAAATCCTGATCGAGGAGAAATTCGAGAACGTGTCGCAGACCGCATAGGGCAGGATGATATGGCCGTTATGGCGCATCGCGCCGCAGGTATAGACAACGTTCGGCACGTATCCCTCGCGCTCAGACGGTTCCGGGCGCACCAGCGGTTCGGCCGAGCGGGCGAGAACCTTGGACGGATCCTTCTTATCGAGAAGAGCTGCACCAATCGCATATTTGCGGACTGGACCGACGCCGTGGGTCAAGAGCAGCCATCCCTCGTCGAGCTCGATGGGGGATCCGCAATTTCCGATCTGGATAAATTCCCACGGGAATTTAGGCCCGAGGATCAACTGCCCGCCATTCCAGGTGTAGAGATCGTCGGAATAGACGAGATAGAGGTTCTCGCTATCCTGCCGACCGATCATCGCATACCGCCCGTCGATCTTGCGCGGAAATAGGCCCATCCCCTTGTTCCTGGCTACGGTACCTGCGAGTGGGCTCAAGCGAAAAGACAGGAAATCCTTGGTCTCCAGCAGTTCCGAGCGGATACCCATCCCGTTATAGGCAGTGTAGGTCGCGTAGAATGTCTTCTCCCCGTTATCGTCGAATTCGACGAACCGCGCGTCCTCGATTCCGTTGGACTGAACGGCTGTTATCGGAAAGATGACCCGCTCGCTGATCGACTGCTCGGAACCGAAACTGATGTCGACCTGCTCGCCTGCCGGAAGGGAGGTGCGCGCCGTGACGGTTGGCGTCGAAGCAAGCCGCACCGTCGGATCGATATCAACGCTGCCATCGGCCGCGATCACGCCGGTGCGGAACGTCAGGGACGACACATGCCCTTCTCCAACCGCGCGCAAGCTGACGACAAAACGCCGGGTTCCCTTTTCCAGCCCGGACTGATCCGGATGAGAGACAATGCTCGGATTGAATAACGCAGACGCTTCGAAGGAATATTCGTTGAGAAAATAGGCTCCGACAAGCTGGCGCTGGGTTTTGGTGAAATTGGCATGAGGCGCGAACGCATCTTCCATTTCCGCAGCGCGGCTTTCGAACCTCGCGAGCAGGTTGCGGTGGCGGCCGTCGAAATTTTCCAGGACGTCGGCAAGCAGGATTTCCGCCGCCTCCAGATCAAGCCCCAGGACGCGATCAACGATATGATTTGCACGCGTCTTCTCGGTGGGGTTGAGGTCCCGCGGTTCGGTCGCCGGCTTGAAAGGTCGCACGACGACGCGCGACGAGTCGGGTCGCAGGAAGAGAGCCTGACGGTTCAGAAAAGTGGCTTGTGACAAAGGAACCTCAATTGCTTTAATTGGCTTTGGGCGCTCATGCGCGCAACGTGCGAAGAGGAGCGAGTTTTGCATGCTGGTCGCTGATGCGGGCAAATCTGCGGAACTCTAAGAGGCCCAGAAGATAGGAGACCACTGATTCTCCGCCCCGGTTTTCGTTGACGCGCAGACGATGCAGTCCGTCACGGCAACTGCCCGTGTCAGTATCGACGAGGGTCAGTGCAAGATCGTTGCTTCCGAGAAACCAGGCAAATGCAGAGTTGGCTTCATTTTTCCATTCCATGCCTTGATCCACGCGCCAAGCGGCAAGGCAGGCGGAAATCGTCGCCGCGGCCTCCAGGGGCTGCTGATCGAATTCCTGAGGCGGCTTGCGTACGTCGCCGAAACCATCGGTTCCGATCGGCCGAAAATGGCCCGCTGGCGCCGTCTGCTTGGTCATCAGCCAAGTCAAGGTCCTCATCCCGGCAACCACATAGGCAGATGTTTCACTGGCGAGGCCCGAAAGGATCAGTGCCTGGGGTAGTCGCGCATTGTCGTAGGAAAGACCTTCCTCAAACCAGACCCAATCCTGCGTCTCCACTCGAGCAAGGATATCCATGAGGCGGTCCGCGAGAAGACGCCGCATCCGCTTGGCGACGATGTCCTCTCCGTTTGCGGCACAATAGCCATCCAGCCCTATGAGCGTGAAGGCCCAGGCGCGCGGTGAGCGAAACATCTCGACAGTCGGCAGAGCTTCGGCGAAAAGGCCAGCAGCCCAGTTCCGACGGGACGCATTGGCATCGCTACGGGCGCACTCTCCCAAAGCCCAGAGCGTGCGGCCATGACTGTCCTCGGAACCCTTGTCCTCAAGCCATCTCCGGTCAAAACCCATGAAATTGCGAAAGTGCTTTTTGTCGGGATTCCAGGCGTGCTGCACGAATGACGCGAAACGCGTCGTCAACGGCTCCGGCAGGAGTTCCTCCCCCGGTGTGTTGAGAGTAACGGCCAGAAGGAGAGCGCGCGCATTGTCATCGACGCAATAACCATGTGAGCGATCCGGTACGGAATGCACGGCGTGCTGAAACAGGCCGGTGTCGTCGCACATCGAAAGAAGATAGGCGAGTTCCGGCTCGGGCGCGGCGGGAAGTTTGCGCACCGAAGCATTTCCGCCCGACAGAATTGCGTTCGGCCGAGATCTGCGCTGGGTCGCATCACCGAACAGCGAGAGATACCGTTCTGCCGTTCTCTGCCATGTCATCGACCGGCTACTGGCATAAGCCCGCACGCGCATGGCTTTCCGCCGGGCATTGTCGGTGAGCAAAGTGGCGATTTCTGCGCCGATTGTCTCTGCATCGCTGAAAGGAACGAGGATGCCGCGTCCGTCCGCCAGAAGTTCTCGCGCGTGCCAATAGGGCGTGGACACGACCGCCTTCCCCAGGCCAAAACTATAGGCCAGCGTGCCCGATGTCATCTGCGCCTCGTTCAGATAGGGGGTGGCGTAGACGTCGCACATGGAAATGAAGTCCAGTAGCGTTGCCTGGTCGACGAACTGATCGAGGAAGACCACGTGCTTCTCGATACCGAGATCCAGAGCGCGGGCAATCAGGCGTTCACGGTATGCTTCCCCCTCGTTGCGGACGAGATTGGGATGGGTCGCGCCCAGCACCACATAAACGGCGTCGGGCTCGCTCTTCAGGATCAGCGGCATCGCATCGATCATGATCTCGATGCCCTTGTTGGGGGACAGCAGCCCGAAAGTCAGGATGACCGAGCGCGCCTCGAACCCGAGCTTCGTCTTTGCGAGGTCGGGTTCACAGAAGGCGATGTCCGGAATCCCATGAGGGATCACCTCGATCTTTTCCGCCGGAACGCCATATACCTCACGCAACAGCGCCCTACCCTTCTCCGCCATAACCACCACTTTCGCCGATGTGTCGACGATCTGCGTGAGGACGCGGCGTTGGGCCGGATTGGGTTGCGCGAGCACCGTGTGCAGCGTGGTTACGATCGGCATTTCCAGCCGCGAGAGCAGCGCGAGTATATGGCTTCCGGCCTCGCCGCCGAAAATGCCGAATTCGTGCTGAAGGCAGACGACATCGAACCGAGCGGCATTCAGAGCCTCGGCCGCGCGGATATAGTCATCGAGACTTTCGTCCGGGATCTGAAGCCAGACGCTGGCGGGATAGTCATAGGCATGACCGTGGTCCGTCATCGCGATGATCGCGGTCTCCACACCGGCAGGTGATTTCGAGATGGCCTGCTGCAGGTCGGTCGTGAAGGTTGCGATGCCGCAGCGGCGAGGCAGCGAGTTGCCGATAAGGGCAATATTCTTGGGATAAGTATTCTTGAAGCTGGTCATGGGCGCCCCTCCATCGAGCGGGGCAGCACGCTGACGGGTATTCTTGATGAAATGTCCGGCCGCGTCAGATCGCGGACCGGAAGCTGGGATTGACGATCGTCGAGATCGCGCAGCAGTCCGGGTTGAGGTGCGCTGTCGGCATAGGCCAGCAGGACCGTCAGGCCACTGCGCCCGACATTGATGACGCTTCGATCCGCTTCGGCAAAGAAGACATCTCCAACACAAGCCCGCATCGATCCTATGGTGGCGTCACCTGCGATGACCAGGCCCCAGGTCTCGCGCTGCGCCTGCAATTCCCAGTTTGCCTCCGGCGGAAGGTCGATCCGTTCCAGGACGAAAAAGGCGCAGGATACAAGCTTCAATCGTTCGACGGTAAGATGCATGGGCATCATTTCCGGTCTTGCCGGCACCAGATCCGCGACGGCCAATGCCTGATCTATGTGGAGTTCGCGCAAGCGGCCATGGTCGAAGAGGCGGAATGTCGTGTCACTTCTTTGCTGGATCTCGGCAATGACGAGGCCGGCACCGATGGCATGGATGGTTCCCGCTGGAACGAAAAACACGTCGCCAGGTGCTGCCAGCTGCCATTTGACGAGATCGGCAATCGATCCATCGGTGATCGCATCCCGCAATTGAGATTGGGTCAATGGGCGATCAAGGCCGATCGCAACCTGGGCACCGTCTTCCGCAGACAGCACATACCATGCCTCGGTCTTGCCGTTGGCCATCCCCATGGTTTGCGCAAAGGCGTCGTCAGGGTGGACCTGGATCGACAGTTTCTCCTTCGTGAAGAGCAGTTTGAGAAGCAAGGCAGGGTCAGGCGCCTGCGTCTCGCTACGCTCAAACCTCAGTTCACCGATGGCGGCGTGGGGGTTGCCGCTCAGGCTCCAAGGCCTGAGATCGTGGCTCCCCCACGGTCTGCACGATGTCTGCACGTTCGCATGCTCGAATGTCATGGAGGCCTCCTGGATCTTACCGCTAAGATCGGGGCGACCTGAGATCGGAGCAGCCTTCCTTCGAAGCGAAAGTGCCTCAAAGTCGAAGTATTCGTAATATTTATCGGCAGTATTATGGTGATTCAGACGCGAATCTTCGATTTCTTAAGAAAAATCCTGATATATCGCGCTTCCAGGCAAAATAAATTCATCAGCCACACCCGAATATGCGCCTATCTCTGAATATTTCAAGCGGCAGCATCTTTTTTCAATGCCCAAAACCCGGAGATTTAACTTAAATCGGAGATCGCTCGGCTTGCCGCCGCGACCCATTCCGGTTGGGATTGGGCTGGCGAGGGGCGGCCCCCTCCTCTAGGTCGTTAGGGATGATAAGGATTGATTTTGCAAGCGAGGTTCGTCAGGCGCGGCGCCAAGCATGCGCAAACCAAAGACCAGCAAGCAAAGACGACTAAACCATCGATAGATGCAGCCTCCAGAGCTCATCAACTTTTAGTTATATCGCCTCGTTGAATAACCGCAATCGAGCGGTAGATAAGACATATGGAAAAAACACAGATAGACGACATCAACGAGCAAATTCTCAAATTGCGAACGGCCTTGCCGATCTGGGGTGTGGAGGCCAACGATCTCGTGGAACTTGCACGCAACGCGGAACGGGCGGCGGCCAACATTGATGAAAGAACGATGCAGCGGATGCGTGGGCTGATCGAGACGACAACCGGATGGCACAACACACTCCTCTACTGGGAAGAACAGGACGCCGCGCCTGCTCTAAGTGCCGACTTCAGGGTATTGCGTGGATCGCTCGACGCGATGCGAAAAGAAGTGGCCGACGCCGCGAACTCCCTGGGCATATAGCACGTTGGCCATGCACTTTCTGAGTGCAAAGGCGGTGGCACGTCCGTGATTCGCCTGCCAAGGTGGATGCCCAGTCGCCCGGCGATGTCTCAGTCAAAGTTACCCGCCCGCCGTCTGTCGCTATCGGTCCGAAGCGCAAATTGATCCCACCCATCCTAAGCCGGGCACCGTCGGTCATCCGCACCGCCGAAATCGAAGACAACCTTCGGCAACATCATATAACAACACTAAACAATCACCCGTACCAAAGTCGCTTAAGCCGTCTTCAGATTGTTGATGGAGCGGGATGTTGGTTACGATTGTTTGCATGAAATGGGGCACGGCTTTCACCGCCAGCCATGTCAATGCTCTTTATGCCGGCGTATTGCGCAACATGGAGGAGCCGTTCGACTTTGTCTGCCTGACGGACGATCGTCGCGGCCTTGCTTCCAGCATTCTCGCTCGTCATATCCCGAATCTCGGCCTGCCTGAGCAGGCGTGGAGACGAGGGTGCTGGCCCAAGATCGGCGTGTTTGCACCGGGTCTTTTCCCGCCGGGAGACGTCGTGCTTTTCCTCGATCTTGACGTCATGGTCCAACGGTCGCTCGCCCCGCTGATCGGCTTGCTTCGAGAGCGCCGTCATTTTGTAATCCAACGGGAATGGAACCCGGATCTCTGGAGCCTTCTCCCGAATAGTTTGAGGCCCGACAGGGGTGCCCAATCATCCGTCTTTGGATTTCACGCAGGAAATGTCGACGCAATCTACCACGACTTCGTCAGCAAATCAGACGCGATCATAGCGCGATATAAGAACGACCAGTCCTACCTGACGCAGGCGGTGAGGCAAAAAAGCTATTGGCCGGCAGGTTTCTGCGTCAGTTTCAAGAGAAGCTGCACGAAATACTTCCCGATCAATCTGCTGCTGCCGAGGATCAAGCAGCCGCGGAACGCGAGGATCATCGTCTTCCACGGGAACCCCAGACCCTGGGATACGCTGGTCGAAAACGGCCAGCGATGGGGATCGACACGGCGCTTCGGGATCGGCCCCGTCCCGTGGATCAAACAGTATTTCAATCAGGCGGACGCGATGCTGGCTTCCCTCGGTGACAGACCGGAGCCGATTGTTCCACACGCTTGGCGCACAAGTCCCATTTCGGCCCCCCGAGCTGCAGACAATTTCGAGGCAGGGGTCTCCGCGCCTCCACAATAAATGCCGAACCAGAGCGGCTAAGCCCCACGGGTTATGGCCATAGCTGACATCCCTTGGCGACAACGCCAGCCGCGCCCGTTGCCCGAGCGATGCGAGAAGGCACTAGGTGAGCATGTCATGGCTGAAGTACCGGAAAATATTCACCCGGGCGTTCACCGAACCTGGGCGGTGACGCCGTCCGCCTGGAGATCTGCTGGAAACGTTAGTCGCGCCAAGAGCCCGGATGGCTCCCCGTCCAACAGTTCCAGCGTTCCCCGGTGGGCTTGCACGATTTCCGCAACGATGGACAATCCCAGCCCGAACCCGGCGTTGCCATCAGTCCTCGCCGCATTCAGTTTGAAGAATGGCTCCAGCACCCTCGCACGTGATTCCTTCGGTATCCCGGGGCCATTGTCCGACACGTCGACCACCACCTTGTCTCCGCTTCGCGTCAGCTCGATTGCGACCTTCTCGCCAAATTTCACAGCGTTTTCGCAAAGGTTGGTCACTGCACGTGTTATCGCGAGGGGCTTGCAATTGGCGGACAGATGATTGGGGCCGATATAATTGATCTTATGGCCCACATCGTCAAACTCGCTGCAGATCGTCTGCAGCGTCGTTGCCAGGTCAATCGTTTCCACCTGCTCCCGATGGTGGTCGTCACGCAGATAGCTGAGGCTCTCCTTGAGAAGGCTATCGATGCGAGAGATATCCGCCAGCAACATATCGCGCAATTGCCCGTCGCCGACCCGCTCTACTCGAAGTCTCAGTCTCGTCAATGGCGTGCGCAGATCGTGGCTCACCCCACGCAGCATCCGCGTCCTGCTTTGGATCATATCGGTGATACGATCGCTCATCCCGTTCAGGGAGCGTGCAACAGCAACGATCTCCACGCTGCCTTCTTCCTCGAAGATTACCCGGCCAGATGTAATGTCGGCATTCGCAGCCGCTGAAGCGATCTTCCGCAACGGTCGCGTGATCGCCCAGACCCCGAACGAGGAAAACAACACGATCAAGGTGATAAGCGCTACCAGATAGTGTGGCCCCCTGATGAGGACCTCGCTCCAGAACGCAGTGCTTGGAAGACCGCCCAAAACGAGGATTGTTTTATCGTCAACCTCGGCTGAGACGACACGCTTGTCATCAACGAAGGTTTGCCAGCCACCGAGTGGCACCTGCTTCCCGTCGGGGGTAAAAAGCCAATCTATCGTCGCGTCCAGGGCACTTTCCTGCGGCGATGAGTTCTTGAACGTTTCCGCCAAGGCCCGAGGCCGCAGATTGAGATCCCAACCGGCACGATTGGCTGCCTGAAGAACGATGTCGCGTTCTTCAGGCGTGGCTGTTTTGAGGACGGAAGCTATCGTAAACACACTGTCGGCGAGTTCCTCGACGTCAACCATCGAGTACCCATTTCCGACACGCTGCTCGAGAAAAGAGCCGCCTAAAACGGTGATGGTGAGACCGAGAAGAATAACGCCGGTGATCTGACTATGGATCGTCGATAGGCCTGGAAGCCGCCGGAAGAACATGAGCACCCTGTTGAATTGTGAAGCGCGCCTGAGTCGAAGTCGCTCAACGAAGCAGAAATATAGGCGAACTCCCTCACAAGATCCCGCGTTTCCTACTGCGCGATTATTACGTTTTGTTACGGCAGGGCCGCCTCGTCGCTGATCGCGGCGGGCCGCAACAAAGCGTAACAAAAAAACATGCACCGGATGGCTCCGGCATGAAACACAAGCCGTCGCAGGCTCCTCTGTTTGGGGGGACTGATAACCTGTTCTGGAGCCCTTATGCTACATCTTGAAAAAGCCAAGCGGCGTCTTTCGCCCCTCGCCTTATGCGCTGCATTCAGCATTGCTGGATTGTCCCCAACCGCCTATGGCGCCGACCAGACCACCACGGAGCAGACGCCGGAGCCACCTTTCGACAAGCAGCGTTTCGACAAACGCCAACCGGAGCGCAATTGGAGCCTGATCGTTGGTGCCGGCGCCTCTTACGATCCCAAATACGAAGGGAGCGATGAATTTGAAGTCAGCCCCATTCCCTTCGTGGTGTTCACCTATGGCGAATGGCTGGAAATCGATCCAGGTGGGATCAGCGTCACTGTCCTCAATCAAAGCGGCTTTTCTATCGCCGCTCAAATCGGTTATGAAACGGGGCGGGATGACGGTGACGGTGATCGCCTCCGCGGTCTCGGCGACATCGATTTCGCCGCAACGGTCGGCGCAAAAGTCGGCTATGATTGGGGTCCGGTCGAAATCTATGCGAGCGTCGACCAGACCATCAATGGCAGCGAAAGCCTGATCGGAAAGTTTGGGGTGGAATACTCTGCCCCGGTCACGGAGCGTCTCATTCTGGGCGCACGCGCCGAAGCCACCGTCGCCGATGACAAGCACATGCAGGCCTATTTCGGCGTCGATGCCGCTCAGTCGGCACGTTCGGGCCTTCGTGAATACAAGGCAGAAGCTGGCTTGAAGCGTGTCGATTTTTCTGCCTCTGCCACATACGCATTGAGCGAACATTGGTTGGTACGCGGTGAGGCAGGCATCGGAGTGCTCACCGGAGATGCCGCGGATAGCCCGATCGTCGAAAAGAAGATCCAGCCTTCCGTTTCTGCTTTTGTCGGCTACAAATTCTGAAAGCCGGGAAGAGAAAACAAATGGCGCACGCCTGCACGGATCGCTTCCGATCCGTGCAGGCGTGCGTTTTGCCGTGCGGCAATATTTTTCACTACAAGATGCGATGCCGTGGTCGCTGGGAACAGGCGTCCGGGCGCCAGTTCCCAGTCACAACATCGGCTGCCACCGCGGCCGCACGGCAATTGCGGCACCGGAGAAGGGTTGGGCCTATTTCAGACCTCCTCCACCGACGCGGTGAAAGTATATCCCCCCAGTCTGACCGTCTGCAGGAGCGTCGGCTCGCGAGGATCAGCCTCGATCTTCTGACGGAGGCGGCTGATATGGACGTCAATACTGCGCTCGATCGGCCCAGCCAGCCCGGAATGGGTAAACAAGAGCAGCTCCTCGCGGGTGATGACCCTGCCCGGATTTCTGCAGAACGCCAGCAAAAGATCGAATTCCGTTGTTGTCAAAGCGATGCGGGCGTTGCTGGGGTCGTGAAGCCGGCGCCGCATCGGGTCGATCACCCATCCGTCAAAACGCAGCTTCCTCTGAGCCGAGCTACTTGTCAGGCCGTAAGAGGCGCGACGCAGGAGACTGCGAATCCGAGCGACCACCTCCCTCGGACTGAAGGGCTTTGTGATGTAATCATCGGCACCGACTTCAAGTCCCACGATCCGATCGACTTCCTCTCCGAGTGCCGTCAGCAGGATTATCGGGATCGTTCTTTCCGAGCGGATGCGCTTACAAATGCTTAGCCCATCTTCGCCCGGCAGCATGACGTCGAGAATAATCAGGTCATAGGAATTGCTGCGAAGCAGGGACTGCATCACGTTTCCGTCCTCAGCCACGGTCGGCAGCATCCCGCTTTCCTGAATCGTCGACGCCAGAAGATTGCCGATTTCGAAGTCGTCTTCCACGATCAATATCTTCGCGGATGCTGAATTGGGCTGCATCGAGTCTTTTCCTGTTTGAGGACCCTATAATCGGCCGGCTGCTGGTCCTCGAATATTTCGCTTTATTAAGTTTTGTTACGGTCGCTGCTCGCAGTGATACCAAAAGCGCCCAGCCATGGCGATAAGAGCCGCGACCGCTCGCACCGCCACGCAGAATTGACGTAACCGACAGAGTGGCGGCACCGCGGAAAAACCGCTCTGCGATAAACGGCAGGGCCGGCCAGGTGGCTGGCCGGCCCTCCGCTGGTCGTGCAAGCGTCCTTGCGGGGCCTGCAACCTTCAGATCTCGGCCGACTGGAGGAAGGGCTTGAAGATCCGAGCGGTACGATCGCCAAGGTCGGAAACGATCAGGTGGAGCGACGGGATGACGAGCAATGATAGAACCGTGGACACGAGCAGACCGCCAATCACCGCGATCGCCATGGGCGCCCTGAATTCGCCTCCGTCCCCTACCCCGAGCGCCGAGGGGGCCATTCCCCCGATCATGGCAAACGTGGTCATGATGATCGGGCGAACGCGCTCCAAGCAGGCTTCGATGATCGCATCGACCCGAGGCATCCCATGGGCCTCGCGTTCGATGGCGAAGTCCAGGAGCATGATGGCGTTTTTCGTCACGATCCCCATCAACATCAGGATGCCGATGACGACGGGAAGCGAGACGGCGTGGCCGCTTAACATCAGGCCAGTTGCAACACCGCCGATAGAAAGCGGAAGGGAAGCCAGAATAGTCCAGGGCGCCAGCACGCTTCCGAAGAGGAGGATGAGAACGACAAGTACAAGCATGACACCCGATCCCATCGCCACCACAAAGCTTGAGAACACCTCGCCTTCGGTATCGGAATCCCCGGTCGCTTGAATGCGCACACCCGCCGGCAGGTTCTTGACGCTGTCGAGCTGTGTCAGCCTGTCGAGACCCTGGCCCGACGTCATGCCCTCAGCCATATCAGCCGAGATTTCGATGCGACGCTGGCGATCAAACCGCTCGATGGCGGCGACCCTCTCATCGAAGCTGATCTCGGCGACAGACGACAACGGAACCGACGTCCCTTTCGTCGTCGGGACCGACAACATCTCAAGGGTTGGCAAGTCGTCGCGAGCATGCGCCTGGAGGAGCACGCGGATTGGAATCTGTCGGCCGCCGTCAAGGAAGTTGGGCAGCCGGCTGTCGACGTCGCCCACCGTCGATACCCGGATTGTGCGCGCAAGTTCTGCCGCAGATACACCGATCGTTGAAGCCTTGTCGGGGTCAACTTTCACCCGAAGTTCCGGGCGCGTAGCTACGTTGTCGGCGCTTGGGTTGACGAAGTTCCTGTCGGCAGTGAGCTCATGCAGTATATTGTCTGCGGCCCGCTGAGCCATAGCGCCATCCGCGGACAGGACAGCGAAAGATATGTCCCGCCCACCGCGGGTATTGAGAAAGCGCAGCCTGACGTCCGAAATCGAGAAAAGCGCCTTCTCAAGATCGGTTTGTATCGAGAACGACGAACGGTCGCGCTCGGATTTGTGGAACAGATCGATCAGCACGGTCGCATATCGTATATCCTCCTGTCCCGCCGTGCTCGACCCCGCCCTGACGAACACGCCTTCCACCGCGGAATCCCGCCGGATCACGGAGGCTATTTCGTCCGTCGCTGTTCTTGTTTCGTGCAAGGCCGCCCCCGGAGGCAGCTCCACGGAGAGGGTCAACCGCCCCGTGTCCTCTTCCGGCAAAAAGGCGGTCGGCAGGGAGATCAGACCGTATAAAGCCAGGGCGAAGGCCGCAAATGCGCATCCGACCGTCATCCATCGCCACCGGAGGCTGACCTTCAGCAGCCGTCCATAGGCCGACACCAGACGCCCTCTCCGGACGTCGGACGGAGGAGCGTTGGTCATGATGTATGCGGCCATGATCGGGGTGATCAATCGGGCCGCCAGAAGCGAAAAGAATACCGCGATCGCAACCGTCAACCCGAATTCCCGGAAGTACAGCCCGACCACTCCGCTCATGAAACCCACCGGCGTGAAGACAGCCATGATCGTCGCGGATATGGCCATGACCGCAAGCCCTATTTCGTCGGAGGCGTCCAATGCGGCCCGGTAGGCGGATTTGCCCATGTCGCGGTGACGTACCACGTTTTCGATTTCAACGATCGCATCGTCCACGAGAATCCCTGTCACAAGGGTGATCCCAAGCAGACTGAGGATATTGAGGGAGAAGCCCAGGAGATCGATGGCAAAAAAGGTCGGGATGATCGAAAGCGGAAGCGCGATTGCCGCAACGATCGTGCCCCGCCAGTCGCGCAGGAATAAAAACACGACGACGATTGACAACGCTGCTCCCTCATAGAGCGTATGCATGGCCGAGTTGTAGTTGCCCGCCGTGTAGGACATATTGTCGTCGACCAGCTTGAAGCGCGTCGACGGCTGTTCGAGATTGAGCTTCTCCAGTGCGGCGGCCACTTCCTCCGCCACGACAAGTTCGCTCGCACCCTTCGAGCGATATACCGCGAAGCCTACGACCTCCTCCTGATCCAAAGTGGCAAAGGCGCGGGCCTCGGCGATCGTATCCTGGACGCTGCCGACATCGTCCAGTTTCACACTGGCGTCGTCCGACAGGAGGATGCGAGCATCACCGAGTTCTGCAATCGTCCGCGCCGCCGCGGCGGTCGTCAGCGCCCGTTCCCTGCCATTCAGGTTGCTGCGCCCCCCAGAGCGATCCAACTGGCTTTCGATGAGGCTTTCGTTGACGGCGTTCGCCGTGAGGGAAAGCGCCTGCAATCGCGAAGGATCGAGCGCGACATGGATCTCCCTGTCAGCACCTCCGACACGGTCAATGCGGCCAACGCCCTTCAGACCCTGCAGCTGCCGGGCAACAACGTCGTCGACGAACCACGAAAGCTCCGCAACGGTCATGTCCTGGCTTGTGACGGCATAGGTCACGACCGCTTGTGCTTCCTCCTCCGCTCGCTCGATGACAGGCTCATCTATTCCATCGGGAAGATCGCTGCGGATTTTGGCAACTGCGTCGCGGACGTCACCCATGGCGCGGTCAGGCGAAATCACGCCTAACTCAAATTCGACAGCGGTAACGGAGCGGCCCTGGGTGACGGTCGACTTGATCTCTTCTACGCCTGCAAGAGACGCGACTGCGTCTTCAACAAGACGAGTAACTTCAGTCTCCAACTCGCTCGGCGCGCCGCCGGGCTGGTCGATAGTCACATTCACCGCCGGCTCGTCGATCGTCGGGAAGTAAGTAACAGGCAGCCGTGAGAAGCTGTAGAGACCCGCGGCGACAAGGATTAGGAATAGGAGGATCGAAGGAAGCGGATTACGGATCGCCCAGGCCGATATGTTCATTGAAGTCGAGCTCCGAGCCGATTTGGGGTCGATGTGGATGCGTCGGCACGCGCTTCCGGCGTCGCGGCCAATACCGGCCTCACCCGCTCCTGTGCCTTCAGGAAGGCACCTGATTTCAGGACGACCTCCTCACCCTCCCGGATGCCGTCGACGATTTCCACGAACCCGCTTTGCTGCGATCCGATGCGGACCGGGCGGATATCCACGAGCCCGTCCGAAACAACGTAAACGTTGTGGCCAGCCACCGTGCTTCTGACGGCTGTTCCCGGAAGGAGAACATTCTGCCGGCCTTCGACACTGATGCTGCCGCGCGCAAAGACGCCCGGGAAAAGTCTGGCCTTGTCTGCAAGTTCGATCCGCACAGTCCCGCTTCTTGTCTTGGGATCGAGTTGCGCGGCATTCAGCCGGACGGTCCCTGCGATGGCTGCGTCGCGTCCTGGCAAGGTAATTTCGGCGCTCATGCCTTCGCGCAACCGAACGAAGCTCGTTTCCGTCACCTGCGCCACGAACTCGATATCATCGTCATCAGCGATGACAAAAAGAGCTCCGGCGGAACTCGATGTCATAGCACCGACACGCGCGCTCCTGCTCAAGATCCGGCCCGAACTGGACGCCCGAAGGGTACTCCTCTGAACGGTCAGTTCGATTTCCCGCCGCTCGCTGGCGATCAATTGTTGATCTGCGTTGGCGAGCTCCAACGATTGGCGCGCCAGTCTCAACTCCGCGACGGCTCGGGCGTGAGCGTTCAAGTCTTCCTCAAGGACATTGTCGGCGATGGCACCTTTCGGCTGCAGCGAGCGGCTGCGTTCCAGCTTTTTGCGCGCTTCGGCTTCGGTGACCATTGCCACATCTATCTTGCTGCTCTCGACGGCCACGGCAGCATGCGCGCGAAGGAGGCTCACCGCATTCTTGTCCAGCAACATCAGGGCTTCGGTCGTGTCCAGGACCGCAAGCGCCTGGCCGCGCTCGACATGTTGACCAGCCTCTACCAGGATCTGCCGCACCTCCTTGCCGAGGACGGCGGGATAGACCTCGATCTCTTCCCGCGCGGCAAGCGAACCAACCACCTCGATCCTTTCCGTCAGCGCGCCTCGCTTGGCGACGATCGTCGTTACCGGCATCTGAGCGTCTGCCGATACCGCGGTCGAAAGCATGCACGCGAGCACCGCTGCTTTGCCGACAAGCGCAAAGCAGCGTCGAAGCGTGGATGATACGGTCGATAATGCGATCATTGAGTGGACCTTTTAATTAAGCCGCCAAGCGCCCTTGGCCGGTTTGGTTAGGTCACACGATAACGATGGGCAGGAGCCGCACTGTGTAGTCACATTAAGAAATGTTACGGCACGCTCATGCGCCTCTCAGCCTGGACCGGCATGCAGGACGGCCTGCATAATTTGCCGGACTCCCCTTTACGCATGGGATGTTGCGATGCGATACTTTGCGACAATTTCCCTGTTTTGCGGCATACGCGTGCGACAAACACCTGGGCCGGGCGGGCCGGCAAGGCGCCGAGGGACAAACCGTGCCGCCCCGCCAACCACGGCGCAGCGGAAATAGGGGCCCTGCAGCGAATATCGGTTCTGGATCACCATGCACAACGGACAGTCGAAATTTACGTCTCCAAATAGGACCAAAGGCTGCCCCGCCGCGGGGCTAAAGTCTGAATAGCCGTGGCGGCCACAGTTTGGTCCGATTTCGCCTGAACTTTTCGAACTGCCAAAATAGTTCCTTGGGGTTCCAAACAGAAGCACGGCGGCAGCAGCGAGCGAGGCGGGAGTTATCACAAGTTCTGGGCAACTGGGGGGCTCCATGCTTCATGCACGCGACGGACAATTGGATGGGCTCAGAACCCTTGCCGTCTCGATGGTTCTATACGCGCATTTCTTCGCGGCCGACGGGTCGCATTGGGGCCATATCGGCGTACGCCTGTTCTTCGTTCTCAGCGGCTTCCTGATAACCCGAGTGCTGCTGGAAGCCCGCTCTACCGCCCGTTACGAACCGGGCACCACGATAAGGTCGTTCTATATCCGACGGGCCTTGCGCATATTCCCGCCCTACTTTGCAGTGCTGATCTTCGTCTGGCTGGTTAACCTCGAGCAGGCGCGCGGCAGCATCAAATGGCATGCCCTTTACCTGTCGAATTTCTGGTATGCCCTTCGCGACGAATGGACGCCCTGGATTCTCTGCCACACCTGGAGCCTGAGCATCGAAGAGCAGTTCTATGTCCTTTGGCCGCTCGTCATCCTGCTCGCCCCGCGTCGCTGGCTTGAGCCGATCTGCATCGCTCTCATTGCGTGCTCGCTCGCCTACCGGTTCTATTGGCCGTTTACGGGGACGCCTTCGCTCGCGCGGGATCTTCTTCCTCCAGCGTCGATGGACGCACTGGTGGCGGGCGCGCTCCTTGCACTCCATCGCGCGCGGTCACGGACATTGCCGCACTGGATGCGGCTGAGTTCCGTACCCCTGCTTGTTGCAACGGCCATTTTGATGTGGCTGAAACCGCTCCCCTTGTCACCAACGCTTGCCTGGATGCATTGGATCGGGTTGGAGGTCCTTCCGCTTATACCGCTTGCGGCCCTGGTCGGATACTGTTCGTCGGGCCTGCGGGGAGCTCCGGGCCGCCTGTTGGAATTTCCGCCGATTACCGCTGTCGGACGCGTCAGCTACGGGGTTTACCTGTACCATCCGATCGTCCTCTCCTTTGTCGTCAGTGCACAGCCTTGGATTCCGTTCAACGTCTCGGAACAGGGTTTGGGGCGCCTCATCGTAGCGACCACGGGAACGCTGGTCTTGGCCGCGATCTCGTGGCTGGCGTTCGAAAAACCACTCAACCAGCTCAAGCGTTGTTTCCCATACGTCCCCCCAAGCAAACTTGACCCGACGTATGACGCGCCGTCTGCCACAGCCATTTCGGAAGCTGGGCAAATGCAGGAACTTCGATTTGCCACGCCATTGGGAGCCGAACGATGTCCTCCCCGCTGATTTCCGTCCTGTTGCCCGTCTACAACGGCGAACCTTATCTCGCTGCCGCGGTCGAGAGCATCCTGCGTCAGGACTACAGGCGCTTCGAGGTCGTCGCCATCGACGATGGCTCGACCGATCTGTCGCTGGATATTCTGCACCGATATCAGAAACTTGACGATCGCGTCCGCATCGTCTCGCGCGAGAACCGCGGGCTGATCGCGACCCTGAACGAGGGCATTGCCCTTGCCAGAGGTGACCTGATCGCCCGAATGGACGCGGACGACATCTCCTATCCAACCCGCTTTTCCCGTCAGGTCGCGTTCTTTGAGCGGCAGCCCCAGCTTGCGATCTGCGGAACGGAAGTCGATCGGCTTCTCGGCAGCCGCGTCGTGCGCGGCACGCCAAATCCCATTTACCAGTCGGGGGATTGGCACATACTGTCGCTGTTTTTCACGATCTTCCTGCATTCGACGGTGATGTACAATCGCACGGTCATTCCCGAGGATATGCTGGTCTATGACGCAAGCTACGTCCACGCGGAGGACTTCGATCTCTTCAGGCGCATTACACGCGAGTTTCCGGCGGCGATGATCGATGAGAGCCTGATCGCCTATCGTATCCACAGCGACAGCGTCACCAACAGGCACAGGCGGCAAATGCGCCGAACCCACCTGAAGATCGTCGCCGAGAACCTCGAACGGCAGGCTCTTAACGACGATCCCGACGCTCTTCTTGATATCGGCGCAGCCGTTACGCCGGACACGGTGCGCCGAGCCGCCGATTGCATGCTCGCGATCGAAAGAAGAGTGGCCGAGCAAACCGGTACGGGCGCTCGCAGCTACGCGGAAGGAGCGCTTTGCTTCTTCTATTTCCTCTACCAATTCATTGCCGACGAGCAACGTCCGGAGTTGACCCACGCATTTCTCATGCGAACGGGAAAATGGGACGTCATCCGGCGGCGGGAACGCTACGGCCTTCGAGCCGCCGTGGCGGCGCCCTGGTTGAGCCGCATGTCGGAGGAGGCGATCCGGAGGCTTGATGGGGTGGCACGGTACTATCAATCGGTGCCGGCCAGGACGGTGTTACCGCTTCGAGGGCTCGCCTGATGTCCGGGGAGAACAAGCAGGCCCCACACGCCAGTCCCCCCTTGTCTCCCGAGGGGCGCCACCCCATCGATGCAAGCTTTATCGTCTGCACCAGGAACAGGGCCGCCGCGCTCGAGGCGTGTATCAGCTCGATCGAAGCCGCCTGCCAAGCCTGTTCCCTAAGCTGCGAACTGGTGGTGGTTGACAATGGATCCACCGACGATACAGCCATACGTTTGTCCCGTATCGCGGCGAAATCCGCTGTCCCCGTCAGATGGATGGTGGAGCTGCGGCCTGGCCTCGCTGCCGCGCGCAATACGGGAATGGAGCGGGCGCGAGGCAGGCTTCTGATCTTCATCGATGATGACTGCGTCGTCGAGACCTCCTACCTTCAGGATCTCAACCGGCATTATTCGGCCGGTGAGCGATGTATTGTCCGGGGTGGCCGCGTCGATCTCGGCAGCCCGCACGACCTGCCTTTCACCATCAAGCGGTCGCGGTTTCGGGCTCGTTTCACGCCGGATGTTCATCCGGGCGGGTTTGTGCTCGGCTGCAACATGACTATGCATCGGGAAGCGGCAGCCCGCATCGGGCGCTTTGACGAACGGTTCGGGGCCGGCGGCCCGCTGCGGTCCGCAGAAGATACGGATTACCTCGTCCGTGCCTATCAACTCGGCATCCCAATCGAATATGTTCCCGACATGACGGTCCAGCATTTTCACGGCCGAACCACCCGCGATGCAATCGAACAGCTTCACCGGGATTACAGCTTTGGAAACGGCGGTCTTTGCGTCAAGCATGTGTTCAAGGCCCCCTGGCTGCTTCGTCACTTCTGCTGGACGACCCGATCGGCCTGGCGGGAGCTGTTCGGCGGCTACCGTTTCGATCCCGAGATTTCCCTGTCCCACCTGACGATCGTGGTCATGAACCTGGTCGGAGCAGCCAAATTTGCCTTGCTCGCCATTCGGTGGCCAAAACAGGCGGACGCTGACACGACCAGCCACCTGCGTCGCCCGCAACGGGGATCCCCGCCATGCTAGATTTCCTCACATCGAGTTCTCACCTCCTGCGCGAGGCACTGGGGAAAAACACCGGTCTCTTGGTTGTCGTCGTCATCCTTGGGCTGAGCAGCGCCGTGCTCGAAGGCACCGGCATCGGTCTTGTCATCCCGATGCTCAGCATCATTGCCGGCGAAAGCGACGCTTCGGGAATGGCCGGCCTTTCCGCCGTCTTTCAGCGGGTGGGCGCGGGATTGGACGACCAGACCCGGCTAATCGCCATCGCGGCTGCCATTCTCGGGTTGATCACCGTGAAAAACGTGCTGGCTTTTGCCAACGCGGTGCTTGCCAATTTCATATATGGCAAGGCCGGTCATTCGATCCGGAACCGTCTCGCTGACCAGCTTTTGACGATCGGCTACTCGTTCTTCCTGCAGCAGAGCCCGGGGCGACTGCTGAACATCATCTCCAACGAATCCTGGCGGGCCTCGGATGCGGTCCAGACCATCCTTGCCGCGATCGTGAATGCGTCAGCGGCCGTTATCCTGCTCGCATTTTTGCTGCTTCTTTCGTGGCAGATGTCGTTATGCGTTACGCTTGGGCTTGTCCTGATCCAGGCGATCCATGCCTTGCTGTCGGCCGGTCTGAAGGGCCCGAGCCGCAATGTGACGTCGTTTAACAGTGAACTTGCCGCAAGGATGCTTCACCTCGTTCACGCCGGGCGCCTCATCCGCGCATTCGGACAGGAACTGCGTGAAAAAGCGATCTTCGAGGCGACTTCGAATGCCGTGCGAAAAGCGGGCTTCGTTCTTAGCAGCCGCCAGGCGGCTCTCCCGCCGCTGACCGAAGTGCTGCATTCCGCCCTCTTTCTGGGCGTGGTTGTCAGCGCATGGCGGCTTGGGGTCGGTTTCCCGGTGATCGTGGCTTTCGTCGTCCTGCTTTACAGGCTGCAACCGCATGTCCGCGCGCTACAGATGGCCTGGAGCCAGATCCAGGGATGGAGTGGTGCGCTGGAAGAGGTCGGATGGCTACTGGATTCATCCGACAAACCAGCGGCGCCCCAGGGTAGTCGTCCGATCCGGGGGCTCCGCCAGCAGATCAAGTTCGACCAGGTGACCTTCAGGTATCCGGGCGCAAGCACACGACCCGTGGTCTTGCGTTCGGTAAGCTTCCAGATCCGCCAGGGCCGCTCGACCGCAATTATCGGACGGTCGGGCGCCGGCAAGACCACGATCGTCAATCTCCTATGCCGGTTCGTGGAGCCGGATCAGGGCAATATTCTTGTCGACGGCATTCCCCTCGGCCAAATCGATCCCGCTCAGTGGCGCCGGCAGATTGCGCTTGCCAGCCAGGATCTTGAACTGGTGGACGGCACCATTTTCGAGAACATCGTCTACGGCCACAATACCTCCCTCCCCGAGGCCGAAAGCGCGGCCAGACTTGCCGAAGCGCACGAATTTATCGAGAAGCTGCCTGACGGATATGAAACTGTCGTCGGTTATCGGGGAGCGAGCCTGTCGGCCGGTCAACGACAGCGGATCGCCCTGGCGAGAGCGCTGGTCCGCGATCCGGAAATCCTGATCCTGGACGAAGCCACGAATGCCATGGACGGCTTGTCCGAAGCAGCGATCGTGGAGACTTTGAAATTGAGAGCCGGGCGCCGCACGACAATCGTTGTCAGCCATCATCACAGCACCATTTCCTTCTGTGACGAGGTTGTCATTCTCGGTGCCGGCCGCGTCCGCAATCAGACGCCCTTTGCCGAAGTTGCATCCTTAAGCATGGAACAGCTTTACGAGCATGAGATATCGCATGGCAGCCCGTCGTGACCAGGTGCCGAGCGCCAATGGGTTCTGCCCCTGGCCTCAACGAACCGTGACAACCAATGGCATAATCTCGTCTTCGGCCATCCGCCAGGTGTTGCGGCCGGCCGACTTCGCCCGATAGAGCGCCCGATCCGCGGCCTGTACAAGCGTTTCGCGGTCACCGGCCACAACACTTGCCGCTGCAATACCTATGCTGACGCCGATGCTGATCGACAATCCCTTGATCCGGAAAGGTGCGTTCAAGGCCGATATGCAGCGCTCGGCAAGGCCGATATCCGCCTGGCCATCGCTTTTCACGAGAATGGCGAATTCGTCGCCGCCGAGGCGGGCCACAAGATGCCCGCCTGCGGCTGAAAACAACCGCTCAGCGGCAAGCTTCAAGACCTCGTCGCCGGCGGCGTGGCCGAACGTGTCATTGACCGGCTTGAATCCGTCGAGATCGAGGCAGTAGACGATCACAACGCCCTCGTTCGCTTCGGGCTTGAGTGCCTCGTCGAGAGCTTTGTAGAACTGCATCCGGTTCGGCAGGCCCGTCAGAATATCGTGATGAGCCAATCTGTTGGCCTCCGCCTCCGCCAGCACCCGGTCGCTGACATCGGCGATCGTCAGCAGGAGCCGCCGATCGCCGCTGTCGTAGAGCAACCGGACGTAAATGAGGACGTGGTGTTCCCGGCCCTGCGCCGTGCGCTGGCGCCAGACGGTGCGGGCTTCGCAATCGCCGTCGAGATCGCGGAGCCTTGCGGCGAACTCCTCGCCTTGCCCTTCGGCGTGCATGTCGAAAACGGCTTTGGCAAGAAGGACCGATCTCTCGTATCCATAGAACTGAAGCGCCGCGTGATTGGCTTCAAGGATCGCGAGGCTGTCGCCGTCGCAAAGCAGCATAGGCATCGGGTTTGCGTCGAACAGTTGCCGAAGCCACTCCTCCCGTTGCTTGAGGCTGCTAATGTCTATGCGCATTCCGATGGCGCCGCCATCCGGCGTGCGGCGATCGTCATAGCGCAACCATCGCCCGTCTTTCATTTGCCGCTCCTCCTGGGAAACGGGCTGTCGAAACTTCGTCATGCGCTCGCTGAGCCAGACATCCTGGTCCGGCACCACCTCCTGGATGCTGCCGCCCGCAAGGCTGATCTTCAAAATCTCCTCGAACGGAATTCCGGGCGTCAGGTATTCGGCGATATCGGCATAAAGATCGGCGTATTTCTGGTTCCAAAGGACGTAACGGTCCTTGGCGTCGAAGACACAGACCGCCTGCGGCAACATCTCGATGACGTATCGCAGACGAAGATTGGCTTCCCGAGCGGCGAGCCCCGCGGACGTCTCCTGGCCGCCGCGCTCGATCCAGACCACGGTGAAGGGCTCGTCCGAGCCGGGAAATGGCGAAACTCTGATATTGCAGGTCCGGGCTTCCCCCGCCCTGCCGGTCAAGAGAACCGACGAACCCTCGGGATTGTCCAGCGGCCACCCGGACAGGAGATCGGTTATGCCCGTGCCATGCAAAGTGTCGGCTGTGCCAAAGAGTGCTCTTGCCTCCGCATTCGCAAAGGTGACGAAGCCCGCTGCGTTCACAATGAGCGCGGCGAGCGGGCAGGATTCCAGCAGGTTCATCACTTCCGCACCAAGCATAGCTCCCTCAGGCACGCCGATCTGCCCGGAAAAATCTATGGAGGGAGGATACGCGGCAACCATGAAACAAATCGCTAAAGTTCAAACGGCGCATGTAAATGACGCGGCGCTCGCTTTTAGGCATTCCGACATCTGAGCAGGCGCCGCCGCTCGTCTTGGGGCCATCCCTGGTCCGCGTGCGGATTTCTCATCACAGGCGGCCTCCAAGCTCATCCTCGATATGGACGCGGATGATCTCGTCGAAATTTTTCTCCGCGGTAAAGCCGAGGGCAGTTGCCCGTTTTGCCTCGAAACCAGGTGCCCAGCCCGCAACCATTTTCATGATCATCTCATCCGGTACGCGACGGATGAGATTTACTGCCCGTTCGCCCGCCACCCGGCGAAGCGCGTCGATCTGCTCTCCAACGGTCGCGCTGACGCCCGGCATCGAAAGATTGCGGTGCGGACCGACCCGCTCAAGATCCATGTTCGCCGCATGGACGAGATACCCGACAGCCGAGCGAGGCGACGTATGCCAGTGACGCACGTCGTCCGACACGGGCAGGATTGCCTCCTGTCCGATCAGCGGCTCCCGCAGAATGTTCGAGAAGAAGCCGGATGCGGCCTTGTTGGGTTTGCCTGGCCTGATGCACACCGTCGGCAGCCTGATGCCGATGCCGTCGAAGAAACCCCTGCGGGTGTAGTCCGAAAGGAGCAGCTCCGAAATGGCCTTCTGGGTGCCATAGCTGGTCAGCGGCGTCAGATGGAAATCATCCGGAATGGGGAATGGCAGCGGGGCGCCTGCGACAGCGATGGATGACGTGAAGACGACCCGCGGCTTATAGCCGTCCTCGCCGTTTGCGAGGCGGATCGCATCGAACAGGTAGCGGGTGCCATCCAGATTGACCCGGTAGCCCTTCTCGAAATCGAGCTCCGCCTCCGCCGAGACGATCGCGGCAAGGTGAAAGATCACGTCAGGGCGCGACCTGATGAGCTTTTCAGCCTCGCCCGGCATTGATAGGTCGGCGTCGCTCGTCACCACGGATCCGGAAAAGCCCTCCGGATGGTCGGGCTTCACCACGTCGACCAGGGTCAGCTTGTCGATCGGCTTGCCGAGAACGCCGCCCGCCGCGATGAGGCGCGCCGTCAGTTTGCGACCCACCATGCCCGCCGCGCCTATGATCAGAATATGCATGTTTCCTCCCATCTGAACCCGAGCCACGACTGCCCGGATACGTCGATATTTATGTTGTACGGTTGTCTGATAACCTTATATGCTTGCGTTGAAAACAGGATAGTTGTGCGCCGGGAAAAGGTGCGGGGCAAACGAAACTATCCAGCCCAAGGGACGGATCATCCAAAGGAACTACAAAGAATGACGAGCCTGCAAACTGACCCGGCCGCAGAGCAGCGCCTCCAGCTGCGGTCGATGCTTGGCGAAGACCTTGTCCTGACCGACACGGATGCGATGGCGCGATACTGTCGCGATTGGCACGGCGACGTAACCAGCACTGCGGTTGCCGTTCTGAGGCCGCGATCGACGGATGAGGTGGCGGCTTGCGTGAAAGGCTGCCGTGAACTCGGTCTCGCGATTGTTCCGCAGGGCGGCAATACAGGCCTCGTGTTGGGCGGCATTCCCGATGCGCCGGAGCGTCAAGTCGTTCTCAGCCTGGAACGCATGAATCGCATCCGCAAGATCGATGTCGACGACTTCTCGGCCATCGTCGAGGCGGGCTGCATCCTGTGGGAGTTGAAGGAAGCAATCGCCGCAGAGGGGATGTTCTTCCCGCTCGCGCTCGGCGCGCAGGGAAGCTGCCGGATCGGCGGCAACGTCTCGACCAATGCCGGCGGCATCAATGTGCTGCGATACGGCATGACGCGCGAACTGGTGCTGGGACTGGAGGTCGTGCTGCCCGACGGCACGGTCTTCGACGGGCTTTCTACGCTCAGGAAGGACAATCGCGGCATAGACCTGAAGCAGCTCTTCATCGGCGCGGAGGGCACGCTGGGCATCGTCACCGCCGTCTCGATCAAGCTGACGCCCAACCCCGATCAGGTTGCGACCGCCCTTGTCGGCCTCGCCTCTCTGGAGGACGCAATCACCCTCTATCGCCGTGCCCGGCGTGACTGCAGCGATTTGATGTCCGCCTTCGAATTCATGCCGCCCCTTGCCTTCACGCTCGCCCGGGAAGCCATCCCGGACCTGCCGATCCCGATGGCGACCGACTACCCCTGCTATGTTCTCATGGAGGTTTCCGGTTCGGGCCTCGTCGATATCGCCGACCTGATGCAGCGGTTCCTCGAAGGCGTCATGGAGGATGGAATCGTCCTCGACGGCGCAATCGCCTCGTCACAGGCGCAGGCGCGAAACCTGTGGCTGATCCGGGAGGGAATGAACGAAGGCCAGGCGAAACGCGGTGTCCACATGCGCAGCGACGTCTCGGTTCCGCTTTCCAAGGTGCCCTCCTTTGTCGCCGAGGCCGAAGAAGCGATCCACGGCGCGTTGCCTGACTGCGTTTGCGTCTCCTACGGTCATGTCGGCGATGGGAATGTCCATCTCAACGTCCTGCCATCCGTGGAACTGCCCCATGAACAGCGGCTCGAAAGGATCTACCGGTCCAAGACCATCCTGAACCAGGTGCTTGACCGCTTCCAGGGAAGCCTGAGCGCCGAGCACGGCATCGGCCGGCTCAAGCGGGCGGATTTCGATGCGCGCCTTCCGGAAACGAAGCGCCGACTGTTGACGGCCATCAAGAATGCCATCGATCCCGACATGGTGATGAATCCCGGCTGCCAGTTGAATTTTACCGGGAAGTCGTAGAAGAGCGTCACGAGGGAGGGCCGGCGCCGTGGTAATGGACTTCAGCCAGATCAGACGAAACGAGCATCTGCCAACACGGATCGCGGCGCAGATCGGGCGCGAGATCAGCGAGGGCCGGATCGCGGCCGGCGAGAAGCTGCCGACGGAACACATTCTGGCAAAGACCTTTGGCGTCAGCCGGTCGGTCGTGCGCGAAGCCATCGCGCAGCTTCGCAATGAGGGTCTGGTCGAGACCCGGCAAGGCGTGGGAGCATTCGCCACTGATTTCGAGCAGAGGCAGTCGATCCGCATCGAACAGGGCAATCTCGCCGACCACGCGAGTTTTCAAAGCCTGTTTCAGCTCCGGCTGCCCCTCGAGATCGAAGCCGCCGGTCTCGCAGCCGCCAATCACACCGCCGAAGACCTTGTGAAACTGGACGAAGCGCTCGAGCAGATGACGGGCGGGGAGAAATGGACCGAGAAAGGCGTCCTCGCCGACCTCGCCTTCCATCGCCAGATCGCGGCTTCCACCCATAATGAATACTTCCTGCTGTTCCTCGGATTTATCGCGGAGCGAATTCATCTGGCCATCAATACCGCCAGGGACGCAGCCGTGCTGACCGAGATCGTCGAGGTGACGATCGCGGAACATGTCGCAATCCGCGACGCCGTTGCGAGCCGCGACCCAATCCGCGCCCGGGAGGCGATGCGCCATCATCTTCACGGTGCGGCAAGCCGTCTCGACCTGCAATTGAAAGTTTATTAAGTTTCCAGCCGGCCGCCTGGTTAGATCGATCCAGGGGATTTCCTCAAAGCGGTCACGGGCCGCTGGACAGCGAGTAAAACTCTCTTTAGAAATACCGCAGGTGGAGGGTTGTCAGACATCCTGACAATTGACGAGCGCGGGAGAGGCGCTTTGCCGGCGATGGAGGAGAGGCTGATCGCACAGGAAGTCAGAGACCGCATCGAGATCTCGATTCTCGGGTTTGACCGCTTGGTCAACAATGCGGATCATCGGGGCAAATGCCTCAAGCGGAATTTTGGGTTGCCGGCGTTGACCAAGAACCTCGCCCGGCCTGAGCTTCCATAGGAATTCGGGAGGGGAATATGCAAAAGGCAATCGATCTTTTTTTTAAGGCGTTGGAAGTTCTGTTGATCCTGTTGCTTTCAGCAATGGCGATCATGGTGTTTGCCAATGTGGTTCTTCGCTACGCCTTCAATTCCGGCATGTCCGTCTCTGAGGAACTTTCCCGCTACTTCTTCGTCTGGCTGAGCTTCGTCGGCGCAGTCGTCGCATTTCGCGAACATGGTCACCTCGGCGTCGAAAGCGTCGTGGCCCTTTTCGGCCGCAAGGGCCGGCTCGTCTGCATGATCCTGTCTAACCTCATCATCCTCGCTTGCTCGATGATCTTTTTCTGGGGGACTTGGCAGCAGTTCGAGATCAACGCCAGCATGACCGCGCCGGTGACCGGCATTTCGATGATCTGGGTCTACGGCATCGGCCTGTTTACCGGCGGCGGCTTGTCGCTGATCGCGCTGGAGCGGCTGTTCCGCTATCTCACCGGCCGGGCGACCGCGGAGGAGATCAGCATCTTTGCCGGCGAAAATCTGACGATCGAGCAGATGGCGGAGCGTACCTGATGACCCTGATCGTCTTCATCGTATCGCTTCTCGGCGCCATGGCGATCGGCGTGCCCGTCGCGTTCTCACTGATGTTCTGCGGCGTCGTGCTCATGTGGTACATGGACATGTTCAACACCCAGATCATCGCCCAGAACATGATCGCCGGTGTCGATACGTTCACTCTGCTTGCGATCCCCTTCTTCATTCTTGCCGGCGAGTTGATGAACTCGGGCGGCCTGTCGCGCCGGATCATCGATTTTGCGATTGCCTGCGTCGGCCATATCCGCGGCGGCCTCGGCATCGTCGCGATCATGGCGGCAATCATCATGGCGAGCATCTCGGGCTCGGCCGCGGCCGATACCGCCGCGCTTGCCGCCATCCTCATCCCGATGATGGCCAAGGCTGGCTATAACATTCCGCGTTCCGGCGGCCTGATCGCCGCAGGCGGCATCATTGCGCCGGTCATCCCGCCATCGATGGCTTTCATCGTCTTCGGCGTCGCCGGCAACGTCTCGATCACCCAGCTTTTCCTTGCCGGCATTTTCCCTGGCATCCTGATGGGCCTGTCACTGATCATCGCCTGGCTCATCGTCGTGCGGAAGGACAATGTCCAGCCGCTGCCGAAGGCATCGACGAGCGAACGCCTGCGCGTCACCGGCCGTGCCGCCTGGGCGCTTGGCATGCCGGTGATCATCCTCGGCGGCATCAAGGCCGGCATCATGACGCCGACCGAAGCCGCCGTCGTCGCCGCCGCCTACGCGCTCTTCGTCGGCATGGTGATCTATCGGGAGCTGAAGCCAAGCCACCTGCCGCACGTCATCCTGCAGGCCGCCAAGACCACCTCAGTCATCATGTTCCTGGTCGCGGCGGCGCTGGTCTCCTCGTGGCTGATCACCGCGGCTAACATCCCGGCCGAGATCGTCGGTTACATCGAGCCACTGATCGACCGCCCGATGCTGCTGATGTTCGCCATCATGATCCTGGTGCTCGTCGTCGGCACGGCGCTCGACCTGACGCCGACCATCCTGATCCTGACGCCGGTCCTCATGCCGATCGTCAAGCAGGCTGGCATCGACCCGGTCTATTTCGGCGTACTCTTCATCATGAACAATTCCATCGGCCTCATCACTCCGCCGGTCGGCGTAGTATTGAACGTGGTCAGTGGCGTAGCGCGCATTCCGCTTGGCAAGGTGACGGCCGGGGTCTGGCCGTTCCTGATTGCTGAAACGATTGTGCTGTTCCTGCTGGTCCTGTTTCCAGACCTCGTGCTCGTGCCTGCACGCTGGCTCCATTAAAACCTGTCTCAAGCTCATCCATGGGAGGATAATATGAGAAAACTGCTACTGGCTACCACCGCCCTTGCCATCGCATGCGCGTCGGCCGTACCGGCCTTCGCCGAATTCAAGGCGCGCAACATCCGTGTCTCGAACGGCATCAATGCCGACCATCCGGTTGGAAACGGCATCAATGCAATGCAGAAATGTTTGGACGAGAAGTCTGGCGGCAAGATGAAGTTGACCGCCTTCTGGGGCGGCGCGCTCGGCGGTGACCTGCAGGCCACCCAGGCCCTGCGCTCCGGTGTCCAGGAAGCCGTGGTGACGTCGTCGTCACCGCTGGTCGGCATCGTTCCGGCACTCGGCGTCTTCGACCTGCCCTTCCTGTTCGGCAATTCGCAGGAAGCCTACAAGGTGCTCGACGGCAAGTTCGGCGACATGATGAACCAGAAGCTGGATGCCGCCGGCCTTGTCAACCTCGCCTACTGGGAAAACGGCTTCCGCAACCTGTCGAACTCGGTTCGCCCGGTCAACAAGTGGGAAGATTTCTCGGGGATGAAGGTTCGCGTCATGCAGAACAACATCTTCCTCGACACCTTCCAGAACCTCGGCGCCAACGCCACCCCGATGGCCTTCGGCGAAGTCTTCTCGGCGCTCGAAACCAAGGCGATCGACGCACAGGAAAATCCCTATGTGACGATCGATACCTCGAAGTTCTTCGAAGTCCAGAAATACGTCACCGAGACCAACCACGCCTACACGCCGTTCCTCTTCTTGTTCTCCAAGGCAATCTTCAACACCTATGCCCCGGACGAGCAGGCTGCCCTTCGCGCCTGCGCGGTCGTCGGCCGGGATGTGGAACGCCAGGTGATCGGCGATCTCAACAAGAAGTCGCTTGAGAAGATCAAGGCGGCCGGCCTGCAGGTCAACACGCTTTCGCCGGAAGAGCAGCAGCGCATCCGCGAAAAGTCCGCGGTCGTCTATGAGAAGCACAAGGCTGCAATTGGCGCCGAGGTAGTCGACGCCATCGTCGCCGAGCTCAAGGAAGTCCGCAAATAGGGTAAGAAACCGCTTCGTCCGAAGCGGTCAATTCTCCAGAGTAACAGGCCCGCGGCGCTTCAGGCGCCGCGGGCGTTTATTATTCGGGGATCGCCGGAAGCACGCTCTGGCGCTTCTTGAGCATCTGTTCTCGGATGAAGATGAACAGGCCTGAGGCGACGATCAGGGCCGCCCCGACCATCATGCCGAACCGTGGGATGTCGCCGAAAAACATCCAGCCGAAGATCACGGCCCAGAGCAGCAGCGTATATTGAAGCGGCGCGACGGTCGCGGCATCGGAGATCTTCAGGGCGCGGTTGACCAGCATATGCGCTGCCATGGCGACGATACCGAGCAGCCCGAGCAGAAGAAGATCGCGGCTCGACGCGATCGGTGACCAGTCCAGGGGCGCGAAGGCAAGGCCGGCGACGCCGGCTCCCGTCACCTGGAAGAAGACCAGCGCGCTATCCGGCGTGCCGCGCAGGAAACGCCCGGAGATCAGCATGAAGGCAAAGGCGGCGCTGCCGACGATCGAAATGACGGCCGGCATGCTGAACATGGCGCTCGAAGGTTCGAGCGTGATAATCACGCCGACGAAGCCGACGGCGATCGCCGTCCAGCGCCGCCAGCCGACCTTTTCGCCGAGCAGGAAGGGCGAGCACGCCGCAACATAGATCGGCGCCGCCAGCCAATAGGTCATGACGTCGGCGAGCGGCAGGTACATGACCGCATAATAGAAGCAGAACACTTCAGCGGTCGAAAACGCCACGCGGAAGAACTGCATGCCGGGCCGTTCGACGGTCAGCAGATTGCCAAAACCCGCCTTCCAGACCATCGGCACGAGGATGATCAGTGCTGCAAGGCTGCGGATCAGGACAACCTGACCAAGCCCGTAGTTTGCAACGAGCCACTTGCCCATGGCATCGTTGAGGGCAAACATCAGCATGCCGAGAAGCATCAGCATCGGGCCGGTCACGCTCGCGGTCCTGAGCACGGTCGCCGAGGATATGGTCATTTTATTGCACCTTAGAGAATGGAGGCGTCGGACGTCCGCCGGCTGACGGTAAAGGCTCGATCGAGCTCGGGATTGAGCTCCAGCCCAAGACCCGGGCCAGGCGGCACGGTGATCATGCCGTTTCTCACCTCCGGCAGCGCCGTCACCAGGTCCCGGTACCACGTCCTGTAGAATGCGCGCACGCTTTCCTGCACAAGTGCATTCGGTGCGTTGAGAGACAGATGCGTCGAGGCGCAGAGGACCACGGGGCCTGTGCAGTCGTGCGGCGCGACCGGCAGGTGCCAGGCTTCCGCCATGGACGCGATCTTGCGGGCCTCCGAAAGACCGCCGCACCAGGAAATGTCGAGCATGACGATGCCGGCAACGCCGGTTTCCAGGTAATCGCGAAAACCCCAGCGGGTCGCGAGCGTCTCGGAGGCTGAGATTGGCGCCGGCGACACTTCCGCATAACGCTTCAGGCTCGACAGACTGTCCATCTTGATCGGATCCTCATGCCAGAAGGTCTGGTACGGGGTCAGGGCCTTGGCGATCTGCATGGCCGGCAGGAGCTGCCACATGGAGTGGAACTCGACCATGATGTCCATCCGGTCGCCAACGGCCTTGCGGATCTTCTCGAAGGGCTGAAGCGCAAGTTTCAGGTCCGGCATCGAGATATACTGGCCCTTCGTTCTCTCCGCAGCCGCGTCGAACGGCCAGATCTTCATCGCGGTAATGCCCTCTTCGAGCAGCGATTCGGCCAGCTCGTCGGCACGATGGAGAAAGCCGTTCAGATCGTCATAGCTGGTGCCATCGGTCAGACCGTAGTTGGCTGTCGCCTGGCCGGTCGTCTTCTTGATATATTCGGTACCGGCGCAGGTATTGTAGGTGCGGATTTCCCTGCGGCTGAAGCCTCCGAGCAGCTGGGCGATCGGCTGGTTCGTGACCTTTCCGAAAATGTCCCAAAGCGCGATATCGAACGCCGAATTGCCCCGCACTTCCGCGCCTGAGGAACGAAACCCGATATAACCGACCAGGTCCTGCGCCAGCAGGTCGATCTGCAGCGGGTCGCGGCCGATGACCCGCGGAGCCACGTATTCGTGGATATAGCTCTCCACGGTCTCCGCCCCGAAAAAGGTTTCGCCGAGGCCGGTAATTCCCTCGTCGGTGTGGACCAGTACCCACAACAGGTTCGCACGCTCTGCGACGCGCACAGTTTCAAGCTTGGTGATCTTCATTGTTTCCTCCCTTGCGAATTCAACCACAGGCCTTGGCCTTTGGTAAGGCAAGACCCGCGATTTTGTCGCCCACAGGATAATCATCAAAGCGGAGCCTGCCGGCGCCGATCAAAAATTCTGAAAGCGATGAAAAAAAGGAGCGGACAAATCGTCCTTGTTGCCGAGCGCCTGCAGAGCAGGAGCAAGGCACGCAAAAACGGATGACAGGAACGGGTTCGCCGCCATGAGATCACAGCTTCAGGCACCGCAGACCGAAACGAGCCCGTTGCATCGAGGCAACGTGGTGCGTTCGGCTCCCGCTCTTCCTGCAGGGCCGAACGTCAAACTGTTTCCTGCCCCGGCTCTGCTGCCGGCAATCCAGAAAAAACACTCTGAGCAGCCAGATCACTGTCGGCGGATGCCCGGCTGAAGACCGGCACAGGCTGTCGGCTCGGGCCGCCTGACGCTGACTGGAAAGCCATTGCGTGGTCGTCGGCTTGCGCAACGGGGATGGAGACATATGCAATCGTCAAGGCAGACCGCGGAAGCGGCAACATTCCAGAGTTTTGCGAACTGCTATCTGCGGGAAGTCAGTCCTGGCAGTCGAATTGTCCACCGCAGCACAAGCGGACCGGTCGATGCGATCGAATGGCCACTGCCGCAGCAGCAGATCCTCCTGCGCGCAGAGATCGTCTCCGCGTCCATCTGCGGACCGCAGCATTTCGGCAGGTTGTGGACGCGCGCTGCGTCCGACATGTCCTGGCGGGCGGTCGAGCCGATGTCGGCGCTGCATCTCCTCCTCCAGGAAGCCTACCGGCAAATGGAGGAGGACCGGACCGACGCCCTGCGCAGCTTTGAACTGGAGCTGCTGGTCCGTGTTCTCGACAGCTACCAGCAGATGACGCTGTACCTCGAAAAGGCCTCTCCCGCGCCGCCGGACGAGGGACATTTCATCGAGGCGGAACAATCGCTCGTCTTCGGCCACTGGCAACACCCGACCCCGAAAAGCCGGCAAGGCATGACATTCTGGCAGCAGGAGCGATACGCCCCTGAACTGCGCGGACAATTCCAGCTGCAGTATTTTGCCGCCAGGTCAGAACATGTCCGCGAGGCTTCGGCGCGAACGATGCAGGCACACGAAATCATCCGCTCCGGGCTTGGTGCCTCCGCAGCCGATCTCGGCATCGACCCGGACGAGCGCCTCATACCGATGCATCCGCTGCAGGCCGAAGCGCTTCTTCTCGATCCGGGCATCCAGGCGATGCAGCGCGACGGCAGCCTGCGTCATATCGGTCCCGCCGGGTCTCTCTTCACCGCGACCTCATCGGTGCGCACCGTCTACAGCCCTCGTTCCGATTGGATGCTGAAGTTCTCGCTTCCCGTGCGCATCACCAATTCCGTGCGCATCAACCGCCGGCCGGAGCTTGAAGCCGGGGTAGCGATGGCAAAACTGATGGACGGCATCGGCTTTGCCGAGCGTTCCAAAAATTTCCGCATCATCCAGGATCCCGCCTACATCACCCTCGATATGCCCGGCCGCGAGGAAAGCGGTTTCGAGGTCATCCTGCGCGAAAATCCTTTCAGGGGCGCCAGCGCACAGGGCGTCGTGACGGTAGCCGCCCTCACCGCCGACCCGCTTCCCGGCGACCTGTCGAGACTGGAGCGGACCATCCGCAAGCTCGCAGCCAGAGGCGGCGACCGCACTTCAAACACCGCGCTTGCATGGTTCCAGCGTTATCTCGGCTGTGCCGTGGAGCCACTGATCCGGCTCTACGACGATTACGGAGTGGCGCTCGAAGCCCACCAGCAGAACACCCTCCTCGATATCGGCATGGGTTATCCGGCCGCCAGCTACTATCGCGACAATCAGGGCTTTTATCTTTCGGAGCGTTATCGCAGCCTGCTTGCCGGGCATGCGCCGGAAACGGAAACCATTGCCTCGCTCTATTTCGCGGACGCCGAGATCCGTGACCGGTTCGCCTATTATCTGATCGCCAACCAGGTCTTTTCCGTCATCAGCCGCATGGGCCATGACCGACTTTGCGACGAAGGTGTTCTTCTACTTGCCCTGCGGGCGCATCTGGAACACTGCGCCGAAACGATGTCGGGCGCCGGCCGGGATTTTGCAAGGCACGTTCTCGATCTGCCGACGATCACGTCGAAGGCCAATCTCACGACCCGCCTTTTCGATGTCGACGAACTGCAGTCGAGCGGCGTGCGTTCCCTGTATCGGCCGATCCTGAACCCGCTCAGGGTTCCGATCGCGCTTGCAGCCCCGAGGACCGGCCATGCCATTGCCTCTTGAAGCCGCGGGAGAACCTCGCGACCGCGTCATCCGCCAGCTCGTGGCGGCACTGCTGTTCGAGGGCATCATAGAGGTGCGCGAAAGCGACTGTGGCGATGCGACGCAATTTCAGTGGATGCTCGGCGGCCGGGAATTCCGGTGCCGCGGCACAATCGGCCCGTTCGGACGCGCCCGCATCGCAAAGGGATCGGTGGAGATGCGGGCCCTGGATGGCGATTGGGAAAGCGCATCGCTTGGCGCGATCATCCCGTCATTGCCCGGCACCGGCATCACGCGCGGCAAGCTGCTCGGCGAGCTAGAGCAGACGATCGCCTTTTCCGAATGGAACCACCAGAATCTGCCCTTCAAGAACCGCCGCACCCTCTCACTTGTCGAACTGGAAGGTGCCGTCGACGAAGGGCATCCGTACCATCCCTGTTACAGAGCCAGAACCGGATTTTCGTTCGCCGATCATGCCGCCTATGGACCGGAAGCCGGGCAGGCATTCCAGCTCGTCTGGCTGCTCGTCGCGCAAAAACATCTCGCCCACGCGCTTCCGGGCAGCAGAGATGCCTTCTGGCGTGCCGAACTTGGCGACGAGACCTGGACAGCGCTGGAGGCGAGGCGGAAGCAGCTCGGCTTGTCGGCCGAGGATTTCGGGCTGATGCCGCTCCACCCGTGGCAATGGAAAGACCTTGGCGAAACCATGCGCGCGGGGTGGACCGCCGCCGGAGAGGCGCATTGCCTCGGCCCCGCCGGTGATCGTTACGTCGCGAGCCAATCAGTCCGGTCCCTGTTCAATATCGACCGGCCCCTCGCGGCAAGCATCAAGCTGCCGCTCAACATCGTCAACACTTCGTCTCGCAGGACGCTGGAGCCGCATTCGGTCTGCACGGCGCCGGCTCTATCCGCCTGGATCGCCGGCATCGTCCGCGACGATCCGTTGTTTGGCCGGGAATTCCCGCTCGCCATCCTGCAGGAATATGCCGGGGTCATCGCCGATGCCGGAGGGCCATTGGCCGGCCAGCTGGGCGCGATCTGGCGGGAGAATGCCGAGGTGACTCTGTCGCCCGGCGAGGCAATCATCCCGTTCAACGCCCTGATGATGATCGAATCGGACGGCAAGCCCTTTGCGGATGAGTGGATCGAGCGTTTCGGTCTCATGCCGTGGATGAACCGGCTTCTGGAGGTCGCCGTCCTGCCTGTCTGGCACCTCCTTGTCGCCCACGGGATCGCCGTTGAAGCCCACGGCCAGAATATGCTGCTCGTCCATCGGAACGGCTGGCCGGTGCGGCTTATCCTGCGCGATTTCCACGAGAGCGTGGAATTTGCGCCCGATTTTCTGCGCGAGCCGAAGGGAGCTCCGGATTTCGCTTCGCTGAACCCGCTCTACCGCCATGCGGAACCGGATCAGTATTACTGGACGGACAATCTCGATTCCCTGCGGGAACTCGTGATGGACACGCTTTTCGTGTTCAATCTGGCGGAGATCTCGCATCTTCTCGACGTCTGTTACGGCCTTCCGGAATTCCGTTTCTGGCAGCGGGTCGAAAACCTGCTCGCCGGCTATGCGCAAGAGCGGGACATGCAGCACCGGCAATCGCTGCTGGGGCACGACCACGCTCTCATCCTCACCGAATCCCTGGTCACCCGAAAGCTCCTCGCGCTGAAGCCGGAATATCACCACGAGGTGCCGAATGCCTTGGCTGCCAGGACGTCTGAACGAAGGAGAAAGCCATGATCCAGATCGATGGACGGCTCTACGATCACGCCTATTTCGATGAAACATCGAGACGCATCGCCGCGCAGATCGGTCTTGCTGAAAACGACAGCGGCCACTACGCGGTCTGCTTCAGCGAAACGACGCAATGGCTGTCCCTGTTCTTCGCCATCCGAAAGGCCGGCGCCAGCGTCCTGCCGATTCATCCCGGCACGCCCTATGCCGCCGCCCGAAAACTGGCGACTACGGCCAACTGCGACCGGCTTTTCTACAACAGCCTGACGGCGGAAGTACTCGAGACGAGGCAGGAGGCGAAAGGGCCGGGACGGCTGCTGCACATGAGTTCGGGAACGACCGGGGCAGCAAAATGCATCGCCCGGCCCTGGGCCGAAATCGAGCGGGAAGTCGAAAGTTATGTCGCAACCTTCCGCGAACCCGAAGGCATGACGCCGGTCATCGCCTGCCCGACCACCCATTCCTACGGGCTGATCTGCGGGATTCTCGTGGCTCTCAAGCGCGGCCAGGTCCCTGTCATCGTCGAGACCGCCAATCCGAAATATCTCCTGAAAGTGCTGCGCGAGACCGAGCGACCGCTTCTCTATTCCTCCCCGGCGATCCTCCACACGCTCTCGCGGCTTTTGCCGGAGGGAGAAAAGCTCCATGCCGCGATGACCTCCGGTACACTGCTGCCCGATCCATGGTTCGTGCAGATCCGCGCAAGAAGCGAGCATCTGTTCCAGCAATATGGCTGCTCGGAATCCGGCTGCATCGCCATCAATCCGGACATGCGGGCCGCAGGCGACATGGGTTTCGTCCTGCCGCATCTGGCGGCCGAGACCGGAACAGGCCCTGACGATACCGGCGAGATAGTCGTCCGGAGCGATGGCGGCACGGCAATCCACACCCGCGACCTCGGCTACCGCCGCGCGGACGGCATGCTGGTCTTCGTGTCGCGCATGGACGACATGATCAACGTGTCGGGGCTCAACGTCTATCCCGGTGACGTGGAGGACGCGGTGATGGCCATGCCTGGTATCACCGACGCCGTTGCCTTCCGCAGGAGCGACCGTTTTGCCGGAGAACGCGTCGCCTTGCTCTACAGCGCCAATCAGCCGGTGGCACCGCAGGATATCCGCGCCTGGTGCAGCCGACATCTCGCCAGCCACCAGTTGCCGATGGAAATGATCCAGGTCGCAGAAGTCCCCCGTCAGGCGAACGGCAAGATCAGCCGCCGCGAGGTCGCGGCCCGCCATGCGGCCGGCGAGTTCGCAGGCCCCGAAGCAGGAGTTGCCTCATGAACCGCGAAGATATCCTCGAAGCCGTCCATACCGTGCTTTCCGAACACATGGCCCATCCGCATATGCGTGGCTTCGCGCCGGAAGCGCGCCTCAACGAGGATCTTTATCTCGATTCCGTTCTGATCCTGCAGATCTTCCTCAATCTCGAGCTGGAATATGGCCTTGCCATGCCTGAAGAGGCGATCGCGCGGCAGGAGCTCGACACGGTTGCGGATCTCGTGGCGCTCTATGTGCCGAAGGCCATCATTCCGTCATTCCCGATGACGGGCGGGACGGCGGATGAGGGCGTCCACGGCGAGGCCTATTACGACATCAAGGTGCATTGTTTCGTCAGTTGCGTCTGCGACGGCCTGAAACGGCAGGGGCTCGACCAGCGGCCCTTCTATTTCGGGGTCTGGGATGCGAGGTTCACCGTCAGCGAAGGCTTCCAGCTCCTCTACCATTCGCCGGAGATCACCCAGGACTTCTTCCGCGACTGGTTCCAGCGGCTTTACCAGGTCCAGGTCCGGGAGTGGTACGACCCGGCAAGATCCAAGAGCGACAACCTTGCCACGCTTTTCGACCTCGTCGACAGCCGGCCCGACACCGGCTCGGTCATGGTCATGCTCGACATGTTCCATCTCCCGGAGCGCGAGAACAAATTCAACCAGAACCCCTTCCCGCATTACCTGATGCTGCAGAAGACCGCCGATCCGGACAAATGGTTCGTGCATGATCCCGACTACCGGTGGGAAGGCGAGATCGAGCGGGAAAAGGTGATCCACGCGATCATGCAGCCGACGGTCGGCGGCGGTTACGTCTTCGACAACGCACAGGTACGCAATCCGGCGCCGGAAGACCTCAGGGATTATTTCGAGGCCTGCTTCGTCGCCGACCGCAATCCGCTGTCCGATGCCGTACGCAGCATTGTCACGGCCCATATCGAGGGCCGCAACGGGCTGCAGCTGGCGAACCTGGCATCCGCGGTGCGCGAACTACCGGTGATCACCATCCGCAAATATGCCTATGAGCACGGTTTCGCCTTCTTCTGGCGCGCCCTGAAGCTGCCTGCCGCCGAATTCGAGACCTGGTGCGAGGAGATCGAAGCGCTCGTGCAATCGCTGAAGAACCTGCATTACGTCTGCATGAAGCTCAGCCAGACCGGTGACAGGACCCAGGCCGGTGCCGTCTTCGAGCGCCTTGACGAGGCCGACCGGCTGGAACGCAAACTGAAGGACAGGCTTGGCGAGGTCTTTTCCGATTGGTGCGACCAAAACGTACCGCTCACTGCCCCGAAGCTCCGAAGAGCCGCCGGATAGGGCTGAAATATGCATATCTCTCCCGCCTCGCGTCCTTCTCAAAGTGTCGCGACGGGTGCAGGACCTATAACGGCAGCAGAGGCAATCCACGCCTTTGCTGCCGCCATCATAATATGACTATTGCATTCAAGTTTTTGATGATAGATATGCGCCGCATGATGGGCAAACCAACCATGTCATTCATATCATCGACCCAGCCGTTGCACATCGTGGCGAGCGCTGGGTCAGCATATTAGACGAGCTCAGATACTCTGACCCCATGACCTTGGAAGCTGAAAGTCGTCACAGCCTCTATCTCGCCCACCGCTCGGCGCTGGTCGACTATGCCGCTCGGATCCTGGGCTCCCGGGAAGCGGCCGAGGACATCGTGCAGGAAGCCTATCTGCGTTTCGCGCCGGGGAAGACGCCCGGCGAATCGGCGCGCCAGGGGCTTGCCTATCTCTATCGCATCGTCCGCAATCTCTCCTTCGACGTCTTGAAGCGCCGTAAGATCGAGTATCGTGGCCATGCCGAAGACCCGCCCTTCTGGACCATTCCACAGGCCGCCGACAATCCCGAACAGACGGTGATGTTCGGCGACGAGGTGCGCGTTGCGGCGGCAGCACTCGACGCGCTTCCAAGCGAGATCCGGATTGCGGTGGAAATGTACCGTTTCGGCGGCCATACGCTCGAAGGCGTGGCCGATCACCTGGGCATCTCCGTTGCCACCGCCCATCGCCACGTGCGGACCGCCATGGTCAAGATCGCCACCGCGCTCGACAGGAAAAACGCCTGAATATCTCCACACATGCGAAAAATCCGGACCAGCCAATCGTTTCTACGCAAGAAGGGGAATTTCGGATAGAGATCGCAAGACATCCGAAGCAGGTTGAGACTTGGCAGGGCACGACAAAACGGACGAGAGCATTCTGGAGGAGGCGATGGACTGGTTCCTGCGCCTGCGCGAACCACATCGTACAGCCGCCGACGAGCGCGATTTCGGCCGCTGGTTCGAGCGCTCGCCTGCAAATCGCGATGCCTGGACGAAGGCCTGCAAGACCTGGGAGCTGATGGGCGAGACAACGCCCATACATCAAGACCTCTGGAGACCGGCCGGCCAGGCGAAAATGCTTGCCGCCCGCCACCGACGGCGGGTCTTGGGTGCGGGCGCGGCGCTGGCGCTGGCGGCCTGTCTTGTGCTGGCGTTGGCCGGCCCCTCGCTCTTCATTCGCTACCGGGCAGATTTCAGGACTGCAACGGCCGAACTGCGCAAGATCACGCTCGAGGACGGCAGCGCGGTCGAACTCGGCGCCGAAAGCGCGATCGATACGGATTTCGCCAACGGCGCACGGCATGTGACGCTGCTTTCCGGCGAAGCCTTCTTCGACGTCAAACATGATCCGGCGCGGCCCTTTACCGTCACCGCAGCCGGCGTGAATGTCACCGTGCTCGGCACCGCGTTCGACGTCCATATCAAGCCCGAAGATACGACGGTGGAACTGGTTCGCGGGTTGGTTGGCCTCACGGTCGACGGCGCGGCGAAAACCTTCGAGCTTTCTCCCGGCGATTCCGTGACCGTCAGCCGCACCGATGGCCAGGTGTCGCGTGCAAGACTGGCGCCGGAAGACATGGCGGCCTGGCGGAACGGACGGCTGTTCGTCAATGACGTGACGGTCGCCTCGGTCGTCGACGAGCTGCAGCGCTATCACTCCGCCTGGATCAGCATCCCGAGCGGCGATCTCGCCAATCGGCGCGTCACCGGTCTCTACGATCTCTCCGATCCCGATCGGGCGCTCGAAGCGCTGGTCCAGCCCTATGGCGGCAGGGTGCACCACATCTCGCCCTATCTCAGGGTGCTAGCGCTTTTCTAGGCCGTTAAAATTTCCTGAAAATTTTTGCGATGCGGTGAAAAAAGCGCCGGGCGCAGTCGTCTCTATCCTGAAGCGCAGGCCGGGGGGCCTTGGCGAAGACAGTGTAGCAGGAGACGGGGCGGATGATTTTGCCGGTAAGTGTAGTAGTGCGTGGCGTGGGGGCAAAGGGCAGGCGGAACGCTTTTGCAGTGAGATTGATGACAACGGTCGCGGCCGCCGCGATTGGCGGAAGCGCGATTTTTACATCCCCGGCTCTCGCCCAGACGGCGACGCGCAGCTTCAATATCCCGGCTCAGCCACTCGCTTCGGCTCTCAATAGCTTCGGCCGCCAGTCCGGCCTTCAGGTGACGCTGGCTGCCTCGACTTCCCGCGGCGTCACCGCACAGGCTGTCAGCGGCAATCTCACGCCGGATCAGGCGCTCGCCCGCATGCTTGCAGGGACGGGCGTGAATTACAGGATCGCCAACGGCACGGCCGTCATCGGCACTCCCGCAAGTGCGTCCGGCGATGTGCCGGCCGAAGGAGCCACGACACTGAGGCCGATCGTCCTGCAGGGCCAGCCGGGCGCCGAAGGCGATGTCGGCGAAACCGTCATCGGCCCTGAACAGCTCGAGCGCATCAACCCCACCGACCTCGCGGACGTGTTCCGGGAACAGGCCGGCATACAGGTGGGCAGCTCGCTTCCCATGTCGCAGAAGGTCTATGTCCACGGGGTCGAGGAAACCAATCTCGCCGTCAGCATCGACGGTGCGCGCCAGAACAACAAGGTCTTCCATCACAACGCGACCAACCTGATCGACCCGAGCCTGCTGAAGGCAGTGGACGTGGACGCAGGCATCGCACCGGCCGACGCCGGTCCCGGCGCGCTTGCCGGCTCGATCAACTACGAAACCAAGGATGCGATCGATCTTCTGGCGCCGGGAAAATCCTTCGGCGGCTTCGTCACATCGACCTACAACTTCAACAGCGATACGGTGACGACCGGGCTTTCCGCGTACGGCAAGCGTGAGGGTTTCGAGTTCCTCGGCTATTTCAATTTTGCCAAGGGCGACGACTTCGTCAGCGGCGCCGGAAGTGAGGTTTCCGGCACCGAAACCGACCTGCTCTCGGGCCTTGGCAAACTTGCCTATGAGGCAGAGAGCGGCGACCGCTTCGAGATCAGTTACGATCGCAGCCGCGACGACGGGTTGCGTCCCTACCGTGCCAATGCCGGCCATATCGTCCGGCCGCCGTGGGAGCCGTTGGTGCGCAATTACGAGATCGACCGCCAGAACCTTGTCTTCACCTATACGGATACCTCGCCCGAAGGTTGGTGGGATCCGAGAGTGGTGCTTGCCTATAGCGGCTCGGAAGTCACCGTGCCGGTCTATGGCTCTGCGGGGTATCTTTATGACGCCACCGGCAACACGACCAGCTTCAACGGGAAGTTCGAGAACAAGTTCTCCTTCGATATCGGCAATGTCGTCGCGGGCGTCGACTTCTATTCCGACATCGCGGATCTGGATGCCGACGTCGATTCGTCGAAAGAAAAGGCGCGGAATACTGGCTTTTATGCACAGGCACGGCTGGAGCCCTGGGACCGCACCCGTCTTTCGTTCGGCGGCCGAGCGGACTATCAGTGGTTCACCGGTGTCGGCGGGCAGGATTACGACAATGGCGGCCTGAGCGGCAATATCTCCGGCGAATACGACCTGACGGACGTGCTGACCGCCAAGGCCGGCTTCTCGCATGTCTGGGCCGGCATACCGCTGGCGGAAAACTTCGTCATGAACCCAGCCTGGACTTATGGTCCCGACGGGCCGGAACCGGTCACCGCCAACAACTACATGGTTGGGATCGAGGCGGAATATGAAGGCTTCACTGCAGAGGCAAGCCTTTTCCGGACGGACATCTACAATGCGCGTGCGGTGCGCTACAGCCCGGCCGCGACAGGTTCAATCATCGAACGGGACATGGTATCACAAGGGTTCGAACTCGGCGCAGGCTATGAGTGGGCGAATGGCTATGTGAAAGTCAAATACGCTCATATCCGAGTGGATATCGATGGCGTTCCCGCCGACTCCGATACCGGCAACTATCTCGCCACGCCGGTTGGCGATATCATCACCATCACGGCCGCCCATACATTTGTCGACTGGGGCCTGACGATCGGCGGCGATATCGAGATCGCCCCGGAATATGACCATGTCGCCGGCGGCGCCCCGGCCTACAAGGCCTATGAGGTGGTCAACGCCTTCGCCGAATGGAAGCCCGAGGCTCTGCCGAATTTCACCTTCCGCGCCGAGGTCCAGAACGTCTTCGACGAGACCTATGCGGACCGCGCCACCTATGGTCAGGAATTTGGGACCGTCAGACCCCTCTACGAACCGGGCCGCAGCTTCCTTCTGACCGCCAAGGCGACGTTTTGAAGAACATGATCATGCGTTCACATGATCGTGCGGCAACCGCGCTCCCGATTGCCGCGGCTGTACCGGTGAGATAAGTGGATATCTTTACTCATCTTAAGGAGAGAGCTTTGTTACAGGCGACTACGGAATGGCGCACCGAGCACGGCGGAAAATACCTTGTCCAGTTGTGCAAGCATTTCGCTCACAAGATCGACGTCTCCTATTCCGAGACCCATGGGGAGTGCCGCTTTTCCTGCGGTACCGCCATTCTCGAGGCAGATGACGGCGGCCTCAGGATCGTCGCAACAGCAGCCGACGAGGAACGGCTGACGGAAACGGAATCGGTGATTGAGAGGCATCTCGTGCGCTTCGCTTTCCGTGAAAATCTGGAAGCCCTGCAGTGGCAGAGACCGGATCGGGCGGCCTGAGGCGCGATCCGCATTCGGCCAACGACCATGAGATGGTGAGAGAATGAACTTGCGGACGATCGCGGCTTTTGCCGCTTTTGCTTTTTCAGCCCTCCCCGCCCACGCGGCGGATATCCTGACCGCCAAGGGCCTAGTGCGGGTTGCCCCCTCACCCGCCAAAATCGCGGTCCTGGATATCGCGGCGCTCGATACGCTCGATCGCCTCGGCATCAAGCCGGCCGGCGTTCCGCAGAAGCTGTACCTCCCGCAACTGGAGCACCTGAAACAGGGCGCGGAAATCGTCGGCGATCTCTTCGAGCCCGATCTCGAGGCCCTCAGCGCGCTCGGTCCGGACCTGATCATCGTCGGCGGCCGCTCCTCGACCAAGGCTTCGGCGACCGCGCAGGTCGCGCAGACCATCGACATGACCATGGATGGCGACGACCTCGTCGCCCAGGCCAAGGAACGGTTGGCCGCCTATGGCGCTCTCTTCGGCAAGACGGCGGAGGCGGCTTCCGCCGGGAAGGAACTGGATGCCCGCATAGAGGCCGCAAAGGCGGCGATTGCCGGAAAGGGCAAGGGCCTGATCATCATGACCAACGGGCCGAAAGTCACCGCCTATGGTCCCGGCTCGCGCTTCGGCTGGGTGCATGCCGCGCTGAACCTGCCGGCGGCGGCGCCCGACATCGAAGCCGCCAATCACGGCGAAGCGATCTCCTTCGAGTTCATCGCCAAGGCAAATCCCGACTGGCTTCTGGTGCTCGACCGCGCCGCCGCGATCGGTTCCGGCGAACAGAGCGCCAAAACGACGCTCGACAACGAACTGGTCGCCGAGACAACGGCCTGGAAGAAGAACCAGGTGATCTATCTGCCGGCCGCAGACTTCTACATCGCCGCCGGCGGGGTGCAGTCGGTCCAGCGGGTCGTCGCGACCATCGCTGAGGCATTCACCGCCGCCAGATGAGCATTGCCGCCGCCAAGCAATCGTCGAAAACGGGGTGGATCGCCGGCCTGATGCTCGCGATCCTTTTTGTTTCCAGCCTCTGTGTCGGGGTCGGCGACATGCCGGTCACCCTTCTGTTCTCGGACGCGCAGGCGCTCGAACTCCTGCTCGTCAGCCGCCTGCCCCGCACACTCGCGGCGATCCTCGTCGGCGCCGGCCTGGCGATCGCCGGGCTCATCATGCAGACGCTTGCCCGCAACCGCTATGTGGAGCCCGCAACCGCCGGGACGGCCCAGAGCGCCGAGCTTGGTATCCTGCTCGTCACCCTCTTCTTTCCCTCCGCCAGCCTTCTGTTCAAAAGCCTGGCGGCGAGTGCCGCCGCTCTTCTCGGGACCTCGCTCTTCCTGATGACGGCGCACCGGCTTCCGCCGACGCAGCCCTTCCTCGTGCCGCTCTTCGGGCTCGTCTATGGCGGCGTCATCGGCGCGGCAGTCACCTTCCTCGCCTGGGAGGCCGACCTTCTGCAATATCTCTCGGTCTGGACCAATGGCGACTTTTCCGGCGTCCTGCGCGGGCGATACGAACTCCTGTGGCTCGGGGCACTGATGGTGGTGATCGCCTGGATCGTCGCCGACCGGCTGACGATCATGGCACTCGGCCGCGATGCGAGCATCGGCCTCGGTCTTGACTATGCGCGCATGCTGCAGCTCGGGCTGATCATCGTCTCCGTCATTTCGGCCTTGAGCGTCGTGGTCGTCGGCATGATCCCCTTCGTTGGCCTCGTGGTGCCGAACATCGTCTCAAGGTTGATGGGCGACAACATGCGCGGCACGCTGCCTTTCGTGGCAGCGAGCGGCGCGATCCTGGTGCTCGGCTGCGACATCCTCGGGCGGTTGATCCGCTATCCCTACGAAATCCCGGTTGGAACGATGATGGGCTGCGTCGGCGGGCTGATCTTCCTCTGGCTTCTGTTCCGCCGGCCTTCCCATGTCTGAGCGCCCGCACATGCCCGATCGCCGGCTTCTCTTTCTGGCCGGGGTGGCCCTCCTCTGCCTCATCGCCTTCATGGCGATCGGGCTGCGCGGCAATATCGGCTTCGTGCTCGCCCTGCGCGCCACGAAGCTCGCAGCCCTTCTGCAGGTGAGCGTGTCGATCGCTATCTCGACGGTGATCTTCCAGACGGTCACCAACAACCGCATCCTGACCCCATCGATCATGGGTCTCGACGCGCTTTACCTGTTCGGCCAGATGCTGCTCGTCTTCCTGCTCGGCGGGCTCGGTTATGCGGCGCTCGACGCGCAGCTCAAGTTCGGCGGCGAGATCGTTGTACTGATGGCACTGGCAACGGGCCTTCTTTCGCCGATGCTCCGCCGCCGCGCCGAGATGGGTCTGATGCTGCTCGCCGGCATCATCTTCGGCATCCTGTTCCGCAGCCTGCATTCGCTGCTGGCACGCCTGGTCGATCCCAATGACTTCGCCGTCGTCCAGGGCGCGAGTTTCGCCAATTTCAACGACGTCCGCACCGACCTTCTCGCCTTTGCCTCCATCCTGACAATCGCCGGCATCGTGATTGCCTGGAGGGCGCGGCATGTGCTCGATGTCATTGCACTCGGCGCCGATACGGCGACCGGGCTGGGGATCGGCTGGTCGCGCACCGTCACCGGGCTGCTGCTGCTCGTTTCGGCGCTTGTCGCCGTTTCGACGGCGCTGGTGGGGCCTGTCGCATTTTTCGGCCTCCTGGTCGTGGCGCTTGCCGAACGCGTCGTCGATACGCGAAGCCACGCGGTTCTGATGCCCGCCGCCATGCTGACGGCCGTCATCATCCTCGTCGGCGGACAGACGCTGTTTCAGCATGCGCTGGGCAGCAGTTCGACACTCGGCGTCGTCATCGAATTCGTGGGCGGCCTCGCCTTTCTTGTTCTGCTCGTTTTCGGGAGCCGCAAATGATCCGGATAGAGAACGTCTCGCTGCGGCACGGCAAGACGCAGATCCTCCACGACATTTCCCTGACGATCGCGAAGGGCGGCATCACCGCTCTGGTCGGCCCGAACGGCGCAGGCAAATCCTCGCTCCTGTCGCTCATCGCAAGGCTGCAGCCGTTGCAGGCCGGGAGGATCACTGTCGACGGTTTCCCCGTAGACACGACACCGAACCGCGATCTCGCCCGGATCCTCGCCATCCTGCGACAGGATTCGATCTTTACCAGCCGGTTGCGCGTGCGCGAACTCGTGGGCTTCGGCCGTTTTCCGCATGGACGCGGACGCCTGACGCCCGCCGACTACGCGATCATCGACCAGTCGCTGCGACAGTTCGACCTGACGGACCTCGCTGACCGCTTTATCGAAACTCTTTCCGGCGGCCAGCGGCAGCGAGCCTTGGTGGCGATGGCATTTGCCCAGGAGACCGACTACCTGCTGCTCGACGAACCGCTCAACAATCTCGACATGTATTTCGCGCGGGAACTGATGCGTTCGCTCCGCAGGATCGCCGACGAAAACGGAAAAACCATCGTCATCGTATTGCACGACATCAACCAGGCGGGTGCCCATGCCGACCGGATCGTCGCCTTAAAGTCCGGCCGAATTGTCGCCGATGGCGCACCTTGCGACTTGCTGACGCCCAAAACCCTGCAAGCCATCTTCGGCTTCGAGATGCGGGTGGAAACGGTCGACGATACGCCGGTTGTCCTGCATTTCCGCTAGCCTGGGGACCTTCAACGGGACGGAGAGAAGTGAACCTGCCCGGGTAGAGACCATCTGAACCTTCGCCGTCCGACCGTCAGGAATATCAGCTCGTTGCGCCGTTGACAAATTGTCGACAAAGTGATGACATATTCTTATCAAGGCAGGGATGAGGCATTTGACGGAAAGACCGAAAGAAATTCGGAGCCGCCATAGACGGGAGAGCAACCGGATACCGATGGGGGTGGCTGCCAGCAGCCGCCACGCCAGACGTCACGCGCATCTCGTGGATTCCGCTGCCGATGCCTTCAATCAGGCGGTCTGCGCCGCCGCCATCGGTAGGGAGTTTCCCGCGTGACGCCAACCGCCTCCACCCCTCTTCTGGCCGTGGACGACCTGTCGGTCGAGTTTGGCGCCTCGCGCGTCATCGAGAATCTGAGTTTCTCCGTCTCGGCCGGCCAGACGGTCGCAATCGTCGGCGAATCCGGTTCGGGCAAGTCGGTGACCTCGCTGTCGATCATGCGGCTTGCCGACATGCTCGGTGCCAGCTATCCGACCGGACGCATCCTGTTCCAGACCGCAGGCGGCGAGATCGATCTCCTGAAGCTCGACCAGAAGAGGATGCGCCGCATTCGCGGCAAGGAGATCTCGATGATCTTCCAGGAGCCGATGACCTCGCTCAACCCGGTCTTCACGATCGGCGACCAGGTGGCCGAAATTTTGAAGCTGCACGAGGGCAAGTCGAACAGCGCAGCACTCGCCGAGGCAAAGCGCCTGCTCGACATGGTCCGCCTGCCGGATGCGGCGGAACTCTTGACCCGCTATCCGCACCAGCTTTCCGGCGGCATGCGCCAGCGGGTGATGATTGCCATGGCGCTCGCCTGCCGGCCGCGGCTTTTGATCGCCGACGAGCCGACCACGGCGCTCGACGTCACCATCCAGGCCCAGATCCTCAATATCCTGCGCGACCTGCAGAAGGAACTCGGCGCCGCCGTCATCTTCATCACCCATGACATGGGCGTCGTCGCCGAAATGGCAGACGACGTGGTGGTCATGTGGAAGGGCAAGGCGGTGGAAAAGGGTAAGGCGCTCGATGTTTTCGAAAGACCAACCAATGCCTATACGCGCACGCTGCTCGCAGCAGTGCCGAAGCTCGGCAGCATGACCGGCGAGGAGTTTCCCAAGCGCCTGCCGTTGACGGTGCTCGAAGACGGAGAACCGAAGCTCTCCGGTGTCGAGCGCATCCAGGATACCGCCCGCTATGATGCCGCACCGCTGCTCTCGGTGCGCGATCTCGTGGTACGTTTCGACATCAAGAAGGGCCTGCTCGGCAAGGTCACCCATCGCGTCCACGCGGTGGAAAAGGTCTCTTTCGACATCCATCCGGGCGAGACGCTGGCGCTGGTCGGAGAATCCGGATCGGGCAAGTCGACGATCGGCCGCACCATCCAGCAGCTTCAGAAGGCGACGGCCGGCAATATCACCTTCTCGGGCAAGCCCCTGTCGGCGATGAGCATGGCCGAACGCCACGACCTGCGCCGGGACGTGCAGTATATCTTCCAGGATCCGTTCGCCTCGCTCGATCCGCGCAAGACGGTCGGTTTTTCGATCGCCGAGCCGATCCGCACCCACGGCCTTCTCGACAGCGAGAAGGAGATCGCCAAGACCGTCGATGCCCTGCTCGAACGGGTCGGCCTCACCTCCGCGCATGCCCGCCGATATCCGCACGAGTTTTCCGGCGGCCAGCGCCAGCGCGTCTGCATCGCCCGCGCGCTTGCCTCGAAACCGAAGCTCATCATTGCCGACGAGGCGCTTTCGGCACTCGACGTCTCGATCCAGGCGCAGATCATCAACCTGTTCATGGACCTGCAGGAAGAGCGCGGCCTCGCCTATCTCTTCATCAGCCATGACATGGCCGTGGTCGAGAAGATGAGCCACCGGGTGGCGGTCCTCTATCTCGGCCAGATCATGGAATTCGGCAATCGCCGCCAGATCTTCGAAACGCCCTCGCACGACTATACCCGCCGGCTTCTTTCAGCCGTGCCGGTCGCCGATCCGCGCCAGCGCAAGCCGCTGGCGATGATCGAGGGAGACATTCCAAGCCCGGTCCGGGCTGTCGGCAACGAACCGGTGCTTCTCGCCCGGGAGGAGATCGCGCCAGGACATTACGTGGCCCGCAGCGCGTGACGATTTGACATTCGGTTTTTCAACAGGAGCAAAAACGATGATAAAAATGCAGAGGGGTTTGCGGACGGCATTCGTGGCGATGGCGCTGGCAGGCACGGCGTTCGCGCCGGTCTCGGCTCTCGCCGCCGGCAAGCTGACGGTGTCCTCACCACAGGATCCGGGCAGCTGGGATCCGATCGACACCTTCCTGGTCAACTGGGCCTCGGTCTCGACCAATATCTTTGACGGCCTCACCTATCGCGGCCCCGACCTGAAGCTCGTGCCGGGTCTCGCGACTTCCTGGGAAGTGCTCGACAACGGCATGCGCATCCGCTTCAAGCTGCGTGAAGGCGTAAAATTCCACAACGGCGAGGCCTTCGACGCCGAAGCGGTGAAGTTCACCTTCGACCGCCTGCTCGGTCCGGAAGGCGCCAAGGGTCCGCAACAGTCCAACTACAATTCGATCGGCAGCGTCGAGATCATCGACGCCAACACCGTCGAATTCAAGATGAAGGTCGCCGATCCCGTCATCCTCACCAAGCTCGCCGGTTACGGCGGCATGATCGTTCCGCCGAAATACATTGCCGAAAAGGGCGACGCCTATTTCAACGCCCATCCGGTCGGTACCGGCGCCTTCAAGTTCGTCTCCTACGAGCCGAAGGTGAACATCTTGCTTTCCGCCAACCCCGATTACTTCGGCGGCGCGCCGAAAATTTCGGATCTCGAATACAAGTTCATCTCCGAGCCGGCGACAGCGGTTGCCGAACTGCAGGCCGGCCGTGTCGATCTCGTCATACCGCCGACCATCCCGATCGGCATGATCCCGACCATCCAGGGCAATGCCAAGCTCGCCGTGGTCACTTCTCCCGGCCCGACGGTCTATGCGCTGCGCTTCAACACGCGCGACGGCATCACCAAGGATCCGAAGGTCCGCCAGGCGCTGATCATGGGCGTCGACCGCGATGCGATCATTAAGTCGATCCTCGGTGGCCAGGCACAGCCGATCGCAAGCTTCCAGGGGCCGCTGTCCTTCGGCTTCGACAAGGCCATGAAGCCGCTTCCCTACGATCCGGCGAAGGCGCAGGCTCTCCTCAAGGAAGCCGGCGTCGCTCTGGGCACGGCCCTGCAGATCGACCTTCGCGGCAATGAGGCGACCTTCATCGAAGTCGCGCAGGCGATCTCCGCCTATCTGCAGACGATCGGCATCACCGCGACGATCAAGCCCTATGAGACCAACGTTCTGCTGAACGACATCATCCCGAATGGCAAGACGGGCGCGATGTTCCAGCAGTCCTGGGGCGGTTGGACACTCGACTACGACAACACTGCGGTCGCGATGTACAAGACCAAGGAAAAGTGGAACCCCTACGACAGCGACCCGAAAATGGACGAGCTGCTCGCCAAGCAGCGCACCATCACCAATGTCGCCGAGCGCGAAAAGGTGCTGCAGGAAATCGCCCATTACGCAGCCGACCGGGCGCTGGAAATGCCGCTCTACAACTTGAACGCCATCTTCGGCATCAACAAGCGCGTGAAGAATTTTACGCCCGTGCCGGACAGCCGTCTGAAGTTCACCGACGTCACCGTCGACTAAAATTTCGCGGCCGCCGCCTTCAAACCGGAGGCGGCGGCTCGAACAAGAACAAGGGAACGAGAGATTTGGCCGCATTCCTGATTAAACGCCTGGCTCAGGCGGTTTTCGTCGTGATCGCCGTGACGCTGACGGTTGCCTTCGCGATCCGCCTGACCGGCGATCCGGCGCTGATGCTGACGCAGGGTGCCGGCAGCGTCACCGAGGCCGATCTCGTGCGTATCCGCGAGGGGCTCGGCCTCAACGAGCCGTTCTTCGTTCAATACCTGAACTTCCTGAAGGGCATATTCACGCTCGATTTCGGCAAGAGCTTCCTCGGCGGCACGCCGGTGTCGCTGCTGATCGGCAAGGCGCTGCCCGCGACGCTTGCGCTCGCCTTCACCTCGCTGATCGTCTCGATCGTGATTTCCATTCCGCTTGGCATCAAGGCGGCAACCGCACGCGGCAAATGGGCCGACCAGATGATCCGCATCCTGTCGCTCGTCGGTCTGTCCTTCCCGAATTTCTGGCTGGCGACGATGCTCGTGCTGCTTTTCGCGATTGCCCTGCCTCTGTTACCGCCGAGCGGCATGGATGGATTTGAGAGCTTCATCCTGCCGGCCGTCACCATGGGGGTCATCCTGACGGCGACCAATGTGCGCCTCGTCCGCACCACCATGCTGGAGACGCTGCGCTCGCAATATATCATGGTCGCCCGCGCCAAGGGCCTCAGCGAAAACGCGGTGCTCTACAAACACGCGCTGCGAAACTGCGCCATCCCGCTGATCACCTATTTCGGCCTGCAGTTCGGCGGCCTGCTCGGCGGCATCGTCGTCGTCGAGCGCGTCTTCAACTGGCCGGGCCTCGGCACGCTCGCCTTCGACGCCGTCGGCGCCCGGGACTATCCGGTGCTGCAGGCAGTCATCACCGTTCTGTCGCTGATGATCATCGGCATCAACCTTCTGGTCGACATCGCCTACGGCCTCGTCGACCCCCGCATCCGGACGGAGTGAGAGCCATGGCTTCGCGCGCTGCTTCCTCGAATTTCCTGAAGCTCGAATTCGTCCTTGGCGCCCTGCTGGTCGGCGTCATCGGCATAGCTGTCATCTTCTCCGGTGCAATCTTTCCCGGCGGCGCCGAAAAGATCGACCTGATGTCACGCCTCGTGCCACCGTTCGTCAGGCCGGCGCATGTCTTCGGCACCGATCCGCTCGGACGAGACGTGCTTGCCCGCGTCATGGCCGGCGGCAAGATCTCGCTTCTGGTCGGCTTCGTCTCGGTTGCCGGCGGCGTCACCATCGGCGTCTTCATGGGGCTGATCGCCGGTTATTACCGCGGCATCTGGGACATGCTGGTGATGCGCTTTGCCGATATCCAGCTGGCAATGCCCTTCATCCTGCTCGCCATCACCTTCATCGCCATCGTCGGCGGCGGGCTCGCCAACACCATCATCCTGCTGATCGTCTCGCAATGGGTGCAATATGCCCGCCTGGTGCGCGGTTCGGTGCTGACGTTGCGCGAGCGCGAATTCATCCTTTCGGCGCGCGCCATCGGCGTCAAGAACTGGCGCATCATCGTGCAGCATCTGCTGCCCAACCTGATCGGCCCGGTCATCGTGCTGATGACGCTGAACGTCGCCACCAACGTCCTGCTCGAATCGAGCCTCACCTTCCTCGGCCTCGGCATCGATCCGACCATTCCGAGCTGGGGCGGCATGCTGGCCGAAGGCCGCACCTATCTGCAGACCGCCTGGTGGGTCAGCGTCTTCCCGGGCCTTGCCATCCTTCTCACCGTCCTTGGCCTCAACCTCCTCGGCGACTGGCTGCGCGACAGTCTCGATCCCACAGGCAGAACATCCGCATGACACTGATCCACGCACAGCAGGTCGAACGCACGCTCGACACCCTCGTCGCCCGCTTTTCCGGCGCCAAGGGTACCAGGATCGAAGCCTGGGTGTTCGACGACGAAAAGAGCCGCAGGACGGCCGAGGCGAAACTCGCCGCCACGGGCGTCGATGCGAAGTTCCGTAGCGCCTACAAGCCGTTGCTGCATTTCCTTCTCGAAGAGGTTGATCTCGAGGACCTTTCGGCTCTGCATATCGTCTACCCCGTTCATCAGGCTTGCCCGAAAAACCGTTTCCTGCTGGAAGCCTATCCTCTGGCCGGTCTTGCCGGCGCGGCGCGGCTGACCTTCGAAGCCGGGTCGGAAGATGCCTTTTACGTGGTGACGCTGACGGCCAGGGATGGCAGCATCAGAACCCATAAAGTCTTTGCGCCGAACCGGCTCCACACGGATTTCATCGGCGAAACCCTGCTGTCGCCAACCGGCTGGCTGAGCCTCGACGGCGGAACCGGCGAGCGGCTGGAAACCGACTATGAACTCCTGTTCTCCTCGGCTGTCGAAGCCGTAGCAGCCCATGATTGGGGGGCGACGGAACCCTACTTCGACGAGCTCAATATCGCCGTTACCCTGCCGGCCGAAGACCGGCGTTTGGCCGTCGGCGAAGAGGTCGTCAGCCTGCGCGAGGCGCTCCACGAGGATTTCTATTTCACGCTTCTGGAAATCTTCCAGAAGAAATCCGGCCGGCCGATCGGCGACCGCGGCCTGCAACCCGGCCAGATCATCCCGGAAATCCGCCAAGGGGAGACCATCTCTGTCCGCATCGAAACACGGCCACTCTGGACTTCAGAAGCGGTGACCGAGCCGCAGCGACTCGCTTCCGCCATATCGCCCGTCTCCGTGGCGCAGATCCGCCGGGAACTCGCCGCGATCGATGGCGCGGCCTTCGAAGCCCGCTCGCGGACCGGGCGCGCCGTCGAGGCCCGTTATCACGCGGGCGGCGACAAACCCGTCATCATCAGCGGCGGCCAGCATGCCAACGAGACGACCGGAATCGTCGGCGCGTTGCGTGCCGCGCAGACGCTGAGTTCAAGACCGAACGCGCATTTCGTCATATCGCCGCTCGAAAATCCCGACGGTTACCAGGTGCACTGGCGGCTTCGCGCCGAAAACCCGCTGCACATGCACCATGCGGCGCGTTATACCGCGCTTGGCGACGATCTCGAATATCGCTCCGGCAAGGACCTGTTCGAAAAGGCGATCCGCATCGAGGCCGAGAGGCTGAGCGGCGCCAAGCTGCATGTCAACCTGCACGGTTATCCCTCGCATGAATGGACGCGGCCGCTCTCCGGTTACGTGCCGCGCACGTTCGCTATGTGGACGGTGCCGAAAGGCTTCTTCCTGATCATGCGCCATCACGCCGAATGGACCGCGCAGGCCGAGATCGTGATCGACCGCGTCAGCCGCCACCTCGCCGCCATTCCCGGCCTCGTCGCCTACAACGCTGCGCAGATCAGGCTTTTCGAAACCCATGCCGGCGAAACCGGCTTCCGCATCATCAACGGCTTCCCCTGCCTGATCTCGATCGACGATCGCCACACGGTCCCGCTGACGCTGATTACCGAATATCCGGATGAAACCATCTATGGCCCGGCCTTTATTCAGGGTCACACCGCACAGATGGAAACGGTGCTTGCGGCCTATGAGGCGATGCAGACGATCGAGGAGCCGGCTCCGATCTCGAAACCCGGGGCATAGGCGCCCACGGTCTGCATCGACTAGCCATCCAGCGCCCTAACTCTGTCCCCCGGGCGTGAAGCGAGCGACCAGCGCATGCCGGTCGCCCGGATAGGTGAAGCGCACGAATGTCACCGGCCCGCCGCTGCCCCAGGTCCGCCGTTCGATCGCGAGGCAGGCCGCGTTCCTGGAAATGTCGAGCATCTTTGCAACCTCCGCACTGGCCGGCAGCGCATAGATCCGATGTTCCGCGGTACTCCACGGGACCTGGCTGATAAGCCAGGTCCCGGGCGCCGATTTGGAAAAATCCTCTCCTTCGGCTTCCGGCACGGTCGCAAGGTTGATCAGCCGCTCCTCAAGGCAGAACGGCCGCTCGCCGGCATGATGAAGACACAGGAGATCGAGGACGGATGCCGTCTCCGTAAGTTCCAGATGCTGCTTATCGGCGGGGTTTGCCTCACGCCTAATCCCTTTTTCCAGCCTGTAGGAATAGGGAAGCTTGAGGGAGCGGACCTCTGCTTCGATACTATGGATTTCAAGCACTGCGGCCTGGGTCACCGGCTGCGATACGAAGCTGCCGGATTTCTTGCGCCGCTCGATCAGCCCGGCTCTGGCCAGATGCGTCAGCACCTTGTTGGCGGTCATCCGCGAGCATCCGTATTGTACCGCAAGATCGACCTCGAAAGGCAGGCGATAACCGGGAGGCCATTCGCCGGAGACGATCCGCCCCTCTATATCGCTCAGGATGCGATGATGGAGGGTGGCTTCCTTGCCATTGGTCATAGTGTCAGCAATTCCTGCATTACCGTTCTGAACCGCCGGCCGATCGCATCTCGCCGGATATGCCGCCCGCCCTCGACCTGCTTGCGGCCAAGCGCCCAGACGCAATCCACGGCAATGCCGCCCGCAAATATCCAATGATCGAGAATCTGATCGGCGGCAAGATAGGGAACGTGCTCGACATCGAGCGAAACGATATCGGCGTAATTGCCTTGAGCCAGGCCAACGCCGGCGTTGAGCGCCATTCCGCCGCCCGAAAGCGCCGTCTCGAACAACCGCCTTCCTGTCGAACCTTGCGGCTGCGCAAGGACGTTGCGTTTCTTCAAGCCGAGGCGCTGGGAGTATTCGAGCTGGCGCAGTTCCTGCGCCACTGAGATCAGTATATTCGAATCAGAGCCGATGCCGAAGCGGCCATTCTGCCCGAGGAAAAGCTCGCCGGGGAAAATGCCGTCGCCGAGATTGGATTCGGTGATCGGGCAAAGACCCGCGATAGCGCCGCTGTCCACCATGCGGCGGGTTTCCTCCTCGGTCATATGCGTCGCGTGGATAAGGCACCAGCGCTCGGTAACCGGCATGTTTGCGAAAAGCCATTCGACGGGCCGGGCACCGGACCAGGCGAGGCTGTCCTCGACCTCCTTCACCTGCTCGGCGATATGGATATGCACAGGCCCGTCAACCGCCATCCGCGCAACCTGATCGAGTTCTTCTGCGGTTACCGCCCGGAGGCTGTGGGGAGCAACGCCAAGTTCCGCGCCGGGCATGGAGTCGGTCAGGCGACGGCAGCCTTCCATCGTCTTTGCGAAATCGTCCATCGAATGAATGAACCGGCGCTGTCCTTCGATGGGCGCAGCACCACCGAAGCCGGAATGGGCATAAAAGACCGGCAAGAGCGTCAGACCAATGCCTGCCTCGGCACTTGCCGCCCCGATGCGTTCGGCCATTTCGGCGATATTGGCATAGTGCCCACCGTCTCTGTCGTGGTGGAGATAATGGAATTCGCCAACCCGCGAGAAGCCGGCCTCCAGCATTTCCATGTAGAGTTGTAAAGCGACGACCTCGACCTGTTCCGGCGTCATCGACAGCGCGAACTTGTACATCAGCGTCCGCCAGCTCCAGAAGCTGTCGTCGCCGGGGCCACGAACTTCCGTGAGACCCGCCATGGCGCGCTGGAAGGCATGGCTGTGCAGGTTCGGCATCGCAGGCACCAGCACCTTGTGACGCTCGTCTCCTGGCGCAGCCTCGATGCCGACCTCCACTCCGGCGAGCCGGCCCGCCTCGATCGTCAGCCTTACATTCTGCTGCCAGCCTTCCGGCAGAAGAGCCAATTGCGCGTGAAGCGTGGCCATGGACGCCCTTCCCTTTTCCTCGCGGAGACCAAAATTCCTCTTGTCACTCGGATTATTATGTATATACATGTTCGCCCATAAGGAAAGGCGAAAAGCTTATGGATGGGGAAGATTCTTCAAAATCTGCAGCAGGGCCCGCATCGCTCTGGCACAATGCGCGGATCGCCACCTTTGCTCCCTCGGCATCCGGTCTGGGCATAATCGAAGCCGGTGCAATCGCCGTGCGCGGCGGGCGGATAGCCTTCGTCGGCACACTGGCCGACCTGCCTGCCCAATTTGAGAACTCCGAAAACAAAACCGATTGCGGCGGGCGATGGATCACCCCGGCCCTGATCGACTGCCATACCCATTTGGTATTCGGCGGCGACCGCGCGATGGAATTCGAAATGCGCCTGGCGGGATCGACCTACGAGGAGATCGCACGCGCCGGCGGCGGCATCATCTCATCGGTGATGGAAACCAATGCCCTCTCGGAAGACGAACTTCTGGAGCAGGCGCTTCGCAGGTTGGACACGCTGCTGGCCGAAGGCATCTGCACGGTCGAGATCAAATCCGGCTACGCGCTGAACATCGAGGGCGAGCTGAAGATGCTGCGGGTTGCCCGCAGGCTTGGCGACGTCAGGCCGGTGCGGATCGTAACGAGCTGGCTTGCCGCACATGCGACACCGCCGGAATACAAGGGCCGTAACGGCGACTACATTACTGACGTGGTCCTGCCGGGTCTTGAGGCGGCCCATTCGCAAGGGTTGGTCGACGCGGTCGACGGTTTCTGCGAAGGCATCGCCTTCTCGCCCGCCGAAATCGGCCGGGTTTTCGACAAGGCGAAGGCGCTTGGCCTTCCCGTCAAACTTCACGCGGAACAGCTCTCCGATCTTGGCGGCGCGCGCCTTGCCTCCTCCTATGGCGCATTGTCAGCCGACCACCTCGAATATCTTTCCGCACAAGACGCCAAGATCATGACTGAAGCCGGCACGGTCGCCGTGCTGCTGCCGGGTGCCTTCTATACGCTTCGGGAAAAGCAGGCGCCGCCTGTCCAGGCGTTGCGCGAGGCTGGCACCCGTATCGCGCTTGCGACCGACAGCAATCCGGGCACCTCACCGCTGACCTCGCTGCTCATGACCATGAACATGGGCGCGACACTGTTCGGCCTGACGGTCGAGGAATGCCTTGCCGGCGTCACGCGGGAGGCCGCGTACGCCCTCGGTCTTCAGGCCGAAACCGGCACGCTTGAGATCGGCAAATCCGCCGACTTTGCGATCTGGGATATCCAGCGGCCGGCTGAGCTTGTCTATCGCATCGGCTTCAACCCGCTGATGACACGAATCTTCAAGGGCGAGAGGGTTTTCGCATGAGCATCGTTCTGACACCTGGCTCGGTGAGCCTTCGCGAGCTTCAGGACATCTACTGGAACGGCACGCCGGTACGGATCGATCCTTCGTTCGACACCAGGATCGAAAAGGCTGCGGCGCGGATCGCCCAGATCGCCGCCGGCAACGAGCCGGTCTACGGCATCAACACGGGATTTGGAAAACTGGCGTCGATCAAGATCGATAGTGCCGATGTCGCCACACTCCAGCGCAAACTGATCCTGTCGCATTGCTGCGGTGTCGGCGCCCCGCTTGCCGAAAATATCGTCCGCCTGATCATGGCACTGAAACTCGTCTCACTTGGGCGCGGCGCCTCCGGCGTCCGTCTCGAACTGGTGCGCCTGATCGAGGCGATGCTGGAAAAAGGCGTGATCCCGCTCATTCCGGAAAAGGGCTCGGTCGGCGCGTCGGGGGATCTCGCGCCGCTCGCGCATATGGCGGCCGTGATGATGGGCGAAGGCGAGGCCTTTTATCAAGGCGCATTATTGCCGGCTGCCGAGGCCCTCGCGAAAGCCGGATTGAAATCGGTCGTGCTTGCCGCCAAGGAAGGGCTTGCGCTGATCAACGGCACCCAGACCTCTACGGCCTTGGCGTTGGCCGGCCTGTTCCGTGCTCATCGGGCTGCCCAGGCCGCACTGGTAACCGGTGCGATGTCGACGGATGCCGCCATGGGCTCGTCTGCGCCTTTCCATCCCGATATCCACACACTTCGCGGCCACAAGGGCCAGATCGATGCGGCCGCGGCTCTGCGCGCCCTGCTGTCGGGTTCGGTCATCCGCGAAAGCCATCTGCAAGGCGACGAACGGGTGCAGGACCCCTATTGCATCCGCTGCCAGCCGCAGGTCGACGGCGCCTGCCTCGATCTCCTGCGCTCCGTCGCCCGGACTCTCGAGATCGAAGCGAATGCAGTGACCGACAATCCGCTGGTGCTGTCAGATGATAGCGTCGTCTCCGGCGGCAATTTCCACGCCGAGCCGGTGGCGTTTGCCGCCGACCAGATCGCGCTTGCCGTCTGCGAAATCGGCGCGATCGCCCAGCGCCGCATCGCATTACTCGTCGACCCGGCCCTCTCCTACGGCCTCCCGGCCTTTCTCGCAAAAAAGCCGGGGCTCAATTCCGGGCTGATGATCGCGGAAGTCACGTCCGCCGCCCTGATGTCGGAAAACAAGCAGATGTCGCATCCGGCCTCCGTCGATTCGACGCCGACCTCCGCCAATCAGGAAGACCACGTTTCGATGGCCTGCCATGGCGCGCGCCGGCTTCTCCAGATGACTGACAACCTCGCGACCATCATCGGTATCGAAGCGCTGACGGCGGCTCAAGGGGTGGAACTGCGCAGCCCGCTGACGACGAGCCCGGAACTTCAGAAGGTGATCGCCACCATCCGCTCCGCCGTTCCGAGCCTGGACGAGGACCGTTACATGGCGAACGACCTCAAGGCGGCGACAGATCTCGTGACTTCGGGCGCGCTCGCCGCATCCGTTTCATCGGATATCCTGCCGGCTCTGGAGGCTTGAATGGCTGTGCTCGAAGTCAGACAGGGCACCTCCCCCGTCATTCTCGGCTTTCCGCATACGGGAACCGACGTGCCCCTAGCTGTCTGGGAGCGGCTGAACGACAACGGTCGCCTCCTGGCCGATACGGACTGGCACATCCATGAGCTCTACGATGGCCTTCTCGCGGATGCCACTACGGTGCGCGCCACCTTCCACCGCTACGTGATCGACGCCAACCGCGACCCGCAGGGTGTCAGCCTCTATCCCGGCCAGAACACCACCGGCCTGATCCCGGAGACGGATTTCGACGGCAAGAACATCTGGCAGCAGAGCGCCGCGCCGACCGAGGTCGACACCACAGAGCGGCTGCGGGATTTTCATGCGCCCTATCATGCCGCGCTCGCAGCCGAGATCGAACGGGTCAAATCCATTCACGGCATTGCCGTGCTCTACGATTGCCATTCGATCCGCTCGCATATCCCGTTCCTCTTCGAAGGCACCCTGCCCGATTTCAACATCGGCACGGACATGGGCAGGACCTGCGCCCCGGCAATCGAGCAGGCGGTGCTCGCCGTGACGGCGGCGACGTCGGGCTACACCAGCATCCTCAACGGCCGCTTCAAGGGCGGCTGGACGACACGGCATTACGGCAAGCCGGAAACCGGCGTCCACGCCATCCAGATGGAACTTGCACAGGCCACCCATCTCGCCACAGAGACCCTGCCCTTTGCCTATGACGCGGCCAAGGCAGAGCGACTGCGCGCCCATCTGAAAGATATCCTGACGCGGATCGAGCGCATCGCCCTCGACCTCGCTTCAGAGAACAACAACAACCGATAAAGGGAACGTTCCGATGACCAATCCCCGCCACAATATCCGCGAAATTCGCGCCCCCCGCGGCAACCAGCTCAACGCCAAAAGCTGGATGACGGAAGCGCCGTTGCGCATGCTGATGAACAATCTCGACCCGGACGTAGCGGAAAACCCCAACGAGCTGGTCGTTTATGGCGGCATCGGGCGCGCTGCCCGCACCTGGGACGATTTCGACCGGATCGTTGCGACGCTGAAGACGCTTACGGAGGAGGAAACGCTGCTGGTGCAATCCGGCAAGCCGGTCGGCGTGTTCCGCACCCACAAGGACGCGCCGCGCGTGCTGATCGCCAATTCGAACCTCGTGCCCCATTGGGCGACCTGGGACCATTTCAACGAACTCGACAAAAAGGGCCTTGCCATGTACGGCCAGATGACGGCCGGGTCGTGGATCTATATCGGCACCCAGGGCATCGTGCAGGGCACTTATGAAACGTTCGTCGAGGCCGGACGCCAGCATTATGGCGGCAACCTCAAGGGAAAATGGATCCTGACCGGCGGCCTTGGCGGCATGGGCGGCGCCCAGCCGCTGGCCGCCGTCATGGCCGGCGCCTGCTGCCTGGCGGTCGAATGCAATCCGGACAGCATCGATTTTCGGCTGCGCACCCGCTATGTCGACGCGAAGGCGGAAACGCTCGACGAAGCCATGGAGATGATCACCCGCTGGACGGAAGCAGGCGAGGCGAAGTCCGTCGGCCTGCTCGGCAATGCCGCGGAGATTCTGCCCGAAATGGTCCGTCGCGGCATTCGTCCGGACATGGTCACCGACCAGACCTCCGCCCACGATCCGATCAACGGCTACCTGCCGAAGGGCTGGACGATCGCCGAATGGAAGGCGAAACGCGAAAGCGATCCGAAGGCGGTGGAAAAAGCCGCCCGCGCCTCGATGCGCGAACATGTGGAGGCGATGATCGCCTTCTGGAACGCCGGCATCCCGACCCTCGACTACGGCAACAATATCCGCCAGGTCGCCAAGGACGAAGGGCTGGAAAACGCCTTCGCCTTCCCGGGCTTCGTGCCGGCCTATATCCGCCCGCTGTTCTGCCGCGGCATCGGCCCGTTCCGTTGGGCCGCCCTTTCCGGCGATCCGGAAGACATATACCGCACCGACGCCAAGGTGAAGGAGCTGCTGCCGGACGACGCGCATCTCCACAACTGGCTCGACATGGCGCGTGAACGGATTTCCTTCCAGGGCCTGCCGGCGCGCATTTGCTGGGTGGGCCTCGGCGTCCGCCACAAGCTTGGCCTCGCCTTCAACGAGATGGTGCGCAACGGCGAGCTGAAAGCGCCGATCGTGATCGGCCGCGACCATCTGGACTCCGGATCGGTCGCCTCTCCCAACCGGGAGACGGAAGCGATGAAGGACGGTTCGGACGCGGTATCCGACTGGCCGCTGCTGAATGCGCTCCTCAACACGGCATCCGGTGCCACCTGGGTGTCTTTGCATCACGGCGGTGGCGTCGGCATGGGTTATTCGCAGCATTCCGGCATGGTCATATGCTGCGACGGCACCGAGGACGCCGACCGCCGGATCGAACGCGTGCTCTGGAACGACCCCGCCACCGGCGTCATGCGCCATGCGGATGCGGGCTACGAGATCGCGGTGGATAGCGCCAAGGAAAACGGACTTCGCCTGCCCGGCATTCTCGGAAACTGAGCCCCATGAAAATCCTGCGCGCATCCGACTACAAACGAATGCCGTGGAAAAACGGAGGCGGCGAGACGGTGGAGATCGCCGTCCATCCCGCCGGTGCATCAATCGAGGATTTCGATTGGCGCATCAGCATGGCGAGCGTTGCCTCCGACGGACCGTTCTCAAGCTTTCCGGACGTGGATCGAACCCTGGCGATCCTCTCCGGGGACGGGATGGATTTGACGGTCGATGGCGACACGTCTGTCACTCTCACGCGCAGTTCCGAGCCCTATCCGTTCGCTGCCGACAGGCCGGTTTTTGCCACATTGGTCAATGGCGTGACAACGGACCTCAACGTGATGACGCGGCGCGGCCGGTTCTCTCATCGCGTCATCAGGCAACCGACGCCCGTCTCGCTGCGGCCGTCGGCATTTTTGAGATTTGTTCTTGCGACAGGAAAACACACGATCGCGTTGAGTTCGGAGAAATTTGAACTCGGGACGCTTGATTGCCTGAGCGTCGGCGCCGAAGTGACGGGCGACCTAGTTATCTCCGGGGACTCGGAGGTTTTCCTGATAGAGCTGCATCCCGAGGCTGGGCACGGCTTGCACTGACGCTCTCGGTCCGGCAAGCGCGCTCCTCGTCGTTCTCGACCGCGATTATATGACGGAGCTGCGACTATCTCGGCTATCATCGGCCGCTGCCCCAGCTTTTCGTCAGCTCGTTCCTTGGCGGTATCACAATGGCGGTCGCCGACTGGCTCGGCCGGTCCATCATCTTTCCTGGCAGGTGCCTGTCGGCCTGCTGGTCGCCCTCGTCGGTGGTCCGTTTTTTCTCTGGCAGATTGCGAAATCGAGATGAGCCCCAGCTTGCCGTCGACGAGATGTTCATGCCGCCGCATTCGCCAGCTCTTCGAGATTGGCCATGTCGAGCGGGCGTTTACCGTCCTCGATCTCGTGGATCATCTCAATTAGGCGCGCGGCAAGCGGCGTCGGAACGCGCAATTCCCTGCCGATCTCTACGACCGGCATCACCTGTGCTTCCACCTCGGTCTTGCGTTTGCGCACCGCGAGATCGCGCCAGATGCCGGAGTGCGATCTTGCCGACCTGCGGTTCTGCGCCACCATGTCATCGAAGGACGTCTCGGTCTGCTGCGGTGAAGCCAGCGGCCCGAAGGCGGACGGATCGAATCCGTCGAAGGCTTCCGGCCGGATGTTGTTGATAGCCGCCACCGTCGCCACTTCCAGCGCAAGCCGGCGCAGAACCGGGCGGGCGATCGGATTTTCGAGTACATCGGCAATGCTGTCATTGGTGAGAGCTGTGCCGAACAGCAGTGCGCCGTAGATGAGCTTGCCCCACAAAAAGCCCCAGATATTGCTGGTGATCAGAGCCTTCGGCTCGACCTGCCGCATCAGCTGGTAGATATCCTCGGCCCGCTCCGTGAAACGCCCGTCGAGTTCGCCGATCACCACGGCGCCATGGCCGCCATACTGCACGACGCCCGGCTCCAGATAATCCGACTCGAAATTGACGAAGCAGCCGATGACGCGATGTTCCCCGACGATACGGGCAATCACTCGTTCGTTGAGCCCGTTCTGGGCGGAAACCAGATATCCGTCGGCGGGCAGATGCTGGACGAGAGACCTTGCCGCCGCCTCCGTATGATGAGCTTTGACACAGAGGAAAGTCCGTTGATACGCGCCTTCCAGCTCTTCCGGCAAATAGGCTCTGGCCCGGACGGTATCTTCGAAGATCGGGCCGACGATCTTCAGTCCCTTCTCATTGATCGCATCGACATGATCCTTGACGTTGTCGACGAAGATCACGTCCTCGCCGGCGCGGATGAAAGCCGCACCCAGCGTGCCGCCGATCGCGCCGGCGCCCCAGATCAGAATTGGCTGGCTCATGTCCAAGGTCCTTCCAAAAACGCCCGCATTCCTGCGAGCGCTATATCCCACATTGCCTAACGCGCGCTCGTTGCGGTTTGCAAGACCCGGCGCGCCTTCGAGAACAGCTATTGGCCCACCCAGTACCTGATCGGCGGTCGCAGGTGTTGGCCGCCAAGCCCATCCGGCCTGTTCAGCGCGTCAGCGGATAGATCAGCTGGCCGTCCTCCTCGCCCCTCGGGAAGGCGCCTTCACGGCTGCGCTTTTCTGACTGCTGATAGCCCTGCGGGCTGATGCCGATATAGCGCTTGAACATGCGGGAGAAGTAGTAGGCGTCCGTATAGCCGGAAAGCTCGGCGGCGCGCTTCACCGTACAACCGCCGGCCATCAGGCCCATGGCCCGCTCCATCCGCTTGAATTCCTGGAACTTGTCGGGCGTCCAGCCAACCCGCTTTCGGAACTCCCGCTTGAAGTAATCCGGATTATAGGGCACCGATTTGATCGTTCTTCCGACGATCTCCTCGCCCAGCGGATCGGCCGCGATCTGGCTCGCCGCCACCATGACCGAAAAGGAGAGCGCATCCGGATTGTTGACGTTGCCGACCGACTGCTCCCTCCAGCCGGTATGGGCCTGTTCGATGAATTCGATCAGCAGGAACATGAAGAGGTGATGCTGAAGCAGCGTGGTCGAATAGGGCGGCGAATTGTCGTGGTAATAACGCGTCAGCGGCTCCATCATTTCCCAGCGTGCGAGCGTGACGGCGTGTTTCAGGTTCATCTGGGCGATCAGGTCGAGCCGCCCGAAGAGGTCGAGCGTGAAATGCTGGGCAATCCCGGTATAGGCTTCCCGCGAGGTCGAATAGCCGGAAAACCACGTATTCGCAGGCAGGAGCATCGCCCTGCCCGGCGCCATGTCGATTGTCTCGCCCCCCACCTCATATCGTGCCGAGCCCGTCAGACAGATGATCAGGTCATGCACGCTGTTCGATTTGTCCACGCCCCAGGTATGCGAGTGCTGCATCCTTATGGTTGAGCGCGTCAGCGTCAACGCCATCGCGTTCATCGGAATCGCGGACAGAACGCTACCTTCAATTTTATCCATCCTTTTCCCCGAATTTGTCGATTTGATCTGACTAGCAAAGTGAGAATATCAGCGTGGGAGCTGATATCTCAACATGTCAGAGACGGAAATGGGAGGAAATGGCACTTCTTTCTTGGAAACCTGAGGGATCAGGTGGGTCCGGAGATCGAAGTGCCAGAGGTTGCGATGCACAATAAAGGAAGTGTCTCTTCGTTCAATGCCGCCTATATCGAGGGCGGCACGCTCAACTGGGCGACGAAACTCATGGGCGACCTTGCCTATGACGGAACCGTCGCCGCCCACGCACGGCTCCACGCCAGACTGGGGCGGGCGGCATGAGCGGCGACAACAGGTTCCTTGGGCTTATCTATCTGTCGCCCTTCATCATCGGGCTTCTGGTTTTCACCGCCCTGCCCTTCCTCGCGTCGCTCTATCTGAGCTTCACCAACTACAACCTGATGAACGAGCCGGTCTTCACAGGTCTGCAGAACTATATCCGGCTGTTCACCAACGACCGGACGTTCCGCAAATCGCTCTGGGTCACGCTGGTCTACGTGTTCATGACGGTGCCGTTGAAGCTCGCTTTCGCGCTCTTCATGGCGGTGATCCTCAATTACAAGCTGAAATTCATCAACGTTTTCAGGACGGCCTATTACGTGCCGTCGATCCTTGGCGGTTCGATCGCCATCGCGGTCCTGTGGCGCTACATCTTCGCCGATGTCGGCCTCGTCAACATGGGCCTTGCCCTGCTGGGCTTCGAGCCGGTCAACTGGTTCGGCGACCCGACCAATGCGCTGTTCACCATCACGCTGTTGCGCCTCTGGCAGTTCGGTTCGGCCATGGTGATCTTCCTTGCCGCGCTCCAGAGCATCGACAAGACGCTCTACGAGGCAGCCTCGATCGACGGCGCCGGCAAATGGACCAGCTTCGTCTACATCACCCTGCCGCTGATCACGCCTGTCATCTTCTTCAACCTGATCATGCAGATGGTCCAGGCCTTCCAGGAGTTCAACGGACCCTACATCATCACCCAAGGGGGGCCTTTGAAATCCACCTATCTCCTGCCGATCTACATCTATGACGAGGCCTTCAAGCGCTTCGACATGGGTTACGCCTCGGCTATCGCCTGGGTCCTGTTCCTCATCATCATGGCCCTCACCCTCGTCGCCTTCTGGTCCTCTCGCCACTGGGTCTATTACGCCGGCGACAAGAGGAGCTGACCCATGACCGATCACATCCTCTCTCAGAACTCGCCAGCCGCCCGCGACATCGACATCGCCCGCAGCCGCGAAACGCGTCGGCACCGTTTCAATGCCGCGCTGCGTTTCGCTCTGCTGACCGGGGTCGGGCTGCTGATGCTCTATCCGCTGATCTGGCTGATCGGGGCGTCGTTCAAGACCAATTCGGAGATCTTCGCAAATCCCGGCTTCTGGCCGGAGAACCCGACACTCGACGGCTATATCAAGGGGTGGAAAACCTCGACGCCCTATTCCTTCGGCACGTTCTTCGTCAACACGCTGTGGATCGTCATCCCGAAGGTGATCGGCACGGCGATCTCCTGCACCGCGGTCGCCTATGGCTTCGCCCGCTTCGATTTCCCTTTTAAGAAGGTGCTGTTTTCAGCGCTGATCGCGACGCTGCTCCTGCCGAACGTCGTTACTCGCATTCCGCAATACCTGATCTTCCGCGATCTCGGCTGGCTCGACAGCTATCTGCCGCTCTGGGTGCCCTCGGCGCTTGCGGGTGATGCCTTCTTCGTCTTCATGCTGGTGCAGTTCCTGCGCGCCATTCCGCGCGACATGGAGGAGGCAGCCCGGGTCGACGGAGCCACCACCTGGCAAACGCTGATCTTCATTGTCGTGCCGCTTCTGATGCCGGCGCTGATCTCGGTCTGCCTGTTCCAGTTCATGTGGACGATGAACGACTTCCTAGGACCCCTGATCTACATCTCTTCGGTCGACAAGTACCCGATTTCGCTGGCGCTGAAACTGTCGATCGACACGACCGAAGCCTTCGAATGGAACCGGGTCCTGGCGATGTCGGTCCTGTCCTTGGCGCCGGCACTCGCGGTCTTCTTCCTCGCCCAGAAATATTTCATCGACGGGATCTCCTCCGGCGGGATCAAAGGATAGTCACATGGCGCGTCTTCAACTGAGAAACCTCGAAAAGGACTACGGTTCGTTCCGCGCCGTGCATGGCATCAACCTCGATGTCGAAGACGGCGAATTCATGGTGCTGGTCGGCCCGTCCGGCTGCGCCAAGTCCACCACGCTTCGCATGATCGCCGGGCTGGAACGGGTGACCGGCGGCGAGATCCGTATCGGCGGCGAGCTGGTCAACGACAAGACGCCGGGCGACCGCGGCATATCCATGGTCTTCCAGAACTACGCGCTCTATCCGCATATGAAGGTGCGCAAGAACCTCTCCTTCAGCATGCGGCTGAAGCGCCGCCCGGCCGCCGAGATCGAACAGGCCACCCAGCACGTCTCCAATCTTCTCGAGATCGACCCCTTGCTCGACCGGCTTCCAAAACAGCTCTCCGGCGGCCAGGCGCAGCGCGTCGCGGTCGGCCGGGCGCTGATCAAGAAACCGCAGGTCTTCCTGTTCGACGAGCCGCTCTCCAATCTCGACGCCAAGCTGCGGGCCTCGATGCGCGTGCGCATCACCGATCTGCACAAGCGCCTGAAGGCGGACGGCCAGCAGGCGACCGTCATCTACGTTACCCACGACCAGACCGAAGCCATGACCATGGGCGACCGAATCTGCGTCATGCGGGACGGCCACATCATGCAGGTCGCCGATCCGGTGACGCTCTACAGCCGCCCAGCCAATACATTCGTCGCGGGCTTCATCGGCAGCCCGGAAATGAATTTCCTCGACGGCACGTTCGAAGGAGAAAACAGCGTGCGGGCAGCGGAGCAGGTGATTGTGCTCGGCGACGAGTTCACCAAGCGGATTTCCGGCCGCAGCGAACACGTCACGCTCGGCATCCGGCCGCAGCACCTGCGCATCGTCGCGGCCGAAACGCCCGGCACCATCAAGGGCAAGCTTACCCATATCGAGTTCATGGGCCACGAAGTCTACCTCTATGTCGACATCGGCCCGAAACGCCTGATCGCCGTGGTGCCGTCCGCGTCCTACGACCGCGGCGCGCTTCGCGACGACTGGGTCTGGCTGAGCCCGGACCCGAAGGGAGTGCATCTGTTCGACCGCCAGTCCGGGGAGAATATCAGCCTGGCGATTTGAAACTTCATCGTTCCAACTTGGGAGGAGCCAAAATGAGAACCATGTTCATGACCGCGGCTTTGTTTGCCGCCACCAGCCTTTCGACCGCATTCGCTTCGGATCTGCGCATGTCCTGGTGGGGCAGCGACGACCGCCATGTCGCAACCCAGCAGGCCCTGAAGGTCTGCGGCGCGAAATTCGGCCACACGATCGCGCCTGAATTCACCGGCTTCCAGGGCCATCAGGAAAAGATCGCCACGCAGCTCGCCGGCCGCACAGAGGCCGACATCATGCAGGTGAACTGGCCCTGGCTGCCCCTATTCACCAAGAACGGCGACGGCTTTGCCGACCTGAACCAGTACAAGGACATCATCGACCTCAGCCAGTGGTCGAAGCCGGATCTCGACAGCGGCACCGTCAAGGGCAAGCTGAACGGCATTTCCGTCTCGACCACCGGCCGCGTTTTCATGTTCAACAAGACGACTTACGACAAGGCCGGCATCCCGATCCCGAAAACCTGGGAAGAGCTGATCGCCGCAGCGCCGAAGATGAAGGAAAAGCTCGGCAAGGAGTATTATCCCTTCGAAGGCGCCGCTCTCGACGCCCGCCTGATGGTGATCCTGCGCACCACCCAGAAGACCGGCAAGGACCTGATCGACCCGGCTACCAACAAGGTCGCCTGGAGCGAAGCCGAACTCGCCGAAGGCCTGGAATTCTACAAGACACTGGTCGACAAGGGCGTCATCGAGAGCTGGAAACAGGTCGCCGCCGGCGGCAATACGCCGCTGCATGAAAACCAGAAATGGGCAAAGGGCCAGGTCGCCGGCACCTACCAGTGGGACAGCACTTACGGCAAGATCGCAACGCCGATGGAAAAGGGCCAGGAGCTCGTGCCCGTCAAGCTGTTGACGATCGAGGGCGCAAAGACCGATGGCGTCTACCGCAAGCCCTCCATGCTGTTTTCGATCTCCAGGAACAGCAAGGATCCTAAGGCCGCGGCCCAGGTGCTCAACTGCCTGCTCAACGACCCGGAAGCGGTCAAGATCATGGGGGCGACGCGCGGCATTCCGTCCAGCAAGGCGGCGCTCGATACGCTGACCAAGGAAGGCAAGATCAAACCGGTGCAGCTGGAAGCCTACAAGCGGGTGATGGAGCCGACCAGCCCCGGCGTCTCGCCGCTCAACGAACATCCGCGCGTCACGGAAGTCTTCGACACCAATTTCGAAGCCTTCGCCTATGGCCAGCAATCCTCCAAGGATGCCGCAACCGAGATCATCGCCGGTATCAACCAAGCGCTGACGGGGATCTGAGGACGTGACGGACGTCGCCATCGAACTCCTGATTGCCGGTCCCCGCAGCGCGACCTTCAGCGTCGATGCCGAAAGGCATCTCCACATGCGCGATGACACGCTTGCCTGGCAGGTTCGGGAGATCGATGGCGCGTTGGTCGCCGAGGGGACGACACGGACTGTCGTCTTCACGGTCGCTTCTCTTGAACCGGGCACAACCTACTTTTTCCATGCAGCTGGTGCCCGGCTCGAATTTATCACACGGCAGGAAACTGCCGTGCTCGACATCCGCGACTTCGGCGCTTCGACGGACGCACAGGACAACGCCCAAGCGATCCAACGGGCCATCGCGGTGCTCGCTCCGGGAGGCACGCTGAGAATTCCGGCGGGGCGCTGGCTGAGCGGTCCGGTCTTCCTCAAGAGCGACATGACCTTGCTGCTCGAAGACGGCGCGGAGCTCGCGGCAATCGCCAACAGGCACGATTTTCCCATCCTGCCGGCGCGCCATGCGGATGGCCGCATTCTTGGCACCTGGGAAGGCGTGGCGGAGGCCTGTTACGCCAGCCTGATCAATGCGATCGACTGCCGGGACGTGCATCTTGCCGGCACCGGCACCATCGACGGCGGCGGAGATCGCGGCGACTGGTGGTCATGGCCGAAGGAAACACGCCAGGGCGCCAGGCGCCCCCGCACCATTTTTCTCTCGGCTTGCGAGGATGTGACGCTTTCCGGCCTCACCATCCGCAACTCGCCGTCCTGGACAGTCCATCCGGTTTTCTGCAAACGGCTCATTGCAGCGGATCTCACGATAGAGAACGATCCGGACTCTCCGAATACCGATGGTTTCAACCCCGAAAGCAGTTCCGATATCCGCCTTGTCGGCCTGCATATCTCGGTCGGCGACGATTGCATAGCGCTCAAGGCCGGCAAACGCAGCCTTCAGGGTGGACCCGACCGCCCGACCGAGCATGTGCGGATCGAGAACTGCCTGATGGAGCGCGGCCATGGTGCCGTGGTCATCGGCAGCGAGATGAGCGCCGGCATCAGCGACATCACCATCCGAAACTGCCATTTCAAGGGAACGGACCGGGGGCTGCGCATCAAGACACGCCGGGGACGCGGCGGCACGGTCGCCGACATCCGCCTGGCCGACAGCCTGATGGAGGATGTCGCAACCCCGGTCGCCGTCAATTCCTTCTATTTCTGCGATGCCGACGGCCGGTCCGATTACGTCCAGTCCCGGTCGCCGCTGCCGGTCTCCCTGGAAACGCCGAGCATTAGCTCGATCTCCGTCGAGAACGTTACGGTTACCGGCGCGCGAACGGCTGCCGCCGTCTTCTACGGCCTGCCGGAAGCGGCGATCCGCGACATTGTCTTCGAGAACTACACCGTTTCCTTCGCGCCGGATGCCGAGGCCGAAGTGCCGGAAATGGCCTCTCTACTCCTGCCGCTCCGGCATGCCGGTATCGTTGCGGAAAACGCCGTTTTCAGCCGCTTAGCACGGCTTTCTCCGGTTTCCATCCATCCAGCTCAAGACTGAAATCCAATGCTTCAGGACTACTTCGAGAATTACGCACGCGATTATGAATATTACAAAGGCGGGGCCTGGTGTTACGAGGACGGCTGCCTCTATCGCGGCCTGATCGCGCTCTATGAAGCGACCGGCGAGCGCCCATGGCTGGATCATCTCATCCGGCTGGTCAGTGGTCAGATCGACGCGCAGGGTCGGCTTGTCGGCTACGAGATCAACGAATTCAACATCGACAACATCCTGCCCGGCCGTGCGCTCGTCTTTCTCCATCGGCTGACGGGCGAGAGCCGCTGGCTTGATGCCGCCGCACCGCTTGCGCGGCAGCTCGAAACGCATCCGCGCACCGGCAGCGACGTCTATTGGCACAAGCTGCGTTACCCGCATCAGATCTGGCTGGACGGGCTTTATATGGCGCTCCCCTTCAAGGTGGAATACGCGCAAGCGGTCTCAAAACCCCAGGCCGTCGAGGAAGCGCTCCGGCAGTTCACGACGGCGCTCGACCTCACCTATGACCGGCAGGCGGATCTTTATCGCCACGGTTACGACGAGGCCCGGCAACAGGCTTGGGCGGATGCGGAAAGCGGCCTTTCCCCGGCCCATTGGGCAAGATCGATCGGCTGGCTGGCGATGGCCTTCGTCGACATCATCGAGAACCTGCCCGCCGGCACATCCAGACGGGAGCTGAGCGACCGCGCGGCGGCGCTGGCATCCCGGATCATCGCTCTTCGCACCGCGGATCACCGTTGGCTGCAGGTGATCGACCGGCCGGACGAGGCGCAGAACTATCCCGAAAGCTCAGCCACCGCGATGTTCTCCTACTTCGTTCAGAAACTCGCGCGGCTCGGCGGCCCCCCCGGCGTTTCCGAGGCCGGTCGAGCGAGCCTGCAATCGCTGACCGGACAGGAGCTACGGCGGGATGCGGATGGACGGCTGAGGCTTCACAACATCTGTTGCGTTGCAGGCCTTGGAGGCTTCAACGGCCGCTATCGCGACGGCTCCGTCGGCTATTATCTCTCCGAGGAAATCCGCCCCGACGACATCAAGGGCGTCGGACCTCTGATGATGGCCTATGCGGAAACGCTGCTGGACAGACAATCGATGATGTCCCAGTCTGCGCGGCTGGGGGATCAGGTCGAGCTCAGCGCCGCCGTCAAGCGATAGCAGCGCTCGCTAGTGTCTCAGACCGAACTTCTGTTATGGTTGAGAGGTAGGCCTCCCGCTCATTGGAGGCTTTGTCTTGAGGGAGGCGCGCTAAAATGGGCACCGACAGGGACACTGTACGGTCCTATGATTCGGTCGCGGCGGAGTACGCTGCCGAAGCCGCAGCGATGCCCAAATGGGTCGCGACCGAGATCGATGCCTTCGTGACCGAGCTGGGTGGTTCGGGGAGGGTGCTGGAGATCGGAAGCGGGGGCGGGCGAGATGCACTTGAGCTTGAGAAGCGGGGGATTAGCGTCCGGCGCACCGACATTTCGAAGGGTTTTGTGGAATTGCTTCGCAAGAGTGGGTTCGAAGCTGACCTGCTGGACCCGCTGACGGAAGACCTGGCCGACCCGCAGCGTCCTGGCACGCCGTATGACGGGATCTGGGCCTGTGCCTGCCTGATCCACGTCGCGCGCGAAGATTTGCGCGTGGTGCTTGGACGGCTTGCCAAGGCGACCCGGACTGGTGGCCGACTGCACGCCTCGGTTAGAGAGGGCGATGGCGACGATGTGTCCACGCACGGCAGCGCTGTAGCGCCTCGGCGCTACGTCGAAACGTACTGGCGCGAGCCTGCCCTGCGATCGACGCTGACAGACGCTGGCTGGATTGTCAGCGAGCTACGTCATTGCGTCGGAAGCCCCAATGATCGGTGGCTGAGCGTTCGGGCGAGTCGGGCATAACGCACACATGGTTTAGGCCCGGATCGAAGCGGTGTGCCGCGTCTGCATGGGACGCCAAGCCGGATAGACCAAACTTCCCGTCCGGGTCGAAGGCCGAAGTCAAACTGAGACACTACCCAGCGCGCTCGCGCCGAGAAACAGGAGAAAACAGACCATGACGATCGATGTCCGGACGCGCCATGCCGTTCACTACAGCCAGTCGGAGCGCATGACGAGCGCGGACCTACGCGAAAATTTCGTGATTGAGGATCTCTTTGTCGCGGGAACGCTGCAGGCCGTCTATACCCATTACGACCGCATGCTGGTGGCAGGGGTGGCACCCACGCAGGCAAGCCTCGGTGTCGGCAGCGAATTAGCCAGACTGGTCGGCGCGGACTATCTGCTGGAGCGCCGCGAACTGGGCCTCATCAATATTGGCGGACCGGGCCGCGTCATCGCCGACGGCAAGGCTTACGAGCTCCTGCCAATGGACGGGCTCTATCTCGGCATGGGAACGAAGGAGATCTTCTTCGAGAGCGACGATCCGTCGGCGCCCGCGAAATTTTATATCAACAGTGCGCCGGCGCACGCCACCTTACCCTCGCGGATCGTCAGCAGCACGGATGCGATCGAGAACAATCTCGGCGACAATGCCACGTCGAACAAGCGCAAGCTCTACCAATATCTGCATCCGAAAGTGCTTCCGACCTGCCAGCTGCTGATGGGGCTGACCCGGCTGGAACCCGGTAGCGTCTGGAATACCATGCCGGCGCATCTGCATGACCGGCGGATGGAAGCCTATCTCTATTTCGAACTGCCGGAGAATGCCTTCGTCGTCCACCTGATGGGGCGTCCGGCGGCGACCAGCCACCTCATCATTCGCAATGAACAGGCCGTGCTCTCGCCGCCCTGGTCCATCCATTGCGGCGCCGGCACCGGGGCCTACGCCTTCATCTGGAGCATGGCCGGAGACAACCAGTCCTTCACCGACATGGACATGGTGGATATGAAGAGCCTCAAATAGGTCCATCGACGACCATTCGCCATCAGGCACCTGATCTGCCCGAAGCGCGGGAACCATCAGACGGGCACTATCCGCGGTTCCTGTCGGACTACCGTGCGTTCGCCCGAATGCGCGGGGTCCTTGCATGGGCCGGTGGAGCGGCGCTCGACGATCCGCGACGCCACATGGATCCTGCGCGCCGGCGTCCCCGGCTGGCGCGGGTTTTCGATCCGCTCGAGCAGCAGCCGCAGGCCGACGGCTCCACATTCCTGGCCTTCCATCCGCACCGTCGTCAAAGCCGGCGAGATCTGCTTTGCCGGCGAAAAATCGCCGAAACCGACCACCGAGACATCATCGGGAATGCGATAACCCTGGCCCAGGAGTTCGGAAACAACGGTGAGCGCCAAACCATCATGCGCGCAGAAGAAGGCGGTCGGCCGATCGCCCTTGTCCTTGAGCTCCCGATAGGCTTCGGCAAAGCCGTTTTCCTCTTCGAACTGCAGCACATGCAGGGCAACATCCGGGTGACGCTCTGCAATTTCGCGTGCTCCGTAGAAGCGCTCGCGTCGGCCGCGATAACCAGGGACTCCATAGACATAGGCGATGGAACGATGGCCGAGGTCTATCAGGTATTGGATCACGGCCTGCCCTGCCTCGTGGTCTGTGCCGGAGACCTGATCGGCATCTTCGAGCGGATCGACCCAGCCGAAGCGGATAATCGGAGTGCCGGTCGCCATCGCGGCGCGGATCGCCTCGCGGTCGTGCGGTCCGACCAGAAGCAGGCCCGCACAAGTATGCGCCAATTCTTCAAGCTGCCCTTGGCTGTGGGTCCATAACAGCCGAAGCCCCATGCCGAGCCTGTGCGCCTCGGCCTGCACACCGTTCTGGATCTGCATGTGTAGCTCGCTATTGACCGGATCGAGGTCATGAAACACCACCGCGATATCGCCGGACGTAGCCCGATTGGCGGGTTTACTGTATCCGAGCCGCTCGGCGGTTTCGCGTATTCGCTCGCGGGTCTCCTCGCTGACCCCGCTCTTGCCGGACAACGATCTGGACACCGCATATTTCGAAAGGCCGACCTCGCGCGCGATGGTCTGCAACGTGACCCGCCCCCTGTCTTTCATTCCAACCCCCTCTGCAACTGCCGCCTGGCGACCTGCTGCACCGCAAAACGCAATTTTGCCAAACAACGCTACATAACACTTTACCTAACAGTATTCTAATGCAAACTTTTCGTTATCCACGCCCAAGGGAAATAATAGGTAACGGCGGGGACTGCGTGTGGAGGAGACACTCATGATCAAGCTGAAACGTCGTGCGTTTCTGGCCGGGACCTCGGCCGTTTTGATTTTGCCGGCCCTGCCGGCTTTAGCCCTCGACTACAAGGAGGCAGGCCTCTTGAAGGACAAGGTCGCGAGCGGCGCCCTGCCTCCCGTCAAGGATCGACTGCCCGCCAACCCCCTTGTGATAAAACCCCTTGAAAGCGTTGGAAAATACGGAGGCGATTGGAAGCTGGCGCTGGTCGGCGGCGGTTCCCTCTCGATGCTGTTCCGATACCAGGCCTATGAACCTCTCCTGCGTTATACCCCCGATTGGTCGGGGGTGACGCTCAATGTCGCGGAAGCCTTCGAAGGTAACGCGGATTCCACCGTCTACACCATCCGCCTGCGCAAGGGCATGAAGTGGTCCGATGGACATCCCTACACCACCGCCGACGTCAAGTTCTGGTACGACACCGTGCTGACCGACAAGCGCGTCGCCGTCACCAGCCAGGGCCACTGGAAAACCGCCGGCAAGCCCGCCAAGCTGGAAGTGGTCGACGAACAGACTTTCAAGGTGATCTTCGAGAAGCCTAACGGTATGTTCCCGCTGCAGGTCGCCTGGTCCAACTGGGATCACACGACCCGCTGCCCCAAGCATTATCTCGAGCAGTTCCACATCGACTACAATCCAAAGGCAGACGAGCTTGCCAAGAGCCGCGGTTTCCAGAGCTGGATCGCCGCGTTCCAGTCGGCCTCCGGCTTCCAGGACGACAACGCCTTCTTCCTCAATTCCTCGAAGAAGCCCTGCCTCAACGCGTGGTATTTCACGATCGCACCGGGCGAGAATACCGAGCGGGTGGTGGCCGAACGCAACCCTTATTATTGGAAGGTCGATACCGAGGGCAACCAGCTTCCCTATATGGACCGCATCGTCTACCAGATGGTCGCCGATCCGCAGGTGCTGCTCTTGAAATGCATGCAGGGCGAAATCGACCTGATGGACCAGTATATCGCAACGCCGAACAACAAGTCGGTTCTCTATGACGCCCGCAAGCAGGGCGACTATGATTTCTACACGCTGACCTCGACCGAGGCCAACGTCATGAACTTCATCTTCAACCTGAACCACAATGACGAGACGAAGCGAAAGCTCTTCCGAAACAAGACGTTTCGCGCAGCTCTTTCAACCGCACTCGACCGTCAGACGCTGATCGACGCGGTGCTGGTCGGCCAGGGCGCGCCCGCCCAGCCGTCGATCAAGGAAGGTGATCCGCTCTATAACGAGGTGCTCGCCAGGCAGTTCACCGAGTACAGCGTCGACAAGGCGAATGCGATGCTCGACGAGCTGGTCCCGAAGCGCGACAGCCAGAATTTCCGTCTCGACGAGAAGGGTCGGCGGCTGACGATCATCTTCGAGATCGACCAGGCCCGCCCGATCTTCCTGGATCTCTTCCAGCTGGCAATCCCGATGTTCCAGGCGGTCGGCATCGATGCGCAGATGCGCACCATGGACCGCTCTCTTTGGGAAACGCGCGTTCGCCAGGGCCGCGACTTCGACGCGACAGCGCATCAGTTCGGCGCCAATGGCGGCGTCGCGGCGATGCTCGATCCGCGCTACTACGTGCCCACCGACAGCAACGCGATGTATGCGCCGGCCTGGCAGCTCTGGTATCTCGATCCCAAGAACGCCAATGCCGAGGAGCCGCCGGAAGAGACCAAGAAGCTGCTCGCCCTCTACGACAAGCTGAAGGCGACATCGGATCAGGCGGGCCAGCGCGAGATCATGAAACAGATCCTGCAGGGGGCCGCCGACAACTTCTATGTCTTTGGCATTTCGCAGCCGCCGGACGGCTACGGCATCGTCAAGAACAACATGAAGAACATCACCAAGACCATGCCGAATTCGTTCGGCTGGCCGACCCCTGCCCCGACCATGCCGGAGCAGTTCTACAAGGTCTGAAGGCCTCGCCCATTCCGATGTTTTCCAGGCGCCGGCGCAAGCTGGCCGGCGCCACGGAGCCCCTTTTTCCGATAACTGGATACCTATCATGCTCGAGGCGAGACGACAGAACACCGACACCTTGCGAACTCCCGACTGGTACAGGACCGCGACGCGCTGGACTCAGCTGACCTTCGTGGAGGATGACCCGGAAAAATACGACCCCGCCTTCTGGATCGACGTCTTCAAGCGCACGAAATCCAACGCCCTATGCCTGAGTGCCGGCGGTTACATCGCCTACTATCCAAGCAAGGTTCCCTATCACTACGTCAGCCAATATCTGGGCGACAAGGACATTTTCGGCGCTCTCGTCGATGCCGCCCGCAAGCTCGACATGCATGTCATGGCCCGCGTCGATCCGCATGCCATCCATGACGATGCGGCCAAGGCGCATCCGGAATGGGTGATGCTCAATGCCGACGGCACGCCGCGCCGCCACTGGGCCTATCCGGATGTCTGGGTGACAAATGCCTATGGCGACTACAATTCGGTGTTCATGCCGGAAGTGGTGAAGGAGATCGTCCGCAAATACGATATCGACGCGATCTTCGCCAATCGCTGGCAGGGCCATGGCGTCGATTACAGCGAAGACAGCGCCCGCCGCTTCAAGGACATGTCCGGCTTCGCCCTGCCGAAGAAGGCGGATGCCGAGGACCCGGCCTGGCAGGCCTGGCTGCAATGGCGCCGCCGCGTGTTGACCGACGTGATCGCCCAGTGGGACGACGCGGTGAAAGCCATGCGACCGCATGCGAGCTTCATCCCCAATATGAGCGGCGCGTCGCTGATGGAGTTCGATCTCTCCGTCATCACCAAACATTGCCCCTTCCTCGTTGTCGACCACCAGGGCCGCAAGGGGCTGGAACTCGGCTGGTCGGCGGGGCGCAACGGCAAGCGCATCCGTGCCACCTTTGCCGATCGCCCCGTGGTGCTGATCACCTCGATCGGCCCGGAGGAGGAATACCGCTGGAAGGATGCGGTGACCTCGGGCGAGGAGATGCAGCTGTGGATCAACAACGGCACGGCCCACGGGCTTTTCGCCTGGTTCACGAAGTTCAACGGCGTGGTGCCCGACAAACGCTGGGTGGAGCCGGTCGCCGAGGCTTTCGTGCTTCAGTCGGCCGTCGAGCCGGTCCTCGAAAGCATGAGGCCGACGGCGGAAATCGCCGTGATCGACCCGTCGACCACCTTGCGCCACTGGGCCCCGGAAGAACGCCACGCCGCGGAGAAACACGATCTCGGCGTCTACCACGCCCTGGTCGAGGCACGCCTGCCCTTCGAGCTTCTGTCCGATCAGGTGCTGACCAAGGACAATCTCGATCGCTTCAAGGTCATCATCCTCGCCAACGCCTCCTGCCTTTCGGATGCGCAGAACGAGGCCATCCGCGCCTATGTTGCGCGCGGCGGCAGTGTCGTCGCCTCCTACGAGACCTCGCTCCGTGACGAATTCGGCAAGACGCGGCCCGAATTCGGCCTGTCGGACGTGCTCGGCGCAAAATTCGTCTCCGGCCCGCGCGGCATCGTCAAGAACACCTATGTGGCGCTGTCCGGTGACCACCCGGTCAACAGGGGTTTTGATGGTGCCGAGCGGATCATGGGCGGCACAAGGCTGATCCATGTCGAACCGGCTGCGGGCGCTGAAACGCCCGTCCTCTACGTTCCCGATTTCCCGGATCTTCCGATGGAGGAAGTCTATCCGCGTAAAGACCCGGAAGGGGCGGCCGTCATCGCCCGCGAAACCGGCAGGGGTGGCCGCACTGTCTATATTCCCTGGAATATCGGCGAAATTTTCTGGGAAGTCTTTGCCGTCGATCACGCCCGCCTGCTGTCCAACGCCGTCCACTGGGCGCTCGGCAAGACCCCTCGCGTCACCGTCGAAGGCCCGGGCGTCATCGACCTCGCGCTCAGGGAAAACACCGAGGGTATCGCGCTCAGCCTCTTCAACCTCACCAACCCGATGATGATGAAAGGGCCGATCCGCGAAAATTATCCGCTGGCGGCCCAGACCGTTTCGGTGGAAGTTCCGAGCGGCAAATCGGTTGCGAAGGCCTGGCTCGTCGTTGCGGACAGGGCAGCAAGCTTCAGCGTGAAGGATGGACGCGCGGAAGTGGACGTGCCGGGCATAGAGCGGCTGGAGGTGCTGCATCTCACCTGGAAATAAGGTGGGAAACTGAAATGGAGGAAGGCTTTCGGCCTGGAGGGCCGGAAGCGGATGGAGATCCGAAGGTGGCGCCGCAACGGCGTCTTCAACGGGAGGAGAACTATTCCGATGCTTGGCTATATCTTCAAGCGCGTGCTCTACATGATCCCGACCCTGTTCGGCATGTCGCTGATATCGTTCCTGATCATCCAGCTGCCGCCGGGTGACTACCTGACATCGATGATCGCCACGATGAGCGACAGCGGCCAGGCGGTCGATCCGGCCCAGATCGAGCGGCTGAAGGAAATCTACGGCTTCGACGATCCCTTCTATATCCAGTATCTCAAATGGATCTGGGGCATCGTCAGCCGCGGCGACTTCGGTCATTCGTTCGAATGGAACCAGCCCGTCTCCGGCCTGATTTGGGGCCGGATGGGCTCGACGCTGGTCATCTCGCTCTTAAGCCTGCTGTTCGTGTGGATCGTCGCGCTGCCGATCGGCATTTACTCCGCCGTCCGTCGCCATTCGATCGGTGACCACGTCTTCACCTTCTTCGGCTTCATCGGGCTTGCCGTGCCGAACTTCATCCTGGCGCTGGTGCTGATGTATTTCGCCTACCGCTATCTCGGCCAGAGCGTCGGCGGTCTCAACTCTCCCGAATATGCCGAGGCTCCCTGGAGCCTTGCCAAGGTCGGCGATTTCCTCGCCCATCTGTGGATCCCGATCATCATCATCGGGGCCTCGGGAACGGCTGCGCTGATCCGCGTCCTGCGCGCCAACCTGACCGACGAACTGCACAAACCCTATGTGATCACCGCCCGCGCCAAGGGCCTGCCGGAATACAAGGTCATTCTCAAATATCCGGTGCGCATCGCCCTCAACCCGTTCGTCTCGGCAATCGGCTGGGTGCTGCCGCATCTGGTGTCCGGCGTGACGATCACCGCCATCGTGCTTAACCTGCCGACCGCCGGCCCGCTGCTGTTTCGGGCGCTGGTATCGCAGGACATGTATCTCGCCGGCAGTTTCATCCTGCTTTTGAGTGCCCTCACCCTTGTCGGCATGCTGCTTTCGGATCTGCTGCTCGCGCTGCTCGATCCGCGCATCCGGTTCAATTGAGGGAGGCCGCATGAGCACGCACGAGACATTCGGAACCTATTCCGGCCCCGTTCACACCGTCGCAGACGGCCCCTCGATCAGTCCGCTCAAAGCCGGAAAGAGCGTTTCGACCGCAACCGTCGGACCCTGGAGGCTGATCGCCGGCAAGCTGGTCCGGCAGAAGGTGGCGATGTTCGCGGGTGCGGTCATCCTGATCCTCTATCTGATCGGCCTGTTTGCCGAATTCCTGGCGCCCAGCCTGCCTTCGACCTCGCGGCCGCAATATACCTACGCGCCACCGCAGGGCTTGAGCTTCTTCGTCACCAAGCCGGACGGCAGTTCCGAGTTCAACTTCCATGTGAAGGGCTACAAGGTGGAGATCGAAAAGGTGGCGCTGCGGCGCACCTTCGTCGTCGACGACAGCAAGGTGGTGCCGGTCGGCCTGTTCGTCAAAGGCGCCCGCTACGAACTCTGGGGCCTGATCCCGATGGACCGCCACCTGATCGGCCCGCTCAATCCGAACGACCCGATGTATCTGCTCGGCGCCGACCGCCTCGGCCGCGACGTCTTCTCGCGGCTGGTCTACGGCACGCGGATTTCCATGTCGATCGGCCTCGTCGGCGTCGTCATGTCGCTCGTCCTCGGCGTCGTGCTCGGCTCGATATCGGGTTTTTACGGCGGCTGGGTCGATACGGTGATCCAGCGCATGATCGAGGTGGTCAGCGCCATGCCGACCATCCCGCTCTGGCTTGGCCTTGCGGCGGCGATCCCGCTGACATGGTCGCCGGTCAACGTCTATTTCGTCATCACCATCATCGTCTCGCTGCTCGGCTGGACCAGTCTTGCGCGCGAGGTGCGCGGCCGTTTCCTGGCCCTGCGAAGCGAGGATTTCGTGACCGCCGCCATGCTCGACGGATCGAGCGAAAAGCGGCTGATCTTCCGCCATATCCTGCCGTCGCTGACGAGCCATATTCTCGCCGTCGTGACGCTTGCCGTGCCGACCATGATCGTTGCCGAAACCTCGCTGTCCTTCCTCGGCATCGGCCTGAAACCACCCGTCGTCAGCTGGGGCGTGTTGCTTCAGGACGCCCAGAACATCCGCACGGTGGCAACCGCCCCATGGCTGCTGATCTGGCCTTCGCTTGCGGTGATCGTCGCCGTGCTGTCCTTCAATTTCTTCGGCGACGGCCTTCGCGATGCCGCCGACCCCTATGACAATTGAGGAGGAAAACATGACCGATCCTGCCGAAGACGTCGTCCTCTCCGTCGAAAACCTCTCGATCGATTTCCGGTTGCGGACCCATATCCTGCATGCCGTCGAGAATGTCAGTTTCGAGCTGAAGCGCGGCCAGACGCTCTGCCTCGTCGGCGAGAGCGGCTCGGGCAAGAGCGTCACCGCCCGTTCGCTGCTGCAGATCGTCGATCGGCCCGGCAGCATCGTCGGCGGGCGCATCCTTTTGCGCAACGGTGGCGCGGTCACCGATATCGCCAGGCACGATCCGGATGGCCAGGCCATGCGCGCCATCCGCGGACGCAGGATCGGCCTGATCTTCCAGGAACCGATGAGCTCACTGTCGCCGGTCCACACGATCGGCTCGCAGATCATCGAGGCCGTTCGCCTGCACAGCGATCTCGACAAGCGCACCGCGCGGGCGAAAACGGTCGAACTGCTGCGCCAGGTGGAAATTCCAAATCCCGACCAGATGGCCGACCGCTACACGTTCGAATTTTCCGGCGGCATGCGTCAGCGGGCGATGATCGCCATGGCGCTTGCCGGCAATCCCGATATCCTGATCGCCGACGAGCCCACCACGGCGCTCGACGTCACCACCCAGGCCGAAATCCTCGACCTGATCAAGCGCCTGCAGGTGGAGCGCGGCATGGCGATGCTGCTGATCACCCACGACATGGGCATCGTCGCCGAGGTCGCCGATGATGTCGCCGTCATGCGCTTCGGCCGTATCGTCGAGCGTGGTCCGGTCGATGCGATCTACCATGACGCCCAGCACCCCTACACGCGCCAGCTTCTCGCCTCGACGGTGAAGCTCACCCGCCATGTCGAAGGCAGGGTGCCGGCGGTGGCCGCCTCAGCGCAGCCGCAGCAGCCGATCCTTTCGGTCCGCAATCTCGGCAAGACGTTCGGTTGGCACGGAAAAACCAATTCGCTGCGGGCGGTCGATGACGCCAATTTCGATCTCTATCCCGGCGAAAACCTCGGCATCGTCGGCGAAAGCGGCTCGGGCAAGACGACGCTCGGACGGCTGATCCTGCGCACCGTCGAGCCGACGACGGGCAGCGTCGTCTACCGCAACAAGGATGGCAGCGAGGTGGATGTCACCAGCCTGACCAAGAAGGAGCTGCGCAGTTTCCACCGGGAAGTCCGCCTCGTCTTCCAGGATCCGTTTGCCTCGCTCAACCCGCGCATGACGGTCAAGGAAGTGATCGGCGACCCGCTGATCATCAACGGCCTTGCCAAGGGCAAGGCGCTCGAAGAGCGCGTCGCCGAACTGATGCGTCTCGTCGGTCTCGATCCGATGGGCATGGAACGTTATCCGCATGCCTTTTCCGGTGGCCAGCGGCAGCGCATCGGCATTGCCCGTGCGCTGGCGCTCGATCCGCGCATCATCATCGCCGACGAGGCGACCTCGGCGCTCGACGTCTCGATCCGCAGCCAGATCCTCGACCTGCTGCTGGATATCCGCCAGCGGCTGAACCTCAGCTTCATCTTCATCTCGCACGACATTTCAGTGGTGCGCTATTTCTGCGACCGCGTCGCCGTCATGCATCGCGGCAAGATCGTCGAACTCGGCGAGGCCGAGCAGATCTGCACCGCGCCGCAGGAGGCCTATACCAGGAGCCTGATTTCCGCCGTTCCCAATCCCGACCCCCGCGACAAGCGCATGCTGCACCGGCACCGCTTCGTCGCACCCGTTCTCTAAGGACAGTGCCAGTGCCGAAATTCTCCGCCAATCTCTCCTTCCTCTATCAGGACCTGCCCTTCCTCGATCGCTTCGCGGCCGCCGCGAAGGACGGTTTTGGCGGGCTCGAATATCTCGGTCCCTATGCCGAGCCAAAAGAGAAGGTCGCCGATGCGTTGAAGGCAAGCGGCCTCGTCCAGGCGCTCTTCAACGTGCCTTCGGGCGACTGGGCCGGCGGCGAGCGCGGCATCGCCTGCCTGCCGGACCGCATCCAGGAATTCCGCGACGGCGTGGCTCTGGCGCTCGACTATGCCGAGGCGCTCGGCTGCCAACAAGTCAACGTGATCTCCGGCCTCGTTGCGAACGGGGCTGATGTCGAGGCTCTGGAAAAAGTGTTGGTCGACAACCTCAAATATGCCGCACCGCACTGCGCCGATGCCGGCGTCAAGCTGCTGATCGAGCCGATCAACCTGCGCGACATTCCCGGATTCTTCCTGTCGACAACCGATCATGCGGAACGCATCCTCGACAAGGTCGGCTCCGACAATCTCTACATCCAGTACGATTTCTACCACATGCAGATCATGCAGGGTGACCTCATCCCGACCTTCATCCGCCTGAAGGACAAGATCGCCCATGTTCAGATCGCCGACAATCCCGGCCGCAACGAGCCCGGCATGGGCGAGATCAACTACGATTTCATTCTCCCTGAACTCGACCGCCTCGGTTACGACGGCTGGGTCGGCTGCGAATACCGACCGAAGGCCGGCACCAGCAACGGCCTCACCTGGATGAAGCCCCATCTCTGCGGAGGGCCTCGTTAAGATCAACGCTTTTCCGAACTAATCGGACCTCATCTTCGCCGCTTCCAAACCGGAGCCCTTCCCGGAGGGCGGAGCCATGTCCGCCATCGATGAAAAAGGACAGGACCATGCTAAAGAACGATATCCCATTCCCCTTCGGCGCCGTCTATTTCCGCAAGTCCAACCCGCCTCGCGAAGACTGGGAGCGCGACTACACAACGGCGGGCGAGGACGGCCTCAACATCTTCCGCCACTGGTTCATGTGGAGCGCGATCGAAACCGCGCCGGGCGTCTACGACTGGGAGGAATACGACCGGCAGATGGACCTCGCCGCCAAGAATAGCATCAAGACGGTCATCGCCGAGCTCATCCATGCCGTGCCCGACTGGGCGGTGCGCAAATATGCCGATGCGCTGCAGGTCAATGCCGATGGCACCAGACTCGGCTCCTATATGGGTGTTTCTGCTGCAACCGGCGGCTTTTCCAACAATGGCGGCGGCGCAGGCGCGCTGACGCTCAACTGCCCCGAAGTGAAGGAAGCGGCCGGCAGGTTCCTCACCGCACTCGCCACCCGCTACAAGGACCATCCGGCGATCTACGGCTACGACGTCTGGAACGAATGCAATTATTCCGCCGATGTCGATTACAGCAGCTATGCGAAGTCCGCCTTCCGCACCTGGCTGGAGAAGAAATACGGCACGCTGAAATTGCTCGCCAAGGCCTGGCACCGCTACAGTTATGCCGAATGGGAGGACGTCGAACCGCCGGTCCACATGGCGCCCTATCCCGAATGCATCGACTGGCTGCAATTCAAGCGCGACAATTTCTACGAACAGATGCAATGGCGCATCGACACCATCCGCGCCGTCGATCCAAAGAACACGATCGCTGCCCATGGCATATCCGGTGCGATCCCCAACATGGCGTCGAACGGCTGCGACGACTGGCTGGCGGCCTCCAAGGTCGAGATCTACGGCTTCACCTGGATCCAGGCCCGCAAGGGATCGGAAGCCTGGAAGAACTGGTACGGCGTCGACATCAACCGCGCCGCTGCCCGCGGCAAACCCTTCTGGCATGCCGAACGCCAGGGCGGACCGCTCTGGCTGCAGCCGCAGGTGATCGGCCGCGACAAGGACGACGGCCGCATCGCCGAACCGGAAGATATCCGCCTGTGGACCATGACCTCGTTTGCGGGCGGCGCCCGCGGCGTGCTGAACCTGCGCTGGCGGCCGCTGCTCGACGGTCCGCTCTTCGGCGCTTTCGGCGCATACGGCATGGACGGCGCCCGCACGCCGCGCTCGAAGATGCAGAGCGACATGGCGAAATGGGCCAACGACCCGGCACAGGCCGCTCTCTGGGAGGCAAAACCGGTGCGCGGCGAAATCGGCATCCTGGTAGTTCCCGAGACCCAGGAATGGGATTACCTCCTGAACTACGACCGCAAGGAAAAGCCCTATCCGGAAGCCATGTGGGGCGCCTATCGCGCCTTCCTCGAAAACGGCGTCCAGCCGGACTGGGTGCATATCGACGATATTGATGCCTATGATCGCCTCTATTTCCCCTACCCGATCATGTTCACCGCGAAGCAGGCAGAACGTCTTGCCGCCTGGGTGGAAAAGGGGGGCACGCTGATTGCCGAAGCCTGCCCCGGTTATTTCGGCGACCGCGGCCATGTCGGCCAGGTGCAACCGAATATGGGCCTCGACAAGGTGTTCGGCGCCCGGGAGGATCAGGTCGAATTCATGCCGGACATCGGCGACCGCATCCATTTCAAGCTGGATGGAGCAACGGTCGATGGCGGTGGTTTCCTGCAGTCCTATATGCTGGCCGGCGGCACAGCGCGCGGCAATTTCGACGACGGGCGGCTTGCCGTGGTCGAGAACGCTTATGGCAAGGGGCGCACGCTGCTGATCGGCACCAATCCGTCGGTCGCCTATTACAAGTCGCAGGGCAAGGCGAACGGCGCCTTCTTCGCCGAACTGCTGCGCTGGAGCGGCTGCGCGCCGCATGTGACCCTGTCGAACAAGGCGCTGTTCGCACGTATCCATAAGGGCGAAAAAGGCAGCTTCCTCTGGCTCGTCAATCCGACCCGTTCGGCGCAGCTGACCGAAGTCAAGCTCGCCGAGGGCCATGGGCGTCTTGCCCCCGGCAAGGCCGTCTGGCTCGTCGGACACGCCCATGACGGCGGCATGATCGAGGTGCCGGCCCGCGACGTCCTGATCCTGCAGCTCGCATGACACCAATCCGCGTCTTACCTTGCTCAAAACGTTACAGGGAGAACGACCCGCAAGGCTTCGCATGTCTGCTTCGCCAGACTCCCTGCTTTGACGGCTCGCTGCACGGCAAGATGAGCATCGTACTTAACCGGGTTTGCTCGGCGCCAGTGAGCTTGACGGGTATTCGTTTTAAGCATCCGGACTTCTTCCTCGACGCTAAGTAGCCATAAGCTCGGCGAGCTTGTCGGCTACCACGGACATCGTGTCTTCTTCGGTGCTTAACCCGCTTCGCGAGGCCAAAAGAGGACTGACGTTCCTCAGAGCGTCATATGTCGTGTAATGCACGATCGGCACGAGCTGTTCCGTCGCCAACAGGGCTGAAAGCTCCTTACCCCTGCGGCTGGAAGGCGACGCAATGCGGGCGTTACAAGAACGACCCTACGCGTGATTTCGCCAATCCTTTGTCAATTTCCCGAAGCAGCGATGTACCGAGAGCGACGCCCTTCTCGCTAAACCAGACTGATACGCCGCGCGCTTCAAGCAGGTCATGTAGCGTCTTGGCATCTCCCTGACGATCGTCCCGCGCATGACATAGAAAAACATCGCGGAACCTTCCGAGGTTCGTAGTAGATGATCCAGTCCCCAACGCAGGCTTGGACGCGGCCGAGATACTGGCTCGGAAACTGATATTGCTCAACCGGGCTGTCGTCGTAGATAGAATCTGTGCGGTGAATGAAAATCCTGAATCCCCTACTCGATCTCTACCATGGTGACCGCGATTCAAACCAGGGAGAACGGTCACTATGCATGCCCTCAGGTGCCAAGGATCGCTGTCATCAGCCTTACGTGCGTATCGATACGCTCGAGCACTTTCGGCGGAATGGCTTTCCGTTCCGGCAGCGACCACCAAACTTCATTTACGCGCTCGGCCGTATCAACCACCGTTTTGAGCACGGCCGCTTCCGGCAAACGCGCACGATTGGCGAAGGCTTTCCATCGCTGCGCATTCAACGCCTTAAAGCGGCGCTCGCCGGCAAGCGATAGAGCCATAGCATCGGCAGGGATGTAAGGGACCGTCGATAGCACATCGTAGACAGGCGCGAGTTGCGGTTTGTCGCCTACCCCACGATAGATCAATGACCAGTTCTTCAGGTGCATGTCGCCATTGCCGGTTATGGCTGCCAGAGCCAGTCGACGGACGAACTCGAGAGCAGCGGCGGAGGAAACGGCAACGTTCAGTGCTGCGGCGATATCATGATAGGCAGCCCCTTCGTATTTCCGCGAAGGATAGATTCCGAACACCTGCGCGAAATCCTCAATGTGGATGCGCTCGCCGTTTGCGCCACGATCGAAGCGTTTGACGAGCAGGACTTTTCCATCCGACAGCGTCTCGAATTCCTTCGGTATACCCTCGAACTCCGACTGCTCAACAAGCTCCCGTTCGGGCACCTCCATGCCGATCGCTTCCGCCAGTGCGAGATTGGCATATTCGTTTTCCGAAACGCCGGGAAACGAGGTCGATGGATACTTTGCGATGTAGGATCCTTGATCGTCGCCGAGCGGCAAAGTCAGCCCACCGCCCTTGCCCGTGTTCTTGATCACCGAAAGCTTCATCTGGACGCCCGCGAGCGAAAACCGTGCTTTCGGCTTATGGGCTGGCAGATTGTCGAGACGCACAATCGCCCTGTCGCTCGGCACGACGCGGACGGCGCCAGGCAGATCAGACCCGAGCGCGACGAGCAAGTCGAAATCGTTTCCCGCGCGAACACTACCCGCGTGGTGTTTTTCCATCGCCTCGCGCAGCTTGTCTTCAGGTAGCAGATTGGCAAAGAATGCCGGCAACGCTCTGGCTACGGGTTTCGGGTCCTTGCGCAAGCCGCCAGTGGCTGTGCGGAACGACAGGCTGAGCACCGGAAAGCCGCCTGTCGCACGATAGCTGTGCTCGAAGCTGAAGGCGTTGAAGTCGCCGGGCGTCCGAATGATTGTGCCGACCCTCAGATCATTCAGCAGCACTTCGAGCGACGAGATGGATCTCGGATCGGGGAAAGTTTCAGACATTCTCATCCCCGTCCGGATGAGCCATGAATGCCGGAAGATCGTCTAGATCGTCGTGCGGCCGCAACAATGCGTCAACGGCTGGAACCATCGCCTGCGGTATGAGCATCAATTCAAGTCCGAGAGCGCGGGCGATGTTGATCAGGGTCGTCGTGCGCGCAGAACTGCTTCCGGATTCTATCTCACGGTAGCGGGGACGCGATATACCAGCTAGGTCGGCAACCTGCTCCTGCGTCAGTTGCCTGCCTTTGCGCGTAGCCTTCAGCAACTGCCCGATTTCCAGCAAGGCATCTGACTCAGACCGTGCCATCCTACCTACCCAAAAGTTCTCCGTGGAGCAGGGCAAGCTATCTCAAACATTCTGAGCTCAGTCAACGAAAAAGATATGAATACGGACCATCGCCATTGAATTGATCTGTTTATATATCATTTATGCTGATTTCTAAATGGCCGCGTTACGGCCAGCGAGTCGCACCCACCATACATGCTTTGTTAAAGCCACGTTCCTATTTCCGCTCGCCCTCGGCATTGTTGCCAGAGAGAAACGGAATGTGCATGCCCAAACACGATCTTTCATCTGCGGCTCGGCCTGCATCTCGGCCTTCGACAGAAAAACCTGCGTCAGCTTCGCGTCTGCCCGCGCGGGCATTTCCCGACGTTGGAGCGGCGGCTCGAAGATATGAAGTGCGGTGAGCTGCGCTGGAGCGATCGTGATGGCGGCTGAGAAGTGCTGATCCCTTCGGTCGCATTCAAGAATTCCGGGTCATCGTTTTTCGGACAGAAGCCGTTCCGCTTGATCCTGCCGGACCTGCTCGATCTCTACAAATACCTTGAGGCCTATATCGACAAGCATCGCGGCGTGCTGCTCGGGAGAGCGAAAGATCCTGGCACATTCTTCGTCAAGACGGTGAAATTTGTCGAGATGTCGGACCGATTATTCTGAGGTTAGCGCGTCAAATCTCGAAGAAACGTATACGTGACGCGATACTCGGGTTATTTCGACGCCTGGAGCCGGAAAGCTGTATGGCTGTCGAAATAATTGGACACGCCATTGGCACTGACGGTGTTGCGCGTGGCGCTCAGAGAAGAGGCAGTTGGGAAGATTCCGTCGCCGGGATTCTTCGCTTCCGATACCCTTGGCTCAACAAGGTTCAGGTGGAAGCGTCGCCTTTGAAGGGACGCGAACCACTGGCCTGTAATTTTGACTCCCAACTAACGAGAAGCTTGAATCCCGCGTGTCTCGGTGCTGGAAGGCACATATCCTCTCCGCGACGATCTAAAGGGTTATGATATAGTCGGCATAGCAACGCCTTTTTAAGGGCTCGTCAACCCATCGTGGTGAGCATCGACCGCTTCGATGCTACAACCTCGCATGTTTGCTTTTCAAGATCACCCACCTCAATCGGCGGATGTACAGCAAGATGGCCACGTGGTCATTTATCGTATTGACATATCGCTAATTACCGATATATTTAGGGCATGGATCTGCTCGAGATATTCAAAGCCCTCTCAAACCGTACACGTCTTGAAATCGTGCGGGGTTTGAAGGATCCCGTGAAGAATTTTCCTCCGCAGGACGAAGGTGACGTTCACACGGTAGGTGTCTGCGTCAGTAGCATACAGGAAGGTGTCGGTCTGTCGCAGTCAACTGTGTCCGATTATCTTGCAACGCTGCAGCGGGCCGGCCTGGTCGAAGTCAGGCGCATCGGTCAATGGACTTACTACAAGCGGAACGAAGCAACCATCAGTGCTCTTGCCGAGACAATAGGCAAAGACCTGTAATTTTTTTAACGCATGATATCGAAAAATCGCGATATCCCAAATCAACGAAACGAGGATCTACAATGAAAGCGATGACACTCAACTCTTTTGGCGGCCCGGATTCGTTCGAGCTTTCCGAATTACCAAAGCCCGTTCCGCAGGCAGGACAAGTCCTGGTGCGCGTACATGCCACGTCGATCAACCCCTTGGATTATCAGGTTCGGCGCGGCGACTACCGCGACTTCGTACCATTGCCGGCCATCACCGGTCATGATGTATCCGGGGTTGTCGACGCAGTCGGACCAGGCGTGACGATGTTCTCTCCAGGAGACGAAGTCTGGTACACCCCGCAGATATTCCAGGGGCCGGGAAGCTATGCCGAGTACCACGTTGCGAACGAAAACATCATCGGAAGGAAACCGAGGTCGCTTAGCCATCTCGAAGCAGCGAGCCTGAGCCTGGTTGGCGGGACGGCGTGGGAGGCCCTCGTCTCGCGTGCAGCTTTGAGAGTGGGAGAAAGCATCCTGATCCATGGCGGCGCGGGTGGGGTCGGTCATGTGGCGATACAGGTCGCGAAAGCCATCGGTGCAAAGGTCTTCACGACCGTACGCGAAGACAACTTCGAGTTTGCACGAAGTGTCGGGGCTGACGTCGTCATCGATTACAGGAAAGAAGATTATGTCGACGCTATCATGCGGGAAACGGATGGCCGCGGGGTCGACGTCGTGTTTGACACGCTGGGTGGCAACACATTGTCCCGCAGCCCGAACGTGCTCGCGCAACTTGGCCGCGTCGTAACGATCGTCGATATCGCACACCCACAGAACCTCATCGAGGCATGGGGCAAGAACGCGAGTTTTCATTTCGTTTTCACAAGGCAGAACCAAGGCAAGCTTGATGAACTGAGCACATTGGTGGAGCGTGGTCAGTTACGGCCGCACGTTGGCGCCGTCTATTCGCTTGATGACATTTCTCTCGCCCATGCACGCCTTGAGACCCCGAACAATGGTGTCCGGGGAAAAATCGCGATCGCAGTCGACCCATCGGCTGCCACTGCGCGTGCAAGTTCCTAAACGCTCCAACTCACCTCAAAGGTGCAACCATGATTTATGAGATCGCTGTGCTACCGGTTGGCAAGGAGCATATTGACACGTTCAGGCAGGCATTCACCTAAGTCGTTCCGTTGCTAAGCCGCGCACAGGGTTACCGCGGTCATCTTCTGGCACAAGGGATCGAAGGCCCGAACTGTTCCACCTGATCGTGCGATGGCGCTCGCTCGAGGATCACACGCCGGGCTTCGAGGCGAGTGAAGACCATCAGACGTTCATGATGGGCTTGCAGGACTATTTTTCGGACGAACCGCAGGTCCATCATATCGAAGCCGCGGCTTTTACCGCCAGCGAATATGATGACTTGAACATCGCCGTTTAGTACGGGCGGCTTTAGAAAACTACTGGGTGGTTGTCAGGTCGTTTTTTACAGCCACCTTTTACCGGCACGCAAATCTCGTTGTCACCTTCGGTGAAGAAGGGCAACGCCGTCTGTCCCAAAGACAGGCGACGCCTACGCCAAATGACTAACGTCATTTCACCGTCTGGTGCCGCCCAATGCGAGAATGCCGCTCATTGAAGAGGCATCGTCAGCGAGGCTCTCATCCTCTTTTGCGAGCCGGCAGTCCACGCGTCGTCGTGAAGAACAGGAGGAGCGCTAAAGTTCGGCGACCAATGAACGTCGACCAGAACTTTGTGGTCCTCCGCTCTCGCACATATCGCGGCGTGAATAGTTACAGCGCCTCCTGAGTGGGAGTTGCGTATTTTGTATAGGCACACGTCACTTCGCGGCTTCTTCGATTAAATCCGCCACGATCTCCGGTTTGGAAAACATAACCACATGCGATGCGCCTTCAACAACGACCGTGCGCCTGGAGCCCGCACGATCGGCCATGAACCCGAGCGCCTTGGCAGGTATGTTTTTATCGCCATCGCCATAGACAAAATAGGAGGGCAATGATCTCCAGGCTGGCTCACCCGATTTCTCCGTCAGAGCGGCTTCGGTGATCGGCCGTTGGCCAACTGCCATCAACGCAGCAGCTTCGGTTGAAACGTCGTGAGCAAACTGGTCATGGAATTTTGCCTGATCGATGTAGAGATCGACGCCGCCCCCCGTTAGCTTGACCGGAGGAGCGAGCGCTTCGCCGAGCGTGCCACCTGGAAACTTGCCCGCCAGGTCGGCCGCCGCTTCGCCAACGTCGGGTGCGAAGGCCGCCACATAGACGAGGGACTTGACATTATCGTGTCCTCTAGCGGCGTTCGAAATTACCTGGCCACCATAGGAATGTCCGACGAGGACCACTGGTCCTTCGATGCTGTCGACAACATCAGCAACAAAACGCGCGTCGCTCGAAACGCTGCGTAGCGGATTGGCGATCGCAACCGCTTTGTATCCGTCTTGCTGAAGTCGCGTGATCACTCCGTTCCAGCTTGACGAGTCCGCGAACGCCCCGTGGACGAGTACGATGGTGGGCTTCGATTGTTGCGCAACAGCAGTTCCGGACAAAAGGGGGCTTGCGACGACCGCCGTGACGGCAAGATTGGACATGGAAATCTCCTGACTGTGTTCGTTGTTCAATTGCGGCGGGAACGGACAAGCTGAGACGCACCTGAACGACAGCACATCAGACTTTGGGTCCAGAAATTCGCAAAAATTCAGCGCCTTAGCTAGGGGTTTGGCGTTCCTCTATCCGCGACAGACTTTTGCATTGCCCGCGACTATTCAGGCAATCTCCGCAACGCTACCAGTAGCCATCAGGAAACTCGTGGCGAAAGGCGCGCAGGTGAAGACAGCGGTTTGGCTTGAATGAAACCCGCCATATCGTTGTCCGCTGCTTGTCGAATTGCCGTGCAACAAGCGGGGAAAGGGCGCCATCGGCTGGTGTCGTCGGTCAAGCCGATAAATGGAAAGGCGAATGAATGACTGAAGCGAGCTTGGGGCAGACGATCGGACCGGCGATCGTCCTGATGGGAGCGGCTGTCGTTGCGGTGCCTCTGTTTCGGCGGCTGGGCCTCGGATCGGTCCTGGGCTATTTCGCTGCCGGCGTGCTTGTCGGTCCTTCGGTGCTCGGCCTGTTTGCGGACGCCCTGTCGATATTGCATTTCTCGGAACTCGGGGTGGTGATGTTCCTGTTCGTGATCGGACTTGAATTGCGCCCTCAAAAGCTGTGGGCCATGCGTGGCCAGATCTTCGGTCTGGGGCTCGTACAGGTCGCCCTGGCCATCGCGGCCCTTACGCTGACGGGCATGCTGGCCTTCGGTTTGTCCCGCCCGGTAGCCTTCGTCGCCGGGGCAGGTTTTGTCCTCTCCTCGACGGCCGTCATCATGTCGGTTCTTCAGGATCGCGGCGAGATCTCCACCGTAGAGGGCCAGAAATCGGTGTCGATCCTGCTCTTCGAGGATCTCATGATCGTGCCGCTTCTGGCCATTGTCGCCTTCCTGTCGCCTTTGTCGCAAGGCCAATCGGGCTGGATGGAAATCCTGCTGGCACTTGGCGCTTTGCTCGTGCTTCTGGCTGTATCGAGATGGGGGCTGAACCCGCTCTTCGCCTTGCTGGCACGCGCCCGAACGCGCGAGGTGATGACGGCCGGCGCGCTGCTGGTGGTTCTAGGAGCAGCGCTTTTGATGGACCTGGCCGGCCTCTCCATGGCGATGGGCGCGTTCCTCGCCGGCGTCATGCTGTCGAGTTCAAGCTACCGGCATCAGATCGAAAGCGATATCGAGCCGTTTCGCGGTCTTCTGATGGGCCTGTTTTTCCTGGCTGTCGGGATGTCGCTCGATCTCTCCGTCCTGGCCACCGAATGGTGGCTTCTTGTCTCCATGCTGATCGCATTCACGATCGCAAAGGGCGTCGTCGTTTATGCGGTTGCGCGCCTGTTCCGCAGTTCCAATCACCAGGCTCTGCACCGGACGTCGATGTTTTTGCAGGGCGGCGAATTCGCTTTCGTGCTCTATGCTGCAGCGACGACAGGCGGCGTGATCGATAGCCGCGAGAACGCCCTGTTTACCACCGTGGTGATCTTTTCGATGGCGCTGACGCCGCTTCTCATGATCGCGGCGGACCGGCTGTTGAGAAAAGAATCGTCGATGGACGGGGTCGATACAGCTCGGAATCTGACCGGGACTGTACTGATGATCGGCTTCGGCCGGTTTGGCCAGATCGCCTCGCAACTGCTGCTTTCCAGGGGTGTCAGTCTCTCCGTGATCGATGCCGATCCCGACCGTATCCGCGAGGCGGAACGGTTCGGGTTCAAGGTCTTTTTCGGCGACGGGAGCAGGCTCGATACCCTGCGCCATTCCGGTGCCGGTTCCGCAGATGCCCTGATGATCTGCATCGATGATCCGAAAGCCGCGCTGCAGATCGTGGAACTGGCACAACATGAATTTCCGCAGGCAAAGCTTCTCGTGCGAAGCTATGATCGCGGACATGCGGTGGAGATGATCCGCGCGGGCGTGGACTATCAGATCCGCGAGACGGTCGAGTCCGCCTATCTGATGGGAGCCGAGGGATTGCGCGTTTTGGGCTATGGTGACCTTGATATCGAGGAGGCAGCCGAAGATATCCGTCAGCGGGATATCGCGCGCCTCACGGAGCAGGTGCAAGGAGATATCATGTCAGGCCGCAACCGTCTTCACATCCAGCCCATTCCGGAACCGCTCAGCAGGCTGTCGGTACAGGAATAGCAGCGAGTAGAGGCCCGTGCAAACGATAAAGGTTGCCATTGCAGGTTTCGGGAGTGTTGGTCGAGCGACGGCAAACCTGCTTCTGTCCCGCCGCGGACGTTACTCCCAGGTCTATGGGGCGGATGTCCGCTTGGTTGCCGTCTGCGGATCGCGATCCGGCTTGAGGGATGAGAACGGCCTCGAGGCGGACCGGCTGGACAATCTAGAAGACGCTCTTACGGGTCCGGACTTCATCGCGGCAAGCGGCGCCGATATCCTGATCGAAGCCGGGCCGAGCGATTTCCGCACCGGCGGGCCAGGGCTCGCCTACATCAGTTCGTCCCTCTCGACCGGGCGTGACACGATCGTCATATCGAAAGGCGCCTTGGTCCACAGCGGACGGCAATTGCGCGAGCTTGCCCGACTCTCGGGCGCAATGCTGAAACTTAGTGGTGCTGCTGCGGCCGCCTTGCCGACGATCGATCTCGTCCACCACAGCCTCAAGGGCTGCGAAGTGCTCGAGGTCGAAGGCATCCTGAATGCCACCACCAATTACCTGCTCGACGCCATGACGACGCGCGGGATCGGCTTCGACGTGGCGTTGCGCGAGGCGCAGCAGGGCGGCTTCGCCGAAGCCGATCCGCGCAACGATACAGAAGGCTGGGATACTGCCTGTAAGCTGCTGATCCTCGCCAATTTCGGCCTCGGCGCCAACCTGACGATGGATGACCTGAACGTCCAGGGCATCCAGTCGGTGACCACAGAGCTTATCGAGGCATGGCGCAGGGAGGGGCACGTTCCCAAACTTGTCGGCAGCCTTACGCATCTCAACGACACATTTCGCGCCGAGGTCGGCATCAGGACATATCCGCTTTCCGATCCATTCGCGAACATACGCGGAAAGGACAAGGCGATCCGCATTACCACTGACGCGATGGGCGAAACGATCGCGATCGGAGCCGGCAAGGAGCCGCTGGCCACCGCCGCCGCCGCGCTGAAGGATCTTGAGCACATCCTGACCGCGCGGGCCTCAAGCCCCCTGGCGGAATAGAAGGCATGACGATGACGAACCGCAAGTTGCAGGCCATTCGAAATGTCGGGTTCGAAGATCTCGGCAGATTCGAACCTTCCTTGCGGGACGCCGGCTACGACGTTGAGTTGATGATGTAACCGAAACGTTCAATCCGCCTCTCCACGCTGCTCGCACTTTCCTTGGCAATGCTGAGCGCGTCCAACCTGAATGCCCGACGGCGGTGGTGTAAGATCATAATTGCCGATTGCGCGCCAATGCAACCTCTACGGCAGTGACGCAAGCAGCGAGAGCGGCTTCTTCAAGCCCCGCCATCTCCTCGGTCAGGATCGCTATTGTGTGCCGGCCGTGAGGCAATCTAGTGGATTTGACCTGATGATCTTCTGTCGTTCCGCAAGATTCCATGCATCCGCACCCAGCATGTGTGCCTCGTTGGTAGCGTTCCCCATTTTGCGACACAGCTTCGCAAGAACGAGCACTACCGTGTGACCTACTGAAATGACACTTTCGAGGCGTCGGTGGCGGTGCGCCCGCAGTGAAAGAAGCTCTGCGCCACACAGGTTTCAAAGGACCCATAATGGAAATCGGCATCGACAGTTTTGCAGCTGTTCTACCAGACCCGAGCACAGGTCAGGTTCCCTCGTCCACCGTGCGCATGGCGGAACTGATCGAGGAAGTCGAAGTGGCGGACCGCGTTGGATTGGATGTGTTCGGTATCGGCGAACATCACCGCGCGGAGTTTCTCGACTCAGCCCCGACGATCATACTGGCTGCTGCAGCGGCGCGGACCAGCCAGATCAGATTGACGAGCGCGGTATTAATTATAAGTGCCGCCGACCCTGTGCGGGTTTTTCAGGATTTTGCAACCCTCGATCTGATATCCGGGGGGCGCGCGGAAATCGTTGTTGGTCGCGGGTCGTTCGTCGAAGCTTACCCACTGTTCGGCCTGGACACGCGTGACTACGACGACCTTTTTGCGGAAAAGCTCGATCTCTTGCTTGCTCTGCAAGAGTCGACGAATGTCACCTGGGAAGGGCGTTTCCGACCGCCGCTTAGCGGACAAGGCATCTATCCACGGCCTCATCAACAGCACCTGCCGATATGGATCGGCGTAGGCGGCACGCCGCAGTCCTTTGCCCGCGCCGGTGCGCTTGGCCTTCCGCTGATGATCGCGATCATAGGCGGAAGCTTCGAACGCTTCCGCCCGCTCGTCGATCTCTATCGCGAAGCCGGCAAGCGCGCAGGGCATAGGCCGGAGATGCTCAAGATCGGTATTCATGCGATGGGCTTCGTAGGCGAAACCGATGCGGCCGCAAGGGACGCCTTTTTCCCGGGCTGGGCGTATCTGACAACGAATATCGGTCGCGAGCGCGGCTGGTCGCCGCCGACGCGGCAGCAATTCGAAATTATGGCAGGCCCGGAGGGTGCCTTTTTGGTCGGTGATCCGAAAACGGTAGCGGCCAAGATGCTGCAGGCCAATGAAACACTGGGTGGCGTATCCCGCATCACCTTCCAGATGAGTACGGCCGCTCTCAACACTACAGCGATGAGACAATCGATTGAACTCCTGGGCACCGAAGTTGCGCCAATCGTCAGAGCAGCGCAACGGACCTGATTTCTGAGCTTGATCGCAACACGGGGGCCCCGAATGGACATCGAAGATCTGCGGACCTTTGTCGAAGTTGCCGATTCCGGAGGTGTATCGCCCGCGGCGCGTCGATTGGGGATTTCCAAGTCGATGGTCAGCCGGCGGCTAGCCCGGCTGGAGGTAGAACTCGGAGTGCAACTTCTTGCGCGCACCACCCGTGGGGCCGGCCTCACGGAGGCGGGTGTCACGTTTCGCGATTACGCGGCAAAAACCTGCACGGAAATAGACATCGCCCGCGAAACGATTATGCCTGAGGGCGACCTTCGCGGACGTTTGAGGGTTGCCCTCCCGCTGACATCGAGTCCAATGCACTTCGCATCCGTGCTTACGGACACGGCGCGCCACCACCCGCAGCTTCAGATCCATGCCGAATATTGCAACCGCTGCGTCGATCTGGTTGCGGAAGGGTACGATTGCGCAATTCGAGTCGACGCCTTGCGCGACTCCAACGTGATCGCCAAGCGCGTTGGCGAGATCTATGGCAAGCTCGTTGCTAGCCCGGACTATATCAGGGCGCATGGCTCGCCTGAAACGCCGGACGAGATCGCATCTCACCAAGCACTGTTGGGTGCCGAGGCCTGGCGGTTCCTGGAAGGCGACAGGATCATCACCGTGCAGCCACAGGGTCGCTTCAGTTCCAACAACGGCGCGGCGATCGCCCAAGCCGCGGCTGCAGGGGTTGGCATTGCACGGCTTCCCGATTGTGTAACCCATACGTATCTCGCGTCGGGCGCCCTCGTTCCGATCATGACTCGCTTTCCGCTACCCGTCGGGGACGTTCATGTTGTGAGGCCATCCAGTCCGCATCCACCGCGCAAGGTGCGTATCCTCTCCGAATTTCTGATCGCGTCGTTCGAAAAGCTTCGGGATCCGTGGAGCCCAGAAACTGGTCTTATGACACCCCGATCAGTTCTCCTGTTCTCTGAACAGTTCACCCGCGTCAGATGGATCAGGAAGACGCAGCAATCGAAGCACGTCGCGCGACCTAAACCGTTATAGATAGGAAAGGTAACCGCACATGAGTTGGAATCCCGCATTTGAGCCCGGTTGCCCTGACGAGGTAAGTATCGACGCGATCGAAACCCTCATCATTCCGCGTGCCCGCGACATTGGCGGCTTTGAGGTTCGGCGTGCTCTTCCGGCTCCGAACCGACAGATGGTGGGACCATTCATCTTCTTCGATCAGGCGGGGCCGGCCGAACTCCTGACAGGCCAGGGTATTGATGTCCGGCCGCATCCACATATTGGGCTCGGCACGGTCACCTATCTGTATCGCGGCGACTTTCACCACCGCGACAGTACCGGTGCCAACCAGATCATCCGCCCAGGTGAGTTGAACTGGATGGTCGCAGGGCGTGGCGTGTCACATTCGGAGCGCACGACGGCAACGGCCCGAACGGGGCCGAACAGCCTGTTCGGGATCCAGACTTGGTTGGCTTTGCCTGAAAGCCACGAGGACATGGAGCCGACGTTCGAACACCATGGCAAGGAGGCGTTGCCGGTCATTGAGGACGGTGGCGCTTCCGTACGGCTTATCTTGGGCAACGCCTATGGCCAGACCGCGCCCGCCACCATGTTGTCAGAAACATTTTATGCCGACGTAGCGTTGGGCCCTGGAAGCCGCCTCCCCTTGCCGGACAATCACGAGGACAGAGGCATCTATATCGTCGAAGGTTCGATCTCGATCGCCGGCCAGGATTTCGAAGCACCGCAGATGATGGTGTTCCGTCCTGGTGACAGGATTACGGTCGCGGCGAGTGAACGAGGCGCACGGCTGATGATCCTCGGTGGCGCGACATTTATCGGGCCGCGTTATGTCTGGTGGAATTTCGTTGCCTCTTCAAAGGATCGCATCGAGGAGGCCAAGGCGGAATGGCGTGCACAGAATTGGGGCAAGGGGCGGTTCGATCTTCCGGTCGATGACCGGGACGAGCATATACCGCTTCCAGACTGACCGACGGCTGTAGCGCGATCGCCTTGGAGCGATGAATCAGGCCAGGAACGGCATTCACGACCTCGCGCGTTTCGAACAGGATGGAGAAAGCAAAATGAGCAAGAAATGGCCACGCCTCGACTACCTCAGTTGGCGGGAAACGTGTTCCGCCCTGCATCTCTACCTGCAGGTCGTCGGCAAATATCGGCTGGCTCATACACCGTGGCTCAATCATTCTTGGAACGCGACCTTCTACGTAACCCCTTCCGGTCTGACATCATCCCCGATCCCTGATGGCCCTGGCATCGAGATTATATTCGACTTTCATGACCATGCGGTCGTCGGTACGAGCGGCGACGGACGTCGTGCTTCTTTTGCGCTGGGGACATCTACGGTGGCGGAGTTCCATGCCAATTTCGCTCGTCTGATCTCCGAACTCGGCGGCAGGCCGGACTTCCATGGGCAGCCAAATGAAGTGGCGGACCCCGTGCCGTTCGAGGAAGACCATCGGGAACGCCCTTATGACCGTGATGCCGTTCGGAGTTTTCACCAGGCATTGATGGCGATAGACAGCGTTTTCAAAGCCTTCCGCACCTCCTTCATTGGGAAATCCAGCCCCGTGCATATCTTCTGGGGAAGCTTCGATCTGGCCGTCACACGGTTTTCGGGACGGCAGGCGCCAATCCATCCGGGAGGCATACCGGCGTTACCAGATGACGTGGCGCAGGAAGCCTATGACCGCGAGGTTTCTTCGGCGGGCTTTTGGCCCGGAGGCGGTGGCATCGATTATCCAGCATTCTACGCCTACGCCTATCCGGCACCGAGCGGTTTTCGTACCTCGTCGGTCCGGCCCGATGCCGCATTCTGGCATGAGGGCCTGTCGGAATTCATCCTGCCTTACGAGGCGGTGCAGTCCGCTGCTGATCCTGATGAAGCCCTCTTGGCGTTTCTCGTCTCCACCTACGAAGCTGCCGCCAATCTGGGAGGTTGGGACCGAGATCTGCTCGAGTGCACGCACGGGCAGCGCGGCAAAGTCCGGGAACTGAATGAGAGGCTTCCGAAGAAGGCTGCTCCCTCGGTCAGCGAGGAGGTAGAACGGGAGGATGGGACGTCGAAGGGGCGGTACCGGATCGTGGTTGAGGGCGTCGAAGCGGAGATGACCTACAGTCGAGCTGGAAAACAGCTCATCATTATCGACCATACCGATGTTCCTGCCGCTTTGAGGGGACGAAAGGTCGGTGAGCGCCTTGTACGCCAGGCGATCGAGGACGCCCGACGCGAAGGGGTTTCGATTATTCCCCTTTGCCCGTTTGCCAAAGCCCAGATTCAACGGCATCCAGAGTGGCAGGACGTTCTTCGCCAGTGAGTGAACTGCCTAGCATGGAGGATAGCATGCAGAAAGAAACCTACCTGTTCCAGGAGGCAGATAAGATCCTGATGGAGGCCATCGATGAGGCCATCGATAACGCTGCCAGGACCGCTGGAGATGAACTTCAGAGACTGGGTTCACGCATCTCGCCACATGACTATTTCGCCGACGGCGTTCTCCGCCACCTGTTCCTGCGTTTGTGCGGAGCCGACCTGACAACCAGTATGGGAGGAGATCCTGAAACCGCATGGAAATTCCTCTACTTGGGACGCAGTGCCGCCCGCCGCTGGGAGAGGGAACGCGGCAGTCCAGCAGCACTTCGGAAGAAGAAAGACCGCCGGGAAGACATCGAAAAGGACAAGAGTGAACGACAGCAACTGGAACTCTCCGCCCAGAACTTCGTGCTGAAAACGGTTATTCGAGCTCTGGTCGATCGCGCGCGCGCTTCGGATCCGGAAATCACAAATCACCTCGAAGCAGCAATTGACGCACGCCACGCGAGGCTTGAGTCCGTATCCGACACCGACCGCGAGTTTACCGAAAGAGCAAAAAGCTACCTGTCGCTCCTCACCGGTTCACCGCACTAGGTGCGGTGCTGCACAATCGGAAACCTTACCTATTCATGGAATTAGCGTGACAAAAAGTTGCCCTGTTCTTACACAGTCTGAAAGACAGACCGTCGCCGTCATCGAGAGTGCGGACAAGGCGCTGGCCAATGCGGTCTCCGTAGCCTTGGAGGAGGCGGTCAAACAGGCTGCCGAAGGCATGCGAGGGATCGGGCATGAAGAATCCGCGCCGGCGCTGTCATATTTTGCGAGCGTCATTCATCAGAGAATGTACTGCCTCATGTGCGGTGCGGACCCGGACACACTCGAAGGCGGGGATCCCGAAATCGCCTACCACGTCATCCGCAACAGTCAGAACATCGCCAGGCACTACTGGTCGGCGGATATCGAGCCCTACCCACCCAGGTAGCCGGGAATGGCGAGAAAATTGCGTGTGGAATTTTAGATCTGTTTGATTGAGCTACAGCCTTCAACCGCCAGTGATGGAGGTTGCGTTCCCACGCTCGAGTCGCAGAGAGACGACCAAGGGTAAAGGGGGACGACGAGGACCGACGGATCGTTCGCAGTTTCGCGAAGCTCCATCGAAATCCTCATCGTCCCAACCAAGTTTAGTGCCCGCCCTTGGTCGTCGGGATCGGCGAGTTGAGCAACTGCTGCTCCCACATATATGCGATGCCGCTGCCGCCCATATGCGAGATGAGCACCTCGGTCAGTTCTTCTATGTGCTCAGTGCGCGCCCAGTCCCGCTGCCATTCGCTCGCCAGAGCCATCCAGGTCATCATGTTGACGCCAGCCGCTATCATCCGCTGGATGGCGACCTGGTGAGACTCGGTTGAACTTCCGCCCGATGCGTCGGTAATTACGGTGACGTCCCAGCCTTCGCCGGCTGCCTGAATCGCGGGCATCGCAACGCAAACTTCGGTCCACAGGCCGGCGATGATCAATTGCTTGCGGCCAGTCGCCTTGACCAATTCTACCACCTTCCCATCCTCCCAGGTGTTCACCCAGGTCCGGTCGATCACTTCTTGCCCCGGAAAGACGTCCGTGATTTGCCTGAAGAGCTTGCCACCACGATCAGCGATCACGCTGGTGAGGATGGTTGGAACTTTGAAAGCTTTTGCCGTCTTTGCCAGGGCGGTCGCGTTGTTGACCACAGCCTGAGGATCATGGCTATTGACGTTGGCTAGCTGGTAAGGCTGATGATCGATCAGAATGAGGACGGAATCTTCGGGACGAAGGAGAGAATTGAGGCCGTTTCGAAAGGTCATAGAATACATCCTTTATTGGCGGTTCGTTCAGGCTTGTTGCGAGGATGCCCTTATCGGGGGCCATCCGCGGGGAACCTGTCATTCTCTTCTGGAGCCCGGTAGTCGTCGACCGTGTAACGCTGTGTTGCAATAGAGGGAACGCGAAGTGGAAATTGAGGATCTGAGGATATTCGTCGAGGTTGCTGATGCGGGAGGGGTGTCGGCGGCCGCCCTGCGCCTGGGTATTTCCAAGTCGATGGTCAGTCGGAGGATCACCCAGCTCGAGGCGGAGCTCGGTGCACAGTTACTCGCAAGGACGACACGCGGTATAGCGCTAACAGAAGCAGGTGCTACATTCAGGGAGTACGCAGCCCGGATTTCTGCCGAACTGGATGTAGCACGGGAAACGATCCTGCCGGCCGGTGAGCTTCGAGGCCGCATGCGCGTAGCCGCTCCGCTGTCATTTGGTCCGACGCATTTTGCTCCCGTGCTCTCTCAGATGGCAGGCCGACACCCACAACTACAAATTCAGTCTTCCTACACGGATCGCTTCGTTGATCTCGTCGGAGAGGGTTTTGATTGCGCCATCCGGCTTGGTCACCTTCCAGATTCAAATCTCGTCGCAAAACGTGTCGGGCCGATCTTTGCCAAACTTGTCGCGAGCCCTGCCTACATAGAGGCTCATGGCGCTCCCGAAACACCGGAGGAGATTGCGAAACACCATGTCGTGATGCGTGAGGCTGAGACGTGGCAATTCACTGATGGCGACAAGATCATCAAGGTGCGTCCGCGAGGACGTTTCGTTGCTGACAATGCAATATCGCTGGTAGCAGCCGCTCTGGAAGGGATCGGGATCTCCTATTTGCCCGAACCGCTCGTCGCGGACCATATTTCTTCTGGCGCACTTGTGCCAATTATGGCGCGACATCCGATACCGCCTGCCGGTATCTTCGTCGTGAGGCCGCCCGGTCAGTATCCCTCCCGAAAAGTGAGAGTCCTCACTGACATGCTCATGGAATGTTTCGGGGCCCCGCCCGTTGGCGTGGGCGCGCAGAATGTCGGCAAGGAAGACGACCCAACGGCGCAAGGGTAGCGAGTTCGCATGGCCTTTATACTCGGCCGAAGCTGCAGAATGACGGCTGCATAAGACCGCTGATCGCCGTCCAGTCTGTCCTTCTCGCCTCGGTGACCCTGTCAGGTGTTGCGCGTGCCCAGTTACCGGAGGAGCGGGTTCGTCGTCGCGAACGCGTAGCGCGCAATTTTTTTTCCACGCGCCGTCTTCGCCTTTTTGGAAGATGAACAGTTCGTGGTTGGCGTCGGGGACACGCTGTTTTATCGCGTTCACAGTCACATGCCCGTTGAGCTCGTGCGGGCGAACGCCCAGTTCGGAGCGACCTGCACGACCTCCTCGACCGTCAACTCGGTACCTAACGTAATCGCCTGGAAGATGCCATTTTAGGCAGCCCGGATTGCATCAGCGCCGACCGTCGAAGGGCTGTTAGGGGCCCTGAAGACGCCGTCAGGTGCGAATATGGTCAGCACCGTTTCGATACCGAGGCGTTCAGCGCCACCTTGTAGGTCTGCAATGCTTCTTCGATGCCTGCCTTCTGCCTCGCCTCCGCGCTTCGGCTACCTTGCCACTGAACGCCCAGCCTCACGGGTGGCTAGTCGGCAGGCCTGCAGCATACCCGGGCGATCAGCCGCGGCGTCTCGCCTCGGCGCGACTGTCGCTTTTTCCCAAATACAGCATGCAGAAACATGGGCGCTAAGGTCACTTCTCCCCGTAATAGCTGCCGAAATATCCAACGGGCGACCAAGCCGGAAGGATCGCAGGCAGTTTTGGGGAAAGAGCGCTGTAGTCCTGTGCACCAAACACGACCCTACCGCCCATCACAGTCAGAACGGAGGAGACGGATTTGATCTGATCCTCAGGCACGGAAAAATAATCCCTGTCGAGTACAGCGAAATCCGCGAGATTGCCCGGTGCGATCTGGCCCATTTCGGATTCCGTCTTCATGAACCACGCCGCGCCAGTGGTGAAGAGCTTCAGTGCCTCGGTGCGGGAAAGGCGGTTGTCGTATGCGAGGACCTCGGATCCGGACACAGACTTTCCGGACACCATCCAGCTAATGCCGACCCATGGGTTGAACGTGGCTGCACGGAAGGCATCGGTGGTCATCGCCAGCGGCATGCCGCTGTCCACGAGCATACGCAGCCGCGGCGTGTGCAAAGCCTTATCGCGTCCATGGGTCTTTATGAAACCGTCTCCGTGCAGTGCCATTTTTGTATCTAGGGCAATACCGCCACCTAGCTTCTTCACCCGTTCGATGTTCTCGGGACTGATGGTCTCGGCGTGTTCGAGGCTCCATTTGAGACCGTCGAGCGGGATCGTTTCGTTCACTTTCGCCAGAGCATCGAGAAAGGGGGTGATGTTCTCGTTATAGGTGGTGTGCATGCGGAAAGGGATGCGTCGCTCAACCAGCTTCCTCACGTCCTGTTCCACGAAGCGCTTCATCTTCTCCGGCTCAATGATGACCGCCGGGCGATCGAAGTTCTCATGATCGTGCACTTCCCCGCTCAGAACCTCGCCCGCTCCTCGATATTCATGGCCATGGTCCAGGGTGGGATGCAGGTTCTGTCCGACACCGATCGGCGCCGTTTTCATGACCGCTTCGATATGCAGATCCACCATGTTGACCGGCCCCCCGTCGCCGAGCTGCAAGTCCACAAAAGGCATCCGCACGTTGAGGCGGTTGTCTCGTGCAAGCACGGCAACCCGCGCCTGGGCCTCAGGATATGGCCACCTGCCTCCATTATCGATGACCGAGGTCACGCCGAACCGGTTCAGACCGTGAATGCTGCTGATCATCGAACTCACCTGTTCGTCGAACGTAGGCTGCGGCACCACCATCTCCAGGGCGAGAAACAACCAGGTGTAACCGTGGATCACACCGGTAGGGTTGCCGCGACTGTCCATTTCGATTTCAGTGTCCGGCACCTTCGGGAACCGGTCCGTGCCCACGCCAAGTGCGTCCATCCCCCGCTTATTCAAAAACGCCTGGTTATAGGCATATTGAACGATCAATGGGCGATCGGGTACGGCCTTCTCCAGTTCGTCCAACGTGGGAAAGCGGTTTTCCTCGAACTGGTAGGGGGACCAGCCGCCGATCACCTTGACCCATTGCCCTTCCGGCGTGCGTGCGGCCTGCTCGCTCAGCATAGTCAACGCCCGACGGAGCGTCGGGACACCATCCCATCGGATGTTGTAGTTATAGGCCAAGTCGTTGAGGACGTGTATATGAGCATCGATGATGCCGGGGATCAGCCTTCGGCTGCGCGCATCAATCACCTTGGTCTCAGAATTCTTCAGGCCGAGAATGTCTGCATCGGAGCCAACGGAATAGATGCGCCCTTTCGTAACGGCGAGGGCCGAAGCCTCGGGCTGCGCGCGGTTGCCGGTGAAGATCTTTGCGTTGAAAACGATCAGATCAGCGCCGGACTGGCCCTGCGTCGTTTGCGCCTGAACCGCGGAAAAAGAAGAAATCGTCAATAACGACGCAATGAGTATTTTCCTGATCATTTTCCCCTCAAGCGGCTGATTTTTACGAATTGTGGGCGAGCGATGCTGGGCCTTCCGGCCTCGTACGATGGACGGAGTTGGTCGAGACCGTTACAAAAGATTGCGGAATAGTCCGGTATTGGCCGTTCGTTGGCGCGCGTTGCGACGTGGCCTCTATGGAAAGCCGACCACGGAGATCTTGTCATTCTCTTGAGCCACCTGATAGCCCTCTGCCTTGCGACGCTTTGTTGCAAGAATAGGAACACCAAACGAAACCCACGCATATTCGGCGAATTTTCTGTTGCGGGTAGATATCGTCAACGGCACGGCCAGTGGGCATCGCGTATCGACGTCCAGCCGGAGGATCACTGAGGTCGAGGCAGAGATCGACCGGCGCATTTCCAGTTTCCGGATGGGCGATTGAGTGCTGCCGTTAGCCGCTCAATTTAAACAGCGTCGCCCGGAGCGTGGCTGCCCCGCGCCTCATCCGCACGGTTAGCAAAGATGCGCCATGCGCGGCTCTACCTCATCTGCGTGTCAGCTATCATGGATTTGCTGCCGGTTCGACGCCTCCAGCGCTCGGCCGTATCTTGAGGCGCCGCTCGGTTCGATCGCTCTCCGGTACAAGCCGCGAGGTGGTTGATCGACGTACCATTCTCCGTTTGCAACACGCGTTCGCACTTGCGAAAACTCCATGATCGGGATTGGAACGCTAATCCGAAGTCTTGGAAACATCCGGTGCAATGATATCTGCAAAACAGTGTCGCGCCGCGCGGAACGGATGAAACCTTGTTATGCGAGTTGGCAAATGATATCGCTATGAATATGAAATGTAACACGATCAACGTCACGATGATGATGCTGCGCTCATAGCGTGGCGGGTTCCGTGCGTCGTCGGTGCACAACAGACCGCCCTTCGAGGCGGTTTTTCTTTGGCTATCCGCCTCCAAGGCCTTTCCAACCTTCGAGAGGATATTCCAATGACTGTATTGACGACCTACCTCACCACCTCGATACCCTATGTGAATTCTTCGCCGCATGTCGGATTTGCGCTCGAGCTCGTGCAGGCCGATACCTATGCTCGCCATTTCCGGCTGCTCGGTAAGGATGTCCGTTTTCAGTGCGGAACCGACGACAACAGCCTCAAAAACGTTCGCGCGGCAGAAGCCGTGGGACAATCGGTCGCCGATTTTGTCGCTGCGAACGGCGACAGTTTCGAGCGGCTCGGCAGACAGCTTGACATTTCCAACGATGAGTTCGTTCGCACGTCGCGCGATCCAAGACACCTCGCTTGCGTCCACTCCCTCTGGAATGCCTGCGCCGCCAGTGGCGATCTTTATCGGAAGGCTTACGAAGGCTTCTATTGCGTGGGCTGTGAGCAGTTTTACGAGCCATCGGAACTCGATGATGGGAAATGCCCCGAGCACGGCGTACCCCTTGAACTAGTTCAAGAAGAAAACTGGTTTTTCCGCCTTTCCCGATACGGCGACCGGATCCTTGATCTGATCGAAACTGAAAAGCTTCAGATTACGCCTGCGCATAGACGCAACGAAATCGTCGCCCTGCTCCGGCGTGGACTGACGGACATCAGCGTGTCGCGCAGCGCGGAACGGGCGCGTGGATGGGGCGTGCCGGTCCCCGGCGGCGACGAAGTCGTCTACGTCTGGTTTGATGCCCTCGCGAATTACTTGACCGGCCTCGGGCACGGATCTGACGATTTGATCTATCAGCGCTACTGGGCCGGTGATGGTGAACGCATCCATTTCGTCGGAAAGGGCATCTCGAAATTCCATGCCATCTATTGGCCGGCAATATTACTATCAGCCGGTCTACCCCTGCCCTCATCCATCTTCGTGCACGGCTATCTTACGGTCGACGGCAGGAAAATCGGCAAGTCGGCCGGAAACGGAATCCCCCCGGATCGCCTCGTCGAGACGTATGGCACGCCGGATGCCCTCCGATACTATCTGCTTCGGCACATACGCTCCGCAGATGATGGGGATTTTTCCGAAGAACGGCTGGAGGCCGCGTGGTCTGGGGAACTTGGCGGACAACTGGGGAACCTGGCGAACCGGGTGCTGACACTTCTGGGCAGTGCGTTCGACGGGGTCACACCTCAAGTCCTGGACAGTGCGCTTGTGCGACAAGCGTCAGGACTTTACGAAAGAGTTCATCAGGCTTTCGACAATTATGAGCTTCATGTCGGCCTTGCCGAGATTTTTGCCTATCTGAGCGAGGCGAACAGGGAATTCACGAGGCAGGCCCCTTGGGGGGATGCGAAAGCACTGCTCAGAAACATCGAAACAGATGAGCGAGCCGCAATATCGCTTCGCCTCGGGGCCACATTGGCGGAGCAGGTCCATGGCCTTGCCATCGTAGCGCGGTGTCTTCTGCCTTTCCTGCCCAGAGCGGCGGCGGAATTGCACGACAAACTTGGCCTTGTAGTGCCCGCAAGGTACGACGTCCCCTTGACGGTATCAGGCGGCAGAACGTTGCCTGGCACAGTTCTGTTTCCGCAGCGGAGGGCTCATCTCTCTTCCGCTTCTGCCAGCAATGAAGCGATTTCGCCTTATCCGTAAAGCATAACCAACCTCCCTGGCGATTTGAACCAACCGCCGACGTTCGCGAGCCCTGTCCTGCGATCCAGAGTGGTGGCGTTTTGAGGAACGCCACCACCGACAGGCAGTTACATTGTCCTCTTTCATCGACCGGATTCCCAGAAGTGATCTCGACAAGCAAGTCAGCCCCGCAGAATGGTCGCGAAAAAGCTCAATCGCACTGCGCGCTCCGATCCGACCGCGCAGTGCGATTGCTGGAATCAACTAAAGCATGTCGCATCTATTCCGCCTCATATCCTGCCGCTTTGAAGAAGTTTCGGCATTCGGAGACTGAGAAGAGGCCGATGATATCGCCGAGCGCCTGTGTGATGGTGTCGAAGCTGCGGACAGCTCGTTTTCTCAGCAGAGCCTTGAGTTTGGAAAAGGCCATTTCGATCGGGTTCAGGTCCGGTGAATAGGGCGGCAGGAAGAGCAGCCACGCACCTTTTGCCTTGACCAATTGCTCTGCCCGCTCGCTTTTATGGAAGCCGTTCGGCAGGCAAATGATTCACTGGATCATTTGCTTCTCCGCCTTACTGTCGAGAATGACGACGTCGCCTGGCGATAGTGTCGGCGCGAGCTGAGTCTCGATCCAGACTTCGAAGATGCGACTGTTCATCGGTGCGTTGACGATCCAAGGCGCGACCATCCCGTGCGATCTCAGCCCGGCGATGAAGGTCTGCGTCTTCCATTTTCCGAAGGGAGCATAGGCGACGAACCGCTGGCCCCTGCGGGACCATCCGGTGCGCTTGGTCAGTCGCGTATTCGTCGATGTCTCATCGATGAAGATGAGCCGCGCCAGCGCTTTGTTGAAGAAGCGCCTTCGACGTTTGATCCATAGGTCACGCGCCTTGGCGATCTCTGGCCTGCGCTGTTCGCTTGCCTTTAGGCTTTTTTTTATTGCTCAATCCAAGCCGATGCAAAAAACGGCCCACCGTGGCGCGATGCACTTCGACACCCCGCCCAGCCAGTTCGACGCACAGTTCATCTAATGTCACTTCGCCTTGGCCCGACACCCTCTCGCTGATCCATTGGCTATGGACTGAAAGCTTGCTGCCGGGTGGATGGCCCTGCCGGGCGGGAGCAAGCGAGCCTGACGATCGCTGCAGGATCATCATGTTATTGACGAACCGCGGCGACACCCGGAAGTGCCGGGCGGCCTCACGATTGCTATAACCTTCCTCCACAAACGCTACGACACGCGCACGCAACTCAATCGGATGCGGCTTGCCCATGAGGTTTCTCCTCTCATCGGCATAGTGAATCACAATTCAACCAAATCGGGAATCTTGAATCTGGTTAGCCGCGACACGCTTTAGGCTAAATTGATTGATCGGGGCGGCGGGCCCTATTGCCAGTGCCTGCTTCCGATCGAGTGGTTAGCGAAATCAGTCAAACGCGGCCTGACTCAAGCGTTTGCGCCCCCGTCTACGGTAACGGTTGTACCGGTAATCATATTTGCGCCGGGGCCTGCCAAAAATGCAACAGCGTCCGCAATTTCGCGCGGCTCCGCAAAGCGTCCGATCGATGAGAGGCCTCGCTGGAAATCAGCGCCTGCGCCATCAGCTGGATTTGCCTCCGTATCAGTTGACCCGGGTGATACCAGGTTGACGGTAATGCCGTTTGGCCCAAGTTCCCGCGACAGACCGCGCGTGAAAGAGTGCAATGCCGACTTCGACATCGCGTAAGCAGTCACTCCTGGAAAGGGTACGCGATCCCCAAGCGCCGATCCGATTGAGATGATACGGCCGCCCTTAGTCAAGTGCGGTATAGCGGCTTTTGCAAAAGCGACTGGTGCACGCACGTTGATGTCCATAAGGCGCTGGAACTCCGTGAGGTCGAGGTCGGCGATCGGTCCGGCTAACCCGATGGCCGCACTATTCACCAGAATATCAAGGCCACCGAACTTTTCGACTGTCTCAGTCACGGCCCGCTTAGCAGCGTCCGGATCGGCGCTGTCGGCCTGCACGGCCAGCGCACGTCGGCCCAGCTTTTCGATTGACGACACGACGCCGTCCGCGCGCCCAGGCGACTGGTTGTATGTGATTGCCACGTCCGCGCCCTTCTCGGCCAACACCAGCGCGATCGCAGCGCCGATACCCCGTGACCCTCCGGTAACGAGAGCGCGCTTCCCCATAAGATCAGCCATGTTACATCCTTTTGCTACATGTTTTCGGAGGCCCACTTTCAGGGCCAGGAAGGTCGTCATTTCCGTTCCCTTCCGGCCTGCAGATAAGCGGTCACGAGAAAATCACCATCTCCGATCCCACCACATCCTTGCCTGATCCTTCCACATCTGTCATATCGCTGGGAATGAACATCTCCGAGAACGTGACCGGTCGCCTGCTGGACGACGTCGCTCCTTTTGTCGCCGGCCGTACGGGAACTGTCGGGATTACGACGCCTGTCCCACGTCTGACGGTCTGGACGAGTACGGTCCCGACTTCACCCACGCCAGCTGTGTTCGAACCCATGTTTTACGCAGTTCTCCGTGGGATAAAGGTTTTAATTATGGGCGCCAACCGCTTCGAACTGACGGCGGGTGCTTGCGCGGCATCGTCCTTTGGTCTGCCCTTTATCCATCAATTCACCGACGCTACGCCCGATCTGCCTTATGTCGCAATTAGCCTTCATCTTGATACAACTATGCTTACGCGCGTCATGCTCAATATGCCCAAACGCGACGACCGCTGGACCTGCGCGGTAGCGGCGGGAGAGCTGAACGGCCTGTTCGGCGAGCCACTGGCACGGCTTGTTGGGCTCTTGAACACTACGGACGACATCGGCTTGCTTGCGCCGCACTATGAGACCGAACTCTACTACCGCCTGCTCCAGAGTACGATGGGAGATACGCTACGTCAGATCGGTCAGCGAGACGAGCGGTTCCAGCAACTCAAGGCGGCCGCCGATTGGCTTGCTTCCAACCACAACAAGCCCGTCAACATCCCCGATTTGGCAGCGTCCGCAGGAATGAGCGTCACGTCGTTTCATCGACACTTCAAGGGTGTGACGGGATTCAGCCCGCTTGCTTTTCAACGCCATATCCGTCTTTTGGAAGCTCGAAAGCTCTTGGCTGCCGGTTCCGCCAACGTGTCGCGTGTTGCTTATGAGGTCGGTTACGTTAGCCCATCGCAATTCAGTCGGGAGTACAAGAGCATGTTCGGCAGTCCTCCCGTCGCCGACTTGCAACGGGGGCATGAGCGCCGATGAACCGTCGCCTCTTCGAGACCTGGATCGGCACCCAGCTCGCTCCGACATTAGCGCCTGGAGACGTCGTCATCCTCGACAATGTCGGATTCCACAAAGTGAGCGAGCCGAGCGGTTGGTTAAGGCGAAAGGTGCTTGGCTTAGGCCGGTCGCCGACCTGGCGGCGTTTTTGCAGGCCTACCGCCGGATCACCCAAGTCCCCTTTGGGGCAAGGTCAAATTCGCCACCTCGGCGACAGGATCCGGATGTTAGTTGAACCCGCTTGCAATCTTCTTGACTTCTTCCCTCGACGCGTCGAGCTACGCGGAGGCAATCTGTCAGCAGCGTAAATTGCAGTCCCTCACATGCATCGACGAGGCAATCGGTCGTAATCCGACGCGCCTCCTGGAAATACATCAAAAAGCCTTGAAGCCTTGGCGGGTATTGTCTTGAAAGTGGTGGCAGCTGTAGCGGCGGGTATAACGGCTTGTTCCTGGGAGGCAGCATGAAAATATCTGTTCTGCCGATCTTGCTCGCTGCAAGGATAGCTATGCCCGTGACCGCCAACGGAGCTGAGACCAGCGTCGATCTGTTCGTCTCCCATTGTTTGCGAGAAGGACCAAAGTTCGAGGCAACGCTGTCGAAGGCACGGCAGGAGGGATGGGCTCCACTGGCAGCAGACATGGCCATGGCCTTTACGCCAGTCGATGATCCTATCGCGATCGAGGGTTGGACGATCGGCGATGGCGAAAGAACCCCGTTCGAAGCCCTGGTCGTCTACAGGGCGATGGTGGGGAAGAGAACGGTCGAAGGCTGCACGACTGCATCTGCCGGGAGCGACGCGAGGGCAGCCGAGAAAGGTCTGACGGGCCTGGTCCAGGCCATGCTTCTCGGGGAGGAGCAAGGCCAGGATACGATCTACAAGCGCTATTCGGCCAACGTCGCGGGACGCGACATTGCCATCACGCTTACCCTGCCCCGGTATCCTCGTGGAACTGATCAGGTCCTGGCCAGCGCAGTCGCGGAAGAGTTGGTGGAGAACTAGATGGATTGCAACGGGGATCAATAAATTATAGTTCCCCTGAAATGCCGAGACGAATCCTTCCCTGGTTGCTTCTTCCGAAAGTGGTTTTTCTGACCGCGTTGGGATTGGTGATCGCAGCCCCTCTGCTCGGGATCGTGCTTCCTCCATGGTGGGCTTGGGAAAATCAGCCGATCGAGAACGCCCAGGCGGCAGTCCTTCTGCTGGGTCCGCTGCATACGATTTTCCTGTATCAAAAGTCAGCTAACCAGCCGAAGGCGATTTTGCTCGCAGCGATTCCCCTCTGGATCCTGCTCGTTTCCAGGGATCTTAGTTTTGGCGCGGTGTTCCTGGACCCCACGTCAGTCGGAACGAATGGACCACGCTAATCTGTTAACGCACTGCCGTATTCGCAATACATTACCGCAGCTGTATTGTTGCTACTCCTGTTCAGCGTTGCCGTCATCGTAGCGAGACGCCTTCCGCAGTTGGGGCTGCAGCTGTTAAACACCGGTGAAGCTCCAGGATCGTCAATGGCTCTGGTCGTTGTCGCCATGCTCGTCTCAACGGCTGCGGAAGGGCACCTGGGATTCAAGCTCCCCTTGGCAGCCGGCACGGCCGTAACGATAGAAGAAGTCGCCGAACTCGGGGCGTATATCGCCCTTCTCGCCACGCAATTCCATCTGGCGACTCTGTTGGGCCGAAGGGATACCATCGACGATAACGCTCCTTGACCGAATAGAGGGAGACGTCCTTGGGCAACTCGGGATAAGCATCAAATACTCTTGTTCGAACATCGCAGAAGCCCTGCAGCTGATCGTGTAGCTGGCGTTTATTCAGTTCGGCGAAGTTGACCGCAAGGCACACGCCTGATGGCAAGATTGCGCCGCGATCTATCGACCAGCGCGGCGACTTTTCTTCAAACGCCGGCGGCTAGATGCGGCTGATGTTGTCGATCGACTTCTACATTGTTATCGTCAGCTGGAGGCTAGTCTGGTCTCCGCTGTCTATGGTCGTTTCATCCAATTGCAGAATCGTCGCTCGCGACGCTTCAATCCCGCTCCATCCGTCGAGGTCCTGCATGTTTCCTCTGTCGCATATGATGAAAGCCTTCATCCGCAGAGGCAAGCTGACGGTGATTGACGCCGATGGGCGCAGCCATGTCTTTGCAGGTGAGGCGGGCCCGGAAGTGACGATGCGACTGACAGAGCGCAGACTTTACCGCACTCTGGTCTTCAACTCGGAACTCGCGGCCGGCGAAGCCTATATGGACGGCACACTCCGCTTTGAAAACGGTTCGACACTTCGAGACTTCCTGACCCTGTTCTCGATCAATCGGTTGTCGCTTGGCTCCTATCCAATCCAAAAGCTGTTGCGCGCCATCAAGATGCGTTTCCGCAAGCGCCAGCAGTCCAACGTCAAGGGTGAGGCGCAGCGCAACGTCGCCCACCATTACGATCTCGGCAACGATTTCTACAAACTCTTCCTCGACGACAACATGCTCTACTCCTGCGCCTATTTTCGTGAGGCGGACGAAACCCTGGAACAGGCCCAGAGAAACAAGCTTCGGTTGCTGGCCTCGAAACTCCATCTGAAGCCGGGGATGAAGGTGCTTGATATCGGCTGCGGCTGGGGCGACATGGCGCTTTACCTCGCCCAACTGGAAAACGTCGAAGTGGTTGGCGTCACCCTGTCGAAGGAACAGCAGGTGCTGGCGACTGAACGAGCCCGGAATGCTGACGTCGCCGATCGTGTCCGGTTCGATCTGCGCGACTATCGAGATGTCACCGGGACGTTCGATCGGATAGTCTCGATTGGCATGTTCGAGCATGTCGGGGTCAGTCATTACGATGAGTTCTTCAAGAAGCTGAACGCGCTGATGCCGGATGATGGTATCGCCGTCATCCATTCGATCGGCCACATGAGCCCTCCCGGCATGGCGAGCGCCTGGCTTCGAAAGTATATTTTCCCCGGAGCTTATTCTCCGGCTTTGTCGGAAGTCTTCGAGGTCGTAGAGCGCAATAGCCTTTGGGTCACCGACCTCGAATTTTTACGCGTCCACTATGCGATGACGCTGGCCCACTGGGTGGAACGTTTCGAGAAGAACCGCGACAAGGTCATCGAATTGCACGATGAGCGTTTTGCCCGGATGTGGGAATTTTATCTGATAAGCTGCGAAATGATGTTTCGGACCGGTAGCCAACTGGTGTTTCACATGCAGCTATCCCGCAGCCGGGACGCGGCCCCGATCGTTCGAGATTATATTACAGAACGGCAGAAAGCCTATTTGCTTCAGGAACAGGCGATCGGCCTATCTGTGAAGGGTCGTTAGGCCAGGCACCCATCGACTGTCTGTCATCGCTACCCGACTGATTTCAGCAACGCCAGGAACGTGCTGGGGACTGGCCACCCGACGTTGAAGCGGGCGACACCACCTCATCGACCAGAAGGGCGTAGTCCTATGGTCAGAAATTTCCACCACGATCGGATCCGACAATGCGGCAAGCTGGTTGTGCGGAGCACGAGCAAAGCCGAGCCACGTTTCCGGCTAGTCGACTTCCATGTCCAAGGTACGCGTCTCGCCGCTGTCGTGGTCATAGACCTCACCTCGACTGAGGTGCCGTAGCGGCGGATACTCTGGACGTCGACGTCGCGGCACCCCCCCACTATAGTCGTAAATCTCAATCATCCGTCCAATATGAACCAGGTTTCCCTTGCCTGTCTCGATTGATCCGCCGGTGCTGTTACCAACGCCGTCCCAGGCATGAGCGGCGCCGGCGGTCGCGAACGCGATCAAGACAGCAGTCGCAATCCACTCAGTGGCAATGACGACCGCCGTTCTTATTGTCCTGATGGCAACCGTTGCTATCGGTCCCGCCACTATGCGCGGTGGCCAGTGAGCTCGATAACCCGAGGGCGATGACAAGTATGAGACTGGTAATTGCAAGCTTCATAAATTCCTCCCAAAAGCGTCTAGGCAGGACAACACACGCGTATCGCGATATCAACGAGTACTCCCTGACCCGGCTTCAACCTAGCCTACTTGGCGGACGAGTCGAGTTGTATTTTTCGAAAACTCGCCTTTAGGTTAAGATAGCGAAGATCATTCGTCGGGCCCTGGCGGTGCCACCGTCAGCAACGGCACCTTTCATCCGAGTTCAAAAATAATCCGGCGATGATGGAAGAAAAACAGTGCCGGCTCCGTATATGGAGACATGGACCGCAACAGACGTGCTTTTGATGTAATCGGACAGTTGACCACGCTTAGGCGCTATGCGCGCTCGCTGGCACGAAACGCGACTGATGCAGAAGATCTCGTTCACGATGCCCTAGTTCGGGCCTACGAACGGCGGGCGACCTTTCGTCCGGGTGCGAGCCTGCGGAACTGGCTGCTCTCCATCGTCCACAATACCCACGTAGACCGGGTGCGGTCTTCAGCAGCAAGAACCCGCCGCGACGATGTGACAATGTTGGAAACCGATTTGTCTTATGCCGCGGGCCAAGAGCATTCCGTACATCTCGCCCAGGTTCGCGAAGCTTTTCTGGCCCTGCCGGAAGAGCAGCGCGAAGCCTTGCATCTCGTCGCCGTCGAAGACCTGTCCTATCAGGAGGCCGCCGACACGCTCGGCATTCCTGTTGGGACGCTGATGTCCCGGGTGTCTCGAGCAAGGGCTAACCTCCGGGCGTTTGAGGACGGAACCAGGAAGCCCAGCCATCTCAAAATCGTAGGAGGCGGCAATGACTGACGTCGCAACCATTCTCGATACCGACCTAGATGCCTATGTCGACAGCCAGTTGGACCCTGCTGGAAGGCTCAGGGTCGAAACCTGGCTCGCGAAACATCCCGAGGTGGCCGCCCGGGTGATGGCGGATCTCGGAATGCGCACAACCTTAAAGCTTGCGATGACCGCAGGCGGTGTCGTTTGTAACCCGCGGACCCGGGAAGCAGCTCGTCACCTGTCCTCGGGGCTCGCCAATGCCCGGATGTGGACGGCCCTGCAGAAGGTAGCGGCCGTGGGCATCCTTTTGACAGCCGGCTGGTTTGCACATTCGTCGATGGGACCAGGCGAGGTCAACGCTTCCGTTCCTCCGCCTTCATTCGTCGGACAGGCCGTTCGCGCCCACCAGACATCGCTCGTCCGCGCCGGGATGCCGTCTCAACCCGAAGTCAAGATCTACGACCGCGATGACATCCGCGCCGCCACAGGGATCGTGATGCCGGAACTGCCAACGGGGTGGACGGTCATTGACGTCCAGGTCTTCCCATCGGACTTCGGGCCCAGCGTCGAGACCAGTGTCCGGACGGAAGAGGGCGCGCTGATCTCGCTCTTTGCCGTCCGCCCAGGCCAATTCGCAGTGGAGCCCGTGAAAGACCTCGATTTCATGGACGCCGAAGCCGCCTGGTGGCAGCTCGGCGAAGTCGCCTATGCGGTGATCTCGAGCACTCCCAACATCGGCCTGATCGACGAGGCCGAACTTCTCAAAAACTCACTCTACTGATCGTCAAGGAGACAATCATGTATCCGCAACAGGACCGCTACGGCACCCATAACCCCGCATCTGCCGCAGTTTTCGACGAAGGCTTGCGCAAGCACATGCTGCGCATTTACAACTATATGGGCCTTGGCCTGGTTGTAACGGGGCTTGTCGCCTTCATCGTCGGCACGACCCCTGCGCTCTACGTGCCGATCTTCTCCACTCCCTTGAAATGGGTGGTGATGCTGGCACCGCTCGCCTTCGTCTTCTTCTTCTCGTTCAAGATGCATTCGATGTCAGCGTCCGCAGCGCAGATGACTTTCTGGGCTTTTTGCGCGGTCATGGGCCTATCCCTCGCATCCGTCTTCCTGGTGTTCACAGGAGCGAGCATCGCGCGGACATTCTTCATCGCCGCCACCATGTTCGGCGCGACCAGCCTTTACGGCTATGTGACGAAGCGCGACCTCGCCAAGTTCGGGTCATTCATGATCATGGGTCTGATCGGTGTGATGATCGCCTCGATCGTCAACATCTTCCTCGCATCCAGTGCGTTGCAATTTGCCGTCTCGGTCATCGGCATTGTCGTCTTCGTCGGTCTGACTGCCTGGGACACCCAGAACATCAAGGAGCAGTACGCCGACAATTACGACCAGGAATCCCAGCAGAAGCTCGCCGTATTTGGCGCTCTGTCGCTTTACCTGAACTTCGTCAACATCTTCCAGCTGCTGCTGAACTTCACTGGGCAGCGCGAAGAGTAACAGCAGTCCATACCCAAGGAGACATCTCATGGATCGCAACGACCAGCAGGCCATTGACGGCCTGTTCTCCAAGCTCGCCCATGTCGAGCGCCAAGCCGGCCATCGCGATGCCGAATCCGAACGCTTCATCCAGGAGCGGATCAGCCAACAGCCCGGCGCGCCCTACTACATGGCCCAGACAATCGTGGTGCAGGAACAGGCTCTCGAAGCGGCACAGCGCCGTATTGAAGAACTCGAAGCTCAGGAAACACAGGGTTCGCGCGGAGGAGGCTTCTTCTCCTCGATGTTCGGCAACAACGCCCCTGCCCGGCGCTCCGCGTCACCACAGCCGTCCTTCGATGGGCGCGCCGCTCCCGGTTCTCCGTGGGGCGGGCAGAACCAGGGGTATGGCCAGAACGGCATGCCGACCCAGAGCCGCGGCGGTGGCGGCTTCCTTGCCGGCGCGGCACAGACTGCCATGGGCGTCGCCGGCGGTGTTCTTCTCGGCAACGCGATCGGTGGCATGTTCGGCGCTGACAAGGCGCAAGCCGCAACACCCGAGGCTGCCGCACCGGAGGCCGAAGCTCTGGCAGATGAGACGGACTTCGGTGGCGACGAGGACATCTGATCTCGTCACCAATTCGAGTTGAGCCGCCGGGGCGTCCTATCCTCCCAAGCTCCGGCGGCTCATCGAGAACATCAACAGACGATTGGATGATGTTCTCAGTTTAGATGGGCCCTCAGTTGGCAATGATTCTTGCTAACTTGTTCGATGCAGGGGCGCGCCGCGGACGCGGAACGAAAGAGCTGCGATTCACGCCGACCGAGTTGCTGGTGGAACTGACGCTCGCTCCACAAGTATCGCGACCAACTCGACAAGCGTGCAGTCAGGAAGTTCTTTTCCATCAAACAGCATGCCCCATGCGGCCAACGCAACGGCCGACGGATTAGCGTGAGGTGATGCCGCAGCAAGAAACATAGACCCAAGTGGAGTGTGATTGAGTATAGGGGCGGAAGGCCTCATCGGCCGCGCGTCTCTAGTTGTGGCTGGTTCCATTAAAACGGACGCCGCGTCAGAAAATAAGTTTAAGGAACAAGACCACCACGATCAATCCAATGAGAAAAATCGCTCCTATAGTTCCACCGATAAACTTAAGCATGTCAACTCACTCCTGTCATCGACGCATGATGCGGCTCCCTCAGCGTAAACAACATAGGTGTGTTGGTTGTTCCGGTGTGCATCGACAAGGCAATTGAAATTACTGCTTGGCCTCCTGCAGGCGGTCGGCTGATTTAGAGGTTTCCAAATTGAACATTAATGCCCGGTGGGGCCGTCCCTCGTGCTCAACCGCCTGGCGATCGGATGAAGACAAATCACCCGGACCGCGAAGTCTCGCACGCCTGGGTAAGCCGGCCGGGGCCATCTCAGTTCCGGTGTGGACACCCTCTGACATGCCACTCCCTCGCGGCCAGCGGGCTATCCATAGCAACCTCGTCGACGCCACGGCGTCAGGTCCTCGACCACATTACGCCCGATCCCGCCGTCTCCGAGACGACTGCTTGCGTCTCGTGGCACCTCGGTTTGCAAGACCGGATGATCGTGTCGTATATGAGTGGATGTCGACGTTTTTTTCATTCCAGGCTTCTTCTCAGGCAGTGAAAACGTGGGGATCGGCCGGCTCATCGGCATCCCGGATCCGCAAGCATTTTTCGCTTGCCAACGTCTCGACCCAATCAATGGACCTCTCGTGTTAACCGAAATCTCCATCGTCATCCTTCTAACTATCATAAACGGCGTTCTTGCCATGTCGGAACTCGCTGTCGTCTCCTCCCGCCCGGTCCGCCTGAAGCTTCTTGCCGATCAGGGCAACCGGGGCGCCGCGATCGCCATTCGCCTTGCTGAAGATCCCGGCCGCTTTCTCTCCACCGTGCAGATTGGCATCACACTGGTTGGCGTTCTGTCAGGCGCGTTTTCTGGCGCGACACTCGGCGCGCGGCTTGCCGGCTGGCTTCAAGCTCAAGGCTTGTCGGAAGCCATGGCTGACGGCCTGGGTGTCGGGTCGGTCGTCGTGGCCATCACCTATTTGTCGCTCATTGTCGGAGAGCTGGTGCCGAAGCAGATAGCGCTCAGAGCCCCCGAGACTGTGGCTTCGAAGGTCGCTCCGGCCATGGCGCTCCTGTCCAAGGTCGCCATGCCTCTGGTCTGGCTTCTCAACACATCAGGAAAGGCCGTTCTCGCGCTGCTCGGTCAGAAGGGCGAGACGGACGAAAGGATGAGCGACGAGGAAATTCGCACGGTGCTCGCTGAAGCCCACAACGCTGGTGTCATCGAGACCGGGGAGTCAGAGATGATTTCGGGCGTCATGCGTCTGGCTGATCGGGCCGCCCGCGGATTGATGACGCCTCGTCGCGACGTCGAAGTGATCGACATAGAGGATGATCTGGCCGAAATCCGCGAGCAGCTGCGCAATTCCCAAAAGTCGCGCCTGCCCGTGAGAAACGGTTCCTCGGACGAGATCCTGGGCGTGCTCTTCGTAAAGGACGCGCTCGATGCGTTCCTGCAGGGAACCAACCTCGATGTGCGGAGCCTCATGCGGGAGGCGCCTGTCGTCTCCGACCGCACCGGTGCTCTGAATGTCATTCAATCGCTGCGTAAATCGCCTTCTCACATGGTCCTCGTCTATGACGAATACGGTCATTTCGAAGGCATCGTCACATCGGGGGATGTTCTCGAGGCCATCACCGGCGTCTTCCAGGAAGGTGAAAGCGAAGAGCCTGCGATCGTGAAACGCGACGACGGGTCGTTCCTCGTCGCCGGATGGATGCCAATCGACGAATTCGCAGGCGAAATGGGATTTACCCTCACTGAGGAGCCCGACTACGAAACGGTCGCCGGTTTCGTCATCGATGAACTGAAACGCCTCCCGTCCTTGGGAGAAAGCTTTACGACAAAGGGCTGGCATTTCGAGGTGGTCGATCTGGATGGCCGACGCGTCGACAAGCTGTTGGTCAAGAAGGCTGCAGACTGAAGCGGCTCGGCTGACGCTCCAGGAGTGATCGGTTGGCTGGCAACAATGACGAGGCCGGACGAAACAGTCCGGCCTGAGGCCAACTTCATCGGTATCAGTGCAGCGCGACAACGCGCTCCAGCGAAGCCGGGGAGATCAAGATGTGCGGTTTCTTACTAATGTGCGCCACTTATCCGCACCGCCTGTCAGTCGCAGAAAATGAACGATAATCTTGCATTATCGTTCAATCTGGCCGTCATAAATCGCAAATCATGCCTGCCCGACCTTGATGGGCGATTCTCGACCTTGGGTTGCTTAGCTTTCGTTAACGGTTCTGCAACTGCGTGAGCCCGACCATGAGCCTCTGAACTCAGAGGCACTCGCTAAATGCATTGATGTGCGTTAACGCAGCTGCGTCAATTATACTCCTCCCCCGTCCATAAGTTCTTTCAGCGCCTCCGGATAGACATCCGGTTCCGCTCGCAGAACTGCAAGAAACGATTAAGCGTCGTGACCGACGGCCGGATGTTGAGGTTGGCAGACGGCTCGGCGGGCTTTCTGCGCGTCAGCTTCTGGACCGGCTCACGGGCGACGAAAAATAGAACGGCTCGTTGCAGAAGCGAAGGACACTCATCACGGCCAAGGCTTCTCCGCGCCCGCTCGCAACAAGCTACTGGTAGACTGCTGGAAATGCAGAGGATGTTGGAGCAGGTGGTCAGAGAAATTGATGCTGTCCAATTGCCCACATCTTTCTTTGATCCCACGGAGCCCAACCTGATCGGCCGCTTCATTTCGATCGCGTTGGTCGCGCAGCCGCCCCAGCGACTAGAGGATTTGCAAGGCTTCTCTGGTGCAGGCGTTTATGCGATCTATTCCCCGGATGATTTTCCTCCATATGCGCCGGTCGCCGGAACAGAGACCCCACAAATACGTCGGCAAGGCCGATCCGGAGGGGAATCCAGAATCGCCAGTTGACCAGGGAACGAAGCTCTTTGATCGCTTGAAAGAACATCGCAAGAGCATTCGAAAAGCCGCGGGCATCGAAAGCCGCGATTTTGAATGCAGATATCTGGCGGTTCAAAGCGGTTACCAGGCGGCTGCGGAGAGACAGCTAATTGGATTGTTTAGGCCACTCTGGAATAACGAAACTCGGATTGTGTACGGAATTGGCAAACACGTGGGTTTCGCCAGTTGCTAGCGCCTGAAAGGCACAAACGTAACTCATTCACCGTTTCCTTAAGGATAGCGCCGAGGCTCGCCAATTCTGGGAACAGGCTGAAGCTGTCGAAGAGCACGCGCCCGCTCCCCGAGTCTATAACCCACCGAACATATACTCCCCCAATCTTCGCTGACTGCCTATCCAGGCCCGCAGATTGGAAGTCAGTGCTCGCTAATTGGGAGTGACAGAGAGATAGGAACCGCGACAATGGCAGCGGTGGACCAATCCGCCGCTCTCAGGCATAGGTTCCCGGGAGCGCACGGATTCCGGTCGCCCGCCTCCAGCCTCATAGACGTGCCCGAGCGCTTGCGGTAATGGCAAAGGCAGGGAGACAGTCGGAGAAAACAATGCCTGAGCGGGATGCCATCGTCGTCGGCGCGGGTTTTACGGGCCTCAGTGCTGCGCTGGAGCTTGTCGATGCAGGGCTCGACGTGTTGCTGCTCGAGGCGCGCGATCGGGTCGGCGGCAAAGTCGAGTCCGAGACTCTGCCGGACGGTACCCGGGTCGATACCGGCGGACAATTCTTCTGTCGCGACATGAGCGAACTGATGGGGCTCATCGAGGAAAACGGCGGGACGCCGGTCATGACCCACTACGATGGCGAGATGATCTACCGGCCGCCGGTCTCGCCGCAGCAGGGTTTTGCGCGCTGGCAAGGCGTCGATGCGCTGCGCGACCGGATGATCGCAACCGACCCGGACAATCCGGAGCTGGCGAAACTGACCGTGGCCGATTGGGTTGCCCGGCAAGACGACGTGGCGGACGATGTCAGGAAAAGTTTCCTGCGGCTGATCAAGGGCCTCTGGTGCCGGGCGCCGGAAGAAGTTGCCTTCACCTGGCTCGCGTCCAACGACCGGCGCATCACCAATACCTATTCGGAAATGGAAATGTTCCTTCCCGGCTCGCTGCATGCGCTGGCCGACCAGCTCGCGGCGCGGCTTGGCGACCGGCTGCGCCTCGGCACCGCGGTGACGGGCATCGAACATTCCGGAACCAGCGTCACCATCATGGCCGGCAATGAGCGGCTCTCGGCGAAACGCATCATCCTCGCGCTGCCGCCGGTGATGATCCGCAGGATTCCGTTTTCGCCTGCTCTTCCCGAACGACTGCAGAAGGCGCTTTGCGCCTGGGCGCCCGGCCTTTCGATCAAGCTGCAGGTCAGTTACGACAAGCCATTCTGGCGGGAACACGGGCTTTCCGGCGCCGTCATGTGGCATGAACCCCAAGGTCTCTATGCCTGCGATGCCAGCCACGACGATTATGCCGGCCTCATCGTTTTTGTCGGCGGGCCGGAAGCGCAGGAATGGCACAAGCGGCCGCGCGCGGAACTGATCGCCTTCATCCGGGAACAACTAAGTGCAGCCTTCGGCCCTGAAGGCGGCAATCCGCGCGATATCCATGTCCGCGACTGGGTCGATGATCTGTGGAGCGGCGGCGCCTATAGCGATGTCGTGATCGATCTCGATGCCCGCCATGCGGAGGACATCATCACTGAAGGTCTCCCGCTCATTCATTTCGTATCGTCGGAACTTTCCCCATCCTATCCGGGCTATGTCGAAGGCGCGATCGTAGCGGGCAGACTAGCGGCAGGGCAGGTTATCGGCTCCCGGGCGAGCGGCAGGACGAAGGCCACGAACCAATAACCACTGCGTCAGTCCCAGGGACGTCACGACGTGCTCACTTTCAGGCACAACCCGTTTGATCGCGTGGGATCCCTTCAGGCTATTCCATGTCGACAATATGTGTGCAAATATATAGCGCAGTGGCGTGACGAGGGAGACACGGTCAACGATGGCGAAGAACGAACCTGCAGAAACCGATATTTCCCGCATCCGCGGCTCCGGGACTCAGAGCGTCTATACGATCCTGCGCCGTGAAATCCTCGCCATGACCTTGCCCCCCGGCAGTCCGCTGGACGAGGTTCGGCTGTCCGAGCGCTTCGGCATGTCGCGCACGCCGATCCGTGAAGCGCTGCTGCGACTTTCCGCCGATGGCCTCGTCACGACGCTGCCGAACCGCAATACGATCGTCGCGACGATCGATTTCGCCTCTCTGCCTCCCTATTTCGATGCGCTGACGTTGATGTACCGTGTCACCACCCGCGGTGCCGCGATGCGCGCGACGCCGGAGGCGATGGGCGAGATCCGCAAGCGGCAGGCGGAGTTCGCCGCAGCGGTCGCCGCCCACGACGCCTTCGCGATGATCGAGGCGAACCGGGAATTCCATGTGGCGATCGCCGAACTCGCCGGCAATGCCTATTACACTACCTTCTTCGCCCGACTGCTCGATGAGGGGCGCCGCATCCTGCGCCTCTATTATCGTACCTTCGACGATCGGCTGCCACGTCAGTATGTCGACGAACACGAGGAGATGATCGCCGCGATCGAGGCGCGCGACGTCGAGCGCTCCGACAGGCTCGCCATCAAGCATGCACAACAGATCGTCCGGCAGATCCAGGATTATATCGCCCGCGATCTCGGCCAACCAATCGATCTTGCCGCATCCTGACCCCCGTCCGCATTCGCTTCACAGGACAGAAATCATGAATTCCTCTTCGGTCGACGCCGTCGTCATCGGCTCGGGCATTATCGGCACGATGTCGGCGCAGTACCTGCTGGACGACGGACGTTCGGTGCTGATAATCGAGCGCGGCGAGGTGGCACGGGGTGCAAGCAGCGGCAATGCGGGCATTCTCGCCTTTCCGGAAATCATCCCGATCGCCGCACCCGGCATGATGTGGAAAGCGCCGAAATGGCTGCTCGATCCGCTCGGTCCCCTCAGCCTGCCGCCTTCCTACGCACTCAATATGGTGCCGTGGCTGTGGCGCCTCTGGCGCGCCAGCGCCCGGCCGGCCTATGAGCGTACCGTCGGCGTGCATGCCAGGATGATGCCGATGGCGCGCAGCGAAATGCTGCGGACCGTCGAGCAAGCCGGCCTTCGGGCGATGATCAAGCAGACCGGCACGCTCGATCTCTACGACAGCGAGGCAAGCCTCAATGCTGCCTCTGACGACTGGCAGGCGAAGCTCAAGGCCGGTTTCGAATTCCAGAGGGTCGGCCGCGACGAGATCGACTCCCTCCAGCCGGGCCTTGCGCCGCAGTTCCGGCACGGCATCTTCACGCCTTCCGGCCTGCAGGTCTCCGATCCGCTGGAATTCACCCAGGCCCTGTTCGGCAACGCCATGGCCCGGGGCGCTTCGCTCAGGATCGGGGAGGTCGTGCGCATCGAGCCCATAAACGATGGCGCCAGAGTTATTCTGGCGGATCGCGCCGTCTTCGAGGCGAAGACCGTCGTACTGGCCGGCGGTGCCTGGTCGAAGAAGATCGTAACCGGCCTCGGCGATCATGCGCCGCTCGAAACGGAGCGAGGTTACAACACGACCCTGCCGCCGGGCGCCTTCCCGCTTCATCGCCAGCTTTATTTCAACGATCACGGCTTCGTCGTGACACCGCTCTCCTCCGGCATCCGCGTCGGCGGCGCAGTCGAGCTCGGCGGGCTGAAGCTGGCCCCGAACTACAAGCGCTCGGAAGCGATGCTGACAAAAGCAAAAAGCTTCTTGCCCGACCTGAAGACCGAGGGCGGCCGCCAATGGATGGGTTTTCGTCCCTCCATGCCGGACTGCCTGCCGGTCATCAGTGCTTCGACCGCATCGCCTGCAATCATCTACGCCTTCGGCCACGGGCATCTCGGGCTCACGCAGTCGGCCGCGACCGGCCGCTTGGTCGCCGATATCGCCGCACGCAGAGAACCTGCCCTCGACGTCGAGCCTTACAGCATCAGCCGGTTTCGCTGACAAAGACGACGGCGGATGCCGGTCGGCGACATGCGCCAAACACCTTTGTCGACAAACTGACTACAGAACGATATAAGTCGAACGAAATCGAAAGGAAGCGGACATGGCCTGGTCGCACCCCGCCGCGAAGATCACCGACGAAGAGCGGCGGCAGCGCCTTGTCCGGCTGCAGGCGGCGCTGGACGAAAGGGGGCTGGGCGGTATCCTGCTCGGCGCCAGCGAGAGCCTGCGCTATTTCACCGGCCTGGTCTGGCACCAGAGCGAACGCCTGCTCGGCGCGCTGGTGACCCCGAATTCGGTCACCTACATCGTGCCGGGGTTCGAACAGAGCCGGGTTGAGAGCCTGCCCCATCTGCCCGGCGAGATCGTCGTCTGGCAGGAGGATGAAGCGAGCGCGGCGCTGGTCGCCTCACTTCTGCCTTCCGGCGTGAAAGTCGCTCTCGACGACGCGCTGCCGCTGTTCGTCTACCACCAGCTTGCTGCCGTCTTCAGTACCGAGCGGCTTGTCGATGGCGGCCGTCTGATCCGCGATCTCAGGCTCCGGAAATCGAAGGCCGAGATCGACCTCATCCAGCATGCGATGAACCTGACGCTGGAAGTGCATCGCCGCGCGCATGCCTTTATCCAGCCGGGTGTGCTTGCTTCCGATGTGGTGCGCCATATCGACGAACAGCATCGCGCGCTGGGCGCCGAAGGTGGTTCGAGCTTCTGCATCGTCTCTTTCGGGGTCGCGACCTCGCTTCCCCACGGCGCCGACGGCGAGCAGGCCTATGCCCCCGGCGACGTGGTTCTGGTCGATACCGGCTGCCGGCTCGACGGATATCATTCGGATCTCACCCGCACCTACGTGCTGGAGGAGCCGACGAAGGAATTCGCTGCCGCCTGGGCGATCGAGCGCGAGGCGGAACAGGCTGTCTTCGAGGCCGCCCGCCTCGGCGCCGCCTGCGGCAGCCTCGACGATGCGGCCCGCAAGGTTCTGGCAAAACACGGGCTTGGCCCGGACTACCGCCTGCCTGGTCTGCCGCATCGCGCCGGCCACGGGCTAGGCCTCGAAATCCACGAGGAACCCTATATCGTTCGCGGCAATGCGACCGTGCTCGAACCGGGCATGTGTTTCTCCAACGAACCGATGATCGTTTTCCCGGACCGCTTCGGCATCCGTCTCGAAGACCATATCCACATGACCGAAACCGGGCCGCAATGGTTCACCCAGCCGAGCAAAAGCCCGACCGAACCCTTCGCGTGACCGCACTTCGCCGGCCTTGACGACGTGGCCCTCGAAGGCCTGATGCTGGGCGCCAAGGGTTGGGTCTCCGGCCTCACCAGCGCCTTCCCGCAGGAATCCGTTGCCCTCGTGGCCGCCGCCGCCCGCGGCGACTGGGTCAAGGCCCGCGCCATCTATCGCTGGTTCATGCCGTTGCTGCATCTCGATGCCGAGCACGACCTGGTCCAGTCGATCAAGCTCGCCGAGCAGATCATGGGCCACGCTTCGAGCGCGTCCGCACGCACGCCGCTGACGGGTGCGCGCCGTGCGGAAGTGACGGCGATGGTCGAAAAAGGCTGCCGCCACGCGGCCAACGCTTGCCAAGAAGGCTGCTTGAGGGCGCACTGCCTCCAATACTCACTCATCCCTGCGCTTGTCACAGGGATCCAGCGCGCCCAAGCCCTTGGGCGCGAAAGGCTCTTCAAGATCATGCTTTCACTCACGGCGCCGACGCACCGTGGCTGGATTCCTGTGACAAACACAGGAATGTGGGTGGAGGATATTACCGCCCCTGCCCCGGCTCGCCGCTCTGGTCCAGGACCCGGCTGAGGCTGAGCGCCGCGATCGTGCAGATCGCGCCGGAGATCAGATATCCGCCGATGAAGATGATGCCGAAGCTGCTGGCGAGGCCGAGCGCCACCAGCGGTGCGAAACCGGCGCCGACCAGCCAGGCGAGGTCGGAGGTGAGCGCCGCACCCGTATAGCGGTAATATTGCCCGAAGCGCGAGGAGACGGCACCGGAGGCCTGGCCGAAAGAGAGGCCGAGGATGCCGAAGCCGATGATGATGAAGGCATCCTGCCCCTTGCCGCCGGCATCGAGCAGGAACGGCGCCGAAAACGAGAAGATCGCGATGATAACCGCGCCGATCATCAGCTGGCTGCGGCGGCCGATTCGGTCGGCGATCAGGCCGGACAGGATGATGCCGACAATGCCGACGGCAGCACCGAGCACCTGCACGAACAGGAATTCCGCCGCCGACTGCCCGCCATAGAGCGTCACCCAGCTCAACGGGAAGATCGTCACCAGATGGAACATGGCGAAACTGGCGAGCGGCACGAAGGCGCCGAGCACGACGTCATGGGCGTGCTTGCTCAGCATTTCGAAGATCGGCCGGGCCTGCAACTCGTTGGCTTCGAGCGCCGAGCCGAACTCCTTGCTGGCAACGATGCGCAGGCGCGCAAACAGCGCCACGACGTTGATCGCAAACGCCACGAAGAACGGATAACGCCAGCCCCAGGAAATGAAATCGGCTTCCGAGAGATTGGCGACGAAATAACCGAACAGGATGCTCGCCAGCGCAAAGCCGATCGGAGCGCCAAGCTGCGGGATCATCGCATACCAGCCGCGCCGGTTTGGCGGCGCATTGAGGTTCAAGAGCGAAGCGAGCCCGTCCCAGGCGCCGCCGAGCGCAAAACCCTGCCCCATGCGGAACAGCGCCAGCAACGCCACCGCCCAGTAGCCGATCGCATCGTAACCCGGCAGGAAGGCGATCGAAGCCGTCGATCCGCCGAGCAGGAAGAGCGCGATCGTCAGCTTGGTGCCGCGCCCATAATTACGGTCTATCCACATGAAGACGAACGACCCGACGGGCCGGGCCATGAAAGCGAGCGGGAAGATCGCGAACGACATCAGGGTTGCGGCAACCGGGGTCGGCGCAAACGGGAAGATCAGCTTCGGAAAGACGAGGACGGAGCCCAGTCCATAGACGAAGAAGTCGAAGAATTCCGACATGCGGCCGATGATCACACCGAGCGCGATGCTGCCCGGCGAGATCGGCTTGTCGTCATGAATGCGACGGGCGTCCCTTTCGAGGCCGGACGATGTCGGACCTGTTGACGCGGGATTGACGACCGTGCTCATGAAATCCTCCTGGCGATAGTTCGCCTCGCCCCGAAATGTTGATCAAGATGCTGTCGAGATCAAGGAACAAGGCTAAAAAAACCTGACAATCGCGGCAAGCCGCACCGTCTTCTCAATCACACCCTCTGGTCAGTCCGGTAGGTTGTCCTAGATTTCCGGTTGGCGGAGGCAAATGCCGAGAGTGCCGGTGGTGCCGCAAAACGGTGCACAAGGCCATGCGGTTTTTTGCTGCACTGCGACATATTGCTGCACTGCGACGAACCACCTCATTTCAGCCTGCACCGGAACAAGCCTATTCCGAACTAGACAAAACGCAAATTTGAGCTCGAGATGACCCCTCAGTTGAAAATCGTAGCACGGTTGTTCGCTCTTTTGGTCCTTGTAGGCCTTTCCGGATGCAATCTGGTCGTCATGTCGCCTTCCGGCGATATCGCCAAACAGCAGGCCAACCTGATCGTCGTTGCCACGGTGCTGATGCTGATCATCATCGTGCCGGTGATCTTCCTCACGCTGTTTTTCGCATGGCGCTATCGCAGCTCGAACACCAGCGCGCCCTATGATCCCGAATGGCATCATTCGACGCGGCTCGAAGTCATCATCTGGTCCGCACCGCTCGCCATCATCATCGCGCTCGGTGCCGTCACCTGGATCAGCACCCACAAGCTCGACCCCTACCGGCCGCTCGAACGGCTGGACGCCCAGCGTGCCGTCCCGGCAGAGACAAAGCCGCTCACGGTCGAGGTCGTGGCACTCGACTGGAAATGGCTGTTCTTCTACCCGGACTACGGCATCGCCACAGTGAACGAGATGGCGGCCCCGGTGGACGTGCCGATCAACTTCAGGATCACCGCCTCGTCGGTGATGAATTCCTTCTATGTGCCGGCGCTGGCGGGCATGATCTATGCCATGCCCGGCATGGAGACGAAGCTGCATGCCGTCATCAACAGGCCCGGCGAATACGAAGGCCTCTCCTCGAACTACAGCGGCGACGGTTTTTCTCACATGCGTTTCAAGTTCCACGGCGTCGACCAGGCCGGTTTCGACCAGTGGGTGGCCCGCGTGAAGCAGAACGGCACGGCGCTCAACCGCGACGCCTATCTGAAGCTCGAGAAACCGAGCGCCAAGGAACCGGTGCGTTATTATGCATCCGTCGAGGACGGGCTCTATCGCGCCGTGCTCAATATGTGCGCGACGCCCGGCAAGATGTGCATGGACGAGATGATGCATATCGACATGGCGGGTGGTGCCGGCACCGAAAGCCACGAGAACCGCGCCAGGCTGGAGCACGACAACCGCCATGCGGGCGAAGCGGCGCACGGCACGGCGGCGCCTGCCGCCACCTTCCCGGCCACCGGCAATCCGGCCCGCAGCCCGGAACCGGCGCAAGGCGTCAACAGCCAGCAGCCCCAGGGACAATCCGGGGGGGCGTCGACGAACCAGGGCGCGCACGCCGCGCCAGGCGGGCACGACATGCACGGTGGCGCTTCCGGAAGCACGCCCGAAACTCCGCAGGGCGGCGCGGCACCGGCGCAGCTCAACAACGACGCCCCGTCAAAGCCCTGAACGAAATCCGGTAGAAACCCATGTTCGGCAACACCACGCTCACTCAATTTCTTTTCGGACGGCTTTCCCTGGAAGCCATCCCCTATCACGAACCGATCCTGATCGTGACCTTCATAGCGGTCGCAATCGGCGGCATCGCCCTCCTGGCGCTGATCACCAGATACAAGCTCTGGGGCTATCTCTGGACCGAGTGGTTCACGAGCGTCGATCACAAGAAGATCGGCATCATGTATATCGTGCTCGCCATCATCATGCTGCTGCGCGGTTTTGCCGATGCGATCATGATGCGCATCCAGCAAGCGATCGCCTTCAACGGAAACGAGGGCTACCTCAACCCGCATCACTACGACCAGATCTTCACCGCCCATGGCGTGATCATGATCTTCTTCGTGGCGATGCCCTTTGTGACCGGTTTCATGAACTACGTGGTGCCGCTGCAGATCGGCGCGCGCGACGTCTCCTTCCCCTTCCTCAACAACTTCTCCTTCTGGATGACCACGGCCGGCGCCGTCATCATCATGATGTCGCTCTTCGTCGGGGAATTCGCCCGCACCGGCTGGCTGGCCTATCCGCCGCTTTCAGGCGCGGACTACAGTCCGGGCGTCGGGGTGGACTACTACATCTGGGGCCTGCAGGTTGCGGGCGTCGGCACGACGCTATCGGGCATCAACCTGATCGCCACGATCGTGAAGATGCGCGCGCCGGGCATGACCTTCATGAAGATGCCGATCTTCACCTGGACCTCGCTCTGCACCAACGTGCTGATCGTTGCAACCTTCCCGATCCTGACCGCCACGCTCGCCCTGCTGTCGCTCGACCGCTATGTCGGAACGAACTTCTTCACCAACGACCTCGGCGGCAATCCGATGATGTACATCAACCTCATCTGGATCTGGGGCCATCCGGAAGTTTACATCCTCGTACTGCCGGCCTTCGGCATCTTTTCCGAAGTCGTCGCCACCTTCAGCGGCAAGCGCCTCTTCGGTTACGCCTCGATGGTCTACGCCACGTGCGTCATCATGATCCTCTCCTACATCGTGTGGCTCCACCATTTCTTCACGATGGGCGCCGGCGCGAGCGTGAACGCCTTTTTCGGGATCACGACGATGATCATCTCGATCCCGACCGGCGCGAAGATGTTCAACTGGCTTTTCACCATGTATCGCGGCCGCATCCGCTACGAGCTGCCGATGTACTGGACGATCGGCTTCATGGTGACCTTCGTCATCGGCGGCATGACCGGCGTCATGCTGGCCATCCCGCCGGCCGACTTCGTGCTGCACAACTCGCTCTTCCTGATCGCCCACTTCCACAACGTCATCATCGGCGGCGTGCTGTTCGGGCTCATGGCGGGCATCGTCTACTGGTGGCCGAAGGCCTTCGGCTACAAGCTCGACAGGTTCTGGGGCCTCATCAGCTTCTGGTGCTGGCAGATCGGCTTCTTCGTCGCCTTCATGCCGCTCTACGTGCTCGGCCTGATGGGCGTCACCCGCCGCGTCAGCCAGTTCGAGGATCCTTCCCTGCAGGTATGGTTCGTCATCGCCGCCATCGGCGCCGGGATCATCGCCTGCGGCATCGGGGCTTTCATCATCCAGCTCGTCGTCTCGTTCCTGCGCCGCGACCAGCTGCGCGAGACCTCCGGGGATCCGTGGGACGGGCGCACGCTGGAATGGTCGACCTCCTCGCCCCCGCCGGACTACAACTTCGCCTTCACGCCCGTCGTGCATGATCATGACAGCTGGTACGACATGAAACTTCGCGGCTACGAACGCCCGCTCGGCGGCTTCAAGCCGATCCACATGCCGAAAAACACCGGCACCGGGATTATCCTGGCCGGCATCAGCATCGTCTTCGCCTTCGCCATGATCTGGTACATCTGGTGGCTGGCGGCCCTCTCCTTCATCGCGATGGTCGCCACGGCGATCGGCCACACCTTCAACTACAACCGGGATTTCCACATTCCCGCCGAAACCGTGACCGCAACAGAGGACGCGCGCTCAAAGCTGCTCGCGGAACGGACCTGAGATCATGAGCCAGACGCAAGCGCAAACCCACGGCACGGACAACGGCAAGCCGCAATTCTACGTCACCGACGAGCATCATCCGGAAGGCAGCACCATGCTGGGCTTCTGGCTCTACCTGATGAGCGACTGCCTGATCTTCGCGGTGCTTTTCGCCACCCACGGCGTGCTGGGCCGCAACTATGCGGCCGGTCCCTCGCCCGCCGACCTGTTCGACCTGCCGCTCGTTGCCGTCAACACGGCAATGCTGCTTTTCTCGTCGATCACCTACGGCTTTGCCATGCTGCAGATGGAACGGGGGGCGAAGGCCGAGACCCTGTTCTGGCTCGGTGTGACGGGCGTGTTTGGCGCCGCCTTCCTCGGCCTCGAGCTTTACGAATTCAACCACCTGATCCACGAGGGCGCCGGACCGACCCGTTCGGCCTTCCTTTCCTCCTTCTTCACGCTGGTCGGCACCCACGGCCTGCACGTCACCTTCGGCATCATCTGGCTGATCACGCTGATGGTGCAAGTCGGCAAGCACGGCCTGATCCCCGAGAACAAGCGCCGCCTGATGTGCCTTTCGATGTTCTGGCACTTCCTCGACGTCGTCTGGATCGGCGTCTTCTCCTTCGTTTACCTGATGGGAGTCCTCGGATGAGCTCGCACCCCAACGCTCCGTCGCACGAAAGCGCCAGCCAGACCCATCACGGCCACAGCCATGGCCATGAGGCGGCACACGGCACATTCAGGAGCTACATGATCGGCTTCGCCCTGTCGGTGATCCTGACGGCCATTCCGTTCTGGCTGGTGATGAGCGGCGCCATCGACAGCAAGCTGTTCACAGCCTTCCTCGTCATGGGGCTGGGTGTGATCCAGATCATCGTGCACATGGTCTACTTCCTGCACATGAACCCGCGGTCGGAAGGCGGATGGACGATGATGGCACTGCTCTTCACCCTTGTACTGGTGGGCATCACGCTTGCCGGATCGCTCTGGGTCATGCACCATCTGAACACCAACATGATGCCGATGTCGCCGGAGATGATGAAGAACATGCCGTGATCCCCTGTCGGGGATGAGCCTGGAAAGGATAGACGCGTGGCTCTCGATCATCCTTTGGCCGGACAGACAGCGGATGGGGAGCCGGCCCGCTCCCGGCTCGTATTCGCGGGTGCGATGCTCTTCCTGGCGCTGACCTTTATCGGGCTCGGCACCTGGCAAGTGCAGCGGCTCTCCTGGAAACTCGATCTGATCGCCCGCGTCGACGCCCGGGTCACCGCGACGCCGGCACCCGCCCCTTCATCGCCGGCCTGGCCTGCGATCAACGCCGAAAACGACGAATATCGCCGCGTCACCACCACCGGCTTCTTTCATCATGGCGAGGAAACGCTGGTTCAGGCCGTCACCGATCTCGGTCCCGGCTTCTGGGTTCTGACGCCGTTGGAACAGAAGGACGGAACCACCGTCCTCATCAACCGTGGTTTCGTCCCCCTCGACCGCCGCGACCCGGCGGCACGCGCGGACGGAGAGATCCAGGGCCCCGTGAAGATTACCGGCCTCATCCGCATCAGCGAGCCGGGCGGTGCCTTCCTGCGCTCCAACGATCCCGCGAGCGGCCGCTGGTACTCTCGCGACGTGGCAGCGATTGCCGCCGCCAAGGGTCTCGAAAAGGTGGCGCCCTATTTCATCGATGCCGACGCGACGCCGATCCCGGGCGGCCTGCCGGTCGGCGGATTGACGGTGATCCGCTTCCGCAACAGCCACCTCGTCTATGCCGTGACCTGGTATCTGCTGGCCGTGATGAGCGCCGGAGGGGCCTACGCCATCCAGCGGAAACGTCCGGCCTGAACTCGGGCGTGGATTTCCACCGAATAGCAGCCCGGCAAGCTGTTCATCACGCGCCGAATTTCCCATAGTCCGAGAACCGGCCTTTACCAGCGCCGGAGACGGCCAGTTTGGAGCGGATCGGTATCATGCGCCAGTTTTTCAACTCGAAATACAAGATCATCCTGGCGGCAGCGCTGTTCATCCTGACATCGATCTTCATGTCGATTTCCGCGACCGGGCATGTCAGCGGCAATTACATCGCCATCGTCCTTGTCGCGTTCCTGTTCACGATCCTGTCGCTCTATTCGACCGCCCGATCGCAACATGCCGAATACTTGATCATCGGCAGCCTGCTTCTATCCCTCTCGACATTGGTCGGGATAACCGAGGTGCTGACCAAGAAGATCTCCAACATGCAGTATGGAATTTATTTCTTCGCCTTCCTCGGCTGCGTCGGCCTGCTGTCGCTGGGCCTGATCGCGCGCTATCTCATCAGCGAGGGATGGGGCGTCAGCTCCGAAAAGACGCGCGAAGCGCTGTCGGTCTGCGCCACGATCCTCGGATTCGTGCTGGCGATCGCCTCGGCCTTCGTACCGGCCTGAGAAGTCCGGCGTATCATCAGCACTGAAAAAGTGCCCGGACGTAGCTGAGCCACGTCCGGGCCATCTTGATCGATCAGACGAGATCGAACCGATCGGCGTTCATGACCTTGGTCCATGCCGCCACGAAGTCCTTCACGAACTTGGTCTTGGCGTCGGACTGGGCATAGACTTCAGCGATCGCACGAAGCTGCGAATGTGAGCCGAAGATCAGGTCGACGCGGGTACCGGTCCACTTGGGTGCCTTGGTCTTGCGGTCACGGCCTTCGTAGACTCCATCCTTGCCGGCAACAGGCGACCATTCGGTGCTCATGTCGAGCAGGTTGACGAAGAAATCGTTCGTCAACGTTTCCGGCTGGGACGTGAAGACGCCGTGTTCGGGCTGGCCGGCCTTCAGCACGCGCAGGCCGCCGAGGAGAACCGTCATTTCCGGTGCCGTCAGCGTCAGCAGCTGAGCGCGGTCCACCAGGGCTTCTTCAGCCTTCATGAACTGCGTCTTGCCGCTGTTGACATAGTTGCGGAAGGCATCGGCACGGGGTTCCAGCGGCGCGAAGGAAGCCGCGTCCGTCTGTTCCTGCGAAGCGTCCATACGGCCCGGCGTGAACGGTACGGCAATGTCCTCTCCTGCTGCCTTGGCAGCCTTTTCGACGCCGGCGGCACCCGCAAGGACGATCAGGTCGGCCAGCGAGATCTTCTTGCTTCCGGTACGGGTGGCGGAAAAATCCCTCTGGATTCCTTCGAGAACGCCCAAGACCTTGGCGAGCTGCGCCGGCTGGTTGGCCTCCCAGTCCTTCTGCGGCGCAAGCCGGATGCGCGCGCCATTGGCGCCGCCGCGCTTGTCGGAACCGCGGAAGGTGGAGGCGGAAGCCCAGGCGGTCGAGACCAGTTCCTGTACCGTGAGGCCCGATGCCAGGATCCTGGACTTGAGGTCGGCGACATCGTGGTCGTCGACCAGGTCATGATTGACCGGCGGGATCACGTCCTGCCAGATCAGATCTTCGGCCGGCACTTCCGGACCGAGGTAGCGAACCTTCGGCCCCATGTCGCGGTGGGTCAGCTTGAACCAGGCGCGGGCGAAGGCATCGGCGAATTCAGCCGGGTTTTCGAGGAAACGGCGCGAGATCTTCTCGTAGGCCGGGTCGAAACGCAGCGCCAGATCGCTGGTCAGCATGGTCGGAAGCTGCTTCTTCGATGGGTCGAAAGCGTCCGGAATGGAAGCTTCAGCATTCTTGGCCACCCACTGCTTGGCGCCGGCCGGGCTCGTGGTGAGCTCCCATTCGAAGCCGAACAGGTTTTCGAAGAAGTAGTTGCTCCACTGGGTCGGGGTCTGGGTCCAGGTCACTTCCAGGCCGCTGCCGATCGCATCGCGACCGACGCCGGTGTTGAACTTGCTCGACCAGCCGAGGCCCTGGGATTCGAGCTCGCCGCCTTCCGGGTCGACACCGACGAATGACGGATCGCCAGCGCCATGGGTCTTGCCGAACGTGTGGCCGCCGGCGATCAGCGCCACGGTCTCTTCGTCGTTCATCGCCATGCGAGCGAAGGTTTCGCGGATGTCGCGGGCGGATGCCAGCGGATCCGGGGTGCCGTTCGGGCCTTCCGGGTTGACGTAGATGAGGCCCATCTGCACGGCACCGAGCGGTTCTGCGAGCTGGCGTTCGCCGCTGTAGCGCTCATCTCCGAGCCAGGTCCCTTCCGGACCCCAGTAGAGCTCTTCCGGCTCCCAGACGTCGGCGCGACCGCCGGCGAACCCGAACGTCTTGAAGCCCATCGATTCGAGCGCGACGTTGCCGGTGAGGATCATCAGATCCGCCCAGGAGATCTTGTTGCCGTATTTCTGCTTGATCGGCCAGAGCAGGCGACGGGCCTTGTCGAGGTTGACGTTGTCCGGCCAGCTGTTGAGCGGCGCGAAACGCTGCTGCCCCTGGCCGGCGCCGCCGCGGCCATCGGTGATGCGGTAGGTGCCGGCGCTGTGCCAGGCCATGCGGATGAACAGGCCGCCGTAGTGACCGAAGTCGGCCGGCCACCACTCCTGGCTATCGGTCATCAGGGCATGAAGGTCTTTCTTCAGGCCCTCGAGATCGAGCGTCTTGAACTCTTCGGCATAATTGAACGCCTCGCCCATAGGGTCGGAACGCACCGAGTGCCCATGAAGGACCTGGACGTTCAGCTGGTTAGGCCACCAGTCGCGGTTCGATCTGCCGCGAGGCGTATGGGCGACCGGACATTTGCCGGCGTTTTCGCTAGATTTCGCATCCATGACTATCTCCTTGATGACTTAATTATCTGCCGTGCAAAAGAGGGCAATTTTTCCCGAACCGCCTGGGTCCGGCCGCGCTATTCCCGACTGTAGTCCCGCCTGTTTAACCGGAGCAAGCCAAACGCGCGCCCTCCCTCGTCTTCCTTCTTATCGGAAGCGTCTCATAAATTTAAGTTGGATTTACTGATCGCGGCGATAAGCTGGGGTTATGAAGAATCTTACTCTCAAACAGCTCCGCTATTTCGAAGCCCTCGCGCGGGACGGCCGCTTCCGCCGCGCAGCCGATGCCTGCGCGATTTCCCAGCCAGCCCTGTCGATGCAGATCAAGGAACTCGAACAGGAAGTGGGCGGCGATCTCTTCGAACGGAATGCGCGCGAAGTGAAACTGACCGCCTTCGGCCAGACCTTCGCGCTGCGGGTTCGCGACATCCTGCGGGCGGTGGATGAACTGGCGGACCTTGCCCGTGCGTCGCGCGATCCGTTTCTGGCGCGCTTGCGCATCGGGATCATCCCGACGATCGCGCCCTATCTCCTGCCGGCGATCATCAACGATCTGAACAGAACCTTCGACGGGATTGAAATACAGGTGCGAGAGACACAGACGGCAAAACTGGTCCAGGAACTGGCGCAGGGCGAACTGGATCTGGCAATCGTCGCCCTGCCGGTGTCGGAACCGTTCCTGACCGAGCTCAAATTGTTCGACGAGGAGTTCGTGCTGGTCCGGCGACGAGAGGACGAGGGCAAGCCGGTACCCGAACGCGAGGCCCTCCGCGAAATGCGCCTGCTCCTGCTGGAGGAAGGCCATTGTTTTCGAGACCAGGCTCTCTCGTTCTGCAAGATAGGCACGACGCGCCTGCGGGAAGTCATGGAGGGCAGTTCCCTGTCGACGCTCGTGCAGATGGTCAGCGCCGGTATCGGCATCACGCTGATCCCGGAAATGGCCGTCCCGGTGGAAACGCGCTCGGCGCAGGTGTCGATCTCCCGCTTCCAGTCGCCGCGGCCCTCACGCAGCATCGGAATGATCTGGCGCAATTCGACGCCCTTGGTCACCCAACTCCTGCAGATTTCCGAGGTGGTGCGCGGGTCGGCCGACACGGTGCGCAGGCAGCACGCGATGCAGCCCTAAGACCGCAACGAAGCGGCTCCCGGAGGGAGCCCCGGGTGATCCACGAGCAGAGTTCGGGCAATCGTGAGCAAGAGCCAATCCGAAAGCCTGTCAATCTCCGGGGGATCATCCGGATCGCGCGGTCCCTTGAACGACATATTCCGAATTTTCCCTCATTGGCCCCATGCCCGCACGGCGTCTCTCACCTTCTTTAGGGGTAGCCGCAGGCTACATTAGACGGCGTTGCCCAAATATCGGCGGTGCCAGAAAATGGCGGCTATCTTATTGCAAGGGTAGAACATGAGTTCCATCAATAAGGTTCTGATTGTCGCTGAACACGCCTCGCTGAAGTTCGGTGGCGAAGCTTCCCTCCCATGGCATTATTTCACCCGGTTGCGTGCCCGGGGCATAGAGACCTGGCTTGTGGTTCATGAGCGTACTCGGGAGGAGTTGACTTCTCACGCACCCGACGCTGTAGACCACATGCATTTCATCAAGGACACCCGGCTGAATATTCTGATGTGGAGGTTGGGGCAGCTCTTGCCGGACCAACTCGCCAACATCACCGTCGGCTATATCAGCCGCGTCGCGACACAGATGAGCGCGCGGCGCATCACGCGCGAACTGGTCCACACGCTGGGCATAGAGGTCGTCCACCAGCCAATTCCGGTCTCGCCACGTGAACCGTCTCTGATCATCAACGTGGGTGCGCCGGTTGTTATCGGACCGATGAACGGCAATATGTCCTATCCGCCGGGCGTCCATCCGAAGGGACGAACAAGTGGCACCGGTGATTTACTGTTTAAGCTTGGGCGGCGTTTGTCAGACGTCATGCATCTTTTGATGCGCGGCAAGCGAGAAGCCGCACTGCTGCTGGCAGCCAACGAGAGAACACGCGCGGTTCTACCCGCGAATATCGGCGGCACGGTCGCGATGCTCGTCGAAAATGGCATTGACGCTGAACTCTGGACGCGGCGCAACCACGCTGACGATCGGCCGGGAAAGCCGGTTCGTTTCGTCTATCTGGGGAGGTTGGTTGACTGGAAGGCAGCGGATCTCCTTCTAATGGCATTGAGACGCGTCAAAAGCCGGGAACGTGTGGAACTGGATATCGTCGGTGACGGCCCGATGCGCAGTAAGCTCGAAGCGATGGTTGAGGCCATGGATCTGGTTGGCCGGGTACGTTTTCACGGATTTTTGCCTCAACGCGAATGTGCAGGGGTTCTGCAGCAGTCGGATGTTTTCGTCATGCCCAGCCTTCACGAATGCGGGGGTGCCGTCGTTCTCGAGGCGATGGCCGTCGGTTTGCCTGTCATCGCAACAAAGTGGGGTGGCCCCGACGACTATCTGGATGACGATTGCGGCGTCCTCGTCCAGCCAACGTCCCGAGACAATATTATTGCAGGATTCGCCGAGGCGATGCAGCGTCTTTCCGATGATGTGGATCTACGGCGCAGCCTTGGGGAAGCTGGCCGCGCAAAAGCGCTTACGCACTTTGATTGGGACGACAAGATCACGCAAATCATACAGCTTTACGCCGTGGCAATCCAAAATCACGTCAAAGCTGCGGAAGACAACGATTTGAACTCAGACAAACGGGAAAAACAAATGGCCTTGATTGTCGGGGGCAAGTAATGACGGTCTCGTCAACCGAGCCAACCCGAGCAATTTGTGTCTACGAGGACAGACCTCACAATTTCACGGGCGTTAAGCTCACCTTGCTGAGTCTGATGAACCGTTTTCCCGGAGCGGTATTATATGTCGCCCACCGCTCCATGCCCGAGAGCTTCAGGGCTTGGATGGCAGATTTTCCCTTCATTCGAGAACTCGTCTTTGATGTCGACGAAATCGGTGGTTTCGACGTGAAGCCAGCGGCATTGCTGCGCCTTCTCGATCTCGGACATTCGGAGGTTTTTTGGTTCGATTCTGACATCATCTGGATTGGGGCCGGAACGGCAGGGCTGGACAATTTGCCCCGTGATGTTTTTGTCGCTACGGAAGAGACCTATTGGTCGCAGCAGCAAGGAAGTTTGAAGCGCACCCTGTACTGGGGCATGAAGCCGGGGCGCGCCCTGACCGCAACCGTGAACACCGGCATCCTGAGAGCCACAGAAGATCATCGGCAACTTCTTGAAGCCTGGACAGAGCTTCTGCATCACCCACGTTATCGACACGCGCAAGCCAAACGAGCTGCAGAACGACCCATTCACATGCTTGGCGATCAGGAGGTGCTTACCGCCCTCCTTGGCGCCGAGAGATTTGCGGGCATACCTCTAAGATTGCTACGCCGGGGCTTGGATATCGCCCAGTGCTTCGGCCCTGCCGGTTGGACCCCGTTTGAGCGCCTGCAATGCCTGTTACGCGGGCATCCACACTTCATTCATGCAATGGGCGTCAAGCCTTGGACGCAGATGAAAGCCGGGCGGAGGTTCTGGAGTGCTTTGAGGCAACGAGATCTACGTGCCTACTACGACGCGGTGTCGATCGAACTTTCCCCCTACCGTGTTGCTGCCGAGAAATATAGCGAGCAACTCCACGAGGACATTTCGTGGCTTCAGCCTCAGACGCTTCCTGCACGTATCTCCGTCTTTCTATTCCGCAACCATTTTCTGGCTCAGGGCATGCCGCTGGCTATGTTCGATTCCCTTACCCGACGATTGCGTCGTTGGCTTGGTATCGCCCGGTATCATGAATATGAGGAATACATCCTGCAAACTTCGCCGCTGAGCCCGTAGAACCGCTGGAAACTAGCGGCCGCCGCAATCAACAAACCGAGATCAGAACAAACCAGCAATGAAATTTGTCCCACGCCCCGAAAGGGGTGGGTGAAAGTGAGACAAATTTACCTAAAAAACAGAGCAAAAACAATGCTCAATAAATGGAATGGTGCCCAGAAGAGGACTCGAACCTCCACACCCTTTCGGGTACCAGCACCTGAAGCTGGCGCGTCTACCAATTCCGCCATCTGGGCGACGGAGAGCCATGTACGGGTGTGACCTTCCCCTGTCAACTGGCTTTTTGAAGTTTCCGTGCCCGTCGCCGAAAAACCTTCATGGATCTGTCACGGACGGCTTCAGCTCTCGCCGTCTTCCTTCGCCTTGCGGTCCAGATGGCCGAGGTCTCGGTCCGGGTCGATCATGTCGCGCACCCGCTGCTTCAACTCCTTGGGCCCGGGAAACCCGCCGTCCCGCTTGCGTTCCCAGATGAGTTCGCCATTCACCTGGATCTCGAAATTGCCGCCGGTGCCCGGGATCAGCGCCACCTCGCCGAGCGCGTCGCCAAAGGTCTGCAAAAGCTCCTGCGCCATCCACCCGGCCCTGAGCAGCCAGTTGCACTGGGTGCAATAGAGAATCGTAATGCGCGGTTTTTCCATCATGTTTCGCCTTCTACCCAAGTCAATTCCGTCTCACGATAATGTCAACCAGGATGGTCAGGTTTTGAACGCGCGCATCTCGACAGAAAGGGCGCGAACGTCAATTTGGGCTGCTCCAACGATAGTCGCGTTGTTTTCATTAAAAGAGGTCCCATGGCTCTTCAATCCACCACCCGCTCCCGCCTGATCATTCCGGCGCTCGCCCCCGTTTATACCTCCGCCCATGAGATCGTCGAGACGATCCTGCGCGTGACGGCCGGCGTGTTGCTTGTCACCCACGGTTTCGGCAAGATCACCAATCCGTTCGGCGCAACCGGCATGGTGGAAAGCCTCGGCTTCTATCCGGGCGTCTTCTGGTCGCCGCTGCTCGCCGCGACGGAATTTTTCGGCGGCATCCTCGTCGCCATCGGCCTCTTCACCCGCCCGGCCTCCTTCGCCGCGATGATCGTTCTTCTGGTCACCGTCTATTTCCATGGTATCGTGCAGAACCAGGGTCTCGCCGGAGCGGAAAAGTCCATTCTATGGGCGGCGATCTTCCTGTTCTTCGCCCTGCGCGGCGGCAATAGCCATTCAGTCGACGCCCGCCTCGGCCGGACGTTCTGACCTCGCTGTCATGGCTGAGCCTCTCCCCGGGGCTCAGCCTTTTCCTTCGAGCGCCAGCCGGACGACGGTGCCAAGATCGGCCTCGGCAAACCCAAGCGCCGCTGCATTCTCGAAGCTGGCACGCGCCGCCTCGATGGCCGGCGTTGCGACGCCAAGGCCGCGGGCAAGATCGAGAACCACGCCCATATCCTTCAGCACGCCGGAGACCGGAAAGCCGACCGCCTCGGTTTCGCCGAGTATGACGGGAAGCCGAGATCGCATGGCCGGGCTCGCCGCCGGGCTGCCGGACAGGATCTCGATCATCTTGTCGCGCCCCAGCCCCGCCTTGCCACCAAGCTCCACGGCTTCCTTCATGATCTGCCACAGCCCCATCAGCATCATGTTGTTGACGAGCTTGGCGGAGGCGCCGTCTCCCAGTCTACCGACATGATGGATACGGTTCGAGAGCACCTCGGCCACCGGCAGGAAACGCTGAAAATCCTGCTCCGCGCCACCGATATAAAGACCGACCGTGCCCGCCAGCAGCATTTCCGGCCCGCCTGAGATCGGTGCATCGAGAAGCGCCGCACCCGCCTTGCCCATGGCATCGTGATGGGCACGCAGCGTCTCGGGGCTGACGGTGCTGGTATCGACGATCAGCTTGCCGGCAAGATCGGCGACGGCAAGCTCTCCGAGCGTGGCATGCACCGCGGCATCGTCGAGCAGGGCAAGGATGACCATGTCCGAAGCATCGAGCAGTGAAACCAGATCGACCGAGGCGGAGATCCCAAGGGCCGTCGCCTTGTCGGGGCCAAGGCCGCTGCGCGTCCATCCCGCCACCGCAAATCCCTGGGTCGCGAGGCGCCGGGCCATGGCGCTGCCCATCCGGCCGAGGCCGACGATACCAATCCGCTCTTTCGTCATGCGTTGATCCTGCTCATATCGTTGCTGCCGGAGTTAAAGCAGAACATGCCGGTCTCGTCTTGTTCATTTTGCATTGCGGGAGGGTTGAGGAATATTCCATATTCGTCATGCGCAATGTGAGGGAGCTCGGACGGAAGATGAGCGAGATATTCGAGGGCGGATGCTTCTGCGGCAAAGTCCGCTATCGCATGCATGGGCGGCCCATGTTCATCCATTGCTGCCATTGCACCGACTGCCAGCAGCAGAGCGGTGGCGCCTTTGCCATCAATGCCCTGATGGAAGCCGACCGGGTGGAGATCACCGAGACCGAGCCGGTCGCGGTTTCCATGAAGACCGATAGCGGCTTGCCCCACGATATTTACCGCTGCCCGCAATGCCAGACGGCGGTCTGGAGCGACTACGGCCGACGCAAATGGATGCTGTTCATCCGGGTCCAGACGCTCGAAAGGCGCTCCGAATTCTCACCGGACGTGCATATCTTCACCCGCTCGAAAGTCGCTTGGTTGGGCCTGCCAGAAAACGCCAATGTCCTCGATGAATATTATAGTACGAAGACGATGTGGCCGCCCGAAAGCCTGGCGCGGCGCGAGGCCGCCCGGGTCAAGGCCGGGGCGGAACGCTGACGCGGGAAGGATCACGAGGCGGGATGGCGAGCGAACGCGAAAAGATGGCGGCCGGCGAGTGGTATTGCTGCCTGGATCCGGAACTCGATGCGTTGAGGGACAAGGCGCGGATGGCCGTGCATGCGCATAACACCATGTCGCCCGCCGAGCGCGGTGCAATGGCCCCTGCACTGCGCACGCTGTTTGGCGCGGCGCCCGACGCATTTCTGGAAGCACCCTTCCACTGCGCCTACGGCTTCAATGTCTTTCTTGGGCAAGGCGTCTATCTGAATGCCGGCTGCACGATCCTCGACACCGCACCGGTTCGAATCGGTGCCCGTTCGATGCTGGGGCCGGGCGTCCAGATCTACTGCGCCGATCACCACCGCGACCCCGTGCTGCGCGCCCGGGGCCTTGAGATCGGCCGCCCGATCAGCATCGGCGCCGACGTCTGGATCGGTGGCAGCGCAATCATTTTAGGCGGCATCACGATCGGTGGCGGAGCGATCGTCGGGTCTGGCTCCGTCGTCACGCGGGACGTGTCGCCGGGGGCCACGGTCGTGGGAAACCCGGCGCGGTTGATCACGCCGCGCGGCTGATTTCAGAACATCTCCGCGCGTAAAGATTGGATTCAGCATTTTTTGGTAATTTTCCGTTAGCAATTCCTGTCGGGGATCTATCGACGGCGGGGGCGGCCGTCTTTGTTGTCTTGCGTACGGGTTTCAAAATGCGTTTATCGGCTGTACCAGCACTCCTCGTCACCTGCCTCGCCTTGGCGGGCTGCGCCTCGGCATCCGGTCCGGACGAACTGGTCGCCGGCGTCGCAACCCAGGAGAAGACAGGCTCGGTCGATCTGCCCGCCGCCCCTGTCCCTTCGGTGGGTGTCGGCAAGACCTCGCGCCTCGGCGCGCAGCAGGCCCCTCCGCAACAGACCTTACCGCAGCAACAGGATATCGCCTGGAACGGCGCGACGCCGGCACCGCAGGCCTTTGCGCGGGAAATGACGGTCGGCATGCCGCTTCCCGCCGAACGACCGGTCGCCATGCTGGTACCCGACCAGCCGGCACTGGAAACCGCCCCCCGCAGAGGGCGCCTGCAGATCTACAGCCGCCAGTTCCGCGATGCCAAGCCGATCAATTTCGGAAGGGTTTCGCCGAGAAGCTACCCGGTGCACGGCGTCGACGTGTCGCGCTGGCAGGGCGACATCGACTGGGCGAAGCTTCGGACCCAGGGCGCCAACTTCGCCTATATCAAGGCCACCGATGGTGGCGACCATCTCGATCCGATGTTCAGAACCAATTGGCGACGAGCCAAGGAGGCGGGCATCAGGCGCGGCGCCTACCATTTCTTCTACTGGTGCCGCACCGCCGGCGAACAGGCCGACTGGTTCATCCGCAACGTGCCCCGCGATCCCGACGCGCTGCCGCCCGTGATCGACGTCGAATGGAACGGCGAGTCGAGTTGCAAGGCGAAACTCTCCCGCGCCCGGGTGCTCGAAAAGATGCAGGTCTTCATGGACAAGCTGGAGCGCTATTACGGCCAGCGGCCGATTATCTACACAGCGCCGGATTTCTACGAGGACAATCTGTCGGGCGAGCTTCTCAACTATCCCTTCTGGCTGCGCGCGGTCGCACAGCACCCTTCCAAGGTCTATCCGGGCCGCAGGTGGCTCTTCTGGCAATATTCCGGCTCCGGCCTGTCGCATGGCGTCGACGGCAAGATCGACCTCAACGTCTTCCACGGCTCGGAAGAGCAGTGGCACAACTGGGCCTCGCCGCGCACGACGATCGCACAGAATTAGAACAAGCGCGCAGGGCCCTGTGAAACAGACCCCGCACGCTCCCTGGAGGTTACGTCAATGCGGATGGATTACAGCCGCGCCTCGAGGACGAGGTTGAACGGCGTTGCCATCGCCCGACGGAAGCGGGTGAAGCCGGCCTTGTAGAAAATCTCCCGCAGCCTTGCTTCGCCGGCTTGCGCACCAAGCACCATGTGACCGCCGTCGGAAATCGCATGGGCGCAGCAGATCGTCGTCGATGCGGCGTAATACATGCGTGCGACGGGCGAGATGTTGTCGTCGACGCGGTCGTTGGCGAAAGGCTCGACGAGCATCACCGTACCATCCGGCGCAAGCGTTCTCGCCGCATGCCGGGCTGCCGCCAACGGGTCGCCCATGTCGTGCAGGCAATCGAAGAAGCAGATCAGGTCGTAGCCCTTGCCGGGATAGTTTTCGGCGCGCGCTGTCTCGAACGCGACCCGTCCGGTGACGCCCGCTTCCGCCGCGATCTTGCGGCCTTCGTCGAGGGATACCCGATGCGTATCAAAGCCACGGAACCGCGAAGCCGGGAAAGCCTGCGCCATCAGCACCGTGGAGTGACCATGGCCACAGCCGACATCCGCGACCGAGGCGCCGCTCTTCAGCTTGTCGACCACACCGTCGAGCGCCGGCAGCCATTCCGGGACCAGGCTTGCCTTGTAGGCGTTGCGATAAAGCGAGGCGACGCCGCAATAAAGCCGGCCATCATGGTCGCCCCAAGGAATGCCGGAACCCTTGCGAAAGGCCTCCAGCGCCTTTTCCTCGTCCGACCACATGGAAGCCGGCACGCCCCAGGCGGCGGCGAGGAAGACCGGGCTATCCTCGTTGGCAAGCACCAGCGCCTGTTCCGGGGTAAGTTCGAAACTGTCGCTGACGGCGTGAAACAGAACATAACCGCCGGCGACCTGCGAACTCAGCCACTCGCGGATGTAACGCTCGGCGCAGCCGGTGCGGCTTGCCAGTTCGTGGGCACTAAGCGGTCCGGCCCCGGCCATCGCCTTGTAGAGCCCGAGACGGTGGCCGATACTGACCATGACGCCTCCGTACCCCGCCGACAGATCGCCGATGGCGCGGGAAACGATCGCGTCCAGCTTGGCCGGATCGATCTCGTTTGTCTTGACGTAGTCCATATTGCTATCTCCTGTTCCTTCATCGGAAGTTGATGATGGCAGAGGATCGCAGGTCCAGACCGGTTCGGGCAGAGCGGGAAAATCCACAATCGGGCCGTTTGCGCCACTCCCAGGCTCGGTGTAGGGATTTGATCGTTGGAGGATCGTTATGCCGCATAAAGCGACCGGGACAGGCTTGAAGCCGCTGCATGTCAGCCTCGTGGCCATTCCCGACGCCGTGGTCTCGACGCTGAGCGGCGTCTTCGACGTGATGAACGCCTTTTCCGTCCTGCCGCCGCCGGACGTTGCGATAACCCGCCCGTTCGAAGTCCAGATTGTCGGAATTGAGGCCGGGCCGATGACGCTCGCAAGCCTGGTGCCGGTCACCGTCCAGCGCAGCATCGCCACGCTTGAGGCGACCGATATCGTCATCGTTCCGTCGATCCTGCTGAGGCCGGACGGCTGGCGGAAAGGCCGCTACCCGGAGCTGGTCGACTGGGTAAACCGGATGCATGCGGGCGGCGCGCTGATATGCTCGGCCTGTTCGGGCATTTTCCTGCTGGCCGAGACCGGCCTCTTCGACGGCGCCGATGCGACCGTGCATTTCGGTTATGCCGGTGCCTTCGCGGTCGCCTTTCCGCAGGTGCCGATCCATCCCGAACGGGTGCTGGTCGTTTCCGGGCGGCGCGAGGAGCTGATCAGCTCGGGCGCCTCGATGACCTGGCACGACCTCGTCCTCTATCTCATCGCCCGCCATATGGGGGCTGCGGCGGCCCAGTCGATCGCGCGCTACTTCGCGCTGCAATGGCATCAGGACGGGCTCGCCCCCTATATCGTCTTCGAAGGCCACAGGGGGCATGGCGATACGGCAGTCCAGGCGGCACAGGATTGGATCGCAACCCACTTTTCCGTCGCGAACCCTCTCGAAGAGATGATCCTGCGGGCTGGCCTTACCGAACGCACGTTCAAGCGCCGTTTTACGGCCGCAGCAGGTGTCAGCCCGATCGCCTACGTGCAGCGCCTGAGGATCGAGGAGGCCAAGCGCCGGCTGGAGGGGACGGAAGCTTCGGTCGACGAGATCAGCTGGCAGGTTGGTTATGAAGAGCCCGCCTTCTTTCGCCGTCTGTTCAAGCGCGTCACGGGCCTGGCACCCGGCGCCTACCGGCGGCGTTTCCAGATCCCGGATTTTGCGCGCCCGGACAAGAATACCTGACGACCGAACCCCGGTCGGCAGCTCTCAACCCGTTATTGACCCAGGCCGTCATTGACGCAAGGCGTCCAGAGCTCGCTCCAGGCTCCGGAATATCCTCGCATTCTCAGACTGCGCCACGTTGAAGCGCAGGAAGCTGCCGGCGTTCTGGGAGAGGCTGAATGCGTTGCCGGGGGCCAGCACGACATTGTCGGCAAGGCAGGTACGCGCCACATCGGCCGCCTCTATGCCGTTCGGAAGCCTGCACCAGAGAAACAGGCCGGCGCGGGGCTGCAGCCAGGGCGTGATGCCGAGCGTCGCAAGACGTCCCGTCGTCGCCTCCATTGCCCGCGACAGCCGGACGCGCAGCTCTTCCAGATGTTTCCGGTAGCTGCCATCGGTCAACAGCAGCAATACGAGTTCGGAAGACAGCCGGCCCGCCGCAAAGCTCGTGGCGATCTTCAGATCGACCAGACCCTCGATCCATTCCCGCCTGGCGGCAATGAAACCGCAGCGTACCGAAGCCGACAGGGTCTTCGAAAAGCTGCCGATATGCACCACCCGGTCGAGCCCGTCGAAGGCGGCCAGACGCGGCGCCGGCTCGTGTTCCAGGTCCGCGAAGATGTCGTCCTCGATGACCGTCAGCCCGGCCCGGTCGACGAGTTTCAGGAGCCGGTGTGCCACAACCGGCGAAAGTGTCGCGCCGGTCGGATTGTGGATCGCCGAATTGGTGATGTAGAGCCGCGGCCTGTGCTCCTCGATCGCCTTTTCAAACGCCTCGATATCCGGCCCGGCCGGCGTCATCGGCACGCCGACGACTTTTGCGCGATGCGCACGCAGCAGGGCGTGGAAATTGAAGTAGCAGGGATCGTCGACCAGGACCGCGTCGCCCGGCTCGATCAGAAAACGGCAGAGAAGGTCGATCGCCTGGGTGCCGGATTCGGTAAGGATGATCTGGTCGGGAGCAGCAGCGATGCCGTGCTCGCCCATTCGCCGGGAAAGGAGTTGCCGCAGCTGTGGCGAGCCAAGCGGCGTGCCGTAGTCCGACAGGACCCGATCCTCGCTGCGCGACAGGCTGCGCAGAGCCCTTCGGATCGCCGCCTCCGGCATCCAGGAGGACGGCAGCCAACCACAGCCGGGCTTCAACAGGTCGCCGTCCTCGAGAGCCTGGCGCGATACCCAGAACGGATCGATTGCCCGGTCGAGCTTCGGGCCGATCTCGGAGAGCGAAAGCGGTGCCAGCGGGCTCGAGACGTAGAAGCCCGACCCCGGCCGGGAGCGGATCAGCCCTTCCGCGGCCAGCCGCTCATAGGCCTCCACCACCGTCGAGACGGAGACATGCATCGCCTTGGCGAACACACGCACCGAAGGCAGCCGTGCGCCAGGCACCAGACCGCGGCCGGCCATACGACTGCGGATCTCCGCCATGACGGTCCCGATACGTTGGCCGCCGCCCTTCTGTTCCGCCCTTGCATCCACCGTACCGCTCCATGAACCATAACAGTTTCTGCAAATTGTATCGTATTGTCTCTGGTAGCGCCATGGCTCCGGCTGATAGCGGGAAATACCCAAGGAACGCGCTCGGACGAGCGTCCAAGGGGAATACCCGCAGATACAGGAGACTTTGATGAACAACACGGCAAGCGGCTGGATCAGTGGCATGATCGGCGTATTGATCTTCAGCGGATCGCTTCCGGCCACCCGGATTGCGGTGGCCGATTTCGATCCGCTGTTCCTGACCGTGGCGCGCGCCACGATCGCCGGCCTGCTGGCGCTGTGTCTGCTGCTGGCCTTCCGCGAAAAACGCCCTGCCCGCTCCGATCTCCTGCCGCTCGCGATCGTCTCGCTCGGCGTGGTCATCGGATTCCCCCTATTGACGGCCCTTGCGCTGAAACACATCACCTCGGCGCATTCGATCGTGTTCATCGGCCTCCTGCCGCTCGCGACAGCGATCTTCGGGGTACTCCGGGGCGGCGAGCGTCCAAAGCCCGTCTTCTGGTTCTTCTCCTGCGTCGGCAGCGCGATTGTCGCCGGCTTCGCGCTGTTTCAGGAACAGGCAGCCTCCTCGGTCGGAGATCTCCTGATGCTGGCGGCGGTCATAGTCTGCGGGCTCGGTTATGCGGAAGGCGCCAGCCTCTCGCGCAAACTCGGCGGCTGGCAGGTCATCTCCTGGGCGCTGGTGCTTTCCCTGCCCGTGATGCTCACGCTGTCGATCGTGGCCGTGCCGGCCGCGTTTCCAAACCTCCACAGCACGTCCTGGCTCGGCCTGGCCTATGTTTCGCTGTTCAGCATGCTGATCGGCTTCATCTTCTGGTATCGCGGCCTTGCGCTCGGCGGCATTGCAGGCGTCGGCCAGCTGCAGCTTCTGCAGCCTTTTTTCGGCCTGCTCCTGGCCGCCGCACTCCTCGGGGAAAAGGTCAGCCTCGGCATGTTCGCGGCAACGCTTGCGGTGGTTGCCTGTGTGGCAGGCGCAAAGAAATTTGCACGTTAATTCGGCACGACCTGCTTGCGCCGTTCACGAAATCGGGAACCAAACGCGTACCGAGGCATTATCCGGCTGCAGAAGGAGGAAGCAATCATGACTTTTGATCCCAATGACAGAAAGTTCGAGCCCCGTGATCCGGACATCCGGACAACGGAAATTCGTACCGGCAGCAGCTCCTCGTGGGTGCCGTGGGTAGCCGTGATCGCCGTCATTCTGGTCGGCGCATTCGTATGGTCGCAGATGGGCGGTTCTTCGACCGACCCTCAGACCACCTCTTCGACCAATCCGCCGGTAACCGACAACTCTACGTCGTCCCCCGCACCGGCTCCGATCACCCCGGCAGCTCCGCCGGCAGCTAGCCCCGCCCCGGCAACTCCGCCGGCCGGTGGTGCAACCGGTGGCACCGGTACGCAGCCGTAAGGCTGTTGCTCGAGAGATAAACAAAGCCGTCCGCCTTCGAGGCGGGCGGCTTTCTGTTTGGCGCAATTAAAACTCGTTCTCGCGCGGCACCGTCTGCGGCCAGCGCTGCAGAGCCTGCCGCCCGACCTCGGTGAGCCCATAGACCCCCTTGTCGATGCGCTCGAACCAGCCGTAATAATTGGCACGCAAGATCGTCCCCGCTGTAGGAGCTGCGTGTTTGAGATCTCGCGGCCGAAGCGGACCGCCGCTAAGCGCCGAGGCGCAGGCGAGCGCCTGCTGACGATAGGCGGTCATGACCGGGATCTTGGTGCTGCCGCCGACCGCCGGATCGCCGCGCCGTTTGCAATGCTCCTTGACGAGCCGCGTGCGCCGTTTCGGATTGGTGCGCGGCATCGGCGAGACTGAACTGACCAGCACGCTCACCTCGCCCTGATCCGAAACGCCGAGCATGCCGATCCCGAGCCGGCGGCAGAGATCGCGATACCGCTTGTCCGCCTCCCGGCCCCTGCCCTTTGCGGAAACACGCGCCGCGATCCAGACCTCGTCCGAAACGCCAGCCCGATCGACCGCCTGCAGGATCAGTTCAAGATTGAAGGTCAGCTTCAGCTCGCAGATGACAACGACAGGCGGATCCGTCCCGCTCAACCCCACCAGATCGCAACCGCCCACCTCCCCCTTCACCTCGTATCCGAAGCTTTCGAGAAAGGTCTTGACGGGGAGGTAGAGCGAGGTTTCCATGCGGTCCGGCGGCGGTGAATCAGTGGGTGGACAGTATCACATCATCCCAACCTGCGCCGCGTGGAGCCTGGTATAGGCGCCACGTTTGGCGATCAGGTCCTGGTGGGTGCCCTGTTCGAGGATACCGTTGCCGTCGATGACGACGATGCGGTCGGCACCCTGGATGGTGGCGAGGCGGTGGGCGATGATCAGTGTCGTGCGACCCTGCGAGAGTTCGGCAAGCGAGCCCTGAATGGCGCGTTCCGTCTCGGTATCAAGCGCCGAGGTCGCCTCGTCGAGGATCAGGATCGGCGGGTTTTTCAGGAACATGCGGGCGATCGCGACGCGCTGTTTCTGGCCGCCCGAAAGCTTGACACCGCGCTCGCCGATCATGGTGTCGAGGCCCTGCGGCAGGCCGGCGAGCATTTCTTCGAGCCGCGCCCGGCGAGCAGCCTCGATGATATCGGCTTCACTGGCGCCGAGGCGCCCATAGGCGATGTTTTCGCGGATCGTGCCGCCGAACAGGAAGACGTCCTGCTGGACGATGCCGATCTGCTGGCGCAGCGACACCTTGGTCATCTTGCGGATGTCCATTCCGTCGATGGTGATGCTTCCGCCACCGATCTCGTAGAAACGCGGCAGCAGCGAGCAGATCGTCGTCTTGCCGGCGCCCGAGGGGCCGACGAAGGCGATCGTTTCGCCGGCGCGGATCGCAAGGTTGACGTTTTCCAGAACCGGCTTGTCCGGGCTGTAACCGAAGGAGACGTTCTCGTAAGCGATTTCGCCCTTGAGGTGATCGACGTCGATCGCATCCGGCGCGTCGGCGATATCCGGCTCGGTATCGATCAGTTCGGTGAAGCGGCGGAAACCGGCAATGCCCTTCGGGTAGGTCTCGATCACCGAGTTGATCTTCTCGACCGGGCGGAAGAACACGCCCACCAGAAGCAGGAAGCCGATGAAGCCGCCGGCGGTCAACTCGCCCGACAGCACGAAATAAGCGCCGGCGATCATCACCACCATCTGGGTCAGCCGCATGCTCATGTAGCTGAGCGAGCTGCTGGCGGCCATCAGCTTGTAGGCATCGAGCTTTACGCGCCGGTAGTTCTGGTTGTCCTGTTCGAAGAGCTCTCGTTCGTGTTGCTCGTTGGCGAAGGCCTGCACAACCCGGATACCGCCGACATTCTCCTCGATGCGGGCATTGAAATCACCAACGCGACCGAAGAGACGGCGGAAATTGTCGGTCATTCGGCCGCCGAAATGGCTCGTCACCCAGGCGGTCATCGGCACGACGACGGCGGTGATCATCGCCAGCTGCGGGTTGACCGAGAACATCAGCGCGAGAGCGCCGGCAAAGGTCATGATGGCGATGAACAGGTCTTCCGGTCCGTGATGGGCGACTTCGCCGATCTCTTCCAGATCCTTGGTGAGGCGCCCGACAAAATGGCCGGTCTTCTGATTGTCGAAATAGCTGAACGAGAGCTTCTGGAGATGGTTGAAGGCGGCCCGGCGCATGTCCGTCTCGATATTGATCCCAAGCATGTGGCCCCAATAGGTAACGATCGCCATCAGGCCGGTATTGATCGCATAGATCAACAGGAGCGCCGCAGAGGCGAGCAGGATCAGCAGCCATTCGTGGCTGAGGAGAAGCCGGTCGACGAACAGCTTCACCGCCATCGGAAAGCCGAGTTCCAGCACGCCGGAGATGATCGCGCAGCCGAAATCCAGGAGGAAAAGCCCACGGTATGGACGGTAATAGGCAAAGAAGCGACGAAGCATCGGACACTCTTGAAATCAATAGATGAGTAGCAGCGGCAAGTTTTTGAACCCGCTTAGCCGGGTTCGCCGGCGAGGTAAACCTCCGCGCGCCTGAGCACCCGGCCAATGGATATAGGATAGATATCAGGCGCGGCGGCCGCGCAACAGGATGCGAGCGGAGGTATGCGGTTCGGCGAGTTGATCTGCCTCCAGCGAGGCGAACAGCCAGTCGATGAAGACACGCACGATCGGCGCCGACCGCATGGCCGGCCGGCAGGCAACGTAGAAGGCATCGTTGGCCGGAACGCTCAAGTCGAAGGGCACGACCAGCTCGCCGCGGGCGATCAGCTTGCTGGCAGTGATCGTGTCGCCGAGCGCGATCCCCTGGCCGTGCAGCGCCGCCTCCGTCGAAAACCGGGCATCGCCCATGAAATATTGCTGCCTGCGCGGCAGGTCGATCGCATCGGCGGCGGAAAGCCAGGTGTTCCACTCGCGCCCGTCCGCGTCCCCATGCAGCAGGACATGGTCTTCCAGATCGCGCATCGAGCGCAGTGGCCGGCTGTTGAGCAGGGTCGGGCTGGCGATCGGAAATAGCTGCAGGTTGCTCCACAGCCGCGTCCAGGCATCCGGCCAGTTGCCGTCGCCGTAAAGGACGGCCACGTCGACATCCGACGAATGCAGCACTGCTGGATCGTTGGAGGCGGCGAGCTTCAGCCGGACGCCCGGAAACTGCTCGGTGAATGAGTTGAGACGCGGCACGATCCAGAAAGACAACAGCGCGGGCACGCAGGTGATCGACAGTTCGCCCGATGTCGCCGGCCGTTTCATCTGCGCGGTCGCGGCGGCGATCTCGCCGAAGGCCTGGCTGACGGCAGGAAGCAAGAGAGCGCCCTCGGAAGTGAGCTTCAGTCGCTTGGCGCCGCGCTCGAACAGCGAGACCTGCAGCGAGCTTTCCAGCGCCTTGATCTGATGGCTGACCGCGCCGTGGGTAACGTTGAGCTCCCGCGCCGCCGCCGAAACCGAGCCGCGGCGGGCGGTGGCCTCGAAGGCGCGCAGGGGATTGAGCGGCGGCAGACGGTTGCTCATCTTGATCCCGGACTGCTCCTCGGATTGATCTTAACTGTTAGTTTTTCTCACAGCTACTGCTAGAACAATCTCAATTGCTTTTCCACCCGCACCTGACGGATAATGATGAAAACAAGGGCGACAAGCCCGGCGGAACAAAAATTAGGCTGCACACAAGCAGCTCTGCAGACAGGTGAGGCGATCATGACATTCGATGCGAAGAAGCTCGAGGAACTGCGCGCAAAATATCTCGACAGCCCCGGCGGCGAGATCTTCGATCCGAAATTTAAGAAGGTCGGCGAGAAGATCTTCGACAAGGCCGGCACCCGCGTCGCGCCCTATGCTGGCATCCCCACGCTTCTTGATGCGCCCTACAGGCCGCTCGACGCGGAGAACCCGGATTTCGGTGACCTGCAGGTGGCGATGGTCGGCATGCCTATGGATCTCGGCGTCACCAACCGCCCGGGTTCGCGCTTCGGGCCGCGGGCCCTGCGCACGATCGAGCGCGTCGGCCCCTATAACCACGTGATGGAATGCGCGCCGATCTACGAACTCAATGTCGCCGATATCGGCGACGTGGCCTTCCGCAGCCGCTATCGGCTGGAAATGAGCCATGACGACATCGAAAAGCGCGTGGGCCAGATCGTCGATGCCGGTGTATTGCCGCTCTCGGTCGGCGGTGACCATTCGATCACCCATCCGATCCTGAAGGCCGTCGGCAAAAAGGCGCCGGTCGGCATGATCCATATCGATGCCCATTGCGATACGAGCGGATTCTTCGACGAAACGAAGTTCCACCACGGCGGCCCGTTCCGCAACGCGGTGCTGGACGGCGTGCTCGATCCCACCCGCACGATCCAGATCGGCATCCGGGGTGCCGCCGAATATCTCTGGGAATTCTCCTACGAGTCCGGCATGACCGTCATCCATGCGGAGGAAGTGACCGGCATGGGGCTGCCCGCGATCATCGAGAAGGCCAGACAAATCGTCGGCGACGGCCCGACCTATGTCTCCTTCGATATCGACAGCCTCGACCCAAGCTTTGCGCCCGGCACCGGCACGCCCGAGATCGGCGGGCTCACCACCCGCGAAGTGCTTGAACTGATCCGCGGCCTCAAAGGCATCAACATCGTCGGCGGCGATGTGGTCGAGGTCGCACCGCAATATGACGCGACCAACAACACGGCGCATGCGGGCGCCCAGATATTGTTCGAAATTTTGAGCCTGATGGTCTTCAGCCCTTCCGTGAAGGGCCGCGCCTGACATAAACTGCAGACAACAAGGGAACTCGCCAGCCGGTGAAACACCGGCTGGCCTAAAAAACAAAGGAGAAAATCATGCGTGACATTCTGAACGCCAAACTCGGTCGCCGCAGCGTGCTCGGTGCCGGTGTTGCCGGTGCCTCCATGCTGGCCATGCCGTCGGTGCTGCGCGCCCAGGACAAGTCGCTGAAGGTCGGCGTCTATGGCGGCTTCTTCAAGGATTCGTTCGACAAGAACATCTTTCCGGACTTCACCAAGGCGACCGGCATAGCGATTGAATCCGTCGCCGAGCCGACCGGGGAAGCCTGGCTGGTTCAGCTCGAACAGGCCGCCAAGGCGGGCGCTGCTCCGGCCGACGTCTCGATGATGTCGCAGGTCGCGATGCTGAAGGGCCAGACCACCAATCTCTGGGCGCCGCTCGATGCCGCCAAGCTGCCGAACTCCAAGAACCTCATCGCCAACTTCGTCAACAAATATCCGGATGGCAAGATCGCCGGCATCGGCGCCGTCTCCTGGTACATCACGCTGGTGACCAACACGCAGGCCTACAAGGAAGCACCGACCTCCTGGGCAGCGCTGTGGGAGAAGGCGAATGCCGACAAGCTTGGCCTTTTGGCGCTTGTTTCCAACTCTTTCCTGCTTGAAGTGACGGCGAAGACCTTCATGGGCGGCACCAAGGCGCTCGACACCGACGAGGGCATCCTCAAGGCGCTCGAAAAGCTCTCGGAAGTGAAGCCGAACGTCCGCCTCTGGTATCGCGACGAAGCGCAGTTCGAACAGGCGCTGAAATCCGGCGAAATCCCGATGGGCCAGTATTACCACGACGTCACAGGCCTTGCCGCCTCGCAGGGCAGCCCCGTCCGCTCGACCTTCCCGAAGGAAGGCGGCATCCAGGACAGCGGCTGCTGGGCGCTGTCGCGTGCCTCGAAGAAGACCGAGGAAGCGCATACGTTCATCAACTACATGTGCCAGCCGGCCATCCAGGCGACTCTCTCGCGGAAAGTCGGCACCTCGCCGACCGTCAAGCGCGACCTGCTCGACCTTACCGCCGCCGAATTCGCCTCGGTCTCTTCCGATATCGAGCCGATCATCCCGCGTTACGATCTCTACCAGACCAAGTCCGACTTCCTGAACCAGAAGTGGACGGAAATGATCGCGGGTTGATCTCAATCCGCATAAGGCCGGAGCCGGAAGCCCCCTCACCCGGCCTCCGCTTCGCTCGGCCACCCTCTCCCCAAGCGGAGAGGGTGGCGGCAGGCGGATGAGGGGGGACTACTGCATGCTCTCGACGAAATAAGCGAGCTAAAACCGCGGAGACCGCATGTCCGGATTGAACCTCAACCATGTGACGAAGCAGTTCGGCAACTTCACGGCCGTCAACGACGTGAACCTGTCGGTGCCGGACGGCACGTTCGTCTGCCTGCTCGGACCGTCGGGCTGCGGCAAGACCACGCTGATGCGGATGATCGCGGGCCTGGATCTTCCGACCGGCGGCTCGATCCAGCTCGGCGGCGCCGATATCACCCAGGTGCCGACCCACAAGCGCGACCTCGGCATGGTTTTCCAGTCGCTGGCGCTGTTCCCGCACCTGACGGTCGGAGAAAACATCGCCTATTCGCTGCGAATCCGAGGTACGCCCAAGGACATACAGAAGAAGCGCGTCGACGAACTGCTGGCGATGATACATCTGCCGGGTTTTGCCGATCGTTCCGTGGCAAAACTCTCCGGCGGCCAAAGGCAACGCGTGGCGATCGCCCGCGCACTCGCCATCTCGCCAAAGCTTTTCCTGCTCGACGAGCCGTTGTCTGCGCTCGATGCGAAGCTGCGCGAGGCGATGCAGGTGGAACTGCGCCAACTTCAGCAGCGGCTCGGCATTACCACCATTGTCGTTACCCATGACCAGCGCGAGGCGATGACAATGGCCGATACCGTCGTCGTCATGAACGGCGGCGAGATCCGCCAGGCGGCCGCCCCGGTCGATATCTACCGCCGCCCAGCCGATAGTTTCGTCGCCGATTTCATCGGCCAGACCAACCTCCTGCCCGTCGCAGCCGACAGCGCCGGCCGCGCCAGCGTGCTCGGCGAACTGGTCGAGGGTATAGCGCTCCCCGCCGGTGCGGCAAAAGGCATGCTCTCGGTGAGGCCGGAAGACGTGCAGCTCACCGCCCCCGGTCACGGGGCGATTGCCGGCACCGTCACCTTCATCCGTGATCTCGGCGGGGCGATCGAAACCTTCGTGGAGGCGGGCGGCACCCAGGTGATCGCGGTATCCTCGCCGCGCAACCGGCCGGACGTTTCGGTCGGCCAGAGCGTCGGCATCAGGCTCGATCCGGCCACCAGCGTGGTGCTCGCCAGATGAGACGCGAACCGCCGCAACGCCTTGCCGATTACGGACCGCTCTTTTTCCCGGCGGGCATGCTGATCGTGTTCTTCGTGGTGCCGTTCGCCACGATGATCGCGGTCTCCGTGTTTCAGCGTGAACAAGGCGGTTTCTATACGCCCGCCTTCGTATTCGACAACTATGCCCGTTTCCTCAGCCTGTTCTTCGGCAAGGTCCTCGGCTTTTCGCTGTTCCTGGCGATCGCAGTCGCGGCGGCCTGCGTCGTGATCGGCATTCCCTTCACCTATCTCCTCTCCCGCTCGCCCCGAAAGATCCAGATCGTCTGGCTGGTGGCGCTGCTCTCCATCCTGTCGCTCTCGGAAGTGATGATCGGTTTTGCCTGGTCGACGCTGTTTTCGCGCACCGCCGGCATCACCAACCTGTTCGTCTGGCTGGGGCTTATGGCCCAGGCCCAGGCATTGACCCCGAGTTTCGGCGCGGTCATGACCGCCATGACCTATCAGGCCTTCCCCTACACGGTACTGGTCCTCTATCCGGCGCTGGTGCGCCTCGACCCGACGCTCACCGAAGCGGCGCGCACGCTCGGCGCCTCGCCGGTCAAGGCCTTCTTCACCGTCGTGGTGCCGGCGCTGCGCAACACCATTCTGGCGACGCTGATCATGGTCTTCATCTTCGCGCTCGGCTCCTACCTGCTGCCGCAACTGCTCGGAAGGCCCCAGCACTGGACGCTGTCGGTGCTGATCACCGACCAGGCGATCTACCAATCGAACATGCCGTTTGCCGCCGCCATGGCCGTTTTCCTTGTGCTCGTGTCGCTGGCATTGGTCGGTCTCGCGCTCTATGCCGGACAGCAGAGGCAAGCGAAATGACAACAATGCGCCGCCTCTTCTTCTTCGTCGTCGGCCTGTTCCTGGCTCTGCCGCTGATCGTCGTCGCCGGCGTGTCGATCAATGCGCGCCAGACGCTCGCCTTCCCGCCGCAGGGCTTTTCGCTCTCCTGGTACGGCCAGATCTTCACCAATCCCGAATGGCGCAATGCGCTGGTCGCCTCGCTGACGCTTGCCGCCTCCTCGGCGCTTCTGGCGCTGCTGATCGCACTGCCGCTTGCCTGGTTCCTGTGGCGGCGGATCGCCCCCTGGGCCAACATATTCCAGCTTCTCGGTGTGGCGCCCTTCACCCTGCCGCCAGTCATTACCGCGCTCGGGCTGCTTACCTTCTGGGCGACGACCGGCTTTTACGGCCAACCATGGACGGCGGTGATCAGCCACGGCATCTTCTTCGTCACGCTGCCGCTGGTGACCCTGTCGCTCGGCTTTTCGGCGATCGACCGTTCTCTGGTGGAAGCGGCCGCCACCATGGGTGCCGACGACCGGGTCATCTTCAGAACCGTCGTACTGCCGCTGATCCTGCCCTATCTCGTTTCCGGTTACGCCTTCGCCTTCGTTCTGTCGCTGAACGAATATATTGTCGCCTACATGACCGTTGGTTTCACCATGGAAACCCTGCCGATCAAGATCTTCAACGCGCTGCGCTACGGCTATACGCCGACCATGGCCGCGGTGACGGTGCTTTTCCTGGTCATCGCGGCAGTGATTTTCGGCCTGGTGGCGCGCTTCGGCGACCTGCCGAAACTCTTGGGCGCCATGTCGGACGAGCGCTAAAGGAACGAGCCCATGAAGATCGCCGGTTTCCAGATGCAGCCCGTCGTCGGCGACATCGAGGCGAACCTCGCCAAGATCGAGACGGCGGCCGATGAGGCGGCCGCCAAGGGCGCCACCCTGCTGATCGCCCCGGAACTGGCGCTGACCGGTTATGGCGCGGCGGAGAAATTTCCCGATCTCGCCACGCCCGCGCACGGCCCGGTAACCGACCGGCTGTCGGAGATCGCCGCCAAACATGGGCTGGCGATCGTCGCCGGCTTTGCCGAAAAGACCTTCGAAAACACCTTCAACAGTGCCTTCTTCACCGACGGCAAGGGCCAGACGGCGGTCTATCGCAAATGCAATCTCTACGGCCCCTATGAGCGCAAGTGGTTCGCACAGGAAGATCGCCGCCAGGTTCTGGTGACGCACGAAGGCGTCAGGCTCGGGTTCCTGATCTGCTACGATGTCGAATTCCCGGAAAACGTCCGGCAGCTCGCAAAGGGCGGCGCCGATCTCGTCGTCGTGCCGACAGCGCTGCCGACCGGCTGGTCCGGTCAGTTCATCGCCGAGCACATGATCCAGGTCCGCGCCTTCGAGAACCAGGTTTTTGTCGCCTATATCAACCATTGCGGCTCCGACGATCTGTTCGCCTATGCCGGCCTTTCGCGGATCGCGGCACCGGACGGCAGGTTGATTGCCGAGGCACCCGCCGAGGGTGAGGCCCTGATCATCGCCGAGATCGATCCGACGGCCTACGCCCAGTCGCGGGCGGAGAACACCTATCTCGCCGATCTCATTTGAGTCCCGCGCCTCCGGAGTAATCAGCCCAGGTCAATACGACCTTGGCGAAGCTCCCAATTCCTTTGATAATGTTGTATAGCGTTCGGCGTTACAGCATTCCGGGGGGAGGCATGACACGTATATTCCGGGCTCCGGCTTTTTATATCCAGGGTCCCGGGTCCTTAAATCTGCTTGGCGAAAAGGCGGCGACGCTCGGCCGTTCGGTCGTAGCAATCTGCGACGCCGCGGTGTTTCCCCATGTCGAGGCGGGCCTGACCGAAACGCTCACCCGCCAGGATATCACGCCCACCATCATCCCCTTCGATGCGGACGTTACCTACCGGGAAATGGACCGCCTGGCCGAACTGGTTCGCGCCAGGGGCGGCGAAGTGGTGGTCGGCATCGGCGGCGGGCGGACGCTTGATGTCGCCAAGGGTGTGGCACGCCGCACCGGCCTGCCCTTCGTCAGCGTGCCGACTGTCGCCTCCACCGACGCACCCTCGACCCGTGGCATCGTCATCTACGACGACGACCACAGGATGATCGCAGTCGAGCAGATGGACCAGAACCCGGCCTTCGTGATTGTCGACACCGCGATCATCGCCAAAGCCCCTGCCCGGCTGCTGCTCGGTGGCATCGGCGATGCGCTGACCGCAAAATTCGAGACGGAAGGCGCCTGGAAAGGCACCGGCCTTTCAAAGCAGGGCACGCGGCCGCTGAAGACGGGCGTGATGCTCGGCGATATCTGTTACCGTATGCTGCTCGAACACGGGCCGGGTGCCATGCGGGTGGCCGGAACAGGCGAGGTGACACCGGATCTCGAAGCCGTCGTCGAGGCGATCCTCTGGCTCAGCGCCGTCGCCTTCGAAAACACCGGTCTTTCCATCGCCCATGCGGTCGCGACCGAACTCGGCGCGATCGAGCCGGTGCGAAAACAGTCCCTGCACGGCGAACATGCCGCCTATGGCACGCTGGTGCAGGCCGTTGCGGAGGGCCGTAGCGAAGACGAACTGACGACCCTGTTCGGCTTTTACGACGAGATCGGCATGCCGCGCCGGCTTTCGGCGCTTGGCCTCCCGGATGTCGGCGATGCGGCGATCGAGCCTCTTGCGACGGCCTGCGCAAAAAGCCCGTTCATGGTCAATCAGGAACGGATGCTCGGTGCCAATGATCTGGTCGCCGCCTTCCGGGTTGTGGAAAACTACGCTTAAAGCGGGCTCGACCTGCACAAAATATAAATATAATTGTCTGGGAACACAGGGGATTTAGGATGCCGTCAGATAAGACCAAGGCGCCGGAGGAATGGACCCAGCGCCGCATTCAGTCGATCGAGGTCGGCTTCCAGGTCATTCGCGCCATGGAGGCGGCGAACGGCCCGCTGCCGCTGCGCGATATTGCTGCCGCAGCCGGCATGCCGCCCAGCAAGGCGCATCTCTACCTCGTCAGCTTCGTCAAGGAGGGCGTCGCCTTTCAGGATCCGGTCACCGGCCATTACGGGCTCGGGCGCTTCGCGATCCAGCTCGGCCTGTCGGCCATCCGTCAGCTCGACGTGGTGGAATTCGCCCGCGAGGAACTGGCGGCGCTGCAGCGCACCGCCGGTTTCGCGACCTATCTTTCGCTGTGGGGCGACCGCGGGCCGGGCATCGTTTCCAAGGTGGACGGCGAGCGGCAAGGATCGCTTGCCGTGCGCCTCGGCTACGTGCTGCCGCTTCTGACCTCGGCAACCGGCCAGGTCTTCCTCACCTATCTCAACGAAAGCGAAACCATGGCGGTGCGTCAGGACGAGATCGCTGCAGCCAAGCGGGGTGCGTCGGATGACACCGCCTTGCTCTCGCCGCGCGTCACCACCATCAAGGACATCCAGAAGATCATCGAGACCGTGCGCCACCAGGGTTATGCGATGACGGTCAACAGCATCAATTCGAGCTTCGCCGCGATCGCCGCGCCGGTCTTCGACTATAGCGGCCGGATCGTCGCGACCATGACCGTGCTCGGCTCCGACAAACAGCTCGCCGGCTCCCGCAAGAAACCGACGATCGAAGCACTGCTGTCCGCCGCCCACCGGCTTTCCGAACGGCTCGGCGCACCTGGGCGCGGGGCCAAGGGCGAGAACAAAGTCAAGCTGCCCGCGCCGCGCAAGCCGACAAAGGCGAAAAGCACGGCGGGGCGGTGACATTCTGAAAAGTTAAAGCGCCCTCATCCGGCTTCCCCACCTCGTTCTCACCGGAGAGGGGATGTGCCGCGAAATAGCCGCTCCAGCCGCCCAGCGTGCAAGGGGCGCCGAGCGTTACGGAGGCAGAGCATCAGGCCCTCGCGGCCTGCTTCGGTAATTGACCACATCAAATTAATTAGTGTACCTTACGATCTCTGGCTGGAGGAGCCAAGGAGGAGGATTTCATGCATGAGATCGATGCAGCCACCGTTGCGAAACGGGAGGAATTTTATGCGCGGCTCAAGCCGCATAACATGGCACCCCTCTGGGAAGTGATGAAGGGCATGCTGCCGCCCGAGCCGACTTCCAGGGCGCAGGCGCATCGCTGGCGTTACGACGACATCCGCCCGCTGATCCTCGAATCCGGCAGCCTGCTGACCGCCGAGGAGGCGGAACGTCGCGTGCTGATCCTCGAAAACCCCGCCTTCCCGGCCCAGTCGCGTGCCACCTCGACGCTTTATGCCGGCATCCAGATCATCATGCCGGGCGAAGTTGCGCCAGCCCATCGCCACACGCCTTCGGCGCTGCGCTTCATGCTGGAAGGTTCGGGCGCCTATACGACCGTCGGCGGCGAGCGCACCCGCATGGCGTTCGGCGATTTCGTCATCACGCCCGTCTGGGCCTGGCACGACCACGGCAATGACGGTTCCGACCCGGCCGCCTGGCTGGACGGTCTCGACGTGCCGATGATCGCCTTTTTCGAAGCGGTGTTCCGCGAAGATTCCAACGACACCGAACAGGAACTGCTTCGGCCGGAAGGCGACTCGCTCGCCCGTTTCGGCTCCGGCATGCTGCCGATCAGCGGTTCCAGCCCCTATGGCCAGACGACGCCGATCTTCAACTATCCCTATGAGCGCAGCCGCGAAGCGCTTTACCGCGCATCCCGCGGCGAGGCGGTCGACACGCATATCGGCACGACGCTGCGGTACTCCAATCCGCTCGACGGCGGCTGGACCATGCCGACCATGTCTGCCTGGCTCAGCCATTTCCCGAAGGGCATGGAAACGGCAAACATCCGCTCCACGGACCATATCGTCATGTGCATCGCCGAAGGCACCGGCTCGATTACAATAGGCGCGAAAACCTTCGACTTCGGCCCCAAGGACGTGATCGTCGTGCCCGGCTGGTCGTGGCGCTCGTTCAAGGCGAACGAGGACGTCGTCGTGTTCTGCTTCTCCGACCGCGTGGCGCAGGAGAAGCTTGGCTATTTCCGCGAAGACCGCACCCGCGTCTGAGCGAACACCAGGATCAGGGAGAGAAATCATGCGTTTTTGTCGCTACGACGATAATCGTCTCGGCGTGGTCGTCGGCGATCAGGTGAAGGACGTCACAAGCGTCCTCGATCGCCTGCCGAACTACCGTTACCCCTTCCCCCACGGCGACCAGTTCATGGCCCATTTCGCGGACTTGCGGCCCGTCATGGAAGAGATGGCGAAGACCGCACCGTCTAAGCCGCTGCCGGACGTCGCGCTTCTCAGCCCGATCGCCAATCCCGGCAAGATCGTCGGCGCCCCGGTCAACTACCGGCTCCACCTCGACGAGGTGCTGGACAGCGACCAGTTGCATCACGGCATGAAGATCAAGCCGATCGCCGAGGCCGGCGTGTTCCTGAAGGCGGTCAGCTCGCTGGTCGGCCCGTCGGAAGGCGTCGTCGTCGACTGGGCAGACCGGCGCACCGACCACGAGATCGAACTCGCCGTCATCATCGGCAGACAAGCGTTTCGCGTGTCGGAAGCCGATGCGCTGGATTATGTCGCCGGTTATGCCATCTGCTACGACATCACCATCCGCGGCCCGGAAGAGCGCAGCTACCGCAAGTCGCTCGACACGTTCAGCGTCCTCGGCCCCTATGTGGTGACCGCAGACGAGATCCCGAACCCGAACAATCTCGATTTCGAACTCACGATCGGCGGCGAGACCCGGCAGAAATCCAACACCAGCATGCTGATCTTCAACGTCCAGAAGCTGATCGAATTTGCCAGCAAGGCCTACACGCTCTATCCCGGCGACATCATCATGACCGGCACGCCGGAAGGCGTCGCCCCGATCGCTCCCGGCGACGTGCTGCACGGCACGTTCGAAGGCATCGGCTCGATGGACGTGAAGGTCTACGGCAACTGGGACAAGACATGAGTTCGGAGCCCACCCCATCGGCAGAGAAGGACGGCCATGCCGTCCTTCTCGACGGTGTCGTCGGCATTCGCATCCGCCGCCTGCAGGCGCTGTTCGGCAGCCATTGGCAGACCTGGTTCCGCGCCCGCTCGCTAGCGGTCACCCCGGTCCAGGGCGGCGTGCTGCTGCTGATCCGCCGTTATCCCGGCATCAGCCAGATCGCGCTTGCCCGCCGCCTGCGCATCGAACCGCCGACGCTGGTGCAGACGCTCGGCCCGCTCATCAAACACAAACTCGTCGAACGCGACCGCGCCACCGATGACGGCCGCGTCTACGAACTGCGCCTCACCAAGAACGGACTCGAGGCCGCCGCCCTGGTGGAAACCTCGACGCCGCAGCACGAGGCCGACCTGCTGCGGTTTCTTTCGCCGGAGGAGCGACAGGCATTTCTGGAACTGCTCGACAAGGCGATTGCGGGCGCTGAGGCGGCGATCGAGGGGCAGGAAAAGGCGGAGTAGCGCCTGCCTCCCCATCCTCATCCCTGTGCTTGTCACAGGGATGAGGATGGCGTGGGAGCATCCATATCCCAGACGCCAAGCACCACAACCAGCGCTATCTTCTCAACCAACCAGCCATTTCCCGATTGCCACATAACAGGCGGCCTGATACTCATTTCTCAGCATCTGGGAGGAGCGAAAATCATGCGGTCATGGCAGGTATTCGAGGCATCGGAAGTGCTGCGGGAGGTCGAGGACGCGACCCCTGAACCGACAGGTGGCGAGGTCGTCGTCTCGGTGTCCCATTGCGGGCTCTGCCATTCGGACCTGACCCTGTGGAAGGGCATTTTCGACATGGGCGACAGGCAAGTGTCGATCGACAGTATCGGGATGAAGTACCCGCTCACCCTCGGCCATGAAATCCTGGGCACCGTCACCGCCGTCGGCCCTGAGGTCAAGGACGTCAAGGTCGGCGATGTCAGGCTCGTTTATCCGTGGCTCGGCTGCGGCGAGTGCGAAACCTGCCGCGCGGGCCAGGAAAACCTCTGCATGCAGGGCCGGCCGCTCGGCATGCGCAGGCCCGGCGGTTTCGGCAGCCATGTGGTGGTGCCGCATAGCCGTTACCTGATCGATACCGGCGATCTCGACCCCGCACTTGCCGCCACCTATGCCTGCTCGGGCCTTACCGCCTATTCGGCGATCAAAAAGGCCATGCCGGTTCGCCCCGACGAGGCGATCGTGGTGGTTGGGGCGGGCGGGCTGGGCCTCAGCGGCATCGTCATCCTGAAGGCGCTCGGGCACCGTAATATCGTTGTGGTCGATGTTTCGGAAGAGAAGCTGAAGATCGCAACCGAGGCCGGCGCTCAGAAAACTGTGCTTTCGACCGGCGACGACATGACGAAGAGGATCGTCGATACGGTCGGCCGGCCCGTGCGAACCATCATTGATTTCGTCAACAACAGCCAGACGGCGGCCTTTTGCTTCCCGGCGCTGGCGCGCGGTGGCCGTATCATCATGGTCGGCATGTTCGGCGGCCAGCTTACCATCCCGACAATGCGGATGGCGCAAGGCGGCCTGAGCCTGATCGGCAGCATCACCGGCTCGCTGCAGGAATTGCGGGACCTGGTCGAGCTCGCAAAAAGCGGAAAACTCGACGCTATTCCCTATGAGGCGGTGCCGAAATCATCGATCAACGAGGCGATGAACCGGCTCTCCAAGGGTGCCGTCAAGGGACGTATCGTTCTGGAGGAGGAGCCGGCGTGAGTGCGCAACAGGCAGAAATGATCGAAGCTCCAATGATCGAGGTTTGGCGCGGCAGCGTGCGCCAGTGGGAAGTGGACGAGAACGCCCACTGGAACACCCAGTATTATGTCGCCCGTGCCAACGAAGGCCTTGCAGTACTCTTCGGCTTCAACGGCCTGCCCGGCCTGTTCTCGCCAACATCAGCCACGACAATCGCCTATAACGAGCATCACATCCGCTTCCACCGCGAGGCCCATGCCGGCACGTCGCTGCACATGACCGCCGGCTTCCTCGAGATCGGCGAAACGACGGCGTTTGCGGTTCTCATGCTGCACAACAGCCATTCCGGCCAACTGGCCGCGAGCTTCCGGGTGCGGGTGACCCATGTGGATGCGACCGACCTCAAGACGCCCCGACCCTGGCCGGCGACTTTCCGCGAAAAAGCTTCCGCCGGGCTGGTCGAGGCTCCCAAGGAGGCATTGGCGCGCGGCACCGGCGACGAACCGGTTACGATCAGCGCCTCCCGCGACCGGGCGGTTGCGCTCGGCCTGAAGCGCACCGCGATGAGCCTGATCGAACGGGAGGCTTGCGACGCCTTCAACCGTCTCGGCTCGCAGAAATTCATCGGCGCGGTCGGCGGCGGAGTGAAGCAGTTGACCGGCCCAATCCGCGAGATCGTCAGCAAACATGCCGAAACGCCGCCCGGCAAGCTCGGCGGCGCGGTACTGGAGTTCCGCATCCTTTATGGGGAAACACCGCGCGTCGGCGACTGTTTCGAGATCTGGGGCGGGCTGCAGAAGACCGACCAGCGCGTCATGTCGCTGATCTTCTGGATGGTCGACCCCTTCACGGGAAGGGTGTTCGGCACGATGCAGTCGGTCGCGGTGGTGTTCGATCTCGATGCGCGGGCGATCGTGCAGATCTCTCCGGCTGCCACCGAGGCGCTTGCTTCGCTGGTGACCGAGGGGCTGGCGCTTTAACAGCTCCTGGTGGCGCGATCCGCTAGTCGATTGGCATCTCCTGCCAGTGCGCGTGGCACGGTCTGCCCATACCTTTGTGTTCATCAACACGAAGGAGAACCCCATGACCAAGACCATCCTCATCACCGGCACGTCCAGCGGCCTCGGACGCGCCACCGCCAAGCTCTTCCACCAGAACGGCTGGAACGTCATCGCGACGATGCGCACGCCCGAGCGGGAGACTGAACTGACGAAGCTCGACAATGTGCTGGTCACCCGTCTCGACGTTCAGGACGCGCCCTCCATCCGCTCGGCAATCGATGCGGGGATCGCCAGGTTCGGACGCATCGATGCTCTGGTGAACAATGCGGGCTATGGCGCATATGGCCCGCTGGAGGCGACGCCCTTCGACAAAATCCGTCGTCAGTTCGACGTCAACGTCCTTGGCCTGCTGGCGACGACACAGGCGGTGCTCCCTCATTTCCGCGCCAACCGCGGCGGGACCATCGTCAATATCTCGTCGATTGGCGGCCGCATGGCCTTCCCGCTGGGCACGCTCTATCACGGCACGAAATTCGCCGTGGAGGGCCTGTCGGAGTCGATGCAGTACGAACTCGCGCCGCTGGGCATCACCGTCAAGGTCATCGAACCGGGCGGCATCAGGACCGACTTCAGCGGCCGCTCATTCGACATGAGCAATGATGAGAGCCTCACCGAATATCAGCCGCTCGTGCAGTCGCTGTTCGGCTTCTTCGGCCCGATGATGGAGAATGCCTCCGAGCCTGAGCTTGTGGCCGAGGTGATCTATGGAGCCACCACTGATGGCACCGACCAGCTTCGCTATGCGGCCGGCGCGGACGCAGTGCAGATACTCGGAAGTCGGGCTGTATCCGACGACGCAACCTTCTTCGGCGGCATGAAGGCACAGTTCGGGCTTTGACAATCCTCCTGTCGCTCCGCGCCATCCCCTGGCGCGGAGCGATAGACAATCGGCTCCAATCAAGCCTAAGGTTCCCCATGCAGACGCTCACCTACGCTCTCGACACGACCTGGCGCACATTGCTCGCAGACCTCGGCGTCGTACCGGCGAATGTGCTGCGCCGTGCCGGCCTTCCGGACGATTTGTTGCACCAGCCTTCGGTGCGGCTTGAGCCGGAGGACTATTATCGTCTCTGGGAAAGTGCCGAGCAGGAGAAGAGCGACCCTCTTTTTCCCATTCGAGTTTGCGAAGCCGTCCGCGCCGAATCCTTCTCTCCGCCCCTGTTCGCGGCGCTCTGCAGTCCCAATCTGCTGGTGGCGGCGCAGCGCGTCGCCAAATACAAGAAGCTAATCGGCCCGATGCAGATGGACGTGCGCGACGACCGCGACATGCTGACCATCCAGTTCGCCTGGCTCGACGGGCCGCGGCGCCCTCCCGTGTCTCTGGTGACAATGGAGCTGCTTTTCTGTGTCACCCTTGTCCGGGTCGGCACCCGAGAGGCCGTCTCTCCGATCGAGGTTACGACGACAGAGCTGCCGTCGCCATTGGCTCCCTATGAGGATTTCCTGGGCGCTCGTCTCCGCCGTGGCCCTCATCATATGGTCAGGTTTGCAAAATCCGATGCAGTCCGCCCGTTCCTGACGTCAAACGAACCTCTTTGGGCCGCATTCGAACCTGATCTGCGCCAGCGTCTGGCGGACCTCGACGCATCGGTGACCGTCGCCAAACGGGTCCGGGCCGCACTTCACGAGGCCATCCCGAGCGGCCTGACGACCATGGAGGCCATCGCCCAAAAATTGGCGGTGAGCAAGCGTACGCTCCAGCGCCGGATCGAAGCCGAGGGTACGAGCTTCCAGCAGATTCTGAAGGAGACGCGGGAGGCGCTGGCACGCCACTACCTGGAAAAAACGGCTCTTCCGGCGTCGGAGATTTCATTCCTCCTGGGCTTCGACGAGCCCAACTCCTTTTATCGGGCATTCCGGAGCTGGACGGGGAAAACCCCCGATAGTGTCAGGCAGCACGCCTGATTTCGCAATGACCTGAGTTGAGGCATTGGAGGCGTCGTCAGCGACGGGCTGCGCATGTATCCGCGGGCCGGCCCTGACACCACCGATAATTCGTGGCGTCAGGGCTTCACTCCGGCTTGTACATACGGAGCCGCTTAGACCCGAAAACTCAGGCTCGCACTTCGAAGATCATGTTGAATGGAGTTTCGCTCGCCCGTCGGAAGTGCGAATAGCCGGCGTCGCGCGCCACCTTGCGAAGCTTCATCTCCCCAGCCTGGGCTCCGAGGCCAAGGCCTACCTCCTGCGCCATGGAGGCGGGAGTGCAGATCATGGTCGATGCGCCGTAATAAACACGCCCGACCGGGTTGAGATTGTCCTTCAAGCCGTCATGCGCGAAGGGTTCGACGATCATCCAGGTGCCGCCCTTCGCCATCGTCTCGCGGATATGACGTCCCGCTCCGACCGGATCGCCCATGTCATGCAGGCAGTCGAACATGGCGACGAGATCGTAGTTGCCGCCCGGGAATTCCTTCGCCGAAGCCTGGCGGAACGTCACCCGGTCGCCGACGCCAGCCTCCTGCGCCGCGCGTTTTGCCCGCTCAATGGAAGGGGCATGATAGTCGAACCCGTGAAAATGCGACTTCGGAAAGGCCTTGGCCATGAGGATCGTCGAGGCGCCGTGACCACAGCCGACGTCGGCGACCTCCGCCCCACGTTCCAGTTTTTCCTTGACGCCTTGAAGCGCCGGAATCCATTCGTTGACCAGATGGCTGTTGTAACCGGGCCGGAAGAAGCGCTCCGTGCCCCGGAAGAGGCAGGTGCTGTGTTCATGCCAGCCGAGCCCACGGCCGGTGCGAAAGGCTTCCTCCACCTTCGGCTCGTCCATCCACATCGACTGCACGATTTCGAAAGCGCCGCCAAAGAAGGCCGGGCTGTCCTCATTGGCAAAAACCAGCGCCTGCTCGGGCGTCATGGCAAACTTGTTCGAGGCTTCATCATAGGAGATGTAATCGGCCGCGGCCATGGCGGCGAGCCATTCGCGCACGTTCCGTTCCGTGAGCCCCGTCGTTTCCGCCAGCTCCATCGAGGATCGTGGCCGTCCATCCATCATCGCCCGGAACAGGCCGAGATGGTCACCCAGCACGACGAGAACGCCGGACACGCCGGCGCCGAGATCACCGACCAGGCGACCGACAAGTTCGTCGACTTTCTGCATATCAGCTTCCTGCATGGCACCCTCCATAGGTACGCCCGCCCCAGCCCGGCGGAATTCTACGCTGAGGCAGCACCCCGTCAATGATGCATTCGGACTAGACGGCCGATCGAATTCCGCAATACCTTCTCTCCATCGCGGAGAAGCTACCGATCGGCGGATGAGGGCTGCGCTGAAATCAGCGGAATTTCTCCGCCGTCGCCACGCAGTTGATCAGCGCGGCCAGTTCCTTGCGGGATGCGAAGGAGGTTTCCGGGCTCATCGAGAGGAAGGCCTTGATGCCGCGAACGGTCGGCACCGAGTTCTTTTCGAGTTGGCCGACGATGCGTTCCACTTCCGCATCGATGCCGGCATCGGCAACCGTTATGCCGACGATGCCGAGCATCTTGGCCTCCGTCGCGGGGATCACGTCGCGGGTGAACACCATGCGCGCGAGCGTGGCACGGGAAACCCGGTCGGCAAGGGCATTGAGCACCAGCGTCGGGGCAATGTCGTGATTCATCTCCGGCACCTGGAAACTGGCGCTTTCCGCGGCGATCGCGACGTCCGCGAGAGCCGCGATGGCGCAGCCGACGCCGGCGGCCCTGCCGCGGATGGCGGTGATGAACGGAACCGGGATTTCGCGCAGCACTTCATAAAAATCGAGCACCGGATCGGAGATCGCGTTGCGCAGGTCGAGCGCGGTGGCGCGAGAACCGGCGGCCGGCATCGCGGCGCTGCGGCCGGTGCAGAAATCGCCGCCCTTGGCATTCATCAGCACAACGCGGATGTCCGGCGACAGCGACTTCAATGCGGCGGTGATGGCCTGCGCCATCTCGGGCGTCAGCGCATTGCCCTTGTCGGGACGGTTGAGGGTAATCTCAAGGGCGTTCCCCCGAGTATTGATCAGGACGTCGGACAATGCTTTTTCCTCACGCTTCTTGTTTGGCTTTTGCCGCCCGGATCGCTTCCCAGATACGGGAGGGCGTCGCCGGCATTTCGATATGGGTGACGCCGAGATCGGCGAGCGCGTCGGTGATGGAGTTGATCGTCACGCCGAGCGACGGTGTCGTACCACCCTCGCCGCCCGGACGGAAACCGAGCGGATGGCTTTTGGCCGGTACTTCGCTGATATGGGTGTCGAAGCTCGGGAAATCGGACGCACGGGCCACCTGATAATCCATGAAGGTGGCCGACAGGTTCTGGCCGGTCTCGCGATCATAGTTCGACCATTCGAACAGCGCCTGACCGGCGCCCTGAACGATCCCGCCATGGGTCTGCCCGTCGACGATCATCGGGTTCAGCGCCTTGCCCACGTCATCGACCGTCGAATAACGCGGGATATGGAAAAAACCGGTTTCCGGATCGATCTCGATTTCGCAGACCGCGGCGCCATAGGGGTAGGCAAGCCCGTGGGTGGTCTCGTCGGAAATCGCCGCAAGCGTGCCCCGCAGCTCATCTGGCAGGCCAAGGTCGTTTTCGGCAGCCTGCGCTGCCTCGAACAGGCTGACGACGCCGTTCGATCCGCGGGCGCGAAAATGGCCGTCGGTGAAGTCGATCTCTTCCGGCGCGACGTTGAGCATGAAGGCGGCGATCCTGCGGCCGCGCTCGATGATCTCGGCGGTCGCCTTGTGCATGACGATGCTCGCGAAGCGCAGCGAGCGTCCGGAATGCGAACCGCCGCCGGCCGAGACGAAATCCGTATCGCTGGCGCGGATCTGCACCACCTCGTGGGAGACGCCGAGGAAGGAGCCGACCAGCTGGGCGAATGCCGTCTCGTGCCCCTGCCCCGTGTTCTGGGTGCCGATAACGACGTCAACCATGCCGGCGGTCGGATCGACCGTGATCTCGGCGCGCTCGCGCGGCACGCCGCTGGTGCCCTCGATATAGTTGGAAAGGCCGATGCCGCGATACATGCCGCGTTTGCGGGCCTCGGCACGACGCGCTTCGAAACCCTTCCAGTCGGCCATGTCGAGCACCTTGTCCATGCAACCGATATAGTCGCCATTGTCATAGGTGACGCCCATCGGGTTGGTATAGGGCGAGGCCTCATCCGGGATCATGTTGATGCGGCGCAGTTCCACCCGGTCGAAACCGAACTTGCGGGCGGCAAGGTCGATCATCCTCTCGATGATATACATGGCTTCGGGGCGGCCGGCGCTGCGATAGGGGATGGTCGGTACGGTGTTCGACATCGCGGCGCGGAATTCCACATGCGCGACCGGCACCCGATAAAGGCTGGTCATCAGCTGGATGCCCTTGTTAAGGGGCGTGTAGGACACCGTATGGGCGCCGATATTGCTGGTATTGACCGAATGGAAAGCGAGGAACTTGCCGTTTTCGTCGAGCGCAAGCCTGGCTTTCACATGCAAGTCTCGGCCCTGAAAATCCGACAGGAATGCCTCGATGCGTTCCGCCTGATGCTTGACCGGCCGGCCGGTGAGCTTGGCTGCATAGGGCAGCAGCACGAATTCCGGATAGGTGGCATTTCGGGTGCCGAAATTGCCGCCGACATCGCGGGGCGCGACAACCCGCACGAAGGCCATGTCGACGCCGAGCGACGCCGCGATCTGCTCGCGCATCATCACGACGCCATGGCCGCCGGAGGCATGGATCGTGAACTTGCCGGTCTCCGGATCGTATTCAGCGGCGGAGGAACGGGGCTCCATGTGCACGCCGGTGACGCGCTGCGCCCAGCTCGTAAATTCGAGGACATGGGCGGCCTTGGCAAATGCGTCTTCAGTGCCGGCCCTGTCGCCGACTTCACCATCCATCGCCCGGTTGCCCGGCACATGGTCCCATAGTTGCGGGGCGCCCTCTTCCAGCGCGTCGACGCCGCGCACGACGGCCGGCAGCTCTTCCCAGTCGATCTCGATCGCCTCGGCGGCATCCTTGGCGAGATTGGTGCTCTCGGCGATCACCATGGCGACCGCCTCGCCGACGAAACGGGCCCTGTCGGTCGGCAACGCCTGGTGGTGGGTGCGGGCGCGCTCGGTGCCGTCATAGTTCTTGATGCGGATGTCGGAGCCGAATTGCGAACTGCCGATCGCATGCGGGATCGGCGCAATGCCGGCGGCGACAATATCCTCGCCGGTCAGAACGGCCAGCACGCCCGGCATGTCGCGGGCGGCTGATGTGTCGATGCTGCGGATGATGGCATGGGCATGCGGCGAGCGGACGAAGGCGGCATAGGCCGTGTTCTCGAATTTGAGGTCGTCGGCGTATTGACCCTTGCCGGTGATCAACCGGTTGTCTTCCTTGCGCCTGACGTCTTCGCCGATCATGCCATTCCTCCCATTCGCATCGTCCCACATATCCCGGACGATGGCATTCCGCATGCGGCTCTTGGGCCTTCCTGAAGCGAAACGCAAATCAATTCATAATAGACATATTATATCCGTCAATGTTGAAAATCATGACTGCGGTGCCTGGCCCTGAAAAGCTCTCCCTTTCGACGGCGGCCGAGCGCCGACCGGAATGAGCGAAAGCGCAAAGCCTCGCAATAAAAAAGGCCCAGACCGAGGTCTGGGCCAAGCTTCCCTGGGAAGGGATGGCGTCAGGCGGCCTCCGGCCCCTGGTTAAGCACGTAGCCGGGGCCGCGCTTCAGGAAGTCGGTCCACAGCCGCAGCGTACGCTCCGGCTGGTCGACTTCGATCGAATGGGCGGCGTCGAAGATGAAGGCGCGCTGCGAGGTCGGGATATTGCGCTTCAGGTGCGCGCCGGCCTCTGCCGGCACGACCTTGTCTTCCGTGCCGAGCAGGATCAGCGTCACCGCCTCGATCGAGGGCAGTCGGGCACTCAGCGCCTCGTCGACCTGAACATCATTGGCGAGGCGCTCGTAGGTTTTGCCGTTGTCGGCCATGACTTCAGGCGATTTCGGCGTGGAGTTGATTTTCTGCGGATGGGCGTAGAGCGCTTTGAAACGCGCCTCCGGATCGGCCGGCAGACCGCCCTTGCCTTCGAAGCGGAAGCCGGCCGGCACGCCGAGGACCAGGTGGTCGACCATCTTCGGATGTTCGACGGCAAGCCACAAGGCCGACCAGCTGCCGAACGACGAGCCGATCACGTCGAAACGCGCGCCAACAAGCTTTTCGGCGAATTCGGCGACCATGGCCGCCCAGTCCTGTACCGTCTTCAGGCTTTCGTTCGGCTCGGTGCCGTCGAAGCCCGGGCAGATCGGCGCATAGACCGTGTGGTTGCCCGTCAGCGCCTTCAGCGGCTCGGTCAGCATCACGCCACCGGCGGCGTGGAGGTAAACGACCGGCTGCCCCGCGCCGCCGACATGATAGGAGAGCCTGCCGCCGGAAAGCTCGACCGTCTTCAATTCAAAGCTCATCGATCAAACTCCTCTTAAAGGCCAGCAACTTCCGGGGCGACGCGGTCGCGGAACAGTTCCATGCCGCGGCGAACGACGCTGCCCGGCATGTTGCCGACCTTGATCGTCAGGTTCAGCAGGCCGCAATCGAGCTCCTGGCGAAGACGCTTGATCTGCTTGATCACCGATTGCGGGCTGCCGCAGATGATCGACCCGGCTTCGATCTGTTCTTCCACAGTACGGCTGCGCAGCGTTGCGAGGCGCTTCTGGAAACTCTCCCCGGCATCGGCCTCGGTATAGTAACGGCTCTGCCCGAGAACGAGCTGCTGGGCGGAGCGCTGCGGGCGCATCAGCGTCTGGTGGAAATAGGTCTGGGCGGCGGCCATGTGATGCCTCGCCTCCTCATCCGTATCGGCGATGCAGATCTGCTGGCCGACCAGGATGTCGTCCGGCGTCGGCTCCCAGCCGTAGGAGCGGGCGGTCTTCTTGAAATTCTCGACGGCGGCCTTGGCGATCGACAGGTCCTGGATCAGCGTGATGCCCATGATCGCACGCATCTTGGCGACGAATTCCGCCGATTCCGCATTGCTGGCGGACATCAGGATGCGCGGATGCGGTTTCTGGATCGGCTTTGGCCAGATCGAGACGGCCGGAAACTGGTAGTGCTCCCCTTCCCAGCCGAAAGGTTCGTCCTCGGTCCAGCACTTGATGATCAGCTCGGTCGCTTCGCGCAGGCGGCTGCGGGATTCGCTCGGCGGGATATTGTAGGCGATGTATTCGTGCGGGATGCCGCGCAGGAAGCCTGCGATCAGGCGGCCATCCGACATCACGTCGATCATCGCATATTCTTCGGCAACGCGGACCGGGTTCAAAAGCGGCAACAGGTTGCCGACGATCGCGATCTTCGCCTTGGACGTCTGGCGGGCAAGCGCGCCGGCGATCAGGTTCGGGTTCGACATCAGACCGTAAGGGCTGAAATGGTGCTCGTTGCAGCCCACCCAGTCGAAACCATAATTCTCCGCGTCGACCATCTCGTCGATATATTCGTTGTAGAGCGCCTGGATGCGGGTGCTGTCGATCCCGTGCGTGCTGACCGGCCATTCATGCGGCAGCTTGTCGTAGTCGGGATAGGGCATCAGGTGGAAAAAATTGAACTTCATGGAAAGCTCCACTGGGACCGTCGCCGGATGAAGGCAAACGGATCCGCGACGACTGAAATCGGATCAGTTGCTAGCGACGAGGCGTGGCGCGACGTCTTCGATGCGGCTGGCCATCGCCATTTTGGCAAAGCTGACGACCTGCGAAGCGACGATTTCGAGGGGCTGGGCAACCTCGCGGCGAGCCGGCTTGCCCTCGACGAAAGGTTTCTCGTTGGATTTGATGGTCGCCGCGTAAGGGGTCGGCCAGCCGCGTAGCGCATGCACGACCGAGCGCAGGCCGATCAGTGTTGCGCCGAGCGCCTGGTCGCCGGCGGCACAGACGATGCAGCCGACGGCGCGACCATCGAAATAGGAGCGCACGTCACCCCGCATGTCTTCCGTATAGTCGATCGCGTTCTTGATCGTGCCGGACATGCCGCCGTGATAGCTCGGGGTTGCGATGATGATGCCGTCGGCACGGCGAAGCGACTCGAGCAGGCGAAGGGCGGCCGGAGTGCGGTGTATCACGCCTGGGTCAAAGAGCGGCAGTTCGAGTTCTGCTCCACAGATGAGGTCGATTTCCGCGCCGGCCTTTTCGGCAGCCACGAGGCAGTAGCGTAGGGCGAGTTCGGAACTCGAACCGGGGCGCTGGGTGCCACCGATACCGACGATAAAGGGTTTGCGGGTCTGCGTCATGGGGTCTCCTCCTTCGGCCGCAGCCAACTGCCTTATCAGGCCTCCTGAGGAATTTTTGTATACCTTTTTTCGAGATGTCAAGAAGTATGTGCGGAAATAACGCCGTCTTCGGCGAAATGGTATGCACTTCGTGGCGGTTGGCTTCGGCGGATTGTTTGTCGTAATCTCCCATATCATCAGGGGGAAGGGACAGGTGGCGGCTTGACGAATGAGACAACCAGAGACGGAGCCAAGGACGCGGCGACGCAGAGCGCCGTCGAGACCGCCTATCATCATATCCGGCATCTGATCCTCACGGGCGAAATGCGCTCCGGCGACAAGCTGCTCGAAAACCAGCTCGCCGCCGCCATCGGCGTCTCCCGCACGCCGATCCGGGAGGCGTTGAACCGGCTGAACGCCGAGGGCCTCGTGGTGCTGGAACGTTACCGGCGGGGGATCGTCGCGGATTTTTCGCTCGACGACGCGGTCGAGATCTTTCGGCTGCGTGCCATTCTCGAAGGTCATGCGACAAGCCGCGCCGCCAGCCGCATTTCGGAGGCCGACCTGCAGCGACTGCAGGATTTGGAACGGCTGATGGAGACCCAGTTCGAGGAACTCGGCTGGAACGAACATCTCGAAGGGTTCGACAAGCTCAACGCGGAATTCCACGCGGTCATCGCCGCTGCCGCCGAAAGCCCACGGCTCGAAAAGATCCTCGCCTCCTCGCTGGAACTGCCGGCCTCGATCTTCAACCGCTACTCGGAGCCGGTCGAGGTGCGCACGCGCCGCACCCACGCCCAGCATCGGGAAATCCTCTCGGCACTGAAGGCCCGCAATCCCGAATGGGCGCAAGCGGCGATGAACGCCCATCTCTTCTCGCTGCTGCCCACCGCTTCGGGCTCGCTGGCGCATGAAGACGGGGCGAAATGAGGTGCGACAGCCGGTTTCGTTGAGGCTCCGCGGACTGGCCGTTGCCGACCTGCTACCGGTTGGTGGCCATCCACAGGACGTGGCGGCCGCCGCGCTTGCCGTTGGCACGCACGTAAACCTCCTCGGTGGCAAATCCGACATCTCGCAATCGGCGGGTAAAGCCGGCATCCGGTGCCGAAGACCAGACGGCCAGGACGCCGTTTTCGCGCAGCGCAGCCTTGGCGGCCCGAAGCCCGGTGTGGTTATAAAGGCTGTCGTTGGAAGCGCGCGTCAGCCCGTCGGGGCCGTTGTCGACATCGAGCAGGATGGCATCGTAGGCGGCAGTGCGCGAGCGGATCAGCGCGCCGACATCACCGACATGAATATCGACGCGCGGATCGTCGAGCGTGCCCTTGTGAAATTCCGCCATCGGCCCGCGCGCCCAGTCGACCACGGCCGGAACCAGTTCCGCGACGGTTACCCTGGTGTCGTCCGGGAGGGCTCCCAGGGCCGCTCGCAGGGTAAACCCCATGCCGAGGCCGCCGATCAGCATGTGGGAGTTTTTCCGCCCGGCAATCCGCTCGCAGGAGAGTGTCGCCAGCGCCTCTTCCGAACCGCTCAGCCGGCTGTTCATCAGCTCGGTCGAGCCGAGCATGATGGAAAATTCGGACCCGCGCTGCTTCAGGCGCAGTTCGCCGCCTTCGCCGGGAATGGTTGCGCAGTCCAGCTGTATCCAGGGAAGCATCGGCCTATCTCATCGTCTCGTGTGGGACGCCTCCTAACACAGACATTGCGGAGAAAATACCGGACTATCGGCAGGAGGTGAAAGAAGCGGAGCACCGAGGTCATGCTGACGAGGGTGAATTCATTCCGATGGCGGTTGTGGGGCAGGCTCTGCAACGCCTGAGCTGGAACAGGCCGACAGCGGCGGAATTGTCAGCGCCTGGATCAGCACAGAAGCGAGCTCTTCGAGTTCGCTATCGGTAAACTCCGAATAATCGCCTCCGATCGGAAGATCATCCGAGCGCCCATCGTTGTTTTTTGGAATCATGTCTCGCCCCAGCCCGCGGCGAACATGCATGAAATTTTACAAATAGCATCACCTTTTTGATGCTGTGCTGCAAAAATAAAAAGGCCCGCGCCTTTTCCCCCTGCGCGGGCCTCTCCTAAGACGTAACCTCTTCTACGCTCGACTTAGGAGAATGCTATTGTACTCCGGACTGCGAAGTCCTCAATTCGTCCAAAAGACCTAGCACAAGGGGTATAGCCCCGAGGGGAGCGGCCGGCTTTTGGGGCGCCGGCCGCTAAGACCGCAGCGACTGGGGGGTGACAATAGTGCGGTCCTACGCCTCAAATGACGACAATCGCGATCACACATCAAGATGAACCTTGGGTGATATGACTACGCCCAAAGGCTTCATAGGCCTACCAAAATCATCAAATTGGCATCCCCTCCTCAAGCCGCCCGACTGGCGGTCACGCTGCGCAGATACGGCATGACCTCCTTGGAGTAGATCTCCATGTTCTTGCGGGTTAGCTCGGCCGGCAGGGTGCCGAACTGGAGGAGCGTGAGCAGATGGCCGAAACCTATCTGCGCCTGGTATTCTTCCAGCTTCTCGCGCACCGTCGCCGGGCTGCCGCAGATGAACTTGCCCTCTTCGATGACGCTGTCGATCGTCTGCTTCATCGAATGGCCGGCCTTGGCCGACATTGCTCCGACCATGGATTTGACGGAGGTGTAGCCCGGCGGCAGCAGCATCTCCATCGGCATGCGCAGGAATTTCTGCAGGAACGCCTCGATATGCTCCTTGGCTTCGCGGCGGGCGATCTCGTCAGTCTCGGCGACATAGAGCGGCAGCGACCAGCCGAGCTGGTCCTCGGTCGCCTCGTAGCCGTAGCCGGCAGCCACGTCCTTATACATCTTCATGTAGCGGGCGACGGTCGAGACAGAGGCAAAGGTCTGGAGGTAGGTGTATTTCCGATCCGGATGGGCGGCCCATTCGATCGTCTCGCTGGAACCCTGACTGGGGATCCAGATCGGCGGATGCGGATTGTCCTGGTAGACCCGCGGCCAGACGTTCACGTATTCGAAATTGTAGTGCTTGCCTTCGAAGACGCTCGGACCGGGTTGCGTCCAGGCCTGCAGGATCAGGTCGTGGGCTTCCTGGAACCGTTCGTGGCTGAAGGCAGGATTGACGCCCCAGGAATGGTATTCGGCGCCGATGCCGCGCACCATGCCGGCGATCAGACGGCCGCCGGTGATGTTGTCGACCATCGCGAATTCTTCCGCGACGGTCAGGGGGTTGTTGAGGAGCGGCAGCGCGCGGCCGAGAATGGCGATCTTGACGTTTTTGGTGCGGCGGGCAAGCGCGCCGGCCATGACGCCGGGTATCGGCATCAGCCCATAGGCGTTCGAATGGTGTTCGTTGACGCAGATGCCGTCGAAACCGAGCTGGTCGGCATATTCGAGCTCGTCCAGATAACGGTTGTAGAGCTGGTGGCCCTTCTTCGGGTCGTAATAGGTGTTCGGCAGGGTGACCCAGGCGGAATTGTGCTTCTCGTCATAGGAAAGATCGAGATCCGCATAGGGCATCAGGTGCATGAAGTAGAATTTCATCGCGTAACCTCCCCGATGAAGCCACTGACCAGTTCGACAAAACGGTCGGCCTTTTCGATCTGCGGCAGATGTCCGCAGTTCTCGATGATCTCGAGCCGAGAGTTGGGAATGAGCTCCCGCCAGGCCGGAGCGTAACCGACCGGCATCGCCTTGTCGTCGTCGCCCCAGACGATCAGCGTCGGCACCGAAATGCGATGCAGCCACTTGTGGAGGTCCGGATTGAGGAACCGCGGCTCCCAGGCGAGCTTGGCCGAGGTGAGCTTGTTCCTGAGCAGGATCTCCATCCCTTCCTTCGACGGCGGCGGAGCCGCCAGCATCGCTTCCGCAAACGCCTGGTCGTGAAAGAGGTTGCGGGCGGTCTCCTGCGGGTTCCACATGAAGACGTCGCCCTTGCGAATGCCCTTCACGCGGATGCCGGCAGGCGCCACGACGGTCAGGGAGCCGAGTTTCGTCGCATTGCGTATGGCGATCTCGGCCGCCAGCCACCCGCCGATCGACGTGCCGACAAGGTTGACCTTCTCGAGGCCGAGATGGTCGAGGAGATCCAGATAAAAAAAGGCGAGGTCGGAAATGTTGTCGAGCCATTCGGGACTGTCGGAGCCGCCGAAACCCGGATGTTCCGGCACGATGACCTCATGGGTTTCGGAGAGCTTGTCCATGAAGGGCAGCCAGCGAGAGGCGCCGCTCGCGCCATGCAGGAAGAGCAGCGGACCGCCGGTGCCTTTCCGCATGATCCGGATCTTCGTTCCGGTGACGGTTTCAAGGCTTTCGGTAAAGCTCATCGGTGTTTCACCCTCCCCGGGACCTGACAACCGTTAAGGCAGGCGCTCCTCGGCACCCGCGAATGGCGGCAATCTGTATAACCTTTCGGGGAGGGTCAATATGCTTCTGTCAAATTTTGATTGATAATAGCAAATTTCTAACTTGCATCTTCGAGGATTGCATACAAAAAGTAGGTGCCGCCTGGATGGGGAGGATCATGTTCGCCGGGTCGCAGGGAGGATAGGAATGCAAGCGGAAAAACTGTTCGACCTGAAGGGTCAAGTCGCCGTCGTCACCGGTGCGGCAAGCGGCCTTGGCCTTGCCATCACCAAGACGCTGGCGGCCAATGGCGCGCGTGTGGCGCTGCTTGATCTCGACGCCGAGGCGCTCGCCGCCGCCTGTCAATGGCTGAACGACCAGGGTTTTTCCGCCGAAAGCCATCAGGTCGATGTCTGTGACAGCGCAAGCCTGCGCAACACCATCGATGGCGTTGCCGAAAAGCACGGACACCTCGATATTCTCGTCGCCAATGCCGGCATCAGCGGCGGCCCGAATTCCCGCACCGAGGCCGGCGCGATCGAGAATGTCAGCGACGATCTGTGGAACAAGGTGGTGGACGTCAACCTCACCGCCACGTTCGTCGCCATCCAGTCCGCCGCCAGGCACATGAAGAAACAGAGAAGCGGCCGCATCGTCGCGATCGCCTCGATTGCCGGCCTGCGCGCCGACCCGATGACCGGTTACGCCTATGCATCGAGCAAAGGCGCCGTGGTCAACCTCGTCAAGCAGGCCTCCTGGGAGTTGGCGCCCTATAACGTGCTCGTCAACGGCATCGCGCCCGGCCCCTTCCGCACCAATATCGCCGGCGGCCGCATCCGCGAACCGGAGGTGGAAAAGGCCTTTGCCGATACAGTGCCGCTCGGCCGCATCGCCGAGCCGGACGAGATCATGGGCCTCGCCCTGCTTTTGGCATCGAAGGCATCGAGTTTCATGACCGGAGCGGTAATCCCGATCGACGGCGGTACGGTGGCTATCTGAACCGGCGTGAACGTTGGAATTGACAATATCAGGCTCCCTGCTTTATCCCCTATAAGTGGACGAGGAAGTCGGGTTTCGGAAAAGCCCGAAATTGACGAATGCCAAACGCACTCGTCTCATGAAAACGGAGGAGACGATCATGAACATCGCGACCAATCCAGCCGGCTCGTCCGACGCTTACCAGTCGGCGCGTCTCCTGATCGATGGCGCCTGGTTGGAGAATGGCGACCGCAAGACGCAGCCGCTGATCAACCCCGCCACCGAAAAAGCGATCGGCGTGGTGCCGCATGCGACGGCCCAGGATCTCGACCAGGCGCTCGAGGCTGCCAAACGCGCCTTTCCGCTGTGGCGCGCGACGAACCCGCGCGAGCGCGGCCGTATCCTGAAGCGCGCAGCGCAGCTGATGCATGACCGGCAGGAAGAGATCGCCACGCTCGCGACGCTCGAAATGGGCAAGCCGATCGCCGAAGCGCGGCTCGAAACCCATTTCGCCACCGAAGAAATGGAGTGGTTCGCCGAGGAAGGCCGCCGCACCTATGGCCGCGTCATTCCCGGCCGTATCGGCGAAACCCGCTTCCAGGTGGTCAAGGAACCGGTCGGCCCGACAGCCGGGTTTTCGGCCTGGAATTTCCCGGTCGGCAATGCCGCCCGCAAGATGGGCTCGGCGCTCGCCGCCGGCTGCACGATGATCTACAAGCCCGGTGAAGAGGCCCCGGCATCGGCTGCCGCCGTCGCCCAATGCCTTCTCGATGCGGGCGTTCCGGCCGGCGTCATCGCCGTCGTCTATGGCGTGCCGGACTTCATCTCGCGCCACCTGCTCGCCTCGCCGATCATCCGCAAGATCTCGTTTACCGGCTCGGTTCCGGTCGGCCAGCACCTCATCCGGCTCGCCTCGGAAACCCTGAAGCGCACCACGATGGAACTCGGTGGCCATGCGCCGGTGCTCGTCTTCGACGATGCCGACCAGACGGCCGCGCTCGACATGTCGGTGCAGCGCAAATACCGCAACGGCGGCCAGGTCTGCGTTTCGCCAACCCGCTTCTATGTGCAGGACAAGTCCTACGAGGCCTTCTGCGCCGGCTTTGCCGAGCGAGCCGGCAAGATCACGGTCGGGGACGGCCTCGATCCGGCGACCGGCATGGGACCGCTGGTCCACGGCCGCCGGCGTGACGCAATCGAGGCGCTGGTGCAGGATGCCACCGCCAAGGGAGCCAAGCTGCTCGCGGGCGGCCATCGCATCAACAACGAAGGCTTTTTCTATGCCCCGACCGTGCTTGCCGACGTGCCGAGCGATGCGCGGATCATGAGCGAAGAGCCGTTCGGCCCGGTCGCCGTGCTCAACCGCTTTTCGGATTTCGACGACGCGGTCACCAAGGCGAACGAACTGCCCTATGGCCTCGCCGCCTACGCCTTCTCAAACTCGCACAAGACCATCGCAAAACTTTCCGACGCGCTGGAAGCAGGCATGGTCGGCATCAATTCCTTCAACATCTCCATGCCGGAAACGCCGTTCGGCGGGGTGAAGGCGAGCGGCCACGGTTCCGAAGTCGGGATCGAGGGCGTCGATGCCTACATGGTCACCAAGACGGTCAGCATCACCTGAGGACATCTTTCCGGCGGATTTAGAATTTTCACGAGGATTGCAGCATGAAACACGAAAAACCGACCGGAACATTCGCGGCCGAGGCAATTCTGTCGCACATGAAGGCCGCCGGCATCGATGTCCTGTTCGCCAATGGCGGCACCGACTTCCCGTCGATCATCGAGGCGTTTGCCCGCCAGCCCGAAACCGGCCTGAAAATGCCGGAAGCCCTGGTCATCCCGCATGAGGGTGTCGCGGTCGGCATGGCGCACGGCTATTACCTGATGACGTCAAAACCGGCCGGCGTCATCGTCCACGTCAATGTCGGGCTTGCCAACTCGGTGATGGGCCTGATCAACGCGCGCTCCGAGAACGTGCCTGTCATGATGTTCTCCGGCCGCACGCCGATCACCGAACACGGCCGTTTCGGCTCGCGCTCCTCGCCGATCCACTGGGGCCAGGAAATGTTCGACCAGGGCGGCATGGTCCGCGAAGTGGTCAAGTGGGACTATGAACTGCGTTATCCGGAACAGGCGGGCATCGTCATCGACCGCGCCATGAGCATCGCCATGAGCGAGCCCCGCGGTCCGGTCTACCTGAGCCTGCCACGCGAGGCGCTGGCCGAAGGCGCCGAGATCGAGATCAATCACCGCTCGACGGTCACCCCGACCACCTACGGCCCGGCCGACCCCGATCTGATCGCCCAGGCCGCTGACCTTCTCGCCAAGGCCAAGAACCCGCTGATCATCACCCAGAGCCCGGAACTGGCACCGGATTTCGAACCGCTCGCCGGCTTCGTCGAAAAATTTGCGCTGCCGACCGTCGAGATGTGGGCGACACGTCTCGCACTGCCGAGCGACCATCCGATGATGATCGGCCGCGACTCGACCCAGGTCCTGAAGGAAGCCGATGTCGTGGTCGTGATCAATGCCGCGGTGCCGTGGATTTCAGACCATACGGACATAGCCGAAGGTGCCAAGGTCATCGCCATCGGCCCCGACCCGCAGCATAGCCGCGTGCCGATCCGCAGCTTTCCGATCGACATCGCGCTCGCCGGCGGCATCAACAAGACGATCGCGGCGCTTGCCGCTGCGATGACCGAGCGTGTGCCGGCGTCCGAAACCTTCTCCGAGCGCCGAGAGAAGTGGGCCAAGGTGAAGGCAGCCCAGGTCGAAGCGGCCGCCAAGCGCGCTGCCCTCGGCAACGGTTCGCCGATGACACCCGCCCATGTCAGCGCTTGTGTCTCCGCCATCATGGACGAGAAGACGACCGTGGTGAACGAACTCGGCATCGATCCGTCGGTGATGGAGTTCAAGCATCCAAAATCCTACTTCTCGACGCCGCTGTCCGGCGGTCTCGGCTTTGGCCTGACCGCAGCGCTCGGCGCCCAGCTCGGCGACCGCAGCCGCCAGGTGATCGCCACGATCGGCGACGGCTCCTACATGTTCGCCAATCCTGTCGCCTGCCACCAGACCGCGACCGCGCTGAAGCTGCCGCTGCTGACGATCGTCTTCAACAACGGCATCTGGAACGCCGTGCGCCGCTCGACGCTCTACATGTATCCGGACGGCAGTGCGGCAACCGCCAACACCATGCCGATCACCGCGCTCGATCCGGCACCGGACTATGCCGCCGTCGCCCGCGCCCACGGCGCCCATGCCGAACGCGTCGAGACCGGTGCCGATCTGCCGGCGGCGCTGCAGCGGGCACTCGCCGCGACCAGGAGCGGCCGGCAGGCCATGCTCGAAGTCATGGTTTCCTACTAGGAGGCGTCGGTCATGGGGGGAGCCGGGAGCGACGCAAGGACGATAGAGACGCTGGCGGAACTCCGCCGGCGTTATCCGATGATCGGCGATCTCGAAAAACGGGCGAAATGGCGGATTCCGCGTTTTGCCTACGAGTTTCTGCAGGGCGGCGCCGGCGATGAAACCGGCCTCGGCCGCAACCGGACCGCGCTGCAGGCCGTCGAAGTCGTGCCGCGCTACGGCATCGACGTGTCCAATGTCGATACCTCGGTCGAACTCTTCGGCTATCGTTACGCCGCACCGATCGGCATCTCGCCGATCGGCTTCGACGGCATGATGTGGCCGGGCGCGACCGAGCGTTTCGCCAAGGCCGCCCAGGCCCACAACATCCCCTATCTGGTCGGCACGCTTGCCTGCGCGACGATCGAGCAGGTGGTGGAATGGGCGCCTGACGTCACCTGGTTCCAGCTCTACCCGATGGCGCCCAACAACCATCAATACAGTCTCGAAATGGCGGAACGCGCCCGTATCGCCGGCGCCAAGGTTCTGGTCGCGACGCTGGACGTGCCGGTGCGCGCCAAGCGGCCGCGCGACTTGAGGAACGGCCTCACCATGCCATTCCGGCTGACGCCGAAGACGATGATGGCTGCGGCCTTGGCCCCTTTCTGGCTGGATGCGATCCGCCGAAAGGGCATGCCGACCTTCGCCAACATGGCAGGCTTTGCCGGCGCCCCGGACCGCGTCACCACCTCCGCCTTCGTGCAGAAACATATCGGCGGCGGCTTCCCCTGGGAGCAGATCGCTAGGCTGCGCGATAAATGGCCAGGCCCGATGATGGTCAAGGGCGTCATGCACCCGGCCGACGCCGAGAAGGCGCTGGAACTCGGCCTCGACGGCGTAGTCGTCTCGAACCACGGCGGCCGCCAGTTCGATGCGGCACCCGCGACGATCGACGTGCTGCCGGAAATCGCCCGCACGGTGGGCACACGTGGTACGGTGCTGTTCGACAGCGGCGTCGTCTCCGGCGTCGACATGGTACGCGCGGTCGCCTGCGGCGCCCGTTCGTCCTTTGCCGGCCGTGCCTTCATGCTTGGCCTTGCCGCACTCGGAGACCATGGCGCCACCCACATGGCGCAGGCCTTCATCGAGGAATACCGCATTACGCTCGGCCAGAGCGGGTTGCTGAATACCGACCAGGCCCGCCGCGCGCCCGTTCGCCATCCCGGCGCCTGGACGGCACACGATTTCCAACCTCACCTCTAATCGATCACGTCTCCGGGGAGGAGAAACCCATGAAAGTTGCCGACGCCATCGTGGAAATTCTGAAGCGCGAGGGGATCGAGGTCATCTGCGGTTACCCCGTGAACCACGTTCTCGAACACGCGGCCATGGCCGATGTCCGCCCGATCATCGTGCGCCAGGAACGCCACGGCCTGCACATGGCCGACGCCATGTCGCGCCTCTCATCCGGCAAGACGATCGGCGTCTTTGCCATGCAGCTCGGACCAGGCACCGAAAACGCCTATGGCGGTATCGCCCAGGCCTATTCGGAATCCGTGCCGCTGCTGGTGCTGCCGATGGGCTATGAGCGTCGCGTCGCGCATGTCGATCCGAACTACAATGCGACACGCTCGATGCGCGACATCACCAAGTCCGCCGAGCCGATCACCTCCGCCGCCGAGATCCCCAACATCTTTCGCCGCGCCTTCTCCAAGCTGCGCAACGGTCGCGGCGGGCCGGTGCTGATCGAAATCCCCAACGACATCTGGCAGGACGATGTGCCGGAACCGCTGACCTACCGGCCGGTTCTCTCCACCCGCTACGGGCCGGACCCGATCGCGGTGCGCGACGCCGTCGACCTGCTGCTCGCCGCCAAGTGCCCGATCCTCTATGCCGGCCAGGGCATTCATTACGCGCAGGCCTGGCCGCAGCTGAAACAGCTCGCCGAACTGCTGGCAATCCCAGTCTCGACCAGCCTCGAAGGCAAGAGCGCGTTCCCGGAAACCCATCCGCTGTCGGTCGGCGCCGGCGGTGCGGCGATCTCCAAGACCCTGCGCCACTTCCTCGATAGTTCCGACCTGATCTTCGGCATCGGCTGCTCCTTCACCGAGACCGCCTTCGGCGTGCAGATGCCGCTCGACAAGACGGTCATCCACGCAACGCTCGACCCCGACCACGTCAACAAGGATATCGAGGCCAAGGTGGCGCTGGTCGGCGATGCAGCCTTGACGCTCGACGCGGTACTTGCCGAGCTCGAAGCCCGCAAGGTTTTACCGCGCGACCATACGGAAGTCGCCGCCGAAATTGCCAGGGTGCAGGAAGAATGGCTTTCCGAATGGATGCCGAAACTCACCTCCGACAGCAAGCCGCTGTCGCCCTATCGCGTGCTCTGGGACCTGCAGCATACGGTCGATATCGAAAACACCATCATCACCCATGATGCCGGCAGCCCGCGCGACCAGCTTTCGCCGTTCTGGAAATCGGTAAAGCCGCTCACCTATATCGGCTGGGGCAAGACGACCCAGCTCGGTTACGGCCTGGGCCTCGCCATGGGCGCCAAGCTGATGCATCCCGACAAGCTCTGCATCAACGTCTGGGGCGATGCGGCGATCGGCTTTACCGGGATGGATTTCGAAACCGCGGTGCGCGAGCGCCTGCCGATCCTGTCGATCCTGCTCAACAATTTTTCCATGGCGATGGAACTGCCGATCATGAAGGTTTCGACGGAGAAATACCGCTCGACCGACATTTCCGGCGACTATGCCGCCTTTGCGCGCGCGCTCGGCGGTTATGGCGAACGCGTCACCGAGCCGAGCGAGATCATCCCGGCGATCAAGCGGGGCATCGAGCAGACGCAAAAGGGCGTGCCGGTTCTCCTCGAATTCATCACGACGCAGGAAATCGCCCGTTCGCGCTACCACCGCATGCTGACGGGTGAGAAAAAATGACCTCCCTGGAATCCACCCTCGACGCCCTGAAACTCCACTTCGGCGACCGGCTTTCGACCACTGAAGCGGTGCGCGAACATCATGGCCACGACATGTCCCGGCAGCCGACACGGTTGCCGGATGCGGTGGTCTATGCCGAAAGCGAGGACGAGGTGGCGCGCGTCGTCTCGGCCTGTTTCGAGGCTGGCATCCCGGTCACGCCGTTTGCGGCCGGGTCCTCGATGGAGGGGCATACGATCCCGCTCAAGGGCGGGATCTCGCTCGATCTCACCCGCATGAACCAGATCGTCCAGGTCAACCACGAGGATTTCGACGTTCAGGTGCAGGCGGGCGTCACCCGCAAGCAACTCAACGCCCATATCCGCGATACCGGTCTGTTTTTCCCGATCGACCCCGGCGCTGACGCCTCGATCGGCGGCATGGCCTCGACGCGGGCCTCCGGCACCACCGCGGTGCGCTACGGCACGATGCGCGAAAACGTCCTGGCTCTGCGGGTCGTGACGCCGCAGGGCAAGATCATCACCACCGGCCGGCGCACGAAAAAATCCTCGACCGGCTATGACCTGACCAAGCTTTATGTGGGCGCCGAAGGCACGCTCGGCGTCATCACCGAGGTGACCGTCAAGCTCCACCCGATCCCGGAAACCATCGCGTCGGCCGTCTGTGCCTTCGAAACGATGCGCGGCGCTGTGGAAGCCGTCGTCGCGACCATCCAGAGCGGCATCCCGGTCGCCCGGATCGAGTTCCTCGACGAGGTGGCCGTGGAGGCTGCCAACCGGCATGCGGGTCTGACCCTGAAACTCGCCCCCACCCTCTTCCTCGAATTCCACGGCAGCCCGCGCTGGGTAGAGGAACAGTCGAACACCGTGCGGGAGATCGCCGACGAATTCGGCGGCTCGGATTTCGAATGGTCGACCCGCACCGAAGACCGCGAGCGGCTGTGGAAGGCCCGCCACGAGACGATCTATTCCAACCAGACGCTACGCCCCGGCTGCAAGGCCTTCACGACAGACGTCTGCGTGCCGATTTCGCGGCTTGCCGAAGCGGTGCTCGCCGCCCGCGAGGACATCGACAATTCCTTCGTCATCGGCAAGATCATCGGCCATGTGGGGGACGGCAATTTCCATGTCGGCTACCTGATCAAGCCGGAAATCCCGGAAGAACTGGCGGAAGCAGAACGGCTTGCAGAGCGGCTCTACCAGCGCGCCATCGACATGGGCGGCACGTTCAGCGGCGAACACGGAATCGGCATCTCCAAGCTGAAATATCTGCGCCGCGAACATGGCGACGCCATCGACATGATGAACGCCATCAAGGCGGCGATCGACCCGAAGGGCATCATGAACCCCGGCAAGCTCGGCCAGGTGGAGTGAACGCAGACGCCGGCCCGAGATCGGTCAGCGGCTGAGATCGATGCTGCTGGTCACCACCGATTTGCCGCTCTGCGGATCCTTGTCGACCGTCCGCAGCCGCATGCGATCATTGCCGATCTTCTCGATCGTCATGTTGGCGACGCGGTCTCCATTGATCACCCGTGCCCAACGGACTCCGAGATTGATCGCATTGCCGCGGCGATTGCCGGACAAGGTCGAGGGCTGCCCCGACGGGCCGGTATAGGTGCCGCTGTAACCGCGGTCCGAGGCCTTGAGATCGGCCGATATGCTGCGGCGGATGACCAGCAGCCCGCGGCAGGTCCCTTGCATCGAAAGGGTCGTATCTCCCGTCGTGGAATTGAAGCTGCAGGTGACATTGATGGGCTTGGCCCCGATGCGGGTCAGCACGGTCCCGTTGCCGCTCCAGCTGCCGGCGAGCGTCTTTAAAAAGTCACCCTCAGCCGCCGAAGCCAAGGTCGGCGAGAAAGCCGAGGCGATAAATGCGGCGGAGACTAGAAACGAGCGCATGGCGATAATCCCATTTGTGTCTGCTTCGAACGCCGGGCGAGCCGTTCCGTTCCACAAGGACCCCAGGGCGGCCGCCTCGGAACCCGCCTGATCTCTTCCCTTCGTCCTCCCCTGCCCTAACTGCGTTTCCCGAACGAGGAAGAAGGAGCAGAAAACATGATCATCCGGTCTGGAAGCTGCCTTTGCGGCAAGGTGCAATTTTCGGTGAAGGATGCACCGCTCAGGATAGGGCTCTGCCATTGCACCGACTGCCGCAAGGAAAGCGGCTCCAGCTTCGCCACGTTCGGCATCTGGCCGCGACATGCCTTTGAAAGCACTGGCGAGGTCAAATATTTCCATGGTCGCGGTTTCTGCCCCGAATGCGGCTCACGCGTCTTCAGCGAAAGCGACGGCGACGAAATCGAGATCCGTGTCGGCGCGCTCGACATGGCCCCGACGGACCTTGAACCGACCTACGAACTCTGGGTGAAACGGCGGGAGAACTGGCTGAGCCCGCTTCCTGTCACTCAGTTCGAGGAAGACCGCAGCTGACGCATTGTCGTCGCGCGCGGACCTTATAAAGTGCCGCCGAACGGACGGAGACAGACAAATGTCGGAACTGATCGACAAGGCGATCGCCATCGCGACGCAGGCCCATGAAGGACAGTCTTCGAAAACCGGCGGCCCGTTCATCGAACACGTCCGGCGCGTCGCCGAAAACGTCGACGGCGAGGACGAAAAACAGGTCGCCTGGTTGCATGACGTGGTCGAGAAAGGCCCCGGCTGGACGCTCGGGCGTCTGCGCCAGGAAGGCTTTTCCGAAGCGGTCGTCAATGCCGTCGATGCGATGAGCAAGCGCGACGGCGAGGAATATTTCACCTTCGTCCGCCGCTCGATCGAAAACCCGCTGGCCCGGCCGGTCAAGCGCGCCGACCTCACCGACAATCTTGCCCAGATGCGCCAGATGGGCGGCGACGGTTCGAAATTTGCCGAAGGCCTGCGCATCCTCAACGAGCGATATCCATCCTGATCCCGGGAACCATGCACCATCCCTTGCCGTTCGTTTTCGCGCGGCAGAAGCCGCGCTCCGGCGACAGGATGGGCTCATGGAACTCAACAATCAGGTGGCTCTGGTAACAGGCGCAGGCTCCGGTATCGGCAAGGCGGCGGCGATGAAACTCGCGGCGGAAGGCGCAAAGGTCGCCCTGCTCGGCCATACCAGGACCGAGCTGGACAAAACCGCCAGAGAGATCGAGAAGGCCGGCGGCGAAGCGCTGGTGCTCGAAGCCGACGTTTCCGACGAGAACCGGATGCGCGAGGCGATCGACCGGCTTGCTGGAAAGCTCGGACGGCTCGACATCGTCGTCGCCAATGCCGGCATCAACGGCGTCTGGGCGCCGATCGACGACCTGAAGCCGGAAGAGTTCGACAGGACGATCGCCGTCAACCTGCGCGGCACCTATCTGACGCTGCATCTTACCGTGCCGCATCTGAAGGCGCAGGGTACAGGCTCGATCATCGTCATCTCCTCGATCAACGGCAACCGCACCTTCACGACACCCGGCGCCACCGCCTATACCGCCACCAAGGCCGCGCAAGTGGCAATGGTGCAGCAGCTGGCGCTGGAACTCGGCAAACATCACATCCGCGTCAACGCCGTCTGCCCCGGCGAGATCGAGACCAATATCCGCGACAACACCAAGCTCCGCCACGAACAGGAAACCGCCATTCCGGTGGAATGGCCGGAGGGCCAGGTTCCGATCAGCGACGGCAGGCCGGGAAAAAGCGAGGACGTTGCCGAAGTCATCGCCTTCCTCGCCTCCGACCGCTCTCGACATGTGACCGGTACCCCGATCTATGTGGACGGCGGACAGGGGCTGCTGAGGTAGGATTGTTTTCCGCTTTGATCGGTGCTCGCGAAGGGAGCCATCAGGCGGGGAACCAGTGGGCTGAAGGGCGGGCGTAGGACTTCAGTCCCATCCCCTTCGTGGAACCCCTTTCCTCGATCCGCGTTCAAATCGCGCAAAAGATTGAGGAAACACCCAATGAAAAACCTGCTTCTCGCATCGGCCCTGGCCATTTCTTCCATTCTCTCCGTGGCCGGCCCCTCCAACGCCGCGAGCGTCACCATCACCACCAATGAGCGTATCGCCCCGCGCCACACCGTCCGCGAAGTCTACCGTCCATATCGTCCCCGCCACCGTGATTGCATGGTCAAGAAGGTGAAGACCCGTTACCACGGCCGTGTCGTCGTCAAGACCACCCGCGTCTGCCGCTGATCGCCAGATCGCAAACGGGAGAGGGCGGCGCTCGGGCTGCCCTTTCCCGGCCGACCGGCCCGTTGACGCATGCCGTAACCGATCAGGCCCTGAGCGAAAAGATATGGATTGAAATCCGCAAGGAATCCGGCAATTTCTTGTCTTGAATGGAGGCCAACCCATGTCCAGCACTTCAGCGGGAAAAGCGCCGGTCATCGTCATCGACCTGCAGACAAACATGTTCGACGGCCTTGTCGAGCCGCCCCTGCACGAGGCGGATTTCCTGACCGAGCGTGCCCGAAAGGTCATCGACTGGGCACGGCGTGACGGCCGGGCGATCGCCTTCGTGCGCCATGACGGGCCGGACGGCGATCCGCTGGCGCCGGGAGAGCCGGGCTGGCCCGTCTGGCCGGCGCTCGGCCAGCGGGACGACGAGCCGACCTTCTCGAAGTCCGTCCGGGACTCCTTCAGCAATCCGCAACTCGGCGCATGGGTCGAGAGCCAGGGTGCGCCGGAAGTAGTGATCCTCGGTGCGCAGACGGATTTCTGCGTCGCCGGCACGGTGCAGGGCGCGATCGCGGCCGGGCTGAAGGTGACGGTCGTTTCCGACGCCCACAGCACGCTCGACCAGCCGCAGGAGAGCGCCGCTGCCATCATCCGCCGCTACAATGCCCAGTTCGCCGAGGCCGGTGCCAAACTGGTGACGACCGAGGTGCTTACCGGCTCGCCGGCGGCTTGACCGGCCCTAGCCCAGGTCCAGCCGGCGGGTGATGCCGATCGTCTCAAGAAACACCTCGTCATGGCTGACGACCAGCAGCGCGCCGTCATAGGCGCGCAATCCGGCCTCAACCGCGGCGATGGAATCGATATCCAGATGGTTGGTCGGCTCGTCGAGAATGAGCAGCGACGGTGGCTCCGGCCCGCCGAGAACGCAGGCAAGCCCCGCCCGCAGCATCTGCCCGCCTGACAAGGTGCCGACCACCTGCAGCGCGGCATCGGCGCGGAACATGAAGCGGGCGAGCGCCGCACGGCCGGCATTTTCGTCCGCCTGCGGATTGAGACGCCGGAAATTGTCGCGAATCGAGAGCGCCGGATCGAGCAGGCTCACCCGCTGATCGAGCATGGCGGATTTGGCCGGCACCCGCACCGTGCCCGAGAAGGGCGCCAGGCTGCCCGAAATCAGCGACAGCAGCGTCGTCTTTCCCGAACCGTTCGGCCCGGTGACGGCGATGCGTTCCGGTCCGGTGATCTCGAGGGAAAAGTCGCGCAGGACCGGGTGTTCAACGTCATAACCGGCGGTGACATTGTCAATCCGGAGTACGACCCGGCTTGCCGGCAGGCCGGTCGGCGGCAGCGCCACGGAGAGCGGTTGCAGGATCTCGATCTTTTCCCGCGCGGCGGAGATGTCGTCGGCCGCCCGGGTTCGCAGCCGCTCGGCAAGCCGGGCATTGTCGCCGCTGGTGTTTTCCGCCCTCCGCTTCATGCCGCCGGCGACGATGCGCGGCATGTCGCCCCGCGCGGCCTTCTTCTTGCCGGTGCTATCCTTGCGCGCCTTGCGCTCCGTGGTTTCCTGCGCCGCGCGGTTGACCTCCGCCATCCGCTTTTCGGCGTCAGCGAGATCGTGTTCGACGGCCGCCAGTTCCAACGCCTTGCGCTCCCGGTAGCGGCCCCAGTTGCCGCCATAACGGGTGGCACCGAGCGAAGTCAGTTCGACGACCGCATCGACGGTTTCGAGCAGTCCACGGTCGTGGCTGACGATAATCGCACCACCCCGCCAGCCGGACAGCAGATCGATCACCGTTTGGCGGCCCTCGCGGTCGAGATTGTTGGTAGGTTCGTCGAGGATCAGGAAAGCCGGCCCGGCGAAGATCAGTGCTGCGAGCCCCGCACGGGTGCGCTGGCCACCTGACAGGGTTTCGAGCGGCGTGCGCGCATCCGCATCGAGGCCTGCCCGGGCCAGCGCCGCGGCCATGCGCGCCTCCAGCATCCAGTCAGCATTGGCAAGCTCCTCGGCGGAGGCCTCACCCGCCTCGGCTCGGGCAAGGGCCGCCAATGCATCGCTCGTGCCAAAAAGGTCGGCGATCGTCTCCCCGGTCGCGACCAGCACGCTCTGGCGCAGCACGCCGAGGCTGCCGGACACGGAGACCGTGCCGGATGCGGGCGTCAGTTCGCCAGCGATCAGCTTCAAAAGCGTCGTCTTGCCGACGCCGTTGCGCCCGACAAGGCCAGCGCGTTCGGGCCCGAAGCTGAGGTTCAGATTGGAAAAGAGTGGCCGGCCGTCAGGCGTGGACCACGAAAGGTTTGCAAGCGTAATGGAAGGCATGGATCGATTCCCGAATGGCAAGGCAAAGCGGCGTTGCGTTTCGGTTGAGGTCCATGATCCACCATCCTGTTGGTGCTGCAGATGGCGGTTTTTTAGGCGGAAAATGCGGCGCGTTCAAGACTGGCAGGGAGACGGCTGGCGGGGTAGTGCGAGGGGCCCTTGTCTGTTGACCGGGGGGCAACAGGAGATGCCTCGTGGGCCTTAAAGCACACCATCTGGAAAGAGCGGTTACGCCCGCTCCTCCCACAGTTTCGCAAGCTCGATCACCGTCTTCACCGCCAGTTCCATGTCCTGGCTGCTGACGAATTCCAGTGGCGAATGGAAGGCGTGGCCGCCGGCGAAGAGGTTGGCGCAGGGCAGGCCCATGAAGGAGAGGCGCGAACCATCCGTACCGCCGCGAATGCTGCCGCGCACCGGTGTCATGCCGGCCCGGCTGATCGCCTCGACCGCGTAATCGACGATGCCCGGGTGCTGGTCGAGCACCACCTTCATGTTGCGGTACTGTTCCTTGACCGTGAACGTGTAGCTTGAGCCGGGATAGTCGGCGATCACCTGCCTGGTGATGTCTTCGAGCAGGGTCTCCTTGGCCTTCAGGCCCTCCTCGGTGAAATCGCGGATGATGAAGGAGAGGTGCGCCTTTTCCATCACCCCGGAAATGCCGGTCGGATGGATGAAGCCGTCGCGGCCCTTGGTAGTCTCGGGCGTCATGTCCTTCGGCAGTTTGGCGACGATGCCGCCGGCGATCTTGATGGCGTTTTCCATCTTGCCGAAGGCAAAACCCGGATGCATGGCGACACCCTTGATGGCGATCTCCACCGCATCGGCTGAAAACGTCTCGTCCTCGATCGTGCCGGCGGTCTCGCCGTCCAGAGTATAGCCGAAATCGGCGCCGAGCTTCTTTAAGTCCACCTTGTCGACGCCGCGGCCGATCTCCTCGTCGGTGGTGAAGAGAATGCGGATCGCGCCGTGCTTGACGTCCGGGTTGTTGATGAAGAATTCGGCCGCCGACATGATCTCGGCAATGCCGGCCTTGTCGTCGGCGCCCAGAAGTGTCGTGCCGTCGGAGGTGACGATGTCGTTGCCGATCTGGTCCTTCAGCACCGGATGTTCGGACACCCGGATCGCCTGGTTCCGGTCGCCGACAAGCTGGATATCGCCGCCCTGATAGTTCCTGACGATCTGCGGTTTGACGTTGGTGCCGGAGAAATCGGGTGCCGTGTCCATATGGGCACAGAAGCAGATGACCGGCACGTTGTTCTTCGATGTGGTCGCCGGGATCGTCCCGTAGATATAGCCGTGCTCGTCGAGATGGGCGTCGGTGATGCCGATCGCCAGCATTTCCTCCACCAGCAATCGCCCGAGATCCTTCTGCTTCATTGTCGAAGGCTGGGTCGGCGACATGGCGTCCGACTGGGTGTCGATGACAACATAACGGAGAAAACGATCGGTAACGCTGTCGGCCATGGCTCTCAAATCCAGAATTGTAAAACGGAACAACGGAGTTGTAGCGGGAGGATCTGGGCGCGTGAAGCCCTTACCGTGGCAACATGGCAGGCTGAACAGGTGTCGTGGTAGATCGCCGCTCCACCTTCATGCGCATCGCTCGCCGGGATAGGCTGCGGTTTCTGCGCCAGGCCGCCTTTGGTGCTCTTGAGATAAGTGGCGATCGCCTTGATCTCCTCGTAAGACGTGCGCCGACGTGATCGAACCGAACGGTTCGATTATTGAACTGGAGCAGGTCCGACCCGCGGCAACCCTTCTGGAACATTCAATCGTCACTGCTGCCGCACCTCAGGAATCGCCGGCACCGAGCGAGCCGCGATGCCCTAGCCGGGCCGAGATTGCCCGCGCCGCGACAAGCAGCGGTTCGGCAAAACCGTTGAGATTCTTCAGCGACAGGCGCTGGACGGGACCGGCGATGGCGACCGCGCCGACCACCTCCGACTGGGCGTCATGGATGGGTGCGGCGATGGCGCGCATGCCCAGTTCGTTCTCCTCGTCTTCCATCGCGTAGCCAAGGCGCCGGATATTGCCGAGCAGTTTCTGCAGCTTGTCGGGTTCGGTGACGGTTTTGGGGGTTCGGAGCGGCAGGGTCGCCCCGACAAGGGCAGCGACGCGGTCTTCCGGCTGGAAGGCGAGGACGGCACGGCCGGCGGCCGTCGAATGATAGGGCGCGCGCATGCCGATTTCCGCATTGATGCGCACCGCCTGCCGGGACGGCTGGACGCGGACATACATGATCTCCGGCCCGGCCGGTACCGCAAGCAGCACCGTCTCGCCCGTTTCCTGCCTCAGGTCGATCAGCAGCGTGCGCGCTTCGGTGGAAAGATCCATACGGTTGCGCACCAGCGATCCCAGCCCGAAAAGCCCCAGCCCCAGCCGATAACGGCCGGTCTCGCTGTTCTGTTCGAGGAAGTCCTCGGCCATCAGCGTCACTACCAGGCGATGGACAGTGCTCTTGGCGATGCCGAGACGGCGGGCAAGCTCGGTGACGCCGATTTCCGCATCATCGCCCTCGAAGGCCTTGAGGATGCGGATCGCCATGGAGACCGAGGAAAGGCGGCCCTTCCGGTCCTCGTCCTGTCTGCCCGTGATCTCGATGTCACCCATGGTCTTCATGTCAGTTGTCGCTCCCATGACAATCTGCCGCCGGGCATCGGCTGACACACGCTCGCACACGGCGATTGCAAAAGCGTCGTTGACAGCCCGACAGCCAAGGGATTATCCTATGGATGGACCGGCGTTCCATATAGAAGAACACATGACGACGACCGAAGCAAGCGGAAACATCATTGGTGGCTGCGCGGTTTGGTGGCCTGCCAGGAACCGGGCTTACGAAACAACGGCTTGAACCGAAAGACTACCATTGGACACCCGCAAGACCGTGCCGTTGATCGTCGCATCGGCGCTCATCATGCAACAGATCGATTCGACGGCGATCGCCACGGCTCTGCCGACGATTGCCGACGCACTTGGCGAGCCGCCGCTTGCGCTGCATTCGGCGATCACCGTCTACGTCCTTTCGCTGGGTGTCTTCCTGCCCCTGAGCGGCTGGCTTGCGGACCGCTTCGGCGCCCGGCGCGTGTTCTGTTCGGCAATCGCGCTGTTCACCCTTGCCTCGCTGCTCTGCGCCGCCTCGACCACCCTCACCATGCTGATCGCAGCGCGCGCGTTGCAGGGCTTCGGCGGCGCGCTGATGCTGCCGACGGCACGGCTGATCCTGGTGCGCTCCGTGCCGCGCGAGGAACTGGTGTCCGCCATGGTGCTGATGAGCATGCCGGCCGTGGTCGGCCCGGCGATCGGGCCGCTGCTTGGCGGTTTCATCACCGGAATCAGCTCGTGGCACTGGATTTTCTGGATCAACCTGCCGGTCGGCATCGTCGCAATCATCCTGACGCTTGCGCTGATCGAGAAAATCCCGCCGACGGAGCGTACTTCGTTTGATTTCCCCGGCTTCATCCTCACCGGCGGCGGCATCGGCGCGGTCATCTTCGGGTTCGATTCCTTCGCCCGCGGCATGAGTTCCAGCGCATTGGTCCTGGTTGCGGGCGGTGTCGCTCTGCTCGCCCTCTACATCCGCCATGCACGCAAAACGCCGAATGCCATCCTTGACCTGAAGCTCTTCCGTTATCCCACATTCTGATCGAGCGTCACCGGCGGTTCGCTGTTCCGGATCAGCATGGGTGCCCTGCCCTTCATGCTGCCGCTGCTGATGCAGGAGGTTTTCGGCTATACGCCGCTGCAATCGGGCGCCATCACCTTCGTGTCGACGATCGGCGCCTTCGGCATGCGAACCATGACGAGGCGCATCCTGCGCCGTTTCGGTTTCCGCAGCGTGCTCTTCTGGAACGCACTGATTGCCAGCGCCTCGATGGCGCTGCTTGCCACTTTCACGCCCGCCACGGCGCCGGTGGTCATGGTGGTCATCATTCTGCTCGGTGGCTTCTTCCGCGCCTTGCAGTTCACGTCGCTGAACACGCTGACATTCGCGGAGACCGAAGACCCCGAGATGAGCCACGCGACGTCGCTGTCGCAGATGGCGCAGCGCATCGCCCAGAGTACCGGCGTCGCGATGTCTGCAATGCTGTTACACTATTTCTCCGGCGGCGCCGAAACGCTCACCAACTTCGCCTTCGCGATGTCCTTCATCATCATCGCGATCATTTCCGCATCTTCGTGCTTCTCCTTCTTCCGCCTGTCGGAGACGGCCGGCGACGTGCTCGCGGGCCGCAAGAAGGAGGCGAAGGAGGAAAGAATAGCGGCCGATCAGGCCGACGCGGCGGAGTAACGATGGGGCCGCTTATGGGGCATGGCCCATGAAAGCTCGCCGACATTGGCCGGCGAGCCCTCCATGGCTGCAACCCGGTGTGTGATCGGCTGCAGCCACGTGAGCAGGCGCGCGTGAGCGAGCTCCCGGCCGGGTCCCGACATGGATCATGATCAACGACCGCCTGAGGCCGGCTCACGGCTACGAAATTGCTTTCGCTCCTCGGTCAGCCCGGTTTCAGGTGACTATTGGATCAGCGAGGCGGCGTTGCGTGTCGTTGGAGCTTTGGTAGGTTTTGCATCGACCGGGACGATATCGACGACCTCCGAAAGCAGGAACTGCTTTGGAGAGCCACAGATGGTGGCGTAGACGATCCGGTCTAATATTTTCAGGCTTTCGGACACGAAGGTCCGTTGGTCGCCATTGTCGAGCACCGATACAACGTACATGTTGATCCCATAGAGGTTAGGCGCGCAGGTCATTCGCGCATCATCATTTCTAGCCAACCATGGTTAATGGGAGGTTAATCCCGCACCGCCGTGCCTGCCGCAGGATGTCGGCGGGTTCAAGCGTCAGCACCCACCTCTCTTTGTCATCGCCTCCAAACCCGCGCGAAGCGACCGCCAGCCCTTGAAACGAATTAGTTCGTGCGCTAAGTAAAGCGTGAGAAAACTTAGCATACTAATATTAAGCTCACGATGAAAAATGATCCGATCGCATCCGAATTCTTCGAGGCCCTGACCAAGGTCAGCCGCAAGATCCGCACGGCCTTCAACCAGCAGGTCACGGCGCATGGGCTGACCTATCCGCGCGCCCGCGCCCTGTTTCGCCTCGCCAGAAAGCAGAACATGACGCAGAGCGAACTGGCCTGCGAACTTGAACTCGAACAGGCGACCATGGTGCGTCTCCTGGATCGGATGGAGGAGAACGGCCTGATCGAACGCCGGCCGGACCCAAACGATCGCCGTGTCAAGCTTCTGTTTCTAACGGCCCACGGAGAGGAACAGGCAAGCCTCGTCAGCTCGATTGCCGACCGCATACGCGAGCAGATCTTTCAGGACATCGACGCCGACCAGGTACAGGTCGCAATGGCGCTGTTCGAGCGGATCACGGCCAATATCGGCGAGATGGAGGACATCAATGTCCCCGCGTGAGGCAGCAGCAAGGCAAGACCAAGCAGCGATCATAAGAGCGGATTTCCGCCGACACGCGGAGCCGGCCGAAACCGTCGGACCGAGGCCCCAACCGCCCGCCGCTTCCTCCGGGCCTGCCGCAATCGCGCCGCCTGCCTTCGCACCCAAGTCGCCGATGATGATCGCAGCCTATATGCTGGCCGGCACGCTGATCGCGTTGACGCAGGGGCTCGGCATGAGCTTCATCTCCACCAACCTGCAGCAGATCGCCGGTCCGATGGATCTCACCCAGACGGAAGCCACCTGGCTGATGGCAGCCTATCTCTTCCCGAATGCCAGCCTGACGCTGCTGCTCTTCAAGGTGCGTGCCCAGTACGGCCTCCGCAGCTTCGCGGAGGTGGCGATTGTCGTCTACGTGCTGGTGTGCCTGGCGCATTTCGGGTCGGACAGCTACGAGAGCGCCCTGGCGTTGCGCTTCTTTGCAGGCGTTGCCGCAGCGCCGATGACCTCACTCGGCTTCCTCTATATTCTCGAACCGGTCTCCCCGGCAAAGAAGATGAGCATCGGCCTCTGCGCTGCTCTGACGGCGCTCGCCCTCCCCTCGCCGGTGACCGGGATCATTTCACCCTATCTGCTCGATATCGGTGACTATCATGCGCTCTATCTGGTCGAGTTGGGGCTCGCCATGGTCTCGCTCGGTCTTGTCTACCTGCTGCCGCTCGCCTCGCCGCCGCGCGCGAAAGTCATCAGCAGCCTCGATGTTGTCAGCTATATCTTCCTCGCCATCGCCCTCGGCTGCTTTGCTGTCGTACTGACCGTCGGTCGGCTCTACTGGTGGACGGCGGTCGACTGGCTGGCCTGGATGATCATCACCGGCATCGCGGCCTCGGCAATCTTCGCGGCAATCGAGCTCAACAGAAAGAACCACCTGGTCGACATTCGCTGGCTTACCTCGCGCGAAATCCTGCACTTTGCCGGCGCGCTGATGGTGTCCCGTCTGCTGTTTTCCGAACAGACCAGTGGCGCGGTCAACTTTCTGCGCAATGCCGGCATGCTGAACGAGCAGATGGCTGGGCTTTACTGGGTCATCCTCGCGGGCGCCGTGGTTTCCGGCATCAGCTGCGCCATGATCATGAAGCCCGCCCGCGCCTCGGCGATCCACGCCGTCTCGCTGCTGCTGGTGGCGGCCGGCAGCTATATGGACAGCCAGTCGACCATTCTGACCCGGCCGGAGCAGATGTATCTCAGCCAATTCCTGGTGAGTTTCGCGAGCGGCCTCTTCCTGCCGCCAGCGCTGATGATCGGATTGGGTGCCGCGATGAAACGCGGACCGAGCTACATCCTCTCCTTCATCGTCGTTTTCCTCGCCACCCAGAAGATCGGCGGTTATCTCGGCAGCGCGTTCTACGGCACCTTCGTGCAATGGCGCGAGCAGTTCCACTCCTTCCGGTTGGTCTCCGAACTCGCCTCCACCGACCCGCTCGTCGCAGCCCGCCTGAAACAGCTTGGCGGCGCCTATGGCAGGGTGCTGACCGACCCGAACCAGCAGGTTTTGCAGGGTGCCGCCCTCTTCACCAGGCAGGTGCAGCAGCAGGCCTATGCGCTCGCCTATGACGACGCCTTCCTGCTGACCGCCTGGGCGTCGCTCGCGGCCCTCGCCTTGCTTCTCCTCCACGTCGCCTGGCGCAACCGACACCGGCTTTCGTCAATCCGGGCCGCCATGCCCGCCGCGGCCTGACGCTCGATCACATCCCAAGAAGAAATAAAGAACCAGAAACGAAACTGCCATGTCCAAGATCTTCCGCTTCATCGCCACCTATGTCGCACTTGCCATCGGCGCTGCCGGCATTGTCGTCGTGCTCTACGCCTGGAACCTGCCGCCCTTCCACGGCTCGGTCGAGACCACCAACGACGCCTATGTGCGCGGCCAGGTGACCATCCTCAGTCCCCAGCTTGCCGGTTACCTCACCGAAGTGCCGGTGCAGGATTATCAGAGGGTGAGCCAGGGCGACCTGATCGCCAGGATCGACGACCGCATCTACGCCCAGAAGCTCGAACAGGCGAAAGCGGCACTGGCGACGGCAGAAGCTTCGCTCTCCAATTCCGAACAGAGCCGCAAGTCGGCCGAAGCCAAGATCCAGTCCGCCAAGGCGGCTGTCGAAAGCGCCAATGCCGCCTTCGACGCGGCCAGAACCGCCTATGACCGCACCCAGGGCCTGCTCGAAAAGAACATCGCCACCCAGAGCGACGCGGAAAAGACCCGCGCCACCTTCAACCAGGCCCAGGCAGCAGTGCATCAGGCGGAGGCCGCCGAACTGGTCGCCGAACAGGATCTCAATACGATCGTCGTCGCCCGCAAGTCACTCGAAGCCAATGTCGAAAGCGCCAAAGCGGCGGTAAAGCTTGCCGAGATCGACCTTGCCAATACCCGCATCACCGCGCCGCAGGATGGCACGCTCGGCGAGGTCGCGGGCCGCGTCGGACAGTATGTATCTGTCGGCACCCAGATCGGCTCGATCGTGCCCACGCATGTCTGGGTGGTCGCCAATTTCAAGGAAACCCAACTCGGCGGCATGGCGGCCGGCCAGAAGGTGTCCTTCACCGTCGATGCCCTGGGGCATGAAAAATTCACCGGCCGGATCGAGCGTTTCGCCCCGGCCACGGGTTCGGAATTTTCGGTCATCAAGGCCGACAACGCTACCGGCAACTTCACCAAGGTTGCCCAGCGCATTCCGGTTCGGATCGCCATCGAGCCGCAACAGAGGCTGACCGAAAGGCTCGTCCCTGGCATGTCGGTGGTCGCAAGCGTAGACCTCGCCCAGGGCGGCGCGGCTCTAGCCGAGGCCAAGCTCGACTGATCGCCGGCAGGTGATTGAGAATCCGAACATTACCGACATTCCGATGCTGCTCGGCACCGACGACGCCATCCTCTACTCGCGTAGCCTGTTTTGCCGTCTTGGCAACCGGCGGAACCAGGGATAGCCTCCATCCCGAAAGCTTGGGAGGGCGTCATGACATCGAGTTTCAATGTTCGCAAAGCCGCCGGTTATGAGCAACTCATGGGGCGCTGGAGCCAGAGGCTGGCACCTCAGCTGATCGATTTCGCCGGTCTTCAAGATGGGGAGAAGGTTCTCGACGTCGGCTGCGGCACGGGAAGCCTGACATTCGCACTGCCGAAGGCAGCCAATCTTTCCGAGATCGCGGCGATCGACTATTCGCCCGTCTTCGTCGAAGAGGCGATCCGTCGCAACACCGATCCGAGGATCAGGATCAGCCAGGCGGATGCCTGCGCGCTGCCGTTTGAGGACGGATATTTCGACCGGGCGATGGCGCTTCTCGTCCTGCATTTCGTGCCGGAAGCGGACAAGGCCCTCGCCGAAATGCGGCGCGTGGTGCGGCCGGGCGGGGTGGTGGCTGCAACCGTCTGGGATCATCTCGGCGGCATGCCCGCCATGCGGATGATGTGGGACACGGTTTCGATGCTGGACGACAATGCCCGGCAGATGCGAAGCCACCATTTCTTCCAGCCGATGATGCAGCCGGGCGAGATGAAGGACAGCTTCCTGCGCCGAGGTCTCATCGACGTGGCGGAAGTCTCGCTGATGATCCGGATGGATTTTCAGTCCTTCGACGACTACTGGGCGCCGATCGCCGCCGGCGAAGGACCGCTAGGCAAATATGTTGACTCGCTCGAACCGGCGCTTCGGGCGAAAACCGACGCCGCGGTCAGGGCCGCCTACGAGGCCGGCAAACCGGACGGGCCGCGATCGTTCGTCTCCGTCGCCTGGGCCTGCCGGGGAGTGGTTCCCCCCGCCTGATCTTGTTGATAGCGCAAACACAAAGCCCTCCCGGCATTTTACCGGAAGGGCGTTTTTTCATTTCGTCCCATGCGACGGATCAATGCGTTGAACGCGCCTGTCCGCCCTTCTTCTTCGCATCATGGGTATGGTGGCTGTCGCGTTCGCCGCCGCCGCCGGAGACCCGGCTCCTGGAGCGCCGGTCGTCGTCGGCCGGCGGCTTCTTCACCTCGAGCGGCACGCCCTTTCTCACATCGGGGGCATTTTCATGGGACGCGCCCGGCCCGCCCTGGCGGATGCTTGCGGCTGTCTTCTGCGATGTCGACATCATGAACTCCCTATCGGTCCTGCTGATAACCCTGATGGGTCGTGTTGACCTTGGTATTGCCTTGCTGACCCTGCTTGCCGGGATCGTTCGCCTGGGGTTTGCCGCGCTTGATGTCGGCCGCATGGGTCTGCTCCCCGGAGCCCTTGTGGCTCAGGTTTTGCGGAGGCGTCGGGGGAAGTCTGCTGCTCATCAAGGTCTCCTTTTCTTTTGGTTTCCCACTGGTCGAACCCGCAGCGGGTCCCGATGTTCCGTCTGACGCGTTGTTGCCGCCCGGGTGAGGAACCCCCGTCGCGCTCTCGCGTTCGAACAGGTTGAAGAGGCAGGGAGGGCTTTGATGAACGACTTTCAGGATCAGCTTGCCGCCGCGATCAGGCAGGCTGCATTGCCGATAGAACGCAAATGGTGGCATACCGCCACCGTCTATCAGGTCTATCCGCGCAGTTTCTGCGATCTCAACGGCGACGGCATCGGCGATATTCCCGGCATCACCTCCAAGCTCGACTACCTGAAATCCCTCGGTATCGACGTGATCTGGCTGTCGCCGATCTACAAGTCGCCGATGGACGACAACGGTTACGACATTTCCGATTACCAGGACATCGCACCGGAATTCGGCACGCTTGCCGATTTCGACAGGCTGGTATCGGAGGCGCGGAACCGGGGCATCGGTATCGTCCTCGATCTCGTCGTCAACCACACGTCGGACGAACATCCGTGGTTTCTCGAGAGCCGCAAGAGCCTAAGCAACCCGTTCCGCAATTTCTACATCTGGCGCAAACCGGCCCCGGACGGCGGACCGCCAAACAGCCTCAAATCCTCCTTCGGCGGCCCGGCCTGGACGCTCGATCCCTTGAGCGGCGAATATTACCTGCATCTGTTCTCGACCCGCCAACCGGATCTCAACTGGGAAAACCCGGCGGTCCGGGACGAGATCTACAAGATGATGAACTGGTGGCTGGAGCGCGGCATCGCCGGTTTCCGCATGGATGTCATCGATTATATCGGCAAGCAGGTGGACCGGGAAATCGTCCATGACGGGCCTCACCTGCACGACTACCTGCAGGAAATGAACCGCCAGACATTCGGCAATCGCGATATCCTGACCGTCGGCGAGACCTGGAGCGCGACGCCCGGTTCGGCTCTCCTGTATTCCGGCCGCAACCGCCACGAACTGTCGATGGTCTTCCAGTTCGAGCATGTGACCCAGCAATGGGATGAGATATTTGGCAAATGGCGCTCGAAACCGTTCGACCTGGTGAAACTGAAATCGGTGCTCGGCAAATGGCAATACGCGCTGTCGGACGACGGCTGGAATTCGCTCTTCTGGGGCAATCACGACCTGCCCCGCGCCGTCTCCAAATATGGCGATGCCACCGGTCATCCGGCAGAATCGGCCAAGATGCTGGCAACCGTGCTGCACCTGATGAAGGGCACGCCCTTCATCTACCAGGGCGAGGAGATCGGCATGACCAACGTGCCGTTCACGATGATCGAACAATATCGCGACATCGAGACGCTCAACATGCACCGCCTCCACATCGAGGCCGGCCTGTCGCCCGATGAATTCATCAAGGGCGCCAACGAAAATGCCCGCGACAATGCCCGCACCCCGATGCAATGGAGTGCCGCGCCCTATGGCGGCTTCTCGACAGGCATGCCGTGGATCGAGGTCAATCCCAATTATCCGACAATCAATGCCGAACGCGAAATGACCGACGAAAAGTCGATCTGGAACCATTATCGCAAGTTGATCGCGCTCAGGAAACGACACCCGGTGATCGTCTATGGGATTTATCAGAGCTGGCTCGACAGCCATCCGGACGTCTTCGTCTACTCGCGAACGCTCGACGGGGAGCGCATGGTGGTGTTGGCCAATTTCACGGCCCGCGAAGTGGCGGTCGAGCTGCCGGGCGAATTGCGAATGTCCGGCGAATGCCTGATCTCGAACTATGAACCCGTCGACCGACTGGGCGAGAACCTGACGCTGAAGCCATACGAGGCTTTCTCGGTTCTGGCACGGCCTGTTTGAAAAGACTCGTCACCTACCGATCCGCCCCTCAAACCGCCCTCACCCGCAGCAACCGCAACGCATTGATCGTCACCAGCACCGTCGCGCCGGTATCCGCAAGGATCGCCGGCCACAACCCGGTAATGCCGAGGATGGTGGTCACCAGGAAGATAGCCTTCAAACCCAGGGCGATCGTAATGTTCTGGTAGATATTGCGCATCGTCCGCCTTGACAGCTCGATCATGGCGGCGATGTCGCCGACCCGACCGTGCAACGTTGCGGCGTCGGCGGTTTCGAGAGCCACGTCCGTGCCGCCGCCCATGGCGATGCCGACATCGGCTGCGGCGAGCGCTGGGGCGTCGTTGATCCCGTCGCCGACCTTGCCGACCACGAAACCCTCGCTTTTCAACTCGCCGACGATGCGGCTCTTGTCTTCCGGCATCAATTCGGCACGCACCTCGATGCCGAGATCCTTGCCGATCGCGGCGGCGGTGCGTGCATTGTCGCCGGTCAGCATCACGGTCCTGATGCCGGCATCGGTCAGCGCCTTCAGGCCGGCCCTGGCGTCGGGACGCGGTTCGTCGCGCATGGCGATCACACCGGCAAGCACCCCGCCGACGATCAGCACCGAGACAGTCTTGCCTTCGTCGTTAAGGCCGGTGATCCGCCGGGAATGGGCCATCGGCAGCGAAACCCGCTCAGCCGCGGCTTTTGGCGAACCGAGGAAAACCTCCTGACCTTCGACAGTCGCCGTCACGCCCTTGCCGCCAAGTGCCCTGGCATCCGCTGCAGCCGGGATCTCGACCTCGTCATCGGCAGCCTTGGCAAGGATGGCGACGGCGAGCGGATGGCTCGATCCGGCCTCTAGAGCGGCAGCAAAACGCAGCACGTCTTCCGCATTGCGGCCGAAGGCGATGACGTCGGTCACCTGAGGTTTGCCGGCAGTCAGCGTTCCGGTCTTGTCGAGCGCGACAGCGGTGATCTTGCCGAGCGTTTCGAGCACCGCGCCACCCTTCATCAGCAGACCGCGGCGGGCGCCTGACGACAGCGACGCGGCGATTGCCGCCGGTGTCGAGATGACCAGAGCACAGGGGCAACCGATCAAGAGTATCGCCAGGCCCTTATAGACCCACTCGCTCCAGGACTCGCCGCCGACAAGCGGTGGCAGGATGGCGACCAAAGCCGCAACGGCGACGACACCCGGCGTGTAATAGCGGGAGAACCGGTCGATGAAGCGTTCGGTCGGGGCCTTGCTCTCCTGCGCCTCCTCGACCAGCCGCACCACGCGGGCAATGGTATTGTCCTCGGCGGCGGCCGTCACGCGGACCCGCAAGGCCGCATCGCCGTTGATCGTGCCGGCAAACACCGTATCGCCGATACCCTTGGCAACCGGCGTACTTTCCCCCGTCACCGGCGCTTCGTCGATTGCACTTTCGCCGGCAATGATGATGCCGTCCGCTGAAATGCGGTCGCCGGGACGCACGAGGATGATCGCGCCGACGGCAAGGCTCTCGGCCGGCACTTCACGGGCCCGGCCGTTCTCTTCGAGCAGCGCGTTCTTCGGCACCAGCGCCGTCAGGCTCTGGATGCTCTGCCGCGCCTTGCCGGCTGCCACCCCTTCCAGCAGTTCGCCGATCAGGAACAGGAAAACCACGGCCGCCGCCTCTTCCGACGCATCGATGACAACAGCACCGACGGCGGCGATCGTCATCAGCATCTCGATGGAAAACGGCGTGCCGGCAAATGCGGCCATGACGGCGCGACGGGCAATCGGCACGAGGCCGATCAGCATCGCGGCCGTGAAAATGTAAGCGTCATAGGCCGGCAGCAGGTGGCCGATCCCGTAAGCCACGGCCAACGCAACACCGACCAGGATCGTCAATCGGCCCTTGGCCGATTTCCACCACGGTCCCTCCATCGGACCGTGATCGTGGCCGTGCAGGCCTTCAATTTCGGTAGAGCCGTGGTCGTGAGGGGAATGATCGTGCGCGCCATCATGGGCGTGATGATGGTGGTCGTGGTCGTGCGTCCCGCGGATCTCCCCCTCAATGGGGGTGATCGGGAGTTTGCCCCTTCCCAAAGCCCTGAGCGAATAACCCAACCCCACGACCTTCTTCTCGATGGCGACAAGATCACCGGTCCCGTCATGCCTCACCGTCATCGTGCCCGAAGCCACCGAAACGGACACGTCCTCGACGCCCGGCATGCGGCGCACCGCGGTGTCGATCTTCGTCGCGCAGCTGGCGCAATCCATGCCGCCAACCTTGTATCGTGCCTGTGTCGTCGCGCTCATCGTCTCTTTCCCGTTTGGACCGAGCCTCGTCTCTACAACCTCTAGCGACTAGAGCTGCAAGGCCCAAAATCAGAAAAAATCACTGGCGAAGCGCATTATCTTTGCTGTAAGCCATGGTGAAGACAGGGGCGTCCGGCAGAGCCGGGCTGAGAAGCACCCTTAGAACCTGAACCAGATCATGCTGGCGGAGGGAGTCGTCCGGGCGCTGACAACCGCGCCCCGCGCCTGCCCCGCCGAACGAGGCAGACATGCACACGACAATGCCCCTTAGCGAGACCCCCGGCCAGCTGCTGACCGCGATGCGCGCGAAAAATCCGCTCGTCCAGAACATCACCAATTTCGTGGCCATGAACATCGCCGCCAACGTGATGCTTGCGGCCGGCGCCTCCCCCGCCATGGTGCACACGAAGGAAGAAGCCGGCGAATTCGCCCGCATCGCCTCGGCCCTGACGATCAATATCGGCACCCTGTCGCCGGATTTCCTGGCCGGCATGAAGGCCGCGGCCGAAGCCGCCACCGAAGCTGGCAAACCCTGGGTGCTCGATCCCGTCGCCCATTATGCCACCGCCTATCGCCGCGCCGCACTTGCCGAGCTCATGGAACTGCGACCTACCGTCATCCGCGGCAATGCATCGGAAATCATCGCGCTGGCCGGCAGCCAGTCGAGCGGCCATGGCGTCGACAGCGGCGACAGCGTCGCGGCGGCCGAAGGCTCCGCCATCGCCATCGCCCGGCGGCAGGGCTGCGTGGTGGCCGTTACCGGCGAGGTGGATTTCGTCACCGACAGTCGGCGTTCGGCCCGCATCCTCGGTGGTTCGGCCCTGATGCCGCGGGTCACCGCGCTCGGCTGCTCGCTTACCTGCCTTGTGGGTGCCTTTGCGGCCAGCACGGACAATCCTTTCGAGGCGACGGCCGCAGCACTCGCGATGTTCGCGGTCGCGGGAGAGGAAGCGGCCTTCACCGCCTCCGGGCCCGGCTTCTTCTCGCCGATCTTCCTCGACCGTCTCGCGGCGCTGACCGGCGAGACACTCGATGCCAAGGCAAGGATCGTTTCCGCATGAAAAAGACCTTCGATCTTTCCGTCTATCTCGTCCTCGATCCGGATCTCTGCCGGGAGATCGGCATGGTCGAGACGGCAAGGCTGGCGGTCGCCGGCGGCGCGACCATCGTCCAGCTCCGCGACAAGCAGGCGGACACAGCGCAGATGATCGAAACCGGCCGTGCGCTGAAGGCGGTTCTGGCAGGCACCGGCGTGCCGCTGATCATCAACGACGACGTGGAAGCGGCGATCGCGATCGGCGCCGAAGGCCTGCATGTCGGCCAGAGCGATATGGTCGCCGTGATGGCGCGGCAGCGCGTCGGCCATGGCATGATCCTCGGCCTCTCGGTCGAGACCGAGAACCTGGCGCGGCGGGTGGATCCGTCGATCGTTGATTATGTGGGCATCGGTCCCGTCTTTGCGACAAGCACCAAGCCTGACCACAAGCAGCCGATCGGTTTCGACGGGCTTGCGCGCATCGCGGCCATGGCGCCGGTTCCGGCGGTCGCGATCGGTGGCGTCAAGGCGGAACATGCCGGACCTGCACTCGCCGCCGGCGCAAAGGGCATCGCGGTCGTCTCCGCCATCTGCGGCCAGCCCGATCCGCGGGCCGCAGCCCGCAGGATCGCCGCGGAAATCGAAAGGGCACGCACGTGAGCATCAAGAATGTCCTGTCGATAGCCGGTTCGGACCCTTCCGGCGGCGCCGGCATCCAGGCGGACCTGAAAACCTTCGCGGCGCGCGGCACCTATGGCATGGCGGCGCTGACGGCGCTGACCGCCCAGAATACCCAAGGGGTCAGCGGCGTGCATGCAGTGCCCGCAGCCTTCGTCGCAAACCAGATCCGCGCGATCTTTCTCGACGTGCGGGTCGATGCCGTGAAAATCGGCATGATTGCCAATGCCGAGATCGCCGAAGCGGTTGCCGAGGCACTCCGTCCCTACCGCGATACCGTGCCGATCGTGCTCGATCCGGTGATGATCGCCAAGGGCGGTTCGCCGCTGCTGGCGCTCGACGCGGTGGACGCCGTCACCTACAAGCTGATGCCGCTCGCCACCGTCGTCACCCCCAACCTGCCGGAAGCGGCAGCGCTGCTCGGCGACACGGTCGCCACGACCCGAGAGGAGATGGCGGTCCAGGCTGGGCGGCTGCTGACGATCGGCCCGAAGGCGGTATTGGTAAAAGGTGGCCATCTGGAAGGAGAGGACAGCCCGGATGTGCTGGCCGACGCCACCGGCATCCATTGGTTCGAGGGCAAGCGCACCCCGACCAGCAACACCCACGGCACCGGCTGCACGCTGTCGAGCGCGATCGCCGCCGAACTCGCCAAGGGCGCCTCGTCCGCGCAGGCGGTCGCCGTCGCCAAGACCTATCTCGCAGGAGCGATCGCAGCGGCCGATACCCTCACCGTCGGTACCGGCCACGGACCGGTATCACATTTTTACCAGTGGTGGTGAGGCACGTTCAAGGCGAAGGGCTCCGACCATATCGGGGCACGTCAGTCCTGGCGGTCGCAAGAAGTTACCCGGGGCTTTCTCGCGATCGACGGTGAAAGCACAGTCGTCCAGCTCGATAGTGCGACGGCCGGTTCTCAGCCCTTCTGCGCCGCAATCTTCTCGAAGGCGATGGCGATCTCCTGGCTGCCGTAGGGCTTTTTCAGAAGAACCGCGCCCTCTACTGCCGCCTCGTCGGGAATCCGGTCGTTGCCGGTTGCGAACACGATACCGACATCGGGAGATAGTCTACGCGCCTGCTGGGCGAATTCGCCGCCGGAAAGGCCCGGCAGGCCGAGATCCGTGACCACGACGTCAAAGCTGCGCGCCTCTATCATGGTGATCGCCTCCTCCGCGGTCGAGGCTTCGGAAACCTGGTGCCCCAGTTCGGCCAGGAGATCGGCCGTGCTCATGCGGATCAGGAAATCGTCCTCGACCAGCAGCACGGAATAATGCGGGAGAACCGGCCGCTGCCCGATCGGCGGGGCAGGCGGCTTGGTTGCGAACGATGCCCTCACCCGGTTGCGATGCTGCTGGCCGTTCAGCACGTGGCGAATCTTTCGCGCCAAGGCCTCGCGGGTATAGGGTTTCGAGAGCAGTTCGACGCCGGGATCGAGCCTGCCGCCGTGCACGATCGAGTTTTCCGTATAACCGGAGGTGAACAGCACGGCTATATCAGGCATCCGCTCGCGCGCATGCCTGGCAAGGTCGGTGCTTTTCAGCGGTCCCGGCATCACCACGTCGGTAAAGAGAAGGTCGACCGGCACGCCGCTTTCGATGACGCTCAGCGCGCCCGCGGCGTCCTTCGCCTTCAGCACCGCATATCCGAGATCGCCGAGCAGTTCGACGACGGTGGCGCGCACCTGCTCGTCATCCTCCGCCACCAGAATGGTCTCGGTGCCGCCGGTCACCGGACCGAAATCGGCGTCGGTGACGAGATCCTCGCTGCGCTGGATGCGCGGGAAATAGATCTTGACGGTGGTGCCCTGCCCAAGCTCGCTGTAGATCTTGATATGGCCGCCGGACTGCTTGACGAAACCGTAGACCATGGAAAGGCCGAGGCCGGTACCCTTGCCGACGGGCTTGGTCGAGAAAAACGGCTCGAACACCTGCTCCATCACCTCCGGCGTCATGCCGGTGCCTGTGTCGGTCACCGCCAGCATCACATATTGGCCGGCCGGCACGTCCGCATGCTGGCGCACATAATTATCGTCGAGGAACGCGTTGCCCGCCTCGATCGTCAGCTTACCGCCGTCTTCCATCGCGTCGCGGGCGTTGATCGCGAGGTTGAGCAGCGCATTCTCGATCTGGGTCGGATCGACCAGCACATTCCAGAGGCCGCCGGAGCGGATCGTCTCGACCTCGATATCCTCGCCCAGCGTTCGGCGTAGCAGCTCTTCCATACCGGTGAGGAACCGGCCGATGTTCACGACCTTGGGCTCCAACGGCTGGCGGCGGCCGAAGGCGAGCAACTGGCTGGCGAGCTTGGAACCCCGCTGTACACCGGCAAGCGCATTCTCTACCCGGCGACCGGCGCGCTGGTTGTTGGCAACGTCCTTGGCGAGAAGCTGAAGATTGCCGGAAATTACCTGCAGCAGGTTGTTGAAATCGTGCGCGACGCCGCCTGTCAGCTGGCCGAGCGCCTCCATCTTCTGGCTCTGGCGCAGCGCCTCTTCCGTCTTCAGGCGCTCGGATATCTCGGATGCTATCTTCTGTTCGAGGCTGGCATTCAGCGCCTGCAACGCCTCCTCGGCACGCTGGCGTTCCGCCAGATCGCGCTCTGCCGCACGGAAAAGCCGGGCATTGTCGATGGCGATCGCCACCTGACCGGCAGCTCCCACCACCAAACGCTCATGCTCCTCACGGAACTGACCGGGTTGGGCATGGCCGAAGAACAGGCCGCCGATCACCTCGCCGGAGCGGGAGATCACCGGAACCGTCAGATAGCTGCGCACCGGCAGATGGCCCTTCGGCATGCCGAAATACGGTTCATTCCGGCCGTAGCGTGGGTCCGCCATGATGTCGTCGGAGCGGATAACGCCCTCGCCGCCGAATGTCGGCGCGAAAACATCCGTGTTACGCGGCATCGGAAAATTCTCGAAGGCCGATCGCGGAACACCGGACAGCGCATAGAGCATGTAGCTTTCGCCGCGGTCGTTGACGACATTGTAGAAGAACGCTCCGAACTGCGCACCGGTCAGTTCGACGCCGGCATCGGTGGTCATCTGCACCACCTTTTCGAGGTCGAGTTCGGCGGAAAGTTCGGCTCCGAGCCGGTTCAGCACCTCGAGATGCCGGGTCTCCTGCAGAAGCGCGATCTCCGCCTTCTTCTGGTCGGTGACGTCGCTGCCCTGGATGAAGATGCCGGTCGGCTGGCCGGCGTCGTCGACGATCGGCTGATAGACGAAATCCACGAAACGCTCTTCTGCCGGCTGTCCGGGCCGACGCGCCAGCATCACGCTCACCCCCTGTCCGAGATGAGGGCGGCCGCTTCTGCGAACCTCGTCAAGCAGGTCGGAAAAACCCTGCTCCGCCACTTCCGGCAGGGCATCCCGGATCGGCCGGCCGAGCAGGTCCCGGCCGCCGACAAGGCGCATATAGGCGCCGTTCGCCATTTCGAAAACATGGTCCGGTCCGGTCACCATGGCCATGAAGCCCGGCGCTTGATCGAACATCAGCCTCAGACGCTCGCCCTCACCCTGCAGTCGTCGCTCGGCCCGCACCTTGGCAGTGTTCTCCACGACGATCGCCATCACGCCGAAGGGTTCTCCGACCTCGTCGTAGACCGGAGAATAATAGAGGTTCATGAAGGCGGAGGCGGGCACGCCGGAGCGGTCGAGCACCATTTCCTGGTCGGAATAGGCAAGCGTGCCGCCGGCGAAACAGACCTTCATGACGTTGTCGTTGAACTCGGAGACTTCAGGCCAGCCCTCACGCACCTTGGAGCCGAGGATGCCGGGATGGCGCCGTCCGGCAAATTCGGAATAGGCGTCGTTGTAGATCATCACGCCGTCCTCGTTCCACAGCGTGACGATCGGTACTGGCGAACGAAGCATGAGCGAAATTGTAGTCTTGAGGCTCTGCGGCCAGGTGGCGATCGACCCAAGCGAGGTGCCCGCCCAATCGAAAGCCGCGATAAGACGGGCCATTTCGCCGCTATGGGAAAGAAAGGCTGTCTCGGCAGTCGAATGATTCATCATCGGGCTTTCGGCGGCGATCGGCGCTATGCTGCCGTCTTACATGACAACGATCACCTAGACAGCCTTTTTGATAATCGTCAATTAGGGCACCGCCCTGAAAAAGCCATGGGCGCCGAGGGCTATTTTCCACGCAGTCCGGAAGGCGTCAGGCGAGGTCCGTACGGGCAAAATCGCCGCCCTTGTAGAGCAGCGACAGGCCGCGGTTTTTGGCGCAGGCATAAGAAAGGCAATCGGCCAGGTTAAGCTGCGCCGGATGCCCGCTGCCCTTTCCGTAGTCCCGGAAAGCCCGGATCGCCAGCTCGCCATCTGCTTCCTCGATTGGGACGATCTCGACGCCGCTGCTTCGGAGGAAGTCCGAAACTACCATCTGGGTCACAAGTGGATCGGCAATCCGCCTGGTCGACAGAACCATCGTTGCCTCGAGAATAACAAGCGGGCTTGTCAGGAGGCGCTCGGCAGCCTCCATCCGTTTCGACCAGGCGGGGCCATCATCTTCCTGGGCAAGAATTGCCACGATCACCGAGGTGTCGATGAACACTAGTGGCCCCACATATCGTCGATCTCGTCCTTGGTCATCTCACGGCCTTCGCCGGCGCCAAGTGCCTTCAGCTTTTCGGCCAGGAAGGCGTGCCGTTCGACCAGCGACCTGCTCTTCTCCTGTGCGGAGTTTTCCTTTTCCAGCTCAGCTTTCAGGGCGACTATCACCGCTTCGGTCAATGTAATCTTTCGCTTCTCTGCCAGTTCACGGGCTAGTTCATGCGCAAGGGGATCACGTATCTGCAGGTTCATGGCCGTCGCTCCGGTCTTTGTCATGACAGGTACCACATCCGTCATGACAAAGCCAGCGAAACCCTGTCAGCTGCAGCGCCCTGCCTGGTTCAATGCCGCACTCACGCCGGAAAGCGAGAAAGTGTAGCTGGTCTGCGTGCCGCGCTGGGAGACCGCCTCAAGCGTCATGCTGCTTCCCGACTTCATCGCGGCGATAAGAGCTGCATCGGTGCTCTCCTGTTTCGTCCAGCCGGAATTGCCCTTCGGCTCCAGGGCAAAGGTTCGGCCATCTACGGTGACCGTCATCTGCGATCCGCCCTTGAGGTCGTAACCCATGATCGCCTGCGGATAGAATCCGGATCCGGAAGGCTTTGGCGCGACGAGGAAAAAGTTGTCGCCATGATCGACATTGGCGGGCTGCATCTGCGTCGGCGTCGTCAGCACGTAGCAAGTCGTGCCGCCGTCGCCCTTGTAGGAATAGAGGCCCCAGGCATCGAATTTTCTCACCATGCTCGGGGTGGGTTGGGCAAGGACGGGTGCTGCGATTGTAAAAAGAGCGAGCGCGGAAAGGGCAAAAAGCTTGATGGACAATCTTGTCTCCATGGTCGGAAATGGCGAGGGAGCCGCGGCGGCGGCGGCCACGCGCAGAAGATAGCCCATTCAAAAATCGATCGGTTATCACAAGGTTAATTGCATCGGGAGCACGTCCCGAAACGGGGCACTCGCAAGGCCCGGGTGAGGCCGGATCGTGATCCGCGTTACCTTGCGCCTCCCCCGCATTTTGGGGGAAGCGGTCAAAGGTTAATGCCCCAGGGTCACAGCCCAATCACAATCATGTCAGGCGGCCATAAATGCCGTGCATATTTGCGGCGGGGCCAAAGCCGGCTGCCAACTGCCTCCTCAATCGGGAGACTATTCCGGCTTCGTCGCACAGATCGCGAAGCGTTCCTGCACCATGCGTTCGAGGCCGCGCAGGAAGGGCATCTTTCGGGCCTGGGCCCAATGAATGTCGGACAGCCTGCGATCGACGACGATGTTGACGAAACCCGCCTTGGTCAGCAGATCGACCACGGCTTCCGCCGGCATCGCGTTGGAGAAATAGACACGCGAACGGATGTTCTGGTGGCGCGCCGCCATGGCTGGGCTCATGTGGCTTGGCGCAGGTTTGCCGGTGATCCTGGACAAGAACTTCTGCAGGCTCTTGACCCAGGTCTCCTTGCCCATGTTGCCGTCGAGGATCAGCACCTTGCCGCCGGGCTTCAGGACGGAGAACCATTCCGCAAAGGCGGCCGGCGGATCGACCAGTGTCCACACCAAATGCCGGTTGGTGATGACGTCGTAGCTGTTCTTCGGCTCCATGGTATTTTCAGCATCGCCGGATACGAAGCGGATATCGGTGCCCCGCTTCTCTGCCTTCGCGCGTGCCTGGGACAGCATCGCATCCGACCAGTCGAGACCGGTGACCTTGAAACCGACGTCGTTCATCAGATGCGAAATGACGGCGGTGCCGCAGGCGAGGTCCAGAGCGGCGCGGCCGGCGCCGTCGCCGAGATGCTTGCGGATCAGCCGCTGCCAGCCCTTGCGTTCTTCCTCCGAGAAGATTTCGTGGCCGACGCTCTCGTCGAACGTCGCCGCCCTCTCCGACCAGAAGTCGCGGATTTCATCACGGATGGAATAGTTGGAGTTCATCGAATTCATTATAGGCGCCCCGACAGTCAGACTACTTTGGAAAAGCTCTAAAACATAGAACTTGATTCCAAAAGTCATATTTCATATGCATGCGGACATTATCAGACATCGGGGGAGTTTCCAGATGAATTTCGCGAAAATGCTTGCAACATCAACGGTTGTGCTGGCGAGCCTCCTGCCCTTTTCCGTGCTGGCGCAGTCCTTCACCGTCAAGGACGTGGCAGGCCGTGAAGTGAAGTTCGACAAGCCGGTCGAGCGCGTCATTCTCGGGGAAGGCCGCATGCTTTATTCGGTTGCTCCGATCGAAAAGGACGACCCCTTCGCCAAGATCGTCGGCTGGCGCAACGACCTGCTGACCACCGACAAGGACGGTTACGACACCTATCTCGCGAAATTCCCGAAGGGCAAGGAACTGCCTTTCCTCGGCAACCTGACCGACGGTACGCTGCAGACCGAGACCGTCGTCAAGCTGAACCCGGATGTCATGCTGCTGCCGATCGGCAACAAGAAGGCTGCCGACGAGGTTAAACTCGAGGAGATGCTGAACAAGATCGGCGTGAAGATCGTCTATATCGATTTCCGCGAACACATCCTCGACAATACCGAACCGAGCCTCAAGGTTCTCGGCCAGATCTTCGGCCACGAGGATCGCGCCGCAGCCGTCGCCGCCTATTGGAAGCAACAGATGGCCCGCGTTACCGACAAGCTGAAGGCGGCCAATCCGAAGAAGCCCAATGTCTTCATGTATCGTGCGGCCGGCCTCGTCGAGTGCTGCGGCACGTTCGGCCCGGACAATTTCGGCCTGATGGTGGATTGGGCCGGCGGCCACAACCTCGGCTCGGACTTCCTGCCGGGTTATACGGGCTCCATCAATGCCGAGCAGGTCGTCGCCTCCAATCCGGATGTCATCGTCGTCACCGGTTCCAACTGGAGCCAGACCAAGAACGCCAAGGACTTCGTGAATGTCGGTCCGACGGCCGCCGCAACCGCCGAGAACAGCGGCAAGGCGTTGAACGCCCTGATGCAGAACGCGGCCTTCACCGGTTCCAAGGCGGTCGCGGGCGGCAATGTGCATGCCATCTGGCACCAGTTCTATACGAGCCCCTACCAGTTCGTCGCCGTCCAGCAGATGGCAAAATGGTTCCATCCCGACCTGTTCGCCGATCTCGATCCGGACGCGACCTTCAAGGAATTCCACGAGAAATTCCTGCCGGTCCCTTATCAGCCGGGTTACTGGCTGGACGCCAAGGCAGCGAAGTAAACCGATATGGCCGAGATCGCCGCATTGCCGATCGAAGCTGAAGCCGGGCGCGAGCGCTATCGCGCCCTCGCCCGGCGCAAGCTCATGATCCTCGCAGCCATGACAGCCGCCCTTTGTCTGTCATTCGCCGTCGATCTCGCCTGGGGCCCTGCCCGCTACAGCCTCAGCGAGGTGATCGCCGCGCTGATCGATCCCTCTTCCGTCTCGGCGCAGATAAGGGCGGTCGTCTGGGATATCCGCATGCCGGTTGCCGTCATGGCGATCGTCGTCGGCGCCGCGCTGTCGGTCGCTGGTGCGCAGATGCAGACCATCCTTGCCAACCCACTCGCCAGCCCGTTCACGCTCGGCATCTCGGCGGCCGCCAGTTTCGGGGCAGCGCTCGCGATCGTCACCAGCGTCTCCATCCTGCCGGTCGCAGCCACCCTGCTCGTACCGGTCAATGCCTTCATCATGGCGCTGATCGCCACGCTGTTCATCCATTTCATCTCGCAGATGCGCGGCGTTTCGGTGCAGACGGTCGTCCTGCTCGGCATTGCGCTGGTCTTCACCTTCAATGCGCTGCTCGCCTTCCTGCAATATCTCGCTTCCGAGCAGGCGCTGTCGGCCGTCGTCTTCTGGACCATGGGCAGCCTCACCAAGGCGACCTGGCCGAAGATAGGCATCACGCTTGCCGTCCTGTTGATCGCGCTGCCGCTGTTTGCCCGCCACGCCTGGGCGCTGACCGCCATCCGGCTCGGCGAGGACAAGGCCGCGAGCTTTGGCGTCAATGTTCGGCGCATCCGGCTCGAAACCATGCTGATCATCTCGCTGCTCGCTGCAGTCCCGGTCAGCTTCGTCGGCACGATCGGTTTCGTCGGCCTGGTCGGGCCCCATATCGCCCGCATGATCCTCGGCGAAGACCAGCGCTTCTTCCTGCCGGGTTCGATCCTGTCGGGAGCGCTGCTTCTGTCGGTCACCTCGATCGTCTCGAAGTCGATCATCCCCGGCGTCGTCTTCCCGATCGGCATCATCACAGCACTGGTCGGCGTTCCGTTCTTCTTCTCGCTCATCCTCTCGAACCGGAGCCGGTCATGGTAGCGATGCAACTGCAATCGGTTGGCGCCTATCACGGCCGCAAGCTGTTCGTGGAAGACGTGACGACGCCGGTCATGCAGGCCGGCGAGCTGATCGCCGTCATCGGCCCCAACGCCGCCGGCAAGTCGACGCTGTTCAAGCGCATCACGGGCCTCCTGAAGGGACCGGGCAATATCGTCATCGATGGCGCCAGGACCAGGAACGCCATCACCTACATGCCGCAGGACACGTCCGCCAATGCGGTGCTGACCGTCTATGAATCCATTCTTCTTGCCCGCAAGCAGGGTCAGTCCTGGACCGTCAGCGACAGCGATCTCTCGTTCATCGACGAGATCATGAGGGCGCTCAACATCACCTCCATCGCGTTTCGTGATCTCGGTGCGCTTTCCGGTGGTCAGCGCCAGCTTGTGTCGATCGCCCAGGCGCTGGTGCGCGAGCCGGAAATCATGCTGATGGACGAGCCAACCAGCGCGCTCGATCTTCACCGCCAGGTCGAGGTGCTGGATTTCATGCAGCGGCGAGCGCGCTCCAAGGGCATGATCGTGATGATCGCCATCCACGACCTCAACCAGGCACTGCGTTTTGCCGACAAGGTCCTGGTGATCGCCAACGGCCGCATGCGCGCCTGCGGCAACCCGCGCGACGTCGTCACGGTCGATATGCTGCGGGACGTCTACAGGGTGCATGCCCGCATCGAGAAATGCTCGATGGACCACGACCACGTGATCGTCGATGGGACGGCACACTGAGCGGATCGCTGGATCCGGAGTTCAGCTCATTGGCGTCGAAAGGGGGTTTATGCCCTCTCGCGCGTTTGAGAATTAGTGCCTTGCGCCCTTTTCCACGGTCAGATGCTGGCCGAGAATATCCTCGTTGGCGAGCAGGTCGGCGCTGGTGCCCTGGTAGACGATTGCGCCGCGATCGAGGATGACGGCGTCGTCGGAAAGCGGCAAAACCTTGCGGGCCTTCTGCTCGATGATGATGGCCGACATGCCTTCGCCTTGCGTGATCCGCTGGATCGCCGCCAGCAACTCGTCGACGATGATGGGCGCAAGCCCTTCGGTCGGTTCATCGAGCAGAAGCAGTTTCGGATTGACCATCAGTGCCCGACCGACCGCCAGCATCTGCTGCTCGCCGCCAGAGAGTTGGTTGCCGAGGTTCTTGCGGCGCTCCTTGAGACGCGGGAACATCGTATAGACCCGCTCCAGCGTCCAGACACCGGGACGCGCGATCGCCGTCATGTTCTCCTCGACGGTCAGCGACTTGAAGATGTTTCGCTCCTGCGGCACCCAGCCGATGCCGGCCGCGGCGCGTCGGTCGGCTCGCAGTTTCGTCACGTCGCGCCCCATCAGGTGGATCGAGCCGGAATGATGCGTGGTGACGCCGGCGAGCGTATTGACGAAGGTCGTCTTGCCGGTGCCGTTGCGGCCGAGCAGGGCCAGAGTGCGGCCTTCCTCGATCTTCAGGCTGATGCCGGCGAGAACGCTCGCCTCGCCATAACCTGCGACCAGCTTTTCGGTGAGAAGAACCGGGGCGCTCATGCATTTTCTCCAAGATAGACCGCCTTGACGCGCGGATCGGCGGAGATTTCCGCCACCGTTCCTTCGACGAAGACGGCGCCCGCCACCAGAACCGAGATCCGGTTGGCGAACGAGAAGACCAGATCCATGTCGTGCTCGATCAGAAGTACCGTGACGTCGGCGGGAAGGTCGGACACGATCTGCAGTACTTCGTGCCGCTCGTCCTCCGGCACACCGGCGGCCGGTTCGTCGAGCAGCAGAACCCGCGGCCTGGAGGCGAAAGCGAGCGCGATCTCGAGCAGGCGCTGCTTGCCATAGGGCAGGATCACGGTGCGCTCGCCCATCACAGAAGCAAGGCCGAAGCGCGCCAGCAGGGCTGCCGCCTCGTCGACCACCTTGCCGTAACCGGCAATCGACCGCCACAGATTGTGGCCGACGCCTTCCCGCTCGGCAATCGCCAGCGCCACGGTTTCGAGCGGCGTGAACTCGTTGAAGAGCTGGTTGATCTGGAAGGTGCGGGTCAGCCCGCGCTTGACCCGACGGAACGAGGCCATCGAGGTGATGTCCTCGCCTTCGAGGAAAACCTGGCCTTCCGACGGCGGCAAAACACCGGTCAGAAGGTTGATCAGCGTCGTCTTGCCGGCACCGTTCGGGCCGATCAGCGCATGGCGAGCACCGCGCTCCACCTTCAGGCTCACGTCATTGGTGGCAAGGAAGGCACCGAAGCGTCGCACCAGGTGTCTGGTCTCGAGAACGATCTCGCTCATCAGCGGTCCTCCTTCTTCGAAAGGCGCTCGGGCAGGTATTCGACCCAGCGCGACAGCCGGTCTCGACCGATCAGCACGAGGATGACGAGCAGCAGGCCGATATAGAACATCCAGTATTGCGGCGTGATCACCGACAGCCAGTCCTTGACCAGCGTGAACAGGATCGCGCCGAAGATCCCGCCATAAAGATAACCCGTACCGCCGATGACGAGCACCAGTAGCACGTCGGCCGAGCGATGGAAGGCGAGCACGTCGGGGGAAACGAAGGCCGTCGTCTGGGTGAGCAGCGCACCCGCCATGCCGGCAAACACCGCCGCGATCGTATAGGCGATAACGATGCGCTTGCGGCCGGGCACGGCGATCATCGCAGAGCGCATCGCATTGCCCTTGATGGCTTTCAGCGACAGGCCGAAGGGCGAGAAGGCGATGCGACGCATGATCATCGTGCCGATGAAGAGAACGACGACGCAATAGAGATAACCGACCTTGCCGAACAGATCGAACTCGAACAGACCGAGGATCGGGCCGGGCGAAAAGCCGCTGAGGCCGTCGGCGCCGCCGGTCAGCCAGGCCATCTGGTTGGCGACTTCCGCCATCATCAAACCGATGCCGAGCGTCGTCATCAGGCGGGTGAGGTCCGAACCGCGCAGGATGAGGAAGCTGGTGAGCAGTCCGAGAAGGCCGGACACGATACCGGCGACGATCAGGCCTGTCACCGGTTCGGCGATGAAATGCAGCGCCAACAGGCCCGCCACATAGGCGCCGAGGCCGAAAAAGGCGGTATGGCCAAGCGAAACGATGCCGGCAAACCCAAGCACCAGGTCGAGCGACACGGCAAACAGCGCCAGGATGGCGATCTCGGTGAGGATCAGCATCTTCGAAGGCAGCAGGAAATAGGCTGCGATCGCGGCGATCCAGACGATGAATTCGTAGAAGCGGATGCGGCTTCTGCGCTTCATCAGCTTCGCAGCGCGGGTCTCGGCTGTGGCGGTGGAGGAATTTGCGGACACGGTTGTTTCCTGCGGAAGAACGCTCATCGGCCGCCCCTTGAGAACAGGCCGTTCGGCCGCACGATCAGCATGACGATCATCAGCGCGTAGATAACGAAGGGACCGATCGCCGGCACGTAATATTTGCCGGCCACGTCGGCGATGCCGAGCAGCAAGGCGGCGAGGAACGGTCCCGAGACGGTGGACGTGCCGCCGACGGAGACGACGATCAGGAAGTAGATCATGAATTTCAGCGGGAAGTTCGGATCGAGGCCGAGGATTTCCGCGCCCATCGCGCCGCCCAAGCCCGCAAGGCCCGAACCGAAGGCAAAGGTCAGTGCAAAGACGAGCGGTACATTGATGCCGAGGCCCATGGCGACGCGCCGGTCGTCGACCGCGGCGCGCAGCCGGCTGCCGAAGCGGGTCTTCGAGAGGATGAGCTGCAGAGCGAGCGCCAGTGCGGCGCAGACGATGATGGTAAAGAGCCTGTAGCGGCCGACGCCGACGCCGAACACGTCCATGCGGCCGGAAAGTTCCGGCGGCAGGTTGATCAACTGCTGCTGGCCGCCCATGAAATAGTCGGTCGCTGCAATCGCCATGAAGACGATGCCGATCGAGAAGAGGACCTGGTCCAGATGCGGCGCCTGGTAGAGCCACTGGTAGAGCGTCCGCTCCAGCAGAAGGCCGATCAGTGCCGAAACGATGAAGGCCGCCGGCAGGCACCAATAGAAGGAGATGCCGTAACGGTTCATCATCACCACCGTCACGTAGCCGCCGGCCATGGCAAACGCGCCATGCGCCAGGTTGATGAAATTCATCAGACCGAGCGTTACCGTCAGCCCGCAGGCCAGAATGAAAAGCAGCATGCCGTAGGCAATGCCATCGAACAGGATTGTAAGCATTTGGCTCTTCTTTGAGAGCGACCGCCGGCGTTTTTCCGCCCATGGCCGCGCGCCCGTTTACCGATCAACAGATCCTAACATTCCCACTCGGGAGACTGCGGTCAAGAACAAGGATGCCAGGATATTCTCGCAGCGGAACGGCGGAAGCAGTCTCCCGCCGTCCGTTTGCAAAGCGCCCTTACTTGGCTTCCGCCTTTTCCGGATCCTTGAGATCCTTGAACGTCTGGAACTCGACGTTCTGCAGCTCGCCGTTTACGTCCTTGACCTCGCGCATGTAGATGTTCTGGATGATATCGCGGGTTTCCGGATCGATCGAGACGGGACCACGCGGGCTCGTCCACGAGAGGCCCTTGACGGCGGCCATGAAGGCCGGGCCGGTAACGTCGCCTTTGGTCTTTTCGAGCGCCGCGTAGATCAGCGCCATGCCGTCGTAGCCGCCAACCGACATGAAGTTCGGGCGCATGTCGGAATTGGCCTTCTTGAAGGCTGCGACATAGGCCTTGTTTTCCGGGCTGTCATGGGCGGTCGCATAAAAATGGCCGGTAATGGTGCCGATTGCCGGCTTGCCCATCGAGTTGAGGATATCGTCGTCGGTCACGTCGCCGGTCGCGATCAGCTTGATACCGGCATCGGCAAGGCCACGGTCGGCGAACTGCTTCATGAACAGCGAACCGGCACCCGACGGAAGGAAGACAAAAACCGCATCGGGCTTGGCGTCACGGACGCGCTGCAGGAAGGGCGCGAAATCGGGATTGGCGAGCGGGACGCGGACGGCTTCAACGATCTCGCCGCCCTTGGCCTTGAACTCCTTGGTGAACCACTTCTCCGCGTCGATGCCTGGACCGTAGTCGGAAACCAGCGTCACGACCTTCCTGATCTTGTTGGCGGCAGCCCAGGTGCCGACCGGAAGGGAGTACTGCGGCAGGGTACCCGAGGTGCGGGTGATGTATTCCGACGCCTTGGTAATGGAGGCCGTGCCGGCAGCCATGACCACGGAGGGGATCTTCGCCTGGGTCGCGACCGGGGCGACCGCCATGGCGAGCGGCGTCAGGCCGAAGCCGGCCAGAACCTTGGCGCCGTCGTTGACCACCAATTCCTGGGCGATGCGGCGGGTCTGGTCGGCCGTGCCGGCGTCGTCGCGGATGACGAGCTCGATCTTCTTGCCGGCAACCGTGTCGCCCTTCATCGCCATGAAGGTCTTGACGCCGGCCGAAACCTGACGGCCGGTCGATGCAAACGGACCGGTCATCGGCAGGATGAGGCCGATCTTGATGGTTTCCTGGGCAGCCGCCGGAATGGCAGCAAGGCAGCTGAGCGCTACGCCGGCAGCTGCAATGAGCATTCTTCTGTTCAGCATGTATTTCCTCCTCCGAGTGCGGAATTTTCTTGTCGTGGCCCTTGCTGGACTGGATCCGGACGTCAGCCCAGGGCCTGCCATGACCGGTAGCCTATATCGTAGACCGCCGATACGTCAGTCAACGGGCCGAGATACTTCGACGTCCCACCATTTTCAACTTTTCGTTAACCTCCATGGCCTCGACACGGCGATTCCCGCGCCAATACCAGACTCTCCACCTCTCTGGCACATTTGCACCTTAGCCCGGCCGCGTCTCCACGCTCAATCAGTTCATCTGCCGGACTCATAAGTTATGGTTATAGCAATCGATCGGACCAGGTGGGCAAAAGCTCCAGGAACGCCTGCTGTGCGGCCGTCGGCAGCCAGTTCCTTCTCGTCGTCACCCCGATCGGCCGCGATGTGTGGCTGAGGTCGAAGGGCAGTGCCCGCATCAGCCCGCGGGCGATCTCCGCTTCGGCCTGGAGACGGGATGTGCAGCCGAGATGGTCGGTGGAATCCAGGAGCTCGCGCATCAAGATCAGCGAACCGGTCTCGACGATGCTCTTCGGCGGGCCATTTGCCGAACCGGCAAAGACGCTGTCGAAATACCGGCGCATCGGCGTCCCGCTCTGGTTGACGACCCAGGGGAAGGCGGCAAGGTCCTCCACGGTCAGCTCCTCCCGACCGGCCAGCGGATGTGCCTGCCCCGAAACCATGACCACCGTGTCGTGAAACAGAACCTTCTGTTCCACATCCCCGATCGGCGCCGGCACTCGAAGCGCGCCGATCATGAAATCCACTTCGCCACGGCGCAGAGCACCCAGCAGGTCCGGGTAAGGACCCTCCTGGATCTGGATCGGCAGGTTCGGCCGGATCTTCCGGAACCCCGCGATCGCCTTCGGCAGCACATAGGATTTGGCAAGCGGCGTCGCGCCGATGACGATCTGGCCGATCTCGGCGGCCGTCAGCTCCGCAAGATCCGCATCCGCCTGTTCCAGTTCGACAAAGGCGAGCCTTGCCGCCTGAGCGAGCGTATGGGCCGCACGCGTCGCGACGATGCCGTAGGACGTGCGTTCAAACAGCGGACGCGCCGCCTCCTCTTCGAGCTGGCTGACGGCGCGATAGACCGCTGGCTGGCTGAGGTCCAGTCGGGCCGCCGCAAGCGTAAAATTCTCGGTTTCCCGAACCGCGATCAGCGATTTCAGCTGCGCGGTCGTCGCCGTTACCCGCAGTCGCGGCGACAGTTCCGACAAGGCGGGATCAAGATATGCGAAGGCACGCTTGATGCGCAGCGCCAGGATTTCGCCGGCGCCATTGGCAAAAATCCGCTGCGGAGTGCGGGAAAAGAGCGGCAGGCCGGCGGTCTTTTCTATCTTCGACAGTGCCTGGGTGACCGCAGGCTGGGAGACGAAGCAGAGCTCTGCCGCCTTGGTCACAGAGCCGGCATCGACGACCGCGAGGAACGCTCTCAGGTGCCTGAGGCTGTGATGCAGGATCGTCGATGACGAGGCGGACCGCGAGGAATTCATGATGGGCTCTTCTAGCACATCTGGCAGATGCCGGAAGCGCAAGCCCGGTTACCGACCGCGTCTCCGCGGCTGCCACCCCTTCCTTGCCGCCCCCGCCCCTTATTTGGCCTCGTTGGAAACGGCTTCCCTGACCGCCAGCTCGGCCATGGCGAGCGCCGCCTCGCGGGTCCTGGCGGCGGCGATGAACCGGCCATTGTGGCAGAAGCTCGCGCCCTCGACGCCGCAGGCTGCCTCGAGATCCCGATCGGTCAGGCCGGCCCAGGCCGCCGGCAGATCGGCGCGCACCTCGAAACCTTCGTCCGCACGGCGGATAGTCGTGAGGCACCAGTCCTTGTCACGCGGGTGAACGACGAACAACAGATGATCGGCGCCTGCCTTGATGATCGCCGGGCGGAATGGCATCCCAGCCGGCAATTCCAGAATGCGCCCTTCGCCCGTAGCCACGATCGCCTGATGCACGAGTGCCTCGGCCCGCAATTTTGCGGCGCTCTGGGCAATCCTTGCCTCGACGAAACTGCGGGCAATGGCCAGTGCCGCGTGGAAACCGCGGTTTTCCGCTTCCGGATCGGTCTCGTCGAAAACGGGTTTCAGGGTTTCGAGGAGAGATGGCAGGGTGAGCCCAGCCAGCGGCCCCGCAATCGAAGGGCTGAGCGCACCATTGTCCATCAGATCGACCGGAAGCACGAAGCTCGCATCGAAAGAGGCGTGCAAGGTCTCGACATGAGCCCCGGGAAGGCCCAGCGCGGCGAGATAATCACGGCCATAATGCTTCCAGACCAATCCGAACGAGCTGTAAGGCTGGCCATCGTCCCGCAGCGGCGCGCCGCGCTGGTGGTGATCGAAGACTTGCGCCGCAGCGTCATAGGCGCCGCCGACGTCGTAGATGATGCGGTCGGCACCGGGTGTAATCCATTCGGGCGCGCGGCTGCGAACGATCCGAGCCTTCGGAAAAAGCCGGGTCAGGACGACGCTCGACAGCAGTTCGTCGGCATGAAAGCCACCCGAATGGGTGACGAGAAAATCTGGGGTCATGCCGGAATGCGCCTCGTGGTTCGCTGAAGGTCGGTTTGCAGTCCGCACCTGATAGCCATTGCCGGACGCCTGCTCAACCCGTCATTCGCCCGTTTGAACACGTATACAGCGTCCATATGAGCGCTTCAGGAGATTGCGAGGACCTCCAGCTCCTGATCGCCGACGCTGACGACATCGCCGACAGCCTTGCCCATCAGCAGCCTGGCCACCGGGGAAACGAAAGAGATCGATCCGGTCTTGGGATCCGCTTCATCCTCTCCGACGATTCGATAGGTCTGAACGCGCCCATCGTCACGGCTAAAGGTCACCGTGCTGCCGAAAGCGACATTCTCGATCGACGTCGGGTTCGGAACGAGCTGGGCCGTGTGAACTCTCGCTGCAAAATAGCGCGCATCACGCATGGGATTTGCCTGCTGCCGCCGCCGTTCATTGACGTCCTCGATCGCGCTCGCCGCGCCATAGGCTTCGCGCGCATCCCGGAGCTGCAATTCCAAAGCCTTCAACCCCGCTTCCGTCACCAAGTTCGGGTGCGGCGAAATCGGACGGTCGGGCAGCAGGGTTTCCGAAGCGGTTTCGGAACTCTCTTCCTTGGTGAAGGCAACACTCAATCTCAAACTCCGTCTGGTAGGGCGCACCCGCGACACATGGAACGCCTTGGCCCGCCATTTGTCGGACCCATGCATACGACAACAACGCAACAACCGCCAATCTCGATCCATCGGAGCATCCCGCGCGCGGCAACCTGCGCTTCACTACTCGGCGGACACCAAATCGCTGCCCGAATTCCCTGGCGGTGGACCCGGGGGACTACCTGAACTGCCAGTGGACGGTTCCAGATCTTTCTCCTATCGATTGCTCATGAAATCGTCGCTCGATCATATACCACCGCGCAAACAGCGAGAGCTCGGCAGGGTCCTGGAAATCCTGCACGAGGAATTCGAGGACGCCCTGAAACAGGGCACGGCCGAGTTCAAGAAGCGCGGCCGGATCCTGAAAATCATCCTGTTCGGCTCCTATGCCAAGGGCGGCCGGGTCGACGAGCCGTTCACCATGAAGGGCTATCGCTCCGACTTCGATCTGCTGATTATCGTCAACGACCGCAGGCTCTGCGAATTCGCCGACTACTGGTGCAAGGCCGCCGACCGGCTGATCCGCGACAAGTCGATCGAGACACCGGTGAGCTTCATCGTCCATTCCAGGCGGGAGGTGAACACCTATCTGAAGGAGGGACAGTACTTCTTCTCCGATATCCGCAAGGAAGGCATCGTCCTTTATGAACTGGACGATGAGCTGCTTGCGGAGCCGCAGGCTCTTTCGCCGGTAGATCGGCTGCGGGTTGCGAGGGAGCATTTTGAACAGCGATCTACGACAGCGCGGAATCTGAAGACTCTTGCGATGTCAGCGATTCAAGCCGGTATACCCACGAGGCCGCGTTTCTTCTCCATCAATCGCTTGAGCAGACCTATTCCTGCGTGCTCCTCACGCTCACGAATTACGGCCCGCCCTCCCACAACATCAAATTCCTGCGCTCGCTTGCCGAGGAGCAGGACCGGCGTCTGGCCGAGGCGTTCCCGCGCGATCAGCACCGCGAGCGCGCCTGGTTCAACACGCTCAACGAAGCCTATGTGAAGGCGCGGTACTCCAAACATTACGAGATCAGCGAGGAGGCGCTCTCGTGGCTCGGAGAACGGACCAGCCTGCTGCTGGAGTTGGTCATAGACGTATGCACGGAGCACCTCAAAATGCTTGAGCGGAATAGCGACTAGCGAATTCTATCAGTGGGCGAATGGCGGGTCAAAACCGGTCGCCTTGATTAGATTTGAACCTACGACCACTTGGTGGCCGACTGGGGCGGGTTGGATAGTCATTCGGCTCCAGGCGTCGTGTACTGCTCCGAATACAATAGACATCCCTTGCATACGGTACGCCAATCGCATACCATTACGCGTAAGTCGGAGGCTGAAAAGTATGGCGACGGTCGAGAAAATTACGATTGCACTGACATCCGAAATGGCGGGCTTTGTGCGAAGCGCGGTCGATGCTGGCGAATATGCATCGACGAGCGAAGCCATCCGTGATGCCGTCCGCGAGTGGAAGGAGCGACGTGATTTACTCGGCTATACCGTCGAGGATTTGCGAGTGCTCGTGCAGGAGGGCATCGAAAGCGGCCCAAGTTCGCGCACGACAATGGCAGAGGTAAAAGCTACAGCGCGCGAACGATTAGAATCCTCACGACACGAACGCTAACCGTGCTTCCAGTTATCCGAACCAATCGTGCGGACGAGGACCTGATAGAGATATGGTCCTACATAGCCGTTGACAACATATCTGCAGCTGACCGTGTTCTTGACGCGATTGAAGCACGCTGGGACAATCTCGCCCGACACCCCTACTCGGGAGTTGCGCGCGACGATATCGCGCCTGGACTTCGGCATCTCGTCTCAGGTGAATATCTGACTCTTTATCGGCTCAGTGGCGGTACCATTGAAATCGTCCGCGTCCTGCATGGGCGCAGAAAGATATCATCCAAAGTCAATATATGAACGGCGGGCTTACGGTGCCCTTCATATAGACCCGGATCGCATCCGTTGTCAGGCGTAAGCATACTTATGGAACCGTCGTCAGTTGATGTCGGCTTCCGACGGCGAGATCTACCCGATCGCCCAATCTACGATATATGAAAATGGTACGGCTGCGACGCACTGAGGAATGACACGGTAGGCTCAGTCTCGGGTTTTCGGTTCTTCCAGTGACTTGAGGTAAGCGACAATTGCCGCGGCGTCCGGAGAGCTGAACCGAAATTCCGGCATCTCCGGGTGTGCGGTCGTTATCCCCTCGACCAGCGCCTCCATCAGGAATTCCACGTCGTAGCGCTGATGAAGGTCCCTGAAATGCGGAGCAGCCGCAAGCGGGCTATCGCCTGTTTTGCCGATGGCGTGACAGACGGAACAGTTGTCCGAGACGAGGTCGTGACCTCGCTTTGTAGTGGCAGGCTCAGACGCACTGGCATGGGCGGCACCAACGAAAACGACTATCCCCACGAAGAGCTTCAGGCCAAACTGAATGGTTGCCTTAGTCGCGATTTCTGACCATCGGCGACGGCTGTGCACTGTGAAATACATCGGAGACCTCGTGATCGATGGATCGCTCACGAATGATTTCACGGGCGACAGTAACGTCGCGATCAACGCGAAGTTGGCACAAGGACCATGATTGTGGCTTTTCAACGTGCTCAATTAGCGATGGATCTAGCCGCCAACGAACGAACCAAGGAACAACGGGGCGGTCGGCCGCTAATTCAACGCCGATCGCGCGAGACTCTCCGTGGGAAAAGCTCCATTCAAGCGCAACGTTCGCCCCGGGCCGTAAGCAGGCCCAAAACCAAAAATGGCGGACCAAAGCCCGCCATTCCTATCTTGGCAATACCAACCTCGCCTTACTTGGCGTTCGGGTCCTTGATCTTCGGGAAGGTCGCGAATTCAACGTTGTAGAGTTCGCCGTTTACTTCCTTGACTTCGCGCATGTAGATGTCCTGGATGATATCGCGGGTGGCCGGATCGATGGTGATCGGGCCACGCGGGCTCGTCCAAGTGGCGCCCTTCATGGCTTCGATGAGCTTGGTCCCGTCGGTATCGCCATTGGTCTTCTTCAGCGCCATATAGGCGAGCGTCATGGCGTCATAGCCGCCGACCGACATGAAGTTCGGGCGCATGTTGTTGGCAGCCTTCTTGACCTGGGCGACGAAAGCCTTGTTTTCCGGGCTGTCGTGCAGGGCCGAATAGAAATGGCCGGTGATGACGCCCTTGGCGACCGCGCCCATGCCGTTCAGCAGGTCGTCGTCGGTGACGTCGCCGGTGGCAATCAGCTTGATGCCGGCGTCGGCCAGGCCGCGGTCGACATACTGCTTCATGAACTGCGCACCGATGCCGGCCGGCACGAAGGCGAAGACCGCGTCGGGCTTGGCGTCACGGACGCGCTGCAGGAAGGGGGCGAAATCCGGGTTCGCCAAAGGCACGCGGATCGCCTCGACGATCGTGCCGCCGTCTTTCTTGAACTGGTTGGTGAACCCCTGCTCGATATCGATCCCCGGGCCGTAATCGGAGACCAGCGTCACCACCTTCTTCAGGTTGTTCTGCACCGCCCAGGTGGCCACCGGAACGGCGGACTGTGGGCCGCCCATCGAGGTGCGGACGTAGTATTGCGACTGCGGCATGATCGCCGAGGTCGTAGCCGAGGTGATGATCGCCGGGATCTTCGCCTGGTTGAGAACCGGCGCAACCGACATGGCAAGCGGCGTCAAGCCAAAGCCCATCAGCATCTTGGCGCCGTCGTTGACGACGAGTTCCTGGGCGATGCGGCGGGTCTGGTCGGCGACACCACCGTCGTCGCGCAGCACGACTTCGATCTTCTTGCCGGCGACGGTATCGCCGTTCAGCGCCATATAGGCCTTGACGCCCGCTTCGACCTGGCGGCCGGTGGATGCGAACGGGCCGGTCATCGGCAGGATAAGGCCGATCTTGACCGTCTCCTGCGCGGACGCCGGAATGGCAACGAGCCCGCCCATGGCGAGACCGGCCGCAGCCATCAATGTTCTTCTGGTGATCATTCTCTTTCCTCCTCTAAGACGAACTGTTCTCAAAACTCCTGTCGACGGGCCGCGTCCTCCTTGCGGCCTCCGGCCCATCACAACCTGTCGGGATATATCGGGGACATCGCGATCAACAGTCAACGGCCGCAACAGTTTGGCGTCCGACTATTTTCCGCTTTCGTCAGCCGGCAGAACGTGACCAGACATGTCCCAGTCGCTTCTGAGAATTTGGCCCGGATTTGCAAATCCCGTGTATACAGCCTCGCCTCTTCCGTCGCGTCTTGCCAACAACCGCCCATGGAAACGATTAACTCCGCCCCGGGCATCGACACTGCAAGAAAAACCTGGATAAAAAGGAATGCCATACGCGACCAAGAAAACCGCCGGCCTGCCGCTCCCCCACAATTGCGTTATACCAGCAATAGGTCTGTATACATTGCCTGTCAATATTAGCCTTTTGGGGTGCGAGCGTTATTTGCCGGAACGCCGGCCGCTCGAGATGGCCTATCGTCTCTGCTCTTCGATCAGTCGCTCCAACGCCTTCACCGCCAGCGGATAGCCTGTAGCCCCGAGACCGGCCATCACCGTCGTCGCCGTCATGGAGACATAGGAGTTGTGATAGATCTGTTCGCGGCGATGGACGTTGCTGATGTGAAACTCGATGATCGGCCCCTGGAACATCTTCAAAGCATCGAGGAGCGCCAGGGACGTGAAGGTGAAAGCGGCAGGATTGATGATGATCCCCGCACCCTCGTCGATTGCCTCATGCACCCAGTCGATCAGCTTCTCCTCGCTGTTGGTCTGGCGGAATTCGACCGGGCGTTCGCCCGCCGCCTCCCGGCACCACGCCTCCACTTCCGCAAGCGTCGTGGTGCCGTAGATTTCCGGCTCGCGTTTCCCGAGCCGATTGAGGTTCGGACCGTTGAGAATATAGATCGGCTTCATCGGTTCACCCCTGATAACCCATTAGGCGCGGAAGCCAGAGGACGACGTCCGGCACGAAAGTGATGATGACCAGGCTGACCACCATCCAGAAAATGAAGGGTGCCGCGTCCTTGATGATGTCCTTCACCGGCACGCCGGAAATGTTCGTCATGATGAAGAGCAGCAGACCGTAAGGTGGCGTGACGAGGCCGAGCATGATGTTGACGACCACCACGACCCCGAAATGCACCATGTCGATTCCGAGCGCCTGGGCGGTCGGAATGAAGACCGGCACGATGATCAGGAGGATCGCCGTGCCCTCCAGCACGCAGCCGAGCAGAAGCAGCAGGATGTTGACAAGGATGAGAAAGCTGGTGGGCGTCAGGTCCCAGCTGGTCAACAGCACCCGCAGGGCGTCGGGGATATTTTCGATCGTCACGACATAGTTGAACACCAGAGAGCCGGCGATCAGCATGCCGATGGACGCCGTCGACTTGGCGCTGAGCAAAAGCGAATCGTAGAAGGCTCCGAAGCTGATGCTCCGGTATATGACCAGCGAGATCACCAGCGCATAGGCAGCCGCGAGCGCGGCGGCTTCGGTCGGGGTCGTAATACCTGAATAGATGCAGCCGAGCAGCACGACCGGCATCATCAAGGCCGGGAAGGCGCGCCAGGTGATGCGGGGAATATCCCGCAGCGGCACCGGATCTTCGACGGGGAAATTTTTGCGCCGCGCGGTGATCGCCACCTGCATCATCTGCAGGCCGGCCATCAGCAGGCCAGGCACCATCCCTGCGAGGAAGAGGTAGCCGATCGAGGCATCCGACACGAGCGCATAGATGACCATCGGGATCGAGGGCGGGATGATCGGGCCGATGACTGACGTGACGGCCGTCAACGCCGCGGCAAAGCTTGGCGTGTAGCGCCCATCCCGCGTCATCATGTTCTGCATCATCCGGCCGCTTCCGGCGGCATCGGCGATCGCCGACCCCGACATGCCGGCAAAGATGATGCTCTGCACCACGTTGACCTGCGCCAGCCCGCCACGGAAGCGGCCGACCAGTACGTTGCAGAACGCCAGCAGCCGTTCGGTCATCGAACCGATATTCATGAACTCTGCGGCCAGCACGAAGAGCGGCACCGACAGGATGACATAGTTCGAATACATGCCATTCAGGAACTGTTCGGCCACCGTGCCCATGTCCGCCCCGGCGAGGAGCAGGTAGAGGATCGAGCCGCACATCATGGAAAGGCCGATCGGCAGGCCGAGGAAGGCGAGCGCCGTGATGACGACGATCGCGATCGAAAAGGGGCTTGTGAAGTTCATACGCCCGAGCCCGCTTTAGTGGGATCAAAGGCTTCGGGCGCCCTGCCGCGTACAGCGAGCACTCCGAGCCATATGTAACGCACGATCATCGCGACGGCGAAGACGATATAGATGGAATAAAGGTAGTCGAAGCGGATCTTCAAATAGGCGGTGCTTTCCACCTTCATGAAACTCACGTAGTCGATCACCGCCGGCAGGGATATGCCGAACAGGACGACGAGCGCGATGGCGCAGATGATCTGCATCACCCGCCGCGCCCTGTCACCCGCGCCAGCCCAGAAGAAGTCGAAGCGGATCTCCTCCACTTCCCGCACCACGAAGGCAGCGCCGAACAGCACGATCCAGATCCACAACACGACGCTGATCTCGTTGGTCCAGCCAACCGAAAGGTTCAGGATGTAGCGGAAGATGATCTGCAGCACGAAAGCGACAAACATCCCGAGCAGCATCAGCGCCAGGAGATTTTCGGCGCGGCGCCGCAGCCAGCCGCTCGCAGCGATAAGTTTCGAATTCATTTACCCCCTCCCCCGGAGGCTCGGTCAGCAGACCGGGCGTTTGATCGCTCCGGCCCGCCGCCGCATTTGTGAGGAGCCCGCCCTTGGGCGGACTATTTCAGATTGCCGCAACCTTTTCGAGAACGCCCTTTGGCCACGACTTGGCAAGATCGGAGGCCAGGTATTTCTCCTGGGCAAATTTGCGGAAGGCAGCGATGTCCGGCTCGTAGATATTGAGACCGGCCTTCTTGAATTCGTCGACCAGCGTCTTCTCCTGCGCAAGGTGCTGGTCCTCGCTCCACTTCATCGCCTTGTCGGCGGCGGCCTGGAAGGACTTCTGCTGGTCGGCGCTCATGCCCTTCCAGATCTTGCTGGAAATGGTCAGCAGATCGTAGCCGATGAGATGCGAGGTCATGACGATCTGCGACATGACTTCATAGAACTTCATGTTCTTGACGTTCGGCAGCGGATTGTCCTGGCCGTCGATCGCGCCGGTCTGCAGACCGGTATAGACTTCGGCATAAGCCATCGGCGTGGGGTTGGCCCCGAGCGCGGCGCCGAGGAACTGCCATGCATCGCCACCCGGCATGCGCAGCTTGATACCCGCCATGTCCGCGGGCGTGGTGATCTTCTTGTTCGGCTTCAAACCGATCTGCCGAGCGCCGAAATAGGTTGGGCCGAGAATATAAACGCCGAGTTTTTCGTCGGCCATCTTCTTGAATTCCGCGCCGGCCTCGCTCCGGAAGAACTTGGTCACATGCTGCGCGTCGCGGAACAGATAGGCCGAGGTGAGCACTGACCATTCCGGAATCTGGTTGGAAACATCCTGCGGAGCGATATTGCCCATCTGCAGATTGCCGCGCTGGATGGCGACGAGCTCGGTGCCCTGCTTGAAGAGGTTGCCGCCGTAATAAGGCTCCAGCTTGTACGAGCCGGCGATCGCCTCGGCGAACATCTTGGTCATCTGGGCGCGAATATCCTGTTCGGAAAATACCGCGGAAAACTTCAGGACCGGCTTGTCCTGCGCCATCGCCGGCACGGACAGGGCGGCGGTTGCCAATGTGGCGCCGAGAAAGTGTCGGCGGGTCAGTTCGAATGTCATGGGCTGGTTCCTCCTCCTCACGGCGCGCCGCTTACCTGCGACGAAGCCTGCCTAGTGCAAGCCATTCCTCCCGAGAACGTTGCACCTCCGTATTGTACGAAATAGTTCGTATAAGTCAATTCTGCCTTTGCCTGGCTTTTCGAGCCTTCGGACATAAAACAGAAAATAGCATACTAACCAGGTTATATCCTATATTTTTCTTTTCATCAGCTATATACGATGAGCTCAAAGGGGGAAACATGCTCAAATCGGAAAAAGAGGCCGCCCAGACGATCGGCGAGACCGTATTCAGGCGGATACGCCAGGATATCATTTCCGGCGCACTGCCCCCCGGTTCCAAAATCAGGCTGGAGCAAACCAAGGAGCGTTATTCCGTCAGCGTCTCGACGCTCAGGGAAATATTGAGCCGGCTCACCACAGAGAACCTTGTTATTGCCGAAGGGCAGCGTGGGTTTGAGGTGAGCCCGGCGTCCCGGCAGGAACTCCTGGAACTGGCGGATCTTCGCATCCTGCTTGAGAGCCATGCGATCGGCCTCTCCTTCGCAACGGGAGATCTTGATTGGGAAGCGCGCATCGTGGCAGCGCATCACAAGCTTTCGGCGATCGAGCGTCAGCTTCTCGAGGGCGATGCCTCACGTACCGTCGATTGGGTACGTTACGATTGGGAATTTCATCAGGCGCTCGTCTCGGCCTGCAATTCCGAGACGCTGATGGCGACGCTCTCGTCCGTCTTCGACCGCTTCCTGCGTTACCATCTGCTGGCCGAGAGTTTTCGCGGCAAACCGGTGGTGGACGACCACCGGCGGCTTTTCGAGCTTGCCATGAAACGGGATGTTGACGGCGCTCGGGATATACTGACGCGGCATGTCCGCAACGGCACCGAACATGTTCTGAAAAGCGGCCGCATCAGCTGATATGGCCGCCAATCGACAGCAGTTCTTGCCGAGACGGTCCAGCAGCCCTTGCTGTCTCGGTCCGGCAGGCGGCCCGGGTGGATCAGGTGGCAAAACTGTTGGAGAGGCGGTCCAGATCTTCCGAGATCGCACCCGCGGCCGACTGCAGGATCGGGGCGTAGCGTTCGCAAGCTTCCCGTTCCGAGCCGAAGGCCGACTTGAAGTAGGTCAGTCCTATGCTCGCTAGCACCCGCCCGCCCTGGCCCATGATGGGAACCCCAATGGTATTGGAGTTTTTCGGCTCCACGAGAGACGACCGGGTGGCATAGCCGTCTCGATGAACCTTGCCGATAACCCGCTTCAGTTCGGCTGGATGATGGCTGAGCGCGTTCTCCGGATCGTCCGATCTCTTCAGCACGTCGATGATCAGGTCGAATTCATCCTTCTCGAGGAAGGCAAGGTAAGCCAGCCCCAGTCCGCGCGTAAGCAGACAGAGGCGCTTGTTGACCGTGCTGTGAAACGGCGAAATGAAGCTGTCCGGCACCGTGCTGAAGCGCACCACCATCCCATCGTAGTCGGGCAGGGCTATCGCTATCGGCCATTTGTGTTTGCGGGTCATCGCGATGGCCCAGGCGCGGCCCGCTTCCACCACCAGCGGCCCCTTGTGAAAGCCGGAGCTCAGGGACGTCACCAGCCCGCTGACCTGATAGCCTCCCTGCCGCGTGTCATTTTCGACATATCCGGCTTCCTCGAGCGTACGCAGGATGCGAACGAGGGTAGGTTTCGGGAGCTTTGTCCGGGCATGCAATTGGGCAATTGTATTGATTGGGTGAAGGTTCAGCTCTTGCAGAACATTCATCGCGCGTTCGATTGCTCGAATGCCCATGGATCCTCCTCCCGTAGAATCTAGATGGCTGTTTCGACTAGCGAAATGCCGGGGATGATAAGTTGTCGCGATCTGGAGTCAAGCTTTAGGGAGGTTCAAGATGTAAGCAGGAGATTGCCATGGCTTCGGCAGACGACATGAACCGCAATAGACAGGAAGTCAGAAGGCTTATCGCCGGTGTTGACGATGAATTGGCAAGCACTTTGCTGCGTGGCGCAGTTGATCTTCATGTTCACTCCGGCCCCTCGACGATGCCTCGTAAGCTGGACCACATGGAGGCCGCCGAGGAGGCGGCGGCGGCGGGTATGCGCGGACTTCTGTTTAAAGACCATCACTATTCGGTGGCGCCAGTGATCCCGATGATGGAGCGGCTGCTCGGAGACCGAGGTCTGTCGATGTTCAGCGGCCTCGTGCTCAACAATTCGACGGGCGGATTGAACCCGTTCGTCGTCGACGCCCAGCTGAAAATGGGCGCAAAGCTGATCTGGATGCCAACCGCACAGGCGGCCAATCACATCCGCAGCGCGCATCGCAAGACGCGGCTTGCTTCAAATGTCCAGCTGAGGCATTCGCCGGCGCTGACGCCTGTCGATGCTTATGGGAACATTTTGGACGAGGTGAAGCAGATCCTCGACATGATTGCGGAATTCGATGTCATTCTGTCCTCCGGGCATCTGCATGTCTGGGAAATCTGGAAGCTCTTCGATGAAGCGCGTGCCCGCGGCGTCAAGCGTCTGCTCGTCAATCATCCCATGTACGGGCTCCACTTCACGCCCGACGACGTTCGTGAACTGGCTCAACTCGGCGCCGTCATCGAACAGTCCGCTGGACTGTATGTCGATTCCCGCTTCAACACCTATACGCCGGAGGAATTCAAGGAACACATCATGGCTGCTGGCGTCGAACATTCCTCGATCGGCTCGGATCTCGGGCAGATCGACAATCCGACGCCTGTGGAAGGCATGCGCCAGGCGATCAAGCTGTGCCTGGCATTGGGATTCAGCGAAACGGACGTACGCACCATGGTCGCGGACAATCCGGCCAAGCTGGTCGGATTGGCGACGTGACCATTCCGTTCAGCTGACCTCGCTACATGCAAGTCATCGGGATCGAACGTCCGGGCGGGCCTGAAGTTCTTCGGATCGTTGAACGACCGCGGCCGCGGCCGCAGGCCGGAGAAGTGCTGATCCGTGTCGTCGCAGCCGGGGTCAATCGGCCGGATGTCCAGCAGCGGCGCGGTCTCTATCCGCCACCGCCGGGCGCCTCGCAAATTCCCGGTCTCGACGTTGCCGGTATCATCGACGATGTCGGCGAAGGTGTTGACGGGCTTCGGGTGGGAGACCTGGTCTGCGCGCTCGTCAACGGCGGCGGCTATGCGGAGTTCTGCGTGGCGCCGGCTGTGCAATGCATGCCGATCCCGAAAGGTCTGAGCTTTATAGAGGCTGCCTCGCTTCCGGAAGTCTTCTTCACGGCCTGGAACAATCTGATCTGGCTGGCGCGTCTGGAATATGGGGAGACCCTGCTGATCCAGGGTGGAACCAGCGGGGTTGGAATGGCCGGCATCCAGATCGCCAGACATCTTCGAGACGCGACCGTCTTTGCAACCGCCGGCACCGATGACAAACGGGCTGTCTGCAGGATGATTGGCGCGCAAGCCGCGGTTGACTATCGCGATGCCTGGGATGAACACATCCGCGGCCTGACCGGCGGCGAAGGGGTCGATGTCATCCTGGACGGGCAAGCCGGAAATGGGACGCAGCGCCAGCTGGACCTGTTGAAGGACGACGGCCGGCTCGTCTTCATCGCCAGCCATCAAGGCAGCACGGCGCAGGTGGATATCCGTACGCTGGTTCGCCGACGACTGACGATCACCGGATCGACGCTGAGACCAAGGCCGCCCTCCTACAAGGGACGGCTTGCGAAGGACCTGGTCGGTTACGTTTGGCCGCTGATCGAGGACGGCCGCATCGTCACCCGCATTCATCAGGTCGTCCCGTTCGGACAAGTGCAGGAGGCTCATCGCATCCTGGACGAAAACCGCCAGATCGGCAAAGTTGTCCTTGCCGTCGATCCGGCGCTTGCCCACACCGTTCCGGAGTAGCGGCCGAACCTGAGACCCGGAGCCGGCGGCCGACCGATAGACCGTCAGGACTGCGGCATCGGGTAATCGTCCGCGTTGAGGACCCAGCCCGGCTTTTGCGAAAAATCCATCCGTGGCGGCGCGAAGATGTCCACCAGTTGGTTTACGCCAGCGGATTCAGCGGTTGTCGTGTGGATCGCGGGCGGAGGAATAACGCAGATCGACGGCGATTCGCAGTAGAGATGTTCATCCTCCCGCCAGATGTTCATGTTCGTGGTCCAGGGCCAGCGCAGATGGTGCGTAAAGGAACCGCTTAACGCCAGCGAGCATTGCTCGAAATCGTCGTGATGGTGCGGGGACACTTTGTCCCGTTCGCGAGGACCGATGCGCGGCGACAGGTAATTGATCATGAACGTCGTAGAGCGGTAGATGCGCCCGAACCGGGACGGATCGTCCGGAACCTCCAGCGTGTACCACTTCAACTTCAGCCCGCCGGGCGGCTCCGGCCAGGCTTCGAAGGGTGGGACATTGGGATGCGCCCCGAGGAAGGCATCCGCGTTCGAGGCGATGCTGGCGAGGTCCTCGGACTTCGGTGTAAAAAGGCGCACGATGCTGCCGCCCGTGGATACCCGGATCGAGCTGTCGCCCGGCGGCACGAAGGCGATGGAATATCCCGGAACGACGGTGGTTCCATCTGCGGTCGTGATTTCGACCGACGTCTCCCTGTCGGGAATGATCAAGGCATATTCATCGGGCTGCGACCGCCGTGAGAAGAGCCCGCCCTCTTTCGCGTTGCTGTATGCAACGACAAAGTTCTGTCCACGGCTGATCCATGTGTCGCCGTTGGCATCGGCGATCTGGGGCACGGCTTCGTAGAATAGGGAAAGCTGCGAGCCGAAATAGCTGCTGTGCACTTTCGTGCCGCTAGGTTTTGCAGCATTGGACAGATTGGATCGTGGATCACTCTGAACGTACATTGGCATCTCCGCTTTTCTGCCAGAACTGCTGGCTGTCGTCGAAATCGTCTGGCTTGCGCCAGGGAACCGGATTGTTTTGAGCAGGGCTGCGCCGCGGGTTCCCGGGAAACCGGCCGAGCGGCATGCACCGCCGGCAGGTTCTAGCGCGACTTTGGAAGCTGCTTCTTGAGCCCCAGAATTTCTCGCGCCTCGCCGGCGGTCGCGATGGCGCCTCCCAGCTCTCTTAAAATGCGCACGGCCTTCTCCACGAGCACGGTGTTGCTCGAGGCGAGGACGCCTTTTTCCAGATAGATGTTATCCTCCAGCCCGACCCGAACGTGACCGCCCAGAAGCCAGGCCTGCGCCAGCATCGGAAACTCCCAGCGCCCTACGCCAAACGCCGCCCAATGAGCGCGTGCCGGCAGAAGCGATTTCATGTACATCAGCGTTTCCGGCGTGGCGACTGCCCCGTAACGCACTCCGAGCACGATCTGGAACAGTGCGGGCTCCGCCAGCCTCCCCTCCTGAAGGAACTGGTTGGCGAGCTGTATGTCTCCCGTATCGAATACCTCGATCTCCGGCAGTACACCCGCATTGCGAATGATGTCCGCCATGACTGCGAGATTGCGGGGCGTATTGATGACCACGGACGAACCGGAATACATCGTGTTGAAATCGAGACTGCAGATCTCGGGCCGCAGATAAGCGACATGTTCGACCCGCTGCTCCGGTCGCATCAGCGTGGTCCCGGGCGCCGCGATGCGCGGTTCGTCTTCGCTGGGAACGAACCGCCCGCCGGGGCCGGTCGTGAGGTTGATGATCACGTCCTCGTCCGCTGCCCGCAGGCGCTCGACAACCTCGCGGTAGTGCTGCAATTCCACGCTGGGCCTGCCGTCCGGATGCCTCACATGGATATGCACGATCGCAGCGCCCGCCCGCGCAGCATCGATGCAGGCAGTAGCAATCTGCTCCGGAGTGACAGGCAGATAAGGGGTCTGGTCGATCGTCGTGATATTGCCTGTGACGGCGCAGCTTATGATGGTCGGATTAGCCAAGGCTTTGTGTTCCTCGTTGAACGTCACGCGCGAATGAAGTCGCACTGTCCTGAGACATTGGCTCGCATCCGAAGCCGCGGATCGCAATTGGTATCGCCGCCCGTTTCGCGAGAAGAAACGCCGGCCGGGTGGGGAATGTTTCGCAGGGAGAAACGGGGCCGCAATTGCCTTCGCTCCTGGCGATGAAATGGCTAGGGATCGGCAACGAAAGGTAGCCAGATGACAGAACAGCGTCCCGCTTTTACCGCATTCCGTGAACGACTGCTGACACGCCAGCGGATGCTCGGCACATTCCTCAAGCTTCCCACGACGCAGGTGGTCGAGATATTGGGGGCGATCGGCTACGATTTCGTGGTCATCGACCAGGAGCATGCCGCGCTCGGCCGCGACATAACCGACCTGATGATCCTTGCCGCTCGTGCATCGAATATCGCGCCCGTCGTGCGCATCGCCGAATTCAGTGAAGCAAACATCCTGTCGGCGCTCGATTCGGGCGCGATGGGGATCATGGTCCCGCATGTAAGCACGGTCGAAAAGGCTCGGGCAATCGCACGCAGCTGCCGGTATGCGGGAGGCAGCCGAGGTTTTGCCGGACTGACACGCGCCAGCAATTGGGGACGTATTGACGCGGAGCATCATATGTCGCTGCAGGACAGCCGGGTCGCCTGCATCGCCATGATCGAGGATTTCGAAGCCGTTGACCTGACGGCGGATATTGCCAGGGTAGATGGCATAGACGCATTGTTCATCGGCCGGGGAGATCTGACGGCAGCACACCGAGGCGATCCGCATGCCGGCGCCAAGGTGGCGGAACTAAGCAGGCAGATCGCGGCGGCGGCACGAGCGGCCGATATTCCGCTCATGATGTTGCCGACCAGCAAGGCCGACTTCGATTTTGCGGCCGAACTCGGCGCGCGCGCGATGCTGGTGTCGAGCGACCATGGCTTCATCCGATCGGCCGCCGCCGCGGCTCTCAGGGAATATTCGGCTTAAATTCATTGTCGGCAGGTCTTTTGGGGAGAAAAAATGCCACTGATCGAAGTTCCGGAACTGGCCGTTCCAAGAGTTGCGCTCGTGACCGGCGGAAACAGCGGGATCGGGCGCGCCATCGCCGCTCGGCTCGCCCGGATGGGCACCACCATCGTCGTCGGCTACAACAGCCGCCCGGAGATCGCCGCTGACGTCGTCCAAAGCCTTTATGGCAGCGGCCACATGGCCCTGCGCATCGCGATCGATGATCCGGCATCCGTCGCGGAGGCAGCCGTTGCCGTCGGTGAAAAATTCGGTAGCCTCGATGCCCTGGTCAATTGCGGGGGTGCGACGACCCCGGTCGCGGCAAATGATCTCGACGCACTCACCGACGACATATTCGATCGCGCCGTAGCGATAAACCTCAGAGGCCCCTTCGCGATGGTTCGGGCGTTCCGCCCGATGCTGGAGCAAGGCCACAACGCCGCCGTTGTCAATATCTCCTCTATTGCCGCCCGGACCGGCGTGGGAAGCAGCCTGGCCTATATTGCGGCGAAGGGCGGATTGGATGCGCTCACAATTGCGCTTGCCAAGGTGCTGGCGCCCAAAGTTCGGGTTTTCTCCGTTTCGCCCGCCGGGGTGGATACGGATTTCGTTCCTCACCGTACCCGGGATCAGCTGCAAAAAGTCGCAGAACGACTTCCTCTTGCCAGGATCACCGCTCCCGACGATGTCGCGCGGGCAGTGACAGCCTGCATCGTCAACCTCACCAGTTCGACTGGGATCGTCATACCGGTCGACGAAGGCCGCCATCTCTAGCCGCTGAAGCCGCAGATTTTCAAAAGCGGTGGCGCCTTCTGGCGCTGCCTTCCCGCTGCTTCTGCAGGTTGGTCAATCGTCTGGCGAAACAGATTGTCTGCGACATTGCCAGCGTGAGCCGGCTTTGTATTGTGAATGTTGCGATCTGGCGAGGGGTATTGGTCCGCTTGTTGGACAGACCAATGAGCGCGCATTATTGCAAATCGCATGAACAACTTTGGGATGGGAGCCTCGAATGAAGCTGAGCCAAGACGTTCTACTGGGACTCTTTTTCGTTGTTTTTGGCGTCGTGTCCGTTTCAGTTGCGATGAGTTACCCATTCGGCACCTCAGGCCGGATGGGGCCGGGTTATTTTCCTGTCATCATTTCGAGCTTGCTGGTGTTGACGGGCCTCCTCGTCCTGTTTCGGTCGCAGCTCGCACAGCCGGAAATTCTGCCCGCCATCCGGTGGAAGCCGCTCTTGTTGATCCCCGGCGCCGTCGTGATTTTCGGGCTGGCGGTCGAGACACTGGGGTTGCCGCTGGCCGTTCTCCTGCTGACGATCTTGACCGCGGCGACGAGCATCAAATTTCACATCGGATGGAAGACCGCCGCAGGCTCTCTCGCCTTTGCCGCGCTCTGCTCCGTCGTCTTCATCGAACTCCTCGGCCTGCCCATCCCCATCGTGGGAAGCTGGCTACGGGTTCCCGGTTTCTAACCGCTTTGCAGGATTGACATGGACATTTTCAATGGACTTCTCCTGGGGTTTTCGACGGCAACGACGCTGTCCAACTTCGCCTATTGTTTTGCGGGAGTGCTTCTTGGCACCGCGGTGGGTGTCCTGCCCGGCCTCGGACCGATCGCGACTATTTCCATGCTCCTGCCGTTCACGTTCGGTCTGCCGGTCGACACGGCGCTGATCATGCTGGCGGGCATCTTCTACGGATCGCAGTATGGAGGCTCGACGACCGCGATCCTGATGAATCTTCCCGGAGAGGCTTCATCCGTCGTCACCACGCTCGACGGGCACCAGATGGCAAAGCAGGGCAAAGCCGGGCGCGCGCTGGCGGCCGCCGCCATCGGCAGCTTCTTCGCCGGCACGGTGGGAACGCTTTTCATCGTGATAGCAGCGCCACTGCTGGCAAGCCTTGCCCTCACCTTCGGACCTGCGGAGTATTTCTCGCTGATCATGCTCGGCCTCATCACCTCGATGGTGCTGACCAGCGGGTCGCTGCTGACGGCCTTCGGCATGGCGCTGTTCGGCATCATCCTCGGAATGATCGGAACCGACATCAATTCAGGGGCCGCACGGTTTACATTCGGCTCGCCCTACCTGCTCGACGGGCTGGATTTCGTCGTTGTCGCCACCGGCATATTCGGTCTGGGCGACGTCCTCATGAACCTGGAAAACGAGCGTCTGCGGGTGGTCGGGGTCGCGCCCGTCAGCAGCCTGTTTCCGACGGCCGAGGACTGGCGCCGGATGACTGCGCCGATCCTGCGCGGCACCGGTATCGGGGTCCTGCTCGGAGTGTTGCCGGGCGCCGGCGTCCTGCTCGCGTCTTTCTCGGCATATGCCCTGGAGAAAAAGATATCGAAGCATCCCGAGCAATTCGGCAGGGGTGCGATCGAGGGGGTAGCGGCACCTGAGGCCGCGAACAACGCCGCTGCGCAAACCTGCTTCATACCGATGCTGACGCTCGGCCTGCCGGGAACCGCGACCATGGCTCTGATGATCGGAGCGCTGGTCGTGCAGGGTGTCCAGCCCGGGCCGGAAATCCTGTCTCAGCAGCCTGCCCTGTTCTGGGGCCTGGTCGTGTCGATGTGGATTGGCAACCTGATGTTGCTTTTCCTGAACCTGCCGCTCGTGGGCATGTGGGCAAAGCTGATTTCGGTGCCATACCATTTTCTGTTCCCGACGATCTGCGTCTTCATGGCCATCGGCGTCTACAGCATCAACAACAGCGTTTTCGACGTGTACATGATGGCGCTGTTCGGCGTGCTCGGATATTTCTTCAAGCGGATGGGAGCAGAGCCCGCGCCGCTCATCCTGGCCATGATCCTTGGTCCCATGGCGGAAGAATATCTGCGCCGGACGCTGCTGATCTCTCACGGAGATGCAAGCGTCTTTTTCACGAGCCCCCTCAGTCTCGGAACATTGGTCGTCGCCGCCCTGCTACTCCTGTCGATCGTGTCGCCGCGCTTTCGCAAAGTGCGCGAGGAAGGGCTGCAGGAAGTCGACTGATCGGCACAGCGCGGAATCCATATACGCACCAACCTTGAGGAGACCCTTATGCAGCAGGACGACGGCACGCGCCTAAAGGCCCTTCTAGACCGCGAAGAACTCTTCGATCTCGTACGCCGCGAACGCTTTGCCCGTGACCAGCGCCGTTTTGACGTGATGAGCGCATGCTTCCACCGCGACGCCTATGTCCGGACGAGCTGGTACGAGGGACGCGGCGGTCAGGCCTATGTGGACGCGACGCGCGAGTGGATGAAGGCGACCGGCAACAGCAAACACTGGGTCTTTCCCGCCTTTGCGCAAGTGACCGGGGACCGGGCAACGGTCGAAAGTCCGGCGATGATCTTCAACCGCGCGAGGCCTGATGGCGTCGAGATCGACCTTCACGTCTTCTGCCGGTTCTTCTCCCGCGCCGTGCGGGAGGCCGGGACCTGGAAGCTCCTCACCTTCGAGGTCCTGTTCGAAAGGGATATCGCCAAGCCCGTCAACCCGGCGGAGAGACTTCCCATCGACTGGTCGGTCCTGTCAACGATGCGCCCCTCCTACAAATTTCTGGCATATATCCAGCACACGCGCGGGGTGACGGTAAAACCCGATCTGCTGGGCGACGATCAGCCGGAGCAACTCGGCGCTTTTCACGAAGGCGAGGAACGCTGGCTTGCCGGCACGGAATGACGGCCATCAAGGCTTGCTATCGAGCGGACCATTCCAAGCAGCGGAATGGTCTCAGTCAGAGGTTCGCGCTCGCAATCCGGCACGATAGTGTTGCGCCTATAGAACTCGATTTAACGGGTGGGAGGAGACGTGCAATGAACAGGCGGGAATTTATCGTGTTGGGCGGGACAGCTGCCATGCTGGCGTCCAGAGGAATTGCGCTGGCCGACAGTTGGCCGAGCAAATCGGTGGTGGTGATCTCGGCTTATCCTCCAGGGGGCACCAGTGACATAATTGCCCGGCTGGTGGCGGACGCCTTGACGGCCAAATACGGCCAGCAATTCGTCATCGAGAACCACGCTGGCGCAGCCGGGGCCCTGGCCGGCGGCAGGCTCGCGCGCGCAGCAGCCGACGGCTACACAATCATGATCAGCGGCAGCGCGCCGATTGCGGCCAACAAGGTGGTGCAAAAGAACCTTGCATACGATCCGCAGGTGGACTTCACACCGATCTCCATTGTCGCTGAAAGCCCGGCGCTGCTGAGCGCAAGCGCTTCGGCTCCGGCGAAATCCGTCCAGGAACTCATCGCCTATGCAAGGGCAAACCCTGGAAAGTTGAATATCGGAAATCCGGGAGCGGGGACCAAGGGGCACATAGCCGCTGCCATCATCGGCCAGATGGCCGGCGTGCAGATCAACCATATTCCCTACAAGGGCTCGCCGCCGCTGCTGGCGGACCTGTTGGGCGGACACATCCACTTCGCGCTCGACGCCCCGTCAAACTATCTTCCCCATATCCGCGAGGCAAAAATCCGCGGGCTTGCGGTGACCTCGGCCAAGCGAATTCCGGAGCTGCCAGAGGTGCAGACCGTCGCAGAACAGGGCCTCAACGGCTACGAACAGACCCTCTGGTTCGGCGCTGTCGGTCCAAAGGGAATGCCCAAGGAAATCGTAGCCAAGATCCATACCGCCATCAAGGAGTGGAGCGATACCCCGGCGGCACAGAAGAAATTTGCGTCGCTCGGACTGACCCCCGTCGTCAATTCGCCTGACGAAATGGCCGGCTCGATCGAACGCGAGATCCGCTCGATCGAGCCGCTGGTCAAGGCCGGGCTTGTCGAGCCAACCTGAGCTGCGCATCGCAGGCGCGGTAAGGCTTTTCGGGGTCGCGGCCGCAATCACTCGGCCGCGACACCTCTCGCCGGGACTCGAAGATGCTGGCATAGGGATGGAATTGAACCGGATGAACGAATGCCTCACTCTCAATGTCAATGGGCAGGCGCATGAGCTGGACGTGCCTTCGACAGCGCCGCTTCTGGACGTGCTGCGCAATCACCTCGGGCTGAAAGGCAGCCGGTATGGCTGCGGCTTGGAGCAATGCGGCGCCTGCATGGTCCTGATCGACGGCGTTGCCGCCTATTCCTGCAGCCGGGAGATCGGCACGCTTTCCGGCTGCACCATCACGACGGTCGAAGGCTTGGGCTCGGCGGATGCATTGCACCCGCTGCAGCAGGCATTCCTCGACGAGCAGGCGGGACAATGCGGTTACTGTCTGTCGGGCATTCTGATCGCGGCAAAGGCTTTCCTCGATCACAATCCCGACCCGACACGGGCCGACATCGCCGCCGCGCTCGACGCAAATCTCTGCCGCTGCGGTTCGCACCCGCGCATCTTGCGCGCCGTGCTCAAGGCGGCAGCCGACATGCGTGAAAAGGTAGCCTGATGCCCGCGCTCACCTTCAGCCTCAAGGACAATCCCCGGCTCGACCGCTGGCTTCGCTTTCAGGACGACCACACGGTGCGGATCGGCACCGGCAAGGTGGAACTCGGCCAGGGCGTGCTGACGGCGCTTGCGCAGATCGCCGCGGAGGAACTGGATCTTCGCATAGACCAAGTGCGGATGATGTCCGGCAACAGCGTCGAGGGTCCAGGCGAAGGTTATACCGCCTCAAGCTGGTCCATCGAGCATTCCGGCGCTGCGATCCGCCTCGTCGCAGCGGAAGTCCGGGCACTTGCCCTGGCGCGGGCGGCGCTGCGCTTGAATGCGGCGCCCGACGAGCTGACGGTCGCGGACGGCGCCTTCTTGAAGAACGGTGCGCCGAGCGGCATCGACTATTGGAGCATTGCTGGAGAACTCGACCTTTCCGCCGAAGCCACCGGCACGGTTGCGCCAAAACCCCAAAGCGCTCATCGCTTCGTCGGCAGATCTGTCCCACGGCTGGACCTGCCGGCAAAACTCACCGGGTCCGGCTTCCTCCAGGATATGGTGCTTCCGGGAATGCTGCACGCGCGGACATTGCGCCAGCCCGGGCCGGGCGCGGCGCTTCTGCAACTGGATGAGACGATCATCCGGCGCAGATCGGGAGCCGACATTGGCATCGTTCGCCTCAACAATTTCGTGGCATTCGTCGGCACCGACGAGACCGCGGTCCGCGCTGCCGCCGTCGCTGCAACAGAATGCGCCGTCTGGGATAACGCCCTCAATCTCTCCCCCGAACAGGCGACGCCCGACTGGGTCGCCTCCCAGCCCTCGGACGATCGTCTTATGGGCGATCCTCCGCCGGCGCTTTCGACGGATCGCGTCTGCGCGCGCTTCACCCGCCCGTTCCTTTCGCACGGCTCCATCGCGCCCTCCTGCGCGATCGCGCTTTACCGTGACGGTATCCTAACCGTCTGGTCCCATGCTCAAGGCATGCACCCGCTGAGGGAGAATATCGCAAGGACGGTCGGAGTTTCTCTCGACGCAGTTGCCTGCCATCATGTCCAGGGAGCCGGCTGCTATGGCCACAACGGTGCCGACGACGCCGCCCTCGACGCTGCCCTCGTGGCACTTGCGCTACCCGACCAGCCGATCCGCCTCATGTGGCGGCGCGAAGAGGAATTCGGCTATGAGCCGCTCTCCTCCGCCATGACCGTCACCGTCCATGCAGGACTGGATCCCGCTGGCCGGCCCGTCGACTGGACCACCGAAATCTGGAGCGCCACCCATGGCCAGCGGCCCGGCGTCGGCGGCGCCAGCCTGCTCGCCGCCCACGCCATGAAGACGCCGCCACCTGAGCGCAAACCCTTCGACATTCCGCTTGAACGCGGCGGCGGAGCTGTCCGCAACGGCATTCCCCTTTACGACATCGGCCCGAAGCGGATCGAATTGCATCTGATCCACGACGTGCCGGTGCGGACCTCGTCACTGCGTGGCCTCGGAGCGACGCTGAACGTCTTCGCGATCGAAGGCCTTCTCGATGATCTGGCCGCACGCGTCGGCGAAGATCCGCTTGCATACCGGCTGGCCATCCTTTCCGACCCTCGCGCCCGTCGCGTTCTCGAGAAAGTGGCCGCGATGGCGAACTGGTCGTCCCGCGATGCGGGGGGCGGTGGAAGCGGGCTGGGTGTCGGCCTTGCCCGCTACAAGAATTCTTCCGCCTATGCGGCGGTGGTCGCCGCCGTCGACGTGGACGAGGCCGTGCGGATCACGGATGTCTGGTGCGCCGTCGATGCCGGGCTCGCCATCAATCCCGACGGAATTCTCAACCAGATCGAAGGCAATATTGTCCAGGCCATCAGCTGGACGCTGATGGAGGAGGTCCGCTTCGGTCCGAAGGGTGTCGCGACGCTCGATTGGGACAGTTATCCGGTCATCCGCTTTTCCCAGATACCCGAGATTCGCGTCGAGCTTGTCGAGGCCAGCGAATACCCGCCGCTCGGCGTCGGGGAATGCGCAGGCGGTCCAACGGCAGCCGCCATCGGCAACGCGGTCGCCCATGCCCTGGGCACGCGTATCCATCATATGCCGATGACCCGCGATCGGATCATGACGGCCCTGATGGCATGACGAGACGGCCGGCACGGCCGAGTTCGGATGGGACATCGACTTTTGAATCGCGCGTCCGGGAAAGCTTCCGCTCGCATCGAATAAGAAGGATAGTTGAGAATGGCGGATCAATCTGCAGCTGCGGGCGGAATATCGAACCCGACAGGCGAATTGACATTGTTTTACAGTCCCGGATCCTGTGCGCTGGCATCGCACATCGCCCTCGCGGAGACCGGCAAGCCGTTTAGACCGGTGAGGACGCTGCTCTCGGAAAACCAGCATCTCACTCCGGAATACCTCGCAATCAATCCCCGTGGCAGGGTGCCGGCACTCATCGCGCCGGATGGCAGGGTGATCACCGAGAACACCGCCATATTGACGTTTATTGCCCTGACCAGTCCTGACGCCGGCCTGTTTCCGGCGGACACCCTCGGCCAGACGCTCTGCATCTCCCAGATGGCCTGGTTCTCGAACACGCCTCATATCTTCCAGAGAGCGAAGTTCAGGCCTTACAGGTTCGTCGAAAGAAAAGAAATTTATGACGACGTTCGCAGCAAGGCAGTTTCTTCCTATTGGGAGAGCATGCAGGAGATAGACGGGCTGATCGCTGGCAACGAGTGGATCATGGGCGACCGATACACGGTGGTGGATCCCTACGCCCTCGTCTTCTACGGCTGGGGAAGAAGCAACGGACTGCCCATGGACAGCTTGAAGAGTTTCACAAGGCATCACAACCAGATGCTCGAGCGGCCGGCCGTGAGGGCGGTGCTGGAGCGGGAGGATAACCCCCACTTCAAATGAGGGGATCTCCGTTTCGAGCCGCATCAGCCCGCATTAATCTTCGCGCGATAAGAATGAAACAAAGAACTGGTCGGCGAGCTTTTTCGATGTCGCCTGCACCAACCTGCCGCCCAATGCTGCAATCTTTCCGCCGATGTCCACATTGGCGCTATAGGTCAGGATGGTGGCGCCGCCATCCTGCGCAAGCCTGACAGCGCAGTCTCCCTTGGCGAAACCGGCAATGCCGCCGTTTCCCTTGCCGATGATGCGGCAGCTCTCCGGCGCCTCGATATCGATGATCTCGACGGTGGCCGCAAAGGTTGCGGAAACCGGGCCTATCTTGAGCACGACCTTCGCGTCGAAACTGTTCTCGGCCGTCTGCGTCAGTTCCTTGCACCCCGGAATGCAACGGCGCAGGACATCGGGATCGAAGAGCCTCGCCCACACGTCGTCACGTGGCTCTTCCAGCCGGTATTCTCCAGTGATTTCCATAGGAATATCGCTCTTCGCCGCGTAACCGACGAAGCCCTGTGTTCGATGATGATCGGGTCGGTGGATTGCGGCTCAGACCGCGCAGTATCGCTCCTGAATGTCCTTGTCCGCCAGAAGTGTTGCGGCATCGCTGCGATAGACGATCTCGCCCTGGTCGACGATAACCGCCCGGTCCGCAAGGTTCAGCGCCCATTCGACATTCTGCTCGACAAGGAGCAGCGTCGTCCCCTCCTCCCGCAGCCGCCTGAACAGTGCGCCCATCTCCTCGACCAGCACCGGCATGATGCCCTCCGACGGCTCGTCGAGCAGGATCATCTTCGGCCGGGCGATCATGGCGCGGGCTATCGCCAACATCTGCTGCTCGCCGCCCGACATCGTCACACCCTCCTGATGCAACCGCTCCTTCAAACGCGGGAAACTGCGGGCGATCTCGTCGATCGCAGCCGCCTCGTCGATCCGCTTGCGGTCGGCGACGAGCCCCAGCTGCAGGTTTTCCAGCACCGTCAGCCCACGCACGATACGACGTTCCTCGGGAACATAGGCGAGGCCGCGGACATAGCGGTCATGAGCCTTTAGCCGGGATATGTCTTCGCCGTTGAAGCGGATGGCGCCGGTGGTGCGCGGCATGAGACCCATGATCGAACGGATGATGCTCGTCTTGCCCGCGCCGTTGCGGCCGACAAGCGCGACGATCTCGCCGGGTTCCACCGCGAACGATACCCCGTGAAGCACATGGCTCGCGCCATACCAGCCGTTCAGGCCTTCGATTTCAAGCATAGCCATCGTTTTGTCCCAGGTAGACGCGGCGAACCTCGGAGTTCGCCTGGATTTCGGTCGGTGTCCCGTCGGCCAGCAACTGGCCATGGTGAAGTACGAGCACGCGGTCGCTGAGGCCGAGGATCATCTTCATCTTGTGCTCGACCAGCAGGATCGTGCGTTGGGCCGCCAGCTTCTCTATCAGCGCGACCATCTCGCGCGTCTCTTCCGGCCCCATCCCTGCAGTCGGCTCATCGAGCAGAAGAAGCGCCGGATCGGCCACCAGGGCGATAGCGATCTCCAGCGCACGCTGCTGTCCGTGCGCCAGGAACTTGGCCGGCGTCGCCGCCCGCGCCGACAACCCGACAGATGCGAGCATGGTTGACGCCCTGTCCAGGCTATCCCGGTCTGCACTGCGGTCTGCCCAGATGTTCATGCGGGACCGGAAAGCCTGTGCGGCGACACGGACGTTCTCGAGGACGGAAAGGTTGGGGAAGATGTTGGTGATCTGGTACGAGCGGGCGATTCCGCGGTGCACGTAGTCGTGCTGCGGCACGCCCGCCATATCCGCGCCACGAAACCTGAGCGTGCCGCTCGAGGGCTTCAGGGCGCCGGACAGGATGTTGAAGAACGTGCTCTTGCCGGCACCGTTCGGCCCGATGATGGCGGTGATCTGGCCTTCCCGGAAATCGGCCGTCACGTCCTTCAACGCGACCAGGCCCCCGAACTGCTTGCCGATATTGGTAACGCTCATGATGGGTGCGCTCATCGACTTTTACCCCAGGAGATCAAGGTGCCCCAGATGCCCTTCGGCAGATAGAGGACGAAGAGGATGAAGATCACGCCGACAATGAGCTGCCAGTTGGATGTCCAGAGCGAGAAGATGTCTTCCATGGAAAGAAACGCCAGCGCGCCGATAAAGGGACCAAAGAAGCTGCCGGCGCCGCCGAGCAGCGTCATCATCACAATCAGACCGGACGTATGGTAGTGGAGCGAATCCAGGGGCACGATCGAAAGATGCATCGCCGACAGCGTGCCCGCGAGCCCACAGAGAATGCCGGAAAGGATGAAGGACAACAGCTTGGTTCGCTCGACATCATAACCGCAGGCGCGCGCCCGCGTCTCGTTTTCGCGAATCGCCTCGATCACCGCGCCGAAAGGCGAACTCAGTACCCTCGACACGAACCAGAGTGCTGCCGCGACCACGATCATGATCGCGTAATATTTCACGAGAGGATCGAGGAAATTCACCGAGAAGCCGGGAAGGTGCAGCGTGCTGACCGTAAAGCCGCGCAGACCGTTTTCGCCGCCTGTCCAGGAGGAGGCTTGCAGCGCCGCATAGTAGACGAGCTGTGCCAGCGCGAGCGTCACCATCGAGAAGTAGATGCCACGCGTGCGGATGGCGAGCACGCCCATGACCGTCGCAAGCAGGCCCGAAACCAGCACGCCGATCAGCATCGCGATGAACCAGTGGACCCCGAAAGCACCGATCGCAATACCCGTCGCATAGGCTCCGGCCCCGAAGAAGGCCGCATGACCGAAGGAAAGCAGGCCGGTGTAACCGAAAAGCAGGTTGTATCCGACCGCGACGAGGCCGTAGATCAGCACGTTGACGGCCAGCGCCTGCGAGGGCAGCACCCAGGGCAGGATGCAGAGCGCCAGGATTGAAAGCGGTACCCGCCAGCGACTGACGTTGGAAAACAGCGTCGCGAAGCTGCGGCGGGCGGGCGCCGGGACAAGTTCCGCATTTCTGATGACGGACATGGCGGTCTCCCTAAAGTCCAGGTGCGGCGCGGCCATAAAGGCCGTTCGGACGCACCAGCAGAATGAGCGCCATCAGCGCGAACATGACGATCGTTGCCATTTCCGGTGCGAAGAGCGATGTCATGCTGACCGAGACGCCGACGATGAGCCCGGCGATGACGGCGCCAGGAAGCGAGCCCATGCCGCCGATGACGGTCACCACGAAGGCCTCGGCCAGCACCAGGGTGCCCATTTCCGGGCTGACATTGCGCATCGGCGCAGCAAGCACGCCGCCGAGTGCGGTGATGCCGACCCCGATCCCGAACACGACCAGCCACAACCTGCTGATATCGACACCCAGCACGCGCATGATCAGCGGATCGGCGGAACCTGCCCTGACGATCAGGCCGAATTTCGTCTTTTCGAGACCGATCCACAGCAGCAACAGAACGGCGACGACCACGCCGATGACGAACAGCCGGTAGAGCGGAAAAAAGCCGATGCCGAGGTTCACCACACCGCGAAGGGCTCCCGGCGTCGAGAACGGAATGCCGTCGGTGCCGAAAAATATCCGTACCGCCTCGACCAGCACGTAACCAAGGCCAAAGGTCAGAAGCAGCGGATCGTCCGGCGAGCGGCCATAGAGTGGACGGATGAGGAAACGCTCGATCAGCATGCCGAACAGGCCGATCATGACCGGCGCGATCAGGAGGGCCCACCAGAAGCTCCCCGTCAGGCCGGCAACGTAGAGCCCCGCATAGGCTCCCACCATGAACAGCGCACCATGTGCGAAGTTCACGATGCCGAGCATGCCGAAGATGATCGACAGGCCGAGCGCAACCATGATCAGGACCGCGCCCAGCGCGAGACCCGAAAACAGCTGCATTGCAATCAATTGGACAGTCATGACCTCATCCGTCCCAGGGTATCAGCTCTTGAAGCCGAGTTCGGAGCAGGTTCGCAGAACGCTCTCCGATGCAGGTTCCGCGGCGACGATCTTGAAGAGATCGGCATCCGATTTCATCGCCTTCTTCGCCTTTGATTCCAGGACGAGTACCGACTGCATCGACTGGTGGTCGCACTTGCGGTAGGACTGCTCTCCCTTGGCGATATCATATTTCAACGCTTCCAGGGCCGCTATGACCTTCTGCGGCTCCGTTCCGCCTGCCTTTTCGATGGCCATCAACAGGGAAGCGACGCCGGTATAGCCGTAGGCTCCGTAATCGGTCGGGATCGTGCCCTTGTACATGGCTCTGAAGGCGTCGTTGAACGCCTTTGCGGAAGGCACCGTTTCTTCCAGGCCCCAGTAATAGTTCGCGCCGCCGGTGACCCCTTCGAAAACTTCGGGATCAACCGCAAGCCGCTGGTTATGGAGCAGCACCGGCACGACGATCTTCATCTGATCCTTCACACCGAAATCCACCGCCTGCTTGATGGAATTGGCCTGATCGCGGCCGAAATTGCAGATGCAGAGGATGTCTGCGCCTGATGCCAGGATGGTCGGGATGAAGGTCGAATAGTCCGCCGCGCCGAACGGGTGCAGGATTTCGCTGACTGTCTGCGCACCGATTTCCTTGGCCGCCCGCTTGAAACCGCGCAGCATCTCGTGACCGTAGGCATAGTCGGCAACAAGATAGGCGACCTTCGAACCCTTCTTGAAACTGTGCTTGGCGACGACCGCGGTCGTCATCGTCGGATTGAGCGCCTCATGGAACGTATAGGGGCTGAAATCCTTGATCTCGTTGATGGTGTCCGACTGGCTGATCGAGATGTACAGCATGCTGCGGGCACGGGTCACCTCGTTGACCGCAAGCTGTACGGCGCTCGAAAGTGCGCCGACCACCGCATGAACCTTGTCCTTTTCGATCAGTTCGAGCGTTCGGGTAGCGGCTTCGCCGGCATTCAGCTTGTCGTCGCGCACCAGGAGCTCGACCTTGCGGCCCGCAATTCCGCCCTTGTCGTTGGCAAGCTTCACAGCGAGCTGGGCGCTGCGGACCTGGTCGTTGGCCTCGGCGGCGAACGGGCCGGTCAAAGGCGTCGGAAACCCGATGCGGATGGTTTCCGCCTGCGCCCGGGCTATCCACGGCATCGAAAGTGTTCCGGCCACGCCGGCCAACCCGATAAGGGCTGCGCGGCGGCCGATCGGCCTTAAAGCCAGCTTCTCAATTTCGTTTGTCATCCTGTCCTCCTCCTGACATCGGATCGTTATTGCGTTCAGATCGTGCCGAGCGCCCTCAAAATGCGCGTCGGCGTCATCGGTATCTGCGTCAGCACCGCGCCGTGTCCGACAAGCGCATCGTTGACGGCATTCATCGCGGCAGCGGAAGCCGCCGCTGTGCCCGCCTCGCCGCAGCCCTTTGCACCGAGTTCGGTGTCCCGGGTCGGCGTCTCCACGTGGGAAATCTCGATATCCGGCATCTCGCAGGCCATCGGCACGAGATAGTCGGCAAGCGAACCGTTGGTGAGCTGACCGTCCTCGTTGTAGAGGCATTCCTCGAAAAAGGCCGCGCCCAGCCCCTGCACCACGCCGCCCCGCACCTGTTCGTCGACCAGCAGCGGATTGATGATGCGGCCGCAATCCTCGACCACCCAATGCTTGAGGATCTTCACGAAACCGGTCTCCGCATCCACTTCCACCAGGCAGCCCTGGGCCCCGTTCGTGAATGCGAACGGATAACCTTGCGGCGCATAGTGATGTACAACGGAAAGCTGCGCCTGAGTTTCGGGCGGCAGCGTGTCCGACCGGAAGAAAGCGATGCGTGCGACTTCCGCCAGGCTGATGCGTTGCTGGCCCGTGACCGCCTCGACGATCCAGTCCGCGCGGATATCAAGCTCGCCCGGCTGCGCCTGCAGGATGAGGCCCGCAACGGCGAGCAGATTTGCCTTCAGCTTGCGCGCCGCCTGCAGCGCCGTTTCGCCGCCGATGCCCGCCCCACGGCAGGCCCAGGTGGCGCCGCCGTGGGGTGTCGTATCCGTGTCGCCGGTCATCACCCGCACTTTTTCACGATCGATGCCGAGCTGGTCCGCGACGATCTGACCGATGATGGTCTCCGTCCCCTGGCCCTGTTCGGTCACGGAAATCGAACAATGCACCTCGCCGGACGGCGTGAGTTTAAGGATGGCGCCGTCCTGCGCGGAAATCCGCGCGCCGCCGACACCGTAAAAAGCCGGGCTCGGGTTGGTGATCTCCACGAAGAGGGCGATACCGATACCGCGCAGCACACCTTTCACCCGCAGATCTGCCTGCTCCGCAAGAAGATCGTCATAATTCATGATCGACTTCAGTCGCGCGAGACAGACCTGGTGGGAGAGCTTTTCGAACTGGTATCCGGTCGGCGATGTGCGGGGATAGCTGTTGTCCGGAATGAGATTGCGTTCGCGGATTTCAAACGGATCGAGCCCCAGTTCGCGCGCCGCGGCATCGACCAGGCATTCCGTCACCGCACAGGCGATCGGGTGCCCGACGGCGCGATACTGGCTGGTCTGCACCTTATTCTGGAACACGACCGAAAGATTGGCGCGATAGGACGAGAAGTCATAAGGCGCGCCCATCAGGCGGATGACCTGGTTTCCCTCGACCGCGCTGGTGCGCGGATAGCTCGAAAAGGCGCCGATCGCGGTTACGTCGTCCACATCCATAGCCGTGATGCGGCCGTCCCTGTCGAGGGCAAGACGCCCGGTTACCCGGTGGTCGCGGGCATGAATATCCGAGACGAAGGATTCCATCCGGTCGGCGACGTATTTGATGGGGCGACCGAGCAGGATCGACGCGCCGACAACCGCCATCTCCTCGTGATAGACATGCAGTTTCATTCCGAACGAACCGCCGATATCCGGCGCGATGACGCGGACATTGGCTTCCGGAATGCCGTAGTGGCGGGAATAGACATCCTGGAACTGATAGGGCGTCTGGGTCGCGTGGTGGGCCGTCAGCCGGTTCTCGCTCGGATCGTAGTCGGCAACGATCGCGCGCGGTTCGAGCGTCACCGCCGTGTGCCGGCCGAAAATGAAGCTCTGCCCGACCGTCGTGTCCGCTGCATCGAATGCCTCCTCGACGCCGCCACTGTCGAGTTTCGTGGCAAAGCAGATATTGTCGGCGAGCTCTTGCGACATCGCTTCGGCAGACATGGCCTCGACCGGATCCGCCAGCGCCGGAAGCTCCTCGATATCGACGATCACCAGCTCGGCGGCATCCTCGGCGATTGCCCTGCTGTCGGCGACGATGAGAACGACCGGCTGCCCCGACCACATCACCTTTTCGAGAGGTAGCGGCACTTGCGGCGGAGACTTCATGTTGTTGAAATGCTCGAGCGTGCCGGTCCAGGGCGCGCAGATCGATGCCAGGTCCTCACCCGTGAAGACCGCGCGAACGCCGGAGAGGGCCTTTGCCTCCTCGATATCGATCGAGACAAGTCTTCCATGCGCATAGGGGCTGCGGACGAAAGCCGCATGTAGCATGCGCGGCAGCACGAGATCGGTCACATACCGCCCCCGGCCTTCGAGCAGACGTTTGGCATTCGGTCGCGATACAGAGCGGCCGATATAGGAGTTTGGCCTGTCGATGGAGCCGGCAAACGCGTTCATGCCTCCTCCTCCCTATGCTGCCGACGCTGTCTCGCCGTCATTTCGATCGCATCGACGATCGCTTCGTAACCGGTACAGCGACAGTAGTTTCCGGAGAGCGCGTCACGGATACCGTCGCGATCGGGTTCACCCCCGGAAGCCAGAATCCCGTAGGCACTCACCAGCATGCCCGGAGTGCAGAAACCACATTGCAACGCATTGCGCTCGTGAAACACCTTCTGGAGGTCGTCGATCGCTCGTCGATGGGTCAGGCCCTCGATCGTCTCGACGGCGCAGCCGTCGGCCTGCACCGCAAACATCAGGCAGGCATGCACCGGTCGGTCGTCCAGCAGTACCAGGCAGGCGCCGCAGACACCCATTTCGCAACCCGTATGGGTACCGGTGAGCTGGATGTCCTGCCGCAGGAAATCGGCAAGCGTGGTGCGCGGTGCAACCAGCGCCTCGATCGTCTCGCCGTTCACGGTCAGCGAAATTGCCACCTTGCCGCTCATACATTCGCCTCCAGCCGACCAAGCAGTCGTCCGAGCAACACCCTTGCAAGATGCCGGCGCATCTCTGGAGGCGTGTGCTCGTCGCCGGCCGGATCAAGCTCCGTGCCGAGCACGTCCTGTGCCTGCCGGATCGCCTCCGGCGTCAACTGCCGCCCGGTCAACGCGGCTTCGACCGCACTCACCCTGACCGGCGTCGGGCCCACCGAAAGGAAGGCGATCCGCATGCGCTCGACAAAACCGCCCTGCATCTGCGCATCGATGCCTGCGCCGACGATCGCATAGTCGCCGCGCCGGCGGGCCAATTCGTCGAAGGCCGTCCGGGTTTTCACGGTTGCCACGGGGACGTGTACCGCGGTGATGATCTCGCCGGGCTGAAGCGCCGTTTCATAAAGATCGATGAAGAAATCCCCGGCGCCGACGCGGCGGCTGCCTTCAACCGAGGCGATTTCGATGATCGCATCAAGCGCCAGCGCCATGGCGGGAAATTCCGATGCGGGATCGGCAAGCGCCAGGCTACCTCCGAATGTACCCTTGTTGCGGATCGCCGGGTGCGCCACGAAAGGAGCCGCTTTTGCAAGCAGTGGCGCATGTTCCCGCACGAGGTTCGAGCCGAGAATTTCGCAGTGGCGGGTGGTGGCGCCGATGCGCAGATGACCGTCGACGATGGAAAGACCGCGCAGTTCGTCCAGGCGAGCGATATCGATGAGAAGGCCGGGGGCCTGCAGCCGAAGCGCGAGCGCCGGGACGAGACTCTGCCCTCCCGCGATATAGCTCGCATCACCATCCGCGCTGGCGAAAGCTTCCAAGGCTTCCTGCACGCATTTCGGGCGCATGTAGTCGAAAGCTCTCGCCTTCACCGGCTCCTCCCACGTGGCCCTCCGGATTTGTGACCACTTGGTTACAATATTTCGCAGGTCGATCCGCCGGTCAAGAAAAATAACCAACTGGTCTCAAATAAAATTACCACTTGGTCTCAAACGCCTGTCGCGGTATCGCTATGCGAAACAAGGTTGCCGATGACTCGGTGGCGGGCATGGCAGATCAGGGCAGGCATGACGGATCAGCAGAACAGCCTTGAGCGCGAAGGTGGCGGAGAAAAACCGCGGCGTCCCAAACAATACATGCGGGCGAACGAGCGTGAACAGTTCATCCTGGAAGAGGCCGTCCGCTTCTTCGCCGAACATGGTTTCGAGGGCCAGACCCGCGAGCTCGCCAAGCGGATCGGTATCACGCATTCGGCGATCTACCGGCATTTTCCCAGCAAGGAAGCCCTGATCGAGCGGGTCTACGAACATGTTTATCTCAGCCGCTGGGACGATAGCTGGGCCGATCTCATCATCGACCGCGGCCGATCACTGGAAAGCCGGCTGACGGAATTCTATCTGCGTTATGTGGAGCGCGTCTTCCACTACGACTGGGTCCGGATCTTCGTCTTTTCCGGCCTCAAGACCTTCGACATCACGACGCGCTATCTCGACATCGTGCGCCGGCAGATCGTCGAGCCTGCCTGCCTCGAACTCCGCCACGAGCTGGGCCTGCCGGGCCCGGACGAGGCGCCGCTTTGCGAGCGGGAGACCGAATTGTTCTGGGGTCTCCACGGCCGCATCTTCTATCTGGCGATCCGTCGGTTCGTATATGCGACGCCCACCCCGGAATCTCTGGACGACATCGTCCGCGACGGCGTCAGAAGCTTCATGCTCGGCGGCCCCGCAATCGCAAAGGCGATCGTTCAACGGAAACCCTAGCGCATCCGCCTGATGCCGCCGTCCGTCATGATCACCGCGGTTCCGATATGCCTCCCCTAATGTGCGCCCAGCATGGCGCGGCGGATCTCGTCATGGGCGATCTCGCCATCCGAGCGCTTGAACTCCCGTTGAATGCTGCCATGCGCCAGCACATAGGCGCGCGACGACACGTCGATCGCCTGGAAGAAACTCTGCTCCGCCATCAGGATCGTCATGTTGCTCTTCTCGCGCAGCCGGGTGATGGCATTCAGCACGTCGCGCACGACGATCGGCGCCAAGCCCACCGAGGGTTCGTCGATGATGATGATCTTCGGCGCCGTCATCAGCGAACGGGCGATCGCCAGCAGTTGCTGCTGGCCGCCGCTCATGGTCGAAGCGATCTGTCTGCGGCGCTCCAGAAGCAGCGGAAAGGTTTCGAAACAATAGGCGAGGTTCTGCTTCATCCGGTCCCGGACCAGCGGGTTGCTGCCCGCGAGCTTGAGATTGTCCTCGACCGAGATGTTCGGCACGAGGCGCCGCCCCTCCGGGACGATCGACAGCCCATGGCGGACGATTTCGTGCGGCTGAAGTTTCGTGAGGTCGGTATTCTTGCCGTTCCATTCGAGCACGATCCGACCCGCGCTGGCCCGCACGAAACCGAGGATGCAGTTGAGCAGCGTGCTCTTGCCGTTGCCGTTCATGCCGAGCAGCGCGACCATTTCGCTCTCGTTCAGTTCCAGCGAGACCTTTCGCAGGACCGAGACGGCACCGTAGCCTGCCGACAGGTTTTCAATGATCAGCCTATTCACCGAAATATACCTTCTGAACGAGCCGATTTTCGGCGATCTCCGATGAGGTCCCGGCGGCGATCAGGCGGCCGGTCTCGAAGCAGACGACCCGTTCGGAAAAGCGCATGACCGCATGCATGATATGTTCGATCATGATCACCGCGACGCCTGACCGGTTGAGCGCGAGCAAGATCGCCAGAACCTCGTCGATCTCCTCTTCGGACAAGCCCGCCATTGCCTCGTCCGCGATCAGGACCTTCGGATTTCCGACAAGCGCGCGAGCCAGTTCCAGCTTGCGCAATTCAAGCTGGGTCAGCTTCTCGGACGGATCCGAGCTGCGGCCCGACAGCCCGACGCTCGCAAGCACCGCTCTTGCCCGCTCATGCTTGCTGCCCTCGACATGGCAGTAATCGAGCGGAACGAGGAGGTTTTCAAACACGGTCATGCCGGTGAACGGCCGCGGGATCTGAAAACTGCGGGCGATGCCCATCCGGGCTCGCTTGTGGGCTTGAAGATGCGAGATATCCCGGCCCTCGAAAAACACCGATCCGCTGTCGGGACGGTAGACGCCGGTGATGCAGTTGATGAGCGTCGTCTTGCCGGAACCGTTCGGGCCGATGATGCCGAGCCGTTCGCCTGCGCCGACATCGAGGTCGACGGGACCGAGCGCGCGGAACGATCCGAACCGTTTTTCGACGCCCTTGAGGGAGAGAACCGCCTCCGTCATGGTCTTGCCCTGCCTTTTTTGCGGAAGAAGAGATCGGAAATGCCGCCGGGAGCAAAAGCCACGAAGGCGATCAGGACCGCGCCAACGAAGAGAATGTTGAGCTCTGAGGATATGGTGACCGTGGCGATCTGCTGAACCGAGGCGAGCAGAAGAGCGCCGATCACCGGGCCAACCCAGGTTCGGGTGCCGCCGATCAGCGGCATGGCGATGGCGTTCAAACCGATGATCAGGCTGAAGGCCGTGACCGGTTCGACGAAGGACGTGTAGAACGGATAGGGCGCACCGGCCGCGGCAAGCACCGCGCCGCTCAGGGCGCAGGCGACCAGCTTGAGGCGAAGCGTCGGCACGCCTGAACATTCCGCCGCGTCCTCGCTTGCCCGCACCGCCCTCAATCCACGGCCGATCCAGGAAATCTCCACCCAGCGGGCGAGTGCGACGCTGACGACCGCGATCACCACCATGACGGTGAAATTGTATTGCGAAGGCCCGGGGCTCCAGGCAGGCGGCCGCGGGCCGTAGACGGCCATGCCGCTTGCCCCGCCGAGACCTGAGATGTTGTGCACGATGGTTTCGAGGACAACGACGAGGCCGAGCGTGGCGATGGCGAAATAGACGCCCTGGATACGCAATGTCAGGTAGCCCATCAGCACGCCGAGAATGGCGCCGACAATCGCGGCAGCCAGGATGCAGAGCGGCAGCGGCAGGCCGAACGTGGTGAACAGGAATGCCGAAAGATAGACGCCGGCGCCGAAGAAACCGGCCGCGCCGAAATTGATATAGCCCGCGTAACCGCCGAGAATGTTCCAGCCGGTGGCGATCGTCACATATTGAAGGACGACATAGCCGGCAAAGAAATAGAACGGGTTCCTGAGCAGCCACGGCATCAGGAAGCCGAGCGCCAGGACTATGACGATACCCGCGAGGAAGACGAGGGAATTCTTTCTCATCGCGCAGCTCCGAACAGGCCCTGCGGGCGCAGGGCGAGGCCCAGCAGCAGGATCGCAAAGGCGACGCCGGGGGACCAGGAGGGATTGAGGTAGCTGGAGACCAGCGCCTCCGCGATGCCGATAATGATTGCGATCACCAGGCTGCCGGGAATGGACCCCATGCCGGCGAGAACCACGATCGCAAAGACCCGGCCGATCTGGTAGCGCCCGGCAAAGGGCTCGATCGGGCCGACCATGATCAGGGCGGCTCCGGCGATGACGGCGGTCGCGGTGGCGATGCCGAAAGCGTGCCGCTTGACGGAGGCCGGATTGAGGCCCGCGATCGAAAGCGCCCGCTCCTCATGGGCCACCGCGCGGATCGCCGTGCCGGAATTGGTGCGGCTGAGATAAAACCAGACGGCTGCGATCGTCACGGGGGCGAGAAGCGCGGGGATCAGCAGCCGGTAGGGAACGGTGAGGACGCCGAGCTTGAGGCTCGAGCCGATATAGGAAACGCTGACCGACTTGAGCTCGGAACCGAAGCCGAGCGACAGCAGGATCTCGATGACGAGCGACAGGCCGAAGAACAGCGTCAGGCTCTGCAGCACGTTGGCGCCGCCCTTGCGTTCGAAAACAGCCGAGTAAAAGGCGTAGAGCACGACCCCGAGAAGATAGAAGGGTACAAGGCCGATCAACGCCGCGACGATCGGATCAAGCCCCCATTGGGTCAGCGTGTAGACGAAGAACGCGCCGGCGACGACGAGCGTCGGATGGGCGATATTGGGGATGTGGAGAGTGCCGAAGGTGACCCCGAGCCCGAGGGCGAGCGATGCATAAACGCTCCCCAGCATAATGCCCGTCACAATGGCGTTCAGCAGAATGTCGATCGATAGCATGTAAAGGGTCCTTGAGCCGGCCTTGCGCCGGCTCTCTGGATCGGTTGAAGGATTAGCTGGCGCGCGCCTTGTTGTAGGGCGCGGCAAGCTCGCCGGTCTTCAGGGACGGCGGGTCGAGGATGACCTGGTGGCCCGGATTGCGGAACTGTTCGAGATCGTTGCCCTTGATGCCGCGCAACTGCACCATCAGGACGCGGCGTTCCTTCCAGTCGCCGATCTCGGTAAAGGCGATCTTGCCGACGATGGTATCGACGGCGTTGGCATGCAGGAAGGCCGCCATCTTGGCCGGGTCGACAGATTTCGAACCGGTGATCGCAGCCGCCGCCAGCTGGCCGGCGACATAATAGAAGGGCGGAATGTAAAAACCGAGCGGATCGACACCCTGCTTCACGGCGATGGGCGTGTACCGGTCGAAAAAGCTCTTGATCGCCGGTGTCTGCATGGTGGGCTCCGGAACGAAGGTATGCGAGTTCACGAGCCCGTTGAGTTCGGGACCGAGCGAACCGAGCAGCGCCCCGTATTGTGGACCGATCATGGCGCCGCCGAAGAGCTTCACCTTGTCGGAAATGCCGATTTCCTTGACACCGCGGATGATCGCCGTGCTGTCGGCCGGATAGGAGGCGATGAAGATCGCTTCCGGATCCCCCGCATTGATATTGCGGATCATCGAGGAGAAGTCGGACGTGTTCGGCGGATAGCTCTGATTGAACACGACCTCCATGCCGTATTCCTTGGCGACTTCCGCGCCGCCCTTTGCGGCGTTTTTCGAAAATTCCAGGTCGGCATTGATGATGGCGATCTTCTTGACCCCTTGCGCCTTGGCAAGATCGAAGAAGCCGCGGGCCCAGTCCCGTCCGGAATTCGGCCCCCACGGGCCGCTGTGGAAGAACTTGTCGTGCTTGGCGACATCGTTGCCGGCGAGGCCGAACATGCCGATCATGAACAGGTCGCGCTGCTTGATGAAGGGCATGACCGGCGCGGAAAGGTTGGCGCCATAAGGCGAAAACAGCACGTCGCAGGCGTCGACATCGACGAGCTTCGAATAGATCGCCGGCACGTTGGCGGCACTGCTCTGGTCGTCGTAGATGACCAGTTCGACCTTGCGGCCGAGAAGGCCGCCTGCCGCATTGACATCGTCTCGCCAGAGCTCGTAACCGATCTGGCCGTTCTTGGTGCTCGCAAGCGGACCGGTGAGCGACACGCTGGCGCCAACCCGGATCGGCTTGTCCTGCGCGAATACCTTGCTGCCCAGGATTGCAGGCGCGGCAAGACCCGCAGCCGTTACCGCCATGAGCTTGTGAAACTGACGCCTTGTCTTCATAGCTTTTCCCTCCCAAGAAAATTCGCTAGACGAATAAATATTCGCATAACGATAGGCAGCAGGTCTTGCGCTTGTCAATCCCGTGTGCGAACGAAATGCCGCACAGCAGGAGAATTTCCGATGATTGACAGCAATTCGCCCGAGTTCGTCGAGGCGTTGGCACGAGGATTGTCGGTTCTGGAGGCTTTTGACGCCAAGGACCCGGAAATGACGCTGGCCGAGCTTTCCCGCAAGGTCGGCATGTCGATCGCCACCGTCCGGCGCAATGTCCTGACGCTCGAGGCGCTCGGTTTCATCCGCCGGCACAACAAGCATTTTCTCCTCGCACCCCGCGTCCTCACCCTCGGTTCCGCCTACCTGAACGCCTTCAATGTCGAAGAAGCGGTCACTCCCGAACTGCACCGGATCACCTCGCTTTTCGGCGATGCCGCCAACATGGCCGTGCTCGACGGCACGAACGTGCTCTACATTGCACATCTTTCCGAAAGCCGCGGCGTAAGGCGCAATGCCAGCCTCGGCGTCACCTATCCAGCCTACGCGACCTCGATGGGCCGGGTGTTGATGGCAGCTCTTGCGGAAGAGGAGATGGACCGGTTTTTTCAGGCCTATACGCCGGTGAAGCTGACGGACTACACGGTGACCGACGAGGCCGAACTCCGCGACATCCTGATCGAGACCCGCGCAAAGGGCTATTCGATCACCGTCGACCAGCTCGATTACGGCATTACAGCGCTTGCCGTGCCGGTCAAGGACAATACCGGACGGGTCGTCTGCGCGATCAACAGTTCCGGCTATACGCCCCGGTTGACGCCGGAGGAACTGGTCGAACAGCGCCTGCCGGAATTGCGGCTGGCGGCCAACCGGCTCTCTCAGCTGTTCAGCCGTTTTCCGGCGCTTGTGCATTCGCTGGCGCCGGCCAACCCGGCCACCCGCTGATCCCTCAAAACCAACTCCGCCTGCGAAAATTTTCAAAGCTCCTGCGACAGGGCTTGACACTCCGCGTCATCGAAATTCATTATACGAATATAAATTCGCCAAGCGAATACTTTTAAGGATGGCATGGGAGGGATTCATGGCGCGATTGCACATCGCAGTCATCGTCGGAAGCGCACGGCAGGCGTCGCTCAACAGGCTGCTCGCCCTCGCCCTGACGCGGCTCGCGAAGCCCGACATCGATTTCGAATGGGTGACGATCCGTGACCTGCCGATCTTCGACCAGGACGTGCTGGATGCCGGCGCGCCCCCGCAGGTCGAACGGTTGAAGGCAGAGATCAAGCGAGCCGATGCGCTGCTTTTCGTCACCCCCGAGCACAACCGCTCGATCTCTGCCATGCTGAAGAATGCCATCGACTGGGCTTCGCGGCCCAGGGATACCAGCGCCTGGGCCGGCAAGCCGGCAGCGATCACAGGCGCCTCCTACGGCCGGATCGGCACCGCAGCGGCGCAGCAGCACCTGCGTGCCATTCTCGGCTGCCTCGACGTTGCCGTGATGGGGCTACCCGAAGCGTTCATCCATCTGCCGCCCGGCCTCATTACCCCCGAAGGCGATGTGACCAATGAGGAAACCCGCCTCTTCCTGCAGCAGTTCATGGATCAGTTCGACCGTTGGGCCAGCCGCTTCGCCGGCAAGGCCAGCGTTGCAGCCTAACCATTCTCCAAGGACATCAGCATGAAAATCGGCAAGCAATCCGCGCCCTACCAGGCGATCTGCACCTCTAATCCGGAGACGATCATCGTACGGGGCCATGACCTCGTCGACAACCTGATCGGTTCGATCTCGTTTACGGAATATACCTGGTTGCTGGTCGCCGGCTCTCTGCCGGACGAAAAGCAGCGCCGCATGCTCGACGCGACGCTGGTGGCGATCGCCGAACATGGCCTGGTGCCAAGCGTGCAGGTGGCGCGGATGACGCTCGCCGCTTCTCCCGAAGCGGTTCAGGGCGCCGTCGCCGCCGGTCTTCTCGGTTGCGGTTCAGTCATTCTCGGCGCGTCCGAGACCTCAGGAGCCTTCTTCCGCGATATCCGCGAAAAGGCGGAGGCGAGCGGCCGATCGGTGGAAGCCGCCGCCGAAAAGCTGTTGCGCGATTACAGGCAACAGAAGAAGCCGGTGCCCGGCTACGGGCACCCCCTGCACAAGGGCCATGACCCGCGCGCCGAACGCCTGCTGGCGATCGCCCGCGAACTCGGCGTCGCCGGCATCCATTGCGAGATCGCCAAGACGGTCGAAGGGCTCATCCCCGAGATCATCGGCAGGCCACTGGTCATGAACGTTTCAAGCGCCATTCCCTGCGTGCTGCTCGATGCCGGTTACCCGCTGCTCGCCCTGAAGGGCGTGCCGCTTCTGGCCCGCACCGCCGGGCTGATCGGCCACCTGCTTGAAGAACAGACAAGGCCGATCGGCTTCGTCATGTCTGCCGCCGCCGCCAGCGCCATCGAATACGACGGCCCCGCGCCCGACGGCTTCATGGCAAACGAGAACTAGGACCCGGACATGCTCAAAGCTCTGGACCAAATCCGCATCGTCGAACAGGGCACGTTCATTACCGGCCCCTGCGCCGGCATGATGCTTGCCGATCTCGGCGCCGACGTCATCAAGATCGAGTCGGCCGGCAATGGCGATCCCTATCGCAGCTTCAAGACCGGTTTCTACAGCGCCCATTTCCAGGCCTATAACCGCAACAAGCGGGCGATCGGGCTGGATCTCAAAAACGAGCAGGACCGCGACGTCTTTTACCAGCTCATCGCCCAGGCGGACGTCTACATCCAGAATTTCCGCCCCGGCGCGGCAGGCCGCATCGGCGCCGACTACGAAACGCTGTCGAAGATCAATCCCAGGCTGATCTACTGCTCGATCAGCGGGTTTGGCCCCGACGGTCCCTATGCGCAGCGGCCGGTCTACGATTCCGTCGCGCAGGCCGTCAGCGGGTTTCTCAGCGTCTCGATCGATCCCGAACAACCGCGCTTCATCGGCCCGGCGCTCGCCGATGCGATCACCGGCATCTATGCATCGCTCGGCATTTCGGCGGCGCTGATCGAACGCGGCCGCACCGGCAAGGGCAAGCGCATCGACATTTCCATGGTCGAGGCGATGATGCATTTCGCGGTCGAGCCCTTCATGGGCTATTTCGCCCTTGGCGAAGAACCGAGCGGCGTCGATCGTCCGCGCCTTGCGCAGGCCTTCATCGTCCGCTGCAGGGACGACAAGCTGTTTGCCTTCCACCTGTCCTCGCTCGACAAGTTCTGGGATGCACTGGTCGAGGCGATCGAGGGCGAGGCACTTGCCAGGGACGAACGGTTCTCGCAGCGGCTGAAGCGCATCGATAATTACGACGCGCTGAACGCCGAGCTCAACGCGATCTTTTCCACCAGGACCCGGCCGGAATGGGTGGAGCGCTTCTCGAAATTCGACGTGCCCTTCGCGCCGATCAACACCATCCCGGATGTGGTGAACGATCCGCAGGCACAGCATCTTGAAATGTTCGTACCGGTCGCCGGCCGGATCGAAGGTGCCAAGGAGACCGTGCGGCCCGCCTATTCGTTCGATGGCGAACACGCAAAGACGGTGCGGGCCGCGCCGGTCGTCAACCAGCACGGGGACGAGATCCGCGCGGCGCTGCAAAGCAATCCGACAGCCTGGCCGGCGCTGGAAACGGAGACGGCGGCTGTGGCGGGTTAGGAATTCGGTCTAAGAGACAGGACAAATTCGGAGGAGAAGATGGCAACCCTGGCAGCGGTCCTTGCGACCACCCACCACCCCTTTTACCTGAAGGCGACAACCATGCCGCCGGAACAGCAGATGCCGCAGGCGGCGGAATGGAAACGCAAGGTCGAGGCCTATCGCGAGACCTTGACCCGCGCCAAGCCGGATATCCTGGTCATGGTCGGCGCCGACCATTTCCACCAGTTCTTCCTCGACAACTATCCGACCTTCCTGATCGGCAAGGCGCCGCGCTACGACGCGACCTTCTATAATGAAGAGCGCGAGTTCGGCATTCCGAAATATGTGCTGGAAGGTCACGAGGAACTGTCGAACTTCATGCACCAGGGCTTGATGGACCGCGGTTTCGACTTCGCCTTCAGCCATGAACTGAAGCTCGACCATTCGATCATCTGCCCGATCATCACCACCCGTCCCGATGCCGACCTGCCCGTCGTGCCGATCTACACCAATATCTTCGCGCCGCCCCTGCCCTCGCCAAAACGCTTCTGGGATCTTGGCCGCGCCATTCGCGAGATCATCGACGAGTTCCCCTCCGACAAGCGCATCGCCGCCGTCGGCAGCGGGCACCTGTCGCTCGAACTCGGAGGCCCGCGCCAGTTCAAGGAAACCGGCCCGGATCCGGAATTCGACCGCAAGGCGATCGAATGGCTGTCGACCGGCAATATCGAGGAAATCCTCGCCAACGTCACCCATGAAAGCATGACGAAGAGCGGCAACGCGACCCATGGCTTCATGGACCTGATCCTGATGATGGGGATCGCCGGGCCGATCCCGACCGCCTATCATGACAATCTGGACCTCTTCCACACGATGGAGGCATACTTCACCTGGTATCCGGAAGGAGCAGCCGCATGAGCAAGTATTATGTGAACAAGTTCCTGTTTACCGTCGACCGCGACCCGGAACTGCTTCGCCGCTACAAGGAAGACCCGCGCTCGCTCGTCGCCAGCTGGGAGCAGTCGATCGGCCCGAAGCTGAACGACGCGGAAATCTCGACCGTCAACTCCCTTACCGACCTGGAACGCGAAGCTCTGATCAACCACGATTATGTGGCGCTGTTCGAGATGGGCGCCCATTTCTTCCTGTCGCTGACGATCTTCATCGCCATCTATGACGAGGATTACATGGCAAAGAGCGGCCCCCTCTCCTTCCAGCGCGAATTCGCGGAGAAGCTTAAGCACTGGAACGGCAAGGATTACCCGTCGGTAGCGCTGTGGCAGGCAGCCGCGCGCTGAGAGACGCGTCGTAGCGAAGCCCTCCGACGCCGCACCGGCGACCGGGAGCATCGTCATTTCAGGCTGGGAGGGGAAGACCATGTGCAGATTCTGCAATAACCGGGCGCATGCGCCGGCGGAACTCGGTAGCGGCTCCGGCAAGATTATTGCCGCGCCGGCCAGCATGCCGGTCGGCGTTGGCGATCCCGATCGCCTTACCCTGATCCGCGGGGGCGCGGTGCTCTCCATGGATAGCGCCGTCGGCAATTTTGCCAGGGGCGACGTGCTGATCCGCGGATCGCGGATCGTCGAGGTCGCCGCCTCGATCAACGCGCCGGAGGCCGCCGTTATCGACGCTTCCGGGACGGTCGTCATGCCGGGCTTCATCGACACCCATCACCACCAGTTCGAGACGGCGCTTCGAAGCCTGCTTGCCAATGCGATCTTGATCAATGACGGGCGGCCGGAAAGTGCTGCCAACTATTACGAATGGCTGCTCCAGAAGTTCTCGGTCCTCTACCGGCCGCAGGATGTCTACATTTCGGAATTGTTCGGCGGGCTTTCCCAGATCGATGCCGGCGTGACGACCGTCATGGATGTCAGCCAGATCCACCATTCGCCGGAACATTCCGATGCGGCGATCACCGCACTTCGCGATGCCGGGCGGCGCGGCGTTTTCGGTTATTTCGAAGGCTGGGGCGACGCTGCAAAATATCCGGGCGATGCCCGACGCATCAAGGCCGAGCATTTTGCGAGCGACGACCAGTTGCTGACCATGGTCATGGGCGGCGAAATCTACCTGCCGTTCCATGAGGAGGCCTGGGCGCTCGGCCGGGAGCTCGGAATTCCGATCGCGCTGCACGTGGTCGGCACCTTCGGCATGCAGCCGGTCTTCGACCAGCTGGCGGAGGCCGGAAAATTCGGACCGGACAATATCTTCATCCACATGACCGGCATGAGCGACATGGCCTGGAAGCGTGCCGCCGATGCGGGCTCGCATATATCGCTCTCGGTACCGATCGAGATGCAGATGCGGCACGGCAACCCGCCGCTTCAACAGGCGCTCGATCTCGGCCTTCAACCGTCCCTGTCGACGGATGTGGAATGCACCATGACCGCCGACATGTTCACCCAGATGCGCTCGGCGATCACGCTGCAGCGAATGCTGGCGAACGACAAGGCGTTGCGCGGCGAGGAATATCCGAAGCTGTTGTCGGCGATCGACGTCATCCGCTTCGCGACGATCGAAGGGGCGCGGGGCCTCAAGCTCGACCACAAGACCGGCACGCTGACGCCGGGCAAGGAAGCCGACATCATTCTGCTCGATGCCAATGCCATCAACGTCGCCCCGCTGAACCACGTCCCCGGCGCCGTCGTCACCCTGATGGAGCGGTCCAACGTCTCAACGGTGCTTTGCGCCGGCAAGATCCGCAAATGGCAGGGCACGCTGCTTGGTCATGACATCGCCAGGCTGAGGTCGGAACTGGAGGCAAGCCGCGACTTCCTGCTGGGTGCCGCCGGAATCAGGCCGGATCTGTTCTGAGTGATATGCCATCAGCGTCGGCCTGGCGGCCAGTCGCAGTTTTCGACGCTTGTCGATCTCGGCGGATAGACGTGCAGGTTCTTGGTGCTGATCGGCGGGATGCGCGATTGCCGAGACCGTCGGTCTCGGCGACGCCGGCCGAGTGCGGCGGGCGTTCGTGAGAGGTTTGGGACAGCCTCCGAAGGCTCTTAGCCGCGGGTCAGATAGCGCTCGGATACGGGGAGCCGGTGACAAGGTCCGGAAGGACCCTGCACCATTTCCAAAATACCGTGCGATGCCAGATCCCGGCAGGCGCGCCTAGAACTCCTGCCAATCGTTGCTGACCGCAGCGGCCGCGGAGCCGCCGGAGAAGGCCGTGGCAACCCTGCGGGCCAGATTGCGGGCCGGCGAGGCGGCCGGCGTGTCGCGGCGATCGGCCGCACGCGGAACGTGGCGCTGACCGGGCAGCTTGAACTGGGCCAGCAGTTCGTTGAGCGATGCCGCATCCCGGGCGAGACCATGGCTTGCCGCGGTCGATTCCTCGACCATCGCGGCATTCTTCTGAGTGTCCTGGTCCATCTGGTTGACGGCCGTGTTGATCTGCTGAAGGCCCGAAGACTGTTCCTGGGCAGACTCCACGATGGCATTCACGTGCCGGTTGATTTCCTGCACTTCCGCGACGATCGTTACCAGCGCCTGTCCGGTCTGGCCCACCAGTTGCACCCCGGCATTGACCTGCTCGTTCGACGTCGTGATCAGGGCCTTGATCTCCTTGGCGGCCTTGGCTGAACGCTGGGCGAGTTCGCGCACTTCCTGGGCGACGACGGCAAAGCCCTTGCCCGCATCGCCCGCACGGGCCGCTTCGACGCCGGCGTTCAATGCCAGAAGATTGGTCTGGAAAGCGATATCGTCGATGACGCCGATGATGTTGGAAATCTCGCCCGAGGACTTCTCGATCTGTTCCATCGCCCTGACGGCGCGCTGGACGACCTCGCCGGAGTTTTCCGCACCGCTACGGGTGCGGGCAACGAGCGCGCCGGCCTCCTGAGCGCGCTTGGTGGCGTCCTTGACGGTGGTGGTGATTTCCTCGAGAGCCGCGGCGGTTTCCTCGACGGAAGCCGCCTGCTGCTCGGTGCGCTTGGCCAGATCGTCGGCGGCTGCCTTGATCTCCGCCGAGCCGGCCTGGATGCTGCGGGCATTCTCCGCCACCTGCTCCAGGGCCGTCTGCAGCTTGGTAGCCGAGGCGTTGAAATCGTTGCGGACACCGTCCAGCGTCGCGGTGAACTGTTTTTCGATGCGATAGGAGACATTGCCGTCCGACAGATGGCTAAGGCCCTCTGCCAGGTTTTCGACGGCGAACTTGATCTCGGCGGCTTCGCGCGTCCTCTGGGTTTCGCGCTCTATGCGCTCGCGCTCGGACAGGCCGCGATTGTCTTCGGCTTCCCGTTCCAGGCGGGCACGCTCCAGCGCGTTGTCGCGGAAGATGGCGACGGCCTTGGCCATTTCGCCGATCTCGTCCTTGCGGTCGAGACCGTCTATGGCAGCTTCCGTCTGGCTGGCAGCCAGCGACGCCATACGCTCACGCAGGCGGGCCATCGGCGCGGTGATGCCCTTATGGGCAATGGTCATGGACAGCACGGCGGCGATCACAATGCCTAGAAGCATGCCGCCGATCGCATAGGTGATCGTGCTGGAGACCGATTGGCTCAGCGTCTTGGCGCCGTTGTTGAGGATTTCGGCCATGGCGCCGTTATTGGCGCCGAATTTCGGCGAGAGGTCGACGATTGCCTGGTCGAGCTTGGCCGAGAGCGCACGGACCTTTTCCTGGTCGCCTGCGGTATGGGCCTTGAGAAGATCGTCGCCGATTGCCTTCAGCGCGTCCGCACCGGCAAGCAGTTCGTCGATCGCCGCCTTGCGGCTCGGGACCAGCGCCGGGATCTGGCTCAGGCGGTCACGGGCGCCCGCGAATTCCTTGGAAAACCGGCCCGAGAGATCCTGGAAAGCCGCGCTTGCCGGGTCCTGGGCGAGGGCGCGGCTCAGCCATGTCGTCGAGGTCCACATGCCGGCCGCGCCGCGGGGTCCGAAGGTCGCTGCGTTGCTTTCCTTCTGCAGGAAGCCGGAATAGGCCTCGTTGGCGGCGGTGAACCTGCTGGTGACGTACATCAGGCCTGCCAGGGAAATGACGGCAAGGATGGCAATCGCCATGAGAAATTTTGTTTTAATCTTCAAATTCTTGAGCATCAGATACCTCAAAAAACCGTGAAAGAGCGACAGTGCATCGAAAAGTAAAAAATACCGGAGCAGTGCCGGACGGTGCACATCATGCGCATGGTGATCGAACTTGATCCTACCTTTTTCATAGGCGCTTTTTCATAATAAAATCTTACTCTTGCCGCAGCGCATCAAAGGTTCGCTCGAACCTCCGCCCAGACTTCACCACTGCTTAACCAAAGGCGGCAGAAGGCGATCTTGTTTGTTGCGGCGCACAATGGACTGCCTTTATCTGGGTGGCGGACCGTGGTCTCGGTTCCCCGTCAAACCGGTTAAATTGATATGAAATCAACTATCCATAATGAGAGGATTTCCCCGTGAATTTTTCACGCCGCAACATCATGACGCTCTCAGCGGCCGCTCTGGCAACCACCCTCCCGAAAATGGCATCCGCGCAAGCGATCGGCTTTACGCCAAGCCCCATCTATCCCGATCCCGCCATCCAGGTCCTCGATCCGAGCTTTACGAAATATCGTGTCGCCAGCAGCTCGCTCGAACAGGTCGCCACCGGCGCCCGCTGGCTGGAAGGTCCTGTCTGGTTCGGCGACGGGCGTTACCTGCTCGTCAGCGACATTCCGAACAACCGGGTCATGCGTTATGACGAAGCCAACGAGACCTGGAGCGTCTACAACGCCAACGCCAACTATGCCAACGGCCACGCCCGCGACCGCCAAGGCCGCCTGCTTTCCTGCGAACATCTGACGCGCCGGGTCACCCGCACCGAATATGACGGATCGATCACCGTGCTCGCAGACAGCTACAACGGCAAGAAGCTCAACTCCCCGAACGATATCGTCTGCAAGTCGGACGGCTCCATCTGGTTCACGGACCCGCCCTTCGGCATCGCCGGCGAGTGGGAGGGCGAGAAGGGCACGGCGGAGCTGCCGCACTCCGTCTATCGCATATCGCCGGACGGCAAGCTTGGCCTCGTTACCGACGAGCTGAAAGGCCCGAACGGCCTCGCGTTTTCTCCGGATGAAAAGAAGCTCTACATCGTCGAAGGGCGCGCATCGCCATTCCGCATCATCTGGAGCTACGATGTCGGCGCGGATGGCGTGAAACTGTCGAACAAGACGGCATTGGTGACGGCCGACGACAACGGCGGTCTCGACGGCTTAAAGATCGACGTCGATGGCAATCTCTGGTGCGGCTGGGGATCGAACGGCGCTGCAGGCGCCAGGCCCGAGGATCTGAACGGCGTCAAGATATTCAACCCGGCCGGCAAGGCGATCGGCTTCATCAAGCTTCCGGAGCGATGCCCGAACCTCGTCTTCGGCGGCCCGAAGAAGAACCGCCTCTATATGGCGAGCAGCCACTCGGTCTATGCGGTCTACGTGGAAACCCGCGGCGCCGTTTAATTGCCGCGACGAAATCCGAAGCGGCCGGCCATCAGGTTCCGGCCGCTTTCGCCGCTACCATCGATGCGCCGCGATATCTAATCCGTCTTTCCGGCGGCAAGCCCGAAAAACTCTTTTCTGTATCCCGCTGACAGCGGCCGGAGCTTCGTCAAGTTCTTGAGAACCCGGACAGGCTGCCTGAGAACGTTCCTGTTCAGGAAATACATGTGGATCAGGCTGGGCGCCTTGCTGTGCGATCCCTTGTGGGCGACACGGTAGACCGCACCCCTGAATGGCAGCGCGTTCAAGGGCGTTCCGCGTTCGGCCAGGATGGATTCTATGCGGACATGGCTGCCGAGCATGTCCTTGATCCATTGGAGCGAAACGTCTTCCGCCTTTGACGGCAGTCCGTAGAGGTCCGAACGAATGATCAGCGAGGTTCCGCAATAGTGGTTGAACTGGTCGCGGCACAGCAGAATGCTGCCGCCATCGTCCCAGATATAGCCCTTGTCGATCGTCCAACCGTTCTCGTTCTGGTGCCGGGCAGCATATGCGGTAATTCGGGCGCTGACAAAATCGTCATCGTCGACGATCATGAAGAAGCGGCAATCGCGGGCCGTGAGCATGCCCGCAAGCACGCGGCGGCCTTTGTCGGCGCGGAATGAATCGAGAAAATCCTCTTCCGTCGCATCGCCCCGCTCGTGGATGTCGTTCGGCGGAAAGTCCACCCATGCCACCGAGAACTTCTCCGGCAGGGCGGGAAGATCAGCCCCTCTGTTGGCGACGATGACCCCCCGCCAGTCGGGATTGGTCTGGTTCGCGATGGATGCCACGGTCTGGGTCAGGTTTCGCTTCAGGATGGCCCAGTCGCGCGCGTTGTCCTGGTGCCGTACGGGGATGATGAAGGTCACAACACTCATGACAGCCTCCGGTCGTTGATCTCAGGCAGCGTCATGCCGCGACACCTGCCCGTTCTTTTGCCCATCGGATGCCGTCGTCGAGCGAAGTCGCCTTGTAGGAGAGATCGGTGCCTCCGGAAAAGGCGTTCATGAATCTGCGGATTTTTCCGTAATTATTGTCGAGCACAGCATGGCTGCGTCCGATGAGAAGCGAGCAGATATGCACATGCAGACGGTCCGTCACGATGGCCTTGCCGCGGGAAATCTGCCGTATGCCGCGCTGGAAGCGGTTGTTGGCGGCCGCATCCAGTTTGCGCAGCCGCATTTCGGAAGGGGTGAGATGCAGCAGTGCGGAGGCCGCCCCGAGCGCTTTTGCAACACGCACCTTTGATCGGCTCTCGGTAATCCAGTCCTCCTTGGGGATGTCCGGATAGGCGGAAAAATCGACCGTTCCGACCTGCTCCTTGTCCTGGCGGAGCATTGCGAGGACCGGGAATTGCGGCGCAGCGGGCTCTATCCTGCCGATGCAGAATGCCATGTCCGGGCACAGATAGACCTGGCAATCGAAATTTTCCTTGGCGAACTGAAACGACTCCTCGTCGCGCACCAGGAGCACGAAGTTCCTGTGCTTGCCGATCGCGCGCTTGCTCTGCTCCAGCCGCTCCGCGGACTTGTAGTGAATCGATTGCGGAAACTGGACGATCTGCCGGTCGGGAAACAGCTCCATCACGCGTTCCCGGAAATCCTGGTGAAACACCCATATATCGCCGAAATTGCCACCCCCATGGATGAAGATCGGGCCGTTCGGGGCAGAGCTCTTGAGTTCATCCGGTGAAAAATCATCGGTCGTGCAAACATAGGAAGGCCGCTTTGCATATCGCTGCTGCAAATAGGCCATCTCTCCCAGCCAGATCGCGGAATCTCCGCAATTCCTGATATCAGGAAAGTCCAGTATCGCTATCGGTTCATCGGGCCGGATGAACTCCTTAAGGCAATCGTGGGTCCTGTCCTGAAGCTTGGTGATAAGTTCGGATTGCTGAGCACCTGACATTATGCCTCTCTTTCAAAAGTTTAGAACAACAAGCCCCGCGATCAGGCGTGACTGACTTTGGACAAGACCTTGGCGGCGATCTTTCTGACTTCAGTCTCCGGACCGTTTGGACGATCCATCACCAGCCAAAGAAAGAGACTGGAGCCGCAATAGAGAACGCCTCCAAGGCAGATAAGGGCGGCAAGCTGCAGGACCAGCCCTGTATGCGTGGTTTCGACTCCCATGTAGCGATCGGTAAGCGCGACGCCGACAGCCATCACGGCTGAGCTCGCAAGCGCTCTGAAATTTGCCCATAGCTGTGCCGAGACCGAAACATCTATGAAGCGCTTGACGATGAGCATGTTTACGAAAGCGCTGAAGAGGCCGGTGAGCACGCGGCTGAAAATCAACCCCGGAAGCCCCCAGAACACCAGGCCGATCGTGATCACCGGGATCCGGACGAGAAGCATCTGCGCGTCGCGGATGAACAGGGTCCGGGTTTGCCCCAGCGCCATGCCGAGAGGCTGATTGAGGGATCCCAATGTCTGCAGCGCATAAACGGACGCCAGCGCCTGGATGATGAAAATCACCGGAAGCCACTTTTCACCCAGCACGAGCCTGACCAGGGGATCTGCGATGACCGCCATTCCGATCCCGGCGGGTAACGCAACCGCCGTCAGCAATGCCTGCGCTCGCTGATAGGCTGCGGCGAGACGGGCGGGATCATGGCGGACATTGGCAAAAGCGGGATAGATGGTGGCGGTCAGCGGCGCGGTCGCTTCGCGCGTCGGCGTCATCGCGAGCTGCCCGCCCAGCGAATAATATCCCAGGGCTGAGCCAGTCAGCAGCTTGCCGATGAGCAGGTAGTCGAAACGCCAATTGAGCGTGTTGACGATCTGCCCGGCGGTAATCCAGATCGAAAACGAAAAGAATTCGCGCATGTGGGAGAAGGTGATCCGGGGCCGGAACGGCAGGATGAAATAGGACGCCACGACATTGGTGATCTGCATCACCAATGTGCCGACCACAAGCGCCCAATAGGTTTGATAGATGATGGCGATGGCGACGGTCGCCACAAATCCGGCGATCTTCTGGGCAACGTTCAGCACGAACTCCTGCCGGAAAATCAGCTCCCGCTGGAGCATGATCCTTCGCGGATTTGCGAACCCGTTGATGAGCAGGCTAAGGCTCAGCACAAGGAGGACGTCGAAAAGGCGCGGCTCGTCGTAGATGAGGGACGCCGGATAGGCGAACGCGGCGAACAAGGCGCATAATATCAGGCCGCGGGTCGCAGCCAGTGTCCATGCGGCGCTGAAATGGGATTCTTCCGGGGCTTCGTGACGGATAAGAGCTTCGTTCAACGAAAGCTCGGTTATCGTCGTCACGATGGCGAGCATGGTCGTCGCAAGCGCTACGAGGCCAAAATCCGACGGCAGCAAGTACCAGGCCAGGATGATGGTACTGAGGGTCGACAAGCCATTGACGATGACCCTCGAGAGGGAGACCCAGAGACTTCCGGTGACCAGGCGATCGGCGATGCTCATGACCGACCTCTTCGCGACAAATACCGATCGTACGTGAGCGACATCATTCCGTAGCTACCCTTTTCCGCGGAATTCCGGCTCCTTTTCAAGCCGCAGGTTCCGCGCCCGTGATGCGTGAGATTTCCTTGCCGCATTAAAATGGGCGGGCCTATCTGCTGGACACTTCGGTCATCGATCTCTCCATGCAATTTCCCCCTAGTAGCCTAGTGTGCATTCCTAGTGACCGAACGAGTCGATCGTCTCGTCCGACGGCGCGATCCGGCAGCCTTGATCAGGGCTGGAGACCGTTCACGATCTAGTTGACCGGAAATGATGTTTGTTTTGTGATCCCCTTCGCAAGTGCGAAAGAGCAGGTGCACAACGCCGCGGGATGGGCGCATTTCCGGCATTCGTCGTCCGATTGCTTTTGGCATTCCCGCGGTCGAGCGTTTATACATTTGCCAAGGCAAAAGCGTCGATGCGGACGAGGAGGCTGGCGGCCGGAAAGTCCGTGGAAGAAATGAAGGCATATCAGGAAAACGCGATGGGTGGCTGCTGTTCAGGATCAAGACGGGAAACGGAGCAGGGAATATTCGACACACCGGCACACACGATCTCTCGCGGCCTCCGGGGGGAAACGATTGCCGTCAAGGGCGGCGACACGTTCGTCGGAACCCATGACCCGGTGATTCCCGCCGATGGCGAGGGCCCGGAGCGCAAGGTCTCGCTGCAGGATTTCCACCTCGAGGCCGAGACGGTCACGATCCGCCGGTTTGCCGAGTTCGTCGAAGCGACCGGATACGTCACGGAATCGGAACGCTTCGGCTCTTCCGCCGTATTCGCACCGCTGCTCGGCGACATCAGACTTGCGACGGGTGGTGTCGCCGGGACCCCTTGGTGGACGCGCATCGACAATGCCACCTGGCGGCAGCCGGAAGGCCGCGGCAGTTCGATCGACGATCGGCTTGACCATCCGGTCACCCACGTCTCCTGGAACGACGCACTCGCATTCGCAAAGTGGGTCGGCGGCCGACTGCCGACGGAAGCGGAATGGGAACACGCCGCGCGCGGCGGCAACCGCCGCCGGCGGTATCCCTGGGGCGAGGAGGAACCGACCGATGAGTCGATCTTCTGCAATATCTGGCAGGGCCGCTTTCCCGACACCAACACGCTGCAGGACGGATATTTCGGCACCGCGCCGGTGCGCAGCTTCGCCCCGAATAAAGCCGGTTTCTACAATCTCGCCGGCAATGTCTGGGAATGGACAGCCGATCCTTTCAAGGTGCGCTCGCTCTCAAAACAGGCGAAGACGCGGAACGAGCATGCGAAGCGCTTCTCCGACAAGGTGCTGAAGGGCGGCTCGTTCCTCTGCCACAAAAGCTACTGCTATCGGTACCGGATCGCAGCGCGGATGGGCCTTTCCCCGGACAGCGCCTCAAGCAATACCGGCTTCCGGATCGCTTATGACATCGTGGCTGGAAAGGATAGTGGTCCTTGATTGCACGGTGGCGCCTCGGTCTGGTCGATCGGAGGGGCGCCTCATGCCCTTCATCCGGCGCCTGCCCGGAGCCCGTCAATATCGTGCGTCAGGCGCTCCGGCGAAGGGATCGATGGGACTGTTGCGATTCCACGGCCTCCGCCCCATCAGCGCCTCCAGCACTGCGGCCTGCATCGCCTCGTGGGTGGAATAGGCATTGATATAGGTGGGCACCCGGGGGGCGTCGTAGAGGTAGTAGGGAAAGCCGAAGGAGATCATCACCGTCGGCAGGCTCGTCCACGGCCGTTTCATGGCGGCCCTGAAATCCCCATGAAGTGCGCGCCAGTCCAGAAAAATACGCCCCCGCGTCAGAAGCGTCTCCTCGCCGAACAGATAGAGGACGAGGTCGTGCCCTTCCGCATCGAGCGGCGTGCCATAGGGACTAAGGGTCACCTCGAAACCCTCGGCAGCCAGCATTTCCGGCAGCTTGAAATCCAGCCTCGCATTCGGCATCGGCTCGACGATCCCGCCGGAAACGACAAGGATGCGGCGATGCTTTTCAGGATCGAGCGGCAGCGTGCCGTTCCTGTCCTTCACCAGCGTTGGGGCGCGAGCAAAAGCCTCGCTGGCCCATTCCTGGCCCGACGGTTCCCTCACATGGATCGGCATCTCGACGCTGCGATGCAGGCCGAGCGACGCCTTGAGGGCGAGGACGCGTGTGACCGCGTCCTGGAAACGCTCGGCTGAAATGCGCCCGGAATGGGCGGCGTCACGCACGGCAGCGATTTCCGCTTCAGGTTTCGAGGAGAAAAGAACCATGTCGCAACCACTCGCAATGATCTCGATCTTCGCGTCATGCGCCGGCATCACGCCCGAAAGGCCTGCCATTTCGCTTGCATCGGAGACGATCAGGCCGTTGAAGCCGAGTTCACCCCTCAGGAGTGCGGTATTGAGCGGCGCAGAGACCGAAGCCGGAAGATAAGCTTCTTCACCCGCCTCGGGATCGCGTTCCAGGAGATAGGCCGGCAGCGCGATATGCGCTGACATGACCGACTTGACCCCTTGGTCGATGGCGGCCTTGTAAAGCACGCCGAACGTGGCGCGCCATTCTTCCATCGACAACGGATTGATGGTGGTGACCAGGTGCTGGTCGCGTTCGTCATAGCCTTCGCCCGGCCAATGTTTGACGGTCGCGGCAAGGCCGAGGCGTTGGAAGACACGCATCTGCGCAAGCGCATGACGTTTGATCAGCGCCGGATCCGAGCCGTATCCCCGCGTTGCGACGATCGGGCTGCGAAAGGCAGCGTTGATATCCAGAACCGGCGTGAAGGACCAGTTGATCCCGACGGACCGGGCTTCGCGCGCCATCAGGTCGGAGATCGCCTCCGTCAGCGCGACGTCATCGACGGCGGCAAGCGCCAATGGATTGGGAACGGCCGTGCCGAAGGTGAGGCTCATGCGAGAGCCTTCGAGATCGGCGGAAACGAGCAGAGGGATTTTGGCGCCGGCCTGGATCGCCGCCATATGCTCGCGTTCCCGCATCGCCGTCGGCACCGAAATAACGGGTGATGCCACCCGGCTGCAGCTCGCCAAGCCGAAGGATCTCCGTCTCGCGGTCGTCGCCGCGCGAATTGAGATTAAACAGCTGGGCGGCGCGCGCGGTATCGTCCAGGGTCCGGAACGTCCGGGTCACCCAGTCGATCGCTTCGCGATCGAGATTGAAGGGCGGTATCGTCAGATGATCCAGTGTCGACGGCATCGATCCCTCCGTTCAAACCTGCTCTGTGAGCGCACGCTCGAGCGCCTCGAGCTTTTCCCGGTCCAGTTCCGGCAAGGCCGCTGCGGCCTGCACAAGCGTCTTTGCGGCGAGTGGGGCCGGCAGCGGCTTGTCCGCAAGACGGGGAACCTCCGCAATCAGGATGCGGCGCGCGGTTTCGTCGGCCATGAGTTTCGCGATCGGAATATTTGCCACTCGAGCCCCCGGGGGGAAATCGCTTGCCCGCGCCACGCTGCGCTGGCCGGAAACCACCTGCGCCCATTGTCTTTCGACCAGCAGGTGCTCGCTGCACACCGGTCCCGTCTCGGGAAGGCCCAGTCGTTCGAACTGATCGGACGGCGCATCGGAGGCGCGCATCAGATCCACGAGCAACTCGGCCATCCGCAATTCAACTCTATCATCTCTGAGCGGATTTTTCTGCTCCGGATCCGTCTCAAGATCGTAGAGCAGGGTCCCGAAGACCCAGGGTCCCCGGATTGTCCATCCCGGTATGCGCAGGACAGGAGCCCCTTTGGTGAAAGAGAAAGGCTGCGCGAGTTCCGCCTTCGACAGTTCGTCCGGGGAAAAGCGGGCGCGCATGTGGGTCGGCATCAACGTATATTCATGGAGCGGCAAATTGTCCTCGGCGGCGCAGCATCGCATGTAGACGTAACGGCCGTCGGTAACACATACGTGCCCCCCGAAATTCCCGAACAGTCCGGCCTTGCGGACCGGAGCATCGTTCCTGACTGTGTCGAGAAGCGGTTTTCCCTGCATATCGGGCGTTGGCCGGAGTCCGAAGAGGTCGAGCAGCGTCGGCGCTATGTCTATGGTCTGAACGAGCGCGGAGCGCCGTTCGCCGGCAACCCCGGCCCGCGGATCCCAGACGAAGAAGGGCGTGTGGATCGTCTCGTCGTACCACGGCATGACGGACTTGCCCCACCAGCCCCTTTCGCCGAGCATATAGCCATGGTCGGTGCAGACGATCAGCATCGTATCGTCCCACATGTTCTTTTCGTCCATCATGTCGAGCAGCCGGCCGAGATTGCGGTCGCACATCGAAAGCAGCGCCATATAGCGGTGCCGCGCCTGGAGAACCCGTTCGTCCGCCTCGGTGACGCGATCATAGGGCGGCCAGTCGAAATCCTCGCCCGTATCGGGGTAGAGCGCGTGATATTCGGCATAGCTGAAAAACGGCTCGTGCGGATCGAATGTCTCGATCTGCAGCATCCAGTCGTCCTGGCCGGCATTGTCCTTTATGAATTGAAGCCCGGCATCGAAGGTCCGGGTTTGCGGATGGTTACGCTCGTCCTTGAGATAGGTCCGGTTGATGGGGTCCTGCCGCCGCATCTGGTAGAGGAAGTCGGCGAGACGCCCGCGGTCGACACCTTCGACGATACCTTTCCAGAGGTCGCCCTCCTGGCCGCGAAAAAACTCGTGCGAGGAAAAGCGCGTGTGATAGGTGGCTCCGCCATCTTCCCAATAGTGCTGATGATCGGTGACCAGGTGGGTGTAGATCCCGGCGTTTCTCAGCAGTTCCGGCACGCTGTCATCGAACGGCTCGATCGGCGACCAGGACCGGTGGAGAAAGTTGTACCGGCCGGTATGCATTTCGCGCCGCGCCGGCATGCAGGGCATGGAACCGGCATAACAGCGGTCGAACGTGGCCGTCTTTTCCGCAAGCCGCCCGAAATTCGGCGCATGGGCGATCCTGTCGCCGTAGGGCGGCAGAAGGCGGCGGTTGAGACTGTCGAACATCAGGACGATCGCGCGCATCGGTCTAGGCCGTCATTTCGAGGGCGCGAAACGCGGCGCGCCGTTCCGCCTGCCTTGCGGGATCGGCAACCGGGGCGGCGAGAAGCAGGCGCTTCGTGTAGTCGTGAGCGGGACGCGCCGTCACCTGATCGCATTCTCCAAATTCGACGATCTCGCCGAAACGCATCACCGCAACCCGGTGTGAGATGTGGCGCACCGCGGCCAGATCGTGGGAAACGAACAGATAGGCGACTCCCGTCCGCTCCTGGATCTCGATGAACAGGTCCATCACCCGGGACTGGGTGGAAAGATCGAGCGCGGAGACCGGTTCATCGCAGACGATGAGGCGCGGAGACAGCGCCAGCGCGCGGGCAATGGCGATCCGCTGGCGCTGGCCGCCGGAAAACTCGCGGGCAAACCGTTCCGCCGCGTCGCTTGGCAGCGCAACCTGATCGAGCAGTTTTCGGACCTGCCTGGAGGCATCGGCACGCGAGGCGAGTCGGCGCGCGATAATCGGTTCCGTCAGGATGTCCTCGATCGTCATCGACGGATTGAGCGAGCTGTAGGGATCCTGGAAGACCGCCTGGATGGCCGCCTGGCTTTTGCGCGCACGGGGCGGCACCCCGGCGATATTCTCTCCGTCGAACACTATCTCGCCGGAGCTGACCGGGCCGATGCCGAGAATGGCGCGCCCGAGCGTGGTCTTGCCCGACCCGCTCTCGCCCACCAACCCCACGGTTTCGCCGGGGCGGATGGTGAGATTGACGTGTCTCAGGACATGATGGGCGCCGAAATGGACGTTCACGTCGCGGCAATCGACAAGGATCTGATCGTTCATGCGCGCATCTCCTCCGTCATCGGCGGTCGATATGTGCGGGTCTGCCCGTCCTCGAGAACGGAGTCGAGAAGCATGCGGGTGTAGTCGTGCGCCGGAGCGGCGAACAGTTCCGTCACCGTATTGGTTTCGACGACCCTGCCATCCTTCATGACGGCCACCCGGTCGCAACTATCCGCCACGACGCCAAAATTGTGGGTCACCAGCATGACCGCCATGTCGAACTCCTTTTGCAGATCGCGCAGAAGATCGAGCACTTCCGCCTGCACGGTTACGTCGAGCGCAGTCGTCGGTTCGTCGGCGATCAGAAGGTCGGGGCTGCAGGCGACCGCACCGGCGATCAGGACGCGCTGGGCCATGCCCCCCGAGATCTCGTGCGGATAGGCGCGAAATACCCGTTCCGGATCCGGCAGCTTCACGCGGGCAAGCAGTCTCAGCGCCCGCCGCGTCGCTTCCGCCCGGGAGATTCCAAGCACCGTCATCATCGGCTCGACAAGCTGGAATCCGATCCGGAACGCCGGATCGAGATTGGCCATCGGCTCCTGGGGAACATAGGCAATGCGCTTGCCGCGAAGTGCCCGGACCTCATGCTGGGAAGATTTTCCGAGATCGATACCGTCGAAGAGGATGGAGCCGGAGAGAACCCGACCACCCGGCGAGAGAAGTCCGAGGATGGCGAAGGCCGTCTGGCTCTTGCCCGATCCGCTTTCGCCGACGAGCCCCAGAACTTCGCCGCGCCGGAGGCTGAGGTTCACGCCCTTTACGACTTCGCGCCAGCCGTCGTTCGCAGGATAGGCAACGACCAGGTCCCGCACGTCGAGGAGCACATCGGGTGCGGCCTGCGGCAGCGGTTCGCTCGCCGCCAGGGGAAGGACCTTCGGCGCTCTGACCTGAACGCCGCCCTGCTGCATGCGGTCGCGAATGGCATTCGCAAGCAGCACCAGCGACGCCACCGTCGCCGTGATTGCCAGCCCCGGCCAGAGGATCGCCTGCGGCGAGACATAGATGTTGGAGAAGGCGTCCTGCAGCATGCCGCCCCAGGTCGGCGTGCTGGGGTCGCCCAACCCGAGGAACTCGAGACCGGACTGGACGACGATCGCAATGCCGGCGACGATGGAGGTCTGGATGACCACCGGCGCCCGCACGGAAAGCAGGATATGCCGGGTGATGATCCGGAGATCGCTGAGGCCCGAGACCCGTGCCGCGTCGATATAGAGTTCGTGCTTGACGCCGTTGACGAGATTGCGCGTCAGCCGGAAAAAGCCCGGCGACAGCATCACCCCGAAGACCGCCATCGACAGATAGATCGAAGCCCCGAGTGCCTGATAGAAGGCGAGCAGCACGATCAGCGCCGGCAGTGCCATGATGCCGTCGGAGATCCAGCGGGCCACCAGATCGAGCTTCCTGCCGTAAAAGCCGGCGAAGAGCCCCGCTGTCACCCCGATGGATGCGGCGATGACCACCGTGATCAGCGCGCCGAGGAATGTGTTGCGGCCGCCATGCACGAGACGGCTCCATATGTCGCGCCCCGAACCGTCGCCGCCGAGGAGATAACCGTCGCCGGCGACGGCGTTGACCTTGAATATCTGGACGGCGGAGGGGTCGTTGGGTGCAAGCAGAGGCGCGAAGATCGCCGACGCGACGACGACCAGCAGCGCCAGCGAGGCGACAAGACCTGTCGGATTGGTGAGCACCGAGCGGACGAAATGACGGCGCTGCGTAGCGGCGGGGATTGGCGCCTGGGCAGTGTTGATATCGCTCATGACATCCTCACCTTCGGATTTGCCCATGCGTTTAGGAAGTCGATCAGTATGTTCACCAGAACGACCACGATGATGAGGGTGACGACCACTCCCATGAGCACGGGAACATCGCCGATCAGCGCTGCCGAGACCGTCAACGAGCCCATGCCGGGAATGGCGAATACGCGCTCGATCACGGCGGCACCACCAAGAAGGGCAATGAACTGTACCGACAGGACGGTCAGAGCCGCCGGCATCGCATTGCGCAGTGCATGGCGATAGAGCACCGAGCGCGGGCTGACGCCGCGGGCGCGGAGCGTGCGCACGTAGTCCTGCTTGAGCGCATCGATAACCGCGCCCCGGATCTGCTGGGAGGCCGAGGCTATTCCCGAAAGCACCAGCGACGTTACGGGCAGCACCAGGGAAGCCGCCCAAGCGGATGGTGAAGCGCCGAACGAAACATAACCTGTTGCAGGCAACAAACCGAGCTTGACCGAGAAGGTGAGGACCAGCAGCAGGCCAAGCCAGAAGTTCGGCATGGCAAAACCCGCGACGCTGACGATCTGGATGACGCGGTCCGCCCAGCCGCCGCGGACAGCCGCGGCAATGCCGAGCATCGCCGAAAGCAGTGCCATCATCGCGACGGCGATCGTCACCATCGACAGGGTGACGGGCAGCCGGCTCGCAAGTGCCGATGCCACGCTCTCGCTCATCGTCCATGACGGGCCGAGGTCGCCGCGGACGGCATGGCTCACCCAATCGCCAAACTGGACCATCAGCGGTCGGTCGAGCCCCAGCCGGCTGTTCAGCGCCGTCACCTGGTCGGCCGTGGCATTCTCACCGAGGATGTTGCGGGCGACATTGCCCGTGGCGCCGAAAACCATCATGAAAGTTACGGTCGAGACCAGGCAAAGCAGCGCGATGCCGGAAGCAACCCGTTTCAGAAGATACCGTATCATCGGCGTCCGAACTCACTTTGCGGGCGCATAATTGCGCGGCCAAGGCACGATGTTCTGGGCCTGCATCTGCACCTTCACCTGCGCGTTGGAGATGTAGATGCTGTCGATGCGGAACCAGGGCGCAAAAAAGGCATTCTCGACCATGTATCGATTGGCGGCCTGCATCGCGGCATTCTGTTCCTTGCCCGGAGGCGTGAACTGGGCTTTCTTCAGGAGGGCCTCCAGCTTCTCGTCCTTTGCCTTGGAAGTATTCCAGGGGGAGTTTGCGAAGGCGAATTTGTTGAAGTCGGCCCAGGGCGACTGGCTGCCCAGACGGAAGAGGAACATCGGGTATTTGCCGGACAGCAACTCGGCGATCGTGACATTCGGCGGAACTTTCACCCAACTGACGGTGACGCCGATATCCTTGAGCTGCTGGGTGATGATCGGCGTGTAGGGGGCAAGCGTGCCGATATCCGGCATGGTGACGCTGAAGCCGTTTGGATACCCCGCTTCGGCAAGCAGCGCACGGGCCGCCTTCGGATCATACTGATAGGTCCCGTCGAGTGATGGATCAAAGGCCTCGCTCGGCGGAACGAAGGGCTGGTCCGTGACCTCGCCGTAACCCCTGGCGACGAATTTCAGGATCGCTTTTTCATCGAATGCCATATTGAGCGCGCGCCGGACGCGGACGTCGGACAGCGCCTTCACCATTTTGCCGTCGCGGTCGGAGAGAAACAGACCCAGCCAGTCCACGGGCAATCTGGAGACCGTCAGCTTGCTCGCTTCGGCCTCGGTGACGACCTGCCCTTCGCCCGCGCCAGCGTCCACCTGGCCGGATTTCAGCGCATTCATCCGCGCGCTGAGATCGTTGATCGGTGTGATCGTCATGGTTTCGAACGGGAAGGCGCTTGCATTCCAATAATCCGGATTGCGCTTGTAGACGTATTGGCGCCCGGTCACCGAGCGCGCCGTATCGTAGATGTAGGGCCCGGAGCCGACCGGAAGCATTTTGGAATCAGCCTTGCCGAGCGTCGCGGGGCTCGCCATAGCGCCGCCGACGGTCGCCAGATTGAAGAGCATGCCCGGATCTGGCTCCTTGAGATGCAGCTTCACCTCGACAGGGCCTACGATCTCGACACTCTTGATGGCGCCAGCCATCCAGGTGTTCTGCCCGACGCCATCGCGCAGGTATTCGAGGTTTGCCTTCACCGCTTCCGCATTGAAGGGCGTTCCGTCGCTGAACTTCACGCCTTCGCGCAGCTTGAGCGTCAGCTCCGTGCCGTCGCCGTTGAAGCGCCATTCGGTGGCCAGGTTCGGCATCGTCTTGCCATCGGGCGCCGTGTAGAGCAGCGTGTCGAAGACCGGCATCCAGTATTGGGCGCGATGGCCGATGGAAAGGCCGGCACGGTCGAAGGTGTCGTTATCCAGAATGCCGGCGAGCGCAAGCGTCTCGGGACTGTTCGCGACCTCTGCCTTGGCAATCGGCGGCACGGATAAAAAAGCCGCCGTCAAGGCGGACAAAATCAATCGGTTTCGCATGCTCTCCTCCCCGAGAGCCTGACTTGCCCGCTCCCCGGCCAGACAGGCTGCATGTAGCGAATAAGATTCTGCCAAATACACATTCTTGGCGTTCTAAAGTCATACCAGTTGAGGCAATGCACGAAAAATGCAATTAACGGCGCGACCGATAAACGAAGCTTATCACTGCCATGCTGGATCAGATCACCCACCTCTTCCGTCTGCAGGCGATTGTGGAGGAAGGCAGCCTGCGTCGTGCCGCCGAGCGGCTGAACCTTACGCAGCCCGCCCTGTCTCGATCTCTCGCCCAGTTGGAGGCCCATTTCGGGCGGCCGCTTCTGGACCGGCATGCACGCGGCGTCCGTCCGACGCTGTTCGGCGAGAGGGTATTGTCGGAATCGTTGCGGATGATGCGGCACTGGGAGGTGGCCGAGCAGGAGCTGATGTCCGACAGGGCAATAGGCAAGGCCTATCTCCGGATTGGCGCCGGACCGATGTGGCGTCCTGCAATCCTGCCCGAACTGCTCGTCGACATGCAGCGACGATTCCCCAAGATCGTGTTCGAACTAAGGAACAGCCGTTATGCGACTTCGCTCACCGATCTCCTGGAGGGGCGCCTCGACATGCTGTTCACGGGAGTGACCATCGATGATCCGCAAGACTTCCGCCTCGTCGCACTTGCGCTGACGAAAGTGATCAACAATGTGATGGCGCGCGAGGATCATCCGATCTTCGCCGCGCGCGATGGCGCAGGAGCGGTTCCACCGGAGCGCCTGCTCGACTATCCCTGGCTCGTCCATTCCGAGCTTCCGATCTATCAGGCAACCACGCAGCACGGTCTTTTCGAGCGGCTGGGGCGGGAGCCCGACATCCGGTTGAGCTGCGAGAGCCTGCATTCGACATTGTCCATTCTTCAGCGGAGCGATTGCCTCTGCCTGCTGCCCGATGCGGCCGTTCTTGCAACCTCCTGCCCGCGCATCGTCCCGGTGCCGGTCAACCTCAACTACAGGCATACGCGGACGGGGGTGATCTACCGCGAGGAACTGAGCGACTGGGCTCCGGTGCGCCAGATGATCGCACTCTGCAAGGAGCGGTTTCATCTCGATAACCCACCGGAGACCGGGCCTGGCGATCAGCAGTGATCAGTTTTGAGCATCGCTCGCTTCTGAAATTGCATTATTTCCGCATGGCCTGACGCTGTATCCTTGACCAAGGCGGTGGTGGGTTCGATGGTCGCGATCATACGTATTCCTGCCGCATGCGAGGGAGGAATACTTGCGACCGAATATCATTTTCATCATGTCGGACGACCATGCCGCGCGGGCGATCTCGGCCTATGGCGCAGGTCTCAACCACACTCCCAATCTCGATCGTCTCGCAAAGGAGGGTGTGAGGCATGATGCAACCTATGTCACCAATTCGATCTGCACGCCGTCGAGGGCCGCGATCCTGACCGGCACGCACAACCACGTCAATGGCGTCACGACGCTTGTGACGCACATGAACAATCGTATTCCCAACGTCGCCAAGCTTTTGAAAGCGGCAGGCTATCGCACCGGCATTTTCGGCAAATGGCATCTCGGCGAAGGACCTCTCCACGAACCGAAAGGGTTCGATGACTGGGCCGTCGTTCCTGGGCAGGGGGATTACTGGGACCCGGCCTTCATCGATCGCGAAGGCCGGCGGCGAATTCCGGGTTATGTCACCGATATCATCACCGACAAGTCGATCGATTTCATCGAAAAAGGCGATGGTCGCCCCTTCTTTCTGATGTGTCATCACAAGGCGCCCCATCGTCAATTCGTTCCCGACCCCAGATACAATCATCTCTGGGCGGAAGAGGATCTTCCGCTGCCGTCGACGTTCAACGACGATTATTCCGCCCGCGCGGCGGCGGCGGCGGCGGCCCGCATGCGCATTCGCTCCGACCTCAACTGGGAGGATCTCGGGCTCGTGCAGCCGGAGGGGCCGGCGACCGTCGCAGGAGAGCTGATGCTGGATCAGATCCCGGTTCGCCGCGTGCCTGAACTTAAAATCGGCGACAGCATCACCGTGGTATGCGCCTCGACCGGCCGGAACTACACCTTCACCGATCCACAGGCTTTCGCGGAATTCAAATACCAGCGTTACATGAAGCGCTATCTCCGGACGGTTCAATCGATCGACGACAATGTCGGTCGCCTGCTCGACTACCTCGATGAAAAAGGCCTGACCGAGAACACGCTGGTGATCTACACCTCCGACCAGGGCTTCTTCCTTGGTGAACACGGCTGGTTCGACAAGCGTTTCATGTACGAGGAAAGCCTGCAGATGCCGTTCCTGGCGCGTTACCCGGCGGCGATCCCGGCCGGCACGACCAGTCGCGACCTCGCCTGCAACGTCGATTTTGCCCCGACCTTCCTGGACTATGCAGGGGCGCGGACGCCTTCATTCATGCAGGGGCGGTCGATGCGACCCGTGCTGGAGGGGCGGACTCCGGACGACTGGCAGCAATTGGTGTACCATCGCTATTGGATGCACAACGATGCCATCCATGGCGCCTGGGCGCATTACGGAGTGCGCGACGCCCGCTACAAGCTCATCTACTGGTACAACGACGATCTGGGACAGCCCGGCGCTCGACCGAACGGCGCACCGCCGGAATGGGAGTTATTCGACTGCCTGGAAGATCCGCACGAGTTGCGGAACGTCGTCGACGATCCCGCCTATGCGGGAGTTTTTCGCGAGATGCTCGCCAAGCTCGACACCTATATGGCCGAGATCGGCGACATCGCCGAGCATCCCAGGCAACCGGCTTAGGGATTGTCCCTTCTGAAGATCCAGTCATGGTCCGGGTGGTTCTTGAACCGCCATTTGCGGATCGGGCCAGCCATGACGTTCAGGTAATACATCTCGTAGCCATAGGGCGCGCCGCAGGGGTGATGGCCCTTTGGCACCAGCACGAGATCGTGGTCGGAGACTGCCATGGTCTCGTCAAGCGAACCGTCTTCGGTGAAGACCCGCTGGAAGCCGAACCCCTGCGCCGGGTTCAGCCGATGGTAATAGGTCTCTTCCAGATAGGTCATGTCGGGGAAATTGTCCTCGTCATGCCGGTGCGGCGGATAGGAGGACCAATTGCCGGCCGGCGTGAACACCTCGGTGACCAGAAGGCTGTCGGCGACGTCCCTTTCCTCCATGGCGATCGGGAAGATGTAGCGGGTATTGGCTTGCCTGCCGCGGGTGTTGAGGGAAAGCCCTTCCGGTCCGATCACCGCCGCTTCGCGTCCGGGCTTGGCCGGCGCGGTACAGACGGCGAGCGTGCATTCGGTGGTTGCTTTGGCACTCCAGTCGGAACCGGCGGGCACATAGACGCAGTGCGGCGGCTTGCGCTCGAAGACGTTCATCCGGTCGCCGAGTTCGCCGAAAGCCTTGCCCCCGCCGGAAATCTCCGCCTTGCCCTCGATCAGCACGAGGATAACTTCGGTATCGCCGGTCTTTTCCGCAGCGCTTTCGCCCGGCTTCAGGCGGTAGAGGCCAAAGCCGACATACCCCCAGCCGGCATCCTTCGGCGTCACGTCATGCACCTTGCCGGATGCGCCGGTCGGCTTGCGCAGCAGGTTGGTCATGCGTTGCCCCTCCCCTTGTCGAGGCCGGCGGCCTGGGCCATCGCCTTCAGCGAGGAAAGACCCATGCTCTGGTACTCCAAGGGATTGCGAACGTCCGGGTCCTGTTCCGCCTCGATCACCAGCCAGCCCTCATAACCATGGTCGGCGGCGACCTTCAGCACCGGCGGGAAACTCACGCCGCCTTCCTTGTCGCCCGGGACGGTGAAGACGCCACGGCGGACACCTTCGAGGAAGGAAAGACCTTCGCTCCGCACCTGCGCGGCGATATCGGGCCGCACGTTCTTGGCATGGATATGCCCGACGCGGGCCATGTGGTTTTTCGCGGCGCGCTCCGGGTCGCCGCCGCCGAACAGGCAATGGCCGGTATCGAGCAGGAGCTTCGCGTGCGGGCCGGTATGGGCCATCAGCCTGTCGATCTCGTCTTCGCTTTCGACGATCGTGCCCATATGGTGATGGTAGACGAGCGTGACGCCCTGCCCGGCTGCGAACTCCGCCAGCGCCTCGACGCCGGCACCGAAGGATTTCCAGTCGCCGTCAGCGAGTTTCGGACGGTCATTGACGGCCTTGCCGTCGTCGCCGTGGATCGCGTTCGACGTCTCGCAGACGATGATGACCTTCGAACCCATCGCCTTGAGGAGATCGAGCGCCGGCTGCATCGCACGTTTCTCGTCCTCGACGGAGTTGACGAGCAGGTTCAGCGAATGCCAGCCGGAAACATAGCGCAGCCCGCGCGGCTCCAGCACGGCCTTCAATGCTGCCGGTTCCTGAGGGAACTTGTGGCCTTTCTCGATGCCGTCGAAACCGATCTTCGCGGTCTCGTCCAGGCACTGGTCAAGGCTGATATGGGCGCCGAGCGAGCGGTCGTCGTCATTCGACCATGCGATGGGATTGGTACCGTAGAGGATCATGTCAGCGTCTTTCCTTGAGTGCCGCTTCATAGGCGGCGCGAGCTTGCTTGACTTCAGCGCGGCCAGAGACCTCCGGCACCGCGACGTCCCACCAGTACCCCCCGCCTTCGGGCGTCGGATAGGGATCGGTGTCGATGACGATCACGGTTGCGACCTTGGCTTCCCTCGCGCCGTTCAATGCCGCTTCCAGGTCCGCGATCGAGGAGACCTTGCGGGCATCGGCGCCCATTGCGGCGGCATGGGCGGTGAAATCGATCTCCATCGGATTCGCCTGGTTGGTGTGGGCATAGAGATTGTTGAACTGCTCGCCGCCAGTCGCCATCTGCAGCCGGTTGATGCAGCCGTAGCCGCGGTTGTCGGTGATCACGACGGTGATCTTGACGCCCATGGCGACGGCCGTCGCAAGCTCCGAGTTCATCATCATGTAGGAACCGTCCCCGACCATGACGATCACGTCGCGATCCGGCTCCGCCATCTTGATGCCGAGCCCGCCGGCGATCTCGTAGCCCATGCAGGAGAAGCCGTATTCCATGTGATAGGAGAGCGGCCTGCCCGCCTTCCAGAGCTGATGCAACTCGCCCGGCATGGTGCCGGCCGCGCACATGACGACCGTGTTGTCGCGCGAGGCGCGCTGGACTGCGCCGATCACCTGCATGTCGGTCGGCAGAAGATTGCCGTCCGTGGGGGCGGCGGTGACCGCATCCGCCTTGGCAAACCAGTCTTCCTTCAGGCTCGCATCCGCTGCCCCGAAACGATGATCGCCGAGCGCCGCGCTGATGAGCTCCAGTCCGACCTTCGCGTCCGAAACGAGCGGGATGGCCTCGTGCTTGGCGCTGTCATAGGGCTGGACATTGAGCGACAGGATACGGCGCGTGGGGTTCTTGAAGAGCGCCCAGGAGCCGGTGGTGAAATCCTGGAAACGGGTGCCGACGCCAATCACCAGATCGGCATTTTCACAAACGGCATTGGCGCTCGAAGCGCCGGTCACGCCGACCGGGCCGAAATTGGATGCATGGTCCCAGGACAGCGCCGACTTGCCGGCCTGCGTCTCGACGACCGGGATATTGTGCCGGCTCGCAAACGCCGCGAGCGTCCCGGTCGCGCCGGAAAAATGCACGCCGCCGCCGGCGACGATGACCGGGTTTTTTGCGGCCCTGATCGCCTCGACCGCACGTCCAAGCTCGTTCTCATCCGGCCGCGGCCGGCGCCAATGCCAGGTCTTCGGCTCGAAGAAGCTTTCCGGATAATCATAGGCTTCGGCCTGGGTGTCCTGGCAGAAAGCCAATGTCACCGGGCCGCAATCGGCGGGATCCGTCAGGGTCCGCATGGCGCGCGGCAGCGCGGTCAGAAGGTGTTCCGGCCGGCTGATGCGGTCGAAATAGCGGCTGACCGGCCGGAAGCAGTCGTTGACGCTTGCAAGACCATCGCCGAAATCCTCGATCTGCTGCAGGACGGGATCTGGGCCGCGATTGGCAAAGACATCGCCCGGGATGAGGAGCACCGGCAGGCGGTTCACATGCGCAAGTGCGGCCGCCGTCACCATGTTGAGCGCGCCCGGTCCGATCGAGGAGGTCACCGCCATTGCTCGGCTGCGGCGCAGCTGTTTCGAATAGGCAATCGCCGCGTGGGCCATCGACTGCTCGTTCTGACCACGATAGGTCGGCAGGTCGGACCGGATACCCGCCAGCGCCTCGCCCATGCCGGCGACATTGCCATGGCCGAAGATAGCCCAGACACCGGCGATGAAGGGAACACCCTCCTCCGTCATCTGGTTGGCGAGATAGCGCACCATCGCCTGCGCCGCGGTCAATCTCACTGTTTTCATCGGCCGTTTCCTCCTCCGCTGCCTGCTCTTGCGCGCGCCGTGTCCCAGGCCGTGCAGAGTTCGCGGTATTTACGCACCATGTCGGCGATCGCCTCTTCGTCGCCGATCGCGCCGGCAAACCAGCGCCGCGCGGCATCGCCAAAAATCGTCCGACCGACCGCAAACCCCTTCACAAGATCGAAGCGTGCCGCAGTGGCAAAGCTTTCCTCCAGCTCCGCCATCGGCGCATCGAGCCCGAGCACGACGATGCCGCGCACATAGGGATCGTGCTTCTCGATCGCGGCGCAGGCATTCGCCCAGGCGGCCTCGCTCTTCATCGGCTCGAGCTTCCACCAGTCGGGATAGACGCCGATCTCGTAAAAGCGCTCGATGATATCGGCAACGGTTCGATCGTTGACCGGTCCGACCTTGGAGGGGATCACCTCCAGCAGCATTTCCAGCCGGTTGCGGCGGGTGGCGGCGAACAGGCGCTGGATCACCTCTTCCTGTTCCTCCCGCATCTCGGCCGGATCATCGGGATGGTAGAAGCAGAGAACCTTGGCGACATTCTCGACCGGCCATTCCGCGATGCCGCCGAAATCAGGACCAAGCTCGGGCTCCAGGGTAAGCGGGCGCGAGCCCGGCCATTCCACCGGCCGGCCGATCCACAAGCCCGTGCCCGTCGCCTTGTAAAGCGTCTCGCGGCCAAGCCGCCCATCGCAGAGAATACCGTAGCCCTGCCTGCCATCCGAAACGTCGAGCGCGGCCTTCAGGCAGAGTGCCTTGAACTCGTCGATCCGCTCCGAACTCTGGCCCGCCTCGTCGGCGATCGTTTCGAGCTGCATGCGGTGATCGAAGGCGAAGACCCGCAATTGCGGCCACTCGCCCGTCCGGTTGGTCGACCAGTGAACCTGCTCCAGCGCGCCGTCCTTGCGCAGCGCCTTGTCCCGGATGCCGGTGCGAAAGAAATACTGCAGCTCTTCCCAGCTTGGATAGGCCGGCGTGCAGCCGTGGCGCGAGACGGCGAAGGCGCCGCAGGCATTGGCGTATTTCAGCGCCGTCGGCCAGTCCTCGCCGGTGAGCCAGCCCTTCAGCAGACCTGCCATGAAGCCGTCGCCGGCGCCGAGCACGTTGAAGACCTCGATCGGAAAACCTTGGCCGGTTTGCCCCTTGTCGAGACTGTCCGGAATCTCGCCTTCGAAGACGACCGCGCCCATCGGCCCGCGTTTGCAGACCAGCGTCGCCTTGGAGACGGCACGAACCGCCCTCAGCGCCTCGAGCGTATCGGTCGAACCGCCGGCGATATGGAATTCCTCTTCCGTACCCACCAGCAGGTCGAACAGATGCAGGCTCGATTGCAGCTTGGCGGTCACCTTGCCGGACTCGATAAAGCGGCTTTCGCCGGCCTCATGGCCCGCAAGGCCCCACAGGTTCGGGCGATAATCAATGTCGAGGGCCGTGCGGGCGCCATTCTCGCGGGCGAGCCGCAGCGCCTTCAAGACGGCGGCTTCGGTATTCGGGTGGGAGAGATGGGTACCCGTGGCGCAGACGCAGCCCGCTTCTGCAATAAAGCCGGGATCGATATCGTCTTCGCAAAGCGCCATGTCGGCGCAGTTCTCGCGATAGAAGATCAGCGGAAACTGGTGCTGGTCGCGGATGCCGAGCAAAACGAGCGCCGTCAGGCGCTCGGGATCGGTCCTGACGCCGCGCACGTCGACCTTCTCGCGGATCAGCTGCTCGCGAATGAACCGGCCCATATGCTCGGCGCCGACGCGGGTGATCAGCGCCGATTTCAGCCCGAGCCTTGCCGCACCCGCGGCGATGTTGGTCGGCGAGCCGCCGATATATTTGTTGAAGGAGGCCATATCCTCCAGACGCCCGCCGACCTGCACGCCGTAAAGATCAACGGACGAACGGCCGATCGTGATGAGATCCAGTGACGCCAAGATTTCCTCCCTCGCTGCGGCGGGACTCCATGCCCCGTCGATAGCGCCCGGAACCGGCCGATCCTCCCCGGCCGCCTCCAGTCAGAAATGGACTATAAATTCCATTTTTTAAGATTTCAACATAAACATTCACTCGGATCGCTTTGTGCCCACCGCGACCGACAGCACGATGGCCAGACAGAGTGTCGCCGACAGCGAACGGAACGCGCCGAAATCAACCTCCGAGACTGAAAGTGTGATCGTTTCGAACTTCCGCAAGGGGCTGACGATCGTATCCGTCAAGGCCACGACCGGGATGCCGCGCGCGCTCACCGCCTCGACCATATCGACCGTCTCTGCCGAATAGGGAGAAAAGGTGACCGCCAGCAGCACGTCGCCGGTCCGGATGGCATTGTGGTTGTCGAGCCCGCCGACGCCGGAATGCAGCATGGCCGGGACGTTCATCTTCTCGAACGCATAGGAGATGTAGCTTGCGACCGGAAAGGAACGCCTGAGACCGATGATGTGGATCATCTGGGCTTTCGCCAGGGTGTCGACGGCGTCGTCCAGGGTCTTTGCGTCGATCGTCTTCAGGAGGTTTTCGAGCGACGCGCGGCCCGCATCGACGAACTCGCCCAGCAGCGCGGAAGCGCTGCCCTCGGCCTTTTCCCGCAGATGTTTCAGTCGCGTCGAATAGTCCGGCCAGCCGCCCGCGTAGAACTCGCGAAACAGCCGCTGCATTTCGGAGAACCCGGAAAAACCGAGAATCCGGCAGAAGCGCATGAAGGCCGACGGCTGTACGCCCGCGCCTTCCGCCATCTCGGCCACCGTAGAGACCGCAATCCGGTCCTTGTTGGCCGCGACATAGTCGGCGCATTGCCGCAGCCGCTTCGGCAGGCTTTCCGAAACGTCGATCAGCCGTTCTTCGAATTGCTTGATGCTGGTCGGCGCCCTGTCCTCCATTCGGTTCTTCCGTTCTCCTTGACATGGATGAAATCACAAACTAGCAAAAATAGAACATATATTCCAAATTTCGATTTGGACAGTCTGAAACGCAGCAGGGAAAACGGCTGCGTCGCCCGCGCGCAGGCGGGCCTGGCTGAAACAGCGGACAATGTCACGGGAGGACATCATGGTCACGAAACTGGCGCTTCTTGGCGCAGGCCGGATCGGCAAGGTACATGCGCGCGCCATTGCGCAGGACAAGCGGGCGAAGCTCGTCGCCGTCGTGGATGCCATGACCGATGCGGCGAAGGCAATTGCCGACAGCACCGGCTGCAAGGTCAGCACGATCGACGCGGTCGAGGCCGATCGCGATATCGATGCCGTCATCATCTGCACACCGACCAATACCCATGCGGACCTGATCGAACGCTTCGCCAAGGCCGGCAAGGCGATCTTCTGTGAAAAGCCGATCGACCTTGACGTGGACCGCGCCAAAGCCTGCGTCGAGACGGTGCGCAGAACCGGCGCCAAGGTGATGCTCGGCTTCAACCGCCGCTTCGATCCGCATTTCCGCGCCGTGCGACAGGCGATCGACGACGGCAGGATCGGCAAGGTCGAGATGGTGACCATCACCAGCCGCGATCCCGGCCCGCCGCCGGCCGAATATATCAAGGTTTCCGGCGGCATTTTCCGCGATATGACGATCCACGACTTCGACATGGCGCGTTTCCTGCTCGGTGAGGAAATCCACAGCGTCATGGCGTCCGGCGCCGTGCTGGTTGATCCGAAAATCGGCGAGCTTGGCGACTATGACAGCGCAAGCCTCATCCTGACGACGAAAAGCGGCAGGCAGGCGATCATCTCCAACTCCCGCCGGGCAAGCTATGGTTATGACCAGCGCATCGAGGTGCACGGATCGCTCGGCTCCGTCGCCGCCGAAAACCAGCGGCCGGTCTCGATCGAGATCGCCAACAAGGACGGCTATACCCGCCCGCCGCTGCACGACTTCTTCATGACCCGTTATACCGAGGCTTATGCGGCGGAAATTTCCGCCTTCATCGACAGCCTCGAAAGCGGCTCGGAGCCCTCGCCTTCCGCCGAAGACGGCGTGATCGCCCTGGCGCTCGCGGACGCGGCCCTGCGGGCCGTCAAGGAAGGCAAGTCGATCGTCATCGGCCAATAATCACAGGCAGCTGGCATCAAAGACAGGTGTTAAGGCGGGGAGACGAAAGGGCTTCCACAATAACGGCGGGCGCGGCTTTTCCACAAACGGCCGCGCCAGGATTGTCTTGCGCTGGAGCCACGTGAGCATGCATGATGGACGAAGTTCATCGCATCAGGGGATGAGGTATCCGCTCCGGCCACGAGCCTTGCGCGGAGATGTCCAAATGGCCTGCACGATAACGTGAGAAATTGCTTGCTCGTATTGGTGCTTCAGAAGCCGGCTTAAATCGAAAGAAATTCCGTTGAAAGCCAAGATAGGCTTGAAAGATGTGGCTCTGGATGCCGGTGTTTCGCTCAGTACCGCGTCCCATGTTCTCAACGGAACCGCGCCCATATCCGTGGAAGTTCGAGAGCGGGTGCTCAATTCCGCGCAAAGGCTGGGATATCTGGAACAGCGCAGAAGCCGGGCGACGATCGCCACGCTTCGCACGATCCTCCTGGCGATCACCAGCGAGGCGGCGCCTCACAGCGACGTCAATCTCGTCAGCTGGACGATGCTCAACAGCCTGCGCCAGGAATGCGAGCGCCTCAGCATCCGGATCGTCCCTTTCGTCAGCGCCGGCAGCCGGATCGACGCAAACGAGGTGCGCCGCATGGCGCAGGCCGAAAACGTCGACGGCATCGTCATCCTCAACGACGACCGGCCGGAACTGATCCGCGCCCTCGCCGCAGGGCCTGCGCCGCTCGTCATCCTGAACGGTGAGGACCCTTCGATGCTGGTCGATACGGTCACCGGTGAAAACCGCTTCGGCGCCTGCCAGGGAACCGAGCACCTGCTTTCGCTCGGCCATCGCCGCATCCTGCATCTGACCTGGAAGGGCAGGACCACCATCCGCCGCCGGTATGACGGCTACGCCGATGCGCATCTCGCAGCCGGCCTTGCCGTATCGCCGGAGATGATCGTCGAGGCGGAGGGATACGAACCCCACCAGGGCGAACAGGCCATCCGCCAGTTGCTTTCCGACGATCGCAGCCTGCGTGGCGCGACGGCGATCTTCTGCGCCGCCGACAACCTGGCGCTCGGCTGCCTGAGGGCGCTGGCCGCATTCGGTATCCGCGTGCCGGAAGACATGTCCGTGCTCGGCTTCGACGATATCGTGCCCGGCGAGTTCAGCACGCCGCCGCTCTCGACGGTCCAACTGCCGACCGACCGGCTGGGGGCGGCCGCAATCAGCCTTCTGGAGCAGCGGCTCGTCGCCAACGATCCGCTGCGGCCGGCCTATCGGCTGGAACTCGGCTGCAAGCTGGTGCTGCGGGGCAGCGTCGCGCCGCCCCGCCGGTGAACCTCACTTCATTCCCGTGCCTGCAATGCCGGTCGTGATGTATTTCTGCAGGAACAGGAAGACGACCGTGACCGGCGCCAGGCTCAGGAAGGTCATGGCGAGGATGTAGTTCCACTGCACGGAGAACTCGCCCTGGAAGGCATTGAGACCGACTTGCAGGGTGAAGTTTTCCCGGCTGCTGAGCACGATCAGCGGCCACAGGAAGTCGTTCCATCGCCACAGGACGGAGAAGATCGCCAGCACCGCGAGCGCCGGCGCCGTCAGCGGCAGGACGATGCGCCAGAAGATCCGGAACTCGCTTGCCGCGTCGACACGGGCCGCCTCGATGAGTTCGTCTGGAATGGTGAGCATGTACTGGCGCAGCAGGAAGACGCCGGTCGGCGAGGCGACCGTCGGGATGATGATGCCCCAGAGACTGTCCACCAGGCCGACGCCGACAACGACCAGATAGGCCGGGACCATCACCACCGTCAGGGGGATCATCAGCGTCGAGATGATCAGGACGAAGATCGCCTTCTCGCCCCGGAACCGGTATTTCGACAATGCGAAAGCCGCAAGCGCATTGACGACAAGCGTCAGCAGTGTCGCAACGAAGGTGACGAAGACCGAATTCTGCAAAAAGGTGAGGAAGTCGAACCTGGTAAGCGGATCGGTATAGTTCTCCATCGCGATGGTGAGCCGCTGGACCGGCGCGATGTTTTTGACATCGACGCTGACCGGCGGTCCGGGATTGCTCGGATCGATCATCTGCGCTTTCAGCCCGATACGCCGGACCATCGCCATCTCGCGCCGCTGACCGTCGACATCGACGGTCCAGAGGCTGAGCGGGGCGTCGAAACCCGGTACCGTCTGCTGAACCGCCGCACGCGGCAGCAGCGTCGGCGGAAAGCGGGTGATCTCGGCGGCCGGCTTGAACGAGGAAAGGCCCGCCCAGACCACCGGAACGAGCACGGCAAGCGTACCCAGGATCAGCCAGGCCCAGGAAAGAATGTCGGTGACGCCAATCCGGCCCCGCCGGCGGGTGCGTGTCAGGAAGGCGATGGGGGATAGGCCTTGCGACATGGTCAGGACTCCATCTTGCGGCCAAGCCGCAGCTGTATGAGCGTCAGGGCCAGCAGCACGAGACCCATCAGCACCGACGCCGCCGAGGCGAGCCCGAAAAGGCGCAGGTCGCTGCCGAAGGCCATCTGGTAGATGTACTGCACGATGAAGCTGTTTGCGGTGCCGGGCCCGCCGCCATTGGTCAGCACCCAGGCTTCGTCGAAGATCTGGACCGAGCGGATCATCAACAGGATCAGCACGACGAGCAGGTTCGGCCCGAGAAGCGGAAGCGTGATGCGGAAAAGCGTGCGCCGGGGCGAGGCCGCATCGATCGAGGCGGCTTCGTAAAGATCCTTCGGAATGGCCTGCAGGCCGGCCAGAAGGATCAGCGTATAGAAGCCCATATGGAACCAGACGGAAACGACGACGACGAAGAAACGCGACCAGCCGACGTCCAGCAGAAAGATTTCCGGCGGTACGCCGAGCATTTGCAGGAAGGCGTTGAGCAGGCCGTTGCGGTCCAGGAACCATTTCCAGATCAGGCCGATGACGACCGGGGACAGCAGGACGGGATAAAAGAACATGGCCCGGAAGAAACCGCGCGCGGCCATCGCCCGGTTGAGGATGAGAGCCGTCACCAATGCCACGAGCAGGGTCGCGGCGACGTTGAAGCCGACGAACCAGAGCGTGTTCCAGACCGCCGTCCAGAACAGGGACTCGCGGCAGCTCCCCGGACGAAGATAATCTTCGCACTGCAGGAGCTGGCGGAAATTGTCGAAGCCGACGAAAGGCCGCTCCGACACGAACAGGCCGGTGCCGCCGGTAAAGGCATAGCCAACCGCGATGGCGATCGGCAGGAAGGTGAAGATGCCGAAAAGGATGAGATTCGGCGCGAGGAACAGATAGGGCATCCGCTTCCTGCCCATCAGCCGCTCGAACCCGTTGATGGGCGCCTCGACGACGCCCATGACGAAGTCGAGGGCGCGGCCGCCGAGATCGGTCGCCTTAGGCGTGCTCATGGACATCACTCCGCTGGCTGACCGACTGCGGCAAGGCGAGGCCACTATCGGGATCGAAGACGTGCACCCGGCCGGGTAACGGCATGATCCGCAGAAGGTCGCCGGGCCGTGGCGCGAAATGGCCGGTCTGATGAACGATGATCTGTTCGTCTCGCCCTTCGAGCGTCCCGTAGACATAGGTCTCGGTTCCAAGGCTCTCGTGATACTGGACGACGAACGGCAGTCCTTCATCGCCGACCGCGAAATGCGCGGGCCGTATGCCGACAAGCACGGCCTGGCCCACTTTCGCCGCGGTGGGATCGATTGACGCTGTGAGCGGCGCGCCGTAGCCGGCGTCGATCGTTATCCCGGCCTCGCCAAGCGCCGTCACCTTGCCCTTCAGCATGTTCATCCGCGGCGAGCCCAGGAAGCCAGCCACGAAGAGGTTCCTCGGGTTGTCGAAAAGTTCGAGCGGCGTTCCGACCTGCTCGATCCGCCCGCCGTTCAGGACGACGATCTCGTCGGCCATGGTCATCGCCTCGACCTGGTCGTGGGTGACGTAGATCATCGTCGTCCTCAACTGGCGATGCAGCCGGGTGATTTCGGCCCTTGTCTGGACGCGCAGCGCCGCGTCGAGGTTCGAGAGCGGCTCGTCGAAAAGGAAGATATCGGGGTTGCGCACGATGGCGCGTCCGATCGCGACACGCTGGCGCTGGCCGCCGGAAAGCTGCCGCGGCTTGCGATCCAGATAGGGTTCGATCGCCAGCATGCGCGCCGCCTCCCCGATCCGCGTCTCGATTTCGCTGCGCTTGAATTTCAGGTTCTCGAGCCCGAAGGCGAGGTTCTTGCGCACGCTCATGTGGGGATAGAGTGCATAGGACTGGAAGACCATGGCGATCTTCCGCTCAGCCGGCGAAAGCTGGACGACGTCACGCCCGCCGATCTCGATGCCGCCGGCGCTGATGTCCTCCAACCCCGCGATGATCCTCAGAAGAGTCGACTTGCCGCAGCCGGACGGGCCGACGAAAACGACGAACTTGCCGTTGTCGATCGTCAGGTCGATGCCGTGCAGAACGGTTAGCGCGCCGAACGCCTTGGTGACATTCGTAAGTTTCAGATTTCCCATTCCCTGCTCCCGTCAGGTTCAGTCACTTTATGGATGACGCTTTGGACGTTCCAGCCTTCCGGTATCGGTTGCGGCCTTTCGAAATGCGTCTCCTCGATCGTAATCCCCTCTATGCCGGCGGTGAAAAGCGCCGGCATGCCTCCCGGGTAGTCGACAAGGCCGACCACCCGTCCGTCCGCACCCTTCGTCCATGCATTCGCGCGCCCGGCAGCGTCCGCGCTCGGTGCGATATCCGCGTTGGTCGGCCTCAGATCATAGCGAAGTCCCGTTCCAAGCAGGCCTCTTCTCTGCCGCAGCCGCAGCCGCGAAAGCCTGACGCCGTGGATTTTCGCGGCGGAGGTCGAAACGAGCGCGATCGCCCCGTCCATCTGACCATGGAGGTCCTCGACGACGAGGTTTCGAACGGCGCCGGCACGGCGGGTGGGAATGCGGTCCACCACCGTCACCGTCAGCGCTTCGCCCGATCCCCAGAAGCCGTCGAGCGTCTCGTGGCAGTCGACCTCTATCCGGGAGAAGCGGATGTCGGTCATGTGCCCGCCGTCGCGCGAAAACAGGCCCAATCCCCGGTTTGACCCGTGGACGCGGCAGTCCTCGAAGACGACGTCGGTGAAATCGCCGAAGGACTCCGTGCCGAGTTTCAGCGCGCAGCTGTTGCTTTCGACCACGCAGCGTCGCACGAGCACGTTTTCGCATTGCCCGATCGCCTGGCCGTCCGGTCCGGCGCTGGTCTTCAGGCAGATGCCGTCATCGGCCGTCGATATGACACAGTCCTCCACAACCGCGTACCGGCAGGCGTCGAGCACGAGGCCGTCGGTATTCGGCATGCGCCGGTTGTTCGACACCTTCACGCCGCCGACATAGACGTCGTCGCAATTGACGAGGTGCAGCGTCCACATTGGCGAATCGAGGATTTCCAACCCCTCGATCCGGACACCGCGGCAGGATTCGAAGACGACCACCCGCGGGCGGAACTCCGCCGGTACAAGGGTGCCCATCGCCTCGTCGTTGCCGGCGATGAAATGTTCGCCGCCCGCCTCGATCCGCCCAGGCCCGGTCAGGGCTATGCCCGTCGCGTTTCTGGCAGCGATCATGGCCCGGTTCGACTTCTCGGCGACAACCGACACCGACGTCTCCCCGTAAGCCCCGTAGTCGGCCGCCGGGCGCAGGATCGCACCCTTTGCCAGATGAAGCTCGACGCCGGATTGCAGCCTCAGCCCGCGCGTATTGTGGGTGCCTTCTGCAAGTTCCACACAGCCGCCTCCACGTGCTGCGACCTCATCGATCGCCGCCTGAATGCGCGCCGTCTCATCCTCCTGCACGGGCTCGATGAGAAGGGACGGGAACCTGTTCATGCACCCTCCTCGCCCTCGAGCAGGACTTCCGTCAAAAGCAGCATCGTCAGCGCCTGCCCGTAAGGGGTCGGCAGGTTGGGGATCCGACGATAAAATTCCAGGTCGTGCCCCATCGGCGTGCCATCCGAAACGCCCTGGACGACGCCCTCGTCATCGACCTGGGAGAGCACGGCCGAAAGCGCCCGCTCCGCATGCACCCGGTTGGAAGGATCGAGGATGCCCGCGTCGATGCCGCGCAGGATGCCGTAGGCGATCCCGGCCGTCGCCGATGTTTCAAGGGGCGATGTCGGGTCGTCGAGCAGTGTATGGAACATGCCGTCGGGGCGCTGCAGCCGCTTCAGCGAGCTGACCTGGCTCGCAAGCACGTTCGAGAGGAAACGCTTGTCCTTTTCCTCAAGGTCGGGAACGAGCTCGAACAGTTCGGGAATGGCAACCGTGATCCAGGCGTTGCCGCGCGCCCAGAAGGCCCTGGCGAAATTGTGCCGGCCATTGAAGGTCCAGCCATGATACCAGAGGCCGGTGACCGGGTCGGACAGATAGCGGGTATGCACCATGAACTGGTAGACGGCCTCATCGATCCAGTCGCGACGCCCGCAGGCGACGCCCGCCCGTGCCAGAAACAGGCCAGCCATGAACAGCGTATCGTCCCAGAGCTCGCCGTCGTTCAATCGTTCCTTGACGACATGTTGAAAGCCGCCGTCCTCGGTCTTCGGAAGCCGGTGGACGAGCCAGTCCGCCCAGTCCTCGACCAGCGCGCGGAAGTCCGGCCTGTCGACATGGTCGATAAGGATGGCGAGCGGCAGCATGGGCGCCGTGCTGTTGATCTGCCGCGGCGGCAGGCCCCGGCCGATTTGCCGGCCGTACCAGGCGACCAGATCGTCGATGGCCTTCCGGTCGCCGGCGGCAAGCGCACGGCGCAGGAACCCGTAGAGGCCGACGCCGACTTCCCAGTCCCATTCGTCGAACTGGATACCGCCGTCCGCATCGGCACCGGCAAGGCCTTCCTTGATGCCCTTGAGGCGGCTGAACGCAACCGCGACCTGATCGATCGTCTCCTGCAGGGCCGGTTTGTTGAAGGTCATCGAATCCATCGGTCGGAATGTCCTTTATGCATAGAATGGATGGTCGCCGGCGGCGGTCGTGCTGTCATAGGTCAGGATCGGCACGGGCTGGTCGTGGACGAAGGGTCGCGGTTCTCCGCCGACGGTGAATTCTCCAGCATAGGAGAGCGCGAGCGTCTCGCGGCCCGGCGGTGAAAGGCTCAGCACCCTGCCTTCAGCGTCGAACGAGACGGAGGTGGCGCGGATACGTTCGACGAAACGATGGAAAGCGGCTTCGTCGCCCGCGCCCACCACGGCCGCCCAGCCGGTGAGGGCGCCCTCGGAGCGCACTTCACGTCCGGCGGTCGCTCCGTCGGTCACGAGTTCAAGTCCGTTCGTCGCATAAAGTGCCGCAAAACCCCGGCCTGAGCGGGTCAGGAGCCAGTTTCCGTCGATGGCGACCTCGTCGAGGCCGTCACGACCGAGATAGGCATGGGTCCAGGCATGGCGCGTGCCCTCGGTGTCGGCGATCAGCAGAACGACGTCGCGATATTGCATGACGCGGGGCAGGATGCCATTGCCGGCCCAATAGGAGGGGCGTTGCGTGCCCCAGGGATCGTCTTCGCCGGGATGATTGACCCAGAGCCTCGCCATCGGGTGGCCGGCAAGCCGGATATCGAGCACGTGCTGCTGGTGGCCCCGCCGGCCAGTCTTGTGATCAATGACCGTAGAGAGCTGCGAAGCTTGCGTCTTGAAGAGCACGAGCTTGCCGCTTTCGAGCCCCTGGGCATAACGCGCTTCGATCGAGCGTCCCTGCACCAGCTGGGCATAGTCCGGCAGGTCGGCCGGCGGGGTGTAGGAGCCGGCGCAGAACATCGGCAGGGAGGCGACGCCGCCGTTCAGCCAGCCGCTGCCGAATGCCACGCGGGCGAATGGCGCCAGTTCCGTCAGGGGGCCGGCCCTCAGTTCCTTGTCGTAGGCGCGCCCCTGCGAACCGGCGGGAACGCCCGCCAGCGTGTGCAGCGCGATCATCCGGAAGATCAGATCCAGCTGATATCGGGCGCGCGGAGCGATATCGTCGCTACCCCAGCGCTCAAGGGCCAGCAGACCGATAAAATCCACCGGATAATAGGCTGCGGAATTCCACTCGGCGAGGCCGTGCGCCTCGACGCTGTCGAACCAGCGGCGAAGCCGGTCTTCCGCAAGCTGCGCCTGCTCGCGACCCGTCCTGCCGGAAGCGGAGAATACGGTATCCGGCATCAGACTGCCGGCAATGAACTGGCTCGTGTGGAAACACAGGACATGGTTCTCGCTCCAGAACCACATCACGTCGTTGCCGGGCTCGTCCACCCAGTAGCGGTAGCCGACGACGGACGCGCGGATTCTGGCCGCGGTCTCCGGCGACAGGACGTGCTCGTATTGCCCGAGAAGCCAGAGGAGCGGCACCATGACGAAATCCGAGCAATCCTCCCGTCTGTCGATGACCTCGAGGGTGGCCGTGATGATCCTTTCCATCACCTCGCGGTCGATCTCGCCTGACGCAGCCATGGCAAGCACGCGGCCGATCCGTTCGGCGCCGAAACGGGCGCTGAAGACCAGCGCCTCGCGCTTGCGCTCGGCAAGTGTCGCCGCGGCCTGAGGCAGGACGAGGTCGCTCATGAAGGCAGCGTCGATATGGCGGGCAACGGTTGCGGCGCCGGAACCGATCTTCAGCCTGATGCCGTGATATCCGTCCGGCAGGCCCTTGATCTTGGCAGCGACCAGCCGCGTCTCGCCGGCGGCGAGCGTCAGGTCCGCCTTCGCCAGTACGGCCCGGTCATGACCGTGACTATAGACTTCGATGCCGACGGGCAGATCGGCACCCGGCGGAGTGTCGAAGAGGATTTCCAGCGGGCGGTCGACGAAAACGTCGGCGGCGGGGCGGATGGCGCGCGCAAGGAGCTCGAGCCGGCGGACCTCCTGCCGGTCAAGCGCGGTGGGCAAAGCGATGTCCAGCGGCTGGGTATCGGCCAGTTCCAGCTCGAAGAACCAGATCGTGTCCCGCTCCGCCAGGTCTTCGGTCAGCACGAGGATGTCATTGTCGCCGGCCTTCAGCGCCAGGAGGATCGACGTCTCGCTCTCGACGTTGCGCCGGAAGGGCTCGAACCGCACCTGTTCCTCGCCGTTGACCCAGATCCGCACGCCGCCGCAGGTTCTCAGCCGCATCGGAACGTCGCGGGCGGCTTCGGCGCGGAAACTGCCGCGCAGCCAGCGGCTGACATGGGTGGGCACGTGCCAGAAGCCTGTGAATTCGACACGACGATTCGGCCCCGGCAGGTTCAGGGAGGCCGGTTTCCAGCCGTTCTCGGGACGGATTTCCCGTCCGATCATCTGCGCCTGGAAGGCCTTTCTGCAAGGAAGGTCGCCGACATCCACGAAGCCGTTGATGAACCGGTAGTTGGCACGATCTTCCGCCGGCGCGGGCTCACCCGGAAAATACGTCTGGCGCAAGTCCGAGACGACCCATGCGGTGAAGGTTTCGCCGGGGGCGACATGATAGCTGGCGCCGCCCGAACGGGCTGCGGCCGCAGGTAAATGCTCCATGACTGCCTCCCTCAGGCCATGAAAATAATTTCATAATTCTAAACTTGCCGTTTCAGCTTTGTCAGCAGTTTCGAATTTAGGCGACAAGACAGCTTGACGTTTGGATTGTCAAGCTTCAAAAAGGAGAAATTCGAGGGAAAATCCGAAAGGAAACCTTCCGAATTGTGAAAATATTTTCATTGGGAGGATGAAAAATGCAGAGACTTCTATCAGGGATAAGTGCGTTCGTATTCTCGGCCTTCGCTCTTTCGGGCGCGGCCATGGCGGACGCCAAGACCATTACTTTCCTGTTCACCGACGACGACCAGGGTTATGTCGAGCGCATGGCCGCCTTGAGCAAGGAGTTCGAGGCGTCGCATCCCGACGTCAAGGTCAATTTCGTATCGTCCGGCTATGATGCGGTGGTGAAACAGCTGCCGGTCCAGCTGGCGGCAGGCAAGGGACCGGATCTCGCCAAGATCACCGACTGGCAGCTCGCCCCCTATTATCTCGACATGCGCTCCTACATGAAGGACCCGGACACCTTCGCCAAGCTCCACGGAGACAGCCTCAACCAGCTTCGCCTGCCTAACATCAACGACCCGAAGTCGATCAACGGTTACGTGGCGTCCCAGACGCTGAACCTGCCGTTCGTCAACAAGACCTTGTTCGAGCAGGCCGGCGAACCCCTGCCCGGCCCGAAGGCCGCGCTCAAGCAGATCGTCGAGGCCTCGGCCCGCGTCGCAAAGGCCACAGGCGCGCAGATCCCCTTTACCATGGACCGGTCGGGCCACCGCTTCTCGGGCGGCGCCTATTCCTACGGCTCGGTCTATGTGAAGGACGGCAAGTTCAACTTCCCGGATGCAGGCGCCCGCAAATATATCGCGGACCTTTATTCCTGGACCCAGAACGGCAGTTTCCCGAAGGAAATGTGGGGGGCGGCCGGCGGCTCGCAGTACAAGAACATGGGCGACGAATTCGTCAACGGCAATGTCGTCACCTATCTCGCCGGCAACTGGATGGTGAACCCCTTCCAGAAGAAGATCGGCAACGCGTTCCAGTGGACGGCCATCAACGCTCCCTGCGGCGATGCGGGTTGCTATGCGATGCCAGGCGCGACCGCGATCGTCGGCTTCAAGCGCACGGAACATCCCGAAGCGGTAGCGCAATTCATCGAGTTTCTCGGCTCCGAGAAGGTACAGCGCGAAATCGCCGAAACCTATGTCATCCTGACCGGAGCGGACATCAAGAACCCGCAATACAAGATCTCCAGCGACGACGCCAAGGCATCGATGGCGGTGTTTCTCGACAACAAGAAGAACGTTCCGCAGGCCGCGCGCGATTTCGAACGCATGAAGGGCGGGACGGCGATCTACCAGCAGATCGTCCAGCGCATGAGCCAGCTCATCGTTGGCGAATTGAGCCTGGAGGAAACCTACAAGAACCTCGAGGCTGACGCCGGCAAGATCAACGAGGCGCTGGCAGTCAAGTAACACGACCAGGCATGCCGGGTAGCCAATTCAGCCCGGCATGCCTCATCTGGAAGAAGCAACTCTTGATCCGGCATCGGGTGCTTCGGCTGCCTGTCTCTAGGGCCGAACAGCGAGAGACCCGCCCCGATGGAATGACGCTGCGACGGCTTATCCGGCCGCGGCCCCGACTGCGGTCAAGCCGACAGCGAGCAAAGCCATGATGATCAGCAGCCAACGGGCCTGATACACACTCTCCTCCATCTGAACCTCCCTTTCCGAGACGCCCTGAACACCGCGATGCGGCCGAAGTTCCGCGTTCGGGACCTTTTCCCCCTCGCACCAGACCTTGGTCGATGCTGCCCATGGGCTAAGGTCTCAGCCCTGATCGGACTGAAGCCCCTGGGCGGGAACATGCGCCGCCAAGAGCCAGTTTGTTCCGCAGCTTCGGAAAACGCTGTCGCGGTCGGAAGCATGTGGAAACTCAAGGAGATAAGACATGAACATCGTCACACGTGCGGCCTTTGCCGCAGCACTTCTCGCGGGCACTACCCTGTCTGCCTTCGCCCAGACCAGCAGCACCGTCGGCACCGGAGGAACGAGTGCCGGCGGCGGCACGTCCAGCAGCACGGTCGGGACGGGCGGCAGCTCCGCCGGAACGAATTGCGCGCCCGGCACCACCAACTGCGGCTCCGGTTCCGCCTCGACCCTCGGCACCGGCGGATCTTCCGCGGGCGGTGGCCAGTCCAGCAGCTCGGTTGGCACCGGCGGTTCGGCGGCAGGCTCGGGCAGCGGGTCGGGCTCCGCTTCGACGCTCGGCACCGGTGGCACGTCCGCGGGCGATGGCCAGTCCAGCAGCTCCGTCGGCACCGGCGGTTCGGCGGCAGGTTCCGGCAGCGGGTCTGGCTCCGCTTCGACGCTCGGGACCGGCGGCACGTCCGCCAAGGACGGCATGTCGACCAGTTCGGTCGGAACCGGCGGCAGCTCGGCTGGCGCGGCCGGTCAGGAACATGGACAGGGCAAGAAGGCATGTCCTCCGGGCCAGGCCAAGAAAGACGGCGCTTCCTGCTAGTCCCATCCATCGGTCGAGGGCGGATTGTTCCGCCTTCGTCCTATCCATAGGAGAGCCGAAATGACATCGGCATCATTCGCATACAGAGGCACGTTCGCACTGCCGCTGATCCTCGCGACCATCACCGCGATCTCGGCCTTTGCCACCGAAACCATCAAGCTTGACGACGGCACGACCTGTACCATCATCGAGAGCACGGGTTCTATCGCCAACGGCACGTCCACATCGGTAACCGCAGGTGGCGGCAGCGTTTCGTCCTCGACGACAATCGACGGCAAGACAACCACCATGCACTCGGGCGGTGGCTCGGCTTCGTCCAGCGCCGGCTCGTCCGTCACGACAGGCACGGCCGGCAATCAGGCATTTTCGACGGCAAGTGTCACCAGGCCTGATGGGACAGTGATCACCCGCCGGTCGGACGGCACCTGCGACGTCACCAAGCCTCGGAAATGAAGGAGATAGGCATGTCTAAGAAGATAACTCTGGCAGGCCTCGTGCTTATGGCCTCGGTCGCCACGACACCCGTGTTTGCACAGGACTGCAACGCGGCTGGTACGGTCGGCTCCGGTGGCAGTGCCGCCGCAGGCGGCACATCGGCAAGCACACTCGGTACCGCCGGAGCCTGTCGCACCGACGATGGCACGACAGCCTCGATCGGCTCTGCAGGCAGTGCGGCGACAGCCGATGGCAAGGCCCAAAGCCAGACTAAGGTCAACGAGAACCCCAACCAGCTGAAGGCGCAGTCGAAGGCGCAGGCCATGGACCAAGGCACATTCAGCAAATCGCAGACGAAAACGCGGGTCAAAGGTGACGAGCTGCAAAGCAAGACGCGCAGCATGTCTCATGTCCCGGGCCAGAAGCCGGTCAAGAGCACCACCGACAGCAATGTGGTTCTGCCGCAGCAGTGACCTGGAAAACGACGAACCGGCTCCCACCAAGAGCGGGAGCCGGAACCTTCGGGGCATGCGGATGATCCCCGCATGTTCAGTTCGCCGCTTACGAATTCCTGCCATTCAGCTCGCTGAGGGAACGGAATGCCGCCTGGGGCTTTAAAGCCGCGCAGACTTCGGAGGATGAAGATGGACGAAAATACCTTTGCGCAGCTCAGCACCATGAGCCAACAGCTGCACAAGCGCGCCCTCGCGCTGTCCCACCAGGGCAAGGACGCTGACCTCGCGATGCTGATGTCGGCGCAGGCCGCGACGATGGAAGCGGTCAGATCCCTCGGGGAAGCCTTGAACCGGATCAATGGGCCGCTTGGGCTTGGGGCCGCGGGAGACTAGGAAGCGTCTTCGCGTTCTCCTTCGTGCGATCCCTTTTCAGCGCCATGACAATGCCCGGCCGGAACTTTCCAACGCGACGGCAGGTTTGGCTTTCAGGAGGAGAACGAGATGCACCGCAGACCCGGCAACCAACATGAACTGGCGTTTTACATCGGACTGAACGTAGCGCTTGGCTGCCTGATCCTCGCAAGCGTCCTGCTTGCGGCAGCGGCCTGAAGACCAGGTTGATCCTGGAGCCCTCGAATCGCTCTTGGGGGGCGTCATGCGCTTCCGGCATTGGTCGAGGAACTATTCCCCGATCCGCCTGTTCGAGCCTTCATGAACGACACGCCCAGAAAAGCCGGCAACAACATGATGAAATTTGTCACCGCCATTCTAGCGGCCGCACTTGTCATCGGTGCTGTCTATTTCTTTTTCCTGCACCCCGGCGAGCCCGCGGGTTCCCGGACACCGCCATCCCCGCACGCCATCGACCAGACGAAGTGATAGACGATGAAGCCAAGCGAAACGCCAAGGAGCGAAACGCCGACGGGATTGTCACCATCGGCAGATTCCGAACCCCAAAAAAAGCGCAAAGTCATCGCCGGCCGGGGCTTGGTCATGTTTATCGCCGGCGTGGCGGTGGCAGCTTTCTGCCTTTACATGTTCATCGCGCTGTATGGGATCTATGCCCACACCTGACGCCACCACCCCGCTGCGCCTTGCGGCCTTGCGGAGAGAGATGAGGCGCAGGCCGTTCAAATGCGACATCAAAGGTGACTGGCTTTATCTTGTTAAAACGAGCAGGAACGGCTATTCGCCGTGGCAGACTTGAACCAGGACCTGCCATGCTCACGCTAAAATCCACCTTGACCGCGCTGTTGATCGCGACTGCATCCAGCTTCACTGTTTCCTCGGCTTACGCATCGACGAAATACCCCCTGACCGTCGAAAACTGCGGCGCGCAGGTCAGCTTCCAGAAGGCGCCCGAACGGGCCATCGGCCTTGGCCAGAACAGCGCCGAAATCCTGCTGCTGCTCGGCCTCCAGGACAAGATGGCCGGCACCGCCTTCTGGCCGAGCAAGGTTCTGCCGCAGCTTGCTGACGCCAATGCCAAGGTCAAGCTTCTGAGCGTCGAATTCCCGACCTTCGAATCGATTCTGGCCGAGAACCCGGATTTCGTGGCCGCCGCCTTGCCAAGCCTGGTCGGCCCGAGCAGCAAGGTCGCCAAGCGTGAGGATTTCGACAAGGTCGGCGTCCCGACCTATCTCTCGCCCAGCACCTGCCTCAGCACCAAGGAGGTCAAGGACCAGTATGGCAGCCGCGCCCAGCTTTGGAACATGGATCTGCTCTACAAGGAAATCGATGAACTATCGCAGATCTTCGATGTCGCCGATCGCGGCCAGGCGTTGATCGCCGACTTCAAGGCGCGCGAGGCCAAGCTCCGCTCCAGCGTTTCGAAGGACGGCAAAAGCCTCTCCTACGTCTTCTGGTTCTCCAGCCCCAGCCCGTCGGCCGATGCCTATCTTGGCGGCAAGAACGCAGCGTCCGGCTTCATCGCCGATGTCCTGGGTGGCCGCAATGCCGTCACCGCCGAAGCCGAATGGCCGACGCTCGGCTGGGAAAGCATCATCGCTGCCAATCCGGACGTGATCGTCGTCGCCAATCTGGACCGTAACCGCTGGGAGCTCGACAAGCCGGAAGCAAAGATCAAGTTCCTGACCACCGATCCGGCCGTCAGCCAGATCACCGCCGTCAAGAACAAGGCAATGGTGGTGATGGACGGTCAGGCCATGAACCCGACCGTGCGGACGATCTACGGCGCCGAACAGGTGGCCGAACAGTTGAAGGCCATCGGTCTTCTGAAGTGACGGAAAAGCGCCGCTTTCTTCAGCAGCTTTTCGCCTTCGCGGCCGTGCTCGTGGCTTCGCTTGCAGCCATCGGTCTCGTCGTCGGCATCAGCGTCGGGATCGGCGATCTGCCGATCCCGCTCTCGACCACCTTTTCTGCGGTCACCAACCGGCTGGGATGGACGGCGGTCGGGCTCAACCGCATCCATGAGACGGTCATCTGGGACTACCGTCTCAGCCGGGCGCTGGTCGCTGCCTTTTGCGGCGCGGGCCTCGCCCTGTCGGGCGCAATCATGCAATCGCTGCTGCGCAACCCGCTGGCCGAGCCCTATGTTCTCGGCATCTCAGCGGGCGCGTCCACCGGCGCCGTCGCGATCGTCATCCTCGGTGTCGGCGCGGGCGCGGTTTCATTGTCGGCCGGTGCTTTTGCCGGCGCCTTCGCGGCCTTCTTCTTCGTGGCCCTGCTATCCAACGGCACGCGCGGCGGTGCGGACCGCACCATTCTTGCCGGTGTCGCCGCTTCGCAGCTCTTCAATGCCTCGACCTCCTACATCGTCACGACGTCGGGCAATGCCCAGCAGGCGCGCGACGTTATGTTCTGGCTGCTCGGTAGCTTTGGCGGTGTCCGCTGGCCCGAATTGATGCTGGTCTCGATCATCGTCGGTGTGGCCCTGGTGGCCTGCCTGCTTTATGCCCGCGTGCTCGACGCCTTTGCCTTCGGCGACGAAGCGGCGGCATCGCTCGGCGTCAATGTCGCGCGGGCACGCATCGTGCTTTTCGCACTCACCGCGATGATGACGGCGACGATCGTCAGCATGGTCGGCTCGATCGGCTTCGTCGGCCTTGTCGTCCCGCATGTGGCGCGGTTCGCCGTCGGGCCGCTGCATGTTCGATTGCTTCCCGCCTGCGCCGTCATCGGTGCCGTTTTCATGGTTGTGGCAGATATTGCGTCGCGCACCCTTATCCCGCAGCAGGTCCTGCCGATCGGCGTCGTCACCGCCTTGGTCGGCGTGCCCTTCTTTTCGATCATCCTCTACCGGTTCCAACGCGCGTCATGAGCATCAAGACCGAGAACCTCACCTGGAAAATTGGCAGGAAAACCGTGCTCGACGGGGTTTCGTTCGAGGCACGACCGGGCAAGACGCTCGGCCTGCTCGGACCGAACGGCTCGGGAAAGACGTCGCTCCTGCGTTTGCTCGCGGGTCTGAAACTGCCGCATTCGGGCTCCATCATGCTCGAGGGCAAGGATCTCAAGACGATCGGGCGGCGTGCGATCGCAAAGCGGGTCGCCTTTGTTGAACAGCACGCCACGACCAATGCCAATCTGAGGGTCGTCGATGTGGTGAAGCTCGGGCGGTTTCCGCACCGGTCGATATTTTCCGGCTGGTCGCTCACCGACGACGAAGCGGTCGAGACCGCTCTTGCGCGGGCCGGCATGGCCCACAAGCGCAACGACCGCTGGCAATCGCTTTCAGGCGGCGAGAAGCAACGGACCCATATCGCAAGGGCGCTGGCGCAATCGCCGAAGGAACTCATCCTCGACGAACCGACCAACCATCTGGATATCCAGCATCAGATCGGCCTGATGCGGCTGGTTTCCGGCCTGCCGATGACGAGCATCATCGCGCTTCACGATCTCAATCATGCGGCCATGTTCTGCGATGAGCTGATCGTCATGCAGAACGGCAGGATCGTCGCCAGCGGGACACCGGAAGAGGTGCTGACCGAAGCCCTGCTCAGGGATGTATTCTCCGTCGAAGCACGGGTAGAAGCCTCGCCGCACCATTCACGACCCCATATCCACTACCTCGTCTGATCTTTCCATCAACGACGAAGGTTCGAGCGAACGCCCGCGTGAACCGAGCCGAAGGCGGCTGCGCGAATGTTGGCCGGAACAAACAAGCCCTTGCCATTGTTGTTGGTCACCCAGAACCGGAGGGCCCGACATGAAACGTCTTCTCATCACGGCAGCGGCCGTTCTTTCGCTGTCGGCCAACCTGACACTCGCGCAGGAAACTCCTAACGCGTCTCCCAGCACCCCGCCACAGACAGATCGGGATCGAGCGCCGAACCCACCACCGCCTGGCCCTCAGGGACCGGACGCCGACAGGGACGGGGACGAGTGGCGGATGACCCCGGTGGCGGACCGTCGACCGCCACGGGAGCGTGGCGCGCGTTTCCGCATCGAGAACGGGCGAACCACGATCGACCTGCGCTGCGCCGACGGCGAACCGACAAAGGATTGTGCGGATCTTCTCCTGCAGGTGCTGGACCGGCTGGAGCGAGGATCGTCTTCAGACGATTCCGACAGTCGCGGCGACGGCCGGGACCGCCCACGTTATCGCTGAGGCCGGCTGAGACCAGAAGGAAACCGATCGGTCCCTTCTTCGAGCCGCCTCGCCGCACTCTCTTGGAAGAGAGCCTCCGGGGCTTGAGCAGAGGTGCGCGAAGACCGCGCCTTAAGCGCTGTACATAAGCTGAAGCGCAGATGAATGTGGACTTCAGCAACGGTTCAAGGATGGCGCCGCAATCTGTCCGCGTGTGCATTTCTGGAGGAAACCGATGCGCAGGATAGTCTTGGCGGCCAGTCTGGTCGCAGCTTGTTTTTTTGGAGGCGCGGCAAATGCCATGCCGATTGGAAACATTGCCGTCCCGGCAAAACCAACCGCCGAAAAGGTCGATTGGGCTTGCGGCCGCGGTTACCACCTGAACCGGTGGGGCGATTGCCGCCCCAACCGCTGGCGGCCGCCGCCGCCCCGCTATAGCCATCGGTGGGATCGTCGGGATCGATGGGATTACCGAGGGCCGCCTCGCTGGGAATGGCGAGGTCATCGCGACTGGCGCGATCATCGGGACTGGCGTTGATACGAGAAAGCCCTTCTGCTCCGCAGAGGGGCTTTTTTAATGCCGGGCCTGAGACGGCAGGGGTTGAATTTTAGTTCCTTCTAATGAACATTTGCCGGACTGCGGCGTTTTATCGTTAGGAGGAAACGACATGAAAAAGGATACCAACCGGCAGGTCAGAATTCCCGGGCCACGCGACCACGACGTCGCCGAACACTGCCGTAAAAACGGAATGCGGCTGGAGGACGAAAAGAAGATGTTAAGACTGCTGGGAAAACACGCGCCTGTGCACGAGATCCGCTCGAACTCGCCGCCGCGGCCGCCGCGGTTCCGCTAGGCGACAATCTGCGCTTCCGCTACAGCCCCAGTCCCGCCGGCCGCGTCCGATGCACGCCTTTGGGAACGTAGGCGAAATTTTCAGCCATGCCCAACAGGTCCGCGGCAAGATGAAGGGTCGAAAGCCACATTTCCGTGCCCTGCAGGCTTCCCACCTGACCATCTGCGAAGGCAAAGCCCTTTTTTACCTGCCACCGGTCCGGCGAACGCAGAATGATGTCCTCAGCCACTGCTTCCGCCTGGCCGCGCATGAAATCCGTCTGCTTGAGGCACAACCAAAGCGGATGTATCGTATCGAGCAGATTGCACGCCGTGTAGGTCGACCCGGAAAAACCCTGGTTGTTTCGGTAGTGCGTCATGACGGAATTGATCGCAGCTTCAGGAAAAGGAACAGGGACGCCGAACTGGGCATGGGCTCCACGTGTGAGGCGGTAAAAGCCGTTTACCGGCTGCAGAAAGCCCTGTTCGGCGGTTGGTTTCCCCCACAGTCCTGTCGAACGATCGATATGGGTCGAAAGCCAGCCGAAGAGGATTTCCTTCCCCCTGCCGCTCCTGAAATACCGGGCGTTAAAATAAAGCGCAGTGGCGATAGCGTCGACCCGGTCGCCGCACCACCATGCGCGGCTGCTCCAGGGCAAGGCCTCCAGCCAGTCACAAAGCCCGACCGCGTCCAGCTCAACGCCCGAGATGGAGTGGGATGGATGCGCTCCGAGTATCTCCAGCGCATAACCGACCGCCAGCACGTTATAGAGAGCCGGGGAGTTATCGCGGATGTTCTTCGCTGGGTCGGGCGGTTGAAACGGATCGGGGAAAAAGCCGGTCGCGGGATCCTGAAGCGCCTGAAGACGATCGACGACCGCCCTTGCCTCATTCCCGGAAAGCTGTTCTCCGAAACCGGCGGCAATCTCGATCGCATCACATTCGTGCCTGACGCTCATGCGCGCAACACCGTGGGCATCCGGCGACAGATAACCCTCCGGCGTCAGATGCCGTTCCCGCACATCCCGCCACTCGGCTTCCGACACCCTGCTGATCCGCAGCAACGCCCGCTCGACCTCGGCCCGGCGCGATTTTCCCACTGCCGCCGTTTCCCCGCGACGGCGCACGACTTTGGCCGGTACGCCGGCCGCGATCGCCAGATCTGGAATGTTTTTGGTCACGACGGCCCCGGCGGCGACAACGGCGCCCCTACCGATCGTCACGCCGTCCAGAATGACGGCATTGGCACCGATCCAGACATCATCGCCGATCGTAATGCCGAGCGTCTCGTGAGGCTGATCGTTGATCGGTATGTCCGGATCGTCGAAACCGTGATTGAAACCGACGATCGAGACGAGCGAGGCAATACGCACGCCGTTTCCGCACCGGACCTTTCCGGAAATGCATGCGTAGGGGTTGACCGAACAATTGGCGCCGAGTTCCACCTCTCCCCGCACGAGCGCATGTCCCGAAATCCAGGATCGATCGCCGACGACCAGGGAGGATGTAAAGACGCGGGCGTCGCTTGCGATATAAGCACTATCCGCGATCCGTGCTCCGGCGGACTGTGCCAGCTTTTCCTTCAACTTTTTCTGGACATCGCTTTGGATATCCGCAGGTCCGCGCTCCCATGTGAGGAATTGCAGCCTGGCTTCCCGGTCCAACTCGGATTCGGAAACTTCTGGATTTGTCCGCATCTCGTCACTCGTTTGCACGCCGGCTTCAGGCCGAAAAAAAAGCCGACAGGGTCGGAAAGCGATAGCCGATGTCATCATACCAATTTTTGACATTCGGCAAATTGAGGAAATACAGCAGACGAATCCGAGCGTCCAGCTTTAGTTTATGGCCTCCCCGGCCTTGAGCAATGCTTCCAAAGACAGATGGAATTCACTCCCGCATTGATATGAGCCTGAATTTGTCATACACGTGTGATGAATACGGCGCAGAAGCGTCGCGTCGTTGCAGCGGGGATTGAGCGTGACAACCCAGACCAAGGATCGGAACAGGGGACCGGGATCGCTGGTGTCACGGGTCGGAGAAAGTCTTCGCGCAGCAATTGCCAGCGGTCAGTACCTGCCCGGCGACAAACTCCCCAGCGAAGTCGAACTGACGGAAACCCACGGCGTCAGCCGCACGGTGGTCCGGGAAGCCGTCGCCGCTCTGCGTTCCGACGGACTTGTCGAAGTGAGACAGGGCGCGGGCATTTATGTACTCAGCCAGGATGCCCCGGCCCCTTCCGGCCGGAAAATAGACCGCGCGCGCGTATCGTCCGATCTGGAGGTGCTCGAGGTGCGGGCTCCGCTTGAGATCGAGGCTGCCGGTCTGGCGGCGATGCGCCGGTCACCAGCTCAGGAAGAGGCGATCTTCGATTGTCATCGCCATATCCTGCAATGCATCGAGCGGAACGAATCCATCCGCGAGGCGGATCTTGCGCTGCATTTCGCCATCGCCGACGCCACGAACAACCCGCTGTTCCGGCAGCATCTGGAATTTCATGGCACCGCGGCCATTCCGCAATCAAGGGCGACCCCCGGCGAACGGTCCGGAGAACAGACCTCCTACCGCCGCATGATCCATACGGAACATGAAGCGATCGTCGTGGCGATCTCGGATCGCAACGAAGAGGCAGCGCGCAATGCCATGCGCGACCACCTGAGAGGAAGCCAGATCCGCTACCGGGATGTGCTGAGGGATTTCAAGGCGTTTTCGAGCTGATGCTTTAGCTGGCCGACCGCATGGCCGGCCCGGCTCTTAAGCCCCAATCCGCTGTGAAACAGCACCGAAGGTTGACTCCGTTTGAAAAGGCGGCAAGCGCCTGACTTTACTTGAAAACTCGCAACGAGGGCGGGGTCATCATCGGCGCCGATCATGACCCCAGCCGATCTGCATTCCATCTCAGTAGATCAAGGTTTTACGGGACCGATCATAGGGGGCAACCTTCGACGCTGATTCACACACTGGCGGTCCACCGGTCATTTTCCTTGGTCAGCTCAGGCCGTACCAGGTACAGCGGCCTGCTCCATGAAGGGCTAGATGCCCCTGCGAGTTTAATGCGCGCAGATGATCCTTGACGGTATTTCTGCTTGCGCCTGTGACCTTGGCCGCGTCCATCACGGTCACTCTTCCACGCTCGCGGGCCAATTCGAGAATTGCGATGGACAGCTCCGGCAGATCACCAAGAAGGATGCGCTCGCCCTCGATCTTGCGCTCCAGCCGCTGTTTCTGCCGCTGCAGGCTTCGCTGGAAGGAGTCAACCCACGGATTCCAACCCTGCTCATCGGCTCGGCTCGTGCCCCTGTGTCCGCCGCAGTGCAAGATAATATCCGCTCCCACTGTTCGTCCTGAAGGACTACACGATCCAAAACACCCATGACTGTCTCCAAAAGACAGTCATGAATCTGATTTGTGCAGCCTTGGAAACCCAGGAGCCCACCCTTCCTGAAGCGCAACCGCCGCCGCCGGTTATCAAGATTGGGTGTCGGGAACTCGGACCAGCTCTCCCTGATGGCGCAGCAGGTCCAGAATTGTGAACCTTATGCCCACGTAAGCCACATATAAGCGGCGGCCGTCCAAGAAAAGCCGAGGCCGCCGCAGCCTTCGCCCGTCACCGGGTCGAAATATTCGGCAAAACCTTCCGCCTCGATCGCCGCGACCGTCGATATGCGCAGCTCTTCGGCCGCTTCCAGCTGACCGTTGCGCTTGAAGCCGTCGATCAGCAGCCAGTTGATGATCGCCCAGGCAGGGCCCCGCCAGTAGCGTTTCGGTTCCCAGCTTGCGATGCCCGGCTTGGTGGTCGGGAAGGCGACTTTGAGGCCCCTCGACCAGGCCTTCATCTCATCGACCAGCGCGTCGGCGATATTCTTTTCCAAGTCGAGCGACAGGAGGGGGATGAAGCCCGCCTGTGTCGCGGCTTCGACATCCTCGCCGGAGATCAGGTCGCGGGACACGAAGCGGGACAGGGCCGGACGCCATTGCGCGAGTATCGCCTTGCGAGTGAGCTCGTTGAAGGCGGCGATCTCGGCGGCATCCTTCATCCGGCCGAATTCGCGGGCGAGATGTTCGAGGTCCTCGCCTGCCTTCAGCAGGATGGCCGTGGTCTGGATCTCGGCCACCTTGAATGGCGCCTTTTCCCATTGTTTCGCTGGATCCCAACCACAGGCGGCATAGGTGTCGACCAGATGGATGAAGCGGTTATAGTCCTCGTCGCGCGGGCGCATCGAGGCGTTCACGTGACCGGTATCCTTGCGCACGACCGGCGTGTCGGTGGTGGTCGGCACGCGGGCGAGCGCGATGTCCCAGGCCGGCGAGTTGTCGCTGCCGCTCTCCCAGGGGTGCAGCAGGGCGACCAGGCCAGTGCCTTCCGGATCACGCGCGTAATACCACCAGCGATGCCATTTCAGCGCGGCCTCGTAGAGCGGCAGGGTGCGTGCCTCGGCGCCGCTGCCGGCCGCCTCGAAAACCTTGCGCAGCGCGATCGCAAAGACCGGCGGTTGGGTGATACCGGAGGTGGGGATCGTGTGGCGGGTGCGCCAGACGCTCGGACCGGGGAAATAGGTCTCGCTCGGCTGGTGGAAGACGATATGCGGCACCATGCCGTCCGCCCACTGGCCTTCGATCAGCCGCTCCAGTTCGCGATAGGCACGGTCGGTATCATAAAGCGCGAAACCCATGGCGACGAAGGCGGAATCCCAGTTCCACTGGAAGGGGTAGAGCCGGTCGGTCGGCACCGTATAGCCGCCGCGGTCATTGGCGACCAGGATGCGCTTCGCCTCAGTGATATGCACGTTCATGTCGGGTACTCCGGTATGCTCAGGCCAAGAGGGCCGGAAAGGACTTGCCACTTTCGGGCGAAAGCCAGGTGATGCGCTTGCTGTCGAGCTTCAGGCCGATCGTATCGCCGCTTTTCACGGTCTCGGATGCCGGAAGGATGACCCGCACCGGCTGGTCGTGGATGGAACCGGTCAGCAGCAGGTGCGAGCCCATCGGCTCGGCGACCCGCACCTTCATCTCCAGCCCCTGGGGCAGCGGCGCCAGTTCGACCGCCTCGCCGCGCAGGCCGAGCACGATTTCATTGCCGACATCCTTCGGCGCCGCAAGCTGTTCTTCGCCTGCCGCCACCTGGCCGTTCGAGACGGGCACCTTGATGAAGTTCATCGGCGGGTTGCCGATGAAACCGCCGACGAAGCGCGTGGCCGGATGATTGTAGATCTCGACCGGATGACCGACCTGCTCGACGACGCCATTGTGCATGACGGCGATACGATCCGACAGGCCCATCGCCTCTGTCTGGTCGTGGGTAACATAGATGGTCGTCGTGCCCGCCGATTGCAGCACGGTCTTCAGTTCCGTGCGCATTTCGAGCCGCAGCAATGCGTCGAGGTTGGAGAGTGGCTCGTCCATCAGCAGCACCTTCGGCTGGACGGCCAGCGCGCGGGCAACCGCCACGCGCTGGCGCTGGCCGCCCGAAAGCTTGTTCGGGTAACGGTCGAGATACGGCTCGATATGCAACAGACCGGCCGCCTTCTCCACCTGCGCCTTCACCCGCGTATCGTCCGCCTTCTGCATGCGCAGGCCGAAGGCGACGTTTTCGTAGACCGTCATATGGGGGAAGACTGCATAGTTCTGGAAGACCATCGCCAGCCCGCGATCCTTGGGTGCCAGGCCGATGATCGACCTGTCGCCGATGCGGACATCCCCCGAAGTCGAGGTTTCAAGACCGGCGATGATGCGCAGGAGCGTGGTCTTGCCGCAGCCCGAGGGACCGAGCAGCGATACGAACTCGCCGTCGTTGATTGTCAGCGAGACCTCCTTCAGCGCCTGGAACGCGCCAAAACTCTTGCGGATGCGGTCAATGACAATATTGGCCATGTCGATGGTCCCGTTATTTGGAGGAAATGCCCCAGATCGCGAAGAGGTAACGCCTGACCGCGAAGATGAAGACAACGGAAGGAAGAATGAGCACAAGCCCGCCGGCAAAGCGGTAATGCATCGGGCTTTCCGACAGCACCGTCAGCAGATAGGCCGTGAGCGTGCGGTTGCGCACCGTCAGTACCGAGGCGGCGAACACCTCGTTCCAGGAGATGACGAAGGCGAACACGGCCGTGGCGACGATGCCGGGCAAAGCCAGCGGCGCGACCACCTTGAAAAAGGCCTGGACGCGGGTGCAGCCGAACACCCAGGCGGCCTCTTCGAGTTCTTTCGGAACGCCCAGGAATATGCCCTGGGTGACGAGCGCCGCAAAAGGCAGCGCCAGCACCGTGTGGATGAGGCCGACGCCGATGATCGTGTCATAGAGGCCGAGCCGGATGAAGGAGACGGTGAGCGGCAGCGCCAGGATCGCCAAGGGGAAGGCGCGGGTCAACAGGACCAGAAGCCGGTAGCTGTCCTTGCCCCGGAAATCGTAGCGGGCCAAAGCATAACCCGCCGGCGCACCGAGCAGAATAGACAGCGCTACCGTGATGCCCGCCGCTCCGAATGAATTGAGGAAGGACTGGACGACGCCTTCGGTTTTCAGGAACAGAATGAAGGGTTCGAGCGAAATTCCGGTCGGCAATCCCGTCTTCGGCCAGATATAGACGCCCTGGCGACCGCCGAGCGCACCAAGCGCCACCAGATAGATCGGCACCAGAACCCAGGCGCAGAGCGCCGCGATACCGCTCCAGAGGAGCCAGCGGCGGGAGGAGGCGAAGCTTGCGGGACTGGCCTTGATCGTGCTCATGGTTTCCTTACTCATGGCAAGCGCTCCGGATCGACTTTCAGGGCCTTCAGATAGATCAGCGTCGCGGCAAGCGAGATGATCATGATCAGCACCGCGTAGACCGCCGCGACGCTGTAATTCTGGTTCTGGTTCTGCCAGTTATAGGCCTCGCCGACGAGCACCGGGAAATTTCGCCCGCCGAGCGCGTAGACCACTGCGAACACTTCGAAGGCGAGTACGGTGCGCAGAATCAGCGCCGATTGCAGGGCAGGCCGGATCAGCGGCAGGGTGATGCGCCAGAAGCGCGTCCATGGGCCGGCGCCGAAGATCTCGGCGGCTTCCTTGAATTCCTTCGGTACCTGGTTGAGACCGGCGACGATGATGACCATGACGATCGCCGTGCCGCGCCAGATTTCCGCAACTGCGATCGCGATGAAAAGCGCGATCGGCGTCTGGTAGGACAGCCAACTCGCCTGCCGGCCGATCACACCGAGGCTGAAGAGGAGCGAGTTGAAATAGCCCGTATTCTGCAGGATCGACAGCCAGACGAGGCCGGCAGCGAGGTCTGAAATGCCAAGCGGGATGGTCCAGATCCAGAGAATGGTCTCGCGGCCGCGGCCGACCTTGGAGACCATCGTGCCCATGGCAAGCGCGATAGCGATCTGCACCGGCACGACGACGATCGTCAACAGAAAGGTGTTCCTGACCGAACGGGTGAAATTGATATCGGTCACCATGCGCTCGGCATTCGCTAGCGACGGTGCGCCGTTGTCCGAGAGAGCCAGCCAGATCGTCTGCACCAGCGGCACGACGAAGAGCAGCGCCAGAAAGGCGACTGACGGCAGGATCAGCAGATAGGGAATCCAGGGTCGGTTTTGGGTCATCGGCTCCCGCCTCGGACATGTTGAAGGGTAAGGTGCGCCCGGGCATTCGCGCCCGGACGCTTCCCGGGAGGATTACTGGACCGGGCAAGCACCGTCGCTCTTGGCGTCCGGAGCCCAGCAGGGTGCCTTGGTGTCCGTCATCAGCTTGGCCATGGTGGCGCCCTGTTTGACGAGCACATCAGCGATGGGCTCGTTCTGCAGCACGATGCGTTGGAAGGCGTCCATGTAGACCTTGTTGAATTCGCCGCCCTTGTCGCCGAGGCCGACCGGGAGAAGCGAGATCACGGCGTCCTTGGAGCCCTGTGTCTTGGTGACCGCACCGGCGAGAAGCGCCACGCCCTTGTCGAGGTCCGGCGGCAGCTGGACGTTGAGCGTCGGGAAGAAGCCGACCTTCGAAGCCGTAAGCAGCTGGGTTTTCTGCGTCGTCAGCGTTTCGATGACCTTCGTGGCCCCTGCCGTGTCCGGTGCGCCCTTGGGGATGGCAAGCCCGGCCAGAACCGGCATGTAGCCGCGGCCCTTGGGGCCGGCTGGTGCCGGGAAGACGACATAGTCATCCGGTGCCGCCGAAATGGCGTTCTTCAGGCGGGCGACATGGTCCCAGGCGACCATGACCTCGCCCGAGGCCAGCGGTTCCTGCATGAAGTCGTAATTGGTCGAGTTCGGGGTGACATAGGCCCAGAGCGCCTTCAGCTTCTCCCAGCCGGCTGCGGCATCTGCATTCTTGAAGGTGCGCACTACGCCCCCGGTGAAGGACGGATAAAAATAGCCCTGGAAATAACGCGCCATCAGGCCCTTCGGACCAGCCGGGAAACCGATCTGCGGCTGGCCGGTGGCAGCTTGCATATTCTTGCCCCATTCGATCAGCTGGTCGTAGGTCAGCGCGTTGATATCTGCGCCCTTCGGCAGGTATTGCAGGGCTTCCTTCTTCGCGGCCATGACATAGGTCGCCTGCATCCACGGAATATACTGCTGCGTGGGCTTGCCGAGCTTGCCGAGATCAAGAACCGATTGCGGCATGCCGCCGGCGGCGAGCTTCTTGGCAAGTTCGTCAAGCGGTTCGAGCTGGCCCCTGTCGGCGAGCGGCGAAAGCTCGCCATGCAGCGCGCCGACGAGGCTGACGGTGTGCTTGCCGGCCTGCGCTTCGGCCTCCATGCGCACTGCGAACTGCGGCGGCTCCTCGACCACGTAGTCGACCTTGCCGGCATCCTTCAAAAGGTCCTGCCGGACCACGGTCGCCTCCTCGATCGGGCGAAGCTGGGTAGATACGAAAACCGTCTGGGCAAGCACCGGCGAGGCGAACGCCAGCACCGTCGAAGCCAGAATTGTAAGTGACACGATACGCTTCATCTTCTCCTCCTTCATTTATTTGTCTTGAATGCACTGCTGTCTATGCCGCCAGTGGCGGGCGGCGGTGACTGTCGCGATCGACGAATTCGATCGCGTGAAGCTCCTGGAGCTCTTCGGCGGGCTCTCCGGCAATGGCGCGCAGCAGCAGCGAGGCGAAGCTCGCGCCGAGGTTCTCGCCGGTCATGCGCATGGTCGAGAGCGGCGGGCTGGTGAAGGCACCCATCGGCAGATCGTCATGGCCAACGATGCTGATCTGGTTACCGCCATCGACCTCGCGCAGCGCCCGCAGCGCACCGATCGCCATTTCGTCGGTGGCGCAGACAAGGGCGGTCGGCCGCGACGGCTGGCGCAGCAGTTCGAGTGCTGCGAGATAGCCGCCCTGTTCGAGCGGCGCTCCTTGGGCGCAGAGATCGGCCGCAAGCCCGCATTCCTCCATCGCCGCCTGCCAGCCGCGGCGACGGACATGCGCGAAGTAATATTCCTGGGGCCCGGCGATATGGCCGATGCGCCGATGCCCCGCCGCATGGAAGCGCAGCGTCGCGGCGCGGAACCCGGCAAAACCATCGCCGTCGATAAACGGATGGGGGATCAGGCTCTCGGTGCGGCCGTTGGTGACGAAGGGAATGCCACGCGACTGAAGGTATTCGACGCGCTCGTCCTTGCGTTTGGTGCGGACCAGCAGCATGGCGTCGACGCGGCGCCCATCGACGAAACGTTGGCATATCTCAAGTTCGCTGACACCCCGTGGCACAGGCGCGATGACGAGATTGAGACCGGCCGCGGCGAGATGTTCGGCGCAGCCTGACAACATGTCGAGGAAATGAGGGGGGCCTACGTGGCCAGGATCACTCGGCAGCGTCACGGCGACCAGTTCAGCGCGCTGCTTGCGCAACCGACGAGCGGAGGCATTCGGCCGATAACCTGCTGCCTCTGCTGCCTCACGAACCCGCGCGCGGGTGGCCGCGGACACGTCGGAATAACCATCAAGTGCTCGGGACACAGTGGTAATCGACAGTCCGAGCGAATGTGCCAGCTGTTTCAGATTAGCCAAAATCTTCCTCCCGAATTGAAGCAAACATTTTCCAAAACGTTTTGAGAGTCAACCAAAACGTTTTGGAGATCCCTCCGGCACCTATCGTCTTCCAAGCGTGGCTCGTCGAAATTGACTTGGCCGGGTTTGTGTCCGGACGGCGGCTGACTACCCCCGGGAAGCGGACGTTCGCCGGCGGTTGGCGGCCGGGCGTGACGTTGATCACGATCCCTCGTCCGCACTTGACGACATCGAAGCCACTTCAGCGTCCCAGACATATCGACGTCGGTGACGATGTTCTATCGGGTGTTAATATCCGCGCATATCGCTGCGATCGTCGCCGGATTAGGCGGCACCAGGGCAGAAATCCTGGCGTTGGCCTACGCGACACCGGAGATCATCGCCAGATCCCCTCGCTTCGATCGACTTGTTTCGACTCCGGCATTGGTCGTTGTCGCACGATCGCGGTCTTAAAGGATGTTTTCCGGGCGTCTCAGGCCGCCAGCCTCGTCTATGGCCGGTTTCGCTACGGTCCTGACGGCAATGATCCTCGGGCTTTCGGCGATCATCGCGTTTGTTGTAACGAAACCGTTTTGATCGGATCGGCGTACCGCGTTAATGGTGCCACTTACCAAGCTCCTGATAACATGAGCGGGTGCAAGTCGTCTTGGTGATTCCGGGGCAAAGAATACTGTAGTGTGCCGGCGAGCGCGTGCTGCGGCTTTAGAGATTCTAAGAAGGAAGCTGATATGGGATGGAAAACGCCGAAGGTCGAGTTCGTCAACGGCTATAGGATTGTTGAGCTCGAGGGACCGACCTTCAAAGTTTATGACGGCGACCGCCAGCTCGGTGAGGACTTCCCCTACTCCGGCGAAGCGGCCGCTCACGCGAAGTCCCTTCCAACGCTGGATCCTCCGCGGCGCTGAGTAGGACTTCCGAGCGATTTTCAGGCACGTCCTCTTCGGCGGTCTCGGTGGAAATCGGACTCCGAGACACTTAGCACGCTGCTGAAAAACTCATCTATGGACGCTGAAGACGAAACATGATTCCTGTTTGTGATGTTGAACAGGGGCATGGGCACGCGTGGTTTGGATACGGAGAGCGGTTCGCTCAGTGCCCAGTTCACACTAACAATGGCTGCCTGCAATCTCGCAAGGATGCCCAGATTGATCGACGCGTAACTGCTCGGCGTAGAGCATCCAAGACACCCGCCCGCGTAACACACAAAGTGTCCGTTACCTGTCACCAACCGCAACCGCAGAAAGCGATCCTTCAGGGACATGTTTTTCAGCGACCTGTTGGTAGATCAAGGCTCTGCGGGCCCGATCATAGGGGCAACCTTCGGCGCCGATTCACACCTATGGCGTGTCACATCTAGTAATTTTAAGAAGAAAATCAACGACTGCGCGCACCTTTGCAGGTGTCCGACGGCTCGCCGGAAAGACGATCGCAATCGGGTCCGCCTCAATCTCGTAATCTTGCAGCAGGGGCACCAGCAGGCCCCGCTGCATCTCCTTGCGGAACAGCCACCATGTCGCCTGGGAAATACCGAGGCCGTTGATAGCCGCCTCCCGCAGGATATCGCCACTGTCCGTGATGAGGCCACCGGAGACACGGATCACCTCGTCACTGCCATTCTTCCCACGAAAATGCCAGTTTGAGCCGAAGGCGCCGACTTATTCTGGGAGCGGTTTCCTCTTTCACTCATTGAGTTGCGCCGACCAGTGATTGGTCTTCGGCCCAGGAGATTCGGTCGTGAAGACGGCTACTGAAGGAAGAAACATCATGAAAATCGCTACCATTCTGCGGCAAAACGAGGTTCACGCGTAGGCCGTTTTTGGCAGGCAAATCCGTCAGGCAGCCTCAGGCGAGTGGCGCTTCAACAGTTCATGGACGCTGCTGATAGGGAGAGGCTTTCCGAACAAGTAGCCTTGTATTTCGCTACAGCCCTGCTCTCTTACCCGGTTCAATTGATCGCTGGTCTCGACACCTTCCGCAGTGGTCGTGATGCCGAGACTTGCCCCCAGATCGACGACGGCTTTCACAATGGCAGCGCAATCCTTGGAGTTTCCAAGTTCGCGAATGAAGGATTGGTCGATTTTGATCTTGTCAAATGGAAAGAGCCGAAGATAGCTCAACGATGAATATCCGGTACCAAAGTCGTCCATCGCAATCCGCACTCCCAGGCTCCTGATATGGTGCAGCGTTGCCAAGGCCGTGTCGTTGTCGGTCAGCAGAACCGATTCAGTGATCTCGAGTTCAAGCCGAGATGCTGGTAGCCCTGCATCGCCAAGCGCGGAGACGACGGTGTGCGCAAGCGTCTGGCTCTTGAACTGCAGCGGGGAAAGGTTGACGGCCACGCCGATATCGGCCGGCCAACTCGCGGCATCTTTGCAGGCTTGACGCAGGACCCATTCCCCAATGGGCACGATCATTCCGGTTTCCTCCGCCAGCGGGATGAACTCAGCCGGCGAAACCAGACCGCGTTCAGGGTGATGCCAACGCAGCAGGGCCTCGAACCCAACAACCTGTTCGGTTACCGTATCCACCTGCGGCTGATAGTAAAGCTCGAATTGATTGGTTTCGAGGGCCTGCTGGAGCACAGTTTCAAGATCACGACGCGCTTGCCTGTCGGCATCCATCACGGTTTCGAAGAAGCAAAAGGTGCCGCGGCCCATCGCCTTTGCCTTATACAAAGCCGTGTCGGCGTGCCGCAAAAGCGAGTCGCCCATGTCGCCGTCGTCCGGAGCCATCGAAATGCCGATGCTGACGCCAATGCGAACGGATTTTCCATCGATGATGAAAGCCTTGTCGACAACGTCAATAATCCGCTGGGCCAGGGATGAAACCTGGTCTCTGCTTTGGACATCGGTCTGGAAGATAACGAATTCATCGCCGCCGAGGCGCGCGATGCTGTCGCCGTCGCGTAAACAGTCCGTCAGCCTGTCTGCAACCGCTTTGAGCAGGAGATCGCCCACGGCATGCCCCAGGCTGTCATTTACCTCCTTGAATCGGTCCAGATCCAAACATAGCAAGGAGCTTGTCTTCCCGCTGACTGCGAGCTCCCTGTCGATCTTCTCGCGCAACAGCGTTCGATTGGGCAACCCCGTCAGCGGGTCGTGGCCAGCCATGTATTTGATTTGCTCATCCGCACGCACCGCGTCGGTGACATCTTCATGCGCTGCGACATATCCGCCGTTCTCCATGGGATTGTGTGAGATCTTTATGACTCTCCCATCCATCAGCGATATGTTCTGACTTGCCACTGACCGTTTCAGGGCGGCTTCGACGACTACATCGAAATAGGTTTCACGATGGGCGGGCGCATTGCCCGCTATCACCCGATAGTCGAGAATCTGCTGCAATGGTGTACCCGGTCGGGTCAGTTGCTCCGGCAAATTGTACAAGCGCGAGTACGCCGCGTTGCACAGCATCAGATTTTTGTCCGCGTCGAACATGCACAACCCGTGAGGCATGTTGGCTAAAGCCGTATCGAAAAGGTTTGTCTGTTCGGAAAGCTCTTTTTTTATCACCGCGTGCGCTGATATATCCTTGCACTGGATCAACCAGCGGCCCTCGCCCACGGGAGTGGAAGTCAGGGAGAGGAGTCCGTTGCCGACTTCTATTTCCTGCTGCAGCGATTTCTGTTCGGTGACCAAGTGTGTCAACCAAAGCCTAGCTTGGGTATCAGCAGGCAACTGCTCAGCGATCGCCTTTGCATCCACTCCCATAGTCAGTTCCGGAATTTGCAGCAGTTGCGACAGGCGATTGTTTACCACCAGCACCCGCAGATCCGAATCCAGAAGGGCGATGCCTTGAGCGATGTTAGCGAAAACGACCTCGAAGGGGGTGAGCATGTTCCATCCTCTGCTCTCTGGAGCATACACGTGTATGTGGTGTAGGGCGAGCCGAATGCAACGAGGCTATATAGGACCGTCATTCCTGCGGTCACGTACCTCGTGCGCATATCGCCCCAGACGCGCATGATGACCTGTTATGACCGAAGGGAGCCGCGCGCTATTAGGATCATTCAGTTTCCTTGACCTCGACCGCAACATCCATTGCCATAAAGGCGTCCGTGCTGCCAGAGCTTCCTGAAACCGGTACGACGTGCGCGATATCGCGGCTTACCGCCACTGGAATGAGGTTTGCACCGCCCATGCTTCGGTTGGTTGGATCGAATGTTATCCGGCCTGCTCCTGGGACAAAGATTTCCGCCCACGCATGGGTCGAGCCGCTGTCCGTCGACCCTCCAAGCGTGCGGTCCGGCTTGAAGATGTAGCCGGAAACAATCCGGGCACCGAAGCCTAAGCTACGTGCCGCCTCGGCGAACAGAACGGCGAAGTCCCTGCAAGAGCCCCATCTGTAAAACAGCACCGAAGGTTGACCCCGTTTGAAAAGGCGGCAAGCGCCTGACTTTACTTGCAAACTCGCAACGAGGGCGGGGTCATCATCGGCGCCGATCGTGAACCCCAGCCGATCTGCATTCCATCTCAGTAGATCAAGGCTCTACGGCCCCGATCATGGGGTCAACCTTCGGCGCTGATTCACACTCAGCGACCGGTGACACCGCTGGATTGGTTGATATCCCCCTTGCCCCGGATTTTCCGAGGTTGTCATGAAGGAGTAGGATTCTATCCCATTCCATGCTATAAGAGTGTAGAAATAAAGGGTATCAACCCATGCGTTCAACTCAGCAGATGAGTATCACGTTGCCGATCGAGATGGCAACGTTGGTGAAAAGCCGGGTATCCAGCGGAGATTATGCTTCCGAAAGCGAAGTTATCCGCGAGGGATTGCGGGCTTTGCAAGAACGGGAGAACGCTGTCGAACAATGGTTGCGCCACGAAGCTGCGGCCGCCTATGACGCGCATAAAGCCAATCGTGGTAAAGCCCGGCCGCTGGATGAAGCGTGGAAGCGCATCGAAGCGCAGATGGATGCCATTGATCAGGAAGAGGGTGCGTGAAGCGTTATCGCGTTCGTCTCACCGAGGAAGCGGAAGCAGATGTCGCCTGGATTTATCGGTCGGTTCGCAGGACGTCATCCTCCGCGGTCCTAGCCCGCAAAATATCGCGCGGATTCGGGCATTCCTGACGGAATTTGAGACATTTCCGGAGCGCGGCACGATCCGCGACGCGCGCAATGGAATGCGGCTTATCGGCTTTAGCGCCGCGTCAGTGTGGTGTTTGTTGTCGAGGACAACGAGGTGGTCTTTTGCGCCTCCTGTACGCAGGACAGCACTTTCAACGCGGCGAGCATCCTCTCGACGACCGCAAATAGTAACAAGGATGTGAAACAGAGCCGAAAGTTGACCCCGTTTGAACGGCGGTAACCGCCTGACTTTACTTGCAAACTCGCAACGAGGGCGAGGTCATCATCGGCGCCGATCGTGACCCCACCCGATCTGCATTTTATCTCACCAGATCAAGGCTTTTCGGGCCCGATGACAGGGGTCAACCTTCGGCGCTCACTCACATGCGTAGTTGCGTGCGCTGCGACGATTTACCAGGTAGATTGTGGATATAGAGGAACCTGGATACCTGCTATGGCACTGAGCATCAAAGATCCCGATACTGAAAAGCTCGCGCGTGAGCTGGCTGCACGTACCGGTGAAACCATCACCCTAGCGACACGACGCGCGCTTGAGGAACGTCTCAAGCGTATGGGATCGGAAGCGGCAAAGGCTGCCCTTCTCGAGGATATGGAGGCAATGCAACGGCGCCTCAGCGCTCTGCCGGTTCTCGATGACCGCAGCCCGGATGAAATCATCGGCTACGATGAAAACGGTGTTCCGAACTGATGGTGATTGACACGTCGGCGATCGTCGCAATCTTCTTCAGTGAGCCGGATGCCCAATATTATCGCGAACGCATTGCCGACGATCCCCTCCGGCTCATTTCGGCGGCAACGCTTCTCGAAGCCTCGATGGTCATCGAGGGGCGCTTTGGCGAAGCGGGTGGAGCTGAACTCGATCTCTGGCTGCACAAGGTCAAAGTAGATGTCGTTGCGGTGAGCGCCGAGCACGCCGATCAGGCTCGCCGGGCCCGGCGCCGCTACGGCAAGGGCCGTCATCCGGCTGCCTTGAACTACGGCGACTGCTTCTCGTACGCTCTCGCCGCACTGACCGGCGAGCCGCTGCTGTTCAAGGGCAAAGACTTTTCGCAGACCGATGTTCAGGCACTCTAATCACGACGAACCCGACCATGCAGCCCAACGATGCACCGGTTCTTCCTGCTCCGCCGGCCCCTCCCCTGCCGGCGCATCTGTAGATCAAGGCTATATCGACCGGATCATAGGGGTCAACCTTCGGCGCAGATTCACTTAGTCCGCCTCGCGTCCCCAGACCTCTATCTGGGTCAGCGCCGGAAAGGGCGATGGGTCGTCGGCCTTGATCAGGCTGTGCAGCCTGATCCATTCCACCGTCTGCTCCCTCACCGGGAAACACTGAGCCGCACCCGTCTTGACCAGCGACAAACATGCGGTCTCGGCGTTGGAAAAGGTGACGCTCGCCTTTTCCCACCAGGCGTCATGCGGAAAGTCCGCTCGCAGGTAGAGGACGATCTCGTCGATTTTCACCGGCCGGCCGAAATCCAGCGTCAGCGTCGCATCCGGATCGCGATTGATCCCCCAGCTCGTATAGGGCCAGAAGCCATGATCGTCATTCGCCTTTTCGCCGTCTATGGCGTTGCGGGCGGCGAAGACCGCCTCCCCGCGTGTCTCGACATTCGCCTTGGCGTGCGGAAAGACAGAGGCATTGGCATGGTCATCCCACGGATTGAACGCCAGGTTCCGACGCGCTGCGATTTCCTCCGGGCGCGCCTTGCGGACGCACAGTCTGTGGATTTTGCCTTCGAAGGCCCGCGGAGAATAAGGAATGCGCTTGGGACCAAAAGGGACCCCGAGCGCATAGCTACGCCCCTTCATATAGACGGTCGCGGGCGTCATCGCGTCGTCGAGCGCGAGCATGAGATATCCCGGCTGGGACGTTTCGACGACGACCTGATCGCCGTCGTTGTAGCTGTCGCGAAAAACGAGATAGGCCTCGTCCGTGCCCGTTGCCCTGGCGCGGACCTCGCCCGCCACATCTACGACCTTCAGTGTCAGTTCCATGCTCGTCCTCCTCAGACGATCCGCAGTTTCAGGCAGGTCCCGGCAAAGGGGATGCGCAGTCGATAAATTCTCGGGGGCCAGGAGATGCGCAGGCGGGCATCGTCGATGTCGATTGCCTCGACCTCGATCCCGCCTGCCCCCTCAAGGTCGATGCGACCGAGACCGTCGAAATGAATGGCGTGGTCGATGATCGGCTCGACGCAGGTCATCACAGAAAGCACCGCTGGCAGTTCGCCCTCATGAATGTCCACGACCTCGATCTCCTGTCCGCGCCGAAGCGTGACGGTTCGCCGGTAGGATTGCACGCGTGCCTCGACCGGATAGGCCGCCGCGATGTCCAGAAAAACCTGCGCCTGTTTTTCGGTGAATTCAGCGTGGACGTCCCGCGCCGCAAAATCCGCCCCGGGGGCCTGGCTCACACCACCGAAAGTCGGCAGGTTGTGGAAGCCCGACTGCATGGTCCAGATATCGTAGCGCTCGGAGGAAAAGGTTTTTGCCGTGTAGGTTTCGACGCCAACGTCGATCAGGAACGGCTTGCCGTCCTTATAGACCGTCAGGCTGCCGACGTCGTTGTGGTTATGGCTTTCCCCGTTATTGCCGCCTTTGACGGCAAGCGCAAAGCGATCGTCGCGGGCAACGAACAGGCCAATTCCCGGATAAAACGTATCGCCCGCCAGCTTCGCTTCTCCGCCGGCTTCCGGCGTTACCAGCAGTTCCTGCACGCGATACCAGAGGTTCCACTCCTCAGGCAGGTGTTTGTGCTCCGACGACAGACGGTCGCGCGCGGCGAATGCCGCCAGGACATCGGACCCGACGGCCTTGCCGAACAGATATTCGCGAACGGTACATGGCTCTATCACCGCGGCAGAATCGGCAAAATTGAAATACCGGCGGCCGGCCACATGCATGTTGACGATATAGTCCGCCATGCTGCGGATTTTCGGAGCCTTCCAAAGCGGCGCCATCGAAGCCGGCGCCACCGTGTCGAGAATGGCCATCGCCCCGGCCATGCAGAGCGCCGCATGGCGGTAATAGACCACTCCCTCCTCGCAGGCCCCGTCATCCGCGTAATCCTTGATGAAGGCGTCGAGGCTGGAAAGGGCTTTCTCGACGACCCGCAGCCGCAGGCCCTGGTCCGTCTTGAGGGCGAAGGCTGAAAGCAGGACGTTCTGGGTTATCCACGCCGTCCAGTTGTTCATTCGCTCCCTGCCGTTGCCCATCCACCAGAAATGCCGGTCGAGATAGGGCGACAAGATGCGCAACCGGATCTCCCGCTCGATGCGGGCGACGACCTGCGGGCCGGCCTCGTCGAGCCCATCTCGCATCAGAGCAGCCGCGGTCGCCAGAAGGGCACCTGTCTCCGCCGCAAACAGATCGACGACCGGCTGCTCCGTATCGGGCAAGGCAAATCGCTGCCCACCCCGCTCATAGGCGTTGTGAGCCGGAAGCTGCCAGCCGCTTTCCTCGCAGATCAGGAAGATGCCGTCCACGACTGCATCGATGAACCGCCCCTTGGCCTCGAGCAGCTCGGCAAGAACCAGATCGTTCAACATCCGTCGCCGCGAAAAATACAGCGCTTCGAAACGCGAGCGGTTCCCGTTCAGCGAATATTCGCGATAGTCAGAAGCCTTGATGACCGACCACGAACGGCCAAGCGCCGCCTCCGCATCCCGCATGACCGCAGAACGCATATCATCGGACACGGCATCCCAGGCGACCCGGTCGCCGATCGGCGCGCCGGGCATGAAGTCCGCCAAAACCGGCGGCAGCGACCCGGCGATCTCGCTGAACATCGACCTTCCTCCATGCGACCGATAAACGACCTCATTCGCCACCTATCATACGTATTTTAAGATGACTACAGAATTCATATGATTTATCCATAAATTTGTTTGACCAATGTGAGAGATGTGCTATCCCCTCGATAGGGAGGCGGCACGCCCGTAACACAATGGGCGGCCGTGGATGGCCCTTGGGCATCGATCGGAGCATCCTGGTTCGAGGAGGGATAAAGTGTCCATGTCGAATTCGACCATTGCCGCAGGTGATGCGCCGGCAGCATCCCGGCGGTCGGGCAAGGTGTTGTCGCGCCGTCGGCGCAAGATGCAGAGCGCGCTGGTCGCCTACTCCTTCATCGCCCCGAATTTCCTTGGCTTCGCCGTCTTTACACTCGGTCCGATCCTGTTCGCCTTCGTGCTGGCGTTCATGCATTGGGACGGCTCGAATGCGATCACGTTTGCCGGTCTCGACAATTTCTGGCGGCTGTTCGAAGACAAGGTCTTCATTGCCGCATTCTGGAACACGATCATCTATACGGTCGTATCGGTCCCCGCGACGCTCGCCTGCGCGCTCGGCCTGGCGATCCTCTTGAACCAGAAGATCTTCGGGCGCGACTTCTTCCGCACGGCGATGTTCTTTCCCTACGTCGCTTCGCTGGTGGCGGTTGCCGTGGTCTGGAACATGATCTTCAACCCCGAAATGGGGCCGGTGAACATGATCCTCTATACACTCGGCCTGGACCCCAAGGACATGCCGGGCTGGGCAGCCGACCGGCATTGGGCGATGGTGACGGTCATCCTCTTCGGCGTCTGGAAGAGCATGGGCTATTACATGGTCATCTACCTCGCCGGGCTGCAGGGCATCAATTCCGAGCTCTACGAGGCGGCCGATCTCGACGGCGCCAATGCGTGGCAAAAGTTTCTCTATGTCACCCTGCCGCAGCTCGGGCCGACGACCTTCTTCGTCACGGTCATGCTGACCATCCAGTCGTTCAAGGTCTTCGACCAGATCTACATGATCACCCAGGGCGGGCCCGGCACCTCAACGCTGGTCCTCGTTTATCACATCTACAACGAAGCCTTCATCTCCTGGGACCTCGGTTATTCCAGCATGATTGCGCTTGTTCTCTTCTTTCTCGTGCTGGCGGTCACGGTCGTCCAGTTCCGCCGACAGAAGGAGGATTGATCCGTGAAGATTGCCGGACGCAAGGTCACCGCCAAGAGCATTGCAGTCTATGCAACGGTCATCGTCATCACCGCGGTGATGCTGATGCCTTTCGCCTGGATGCTGTCAGCCTCGCTGAAACTCAGCCGCGATGTCTTCGTCTTCCCGATCGAGTGGATTCCGTCGCAACCACAGTGGCAGAACTACGTGGACATCTGGACGAAGATCCCGCTTGGCCTGTTCATCTACAACACATCGAAGCTGACGATCATCGTCACCCTGCTCCAGCTACTGACGTCGAGCTTCGCCGCCTATGCCTTTGCCAAGCTCGATTTTCCCTACAAGAACACCCTTTTCCTTGGCTATATCGCGACGATTGCCATGCCGTGGCAGGTCTACATGGTGCCGCAATTCCTGCTGATGCGCGAATTCGGCCTGAACAATACGCACCTGGCGCTGATCTGCCTGCAGGCCTTCACCGCTTTCGGTGTGTTCCTCATGCGGCAGTTCTACATGTCGATCCCGACGGAGCTTTGCGAAGCAGCGCGCATCGACGGCATGAACGAATATCAGATCTGGGCGCGCATCATGCTGCCGCTGTCGAAGCCCGCGCTTTCGACGCTGACCATCTTCACCTTCGTCACCACCTGGAACGACTTCCTCGGTCCGATGATCTACCTGACCAAGACGGAGCTGAAGACCATCCAGATCGGCCTGCGCATGTTCATCTCGCAATATTCCGCCGAATACGGGCTGATCATGGCGGCATCGGTCGTCGCCCTTATTCCCGTGCTGATCGTCTTCCTGTCGCTGCAGCGCTTCTTCGTCGAAGGCGTAGCGTCGTCGGGCCTCAAGGGTTAACGTCATGAATGCCTTCACGCAGATCGCTCCCCAACCGATCACGGATGCCGAGGTCAAGGCAGCGCTCGATCTCGCCGTCGCCCAGGTCCGGCGCAATCTGCCGGCCTTCACCTATGCGTGCCAGAACCATTCCAGCGTCGGCAATTTTTATCCCGCCGTCGAGAACACCCAATGGACCGCGGGTTTCTGGCCGGGAGAAATCTGGCTGGCGTTCGAGCATACGGGCGACAAGGTTTTCCAGCATGCGGCGCAGATCCAGGTGCAGAGCTTTCTGCATAGGATCGAGAACCGCATCGAGACCGACCACCACGACATGGGCTTTCTCTATTCGCCCTCCTGCATCGCGGCGTGGAAGCTTGTCGGCGACGAGGACGGACGCAAGGCCGCCATTCTGGCCGCGGACCAGCTTATCGAGCGCTTCCAGCCGATCGGCCAGTTCATCCAGGCCTGGGGCCGCAAGGGTGTCGCGGACGAATACCGCTACATCATCGACTGCCTGCTGAACCTGCCCTTGCTCTATTGGGCAAGCCGCGAGACGGGTAATGGGAAATACCGCGACATCGCGCTCATCCATGCCCGCACGACGCTGGCAAATTCGGTCAGGCCGGACAATTCCACCTATCATACGTTCTACATGGATCCGGTTACCGGTGCCCCCGTGCGCGGTGCGACGAAACAGGGCTACAAGGACGACAGTTTCTGGGCGCGCGGGCAGGCATGGGGTATTGCCGGCATGGCGCTTTCCTATCGCTATGAGCCGATCGACGAATATCGCAACACCTTCGACCGGCTCCTCGATTTCTATCTGAAGAAGCTGCCGGCCGACATGGTGCCCTACTGGGATCTGGTGTTCTCCGACGGAGATGGTGAGCCGCGCGATACGTCGTCGGCCTCGATCGTTGCCTGCGGATTGCTCGAAATGGCCGACCTTGTCGAGGCCGATGCCGCCGTGCGTTACCGCGAGCTGGCGCGGCGCATGATGAAGAGCCTCGCCGAGCACTACGCGGTCAAGGACCCGGCCATGTCCAACGGCCTTGTCCTCAACGGGACCTATTCCAAAAAATCGCCCTACAACACCTGCCGCGGCGAAGGCGTCGACGAGTGCGTCTCCTGGGGCGACTATTATTACATGGAAGCCCTGACGCGCCTCGCGCGCGCCTGGTCTTCCTATTGGTGAGAGATAACCGATGGCCAGCATTTCACTGAAAAAACTGAACAAGTCCTACGGCGCCCTCACTGTCGTCCATGACATCGATCTGGAGATCGCCGACAAGGAATTCATCATTCTCGTCGGGCCGTCGGGTTGCGGCAAATCGACGACGCTCCGGATGATCGCCGGGCTGGAGGAGATTTCCGGCGGCGAGCTTCAGATCGGCGGCGACCTGATGAACGATGTGCCGTCCAAGGACCGCGACATCGCCATGGTCTTCCAGAACTATGCGCTCTATCCGCATATGACCGTCTACAAGAACATGGCTTTCGGCCTGCAGCTTCGGAAAGTCTCCCGGGATTTTATCGACAGCCAGGTTCAGGACGCCGCGAAGATTCTCGACATCACGCACCTTCTCAACCGCAAGCCGAAGGCTCTGTCCGGCGGCCAGCGCCAGCGCGTCGCGCTCGGGCGCGCCATGGTACGCAATCCGGCAGTCTTCCTGCTGGACGAGCCGCTCTCCAATCTCGATGCCAAGCTTCGCGGCACCATGCGCGCCGAGATCACCAAGCTGCACAAGCGTCTGCATGCCACCTTCATCTACGTCACCCACGACCAGATCGAGGCGATGACCATGGCCGATCGCATCGTGGTGATGAAGGACGGGCATATCCAGCAGGTCGATACCCCGCAGAACCTCTATGACCGGCCGCTCAACATGTTCGTCGCCGGCTTTATCGGCGCACCGCAGATGAACATGATGCCATCCGTGATCGAGCGGCGCGGCGAGCGATATTTTGCCCTGTTCGATGGGCGGGAACTGCCCTTGCCGGCGCATTTCGACAAAAGCCGCATCGCACCCTATGAAGGCCGCGAGCTGGTCATCGGCATCCGGCCTGAGAACTTCCACGAATTGCCGCCAGCCGACATCGCGCCGGAAAACCTGGCGCCGTTCAGCGCCGTCATGGAACTCGCCGAGCCGATGGGCTCGGAAATCCACCTCAATATCGTCGCCGGCGGGCGCAGCTTGATCGCGCGCGTGTCGCCCCGCTTCAAGGGCGCGATCGGCGACGAGGTCAAGCTGGTCGTCGACACGACCAATATGCAGTTGTTCGACAAGCAAACGGAGCGCTCGATCCTTTATTAGGCGGGCGGGAGGAAACGGCCATGCAATGGCTGCGCGACATGTGGACGAAGGAGGGGCCGGGCATTCCGAAGAATGCGCCGAAGAAGACCGGTCTCGCCCTTTTCGCCGATACGTTCGCGCGCGAGTGGTGGGAGATGGTCAAATTGAACATCCTGTTCATTCTGGCCGCGCTCTTCGTCGTCACCATCCCCGCCGCGATCGCTGCAACCGCCCGCATTTCGGTCGCCTTCGTCGAAGACCGCAACACCTATCTCCTGCGGGATTTCGTCGAAGCGTTTTTCCGATATTTCTGGCGCGCGACCGCGTGGGGCCTTGCCTTCACCCTTGCGATCGGCCTCGGCGTCTATGCGATCGTCACCTATGCCGCAACCGCGAAAGACAATCTCGTCCTCGCCCTGCCGCTGACGATTGCGCTGATCGCGACGGTTTTCATCCTCCTGGTGGCCTGCCACCTCGTGGTGCTGATGGTGATGCGCGATCTTTCGGCGCCAGTGCTGCTGCGGCTCGCAGCCATCGCATCGGTCGTCCGTCCTCTGCCGGCGCTCGCCGCGCTTGTATTCGTCGCCGCGCTCTGGCTCGCGCATATCGTCTTTTATCCGGTGTCGGTGTTCATGCCGGCCACCCTCAATTTTTCACTCGGAATGTTCGCCGTCACATTCGGCGTCCATCGGGCAGCGGTCATGGTTCTAGCCCTGCCAATGGCAATACAGGCGCATCGCGAACCGCATGCTGGTGACGCCAAGCATATCTAATCCAGAGACACTTCAGGGAAGGAGAACGGAAATGTATTTGGGGAAATTCGGGAGATCGGTGAGGTTGGCGATGGCGGGTCTCGCCATGGCGACGTCGTTCGCAGGATCGGCATACGCACAATCGGGCAATGCCGTGACGCTCAAATGGGCGCTGTGGGATTGGGACAAGGTGGCTTATTACAAGCCGCTGATAGCGGCATACCAGGCCAAGAATCCGAACGTTAAGTTCGAATCCGTGGACCTCGGTTCGCAGGACTACCAGCAGATGATCGCCACGCAGCTCGCGGGGGGCTCCAAGGATATAGACATCGTCACCGTCAAGGACGTTCCGAACTACACGAACCTCGTCCGCGCCGGCTCGATTTCGGACCTCTCCGGCTTCATGACGGAACAGAAGATCGATCCCGCGTCCTTCGGCGGCCTTGTCGACGAGCTCAAGATCGACGGCAAGATCTATGCCCTGCCGTTCCGCTCGGATTTCTGGGTCGTCTATTACAACAAGGACATTTTCGACAAGGCCGGCGTTACTTATCCGACCAACGACATGACCTGGGCGCAGTTCGACCAGATCGCCACGAAGCTCGCAGGCGGCATGGGCGCAAACAAGACCTACGGCGCCCTCTTCCACACATGGCGCTCAACGGTCCAGCTTCCGGGCATCCTCGACGGCAAAAAGACGTTGGCTGGACCGGACTACGCTTTCCTGAAGCCGTGGTATGAGCGGGCGCTTGCGCTGCAGAAGGCCGGTGTTGTTCCGTCCTATGGGTCGCTGAAGACCTCCAATACCCATTACTCGGCGCTGTTCTTCAACGGCACGATCGGCATGCTGCCGATGGGGACCTGGTTCGTCGGCACCCAGATCGCCAAGGTTGCCTCCGGCGAATCCAAGAGCAAGAACTGGGGGATCGTGAAGTTCCCGCATCCGGACGGCGTTGCAGCGGGCACGACCGCAGCGCAGATTTCCGGTCTCGCGGTCAACACCAACTCCGCCCACAAGGCCGAGGTGCTTGACTTCATCAAGTTCGTCACCGGCCCGGAAGGTGCGGCCATCATCGCCGGCACCGGCACGATCCCGACTGTCCGCACGCCGGAAGTCACCGCCAAGATCGCATCGCTGCCCGGCTTCCCCCAGGACCAGGCGAGCAAGGACGCACTCCAGTCCGGCAAGTCCTTCCTGGAAATGGCCGTCAATCCGAATGCCGCGAAGATCGAGGTTGTCCTCAACCGTGCGCATGACTCGATCATGACCGACAACATCTCCATCGACGACGGCCTGAAGGAAATGACCGACGGCGTGAAGGCCATCAAGTAACAGCCCGACCCGCGGAGGCCGCGTCCTCCGCGGGTCTTTTCTTTCGATAAAAAATGGTTTGCCCGTGATCTACGACCCAGTTCGAACCAATCCCCTTTGCGGGAACCCTCTTCTTTCCCGAGCCGATCTTGGCAAGGGCGGTGCTGGATCTGTTCAAACCGCTTCTTGCCTATTTTTCGCAAGGTGGCGCACGGGTCCGCCTGAGTGCCACCGGCGCGCATTTCGACCGTGCCGCGGCCGACCTCGAAGGTTTTGCCCGGCCGCTCTGGGGGATCGTGCCGCTTGCAGCCGGAGGCCATGACTTCCCGTATTGGGACCTCTACCGCCGCGGCCTCGCCAACGGCACCGATCCCTCTCATCCGGAATATTGGGGCGACATCTCCGATCGCGACCAGCGTCAGGTGGAACTGGCTGCGGTGGGTTTTGCGCTTGCCTTGGTTCCCGAACAGATATGGGATCCGCTTGGCGACGAGCAGAAGAAGACCGTCGCAGCCTATCTCCTGTCGGCCCGCGACAAGGAATTCATCGACAACAACTGGAAATTCTTCCGGGTTCTCATCGATCTCGGCCTGACGCGCGTCGGCATAAGCTTTGACCGGTCCATGACGGAGACCTATCTCGACGAGACGGAGGCCTTCCGGCTGGGCGAAGGCTGGTATCGCGACGGGCCGGTCAAGCGCGTCGACCACTATATCCCCTTCGCCCTGCATTTTTATGCGCTGATCTATTCGGTGCTCGCGAAGGCCGATACTGAGCGCGGCGATGCCTATCGCGAGCGAGCCCGTGTCTTTGCGCAGGATATCCGCCACTGGTTCGGCCCAGACGGCGCCGCGCTCGCCTTCGGGCGCAGCCAGACATACCGGTTTGCCGCCGGCGGCTTCTGGGGCGCTTTGGCGTTTGCGGGCGTCGAAGCCCTGCCCTGGGCCGAGATCAAGGGCTACTACATGCGCCATATCCGCTGGTGGTCGAAACTTCCGATCGCCGACCGCGACGGCGTGTTGTCAATCGGCTACGGTTATCCCAATCTGCTGATGAGCGAGAGCTACAATTCTGCCGGCTCTCCCTATTGGGCGCTGAAATTTTTTCTGCCCCTGGCTCTGTCGGAGGACCATCCGTTCTGGCTGGCGCAGGAAGCCCCCGCGCCCTCCTTTCCGGACCCGGTTCCGCTCGAGGAGCCCGGCATGGTCGCCATGCATACGCCCGGCAATGTCGTCGTTCTCGCCTCCGGTCAGCAGCACGACAAGATGCGCGGCGCCCATGAGAAATACTCGAAATTCGTCTATTCCACCCGCTACGCCTTCAACATCGAGGCCAACGACCGGCATTTCGCGGCAGCAAGTTTTGACGGCATGCTGGGCCTGTCCGACGACGGCGTGCATTTCCGCATGCGCGAGACCCTCGAGCAGGCGCTGATCGCCGGTGACAGGCTCTATTCCCGCTGGAAGCCCTGGAGCGACGTCACGGTGGAGACATGGCTGGTGCCGGCCAACCCGTGGCATATCCGCATCCACCGCATTGCCACCCCTCGCACTCTGCAAACGACGGAGGGCGGCTTTGCCATTGAACAGGCGGATTTCCAGGCCGACATCGCCAGCCGAGGCGAAGGTTTCGCTGTTTGGCACGGCCGGACAGACACCAGCGCGATCATCGACCTCTCGCCTGCCTTGAAGCGGGAGGGCCATGCCATGAGCCCGATCGCCAATACCAATCTCATTCACGCAAGGACGCTTCTTCCCCAGCTCCGTGGACAGATCGAGGCCGGGACGACGCTGCTCGCGGCAGCGGTCATCGCACTCCCCAAAACCGAGATGGATCCGGCCTTTCTGCAGTCCGTCCCGGTCTGCCCGGATGTGGCGGAACTGGAACGGCTGTTCCGCACGGAAGGACAGGTGATCCCAGCCTTCAACCTCGCCGGCGGCAAGTGAGGCAGGCCACAGCGGCCTACCCTATGCTTCCCTGCCGCTTCATCCGCCTCTCACCGATCCGCGCCAGACGAGTTCCGCATCAAGTCTTCGGGAATTCGACCCAGCCGACGTGACCTGATCGAGCCAGGTCACGGCTTCGGCCGCAATCTGCTCGACGGGCTGGGCGAAGGTCGTGAGATTGTAGGAGGACCAGGATGCCTGCTCGATGTCGTCGAAGCCGACGACGCAGAGTTCGGACGGAACGGCAAGGTTGAACTGATGCCGGGCGGCATCCATCAAGCCGCAGGCAAGCAGATCGTTGACACAGAAGATCGCGTCGGGCCGCTTTTCGCGGGTGAGCAGCCGTTGCGCCAGCACCACGCCGCTCTGATAAGTGGTCGGGCCGAAACGTTCGACGGACACCTCCAGGCCATGTTCGCGACCGGCCGCGCAAAAACCCTCCTCGCGGGCCATCAGGCTCGGCGTCATCGCTTCAGAATTGGCAAACGCGAAGTTGCGACAGCCGGCACGCAACAGGGCGAAAAAGCTGCGCCGGGCGGCTTCACGATCATTGAGGTTGATCATCAGGGCGCCCTCCCGATCCTCGTCGCGGTTGATCAGAACAAGCCTTTGTCCGCTCTTCAGGCAGAGATCAGTGATCGACCTGTCCGGCATGCCCGACAGGATGATCGAGGCATCGGCGCGGTAGCTGATCGCCTGGCGGAGCGCCTGGTCGACGCTGTCGTCGGAGCGGTCGGTATTGATCAGCATGGCGACCTTCGAGGCGCTCTGGAGCTGGCCGGTGAGCGCGCGGATGAGGCTGGCGCGATAGGGCGTATCGAGCTCGGAAACGATCAGGCAGACAATGCCGCTTTCGTTGCGCATCAGCCCGCGGGCGAGATGGTTGACGTGATAGCCCAGGGCGTCGGCCGCTTCGGTCACCCGCCGCCTCGTTTCTTCCGAAACGCTCGCACCCGGCGTGAACGTACGCGAGACGGCCGACCGGGACACGCCCGCCCGGTCAGCGACTTCCTTGGCGCTGACGAAAATCTTGCGGCTCATCGCCCCCTCCCTTGCCTCAATCAATGCCTATTTTTGCAAGCGAGTGCAACAGGTGGATGACAAGAAGTGTGGCGCAGCATCGAATTCTTTAGCGATTTGTTATTGACAAGATCCACAGCTACGTGAAACCATTGCACACGCTTGCAAAGGCGGGTGATGTGGAGGCGTCACCATAATCTGGGAGGATAATCATGCGCCTGACTCTCACGGTCGCTGCCGCACTCGCGGCCGGCCTGACGATGAACGTATCGGCATCTCGTGCCGCTGAAGAACTCAACCTGATCTGCTCCGCAGACGTGGTCATCTGCGAGATGATGCAGCAGATGTTCCAGAAGGATACCGGCATTCAGGTGAACATGGTTCGCCTGTCGTCCGGCGAAACCTATGCCAAGATCCGCGCCGAAGCGCGCAATCCGAAGACGGACATCTGGTGGGCCGGGACCGGCGACCCGCACCTACAGGCGGCGACCGAAGGACTGACCCAGGAATACAAGTCGCCGCTTCTCGGGGAGCTTAACGACTGGGCCAAGAAGCAGGCGGAAAGCTCCGGTTTCCGAACGGTCGGCGTCTATGCCGGCGCGCTCGGCTGGGGCTACAATACCGAACTCTTCAAGCAGAAGAACTACAAGGAGCCCAAGTGCTGGGCCGACCTTCTCGACGCCTCGTTCAAGGGCGAGATCCAGATGGCCAACCCGAATTCCTCCGGTACTGCCTACACGGCGCTGGCGACGCTCGTGCAGATCATGGGCGAGGACAAGGCCTATGACTATCTGAAAAAACTCAACGCCAACATTTCGCAATATACCAAGTCCGGCTCGGCACCGGTCAAGGCCGCCGCCCGCGGCGAGACGGCGATCGGCATCGTGTTCATGCATGATGCGGTGGCTCAGACGGTCGAAGGTTTCCCGGTCAAGTCGATCGCGCCCTGCGAGGGCACCGGCTACGAGATCGGCTCGATGTCGATCGTCAAGGGCGCCCGCAACCTGGAAAACGCCAAGAAATGGTATGACTGGGCGCTGAAGGCCGACGTGCAGTCGCACATGAAGGAGGCGAAGTCCTTCCAGCTTCCGTCAAACGCCAAGGCGGAAGTGCCGAAGGAAGCGCCGAAGTTCGCCGACATCAAGCTGATCGATTACGACTTCACCAAATACGGCGACCCGAACACCCGCAAAAAGCTGCTTGAGCGCTGGGACAAGGAGATCGGCGCGAGCGCCAACTGATCCCGATCGCCATCGTCGCGCTGCGGCTTGGCCTGTAGCGCGACCTGACTTTCCATGCTCTCGATGAGGTCGCGGCCGGCCATGGACAATCGCAATCGCAGACTGGACCTTGTCCTTGCCTTCGGCGCCGCGGCCATGGTCGTTTTGCCGTGGTACCGGATCGAGAAGGGTTTTCTATCATTCTCCTGGCTGGGGGACTTCCCGGGGGCGGTCTCGGCCGCTCCCGGGATGCTGCAGATCTTCATGCACGGCCGCTTCTGGTTACTCGCCGCCTTGCTGGCACTTCTGGGCGCAGCCGCGGCGCGGTTCGTGGCAGATCCCATGCGGCGCGGCGCGCTTCTCGCCTGGGCGGGCGGCTTGGGCGTCGTCTTTCTCGCGCTCCAGGGGCTTGCCATCGGCAATACCGGCTGGAGCTGGACGATCACCCAGACGCTCTTTGGTGAGCTCGCCGGCGGCCAGTCGTCGATGGGGGCCGGCGCCGTCCTGATGTCCGTGGTCTTCGTCCTCTTATTTTCCTTCGGCCTTGCCGAAAGGGGTGTGATGCGCGGCGACGCGTTTGTCGTCTCCACCATCTCCGTGCTGATCTTCCTCGTCACGGTCTTCGTCTTTTATCCGATCGGCAGCATGTTCATCGGCGCCTTCCAGGATTTCGACGGCTCGGTGAATTTCGATGGTTTCAGCCGCAACATCGCCGACTCCTCGATCTGGAGCCTCGATTGTCTTGTCGGCGGCACACGCTGCGGGATCGCCTGGCGCACGCTTTTCCTGGCGATCATGACGGCTGCGGGCTCAACGCTCCTGGGTCTCGCCTTCGCGCTGGTCGCAACGCGCACGCATTTTCCCTTCAAGAAGGGCCTGCGGCTGCTGACCGTGCTGCCGATCATCACACCGCCCTTTGTCATCGGCCTTGCGCTGACGCTCCTGTTCGGCCGAGCCGGCGTCGTCACCCAGGGCCTTTCGTCGGTCTTCGGCATAGAGCCCAGCCGTTGGCTCTATGGCCTCACCGGCATCTGGATCGCCCAGGTCCTTTCCTTCACGCCGATTTCCTTCCTGGTGCTGATCGGCGTCGTCGAAGGGGTGAGCCCCTCGATGGAGGAGGCTTCGCAGACATTGCGCGCAAACCGCTGG